>NZ_JBOBFV010000002.1:0-1215552 GCF_050587365.1 Plantibacter auratus | reverse complement strand
CCAGCAAGCTGGGCTTCATCGTTCGACTTGCATGTGTTAAGCACGCCGCCAGCGTTCGTCCTGAGCCAGGATCAAACTCTCCGTAAATGTTGAATTGCACGACCACCGAAGTGACCGGCACATTTCGCGCACCATGCCACCGGAATAGGTGAACACGATGCAAGTTTGAAACTGACAGAACAAATCATTACTGACTTGCTTTGTTTTGTTTAAATGTTTTCCAAAGGAATCTCTTACAACATCAACCAACCGAAAAGGAAGGCATCAATTGCACGAGGTTTTTGGCATTTGACATTGTGCACGCTGTTGAGTTCTCAAGGATCGGATGCTCCTGCCTTTGGCCATCACGACCGCCCTGCAGGGCAACTTCTCTATTTTACATCTTCCCGGCTTGTTGTCAACTCGGCGTTTCAGCCGCTCTGCGAACAGAGTCATGCTGAGCACGAGTGACACCAGGAGGAAGTCATCCAACCGAGACTTGAAACGGTAACATCGAAATGTTCTCGCTTTTGGCTGGGGATTGTCCCCGCTTGAGGCCGAGAAGCTCTTCCGCTTCCCGCACCTTTGGGGTGACGAGTGATTACTCTACGTGTGTCTCGGGATCGTGGCAAATTCCGCTTGCATCCCGGGCGTGTCGCCCGGAATCACGCGGTTTTCGCCGAGGCGGCCGCGAACGGGTCGGCGCAGGGTCACTGCGCGACACCCGTGCCTGCGCACCAGGACAGGTCGAAACCGGCCTGTGTCCCGACCACCTTGCCGGTGCGGGCGTCGACGACCTCGATCTCGGGGCCGTTGGGCATCGGCGCGTTGGCGTACCCGTCGAAGCCGGCCTTCGCGAAGTCGGGGACGACGACGACCGCGACGTACTCCGCGTTCGGGCTCGCGCACAGTGACCAGATGACGGCACCCGCGTCAGGTCGATAGAGCTCGGCGGTCGCGCCGTCCTTGATCGCCAGTACCCGCTGCTCCGTGGTTCCGGCGGCGCGGTCGTAGTCCGCGTAGATCCTGGCCGACAGGGACTCGGACAGTGCGACGAGTTGTCCGGGGATCTCGGTGCGTGCCACCGAGGGCAGGACGAACGGTTCGCTCTTCCCCGTCGCGAGGTCGAGCACGACCACACCGTCGACCTGTTCGATGACGACCTTGGTGGTCCCCGGGATGTAACTCGAGATGAGTGAGGCCCGGCCGAGCAGCACCGGGTCGGTCGTCGCAGCAGGATCGAGCAGCTCGAGCGAGTTGTCGACTGTGCGGACGAGCATCGAGGAGGTCCGGGGCACGAACGACCACTCCGCCGCCTGGACCGCAGCCCCGTCGATCCCGCCGACCCGGGCGGCCTCCGTGGGTTTCCCCTGCCGCAGCTCGAACGAGTACAGCGTGAGGTTGTCGCCACCATCGCGGCCGAACGACTGTTCCGTGAACAGGAACCCCACCCGACTCTGCGCCGGGGCGGTCTGCAAGGAGGTGATCATCCCGCCCATCGGGAGGGCCACCTCCTGGGTACTGCCGTCGGTCGTGTCCACCACCACGATGCGACCGAGCCCGCTCGTCTCCTGCTCCACGACGATCAGGGAGTCGCCGATCGTCGCGAACTCCTGGATCTTCGCCGCTTCGTACGCGGTCTCGGGTTCACCACCGCCGATCGAGAGGCGCACGATCCGGTCGTCCGCCTTCGTCGCCGCCGAGCCGCCGTCCTTGACCGGACTCCGCACGAGCGAGAACCCCTCGACGGGCGGCGTCGAGAACGACGTCGTGAGCGTGGCCGCCGGTCCGCCACCCGGCGCGGTGACCCCGTCGACCGTGATCCGGTAGTCCGTCGCATAGGCGAGCGGCTCGGGGAACACCAGCGTGATGCCGCCGGCCCCGGTACTGACGTCGAAGTCTGCTGCCGGCTCGATCCGCACCCGGTCCGATCCGAGATCCGCGATCGGTTGGTTCACCGCCAGGACCACCCGCTGGCCCCAGGACTCCACGAGTCCGGTCGGGTCGACCACCGTACGGACGAGCTTCGGCCCCTGGGTCAAGCCCACGACGGCCGCTCCGCCGCCGATGACGACGAGCGCGATCAGCACGATCGCGACCAGTCGGCCGAAACCGCTCCGGTCGCCGGCGGCCTGCGTCGACCGGCCTCGTGCAGCATCCCGGCGATCAGTAGTCATACGGATCCGCCGGCTCCTCGACCTTGTCGACCTTCGCCGTCCCGACCACCAATGGCAGATGCGAGGCGTCGCTCGCGGTGAGCGCCCCCGAGACCTCGACCCAGTCACCGGGCTTGAGCTGTTTGTCCCAGCCGTCGAGCTGCACGGGCACACCGACCGGCTGGGCGTCCACGGCGCAGCAGTTCACGACGAACCGCGAGACGTAGAAGACGTCGGCCGCGTCCGGATCGGCGATCACGAAGCCGACCCCGGTGAAGGCGCGCCCTTCGAGGTCGGCGGGACGCGTCGTCTGGCGCAACAGCGTCGCCCAGTCCTTGATGCCGAAGGTGCTGAAGTCCGGGTTCGAGGTCAGCACCGTCTGGGCGTCCTGCCCCTGGACCTCCCCCGCGAGCGTGCCGGAGTTCACCGCGCGCTGGTCGGCCGTCGCGACCGACAGCGTCGACGGCGGGAGCACCACCATCGCACCGACCACCGCGAGACTGCCCACGACGGAGGCGAGCTGCAGCGCCGTTCGTCCGCGACGCTTCGGCACCTCCTCGACGTCCACGTGGACGAGGACGCTGACGATGCCGAGCGCGACCGCGATGAGCGCCATGATGACGGTGAACACGAAGTAGCGCGGGTGGATGTAGAGGCCGAGGCGGTCGGTCAGCGCGAGCCAGAGGATGCACACGGCGGCGGTGACGAGCAGCAGCACGCCCCACCATCGCTGCCGGAGGCGTTCGAGCAGTGGGACGCGACGATCGCCGGCCGTCGACGTCTCGGCGTGCGCGTGTCCGTGGGTGGCGTTCTGATCAGGCAAGGGCGTTCACTCCGAATCCGAGGGCCGCCGAGAACAGCACGGCGACCGCGGTGATGATCACGAGGGTCCTGGTCGTGTAGGTGGTGCGCATGAGCGCGAGCATCTTGACGTCGACGACGGGGCCGAGGACGAGGAAGGCGACGATCGAGCCGGGCATGAACGTCGATCCGAAGGACAGCACGAAGAAGGCGTCGACGTTCGAGCAGATCGAGACGATCACGGCGAGCGTCATCATCGCGAGCACCGACCAGACCGGGTTCGCGCCGAGGGTGACGAGCACCTCGCGCGGCACGAGCACCTGCACGGCGCCGGCCACGGCCGACCCGATGAGCAGCGCCGGCATGATCGCGCGCGCCTCGGCGACGAACTGCTGCAGGCTGCGCTCCACCTTCGTGTGCTCGTGCCCGTGCTGCTCGGTCACCTCGCAGCTGGCTTGGAAGGTCGGCGTGAGCAGCGAGCTGGGGTCGGGGTGCTTGCTGAAGAGCCACCCGATGAGGTTCGCGAGCAGGAACCCGCCGACGAGCCGGGCGACGAGGATCCCGCCGTCCCAGCCGAAGGCCTGATGCGTCGTGACGATGACGATGGGGTTGAGGATCGGCGCCGCGAGCAGGAAGGTGATCGACTCCGGCACCGTGAACCCGCGCACGATGAGGCCGCGGGCGAGCGGGACGTTGCCGCACTCGCAGACCGGCAGGAACATGCCGAGCAGCGAGATGCAGGCCCGGCGGAGGATCGGCTGCGTGGGCAACCACCGCTCGAGCCAGCCGTCGGGAAGCCAGATCTGCACGAGGATCGACAGCACGATGCCGAGCACCACGAACGGCAGCGACTCCACCACCACGCTGAGCGTCAGGGTCACGAAGTCGCGCACCGCGGTGGGCGGGGTGAGCGCCTCACCGAGCGGCATGAGCGCCCGGAGCACGAAGAGCCCGACCACCACGAGCAGTGCGACGCCGATCAGGAGCGGTGTCCGCAGGTTCCGCGGATCACGCCCCTCGGTGCGACCCCAGTGCTCCGCGCCGTCGTCGTCGGGCGCGGTCCAGTCGTCGTCGACCCCGAGGGTTCCGGTCGTCCTGCTCACTCCGGCCTCACGCGCGCTGGGCCGCCGCCGAGCAGTTCTCGCAGAGCCCGAAGACGTCGACGACGTGCTTCGCCTCGGTGAACCCGTGCTGCGACGCGACCGAGCGCGCCCAGGCTTCGACCTCGTCGGCCTCGATCTCGATGGTGAGACCACAGTTGCGGCAGATGAGGTGGTGGTGGTGGGTGCCCGGCGTGCAGGCGCGGTAGAGGTTCTCGCCCTCAGGCGACTGCAGGGAGTCCGCTTCGCCCTCGACCGCGAGGTCGGAGAGGGCGCGGTACACGGTCGCGAGCCCGATCGGCGAACCGGTGTCGCGGAGTTCGGCGTGCAGACCCTGGGCGCTGATGAATCCGTCGTTGCCGCCGAGGGCCTCGCGGACAGCTTCTCGCTGCCAGGTGTTGCGCTTCGCCACGGGTGCTCCTGCCTGTCGCTTCAAGGGTACCCGGGAACCGCTCGGAGGACGCTCCGAAGCAGCTCCACGCGGACGCGGTGCACGGTCCACGATCATCACGCGACCTTGGCGTGCCGCGTCTCGCCGACGGGTGCCCGACGACCACGTCGCCCGGACGCGGTGCGCGGCCCGACGATGCGGCAGACGAGGTAGATGAGGAAGGAGATCGTCGTGATGTAGGGGCTGATCGGAAGCGATCCACCGATGGCGAGCAGGATGCCGCCGACCGCCGAGACGAAGCCGAAGAGCATGCTCAGCACCGGGACGAGGACGGGCGACGACGACACCCTGAGCGCCGCGGCCGCAGGTGTCACGAGCAGTGCGAGGACGAGCAGCGCACCGATGATCTGCACCGACACCGCGACGGTGAGCCCGAGCAGCACCATGAAGGCGAGCGAGACGAACCGGCTCGGCACCCCACGCGCTGCGGCGACGTCCGGGTCGAGGCTGTCGAAGCTGAGGGGCCGCCAGAGGAGGAGGAGCGCTACCAGCACGACGATGCTGATGACGATGAGCAGGCCGAGCTGCGGGTCGTCGACCGAGACGATCTGCCCGGTGAGGAGCCCGAACTTGTTGGCACTCCGGCCCGGATAGAGCGCGAGGAACAGGATGCCGAGGCCGAGGCCGAACGGCATGAGCACCCCGATGATCGAGTTGCGGTCGCGCGCTTTGGAGCCGAGCAGGCCGATGAGGATCGCGGCGACGAGTGAGCCCGCGAGGGACCCGACGACGACGTTGGCCCCGAACAGCAGCGCACCCGCGGCGCCGGCGAAGGACAGCTCGCTGATCCCGTGCACCGCGAACGCCATGTCCCGCTGCATCACGAACACGCCGATGAGGCCGCCGACGATGCCCAGGACCGCGCCGGCGATGATCGAGTTCTGCACGAGTTCGAGGAGTGCGCCGTAGTCCTGGAAGTTGAACAGGCGTCCCCAGAGGTCGTCGGTGTTCATGCGCCGACCCCCACCGCACCGGTGTGCGGATCGTCGTGGTGATGGTGGTGGGTCTCGCTGTCGGGGATGCCGACCACGACGACCCGGCCGTGGCTGCGGAGCACGTCGACGGGCGTGCCGTAGAGCTCCGACAGCACCTCGCTGCGGAGCACCTCGTCGGGGGTGCCCTCCCGGAACCGGCCGCCCGCGAGGTACAGGATGCGGTCGACCATGGGGAGCACCGGGTTCACGTCGTGGGTGACGAAGACCACCGCGGTGTCGTGCTCGCGCCGACGACGGTCGATGAGTTCGCTGACCCCGCGCTGATGCTGGAGGTCGAGGCTGAGCAGCGGTTCGTCGCAGAGGAGGAGGATCGGGTCGTCTGCGAGCGCCTGGGCGACGCGGAGCCGCTGCTGCTCACCGCCGGACAGGGTGCCCACCGCGCCGTCGGCGTAGGCGGTCGCGCCGACGGAGGCGATCAGCTCGTCGACCCGACGCTTCGTCGCCGCGGTGCGGATGGGGAGACCGAAGCGGTGACCGTCGACGCCGAGGGCGACGAGATCGCGACCGCGCATCGGCGTGCCGGCGGGGATGAGCTTCTGCTGCGGGATGTAGCCGATGCGGCGGTCGCCGCGGTGCACCGGGCCTCCGGCGACCCTGATGGTCCCGCGGTCGAGCTGCTGCTGCCCGAGGATGGTGCGCAGCAGACTCGTCTTGCCGGAGCCGTTCGGGCCGAGCACGGCGAGGAACTCCCCCGGGCGCACCGAGAGGTCGAGGCCGTCCCAGAGCGTGCGTCCGCCGAAACCGAGCTCGGCCCCGGCGAGCGCCAGGACGTCGACGGGGCCTGAGTCGTCGGTCGGACCGCTGGTCATCGATTCAGGGCGTCCGCCACGGCGTCGACGTTCTCGGTCATCCACGAGAGGTAGTCCTTGCCGTCCGGGAGGGTCTCGGTGAATGACAGCACCGGTACGCCTGCGTTCTCCGCGGCGGTCTTGACCTGTTCGGTCTCGCCGCCACTCGTCTGCTCATTGTAGGCAAGCAGCGCGACCGATCCGCCGCCGAAGAGGTCGAGCGTCTCCTTGAGGACGGTCGGTGACACGTCGGTGCCCTCCTCGATCGCCTCGCTGAACGCCTCGGGGGTCCGGTTCACGAGTCCGGCGCCCTCGAGCAGGTAGAGCGGGACGGGCTCGGTGATGGCGACGCCCTCGCCGTCGTGTGCGGTCTTGATCGCGGCCTGGGCCGTCTCGATCGTGCCGAGGGACTCGGTGAAGGCCTTCGCGTTCGCGGTGTACGTGGCGGCGTTCGCGCTGTCGAGTTCGCCGAGCTCCTTGGCCAGCTCGTCGGCGAGCTTCGCCATCGTCGGGAAGCTGTACCAGACGTGCTCGTTGAAGCCCTCGATGTGGTCGTGGCCGTCGTCCTCGGCGTGCGCCTCATCCGTGTGCTGCTCGTCTGCGTGGTCGTCGTCCGGGGCGAGGCCCGACAGGTCGACGACGTTGACGACCTCGACGGACTCGTTCTTGGCTGCGTCGAGGAGCGTGTCGACGAACGGGTCGTAGCCGCCGCCGTTCTCGATGACGAGGTCGGCGTTCTTGATGGAGAGCTGGTCCTGCGTGCTCGCCTCGTAGGAGTGCGGGTCCTGGGCGGCCGAGGAGATGAGCGAGGTCACCTCGACGTCCTTACCGCCGATCTTCGAAGCGATGTCGCCGTACACGTTCGTGGAGGCGACGATGTTGATCTTGCCGTCGTCGGTCGCGCTCGACGCGCCGCTGCCGGAGCAGCCCGCGAGGACGAGGGCGGCTGCCGGGAAGATGGCCAAGGCTGGGAGCAGGGTGCGAGCGCGCATTGATGAACCTTCTCGATCGGGGTGAGAAGGCCAACGGTACGCCTATTGATACTGATTCTCAAAATCGTCCGGCTGGAAGGTTCCTGAGCAGGTGTACTCAGTCGAGCAGCAGCGCCGGCTCCTCGATGATCGACGCGACGTCCGCCAGGAAGCGGCTCGCGACGTCGCCGTCCACCACGCGGTGATCGAAGGAGGCGCCGAGCGTCGTCACGAACCGACTGCGCACCTCGCCGTCGACGACCCACGGCTTCTGCTTGATCGTGCCGAGCGCGACGATGCCGACCTCGCCCGGGTTGAGGATCGGGGTGCCGGTGTCCATGCCGAAGACACCGATGTTCGTCACCGTGATCGTGCCGTTCTGCTGGTCGGCCGGCGGCGTCTTGCCGTCGCGGGCCGTGAGCGTGAGGGTCTCGAGGGCGCGCGCCAGCTCGAGCAGGCTCATCGCCTGCGCCTCCTTGACGTTCGGGACGATCAGTCCGCGCGGTGTCGCGGCGGCGACGCCGAGGTTCACGTAGTGGCGGACGATGATCTCCTGGTCGGTCCACTCGCTGTTGACCGTGGGGTTGCGGCGGACCGCCCAGATCATCGCCTTGGCCATGATGAGCAGCGGCGAGACCTTGACGCCGGCGAAGTCCGTCGAGTTCTTCAGGCGCTTGACGAACTCCATCGTGCGCGTCGCGTCGACGTCGACGAAGAGGGAGACGTGCGGCGCGGTGAAGGCGCTGCGGGTCATGGCTGTCGCGATGGCCTTGCGGACGCCCTTGACCGGGATGCGCTCCTCGCGCTCGTCGGCCCACTCCGGCGTCTCGATGTTGCGGAACACGCTCGCCTGGCTGGCCTCACGGATGACGTCGTCGCGGGTGATCTCACCCGCGAGCCCGGTGCCCTCGATGGCCGTGAGGTCGACCTCGAGGTCCTTCGCGAGCTTCCGGATCGGCGGCTTGGCGATGACCGGCAGCGCGGACGCGGCGGGGATGCTCGACGGCGGCTGGCGGCGCACGGGCGGCTGCGGGGTGACGGCCGGGCTCGCCGGCTCGACGACCGGCGTCGCGCCACGGCCACGGCGACGGCTCGAGGTGCTGCCGGCGCTGCCGTACCCGACGAGCACGGCGCCAGGGCGCGGCTCTTCGGCAGGAGAGACGCTCGCCGCGGTGTCGGCGGCCAGCGTGGCCTCCTCCGACTCGACGACCGCCGGTGCGGGCGCGGTCGGCTCGGCCGTCGCTGCCCCGCCACCGGTGCTCACACTGATGATGGGCGTCCCGACGTCGACGGTCTGGCCCTCCTCGACGAGCAGGGCACCGACGGTCCCGGCGAACGGCGACGGGAGTTCGACGAGCGACTTCGCGGTCTCGATCTCGACCAGCACCTGGTTGACCGAGACGGCGTCGCCCGGCGCGACCTTCCATGCGACGATCTCGGCCTCGGTCAGGCCTTCGCCGACGTCCGGCAGTTCGAACTGGAGATCACTCATCGTGGTTCCTCGTCTTCCTTCGATGTTCAGTACGCCAGCGAGCGATCGACGGCCTCGAGGATGCGGTCGGCATCCGGGAGGTAGACGCCTTCGAGCTTCGCCGGCGGGAACGGGGTGTCGAACCCGGACACCCGAAGAACGGGTGCCTCGAGCGAGTAGAAGGCGCGCTCCGTGACGGTCGCCGCGATCTCCGAGCCGACGCTCGTGAAACCGGGCGCCTCCTGCACGTAGACGAGGCGGCCGGTCCGGCGGACGGATTCGACGAGCGGGTCGTAGTCGATGGGCGACAACGAGCGCATGTCGACGACCTCGACGCTCGTGCCCTCCGTGGCGGCCAGTTCAGCCGCCTGCAGCATGACGCTCACGATCGCGCCGTGTCCGGCGAGGGTGACCTCCGTGCCGGTGCGGACGATGCGGCTACCGTGCAGTGGCGCGGCCGAGCCGTCGAGGTCGACCTCGCCCTTCGGCCAATAGCGGCTCTTCGGCTCGAGGAAGACGACCGGGTCGTTCGAGGCGATGGCCTCCTGGATCATCCAGTAGGCGTCGTTCGGGGTCGACGGGCTGACCACGCGCAGGCCGGCCGTGTGGGCGAAGTACGCCTCGGGGCTCTCCTGGTGGTGCTCGACCGCGCCGATGTGTCCGCCGTAGGGGATCCGGATGACGACGGGCATCTGCAGCTTGCCCTCGTGCCGGTTGGTGAGCTTCGCGAGCTGCGTCGTGATCTGGTTGAAGGCCGGGAACACGAAGCCGTCGAACTGGATCTCGCACACTGGACGGTAGCCGCGCATGGCGAGGCCGATCGCGGTGCCGACGATGCCGGACTCCGCGAGCGGGGTGTCGAGGACGCGGTCGCCGCCGAACTCGGCGTGCAAGCCCTCGGTGACGCGGAAGACGCCGCCGAGTGGGCCGATGTCCTCGCCCATCAGCAGGACCTTGTCGTCCTCGGTCATCGCCTTCCGGAGGCCTGCGTTCAGCGCCTTGGCCATCGGCATGGTGGTCGTCGTCATGCGTTGCCTCCTTCGAGCGAGGCCTCGTAGCGTTCGAGCCAGGCCTGTTGCTCGACCATGAGCGGGTGCGGTTCGGAGTAGACGCCGTCGAAGATGAGCTCTCGGCCGGGCGCTTCGAGGGCGAGCGTGCGGACGCGGGTGTCCTCCGCGAGCGCAGCAGCCTCCTCGTCGACCTCGGCGAAGAACGCGTCGGAAGCGCCGAGACCCTGGAGGTACGTCTTGAACCGGACGATCGGGTCGCGGGCGATCCAGGACTGGAGTTCGTCGTCGGTGCGGTACTTGGTCGGGTCGTCGCTCGTGGTGTGGGCGCCGACGCGGTAGGTCATCGCCTCGATGAGGCTCGGGCCGTGGCCGGCGCGGGCGTCGTCGAGGTGCTTCGCCGCCGTCGCGTAGCTCGCGAGCACGTCGTTGCCGTCGATGCGGACGCTGTCGAGGCCGAAGCCGGCCGCGCGCTGATACAGCGGCTCGCGGGCCTGACGGGAGACGGGGACGGAGATGGCCCACTGGTTGTTCTGGAGGAAGAACACCTGCGGCGTCTGGTAGCTGGCGGCGTAGATGTACGCCTCGTTCGCGTCACCCTCGGAGCTCGAGCCGTCGCCGAAGTAGACGAGCACGGCCGTGTCGCGGTCGGGGTCGCCGGTGCCGACGGCCTTGTCGAAGTTCAGGCCCATCGCGTAGCCGGTCGCGTGCAGGGTCTGGGCGGCGAGCACGAGGGTGTACAGGTGCATGTTGCCGTTCGACGGATCTGCCGGGTCCCAGCCGCCGTGCGTGTTGCCGCGCATGAGGCGGACGATGTCGATGGGGTCGACGCCGCGGATCATCGCGACGACGTGTTCGCGGTAGGAGGGGAAGATGTGGTCCTGGGCCCGCGCCGCACGGGCCGAACCGACCTGCGCCGCCTCCTGCCCGTGACTCGGCGGCCACAGCGCCATCTGGCCCTGGCGCTGCAGGTTCGTCGCCTCGATGTCGAAGGCGCGGACGTTCGCCATGTCGCGGTAGAACTGCTGCAGGTCGGTCTCGGTCAGGCGATCGAGGAACGGCTGATAGCGCTCCGCGTGTTCGTTCGGCGCGAAGGTGCCGGCCGCGTCGATGAACTGGACGCTGGGCACGGTGGGGTCGTCTCCGGAACGGCTCATCGTGAGCGCACTCCCTCTCGTGTCGGGTGGTCGGCCGGCAGTCCGGCGAGGATCTCTGCAGCGGCGGCGAGGAGCGGTTCGATCGACTCGGCTTCACCGATCGAGATGCGGACGCCGTCGCCGGGGAAGGCACGGCCGACGATGCCGTGCGCGAGGAAGGTCTCGTTCGCCGCGGCCGTCTGCTCGCCGAGGCCGAACCAGACGAAGTTGCCCTGTGCCGCGGGGATGAACCAGCCCTGCTCGCGGAGTGCGGCGGCGAGGTCATCGCGTCGGGCGGTGATGACCGCGACGCGGGCTCGGATGTCCTCGGCGTTCTCGAGTCCGGCGATGGCCGCCTGCTGCGCCGGCGCGGTGCTGGAGAGCGGGATGGCCGCGTTGCGGGCGCCGTCGAGGACGAGCTCGTGGCCGATGGCCCAGCCGACGCGGAGGCCGGCGAGTCCGTAGGCCTTCGAGAAGGTGCGGAGCACGACGAGGTTCGGGTGCTCGTCGAGGAGCGGGATGCCGTTGATGGCGTCGTCGTCCGTGACGAACTCGCGGTAGGCCTCGTCGAGGAGGACGAGCACGTCGGACGGCACGGAGCGGAGGAAGGCGAGGAAGGCGGCGCGCTCGACCACCGGGCCCGTGGGGTTGTTCGGCGTGCAGACGATGACGACGCGGGTGCGGTCGGTGACGGCTGTGGCCATCGCCTCGAGGTCGTGGGAGCCGTCGGGCCGGTTCGGGACGCGCACGGACGTCGCGCCGGCGACGGTCACGAGACCCGGGTAGGCCTCGAAGGAGCGCCAGGCGAAGACGACCTCGTCTCCCGGACCGGCGGTCGCGGTGATGAACTGGCTGAGGAGTGCGACCGAGCCCGCCCCGATGTGGATGCGTTCCGGCGTGACTCCGTTGGCTTCGGCGAGCGCCGTTCGCAACGCGAGTGCGGCGCCGTCGGGGTAGCGGTGGGAGTTGGCAGCCGTGTCGGTGATGGCCGAGAGGACGGCGTCGAGCGGCGGGAACGGGACCTCGTTGCTGGAGAGCTTGAACGCGTCGGGTGCGGCCGGCTTGCCCTGACGGTAGGGCGGCAGATCTGCGATCTCCGGACGGAGACGGACCGGGCTCCGGCCCGGCTGAGCGGCCGGCTGGGCGGTGGTTGGCAGGTTGTCACTCACTCGACGAGTCTAGGCCGCGAAGGATACCTGCGTCGGAATGCAGTGCGCCGGTCCGAATCGGCCCTTTGCCCGCTGTGGCAAGGGTGGGAGGATTGCCCTCATGGGACGTTTTCTGCTGAACCTGATCGTCAACGGCTTCGCCATCTGGGTCACGACCCTCATCGTCGCCGGTGTGAACGTGACGCCGTACGCGCCTGGCGGCACGCTGGAGACGATCCTGACCTTCGCGCTGGTCGCGCTCATCTTCGCGGTCGTGAACACCATCATCGGTTCGGTCATCAAGGTGCTCGCGTTCCCCCTCTACATCCTCACGCTCGGTCTGATCGGGCTCCTCATCAACGGACTCCTCCTCCTCATCACCGCGGGCATCAGCGGCTGGTTCGGGTTCGGCCTGACCGTCGACGGCTTCTGGTGGGGCGTCCTGGGGGCGATCGTCATCTCGATCGTGAACTGGCTGCTCGGCATCGTCATCCGCCCGAAGACGAAGGACTGACACTCAGCTCCACCACCCGGTCACGGGAGGACCTTGTCGGCCCGGTACTGCCAGACCTCCCCGGTGCCGGTGAGCCCGGCGAGGGGGTCGATCGCTGGCGTGAGCCGCTCCTCCGAGGACTTGTCGATGAGGCGCGCCGTCTCCCGGTAACGGTCGAGATTGTGAGCCGGAAGGGGATCGTCACCGGCCGGCGGTGGTCCTCCGTCGTACAACGAACGCTGGACGACAGTACCCCCGTTGAGTGAGTCGCGTCGTTCACCGGAGAGCGCGGGGATGACGTCCTCGGTGTGTTCGACATGGGTGCGCGGGAGGTCGTCCGCGAAGTCGACCGATTCGACCGGCGATCCGAAGGTGACGACCGAGGAGTCGTAGGTACCGCTGGCAGCGATGCGGGACGCGATGATGCCGCCCTGGGAGTACCCGACGTGGAGCACGGAGGCGCCGTCCGGGATACCCGCGAGTCGCATGGCTTGGAGGGTCGCTTCGGCGCTCTCCGCCTCCAGACCTGCGACCGCGTTGACATTGCTGCGGTTGTCGAAGGGCTCGGTCGACGTCTCAGGGAACCCGGTCTCGATGGTTCCACCCGACCAGACGATCCACTGGTCGGCGCCGGAGGCGTCCTCGTACCGCTCGATCCTGATCTGCGGGGAGCCCGCTCCCCCGTGCGGCATCCGCTCGACGAGGTCCTCGTACCGGGTCGGAGGTTTCAGGGGCGCCGGAGCGCCCTGGGCCTTCACCTCGACCGTGCGGACCGGCGCCGCGGGAGTGAGGAGGCCGGCACGGTCGACTCCGCGCAGTGCGACCGCGGCCGCGAACGCCACCCCGGTGATGCCCTCCTCGCTCAGACGGTTCGCGTCGAGCATCGCCGGCAGACCGAACGCGCTGATCATGAACTCGTCGGAACCCGATACGACTCCGCGCACGAGGGCGACGAACGCGGGTGACGACATCAGCTCACGCGCAGTCTTCGCCGAGACCTCATCGAAGCCGTCCTGCAGGTCCGAGGACAGCAACCCCAACACTCCGCGGAACACGGTCCTGATGAGCGTCACCTCTCCAACGGCGGCGAGGACACCGAGCGGGATCAATGGGGAGGCTCCCAGGACCCATCCCGCGGCGCCCCCGGTGAACGTGAACAACGATTGGACCATCCGCTCGAGCTCTCCGTATTGCTCCGCCCCGACGATGAGATGCCCGCCCAACCGGCTCGCGTCGTCGCTCGCACGCCGCAAGCTGGTGGCGGCCTTCGCAGCCGCCCCGCTTCCCGCCCCCGCATCGGCTTGGGGAACGATCGTCGGGCCGACGGGCACCAGGGACACGTCGTCGGTCGACACCGATTCCACGCGGTCGGCCCAGCTCGCGCAGGCCTCGCCGAGTTCGAGGAGCAACGCGCCGAGGAGCAGGTGATCCTCAGTGGCGACGGCTACGACGCCTCCTCCTCGGATGGTGAGGTCGTCGCTCATCTTCCACTCCCGTCGGCGATCGACGATGCCGCCCCACGAGCGCTTCGGAGTCCCTCATCGAGTGCAGAGGCCGATTGACGAAGCACTGCGGTCAGTTCGTCCGCGGACCAGGAGAACTGCACGGCTGCTGGACCGACCCACTCGAGACCGCTGCGCGCTTGCGCGAACCTGAGGATCTCCGGCTCCAGTTCGAGCAGGACGTCCTCGAGACATCGAGCGCGCCCCTCGAGTATCGAGGCAACCTCCTCTGCCGTCGACTGCGACGGGAAGCCCATCGCCAACGGGTCGTACTCCAACGCCATGTCCCCTCGCCCTCCGCCCGCCCACCGCCGGCATCACGCTCGACTCTGCCCAACCGGCGGAGCGGTCACGACGGCACACCGTGCTGATGTGGAGGAAGCTGACCGGAGTGGAGCTGTGGAGCGGAGTCAGCTGAGAACGGTTCGACGGCTCGGGCGCGGTCGGCCAGAATAGACGCATGAACACCCTCGGGGAGGCCGACCCCGGCACGACCCCGTTCCGCGTGTGCTTCGTCTGCGCGGGCAACATCTGTCGATCCCCGATGGCCGAGAGCGTCTTCACCGACCTCGTCGCGGCCGCCGGGCTGGAGCGGGTCGTGGAGGTCTCCTCCGCCGGCACCGGCGACTGGCACGTCGGCGAGCACGCCGACCACCGCACGGTCACCGCGCTGCGAGCGCACGGCCACGACGCCACCGCCCACCGGGCCAAGCAGTTCGACCCCGACCGCTTCGACAGCTACGACCTCGTCGTCGCCCTCGACCGCAGTCACGAACGCATCCTGCGGGCCTGGGCGGGCAACGACGCCGACCGCTCCAAGGTGCACCTGCTCCTGAGCTTCGACAGCACCTCCGGGACCCGCGACGTACCCGACCCCTATTACTCGGACGCCCAGATGTTCGAGACCGTCCTCGGCATGATCGACCATGCCTGCAGATCCCTCTTCCACCAGCTCGAACCAGCACTGACCCAGGGAGCCACCCCATGACCGAATTCCCCGCCCAGCCGCTCAGCCCGCTCGACGGTCGCTACCGCCCCGCCGTGACGGCGCTCGGAGAGTACCTCTCGGAGGCCGGCCTGAACCGCGCCCGCGTGCAGGTCGAGGTCGAGTGGCTCGTCTACCTCACCGAGCACTCCATGTTCGGCTCCTCCCCGCTCACCCCGGCGGAGATCGAGCAGCTCCGCGCGCTCTACCTCGACTTCGGCCAGGCCGACATCGACTGGCTCGCCGAGAAGGAGGCCGTCACGCGTCACGATGTGAAGGCCGTCGAATACCTCGTGCGCCACCGCCTGTCCGAGCTCGGTCTCGACCGCATCGCCGAACTCACCCACATCGCCTGCACGAGCGAGGACATCAACAACCTCTCCTACGCGCTCACCGTGTCGCAGGCCGTCCGCGCCATCTGGCTGCCGAAGCTGCGACTCGTCCTCGACTCCCTGCGCACCAAGGCCGTCGACTTCCGGGCCGTCCCGATGCTCGCCCACACGCACGGCCAGCCGGCGACGCCCACCACGATGGGCCGCGAGCTCGCCGTCACCGTCTACCGACTCGAGCGCATCGCCCTCCAGATCGAGGCGAACGAGTACCTCGGCAAGTTCTCCGGCGCGACCGGCACCTTCGCCGCCCATGTCGTCGCCGATCCCGATGCGGACTGGCCCGCCATCTCGCGCGAGTTCGTCGAAGGACTCGGCCTCGACTGGAACCCGCTGACGACGCAGATCGAGTCGCACGACTGGCAGGCGGAGCTCTACGGCAAGATCTCCCACGCCAACCGCGTGCTGCACAACCTCGCCACGGACATGTGGACGTACATCTCCATCGGCTACTTCCGGCAGATCCCGGTCGCCGGCGCCACCGGCTCGTCGACCATGCCGCACAAGGTCAACCCGATCCGCTTCGAGAACGCCGAGGCCAACCTGGAGCTGTCGAGCGCGATCCTCGACTCCCTCGCCGCCACCCTCGTCACCTCGCGACTCCAGCGCGACCTCACCGACTCGAGCGCCCAGCGCAACATCGGTGTCGGGTTCGGCCACTCGCTGCTCGCCCTCGACAACATCCTCGGCGGCCTCGGACAGATCGACCTCGCGGAGGACGTGCTCGCCGCGGACCTCGACCACAACTGGGAGGTGCTCGCGGAGGCCATCCAGACGGTCATCCGCGCCGAGGTGACCGCCGGTCGCTCGAGCATCGAGGACCCCTACGCGCTCCTCAAGGAGCTCACGCGCGGCAAGCGTCTCGGGCAGGCGGAGCTCGTCGAGTTCGTCTCCAAGCTCGACATCGGCGACGCCGCGAAGCAGCGCCTGCTCGAGCTCACCCCGGCGACGTACCTCGGGCTCTCCGACGACCTGGTGGACTACCTGCCGTAGGTCGCCCATCGACAGGCTCGGGGAACGGGAGACCGGTCACCGAGCCTGTCGGCGTGCGCCCTTCGACAAGCTCAGGGACCGGAAGGAACGCTCAGGGACCGGAGGGAACGCGCGGGACCCGGCAAGACGCCGAAGGACCGGAGGGAGCGCCCAGGGCCGGAGGGACGAGACGGTCAGTGGCCGGAGGGGCGCGGCGGACGCTTGTCGTCGCCGTCCTGCTCGTCGAGGTCGAGCTTCTCCTGGAAGTCGGGCTTCACGGCGAGCGCCAGCATCGCGAGGACGACGAGCGAGGCGATGAACGCGATGCCCAGGCCGATGAGCGACAGGACGATCTCGCGGGTCGACATCAGGACGACG
This sequence comes from Plantibacter auratus, assembly GCF_050587365.1. Classification (NCBI taxonomy): domain Bacteria; kingdom Bacillati; phylum Actinomycetota; class Actinomycetes; order Micrococcales; family Microbacteriaceae; genus Plantibacter; species Plantibacter auratus. The sequence goes on along the minus strand of NZ_JBOBFV010000002.1, from coordinate 1,198,830 downwards.
ACGCCGGTGAAGACCCCCATGACGCCCGAGAGCACGAGGAGCTCGATCGGCCGCAGGACGTCGTCGCGGTTGGGCTTGCTCATGATGCGGCTCCAGCCGTGCCGGTGGTGTCGTCGGTGGCTGCGCCGGTGACCGGGCGCTTGCCCGCCCACCGCAGCGACAGTCCGCCGATGACGAGGTAGACGCCGATGATCGCGGCGTATGCTCCGACGAGGCCGACGACGACGATGTCCGCACGGAGGACACCCTCGACACCTCCCGGGGCGGCGAATCGCTGCTCGAGTCCGGGCGGGACGAGGAGCGTCGCGATGGCGAGCAGCACCGTGAAGGCACCGACCGCGGTCCAGTCCTTCGCCGCGGCGAGGCGTCCGCGCCAGCGGATCCCGCTGTACAGCTCGAGGAATCCAGTGAGGGCCGCCCACAGGGTGACGACGTAGAGGAAGATGCTCAGCCCGCCGCCGCTCACGAGCAGCGAGAAGACGCCGGTCACGACGCCGATGACGCCCTGGCCGAGGAAGAACGCGCGCGTCACGGTGTCGGAGAAGTTCGGGAAGGCGAAGGCGCCGACGATCGCGCCGGACAGCAGCGTGAAGACCCCGAAGACCACGAGGCCGAACTGCGAGGAGTGGCCCTGCGTGAAGGTGACGACCCCCGCCGTGGCGAGCGCGATCACCGCACGCAGGATCGGGACCATCCAGTACCGATCGTGCTTGGCGCCGTCGAACGGAATGCTGGGCACGGTGAACGTCTCATCTCTTGCAGGAAGTCCCCTCCAGCTTACGCGGTCCTGCGGGCGACGCGGACCGGGGTCAGGGCGCCCTGGGTGGGACCGACAGGCCCGCGGCGAGTTCCGCGAAGACGGACTCGGCATCGGCCCGATCGCGGGTCAGCAGTGACGCCTGCCCTGCCCAGAAGCCCTGGAGGTCCGCGACGCCCCGCTCGGAGGCGACGGTGCGGAACCGCCCGGTCAGCCAGTTCTGGACCGGGAACGGGGCGACGACCCCCGATGCCTCGATCTCGCGCAAGACCCGGTTCGGGACACCCCGGCCGAGCCTGCCACTCATTGCGCGCGTGAGGACGGTACCGTCGGCGGGCGTCGAGACGATGGCCGCGCGATGCTCGGCCGTCGCCGCGGAGACGCTCGTGCGGAGGAAGGCGGTCCCGACCTGCACGCCGGCGGCACCGAGTGCCCGTGCGGCGGCGACACCACGTCGGTCGGCGATGCCGCCGGCGGCGATCACCGGAACGTCCAAAGCGTCGACGAGCTGCGGGATCAGGGCGACCAGGCCGACGAGGGAGTCCTCGGCTGCTCGCAGGAACGAGACGCGGTGGCCGCCGGCCTCCATGCCCGTGCCGACGACCACGTCGACCCCGCCCTCCTGCAGGGCGAGTCCCTCGGCCACCGTGGTCGCCGTCCCGACCACGACGATGCCCCGGTCGTGCGCCGCGTCGACCACCGGCCGCGGCGGAACCCCGAAGACGAAGCTGACCACGGCGGGCCGCGCCTCCAGGACCGCCTCGATCTGCTCGTCGAACGGCGGCACGTACCGGGCCGGGCGCACCGGCAGCTCGAGGGACAACTCGTCGAACACGGGTCGGAGCGCCTCGACCGCTCCTGCGAAGGACGCCTCGGAGTCGTCGGGCGACGACTCGTCGCCACGCGGCAGCCACAGGTTCAGGGCGAAGGGCGCCGCGGTCCGCTCGCGGAGGGCCGTGACCGTCCGCTCGATGCGCTCGACGTCGTAGCCGTACAGACCGAAGGAGCCGAGGCCGCCCAGCTCGCTCACCGTCGCGGTGAGTTCGACGGAGGACAGGCCTCCGAAGGGGCCGAGCACGATCGGGACGTCGACAGGAAGGGCACGCACGCCACCAGTATGTCCCGCCCCTCTTGCGGGCGAAACCGGATCGAAACATGATGGACATCAAACAGCTCAGTTTGAGCTGTTTACTGAGTGCATCGACGCACGCCCACCGAGGAGCTCCACCGCCATGACCCTGACCATCGCCGGACTGCAGCACCACGGCGTCCCTGGAGACGTCGAGGCGAACCTCGCGCTCGTCGCCGACGCCGCCAGACAGGCGTCGGATCGCGGCGCGGATCTGCTCGTCACCCCCGAGATGTTCATCACCGGCTACAACCTCGGAGACCGCCTCGCCCCGCTCGCCACCCCGGAGCTGGTCGACCGGGTCGCCGCCATCGCCGGCGAGACCGGGATCGCGATCCTCGCCGGACTCCCCGAACCGCTCCCCGGCGGAGCCGTCGCGAACGCCCTCGTCCTCGTCGGTCCCGACGGGACGGAGCTGCTCCGGTACCGCAAGACGCACCTGTTCGGCGAGCTCGACCGACAGCTCTTCGTGGCCGGCGACACTCTCGCACCGACCGTCGACCTGGGCGGCGTCCGCGTCGCCGTCCTCATCTGTTACGACGTCGAGTTCCCCGAGACCGTCCGCGCCGCGGCCCTCGACGGCGCCGACGTCGTGATCGTCCCCACCGCGCAGATGGAGCCCTACGCGCACATCGCCGAGCGGCTCATCCCGGTGCGCGCCTGGGAGAACCAGGTCCACCTCGTCTACGTCAACCGCGTCGGCTCCGAAGGGGACCTCACCTACGTCGGCCGCAGCAGCATCGTCGGCCCGGACGGCGTGGTCCTCGACGCGCTCGACGGGGACGCCGTCGGTCTCATGATCGCCACGATCGATCCCGAGGCCACCAAGCGCGCCAGGCAGGAGAACCCCTACCTCGCCGACCGCCGCGCCGAGCTGTATTGAAGGATCCCGTCCTTCCTCCCCTCCCCCTCCGAGTCCCCCGACTCTCCTGGAAAGTGACCTCATGACCGTGAACCCCATCGCCGAGCCGCGTCAGCGCCTCGACGGCCAGCTCGGTACCGGCTCCATCGTCTTCATGGTGATCGCCGCCGCCGCACCACTCACCGTGATCGGCGGCAACGTCCCCATCGCGATCGGCACCGGGAACGGCGCCGGAGCCCCGATCGGCTTCGCCCTCGCCGCCGTGATCCTCCTCGTCTTCTCCGTCGGCTTCGTCACCATGACGCCGTTCGTCCGCGAAGCCGGCGCGTTCTTCTCCTATGTGACGGCCGGACTCGGCTCGCGCCTCGGTCTGGGTTCCGCCTTCACCGCACTCGTGGCCTACACCGCGATCCAAGTGGGCGTGTACGGCTACATGGGGTGGGCGCTCGACGACCTCGTCACGTACTTCGGCGGCCCGAGCCTGCCCTGGTGGCTGTACTCCTTCGCGACGATGGCGATCGTGGCCGTGCTCGGCTACCGGCACATCGACCTGAGCGCGAAGGTGCTGGGCATCGCGCTGACGCTCGAGATCCTCGTGGTCGTCGTGCTCGACGTCGTCATCTTCGCGACCGGCGGCGCGGACGGCATCGCGGTCGAGACCTTCGACCCCGCCAACATCTTCACCGGTGGGATCGGCGTCGCCGTGCTCTTCGCCCTCACCGGCTTCATCGGGTTCGAGGCGACCGCGGTCTTCCGGGACGAGGCGCGCAACCCGGAACGCACCATCCCGCGAGCCACATACCTGGCCGTCGTCATCATCGGCGTGTTCTACGCCATCTCCTGCTGGGCGCTCGTGACGGGCGTCGGCGCAGGGAACGCCGTCGCTGTCGCCCAGCAGACGCTCGCCGGCGAGGGCAACCTCCTGCTCGACACGACGACGACCTACCTCGGCCCGATCATGCGCGACGTCGTCCAGGTGCTGCTCATCACGAGCCTGTTCGCGTGCGTGCTGTCCTTCCACAACGTCATCGCGCGCTATCAGTTCACGCTGGCGCAGAAGTCGGTGCTGCCCACCCGCCTCGGCCGGCGTCACCCCGCACACCACTCCCCGTCGACCTCCTCGATCGTGCAGACGGTGACGGCGGCCATCGTCCTCGCCGGGCTCGCCCTCGCCGGCCTCGACCCGCTCGTCGGGGTCTTCGGATCCATGGCCGGGGTGGCGACCGTCGGGATGGTGCTGCTCATGCTGACGACCTCGATCGCCGTCCTCGTGTTCTTCGCGCGCCGACCCGAGCTGGTCCCCGGTCGCACGTGGGGTGCGCGGGTGTTCCCGATCCTCGCGGTGGTCGGACTCGCGTTCGCGCTGTGGCTCGTGCTGTCGAACTTCACACTCGTCACCGGCGGAAGCGTCACCGTGAGTGTCGTGCTCGCCCTCATCCCCGTGGTCGCCATGCTGATCGGTATCGTGTTGGGGAAGCGGTTCCCCCTGGACGCCGAGCCGGACGGCGCGGTGAGCGAGGCGACCGCCGACCAACCGACGGCCGGCTGAACCAGGGTCGCGGAGTCGATCGGCGACGAGACGAGGGTGCCATGGATCTGGGTTCGCCCTCGCTCGGAGCGATCCGCCGCACGACCGCCGTCGACACCGTCCGCGCACGCATCTCGCTGGCGCTGGAGCTCGGGATGCTGGTGCCCGGCCAACGGCTCCCGGCACCCGAGGAAGCGGCTCGAGCGTTCGGGGTCAGTGAGATGTCGGTGCGGCGCGCGTATCGGGCGTTGAGCGACGAGGGCGTCGTCGTCCGCCGGCAGGGCAACACGGGCGGCACGTTCATCGCGGATGCGCCCGCGGTGGGCACCGTGCCCGAGATTGCCGCCTACCGCGAGGACGCCGTCCACGTGCACGCGCTCATCGACCAGCGCGCGACGCTCGAAGCCGGGCTGGCGGCGCGGGCTGCCGCTGCACCGGAGGCGCCGTCGCTGCGTCGACTCGACGACCTCGTGGCGACCATGCGGACCGAGCCGGACTGGAGCCGGTTCCGCGAGGCCGACGCTGCGTTCCACGCCGAGCTGGCGGTGTCGGCAGGCGTGCCGGGCGCGGCCGACCTCCATGACCGCGTGTCCCGCGAGCTGTACTCCTACTTCATCCCCTACCGGATCGAGTACCTGCGCGCGTCGAACGAGGAGCACGCCCAGCTCGTCGACGCCCTCCGCGTCGGCGATGCGGCAGCAGCGAGTCGCCTCGCCTTCGACCACGTCGCGGAGCTCCACCGCTCGATGTACGTCGGCCTCGCCGGCCCTGGACCGATCGAGAGTGCGCAATCCGCTCTCTGAACCGCTCGGCAACGACCGAACGCGCACTCTCGGTGGGCGTTCTGTGGAGAGCGACAGCGAGCGTCCGAGTGAGGTCGGCACGATGGGTCGATGTCCCGCCATCGCCCGCTCCCGCCACGGCTCCGCGGCACGGCGTTCGCGGTCGGCGACCGCGCGCTGCACGGCGAGACGAACGGGAGACTGCGCGGCAGTGATCTCGAGGCACCGTTCTGGGGTGTGCGCTCGGTCGACGTCGACCTGGGTAACGTCTTCGGGCGCTGCGCGGCGTTCTCCCCTCGGCTCCGACCAGGGTGGGTCTTCAGCCATCTCACTGCGGCGGCGCTCCTCGGCGCCCCGCTTCCGAACTCCTGCACGCACGCCACGGACCTCCACATCGGCGCGCTCCACGGAGTGCAACCTGCGCGTGGCCGAGGCGTCGTCGGTCACCGGCTTGCCGAGGCGACCCGCACGACACAGGTCCGAGGCTTCACCCTCACCGCCCCAGCCGACACGTTCGCGCTCTTGGCGACGATGCTCGAGCTGCCCGACCTCGTCGCTGTCGGCGACTTCCTCGTATCGGGGTCGCGATCTCGAGGCGGCTCGCGTGTCGACATACACACGACGATCGACGAGCTCACTGCTGCTGTAACCGCCTACGGCTCCCGTCGGTCGGCTCGGCTTCTCCGCGCTGCCCTGCCACTCGTCCGTATCGGCGTCGACTCCCGTCCCGAGACACACTTACGACTCGCGCTCATCGACGCGGGCATCCCCGAGCCGAGCGTCAATCCACCCGTGCAGGTGGACGGGGGCACCGCGGTGCTCCATCCGGATCTCGCCGAACCGCGCCTCCGCATCGCGTCTGAATACGAAGGCGACCTGCACCGCACCGACCAGCAGCGATTTCGAACCGACATCGTTCGCAGGGAGCGGTTCGAGGCGGCCGGGTGGCGGGTCGTCCGCGTCACTGCGCACGACCTCTTCGTCGACCGCGCATCATTCATCGCTCGGGTCCGGCGTCTTCGGAGGCTCGTCGAAAGTGCTCATTCCGCTCGCTGATGCCGCCTGAGAGCGCAGAACGAGCACTCTCGGCGAGGCGTCACGGCTGGGGCCGGAAATCCGACATGCGCCGTACTAAGGCATAGTGGGGACGGGTTCACCCCCGCCGCGAAGGAGTGAGAGCATGATCGACAAGGCCTCGATACAGGACTTCCCGCCGATGACGGCATCGCTGCTGGCGGACAATTCCGGCGTGTTCCGCGTCGGCACCGCCGAGCAGTACCTGACCGCCACCGACGCGGGAACGGCCCGCCGCCAGCTCGTCGAACTGATGCAGGCGGAGGCCCGGAAGTCGGGTCGACCGATCCGCGTGACGGTGACCGACCCGACGAGCGTCACCGTGCTCCTCATCGGTGTCGACGGCGAACTGCAGGAGGAACCGCAGTCCGCAGCGCCCGCGCGCACCGCACAACGGACCACGCCACCGCCCGCACCGGCGCAACGGGTGCCGCTCATCCAGGCGCCACCGCCCGCGCCCTCCCAGCCGGCACCCGCACGCCCGGCCGCTGCTCAGCGGCAGACACCGCCCCGCGCCACCCCCGCCCAGCCGTCGACACCTGCGCCGGTTCCGGCGCAGCCCACGCCGCCGGTCTCCGCCAACCCGCAGGCGACCGCGACGCCACAGCCCGTCCCGCCGCAGCGCCCGACCGTGCAGCAGCCCGCGTTCGGCACACCGCCGTTCCAGCCGGTCTCGAACCAGCCGAACGCGCAGCAACCGGTGCCGTCGCAGCGGGCGGTCCCGGTCCAGCAGTCGGTGCAGGCACCGCCGGCCGCGCCCGCGCAGCAGCAGCACCCGGTCCCACAGCAGCAGCAGCAGGCTCCGGGCCAGCCGGCCGCCACGGCTCGACGAGACCTGCGCGATGCACCCTCGTTCCTCGCGCCGCCCACGATCGGCCCGGCGCAGCACGGACTCGCCGGCCTGCTCAACAAGCTCGGCTTCTCGGTGCCGCCGTCCGCGAGCGAGCGCGCCGAGCGTGACGACGTCCACGCCGTGTCACGCCACTTCCCGAGGCGTCGCACCATCTCCGTCGCGAACCAGAAGGGCGGCGCCAACAAGACGCCGACCGTCGTCAATCTGTCGTCCGTCTTCGCCCGGTACGGCGGTGGCGGTGTCGCGGCCTGGGACAACAACGAGACCATGGGCACGCTCGGCTGGCGGACCGAACAGGGCGGCCATGATTCGACCGTCCTCGACCTCCTCGCCGCGGCGGGCGACCTCCTCTCCCCCGGTGCCGAGCGAGCCGACCTGTCTCGGTTCGTCCACCACCAACCGGGCGACAAGTACGAGGTCCTGCGATCCGCGGCCGACGGCGAGCACGTGGTGACCGCCGACGAGGTGGACCTCGTCCATCGCGTCCTCGCGAAGTACTACCGCCTGATCGTCATGGACTCGGGCAACTCGGCCGGTGCCCCCAACTGGCGCCGCATGGTGGAGCTGACCGACCAGCTCGTCATCCCGACCACGACCGTCGAGGACAAGAAGGAGGGCGCGCGACTCACCCTCACCGCCGTCAGCCGCGTGAGCGAGCGCGGTGCCGAGCTCGCGCGGAACGCCGTCGTCATCGTCTCCGAGGCCGAGGCCAAGGACACGTCGATCGCCAACGCGTACGCCGAGGACTTCCGACCCTACGTGCGCGACGTGGTCGTCGTCCCCTTCGATCCCGCCTTGAAGAACGGCGTCATCCGTCACGACGCCCTGCGGTCGAGCACGCAGCGGGCGTGGCTCGCAGCGGCAGCCGCGGTGTCGCGCGGACTCTGACCGGGCCATGACGCAGGGAGCATCGGAGACCGGCATCACGCGGGCGGCCGCGCTCGGCGACTACCTCAGGGCTCGTCGAGGACTGGTCCGACCGGAGGACGCGGGGTTCGTCCCGGAGGACGGGCGGCGGGTCGCCGGACTCCGACGCACCGAGGTGGCAGCCCTCGCGGACGTCAGCGCCGACTACTACCTCCGCCTCGAGCAGGGGCGGGATCAGCGCCCGTCCGAGGAGGTGCTGGCGGGCATCGGTCGGGCCCTTCGACTCGACGAGCACGCCGTGGACTACCTCTTCCGACTCGCCTACGACGTCGACCTCTTCCCGGCCGAGCGCCGACCGTTGGACGCCGGCACGCCCGCACCGGCCGGACGATCCGTCCCGGACACGACACTCCTCGACCACTGGTCGGACACCGGGGCGTACATCACCGACGGCAACCGGGACATCGTCGCGTCGAACGCGCTCGCTCGGCGCATCGGCGGTGGCCTCCTCGACGTCGGGCGGAACGACGTGCTCGGGTACTTCGACGATCGGGTGCGGTCCATCGCCCCGGAGTGGGAGGTGAGCGCCCCGGCCGTGGTCGCAGCGCTCCGCTACAGCAGCGATCCGAGCAGCCCTCGGTTGCAGACGATCGTCGAGGAGCTCACCGCTCGCAGCCCGCTGTTCGCCCGACTCTGGGCTCGCCATGACGCCCGTCCCCTCGCCGGCGGTCCACTTCGGGCCTCGATCGACGAGTTCGGGACCGTCGAGCTGCAGTATCAACACCTCCTTGTCCCCGACTGGCCCGGTCATCAGTTGACGACGGTCTTCGCAGAGCGCGGCTCCCCAGGGGCCGCGGTGCTCGCCTACCTCGCCGCCCGGGCCGACTGACCGCCATCAGGAGCGATGACCGGCGCACGCTGACCGGGGTGGGCCGGCGGGCACCAGAGGGCTAGCCGACGGCGGTCGCAGCGCCTACCGTGGACGCATGATCGCGAACGAGGGCGTGCGTGAGCGCCGGGACCGGATCAGGGACTTCATCGACTCGTGGCGAGAGGTACCCGTGGTCCTCTGCGACCGCACGCTGGACGTCCTCGAGGCGAATCCGGCGGCGGCACGCTTGACGCCGGCGTTCCACACCGGCGTCAACCTGGCGCGCTTCGCGTTCCTCTCCCCCGACCGGGTCGTCGGCGATCCGCTGTGGACCCGGATGTCCGAGACCACTGCGGAGCTCCTCAAGCGGTCGGTCGAGGAGCACGATACGGATCGTCCGGCGGCTCGGATCATCGGCGAACTCTCCGCGAAGTCGCGCGACTTCGCCCAGACCTGGGCCTCGGGCGACGGGCACTCCGGAACGTCGGGCCCCATCGTCTTCCCCACGCCGGCCGGTGAGGTCCGGATGGTCTACAACGTCTTGAACGCGCCCGGGCCCGAGGGCGATCTGCTGTTGGTCTTCGTCCCGTCGGGAGCATCGTCCCGGGCGCGGCTGAAGCGGCTGTCCGAGGCGGTCTCGCCGGACGAGCCCTCCACCTCGAGCGATCCGGTGCCCTCCCGTTGAAGCGCGTCCCGGGCTGCGAGGTAGGCGATCGCCGCCGCCGCAGCTGAGCCCGGCTCGTCGAAGAACACGGTGAGGAACTGGTCCGTGTGCGGGACCTCGAAGGTCTGCGACCGGAAGTCGACCCAGCCGAGGGGCTCGATGAACGTGCGTGTCCGCCGGGACATCTGCGGTTTGACGACATGTTCCGCCCAGATCGTCCGGAACACCGGGTGCCGTGCCGAGAGCATCCCGACGATCTCCTGGAGGCGCGGATCGTCCGGTCGGCCGTAGTAGCGGAGCGGGGCGGTGAGGTCGCGGAGGGTCCCCTCCCACTCCCGGTGCATGCGGTCGTACTCCGGTGCGTCGGGCGACGTGGCGCCTCGGAAGTCGGCGTACTGCTCGAAGGCCGAGACGAGCAGGTTGACCCCGGGATCGAGCATGCCCGGTGGCACCCACGCCCGCGCGAGCGCGTTCGCGGCGACGACGTACTGGTTGTCGTCGCTCACGTACGCGGGCGTACCGGACCAGTGTGCGAGGAGCCGGGCGACCCGGTCGTCGAGTTGCGTCGACCGGTCGTCGACCGCGCGCATGAACGGCCTCGGGCTCGCCAACCGGAGCAGGTATCGGCGTCCACTGTCGTCCAAAAGCAGGGCACGGGCGAGCCCGAGGAGGACCTGCTCCGACGGCCGCCGCACACGACCCTGCTCGATCCGCAGGTAGTACTCGGGGCTGATGCTCGCAAGGTGCGCGACCTCCTCGCGGCGCAGGCCCGGCACCCGTCGGGACGTGTCGGCGCCGATGCCGACCTGCTCTGGCCGCACGAACTCCCGGCGCGCGCGGAGGAACTCGCCGAGAGCATTCGAAAGCCGAGTTGGTGACATCGCCGCGTCCTCCGGAGAGCGAGTGGGATCGACGCCAATCCTCCCCTAGCAAGCTCGTCCGTATGCATCCTTCCGCGGCCGATCATGGGTCGTTTCTGGACATGTCGACCGACGATCGGTCGTTCGCTGAGCCTGACCCTGCGCGTCCCACCCGGTCGCCGCCCGACGTCACTATCGTGGTCGCATGGTTGAGCGCGGACCCGCCGATCGGCTCCCTCAGGACCTGGTCGATCTCGTCGACTCCTGGTCGACCGTCCCCGCGTTCGTCCAAGACCGCCACTTCACTGTGCTGCACGCCAACCACCTCGCCCAGGCGTTGTCGCAGGCCTTCCGTCCAGGAGCCAACCTGCTGCGCTCGACCTTCCTCCGCCCGGAGGTCCTTCGGGCGAGTCCCGATCCCGGCCTCGTCACCGAGCATGTGGTGGGCGAACTCCGGAGGTCGCTCGGCACCCACGAGTGGGATGCGGTCTTCGAGGGCCTCGTGGACGAACTCCGCTCCGGGAACAGCCGCTTCGCCGAGGCCTGGGCCGGGCTGGAGCCGGGCTTCCGACCCGATGCGGCCGAGTCGTTCACCTTCGACCGTCCGGATCTCGGGCGTCTCGAGCTGCGCTACCTCCAGTTGGAGGTCCCCGAACACTTCGGCGTGAGTCTCGTGGTCTGGCGAGCGTGCGACGAGGCTTCGGCACGGCTGCTCGCGGTCCTCGCCGGGCAGTCCCCCGACCGGACCTGACGAGCGGGCCGCCACGATCCGACCGCCGACGGGCACGATCTCGTCATCCGTCGGAAGGGTTGTCGTGCCGTCCCTGCTGGGCTGGAGACGATCCAGGCCGCAGGGCGGCGGAGCGAGGAGGACACCATGGATTCGACGGACGACACCGTCCCGCACCACGAGACCCCGAGTCCGGGCAACCCGGATCTTCCGGCGGAGGGCGAGGTGAACACGCTCCGCCACCCGCAGAGCACGCAGATGACCGGCCCGCAGAACCCGGCAGTCGCAAGCCAGTTCCCGAACCAGATCGACGCTCCGGGAACCGACATCAGTACGCAGGCGTTCTTCTGGTCGTCGTTCAACATCTCGCCTCGCCGCGTGCAGGACGGTGGGTGGGCGCGCGAGGTGACGAAGCAGGACTTCGCAATCTCCGACGAGATCGCCGGCGTGAACATGTACCTCGAGTCAGGCGGCATCCGCGAGCTCCACTGGCACCAGACGGCCGAGTGGGCCGTCATGACCCGCGGCAGGTGCCGGGTCACCACCCTCAGCCGATCCGGGATGCCCAGCGTCGAGGACGTGGAGGAAGGCGATCTGTGGTTCTTCCCCGCCGGGACGCCGCACTCCCTGCAGGGGCTGGGTCCCGACGGCGCCGAGTTCGTGCTCGCGTTCGACGACGGCGACCAGTCGGAGTCCAACACCCTGCTGCTCACGGACTGGTTCGCCCACACACCGCCGGACGTGCTGGCGAAGAACTTCGGGGTGGCCCAGGAGACCTTTGCGGACATCCCGCTCCACAACCTCTGGATCTTCCCCGGCGACGAGCCCGGCCCGCTCGCCAAGGACCAGGAAGACGCCGGTGTCGAGTGGGGAGCGTCGGAACCGATCATCTTCCGACTGTCGCGGTCCAAGCCACTCCACCGGAACAGCGGCGGGAGCATCCAGATCGCGGACAGCACCAACTTCCCACTGTCGCAGTCGGTCGCCGCAGCGCTCGTGACGGTGGAACCCGGGTCGATGCGCGAGCTGCACTGGCACCCCAACGCCGACGAGTGGCAGTACTACCTGCGCGGATCCGCCAGGATGACCGTGTTCAACACCGGACCCCACGCGAACACGACCGACTTCCGCCCGGGCGACATCGGCGTCGTGAAGAAGAACCTCGGACACTACGTGGAGAACACCGGCGACGACGTGCTGCAGTTCCTCGAGGTGTTCCGCACGGACCGGTACGAGGAGGTGTCGCTCGCGAACTGGCTGGCGCACGTGCCGCCGTCGCTCGTCGCCGCACACCTGAACATCGACGAGGCGACCCTGGCGACCTTCCCCCGGGAAGCGCAGGGGATCACGCCGCTGCGTCCGTGATCCGGGCAGGGTGGCTCTCGGCGGGCCACGCTCGCCCAGGGCCATCCGTCCTAGCTTGAGCGGGACACCACTCGTTCAACCGCGCGGAGGCACCGATGAACAGCGAACGCAGCACGATCGAACCGGCCGAGGGCTCCTGGTCCATCTCGGACGACCGGGCGTTCGTCCTCATCGACATGCTCAGCGACCACCGGGATCGGCGGCGCCACGCGCTCAGGACCGCGCGCTCGAGGCGCTGGCTCGACTCCTACGGTGAGGTGGTCGTGCGTTCGGTGCTGCTCGGGACCACGAGCACCATGGAGCGGGACGAGTACGCGCGGGCCCTCCGTCACGACGGCCGCGACCACACGCTCGTCCTCGATCACGTCGGCGGCTTCGTCCTCGTGACCTCCGAACGACGCGCCGCCTCGCCCGTCGACGAGTGGGTCCGCTCCGTCGCGCCGGCCGGTGTCCGCATCTCCGCGATCGGTTCGGCCGTGCTGCACGCGGACGAGGACGACCTGCTCGGCGTCGTCGACGAGGCGCGCACCGCTGCCGAGATCGTCGGTCAGGTCGGGGACGCGCTCGGGTCGACCCGCGCGGAGGATCTCGGCGGATGGCGACTCCTGCACGCGATCGGTGGCGGGCCGCAGCTCGTGACCTCGGCGTCGCCGGCGGCCGACGAACTCTGGCACGCGGATCCCGTGCGTCGGGAGACGGTGGAGACCTACCTCGACTCCGGGTGCAACGTCGTCGTCGCGTGCGAGCGGCTCCACATCCACCGCACGACGCTCTACTACCGGCTCGACACCATGCCGGAGGTCGTGCGCGACGCGCTGGCCGACGGCTTGAAGCGGAGCACGCTGCACCTGTCGCTGAAGCTGCTCCGCCTCTGGAACGACGTCCCCACCGCGTCGGAGCGGTCGTCCGCGTCCAGCCGACGCCGACGTGTTCCGGAGACCCGTACCGTCGCCCCGGTGCGGCAGCTGCACCCGCAGTCCGCGGGCACCGAGTAGGAGGGCGACGTGACCAGTTCGGCGCGACGCGTCCCGATCGAGCCTCAGGCCGTGGACGCGCCGCTCAGCGGGACCGCCGTCTTCCTCGTGCTCACCGTGCGCGACGCTGTCGGCGCGATCGACACCGTCCGCAGCACCCTGGCGGGTGTCGCCGACGTCCTGAAGAACGTCGCCTTCCGCGACCTCCACGCCGCCCTCTCCTGCACCGTCGGGATCGGCGCGCGCGTCTGGAGCGAGCTCACCCGCGGTCCCGCGCCGAGGGAGCTCCATGTCTTCTCCGCGGTCGTCGGCGACCGGCATACCGCACCCTCCACGCCCGGCGACGTCCTGCTCCACATCCGTGCCGCGAGACGCGATCTGTGCTTCGAGTTCGAGCGGCAGCTCCTGGACCTGCTCGGCGACGCCGTCGAGGTCGTGGACGAGACGGTCGGCTTCCGGTACTTCGACGTCCGTGACCTGCTCGGCTTCGTCGACGGCACGGCGAACCCCGTCGGGCAGGACCTTCCCGACGCCACGATCGTCGGTGACGAGGACCCGGCCTTCGCCGGTGGCAGCTACGTCGTGGTGCAGAAGTACACGCATCCGCTCGACCGCTGGCGCGCGCTCACCACGGAACAGCAGGAGGCGATCATCGGCCGCACGAAGGCCGACAACGTCGAACTCGACGATGCGGAGACCGGCCAGAAGTCGCACAAGACCCTGTCCACGATCGTCGTCGACGGTGCCGAGCACGACATCCTCCGCGACAACATGCCGTTCGGGAGCCCGGCCGGCGGCGAGTTCGGCACCTACTTCATCGGGTACGCCCGACGGCTCTGGGTCATCGAGCGGATGCTCGAGCGCATGTTCATCGGTGACCCACCGGGACTCCACGACCGACTCCTCGACTTCTCGACCGCCCGGACCGGCTCCGTGTTCTTCGCTCCGAGCGCCGCGTTCCTCGAGGCGATGGACGACGATCCGGCCCCGTCCGGCCCCGCTGATCCGGCGAGCGCCGTCATCCCTGCCTCGCCGCCCGAGCCCGCCGACGGTTCCCTCGGTCTCGGCTCGCTCCAAACCGCTCCCGAAAGGACGTGACCGTGAACAACCATCTCTTCCGACACCTCGCGCCGATCACCGATGAAACCTGGCAGATGCTCGACGACGAGGCCCGTGCGCGCCTCACCCCGGTCCTCGGCGGCCGACGGGTGGTCGACTTCGCCGGCCCGCTGGGTTGGGAGCACTCCTCCACCGACATCGGCCGTGTCGGCGCGGTCGTCGACGCCCCGATGGACGGGGTGATCGCCCGACAGCGTGCGTCGCTGCCCCTGACGGAGGTGCGTGCCGACTTCGCGCTCATGCGCAGCGAGCTGGACAGCGCGGCGAGAGGCGCACTCGACGTGGACCTCTCCCCGCTCGACGACGCGGTCACCCGCTTGTCCACGGTGGAGAACGCGGCGATCCTGTCCGGCTGGTCCGCGGCCGGGTACACGGGTGCGACGGCTGCCTCGCCGCACCCACCGCTGACGCGGGACGACGACCCGACGCGGTTCGCACAGGTGGTCGCCACGGCGGTCGAGACGCTCGCGCGGGCCGGGGTCGGTGGCCCCTACGCCCTGGCCATCGACGCACCGGGCTGGGTGTCGGTCACGGGCGGCAACGACAGCGGTGGTGCGCGGCTGTCCTCGCACATCGAGGCGATCCTCGGCGGGGAGATCGTCTGGACGCCCGGTATCGAGGGAGCCGTCGTCCTCAGCCGACGCGGCGGCGACTTCCTGTTCGAATCCGGTCAGGACATCGCCCTCGGCTATGCGGCGCACTCGGCCGAGTCGGTGAGCCTCTATCTGGAGGAGAGCTTCAGCTTCCGCGTCGTGACGCCAGAGGCTGCCGTCGCGATCCGTTAGCGCGGCGACACGGCTCCGTCGATCGGATCGGCCAGGGGCGACCGGGTCCGCAGAGACGCCTCGGCCACGCCGACACCCGTCGTGCGGAACCGTCGCTGGTACTCGGAGGGCGTCGTGTTGTACCGTGCCGCGAACGCACGGCGGAAGGCGATCGGACTGGCGTACCCGGCGGCAGCGGCGACCTGCCCCACCGTGTCCCCGGCTTCCAGCATGCCGAGCGCGACGTCGAGTCGGAGCGAGCCGACGTACTGGATGGGCGTCATGCCGAGCTCGTCCCGGATGACCCGGTTGAGGTGGCGGACGCCGACGTTCGCGTGTGCGGCGATGTCGGCCAACGATCCCGCCCGGGTCGGATCGCCGTGGATGTAGTCCGCGACGGCCTTCGCGATCGAGGTCCGCGCCGGCTTCGCGCGGACGGAGGCGGAGAACTGCGACTGGCCGCCGGACCTGCGCATGTAGACGAGCAGCAACTGCGCGATGGAGCGTGCGACATCCGCACCGTGGTCCTCCTCCACGATCGCGAGCGCGAGGTCGATCCCGGCGGCGACCCCGGCCGAGGAGTAGGTGTCGCCGTCGCGGACGAAGATCGAGTCGGGGCGGACGTCGATGGAAGGGTAGGCGGTGGCGAGCGCGCCGGTGAACTTCCAGTGGGTCGTCGCCGACTTGCCGTCGAGGAGACCCGTGACCGCGAGGGCGAACGCGCCGCTACAGATCGATGCCACCCGCTCGGCTCGGGCCGCGAGGAGGCGGACCGCACGCTGCACCTCCTCCGGGCGGTACACCTGTGGTGCGGACTCGCTCCCCGGGACGATCACGAGGTCGAGCGGGCCGCTGTCGGCCGCGGCGGCGTCCACGCCGACCCGGAGTCCCATCGAGGTGACCACGTCCTGGCCGTCGTGGGAGAAGAACCGGACGTCGTAGCCGTCGACCCGCTGGTTCGCCTCGGTGAACACCTCGGCGGGGCCCACGAAGTCGAGCGTCTTCACCTGGTCGAACAGGAAGATCCCGACGCGGCGTCGTCGCGTGGGTCCTCCGAGGATGGGCTGTGGTCCTGGCTCCTGCTGGGGCGGGCTCATCCCCACATCCTGCCCGACGAGAGCGCCCCGGCCAACGTCGGATTCGACTTCTGTCGCACCTGCCGCCGACGAACGTCCGAAGACTCCGGCCCGGCGTCGGCGTAGCCTCGGTCGGACCGGCCCGCCGCCTGGGATCCGACCCATCCACTCCACGACGCCCAAGGAGATCCGCTCATGCGACTCGAACGCGCGGGGACCATCCCCCTCGACCTCACCCATCGCACCGCGCTGGTGACCGGCTCGACGAGCGGGATCGGCTACGCCATCGCCGCGCGGCTCGTCGAGGCGGGGGCGGACGTCATCGTCAACGGCCGCGACGCCGATCGCCTCGAGGCCGCCGTCCTCTCGCTCGACACCGAATCGGTCGAGTCTGTTCGGGGGATCACCGCCGACGCGACCACCCGGGAGGGGGCCGAACGGCTCGTCGCTGAGGCCGGCCAGGTCGACATCCTCGTCAACAACCTCGGTGTCTTCGAGGCCGTACCGCCGCTGGACATCACCGACGAGCAGTGGCGGTCGATGTTCGAGGTCAACGTGCTGTCGGCCGCTCGCCTCACCCGGCTCCTGCTCCCCGGCATGTCCGGTCGCGGCTGGGGTCGTGTCGTCAACATCGCCAGCGACTCCGCCGTGGTCATCCCCGAGGAGATGATCCACTACGGCATGTCGAAGACCGCACTCCTCGCGGTGAGCCGCGGCTTCGCGAAGGCCGCCGCAGGGACGGGCGTGACGGTGAACTCGGTGATCGCCGGCCCCACCCACACGCCGGGCGTGGAGACCTTCGTCCGGCAGCTCGTCGGCGACGAGCTCGAGTGGGACGACGCCCAGCGGGAGTTCATGCGTCTGCATCGCCCGCAGTCGCTGATCGGCCGCCTCCTCGAGCCGATCGAGATCGCCAACCTCGTGGTGTACCTCGCCTCGCCGCTCGCGTCCGGCACCACGGGCGGCGCGCTCCGGGTCGACGGCGGCTACGTCGACTCGATCCTGCCCTGACGTCGACACCGATCGAGAGCCGAGCGACCCGATGACGACCTCCACTGTTTCGACCCGATCCCGCGTCTCCCACGGTGCCGGATTCTGGATCGTCGCCACCACGTTCCTGCTGGTGATGGCCTACTCGACCGTCCCGACCCCGCTGTACGCGCTGTACCAGGCGAGGGACGGGTTCCCCGTCTCGACGATCACCGTCATCTTCGCCGCCTACGCCGTCGGCGTCGTGTTCAGCCTCTTCTTCGTCGGTCACATCAGCGACTGGGTCGGGCGGCGGCGGATGCTGCTCATCGCGATCCTGATCTCGGCGCTGTCGGCAGTGCTGTTCCTCCTGTGGAGCAGCGTCGAGGGGTTGATCGTCGCGCGGGTCGTCAACGGCGTCAGCATCGGTGTGCTCACCGCGACGGCGACCGCGCACCTCGGCGAGCTGCGCGCGGTCGCGCGGCCCGACGAGAACTCGATCGTCGCGGCATCGGTCGCCGGAGCCAGCAACCTGGGCGGTCTCGCCCTCGGACCGCTCATCGGTGGACTCTTCGCCGAGTTCCTCCCGAACCCGCTCGTGCTCCCGCACGCGGTGTTCCTCGTCGCGCTCGTCGTCGCCGCGATCGTCATGGTCTCCGTGCCCGAGACCGTCGAGCAGAGCGAACCACGGAGGCGCTACCGACCACAGCGCCTCGCGGTCCCGGCGTCGTCCCGCGGGGCGTTCATCGCTGCCGGGTTCGGTGCCTTCGCCGGCTTCGCGCTCCTCGGCCTGTTCACCTCACTCGCACCCACCATCCTCATCGGCACCTTCGACGCACCCGACCACCTGCTCGCCGGTGTGACGACGTTCTCCGTGTTCGGAGCCGCCGCGCTCGGTCAGGTGCTGCTCGCTCGACTCCCGTTGCAGCGCCAGCTCCTGATCGCGACCGTCAGCTGCGGTGTCGGACTCGCTGCGGTCGCCGCGGGCGCGGTCCTGCCGCAGCTGGGTGTCTTCCTCGTCGGCGGTGTCATCGCCGGACTCGGTGTCGGCGTTCTGTTCAAGTCGGCGATCGCGACCGCCGGATCGCTCGCCGACCCCGCCCGCCGGGGCGAGACGCTGTCGCTCGTGTTCCTGATCGCCTACTGCGGCCTCGCCCTCCCGGTGCTGGCCATCGGCTTCGCCCTCACCTTCGCACCGGAGATCGACGTGCTGCTGATCTTCGTCTCGCTCGTACTGGTGACGACGGTGCTCGCCGGTGTCGCGATGACCCGCCGAGCGGCCGGACGCCGCTGACCGGGCCCGGCTGCCACTGAGCGGGCGGTGTCGCTTCGACCTACCCGAACGTCTCGGCGAGGTAGCGATGGACGAGGGAGACCGCCATCGCCCCCTCGCCGACGGCCGACGCGACCCGCTTGATGGAGTTGGCGCGGACGTCACCGGCCGCGAACACGCCGGGCTGGTTCGTCTCGAGGTGCAGGGGCTGACGGCGGAGTGGCCACGCCGACAGGTGCTCCGGCAGCAGGTCGCCTCCGGTGAGCAGGAAGCCGCGAGGGTCCAGCGCGACCGCGGAGTCGCGGGCCCAGGCGGTGTTTGGGCTCCCGCCGATGCAGATGAACAGGCGCGATGCCGGCACGTCGGTCGTCGTCCCCGCCGAGTCGATGGTCAGGCCGCGGAGGCGGTCCTCGCCGTGGAGCGCGGTGACCGTCGTGTCCACGAGGATCTCGACATTGGGAGCCGCGAGCAGTCGCCGCAGGAGGTAGGTCGACATCGTCGACGAGAGGGAGTGCCCGCGGACGAGGACGGTGACCCGCTCAGCGTGCGCGGCAAGGTTCATCGCCGCCTGGCCCGCCGAGTTCGCACCGCCCACGATGTAGACGTGCTCGCCGACGCACGAGGACGCCTCGCTCGTGCCGGCGCCGTAGTAGACGCCGGAGCCCTCCAGCTCCTCTTCCTTCGGCAAGCCGAGGCGACGCCACTGCACCCCCGTCGCGCAGACGACCGCCCGCGCGGAGAGTCGCGAGCCGTCCGCGAGCTCGGCCTGCATGTGATGGTCGCCGAAGCTCCGGCTCAGGCTGTGACGCATGACGAGCAGTTCCGCGCCGAACGCGATCGCCTGTCGACGAGCCTGTTCCGCGAGGGCCGCACCGGAGATGCCGTGCGCGAAGCCGAGGTAGTTCTCGATGAGGCTGCTGGATCCTGCCTGACCACCGACGGCGTCCCGTTCGACCACCGCGACATCGAGTCCCTCGGACGCCGCATAGACCGCGGCGGAGAGGCCGGCCGGTCCGGCGCCGTAGACGAGGACGTCGTACTCGCTGCGTTGCGGTCGCTTGATCCAGCCGAAGTGTTCGGCGATCTGCGCGGGCGTCGGGTCGGCGAGCCGGGTGCCGTCGGGGAAGGCGACGACGGGAAGGCAGGCCTCCGCCAGACCCGAACCGAGCTGCGTCCGACAGTCCTCGTCCGTCTCGACGACCACCGTCTGGAACGGGACACCGCTGCGGGTGAGGTAGTCACGGATCGCGAAGGCCTCGCGACCGAAGGACCGCTCGAACACGAGCAGTGGTGCGATCACCACCTCCCCGACGACGGTCATGAACCGAGGAGTCGTTCCCACTGGGCGGGGACACGATCGTGCGGCCCGGGGACCGTCTGCGAGCGTGGGTGACTGATCGGGGGCGCGAGGGTCGGACCGACGAACGACTCCTCCGTGCCATAGTCGTAGAACCAGTCCTCACCCGGCTCGTAGCTGCGGATCACGCGATGACCGGTGGTGGTCGCGTGCTTCGTCGCATGCTTGTTCAGAGAGTCGTCGCAGCATCCGATGTGCCCGCAGAACGTGCAGCGGCGGAGATGCAGCCACCAGCTGTCGGTCGCCTCGCACTCGACGCAACCGGGCCCGGACGGCGGGACGTCCGGCTTGATGTACTGCTCGACGTCGTCCATGGTGTTCTCTTCCTGATGAGTGTGCGGTCAGAGCTGCAGGGAACGGGCGATGCGGCGGCCGTAGTCGCTGATCGCTCGCGCGATCGGGAGCCGCTCGGCCTCGTACTGCGAGAGTGCCGCGTCGACACCGAGCCCCAGGTCCAGGCCCGCGGCGAGCGCGAGTGCATCGCCGGCCGCTTTGGCGGCTCCCCTGGCGGTGTGCGGGCGGACCACGGCTGCAGCGTCTCCGAGCAGCGCGATGCGACCGCTCGTCATGCGCGGCGACACGTAGTCGTAGATCGCCTGCATGAATGGGCGCGGCTCGGCTGCCACCGCTGCGGCGAACGGCGGTGGGAGGAGCTGCTCCGCCTCGGCGAGGAGTCGTTCGCGGAGCTCGTTCGGCAGGTCGCCGGGCGCGGTCGAGGAGCTCCCGGCCGGCCGGTGCGTCAGCCGCATGAGGTCGGAGAGTTCGTGCTCGGACATGCTGCGGTACCAGACCCAGCTGTAGCGGCGTGCGCCGGGCTCGGTCTCTCCGTCCGCGCCGGGGACGAGGTACCCGAGCATGTGCACCTCGGGACCGGAGTAGAAGGCGAAACGTCCGAGCAAGGTGCGTGCGGCGGCTGGGAGCTCGGCTTCGGGGATGAGGCCGCGCCAGGTGATGTACCCGGCGTACCGGTTGCGGTCGTCGTCGGGGGCGACGGCATGCCTGGTGACGGAACGGAGTCCGTCGGCGCCGACGACGAGGTCGAACTCGTGCAGCTCCCCCGTCGCCGTCTCGACGGTGGCACCCTCGTCGCGGTCGCGCACGGTGGCGACTGCCTGTCCGAGCCGGTACCCCTCGGGCGGGATAAGGCTACGGAAGACCGAGTAGGTGTGGTCCCAGGAGACTTGGATCTGCGGTGTGGGGTCGCTCGTCAGGACCCGGCCGTCTCGAGCGAGGGTGATGCGATCGGTGGCGACCACGCCGACGCGGGCCTCGGCGTCACGGCCCACCGCGTGCAGCAGGTCGTAGAGCTCCTGCTGGGCGACGAGCCCCGCGCCGCGCCGTTCGAGCCCGGTCCGGGACCGCTCGAAGACCGTCACACGATGTCCGCGACGCGTGAGGAGGGAAGCCGCGAACAGGCCACCGAGGGAGCCGCCCACGATCCCGATCGACAGACGCTCTCCAGCAGGTGTCGCTCGCATCGCGCCCCCTTCCGATGGTCTGCTTCCACCGTAGGTCGGGCGGGTCACGCCTCGTTGCGACGTCCGTCGGAAGTCCGGTGCCGAACCATGAGCGCCGCCCGCCGCTGGAAGACCCCGCGTCACCGACGCGCCCGCTGCACGATGGCATCGAGGGCGTCGAGATAGGAGTCGAAGGCGACCCGGCCCTCCGTCGTGAGTGCGATACGGCGTCCGCGGCGGTCCGTGTCGCTCTTCCCGACCTCGATCACCCCGGTGTCGGCGAGCGCCGAGAGGTGCTTCGAGAGCGCCGACTTGCTGACGCCGGTGATGCGCAGGAGCGAGGCGAAGTCGGTGTACTCGGCGGGCGCCAGTGCGGACAGCAGGGCGAGGCGGGCAGGCTCGTGGAAGAGCGGGTTCAGCGCCTGGCGACTGACCGCGGCGTCCTCGGCTCCATCGCCGTCAGGCATCGCGCGACCCCGACCGTCCGCCGAGCGGCGTGGAGCCGTTCGCGAGGCGCACCAGTGCAGGCAGACAGACAGCGAACACGACGACGGCTGCGACGAGCGCGGACACCGTGTTCGGTACGGAGACGCCTGCGGAACGGGCGATCCACTGGGTCACGACGTAGACCACGGCGACCGCCACGCCACTCGCGGTGAGCAGCAGCACGCCGGTCCGGTCCGACCAGTCGAGGCGGAGCTTCACCGGGCGCGCGAGGGACAGGGCGACGAACCCGATGGCGACGAGTCCGAGCAGCCAGACCATGTCGAGGTCGACGACGACCCCGAGCGCGATGATGAGTACCGCGGTGAGGATGGCGGTGGTGAGCGCTCCCTGGCGGGCGGCGCGGCGCGAGGCGTCTCGTGCCTGATTCAAGCGGTCCTGTGCGTCTTCATGATCCATGATCGACCTCCAGTCGTTGCGTCTGAAGAAACTATCACAGTGTTTCCCCAAAGGAAACAACCAACGTCGAGCTCACTGCGCTCGAGGTCGCGGTGGCGCAGGATGAGGGCGGCGGGAGCTCCGCGGCGACCTCATCAGGACGACTCGGCCTCCACTACGCCGGCGAGCGCTCTGACGATCGGGCACGGCACCGACGGATCGACACACTGGGCATCGAGCAGATCCGAGATGGCGGAACGCGTCCGTTGCAGGTCGGCGACCTTCTCGTCGATCTCCTGCAGCTTCTGCGCCGCCGCCGCGGCGACGTCACCGGCGGAGGCACCTCCGCTCCGCACCGCTTGGGACAGCCGGTCGAAGTCATGGAGCTCCGCCAGCGTGAACCCGAGCTCCTGGCCGCGACGGAGGAACCGGAGGCGGACGACATCGGTCTGCCGATAGTCGCGATAGCCGCCGGTGGTCCGTTCGGGCTCGGCGAGCACACCGGACCGTTCGTAGAACCGGACGGTGGACACCTTCACCTTGGCCAGCCGGGCCAGCTCAGCGATACGCACAAGCCGACCCTAGGCCAAGGCCGCCCGGCGAGCCGACAGCATGACGCTGCCCTGGACGACCGCCCAGACCAGCTCGAACACGAGCATCCCGAGGACCAGCAGTGACGCGCCATGCAGCAACGCGGCCCCCATGCCGAGCGAGAAGAGCAACCTCCCGGCCGTGTCGGCCACACCGGCCGCCCACGTCGGGCGCACCAGGCGGAAGGCCGACCAGACCACCACGAGCGAACCCATGAGGTTGGCGAACATCACCGCGAACACGTCTCCAGGGTCGGGAACGACTCCGGGAAGTGCCAGTGCGGAGTGGATGACGCCCAATCCGGCGAACAGCGTCGGTGCGGTGAAGGGTAGGGCGAACCCGGCGGTGACGACGAGGTCGTAGAGGGCGGACAGGCGCACGGTGCGTCGCACGATCGAGGAAGTCATGTCCTCACTGTCGACCCTGCACCCCGGTGCAAGGTCAAGGCCTACCCCGCACACTCCTGCGACAGCTCGGTGATGATCCAGTCGGTGCCGGGGCGCTCCATCACGACCGTGCCGCAGTCACCCGAGGACAGGTAGGTGACGAACAGCGTGGCAGCCGTTGCAGTCTCCTCCTGCACGGCGATGTCGACGGCGGGATCCTGGCCGGTCGCCCGGTAGAGCTCGGCGGTGGTGTTGATCATCTCCTCGCAGGTACCGGCCTGCACCGGGCTCTGCGCATTGAGTTCCGCCAGCATGCGGATCACGAGCTCCGGCGACAGTTGGCGGCACGCGGTCTCAGGGTCGGGCTTCCGCGAGGCGTCGAGCCAGGCGAGGAAACCATCGACCGCTCCCATCGCGGTGGAAGCAGCATCGGGGAGGGGTGAAGCCCTCGCCGTGGGCGCCTCCGACGACGTCGCGGGTGGTGCACCCTCGGTCGGAGACGTGCTCGCTGGAGCGCAGGCGCTCAGCAACATCGAGGCGGCCAACAGTCCGACCGACAGAAGCACCGGCGTGCGAGACAGGATCACGCGAACATCCTACGGACGCGCACCCCGTCGCGCACGTGCCCCTGCAGCTGCAGGCCGTCCTGACCTCCTGCAGCGATCAGAGGTCGAAGGACAGCCGCCGACCGAGCGCTTCGATCGCGGCCTCGTCGCGCTGATAGTGCGACCACTGGCCGATCCGGGTGCACGTCACGAGGCCGGCGCGCTGGAGCGTGGCCATGAACTGCGAGGCGGTCGACTGCGACACCTCGGCCCTCGCCTGGATGTGCTTGAGGCATACGCCGACCTCGGCCGCCGGTTGATCCTGCGGCGGGAACGACTCGGGATCCTTCAACCACCCCAGGATGGCCAGGCGCGTCGGGTGACCGAGCGCCTTGAAGACCGCCACCAGGTCCAACTCGTCAGCGTTCGTCATACGTCGACCATATCGCAATATCGCGAATCGACGATGTTGTGCAACACTGTGGATCGGTAAATCGCGATCTAACGATGGAGATGTCATGACACAGCACACAGCACTGGTGGTCGGAGCCCGTGGAGTGATCGGCGGGAACCTGATCATCCATCTCGAGGGGCTCGGCTGGGACGTGATCGGGTTGTCCCGACGCGGCGGTGCCGACCGGGGATCCGTCAGGCACCTCGCGGTGGACCTGCTCGACCGCGACGCGACCATCCACCAGTTGCAGGGCCTGTCGGAGGTGACGCACCTGTTCTACGCCGCGTACCAGGACCGCCCCAGCTGGGCCGAGCTCGTCGAGCCGAACCTCGCGATGCTCACCAACGTCGTCGATGCCGTCGAACCCGTCGCGCCGGGCCTCGAGCACATCAGCCTGATGCAGGGCTACAAGGTCTACGGCGCGCACCTGGGACCCTTCGCGACACCCGCGAAGGAGTCCGACCCGCCGCACATGCCGCCGGAGTTCAACGTCGACCAGCAGCAGTTCCTCGAGCGCCGCCAGGTCGGGGCGGCCTGGTCGTGGTCGGCGTTGCGGCCGTCGGTCGTCGCCGGGATCGGCCTGGGCAACCCGATGAACCTGGCGATGGTGATCGCCGTCTACGCGTCCATGAGCAAGGAACTGGGCATCCCGTTGCGCTTCCCCGGCAAGCCCGGCGCGTACACGAGCCTGATCGAGATGACGGACGCCGACCTCCTCGCGAAGGCCACCGTGTGGGCGGCGACCACGGAGCATGCCCGAAACGAGGCGTTCAACATCACGAACGGCGACCTGTTCCGGTGGTCGTCGATGTGGCCGAAGATCGCCGCCTTCTTCGACCTCGACGTCGCGCCGCCACTCGAGATGAGCCTCGCCGAGGTGATGGCCGACAAGGAGGCCCTGTGGAACGCGATGGTCGAGCGGCACGGCCTCGCGCCCACCAGCTACGCCGAGGTGTCGTCGTGGGCGTTCGGTGACTTCGTCTTCACGTGGGACTACGACGTCATCGCCGACACCTCGAAGTCCCGCCGAGCCGGCTTCCACGAGTACGTCGACACGGAGACGATGTTCCTCCGGATCTTCCAGGACCTGCGGGAGCAGCGACTCATCCCGTAAGCGTCGGGTCGGTGATCCGCACAGGACGGATCACCGATCCACCGGATGGTCGATGTGCCGGCCGCCATCGCCTGACTAGCGTCGCAGTATGGCCGAGCGAACCGCATCACCGACACTGCTGCCCGGGCCCGATCCGACTCGCGCTTCAGGCCACGACCAGGTGGTGCGACGTCGACAGCTCCGAGCCGCAGGCATCCTGCTCCTGCTGCAGGGTGTCCTGATGGAGGGGCTGGTCGCCCTGGCGCTGCCGGTACTCCTGATCCTCGACGTTGCGCCAGACGATCTCCCGACGGGGATCCACGTCTTCGCGCTCCCCTACCTCGACGACAACCTCGGTCTCATGATGTTCATGGGCGGTGTCTTCGGTGCGCTCAGGACGATCGGAGCGATCGGCGTCCTCCGCAATCGGCAGTGGGGCTTCGCGCTGTCACTCGTGAACTGCGCCGTGACGCTGGTGCTGATGATCTTCATGCTGCCCGCCGGAGTGGCGGACGGGCTCCTCTCGGGCGGCGCGCTCCTGCTGCTCCTGCTGGGGCGGTTCGGACGGGCGGAGATCCTGCCGGAGCCGCGTCAGGTCGCGTGACGCCGCGACCAGCGGCTCATCGCGAAGCGGTCGGTCCGCGACCGATCGCCCCGCGGGTCGGATCCTCCGGACGAGCGCTCCGGTGACGCTGACTTCGCAACAGCCCCAACAGCATGGGCGCCACGATGCCGAGGGAGCAGATCACAGCGAGCACCGGTGTCGTCATGTGTGGATCATGCCGAGCGAAGCTGGGAAAGCCGGGTCATCACCTACTGCTCGAAGGCGGCGAGCGCGACTCTCGCAGCCTCCGCGACCAACGCGTCGTCGTACTCGGCGTCCGGGTCGAGTGTGTTCGTGAGGATGGTCAGGACGACCGGGTCGCCGCCCGGCCGGTCGATGATCGCGATGTCGTTCCGGATCCCACCGGCGCCCCCGGACTTGTCGGCCACCTGCCATCCCGCCGGAGCACCGGCCCGGATCAGCGTGTCGCCCGTCGCGTTGCCGCTCATCCAGGCGAGGACCGTCCCCCGGTCGGAGGGCTCCAGGTAGGAGCCGTCGACGAGGCGGGTCAGGTCGTCGGTGAACGCGGCAGGGGTGGTGGTGTCATCGGTGCTGCCCGGTTCGATCACGTTCAACAGCGGCTCCGCGTTGACGACCTCGGTCACCTCATCGCCGAGCGCGACGAGGCCGGCGTCCAACGCGGCGGGCCCACCGATCCGCGCGAGGACGAGGTTGAGGGCCGTGTTGTCGCTCCGCCGGACGGCGGCCTCGGCGAGCTGCGACAGAGTCAGGCCGGTCTCGACCTGTTCACTCGTCACCGGCGAATAGCCGGCCGCCTCGACATCCTCAGCCGACCAGGTGACGACTTCTTCACGCGCCGAACCGCGAACCTCGTGGAGGAAGACCGCTGCGGCGAGCGCCTTGATCGTCGAGGCATATCCGAAACGCTCGTCCGCGCGGTAGGACAACCGGGCACCGGTCCCGGTGTCGACGGCGCTCACGCCGACGCGCGCGCCGAACTCGGCCTCCAAGACTTGGAACTCGACGGACCGGTCGGGCATCGACGTGGGCGGGGCCGACGTTGGCGCCGAGGTTGGGGAGCTCGGCGAAGCCGAAGGGGACGGAGGAGCGGAGGCGCACCCCACGAGCCCGAGCACCAGCCCACCGATGAGAGCGACGGCGACGCCCCGCTTCATCGACGAACGCCGGCGGTCGTGCCGTGCTCCCGCTCGAACGCCTGCTGCGTCCGACGCGAAGTCGCCACCCGCCGGATGCCGAAGCACGCCCAGACGGTCCAGAACACCGCCATCGCCCAGCTGAGCGGGGTGCCCGCGGTCGCGAACCAGGCGGAGCCGGCCACGAAGAGCAGACCGATCGTGATCATCACCCAGCCGACGGTGCGATCCCGTTCGAAGGCGAGCCGTTGCTGCACGAGCGAGTCCATGGGAGGACGCTATCGCGAGATCCGGAACGACGGCGCACGAACCGACGAGACCAGGGCCAGGTCGGGCGTGCGCCGATCACTCCTGCCCGGTGAGCCGACGATCGAGGCGCTCGAGGTCCGCCGTGACCATCGCCACGTCCCGCGCGAACGCGTCGTCGTCCAGCTCGATCTGGCGCACGGTGAACACCACCTCGGCACCCTCCGGATGGGCCAGGACGCGCACCGGGTTGGTCACCACGGTCCCGGACGGCAGGGTCACGTCGTGGTCGAGCACGCCGAAGCGGTTGCGCTCGACGAACCGGACCTCCACCCGACCCATCGGCGACTCGACGAACAGCGAGTCACCTTCGCGCACCACCTCGGCCTGCGCGAGACCGGCCGCCCACCGCGGGAGGTTGTCAATGTCCGACGCGTACTCGTAGACGGCATCCGGCGAGGCGCTGATGACCCGGCTCACGTGATGACTTCTCATGGACGCATCTTGCCAGGCACGCGCGGCGACCGCGCAGTCGGCGTGAAGGAGATGCGAGGACCTGGGGCGCGCCGGGCGCACGGCTCAACGACGCGTTCCTCGCCGAATGCCTGCGCCACAACATCGCTCCCCAATCTGCGAGGCCGTACGCTCGACCCCATGCACGTCACCCTGACGACACGACGCCGACCCTCGCGGTGGCGGGTGGCAGCGTGGGTGTTCATCGGGTGCGTGTTCGTCGCCGGACTCACCCACGCCATCCTCAACGGCGATCGGGCGCTGCTGCTCGCCCCGGTCGACGGCGAGTGGCTCATCGCTTGGCTGCTCGGCACCGCAGCCGTGATCGCGTTGGCTGGCTCCCTGCGGACCATGGTCAACCGTGGCTCCGACGGTCATCCGATCCAGGCGTTCGTCCTCCTGGTCGTGACCGGCCTGCTCATCCTGCCCGTCGGCTTGGTGCTGCTGTTCGTCCATTCACCGACCGCGTGCACAGTGCTCACGATGCCGGACGGCTCCCGCGACTGGGCCGTGTGCGAATACGTGCCATTGAGCATGACCTCGTCGTACTCCTTGCATCACGGCAACGGATTCACCTTCGACCGCACACCGACGCTGAACTTCCCCGATGCTCCGTCGTACGAGCACCGCGGCGCCTTCCTCGGTGATGAGTACCGGGTCGACGAGCTCGCGGACGGCACATTCATCCTGCGATACACCACCGAGTGGGGTGGGCCGATGGACGGATCGCTGCAGATCCCGAGCGAGTGACGACCGACTGATGCTCGCCGCCGAGAGTGCCAGTTCTGCTCTTCCGAGCACGCTCAGCGAGCAGAACGGGCACTCTCGGACGGGTGCGCACTCAGACCGCAGGTGCGAACGGGTCGCGGAGCGCGCGTCGGAGCACCGCCCGCTCCGTGACCGTCCACAGTGCGCTCGTCGCGAGGTAGACGGCGGCCGCGAACGGGACGATGGCCGCGAAGCCGACCGAAAGGAACGGGAGCCAGCGCATGATGGGTGCGATCGCGGCGGCGCCGGCGGGAGCAGGCGTCCGCACCGCTGCAGCTTCGTCCGGGACGGCCACCCATCGTTCGCTCGCCCGCCTCGTGAGTTCGATCGCGAGGCCGAGGAGCAGCAGGACGACGAGGAACGGCCAGATCGCCGTGACCGTGGTGCCGATCAGCTGGAACAGGTTCGAGCCGAGCGGAACACCCCCGACCACTGCGGAGAGCAACGTGTTGGCATGACCGGCGATGTCCTGATGGACGAACAACGCGTACACCGCCGAGACCACCGGTGCCTGCGCGAGGAGCGGCAGGCAGCCCGCGACCGGCGAGGTGCCGTGGCGCTGGTAGAGCTCGATGACCGCGCGGTTCAGCTCCTCGGGGCGGCCGACGTAACGCTTCCGGAGGGCCGCGAGCTCAGGAGCGAGACGGCGCCTGGTGCGTTCGGCGCGCACCTGCGAGACGCCGACCGGCAACAGGACCAGCCGGACGAGCACGGTGAGGACGACGATGGCGAGCAACGGCGCCCACGAGCCGGCAAGCGGTTCGAGGACGTCGCCGGTCGCTGCGACGAAGCCGGCGAGGCCGTCGAGGATGGCGGAGACGAACGGGATGGTGGAGAGGTCCATGGGTGAGTCCTTCGATCGAGAACGGGAGAGGATCGTTCGACCGCCACGGACCACCGGGGGCGCTACTGCACGCTGAACCCGGCCGTTCTGGCGGTCACGATCGCGCTTCCGGGCGCTCGAGACCGGACGTGCCCCGGTGCGTCGGGGTTGTTGTGCGTCACCAGCACGCGCAGGTTCTCGACCTCGCGCAGTTCAACCGGACCGGTGCGTGGCCTGAGCGTCACGCGCACCTGCAGGATGACGGCGATGAGGACAGCCGCCGCGGAAACGGCCCCGATGAACCCGAACACCATGAGGGCCGGAATCACGACGTTCCCGCTGCTGCTCCCTGCTCCGAGCAGCGCGAACGTGCGCGCCAGGAGTTCGAGCAGACCGACCATGGTCCGAGGCTAGCAGCGGCCTTCCCCTCAGGACGGGTCGGTCCCGAGGATCGCCGTCCGCATGCCCGGAACTGGACGTCTGCGGCAACCGGTTTGGACAGGTGTCGGGACTTTCAGCCGGCCGTCGAAACCGCCGCTTCGTCGCGTTACCGTGGTCGCGCTCCCACATTCCGTGGAAGTGGAATTCGCGAGAGTCGTTCCGAGCACGGCTTGGCTCGACATGAGCTTGGAGGTCAGTCATGCCATTCGTGACAACGGACGACGGCACGGAAATCTACTACAAGGATCTGGGCGACCCGGCGGCGCAGCCCATCATGTTCCACCACGGTTGGCCGCTGTCGTCGGACGACTGGGACGCGCAGGTGCTCTTCTTCCTGTCGAAGGGGTACCGCGTCGTGGCCAGCGATCGACGTGGACACGGGCGGTCCTCGGAGATCGGGTCCGGCCACGACATGGACCACTACGCCAGCGACGTGTCGGCGGTCGTCGAGCACCTCGACCTGCGCAACGTCGTCCACATCGGCCACTCGACGGGTGGCGGTCAGGTCGCGCGGTACGTCGCCAAGTACGGCGAACCGCAGGGTCGTGTGGCGAAGGCGGTCCTGGTCTCGTCCGTGCCTCCGCTGATGGTGCAGACCGACGCCAACCCCGAAGGGACACCCATCTCGGTCTTCGACGGCTTCCGGAGCGCGCTCGCCGCGAACCGGGCGGAGTTCTTCCAGGCCGTGGCTTCGGGCCCGTTCTACGGATTCAACCGAGACGGTGTCACCGTGTCCCAGCCCGTGATCGACAACTGGTGGCGTCAAGGCATGACCGGCAGTGCCGTGGCGCACTACGAGGGCATCAAGGCGTTCTCCGAGACCGACCAGACCGACGACCTCAAGGCGATTTCCGTGCCGGTCCTCTGCATGCAGGGCGATGACGACCAGGTCGTGCCATACAAGGACGCGGTCATCAAGCAGGCCGAGCTCCTCAGCAACGCGACCCTCAAGGTCTACGAGGGCTTCCCGCACGGCATGCTGACCACCCACGCCGACATCATCAACCCCGACCTCCTCGCCTTCATCGAGCAGTAAGGGAACCACCACCGGAGACGGACGGCGCACCCGGGGAGTCCTCGGGTGCGCCGTTCGTGTGATGGCCGACCCATCGGCGGATTCCGCGAGTTGCTGTTGGACGGACGCTCGGCTCAGCGACGCACACACGGACCGGACGCGGACAGGACGATGACCGGCCCCCACTCGGACGTGTCAGCGAATTCGTCGAGACGCACGTAGTAGCCGTCATCGGAGATGAAGGAGACGCCGCTCGTGAGGTCTGAGGAGTCGTCGGCTGCGACCACCTTCTCGACCTTCCAGGCCGCCCTGTCGGCATACATCGCTGCAGCCTCGTCCAACCAGGCGTTGCGATCGAAGTCCTCCGCGACGCTCACGGTGATGCTGCCGTCGTACTGGACGGCACCGCCGCTGCAGGCGAGGTCCACGTCGTTCTGGCTCACTGTCGACGCTCCGTCCGGCAACGTCGCTTCGAACTCCTGACGCAGGGAGAGCGCTTGTTCCTTGGCAGACTCGTAGCTCGGCCCTCGGTCGAACACACCACACCCCGCCAGTGCGCCGACGAGACAAAGGGCGAGGAGAGTGCTGACGGCGCGGCGCATGGGCACCTTCCTACCACGGCGGCACGTGTTAGACACGAGGCATGACGCACTTCCCGATGACGCATGAGCTCGGCCGGCTCGACGTCGTGACGCTCGACGACATCGCCGCTCTCAGTCAGGACGTCGCACTCGACATCGAGCAGGTGCAGGCGGCTTGGCCGGCGTTCGAGAACTCGTTCGACTCGTTGCGGGGCCGCAGGATGATGGGCCTGGTCTACGGAGGAAGTGACAGGTACCGCATGGCGTCCGCGCGGCTGGACCGGGATGCTGACAACCCGCTCGGCCTGGACGAGACCGTGATCCCCGGCGGCGACTACCTCAGGCTGCGTCTTCGCGGCGAGGCGCCCGGCGTCTACGCGCAGATCGCCGACGCCTTCGACGTGCTCTTCGACCTCGCCGATCACGACGAGAGCCGTCCCCAGATCGAGCACTACCGGCGCGAGGGCGAGGTCGACTGTCTCGTTCCAGTCAGGTCGCCGCGCTGAGCTGTCGGCTCAGCTCACCAACGGGTACCAGTGTCGGTCGCGCAGCTGATGCTCGTCATCGTCGAGACGCACCCATGTGCCGTCCGCCATCGGAGTCGCGTCCGAAGCCCACACGCCGAAGTGGGCGACCGGCGCCGGCCAGTCGTATCCGTCGGCCGGTGCCTCCACGACGTTGCGTACGGCGCCGATGAGGTGCATGCCCGTGTGCTCACCGGTGATGCGTTGCACCAGTTCACGAACGGCCGCCGTGCCGTCGACATCATCGGATGCGGCCTCGAGCATCGGGAGATCGAGCCGACCTGTCCCCTGCCTCGGCACGCAGAACACCCGGTCGGAGTGGCGGAGGAGCAAGCGTACGACCGACATCGGCCGGGGTGGCGTCGTCCGGCGGACCACCTCGGCCCGGCCTCCCGGGGGAAGCCACGGCGCGTCGTGCGTCACGTGGACGAGCGTCTCGTCTTCGTTCACGCCGCGAGCGTACCCGAATCGAGGGAGCCCGACCGGTGCCGCCTGCTCGAGCTCTCGGTCAGATGCGTTCAGCGAGATCGTTACTCGTTTGCCACTCCCAGCGGCGGGAGGATGCCCTGGGCCGCCGCCACGGCTCGGGCGACGATGAGCGGCGGGTCGACGATCGCTCCGGTGGCGATCAGCGCGTCGAGCTCGGACAGCGGGATGCGCACGAGCCGCACCTGCTCCGCGGGATCCGACAGGTCTGCCAGGCCGGGGCGGATGCCTCGAGTCGAGATGAACAGGTGTGTCGGCCAGGACGCTCGCCCCGGGTTCATGAAGAAGGTGTGCAGCGGTCGGAGGTCGTCCGGAACGATATCGAGCTCTTCTTCGAGCTCACGCCGGGCGGCATCGAGCGGGGCTTCGTCTGTTCGACCTGCACCGCCCGGCAGGTCGTGGATCCAGCGGTCGAGCGGGTATCGGTACTGCCGGGCGAGGAGCACGTCGTCGCCGTCGATGATCAGCGAGGCGACGGAGAAGGGAATGCTCTCGTCGACGAGATACCTCGATCGCGACCCGTCCGGCAATCGGACCTCGTGATCGACCAAGGTGACCCGACCTCGGTGGACCGTCGTCTTCCCGAGCGTGGTCCAACGTGATTCATCCGGAACAGGCATCCGCCCACCCTACGGTCGCGTGCCGTCCGGCGATCATGTCGTCAGCGGAAGTCGCCCAGCTGACGCTCGACGGGCACCGTGCCCTCGACGATCACGTCGCCGGTGTGCGCGGTCGTGACGGTCTCGATCAAGACGATCTCGACCTCCTCGTCGGCGATGGGATTGTGCTGCACGCCCCGCGGCACCACGAAGAACTGGCCCGGCGTGAGCACGACCTCCTCATCGTCGGGGAGCTGGATACGGAGCGTGCCCGAGACGACGAGGAACATCTCGTCTTCGTTCGCGTGGTCGTGCCAGACCAACTGGCCGAGGAGCTTCGCCACCTTCACGTATTGATCGTTGACCCGCCCGACCACTCGAGGAGTCCAATGGGCCTCGACCTGTCGGAGTTCGGCGGCGATATCGATTCCGTGGAGAGCGGTCATGCGTCCATCCTCTCCCGGCTGTCGTGCCTCGTGGCGCGGTATAGCCCGTCGGTCTCGGTGCGCGCCGGCTTCCGACCACACAACTGCAGCACTGAGCGCGCCGGTTGCACGATCTCAGCGCTCTCCACATCCGACTCGGTGCCGACATCAGGGCCATCCGGAGTCCGATGCGATGCCGGTGGCAAGTCCATACGGTCGAGGCATGCCGCTTTCTATCCCGCATCGCCGCGCCCTCCTACCGTTCGCTGCGGTGACCCTCTTCGCTCTCACCCTCCTCATCGCCCCAGCGCCGGGCAGCGTCAGCGTCGTCGGCACGCGCTGGCTCGCCGCCCTCGGCTCGGCCATCCCGAACGTCGAACTCGCCTCGGAGATCGGCCTCGCACTCCTGGCGGCGACGACGATGTCGACGGCTGCGTTCGCCTGGGTCCGCCACCCGGAACGGCGGGCGCGGCTGCTCGCCGGCGCCGCCGGGGTCGGCCTCGCCTACGCCGCGAGCGAGGGACTGAAACTCCTCTTCGCCCAACCTCGACCATGCACCCGGTGGTCGATCGCGACCGAATGCCCGCCGGCCGGCGACTGGTCACTGCCGTCGAATCACGCGACGCTCGCGTTCGGAGCGACCGTCGTCATAGCGATCGCCGTCGGCCGTTGGTGGGTCACATGCTCGGCGCTCGCGCTGGCGGCGCTCGTCGCCGCCGGCCGGGTCGTGCAAGGCGTGCACTACGTCCATGATGTCGCGATGGGAGCGGTCCTGGGCCTGGCGATCACGACCGTCCTCATCGTTGCGACAGTGGCATGGCAGCGCCGCTCAGCCACGACCCGCTCGTCATCGGGGAGACGGTGACGACAGCCGTGACCAGATGGCGCGCTTCACCTACGATGACGTGATGGTCGACGACAACGAGCGCGGATTCCATCGCGCCCTCATCGAAGCGAGCGCCCATTTCGGGCTCGATCATGAATGCCTCGAGCCGCTCGGCGGGATGACCGGGCGGGTGTTCGGTACCGACGACGTCGTGCTGCGCCTCGGCTCCCCGGAGACGATCGCGCACGAACTCGCCGCTGCGAACGCAGCCTCCGTGGCGGTGCCGGTTCCGGCGACCGTCGGCACCTTCGTCCCGACCGACAGTGGACCATGGGCAGCCGCGCTCATCGAGCGGGTCGACGGCACCGTCGCCGCCGATCTCAACGGCGTGACCGCCGAGCGGGCCTTCACGAGGGGTCTGGCCTGCGGTCGTGCGCAGGCGGCGCTGTGGACGGTCACCGCCCCTCCGGCGTTCGCCTCCATCGACGGCAAGCGCTCGCTCCTGCATCTCGATCTCCACCCGTTGAACATCCTGCTGGGGCCGGACGACCGCGTGACCGCCGTCATCGACTGGACCAACGCCGCAGCCGGGTCGCCGGACTACGACCGGGCCAGGACCTCCGCCATCTTCCGGCTGGACCCGCACGCCATACCGCTGCTCGACCAGCCGGTGTGGCGGGCGTTCCTCGCGGGCTGGACCGACGGCGCGAACCTCGACGAGGCGTCGACGGCCGCACGCATCTGGGCCTGCCGGTTCATGCTGCACGATCTGCAGCATCGCCACCCCGGGGATGCGCTCGACCACGTGCGTCACGAGCTGGAGGTCCTCGAGGAGGCCACCGAGAGTGCGCAATCCGTCCCCTGACGCTCCGGTCAAGAGCAGAACGGGCGCTCTGGGCGGCGGCGTCAGACCGGCCGATACCGCATGGCGATCATGCGTGTCTGGCCCCTGCCAGACTGGCGTCGATGATCATCCGCACCGAACGAACCACCCTCGAACC
Organism: Plantibacter auratus; assembly: GCF_050587365.1. NCBI lineage: Bacteria > Bacillati > Actinomycetota > Actinomycetes > Micrococcales > Microbacteriaceae > Plantibacter > Plantibacter auratus. Next base: position 1,163,581 of record NZ_JBOBFV010000002.1, on the reverse strand, counting down.
GATCTCCCCGGCGCTCGCGCGACGCATCGTCGAACGCGATGAGCGCGACGGTGACGCCTGGCACCCGGAGTACCCCTTCGCCGACGAGCTCGGCCCGCTCCGTGGCCTCGCGGAATCGACCGACGGCGACCCGATCTTCACGATGTACCTCATCCGTGATGCCGACGGGTCGGCCGTCGGTGGCTTCGGCTTCTTCGGTCCGCCCGACAGCGATGGCCGCGTCGAGTTCGGCTACGGTCTCGTTCCCGCTGCTCGCGGGGTCGGACTCGCGACGGAAGCGGTCGCCGGCGCACTGTCGTTCGCCGCAGCGCATGGCGCAGAACGGGCGGCCGCGGAGACCGACGTCACCAACCTCGCATCCCAGCGGGTCCTCCTGAAGGCGGGACTCGCCGAGACCGGACGCACGGCCACGACGGTGTCGTTCGCGCGCGAACTCTGACAGGAGATGCCAGCCATGGTCGGGGCCCGATGCCCCCTCGCCCGCGCGCGACGTGAGGAGACCGTCTGGGTTCCGGGGAACGATGTATGGATCCCGTGAGGACTGGTACTCGGGCAGAATGCGAGGCGTAGACCGGAGGTCATGACCCTCACGACGATCCTGCCTTCACTCCGCCGCAGCATCCCGGACCCGTTCCTCCCCGACCGCTGGCCGGCACACACCCACCTCAGCACTACGGACGTGATCGTCGACGACGTTCCGATGCTGCGCCTGGTCGAGCAGTGCGGAACCCCGTGCGTCCACTCGGCGGCAGCGGTGATCCCCGGCACAGGCGGATGCCCCTCGCCCGTCGAGCAAACCTCCGTGGTCGTCATGCGCGTCGTCGCTGCGGCGTTCGGCGAGGGCGGTCATCACCTCACCCTCGACGCCTGTCTCGCAGACGTCGAGCCGTGCTGGTCGGAACTCCGACTGATCGGGCGAGCGTCGACGACGCACACAGTGTCGTTCCACCTCGACAGCGCGGCAGGAACCGAGCAGCGCGTGCTGCTCCCCCGCGACCTCGCGCCCGGCGACCTGCTCGCCGCGCCGTGTCGCGGGGAGGTCACTCAGGCGGTCGGCTCGGCGTCGGGCTTCATCCAGAACGGCGAGTAGTGGTACCCGTCGGGGTCGTCGAACTGGCGCTGGTACATGAACGGGTAGTCGTCGGTGTCGCCGATCCGTCCACCCGAGGCGCCGGCCCGCTCGACGAGCTCGTCGACCGCCTCGCGACTGCCGAGGTCGAAGGAGACCGTCACCTTCGAGGGCGTGTCCGGTCCGCCGATCAGCTCCTCGGTGCCGCCGACGCTCGCGTACATCTCTCGGCTCCCGAGCATGACGTATTGCCCGGGAGCGATCTCGAAACAGGAGACCTGGTCAGAGGACATCGCCGCGTTGCGGGTCCAGCCGAGGGCGTCGTAGAAGGCGGTCGCGCGTTCGACGCTCTCGACCGGACACGTGATGAAGAGGCTCATGCGGTCAAGCTACGCCCGGCGTGAGCGCGCCCACAAGGACGTCTTTCCGAGGTTCACTCGGACGGCGCCCACGGCACGGTCGGATCGATCGTCGTCGCGATCCTCGCGCTGATCTCGGCCAGTTGCCGCACCTGCGCCTCCGTGAGCGAGCCGAAGACGAGCTCCTCGACGAGGGCGTGGTGCGCCGGCGTGGACCGGGCGACGTGCGCGTGGCCGTCGTCCGTGAGGACGGCGAGGGTGAACCGACCATCGGTGGGGTCGACCTCGCGTCGCACCCAGCCCTGCTTCTCGAGTCGCGAGACCGCGCGGGAGAGCCGCGAGAGCGTGCTGCTCGCGTACGAGGCGAGCGTGCTCATCCGGAGTGTGCGGTCCGGGGCGGTGTCGAGCGCGAAGAGCAGCCCGTGCTCGTAGTGGCTCAGCCCGCTGTCTCGCTGCAGCTGGGCGTCGAGTGCCGCGGGAAGCCGCTCCACCAAGGTGGCGACTGAGGCCCAGGCCGCGAGCCGCTCGCCGCTGAGGCCAGGATGTTCGGCGGATTCGGTCATGAAGCAAGCCTATTCAACTTGCTTGAGCAAGTGAACCGACCTAGAGTGACTTGCCTGAGCAAGTGAGGCGGCGTATCGCCAACAGAGGGAGACGACATGGACCTACAACTCCGCGGCAAGACGGCCTTCATCAGCGGATCGACCGGCGGCATCGGTGCCGCCGTCGCGCGGAGGCTCGCCGCCGAAGGCGCACACGTCATCGTGAACGGGCGCTCCGAGCAGGCGGTGCAGGATACGGTCGCCGAGCTTCGGCGCACGCACCCCGATGCCGGCCACGACGGGATCGTCGCGGATTTCGCCGATCCCGCCTCCGTCGAGCGACTGCTCGGTGACCTCGGCGCCGTGGACATCCTCGTGAACAACGTGGGCCAGTTCGGTCTCGCGCAGTTCGAGTCCATCTCGGACGACGACTGGTCCAACGTCCTCGAGGTCAACCTGATGAGCGGCGTTCGACTGTCCCGGCACGCCCTGCCAGGCATGTTGGATCGTGGCTGGGGGCGCATCCTCTTCATCAGCAGCGAGTCCGGCGTGAACATCCCCGCCGACATGATCCACTACGGCGTCACGAAGGCGGCGATGGTCGCCCTCGGCAACGGACTCGCGAAGCTGACCCGCGGCACCGCCGTGACGGTCAACACGATCCTCGGCGGCCCGACCTACTCGGACGGCGTCGCCACGACGATCGAGTCGATCGCCGCCGACCAGGCCGCGCCGGTCGACGCCGTGAAGGCCTCGATCATCGGTCGCAACACCACCACGCTGCTTGAACGCTTCATCGAGCCCGAGGAGATCGCCTCGCTGGCGGCCTACCTCGCGAGCCCACTGGCGTCGGCGACGAACGGTGCGGCCCTCCGCGCGGACGGCGGAGTGCTGACCGGGATGCTCTAGCCAGGCCGGTCGCGATGGCAACCCTCGCGGTCGACGCCCTGCTGTGCAGAGGGCCCGGCACCGGCATCACTCGGAGGAGCGACGCTCCCGGACCGCGTCGAAGGTCCGCTGCAGCGCACCGATGGACGCTTCAGCGTCGACCTGGGCGACACCGATGAAGAGACAGTCGACGACCATCAGCTGTGCGATCCGACTGCCGAGCGCCCCAGACCGGAACGCCGTCTCCCGCGCGGACGTCTGGAGGACGATGTCCGCGCTGGTCGCCAGGGTCGACTCCGCGTGGTTGGTGATCGCGATGGTCGTCGCCCCGGAGCGGGCCGCGAGCCGGAGGTAGTCGACGGTGTCAGCGGTCGCGCCGGAGTGCGAGATCGCGACGGCGACCGCCTGCTCGTCGAGGATCGCAGCGGCGGTCCAGGCGGCATGAGGGTCTGGCCATTCGAGCGCCACGCGCCCGATCCGCGAGAGCTTCCGCTGCAGGTCGACGGCGACGATGGAGCTCGCTCCGACACCGAAGATGTCGACCCGGCGAGCGCCGGCGACCGCGGCGACCGCACGCGTGAGGGCTGCCGTGTCGAGCGCCTGTGCGGTGTCGGCGATCGAGAGGGATTCGTTCGCGGCGACCTTCGCGACGATGTCGTCGAGGCTGTCTCCGGCGACGATGTCGGGCGACTGCACGTTCGTCCCGGCGAGCGCGAGCCGCTCGCGGAGGTTCTCCTCGGTCAGGTCGTGGCGGAAGTCCTTGAAGCGGTCATAGCCGATCTTGCGCGTGAAGCGCACGACCGTCGTCGTCGACGTCGAGGCCTCCTCGGCGATCTCGGCGACCGATCGCGTTGCGAAGGCACCCGGGTCGGCGAGCAGCGATTCGGCGATCCGCCGCTCGGAGGGACGGAGTTCGTCGAGACGGGCGCGCACCTCGGTGGACACCGCCCGTGATGTCCGGTGGACGTCGGCTCCCATCGGTGCTCCTCTCGACCGTCATCACTGTACCGTCGGCACCCGCGGTCAGTATGTATGGAAATTACCATCCATGATCGAATTGTGTATGTTTGTTGCACCGACTCGCGACCAGTGCCCTCCTCAGGTGCGGACTGGCCGACACGTGTAGCGGAGTACCGCGGGTGCTGCCGGCATGCACGATCCAGGAACCAAGGGAGGTCCCGTGACCAGCTCCACACCACGCAGCGACGTGATCAGCAGCACCGCCCGACGCCGGGCCATCGTCGCCGGCAGCGTCGGCAACTTCATCGAGTGGTACGAGTTCGGGATCTACGGGTTCCTCGCCACGATCCTCGCCGCACAGTTCTTCAGTGACGGCCAGCAGACCGGTATCGAGTCGCTCATCGCGACCTACGCGTCCTTCGCGATCGCCTTCTTCTTCCGCCCGGTCGGGGCGGCGCTCTTCGGCCGGATCGGCGATCGGATCGGCCGCAAGCCGACCCTCATCCTCGTCCTGGTCATGATGTCCGGGGCGACCGCACTCATCGGTATCCTCCCGACGTACGCCTCCATCGGCATCGCGGCGCCCATCCTGCTCACGATCGTGCGCATCCTGCAGGGTCTCTCCGCCGGCGGTGAGTTCGGTGGCGCCGTCTCGGTCATGACCGAGTTCGCACCGGCCGGGAAGCGCGGCTTCTACGGATCGTGGCAGTCGTTCACGGTCGCGCTCGGACTCCTCGGCGGCGCCGGTACCGTCGCGCTGCTGGCATCCCTGCTGTCCGAAGCCGATCTGGCGGCGTGGGGCTGGCGGATCGCCTTCCTGCTCGCCATCCCCCTCGGCGCGGTCGCCCTGTTCCTCCGCCTGAAGCTCGAGGAGACCCCGGAGTTCCAGAAGGTCGCCGCCGCCGACACCACCGACGTCGCCAAGCCGGTGGTCGTGCGGGCGGGCGCCGCCGAGACCGCCAAGGCGATCCTCCTGGGGATCGGTCGCCTGATGGGCTGGTCCGCCGCCGGGTACACCTTCCTCGTCGTCATGCCCTCCTACCTCCAGAGCAGCCTCAACGCCTCGTTCCAGGAAGCACTGATCTCCACGGTCCTCGCGAACGCCGGCTTCGCCGCGACGATCCTCCCGGCCGGCTGGCTGTCGGACAAGATCGGTCGGCGTTGGGTGATGCTCACCGGCACCGGGCTCATCGTGATCCTGGCGCTGCCCCTGCTCAACGTGCTGCAGAACCCGGACCTCGGCGTCGGAGTCCACGGCCTCGCCGTGTTCGTCGCCGGAGCGGTCGTCGGCCTGATCGCGGGCCCGGGCCCCGCCATGCTCGCCGAGATGTTCCCCACCTCCGTGCGGTACACCGGCCTCGGACTGTCCTACTCGATCTCGAACGCCGTCTTCTCGGGCAGCGCCGGCCTCATCATCACGTCGCTGATCGCCTCCACCGGCAACGTCGACGTCCCGGCGTACTACGTGATGGCGACCTGCCTGGTGAGCGCGATCGCCATCGGCACGCTCCGCGGGAACGCCCACCGGGCGGAGCTGCGCAAGTGAGCCGCCCGATGCGCGTCATCGGCCTCATGTCCGGCACCTCGCACGATGCGATCGACGCCGCCGCAGCCGAGATCAGCGTGGACGGCGACACCCTCGTCGTCCGCCCGCTCGGGATGCTCACCGCCGGGTACGACCCGGAACTGCGAGCCGCGATCACCGCAGCCCTGCCACCGGCGACCACCAGTGTCGACGACATCTGTCGGTTGGACACGCGGATCGGGCAGGCCTTCGCCGATCTCGCGGTGCGAGCGGTCGCGGAGCTCTGCGACGGTGACGCCGACCTGATCGTCTCCCACGGCCAGACGATGTACCACTGGGTCGAGGACGGCCGGGTCGAGGGCACGCTGCAGCTCGGCCAGCCGGCCTGGATCGCCGAGCGCACCGGCTGCACCGTCGTCGCCGACCTGCGTTCGCGTGACGTCGCAGCCGGCGGGCAGGGTGCTCCGCTGGTCAGCATGATCGACGCGCTCTGGCTGGGTGGCGAGACCGCAGCGGCAGTCAACCTCGGCGGCATCGCCAACGCCACCATCGTGCGGCCCGGCCAGGACCCGATCGCCTTCGACAGCGGACCGGCGAACGCACTCATCGATGCCGTCGTCGCCGAGCACACCGGCGGCGCCCGGCAGTTCGACGCCGACGGCGAGCTCGCCGCGCGTGGCACCGTCGACGAGGAGACGCTCGACCTCCTCCTGCGCGAGCCGTACTACCAGCGCCCCGCCCCGAAGTCGACGGGCAAGGAACTGTTCCACCTCGACTACCTCCGCAAGCAGCTCGCCGGCCGTCCGACGCTTCCGATCGAGGACCTCGTCGCGACCCTGACCGAATTGACCGCACGGACCGTCGCCGACGCCGTACGTGGGGTGGAGCGCGTCATCCTCGCCGGTGGTGGGGTGCGCAATCCCCAGCTCGTCGCGCGCATCCGGGCCGCACTCCCCGAGGCCGACGTCGTCAGCAGCGACGAAGCGGGCCTCCCGTCCGATGCGAAGGAGGCGCTCGCCTTCGCGGTCCTCGGCTTCCTGACGGTGAACGGCCAGGCGGGATCCCTCCCCTCGGCCACCGGCGCCTCGCACGGCAGCGTCCTCGGCGCGATCGTCCCGGGGCACTCGCTCCCCGCGCGGACGCTCGACGGGCCGCCTCGCTCGCTGCGGTTCGAAGCATGACCGTCGACAGCCCCACGGATCACTACGACGGCGCCAGCCCGTCCGACCCAGAACGGAGGGCCGTTCGTGCCTGAAGCATCGAGTACCTTGGCAGCGCTCTCCACCGAGGGACGCAACCCGCGCACGGTCGACCTCGACACGCTGGACACGCTCCGGCTGCTCGAGGTGATCAATGACGAGGACCGACTCGTCGCCGACGCCGTCCGAGCGGAACTGCCGAGCATCGCGCGCGCCGTGGAACGCATCACGGAGGCTCGTCGGCGGGGTGGACGACTGATCTACCTCGGTGCGGGGACGAGCGGTCGGATCGGACTGCTCGACGCGGTCGAGTGCCCGCCGACCTTCGGTACCGATCCCTCCGAAGTCCTGGGGCTCATCGCCGGGGGCGAGCACGCCTTCGTCGTCGCCGTCGAGGGTGCTGAGGACGACATCGAGCTCGGCGCCTCGGAACTCATCGCGGCCGACCTCCGCCCCACGGACGTCGTCGTCGGTCTCGCGGCCAGTGGTCGCACCCCGTACGTCATCGGCGGCCTGCGCTACGCACGCCACCTGGGCGCTGGGACGATCGCCGTGTCCTGCAACCGGAACGCCAGGATCAGCGCCGAGGCGGACATCGCCATCGAGGTGATGACCGGCCCCGAGGCGCTCACCGGTTCGACCCGTCTGAAGGCCGGCACCGCACAGAAGCTCGTGTGCAACATGCTGTCCACCGCGTCCATGGTGCGCTCGGGCAAGGTCTTCTCCAATCTGATGGTCGACGTGAAGCCGACGAACGAGAAGCTCGTCGACCGCGCGCAGCGGATCGTCGCGGACGCCACCGGGGTCGAACGGTCGATCGCCGACGACGCCCTGGAGCAGGCCGGCGCCCACGCCAAGACCGCGGTCGTCATGCTCCTCGCCGACGTGGACGCAGCGACGGCCGCCCGGCTGCTGGAATCGCACGTGGGCGACGTCCGCTCGGCCGTGGCTGCGGCGAGCGCCTGAGCAGGAACGAGAGGACACCGTGGAGATCATCATCCTTCCCGACGCCGCCGAGGTCGGTCGCGTCGCCGGCGCGAAGATCGCGTCGATCGTCGCCGGGCGGCCCCAGGCCGTCATCGGGCTCGCGACCGGGTCCAGCCCGCAGGGCATCTACACGGAACTGGCCCGTCGCGTGCAGGCGGGCTCGCTGTCGTTCGCCGAAGCGCGCGGCTTCGCGCTGGACGAGTACGTGGGCATCCCCGCCGACCACCCCGAGTCGTACGCCAGCGTGATCGCGCGCGAGGTCGTCGCCCCGCTCGGCTTCGACCCCTCGCGCGTCCGTGTCCCGGACGGTCGCGCCGCAGACCTCGCGGCCGCCGCGAAGGAGTACGACCGGGCCATCGCGGAGGCCGGCGGCATCGACGTGCAGATCCTCGGCATCGGGTCGAACGGGCACATCGGGTTCAACGAGCCCACGTCGTCGTTCGCGTCACGCACGCGCATCAAGACCCTGGCGCCGAAGACCCGCCAGGACAACGCCCGCTTCTTCGACTCGCCCGACCAGGTACCGACCCACTGCATGACGCAGGGACTCGGGACCATCCTCGAGGCGCGCGAGCTCGTGTTAGTCGCCCAGGGTGCGGGGAAGGCCGACGCCGTCGCGGCCGCCGTCGAAGGACCGCTCAGCGCGTTCGTCCCCGGGTCGGCGCTCCAGCTGCACGAGCACGCGACCGTCATCGTCGACGAGGCAGCGGCATCAGGGCTGCGGTTGTCGGACTACTATCGCTACACCTACGACAACCGGCCGGACTGGCAACGCTTCGAGTGAATCGGCCGGGTGATGGCCGACGACGCCCCATCCTCTGAGGCGTCCGGCCACCGCAGCCGCAACCCAGCACCCCACTCCCCTGCACCCCGCTGACGCCCGCATTCGAGAAGGAAGCCTCGTGGCACACCCGACCACCGTCCCATCCCTCATCACCGAAGCCATCGGCGAAGCCGTGGGCGACCCCTCCCGGATCCGCACCCGGGCGATCGACCTGGCCGCGTACGCCGGGGATGCATCGCACTACCTGCTGACGCCCGAGGCGGTCGTCATCGCGGAGAGCGCCGCCGAGGTCGCATCGATCCTCCGGGCGGCGACGCGGTCCGCCGCGCCCGTCACGTTCCGGTCGGGCGGCACCAGCCTGTCCGGTCAGGCCTCCGGTTCCGGCATCATCGTCGACACCAGGCAGCGGTTCAAGTCCATCGAGGTGCTCGACGACGGCAAGCGTGTCCGAGTACAGCCGGGGGCGACGGTTGCGCAGGTCAACGCGCGACTCACGCGACTCGGCTACCGCCTCGGCCCGGATCCGGCGAGCGAGGTGGCGTGCACGATCGGCGGCGTCATCGCGAACAACTCCAGCGGCATGGCCTGCGGGATCGACGAGAACACCTACCGGACGCTGGAGTCGATGGTGTTCGTCCTCCCGTCCGGCACCACGATCGACACGGCCGACCCGACGGCCGACCGACGGCTCCACGAAGCGGAACCGGAACTCGCCGAGGGTATCGAGCGCCTGCAGCGCCGCGTGCGATCGGACCCGGCGTCGGTCGCGTCCATCGAGCGCCAGTTCTCCCTGAAGAACACCATGGGGTACGGGATCAACGCGTTCCTCGACTTCGAGTCGCCCGTGGACGTCCTGCAGCACCTCATCATCGGCTCGGAGGGCACGCTGGCATTCGTCGCCGAGGCGACCTTCCGCACCGTCCCCGTCCTCCCGCTGGTGTCGACGGCGCTGGCCGTGTTCCCCTCCCTCGACGCGGCGACGCGCGCGCTGCCCGAGCTGGTCGCGTCCGGAGCCGCGACGCTCGAGCTCATGGACGCCACGTCCCTGACGGTCGGGCAGCGTCTCCCCAGCAGCCCGGCGGAGATCCAGGGCTTCACGCCGCAGGATCACGCGGCACTCCTCGTCGAGTACCGCTCCGAGGACGCCGTCGAACTCAGGGACCGCGCGACGGCGGGCGGTGTGCTCCTGAACGGTCTGGACGTGCACGCGCCGGTGGTGTTCTCGAGCGATGCATCCCAGCGGTCGCGCGCCTGGGCACTCCGGAAGGGCCTCTACGCCTCGGTCGCGGGAGCGCGTCCCTCCGGCACCACGGCCCTCCTCGAGGACATCGTCGTGCCGACCGCCGCCCTCGCAGACACCTGCGCGAGCCTGCAGGAGCTCTTCGTGCAGCACGCCTATCGCGACTCGGTCATCTTCGGCCACGCGAAGGACGGCAACATCCACTTCATGCTGACCGACCGGTTCGAGGGCGACGCCGCACTCGGCCGGTTCAACGGCTTCACGGAACAGATGGTCGACCTCGTCCTCGACGCGGGCGGCAACCTGAAGGCCGAGCACGGCACGGGTCGCGCCATGGCGCCGTACGTCCGCCGGCAGTACGGCGACGAACTGTACGGGGTGATGCTCGAGCTGAAGCGGTTGGTCGACCCGGCCGGGGTGATGAACCCCGGCGTGCTGATCGACGAGGATCCCCAGGCGCACCTCCAGGGGATCAAGCTCCAGCCGACGGTCGAGGAGGAGGTCGATCGCTGCGTGGAGTGCGGGTACTGCGAACCCGTCTGCCCGAGTCGCGACCTGACGCTGACCCCGCGGCAGCGCATCGTCGTCCGCCGCGCCGAGGAGTCCGCTCGCGCTCGCGGGGACATCGCCCTCGCGGAGGAGCTCGCGGACGACTACGACTACGCCGGCGTGCAGACCTGCGCCGTCGACGGGATGTGTCAGACGGCGTGCCCGGTCCAGATCAACACGGGCGCGCTGGTCAAGCGCATCCGGCGCACGGAGGCGGCTCCGGTCGCCGCCGCGGGCTGGAAGGCTGCTGCCACCGGTTGGGGGCCGGTCACGAGGATCGGTTCGGTCGCGCTCTCCGGCGCGAAGCTTTTGCCGGCCCCGGTGGTCGGTGCGGTGACGGACGTCGCGCGTGCCGTGCTCGGCGCGGACACCGTGCCGAAGTACTCGGGCGATCTGCCGGGCGGCGGACGGTCGCGGAAGGCCCTCGGCCGGACGGTGGGTGCCGGTGACGGTCCGACCGTCGGCATCTACGTCCCGGCGTGCGTGAACAGCATGTTCGGCGCGGTGGACGGCGGGGACGGCGTCATGGGCGCTTTCACCCGACTGCTCGAGCGGGCGGGCCTGAGCATGATGGTCCCCGACGGCGTGGAGTCGATCTGTTGCGGCACCCCGTGGTCGTCGAAGGGGTTCGCGTCCGGTGCTGCGGTGAACGAGCAACGCACGGTCGAACGCATCCGAGCGGCCGTGGCCGACAGTGGGCTCGTGGTCGTCAGCGACGCGTCGAGCTGCACCGAGGGCTTCGCGAAGCTCCTCAGCGAGAGCGGCGTGGTCGTCGAGGACGCGGTGGCCTTCGCCGCCCGGGAGATCTTGCCCCGGGTCGACGTGTCAGCGCAGATCGAGCAACTCGTCCTGCACCCGACCTGCTCCTCACGACAGATGGGCCTCGACCCGGATCTCGTGCTGATCGGCGAAGCCGTGGCCGAGCGCGTGCACGTCCCGGACGACTGGGGCTGCTGCGCCTTCGCGGGCGACCGCGGCATGCTGCACCCCGAGCTGACGGCGTCCGCGACGAAGGCCGAGGCCACCGAGGTCGCCGCCCTGGGTGCCGACGCGCACGCGTCCTGCAACCGTACCTGCGAGCTCGGGATGACCCGCGCCACGGGCGAGGACTACCGCCACGTGCTCGAGCTGCTCGACGCCGCGTCGGCCCCCCGCTGATCCCCGCATTGGGTCGTCTGCCGTTGGACCGGCGTGTCACGATCCCGCCTGGCGTCGCTGACGCGAATGCAGTGTCACTATGTGGCCGATCGCGCCACCTGGCCGTCATCGGAGGAGCGGCTCCCGGGCTGACGCGAGCACCGCCATGATGTCGTCTCGGTCGAGGCGTCGTCGGGAGGCGGCCAGCTTGTACCGGATCACTTCCGCGGAGGCACCGGCGATGGCCGACGCACGGTCGGCCGCCATGCCGGGGTCAGCGGAGCAGGCTCGGACGGCGAGGTGCGACGCGAGGGTATGGAAGAGCGCGCCTGCGGCAGCGGGGTCGGGGAGGGCCGTGCGGTAGATCCGTTGGTACTCGTTGACGTGTTGGATCGTCGCCTCGAGCAACTGCTCGAACGGTGGCTGATCCTGAGTCATCAGCGCGGTGTCCATCGTGCGCTCGAAGGCGTTCGCCAAGGCTGCGCAGAGCAGTGTCGTGGGGCTGGGGGCGTGGTGGTAGAAGGTCGTCCGATTGATCTCCGCGCTGAGGACGACCTCGCGGACCGACACCTCGGTCGACGGTTTGCTCGAGGTGAGCTCAAGGATGGCGTCGGCGAGTCGTGCGCTGGTACGCCAGAAGCGGAGATGGGTTCGGGTGGTCGTGTCGGGTACACGCAAGGCGGACGTTCTTTCGGATAGGGGCGTCCTCTGAGGGGCCGCCGCGGGAGGACACGAATCGTCGTGGTGCTCGAATGAGCGGTGCGGTCAGGAGGCTGACGGGATCACCGTCCGGTCGGGCGTCGCCGTCCTGGTCTCATGAAGCGCCCGGACGAGGTCCTCCGCCGGGTACCCGATCGTGCCGCCGGCATCGGTGGACAACGCCGGAAGCAGGCCGGTGTCCGCCCAGTGTCGGATCTCCGTCGACGGAATCCGTGCGAGCAGCGCGAAATGTTCGGGCGCGATGATCCCACCCGGCGTGGCACGGGATCTGACCGAACCTTCGACGGTTCCGGTGAGCGCCGCGATGACCGCAGGGGCGGTTCCAGCCGCGATCAGGGCGCCGATCACATACCGGGTCGTCCGGAAGGCGGATCGCCGTTGGTGCCCAATGGCCGCTTGCTCGGCGTCGATCGCGGTCTGCAGGAGGACGGTGAACTCGACGGGCAGCTCGTCGAGCGTTGACAGAGAGGGCATTGCCGAGCTCCGATGAGGTCGTCGAGCGCAGAACGCTCAGGGTGAACGGCTCGCGGGTGGGTGGGATCGATCTGATCCCACCCACCCGCGAGGTCATGCCGCGGTGTTACTGGTCAGTGCTGACCATGCGTCGTCGGATGACGAGCGCCCCACCGAGGAGCAGCAGAACGGCTGCACCGAGGCCCAGCGGCAGCACGTTCGCACCGGTGGATGCGAGTGCGGGGCCGGGGGTCACGACCTTGACCGTGGACGGGTCGGAGGTGAACGGGTCGCCGCCCGGCGTGACACCGGTGCCGAACGCGGTGTTGCTGATCGACCCGGCGTTCAAGTCGGCCTGCGTCACCTGGTAGGTGGCGGTGCAGATGATCTGCAGCCCCGGCGCGAGCGACGTGGCGCCGCTCGGGCAGGTGATCGCCGACAGGGTGCCGGTACCGGTGAAGGTGCCCTCGGTGACCTTGACGTTCGTCAGGGTCACGTTGCCGGTGTTGGTCACCTGGAACGAGTAGGTGATGACCTGCCCGACCGTGGTGGCCTTCTCGACGTTCGCGGTCTTGATGACCGAGAGGCCGGGGATCGGCGGTGACGGGACCGTCACCTCGGACGGCGGCGACACCGGCGGGGTTCCACCATTCGGCGGGGTGCCGGTCGCGGTCGCCGAGTTCGTGATCGTGCCGGCGTCGACGTCGGCCTGCAGCACCGTGTATGTGGCGGTGCAGGTGATCTGCGCGCCCGAGTCCAGCACAGCCGGCACGGCGGGGCAGACGACCTCTGACAGCTCGCCGGCACCGGTGAACTCACCCTCGTCGACGGTGATGTCCGACAGCGAGACGTTGCCCGTGTTGGTCACGAGGAACGAGTACGTGATGACCTGGCCGACCACGTAGTCACCCTGTGCAGCCTCATCGGCGGTCTTCACGACCGTGATGGAGGGTGCCGGCGGGATCTCTACGGTGACCTCGGACGGCGGGGACTGCGGCGGGGTGCCGCCCCCGGGCGGCGTGCCGGTAGCGGTCGCGGAGTTCGTGACCTCACCGGCGTTGACGTCCGCCTGCGTCAGCGTGTAGCTGGCGGTGCAGGTGACCGACGCCGCAGGTGCGAGCGACCCGGCTGTCGGCGGGCAGACCACATCGGAGAGCTCGCCGGTTCCGGAGAACTCACCCTCGTCGACCGTGACGTTCGACAACGTGACGTTGCCGGTGTTGGTCACGAGGAACGAGTACGTGATGACCTGGCCGACCGTGCCGGCGGTCGCCGGGTTCGCTGACTTCTCCACCGTGATGGCGGGTGCCGGCGGGATCTCGACGGTCGTGTCGGACGGCGGGGACACCGGCGGGGTGCCGCCGTTCGGCGGGGTGCCCGTCGCGGTCGCCGAGTTCGTGATCGAACCCGCATCCGCGTCGGCCTGGGTCACCGTGTACGTGGCCTCACAGGTGACGGTCGCCTGCGGGGCCAGCGAGCCGGCGGCCGGCGGGCAGACCACGTCGGACAGTTCGCCGGTTCCCGAGAACTCACCCTCGATCACGGAGACGTCGGACAGCGTGACGTTGCCGGTGTTGGTGACGAGGAACGAGTACGTGACCGTCTCGCCCGCGTTCGCGACCGTCGCCGGGTTCGCGGACTTCACGACCGTGATGGCCGGGGCCGGGTCATCAGCGGGGATCGTGACCTCGGAGGGCGGCGACACCGGAGGGGTCCCGCGCGGCGGGGTTCCGGTCGCGGTCGCGGAGTTCGTGACCGAACCCGCATCGACGTCCGCCTGGGTCACCGTGTAGGTGGCCGTGCAGGTGATCGACGCCTGCTTCGCGAGCGAGGCCGCGCCTGCCGGGCAGGTGATCTCAGAGAGCTCACCGGAGCCGGAGAAGTCGACATCGTCGACCTCGACATCCGTGAGCGCCACGTTACCGGTGTTGGTGACGAGGAACGAGTACGTGACTTCCTGGCCGGCGGTGAACGTCTCACCGGAGCCGAGCGACGCCGACTTCACGACCGAGATCGCGGGAGCCTGGTCGACGAACTCCACCGTGGTGTCCGCCGGTGGGTTCAGGCCGACGCTGGTGATGTTGTCCGGACCGTTCGTGAACGTGCCGGCCTCGGGCGAGGTGACGTTGACGGTGACCGTGCAGGACGCCAGACCGGCCGTCAGGCTGCCGGTGACGTCGATCGAGGTGCCACCGACAGGAGCGGTGACGACGCCGGACGGGCACGTCGTCGACGCAGCGCCGTCGGCGATGGTCAGGCCGGCCGGAAGTGCATCGGTGAAGGACCAGCCGTTCTTGGCGGCCAACTCGTCTGTGTTGGTGATCGTGAGCGTCAACGTGGACGTCTCACCGGCGACGACGGATGCCGGACTGAACGACTTGTCCAGCTGCGGCGTCACGTCGAGGATCCGGATGTTGTCGAACGCGGCATCGTTTCCGCCGCCGGAACCGTTCGCGTTCTGCATCCGGATGCCGAGGGACGCGCCGTCGAACAGCACGGACCCGTCGGAAGTGTAGGTTCCGACGTTGACCGACCGGGCGCCCAGGGGTCCAACTGCAGGCACCGCGGCCGTAGCAGTGGACGTGCAGGCGTTGAGCAGACCGCCAACATTCGTCGCGGTACCAGCCTCGTTCAGGAACGCGAACTGATACTGGGGGGCCGAGACCTGACAGTTGACGGCTGCGGTGTCAACACTGAAGGTGAGGAACCGGCCGCTGGAGCTCGCGAGTGGAATGTTGCCTACCGTTTGGAACTCGGTTGCGTTGGTACCGGGATTGTTCTCGGTGTACGCGGCGACAACGTCGTTGGCCGCGGGGGTCGCAGCACCGCCGTGTACGCCGAGGGCATAGGCGAGCTGGCGCAGCTGTGCCGAGTTGTTCTCAGAGGTGCAGTTCCCGAGCGCCGTGAATGGAATGTTGAAATTGACGATGGATCCGTTGCATGCCGTCAGCCATGCGGGGTCTGCGGTGTACTGCTGCCCGCCGACTCCGGTGTATGCGGCGAGGCCCTGAGGTGCTGTTCCCGGACCGTTCTCGAAATCTTCAGCGAAGACGACGGTGCTCCCCTGCGGGGTTCCCGGGGTGCCCGGTGCGGCCTGGGCTGCGGAGCCTGCGCCCAGGATCGACAGCGCGGCGAGCGCCGTCACGCCGATCGTGCCGAGCAGGGTGCGTCCCGCGGAACGTTCACCGCTCCACGCGCGCCACCTCCCCCGGTGGTGTTGCGGTGTTCGTACGGACATGCAGATGCCTCCCCTTGGCCACAGCCGCGCCCCCTCTGGACGCGAACGAAGATCGCCACGTGAGCCGGCAGGTCGATGCAATCCGTCACGTGTCGGTACCCAGTGAACTGCCAGGTATGCGCACGGAGACCGGAATCTTCCGGAATCCACCCCGAAATGCACCCCGGGGTGACGGACCGAACCGCGAGGGTTAACCGAGCCTCCGCGCTGCCCGAAGTGCCTGGTCCCGGTTCTCGACGTTGAGCTTGCGGTAGAGGCGTCCGAGGTGGCTCTTGGCGGTGTTGTGGGAGATGAAGAGCACGCCCGCGAGTTCCTTCACGGAGGTGTGGTCGGCGAGCAGCTCGAGGATCTGCCGCTCGCGCGGGGTCAGGTTGACCGGTTCGCGAACGAACGGCGCGAACGGCAGATCCGGGAGCTCCAGGTGCCCGAGCACGGATGATCTGATATCGGGGTCGGCATCGATGGCGGCATCATGTGCTCCGGTCAGTTCCAGGCGCCGCGTCGCTCGGGTGATCGCGGTGCGCTCGTCTGCCGCCGACATCAGGTGCGCGAGGTTCGCTCGCAGGACTTCCCATCGCGCCGGGGCCTGCGTCGTTCGAAGCGGAGGACTCATGGCCGTGTCGAGCAGGTTGAGGGCGCCGCCGGAGTCGTCGACGAGAATGAGCTGCCGAGCGAGCGTGCTCACGGCAGCCGGGTGGGGAGCGCCGGTGTTGAGCGGACCGAGGATCAGCCCGGCCCGGTCGAAGTGCCCTTCAGCCTGGTGGAGGTCGGCGAGATCCGCGCGCAAGATCACCCCGGCGAGCGAGGTGGGGCTCGTCAGCGACGGGAAGGCGTGCAGCTCCGCCTCGATCTCCCGGATGGCGGACGGACGATCGCCCCAATACAGGGCGACACGACTGCGAGCATGGACGCCGACCCACCACAACTCGCCGCCTTCCACGCCGACTTCGAGTTCGCCGACGGCACGTCGCGCCTCGCTGCGGTCAACGGCTCCGATCGCGATGAGGGCGTCCGCGAGCTTCGCAGCCGATGCCAGCCGGAACGCCATGGTTCCGGGACCACCGGCGTGCATCTCCGCGCTCCGTTCGCGCCAGGTGCGAGCGTGCACGTAGTCGCCGGCAAGCGCATGGGCGAGTGAGCAGTACGCTGCCGCGAACGGCGCGAACGGGTGCGGGGAGGCGATCGAGCTCCACCGCCACGCCTCGGAGAACGAGCTGATCGCCTGGTTGGCGTGGCCGGCGAGGAGTCGAACCAGGCCGAGTCGGATGAAGACGCTCGGGAGCACATCGTCGAACCCGTCGTGATCGTCGGCATGCCGGATGATGTCCTGGATCTCGTCGGCGACGGCGGATGCAAGGCCGAATCGCCCGGAGGCGAGATGCCTCCGGGTCTCCGCGATCTTCACCCCCAGTACATCCCGAGTCGCCGGGGGCTCCTGCTCCTCGACCCACGCAGCGAAGGCTCGTATCGCGGGGAGGTCGATCACCGGGAACGGTTTGCGCTCGGCGGCGCTGATCGCGGCGGCCATCAGGTAGCGAGGGTGAGCCTCGAGCCATGCTGCGGGTGCCTCGGCCCACACGCGTTCGACGGCCTCCGGCGCGGACAGCGACAGTGCGAAGAAGTAGTCGTCGAACAGTGCCCCGATCGCGTCCCACTGATTCGCGACGCGTGCCGCATCGACGGTATCAAGGAGGTCGGGGAGCCTGCGCTGCCAGTCATCCACGCGGGAGACCCTATCCAGAAAACGAAGCGCGGTCCCCCGTCGCGGTCGCTCAGCTGCAGATTTCGCGGATTCTGTCCACGATCGCGCAGAAAATGGCCGGTACATTTGGTCGACCGGTTTCAACGACGCGGACAGCGGATTCGGACGGAGGTGCCCCCAGCATGACCATGGGCGCGCAAGCGGCGGAACGGTGCGATGACTTCGGGTGGCAGCCTCGCGGAACCGTCGACCCCGGCCTCGTCGCCGAGACGATGGCACACCCGAAGTTCGGACTCGGGCGGGCCTGGTCCAACTCCGCCGGCTACCGGCTGGCCCCCGCCCCGAAGCTCACCTACCTCGTCTACACCGTCGAAGGCGGCTTCGACTTCACCGTCGACGGCACGACGGTGCGCGCTGATCCGGGGTCGATGGTCCTGTTCGACGGCGAGGCCCCGGTCACGGCGCGCACCACCGAAGGAACCGCCCGGTTCGTCTGGTACTTCGAGCCGACGCTGCTTCACGCCGGCCGATCGCGGTTCGCGTTCCACGAACCCCTCAGGGTCGAGAACGCGCCACTCCGCGCCCTCGCCGCGATGACGCATTCCACGCTCGATGCCCCCGCACCGGGCAGCGCACATGCACGACGTCATCTCGGTATCGCGATGGAGCATCTCGTCTCCGCCGCCCTCGAGGAGGCGGGCGGTGCCGCCATCGGCTCGGACTCGCGGCACCGTGACGGTCTCTTCATGGCAGCCCAACGCTCGATCGAGACGCACTTCCGAGACCCCGCCTTCACCGTCGCACGCCTCGCGACCGACCTGTCGGTCAGCGTCCGGACGCTTCACGAGACGTTCAGACACCTCGGCACCACCCCGCGCCGCGAGATCGAACGTCGCCGCGTCTCCGAGATCGACCGCATCACGGACGGCCGGATGAACGCCACAGACCTCGCCGCCGCCGCCGGCTTCTCCTCCGCCAGACAACTCCAGCGCGCTCTCCGACGATCGGCTCCCAGCCCGGAGACCTTCGAACGCTGAAGCATGCCGCCTGGGTGCGGATGTGGCCGAGACGCGTCATGGATCGAGGGAGGTGCAGTCTCCTCAGGTAGGAGGCGAGCAGTCGAAAGCAGCCCGGCTGACACATGCTCGAACAGGATGATCAGTGCACTGTTGGTTCTCGCGGCGGTGTCGGCCTGCGTCGGCGTACTCATGATGGTGACCGCCCCGCCTCGCACGTGGCGGCATGTCCCAGTAGCCACTCGGCACCATGCTCAGACTCCCCCTCAGACGCCCGAACGGTGAACCAGCCCGAGCGAGCCTCGTTCGACCGTTCTTTCACGGTGAAGCGATCCGGGCGATTCCAGCCAACGCGCTGGTGATCCCGATCCCGACTGGCTACGCACCGTGGCATCTGCAGCGACATCGCGCCGGCTCGTCGAGGAGCTGGTCCCAGGCGGATCGTTCGCGCATGGCGTGTCTCCCGAGACGGCAGTCATGGGAGAGGAGCGGCTTCGGCCGCATAGCGCGCCTCAAGGGACGCTCATTCGGTGCCGTCGCCGGTTGATGCGAGGACATGCTCCGCGTACCCGCCACAGCCGGCGTCCTCCCAGTTGTAGCTTTCGCCCGCGAGCCGCGTGCCGACGTACGCCTTCCACTCCGGCGTGCCGACTGCGGGGAGATCGATGGAGTTGCTGCGGCGTTGATCCTCCGTCCGCTCCCACGGGAGGGAGAAGGTGAAGTCCAGGCCGAGTTCCGCCATGCATTGCGCCGCGATGAAGTTCCGGGTGACGAGCAGTTCCTGCACCGCACGTTGCTGGGGCGTGAGCGTGCTCGGGTAGGTCACGAGCTTCGGGTCGGTGTCCGCGTCGTAGACCGGCGTTCCGAAGGTGTTGCGCCGGCGGCCGTCCGCAGTCGTGATCGTGGGATCCGGGTTCAGGTACGCGGAGACATCGACGCCACGGTCCTCGAGCGGGACGAATTCGAACGTGCTGACGGTGCGCTGTTCGGCCGCGTGCGCGGTCTGGACGACCGCCGCCGCCCCGGTGCCAGCGAACACGCCGACACCGAGGGCGGCCACTAGGAGCGCTGTCATGGTTCGCGCTCGGCTCCGCGGGACCAGACGTGCAGCTCCTGGCGTCCCCATCAGTGTTCGAACCCTGCAGCAGCGTCGGCGGCGGTGACGCAGGCGCGCTCCCAGGTCCCCTGCTCCGACTCCGGGTAGCTGGAGTCGTACGCGTATGCGTCGATGATCCACTGGTGGGTCTCTTCCGGCGACAGACCGTCGGGCATACCGGCCGGCCGCTCGGCGTCAGCGAAGGGCGCGGTCTGCAGGGTCATGTCGACTTCACCGACGAACTCGTGGCCGCGGTCGGCCATGCAGGAGCGCATCGCGTCGATGTGGCGCTGGTACTGCGCCGCGAACGCCAGCGCGGTAGCTCGTTCCTCCGCGGTCGGGACGTACGCTGCCTCGGCCGCCGCGGACGCCGCGTCCCGCTGGACCCAGCACGGTTCCGCCGCGGCGTACCATGCCTCCTGGTCGACCTCGCTCAGCCCCGACGGCATCCCGTCGAAGGTGGTTCCGTCGAACGGGAACCCGGCCTCCACCATGCACGACTCCATCGTCAGGAGGCCCACCTGGCGGAACTCCTGCCACTTGTCCTGCAGGAAGAACTCGTCGATGTGAGCGGCATCGGTCGGTGGCGACGTCGGCGTCGGCGTCTCCGGGGAACTCGCCGAGGTCTCCGGAGCATCCGAGGAGTCCGTCGCGGGCCTCATGCTGAGCGCCTGCGCCGCCACGCCACCGAACCCGCCGGCGGCCACCAGCCCGGCCGCGACCAGGATCAAGAACTTCTTGCGAGCCATCATCTCTCCAACTTCGAACATCACGTTTATAGGAAGATAGCCTGCGAACAGGCGGGCCGCAAATTCCCCGTGATGTAGGACGACTGTTGCCCACAGAGAACACGAGTGGATTTATGGGCCGATAGCTTCCGTATACTGTCCGCATGGTCAAGCGTCGCCCCGGCACCCTGTTCCCCCTCGAGCTCGACATCCTCGACGTGGGCACAGTGCTGCAGGCGTCGGAGGGGTCGTTCTACGGATTCGCGCTCGCGAAACGCCTGGCCGGTCCCGAGGGGAAGCTCGCCGCGCACGGCACCCTGTACAAGGCGCTCTCGCGGATGTCCGAAGCCGGCCTGATCGAGGAGGACTGGGAGGACCACGAGATCGCGGCCGCCGAGGGTCGACCCCGAAGACGGATGTACCGCATCACGGCGGTCGGTGCCGCCGCACGGAACCGCGAGCACGCACGACTCGTCGACGAGCACCGCGTCGCGGCTCGCGTCGCCGACCAGGGGATCGCATGAGCCTGCTCCACACGAGGACGTTCAACACCACGGCACACTGGGTCCTCGCTTGGTGCGCTCAGTACACCCGCGACCTCCCCGAGGAGGTCGCCGCCGCGCGGCGCGATGAGCTCGCCTCCGACCTGCATGAGCACGCGCTCTGGGCGGACGAGGCCGGATGGTCGGCCGGGCGCCTTCGCCGGGACATCGTCCGGCGCCTCGTCACCGGGAGCATCCACGACGTGAGCTGGCGCGCCCACCAGCTCGGTCGCAGCGCGGTGAGCGACCCACGCCACGCCGCAACGGTGCGCACCGCTCATCGGATCGCCCTCTGGATGCTCGCGCTCGGCGTCACCCTGACCGTCCTCGGCGGGTATACCTACGCGCGGATCATCCGCGCCATCATCATCGACGACCTCCGGGTCCCGCCGCTGATGGCGATGCTCGTCGGTGTGCTCGCCGTCCTGTCATTGGTCGGGACCGCACTGACAGCCCGACGCCGCACTCGCATCGTCGGTGCGGTCGCGGTCGCGCCGCCCACGCTCCTGCTCGGGTACGTCGCCGTCGAATCGCTCAGCCTGATCAGCGCCACCGGTGTGCAGATCGCCTTCTGGGCCGACCACCTGACGGCGACCGCCGGAAGCCTCGGGCTCCTCGCCGCCGGTGTCGGGATCAGTTCCCTCCTCGGCCTCGTCGCTGCCGCGATCTGGTGGTGGCCGCCCACCACGTCGATGCCGGCGACCGAGGCGGGCGCGGAGAGCTGACCACGGAAGTGGTGGCGCTGCAGCTCAGGACATCCCGATGGCGAACGCCATGATCGCCTGCTGCACGGGGAGCAGCGACGCCTTGAACCGGTGACCGACGAAGGCGGGGTGTTCGATGGAGTCGGCGCTGACCTCCTCGCCGCGCGTGAGTCGAGGGTCGTGGCGACCGCGGTGAGCCCTCGGCGGTGGCCTTGCCCACGCCGAGATGACGGGCGAGTCCCTGATGCGTCACAATACCGGCATGGACGACACCGGAAGCCTTCGACGATCGGTCTCGTGGTGGGTGCTGCTCGCGGTCGGGCTGGCGTCCGTCGTGGCGATGGGCGTGCTCGCGTTCCTCCCGTCGACCGTCCACGAGCGGGTCGACGGCGATGATCATCCCGGATACACCACCGTGTGCTCATCCGTGGTCGTCGCCGGCTGGCCCCGCGAGCTCGGCGCGGGAGGCGACCGGATGGTCGCTCGCGGGATCGTCTCGACAGACACCTCGGAGCCGCCCTACGACGTCTGCGCCAATCGGCGCTCCCTCTCCGCCGCTGGGATGGCGGTACTCGCCATCCCAGCCAGCTCGCTGCTCGTCCTCGCCGGGGGCTCCGTTCGCCCGGCCCGCCGCGCCGGAACACGCGCCCGGTGACCGTGGACGACGATTCGGATCGGCATCCAGCCCGGAGGTGATCGTCGACAGACCGATCAGTGACCGGGCCCACCGTAGGCGGCGTCGGCGACGAATCCGCAGGACGCGTCCCAGGTGCTCTGCTCCGACTCGGGGTAGCTGGAGTCGTAGCCGGTCGCATCCAACTTCCACTGGTGGCTCTCCTCCGGAGACAGGCCGTCGGGCATCCCGGTCGCCTGCTGACCTTCGGGATACGGGTAGGCCTGGAGCGTCATGTCGACGGCGCCCACGAATTCGTGGCCGCGGTCAGCCATGCATGAGCGCATCGCATCGATCCAGCCCTGATACTGCGTCGCGAACGCCAGTGCCGTGGCACGCTCCTCCTCGGTCGGCACGTAGGCCGCCTCGGCAGCAGCGGTCGCCGCGTCACGCTCCTCACGACAGGGGACCGCGGCCGCCTGCCAGGCGTCCTGGTCGGCCTCGCTCAGACCTGGCGGCATCCCGTCGAAGCTGGTGTCGTCGAACCCGAACCCCGCTTCGGTCATGCAGGACGCCATCGCGGCTTTACCGACCTCGAAGAATCGCTGCCAGAGGCCCTGCAGGTAGAACTCGTTGATGTGCGTGGACTCGGTGGGCGGCGTGGTCGCGGCCGGCGTCTCGGTCGGCGTCGCGCTCGCGGTCGGCGTCGCGGTCGCCTCCGCCGGCGCCTTCGCGGAGCTCGCCACGGCCTGCGCTGCCACACCGCCGAGTCCGCCGGCGACCACCAGTCCGGACGTGAGCAGTACCAGGATCTTCTTGCGAATCATCATCTCCCCCAATGTTCATGGAACGTGTTATAGGAAGATAGCTTCCTCAAGTGGATGGCGCAACCGGCCCCTGAGCCGGAACACGTCTCCCCGCCACTCGTCGAGCGATGCGGCGGTGCCTCTACCCTGGGCTGTGTGAGCATTCCTCGGAACGACAGTGGGCCGGTGCGTGGCTGGATCGGCCCGGACTGGGAAGCGACCGTCGACGCCCGTCGACTGGATGAGTTGCGCTGGAAGGTCGAGCAGGAGCTCAGCACCCTCAGCGGGTTCCGACGCCGACTGAAGACCGAGGGTGAGTATCTCGTACCCGGGCTGGCCATCGGCATCCCGTTCCTGATCCCCCAGGCCTTCGGGCTGGTCGAAGCGCTCACCGCCGCGCCCGAGCCGGGCATCGACGCGTTCGGCGAGTGGCTCTCGAGGCCGGCGGTCGCGGGCTGGCTGATCGTGAGCGCCCTCTTGTTCTGCTTCTCGCTGGTGTCGGTCCCGATGCGAGCGCTGGAGGAGTTCCGGATCTACCGCCGGGGCGGCTGGCTCGCCCTCCAGGCCCCGACGGGCCTTGTCCAGTGGGGCGGCGAGGCCCCGACCCTGATCGCCTACGATCATCGGCTGGTCGGCGGCAGCCGCGACACCGTCGAGCGGGACCTCCGCAACCCGTTCATGCTCGTCTCAGGACCACGCATGCCGGTGTGGGTGTTCGCTGGCGCGCTGCGTTCGGTCCGGGCGAGCACGGTGGCACGCTCCCTCAGCATCCACCGCCTGGCGGTGCTCAGACAGGAGATCGGCGTGTTGCGCGCCATCCCAGCACCGATGGTGTTCCCGCAGACCGACGGCTGCCTCATCGGCTCGCAGGACGACGGGTTGCTCACCGTCGCCCTGCCACGACCAGTGAAAGCCGGCCAGCGGATCCGACTCGCCCGCGTGAAGCTCACCCGCGAGGAGCGGGAGAGCGTCACGATCGGCCATCTGTCCTGATCGCTGATCGGCCCGGGGCTGTTGGTCACCAGTCACTGGCATCATCGACCCATGAGTGAATCCCCGATCGAACGAACGACCCTGAGCACGGTGACGCTCGATGGGGCTCCGAGCTTCGCCTCCGTCGAAGTGCGACGCATCACGATCGCCCCCGACTTCCACGTCGGGGCGCACTGGCACAACGGCCCGGTCTTCGGCACTATCGAAACCGGCTCCGTGAACTTCCAAGTGGGGACCGGGCCTCAGACCGTCCTGCGCGCCGGCGACACATTCCATGAGCCGGCGAACGAGACGATCGTCTTCGACGCGACCGACGAGGGCGTCACCTTCCTCGCCTGGTTCCCGATGCCGGCCGGCGTCGAGCCGGAACTGACGATGGGCGACGCACCGAACTGAGACCGACCTGCAACCAGAGGCTCTGACGCGAAGCGGATTCCCTCACTCCGGCACGCGCGCAGGCAGCGACAGCTCGAAGCGGCTGCCCTCGCCGAGGGCGCTCTGCGCGACGAGCGTACCGCCCAACGCCTCAGCGAGGCCGCGGGCGATCGAGAGACCGAGGCCGGTGCTCTGCCCGGCGCGGACCCGAGACGGCTCGCCGCGCCAGAGCCGGTCGAAGACCCGCGGCAGGTCTGCCGGGGCGATGCCCTCGCCGGTGTCGACGACCGCGATCCGCACCAGGTCGTCAGCGGTCACCGCTTCGAGGTCGACACGACCGCCCGGCGGCGTGTGGCGCAGAGCGTTCGAGAGCAGATTGTCGAGGATCTGCCGCAGCCGCGCAGGATCGGTCTCGAGCGGCAACGGCCCCGAGAGCTCGACGTGCAACGCGATGTCCGTGCTCGCCGCCTGCGCTCGGTACGCTTCCCCGAGCTCTCGCACGATCACCGCCGCGTCGCACGCCCTGCGCTCCAGCACGAGGTCGCCGGCCTCCGCGAGCGCGAGGAGCTGCAGGTCCCCGGTGATCCGCTCCATCCGCCCGGCCTCGTCGAGCACGAGCCGGCGGAGTGCCGCATCGTCGAGACCGAGACCGTCGTCAGCCGCCTCGACCCATCCGCGGATGTTCGTGAGCGGGCTGCGCAGTTCGTGGGCGATGTCGCCGAGTAGCCGTCGCCGTGACGCTTCGTGTCCAGCGATCTCACCGGACATGCGGTCGAACGCGGCGCCGACGCCGGCGAGGTCATCGCGAGCGGGCAACGCCGCGCGGGCCTCACGATCGCCCGCGCTGAACCGATCGACCGCGGTCTCGAGTCGGCGGGCACTACGGAGGGTCGGCACGACGATGAGCGCCGCGGCCACCGCCAGGAGTGCAAGCAGCACCACGACGAACACGCCCACGCGGGCGATCGATCCAGGACTCGCGTCGAGCGGGCCCTGCGCGTCACCTCGCTGGTCGGTGAGCACCACGTTCACGGCAGGCGCCGTCGTCGCCCGAGCCTGGTCGACGCGCGCCTGCAGCAGGCACCCGTCAGCCGAGTCGTCGCCGGTCGGGACGGTGCGCAACGCGAGCTGCGCAGGGGCGCTCGACGGAGACAGATCGAGTTCGACGTCGGTGACCAGCGGCGCGTTCGCGGCGAGCAGGCAGGCGTTCGTGCGATCACGGAGCTCGTCGAGGGCGACCCGCTCGCTCGGCAGCGGGGTGTTCAAGGCGGCACGGCCACAGTCCGGTGCATCGTCGTACCCGTTGACCACGGGGCGGCCGCTCCCCCACACCCCGGTGTCGACGACCGCATCGCCCAGGCACGCCACCACGGCGGCGGCCTGCCCGGTGAGCTGGTCACGTTGCGCATCGTCGAGCGAGAACGGCCCGCTGATGCCGTCGGGCAGACGCAGTTCGGATGTCACCGGGTCCCCGAGGGGTTCGAGCGGGTCGAGCAATCGGGTGGAGGCCGCCGGACGGGGCAGCTCGGGCGCCGTGTCGGCGATCACCGTTCCGGCACCGTCGACCACGGCGATGCGACGCCCGGTCTCCTGGCTGAGCAGCAGCAGCGTGGACCCGACATCGCTCCAGCCGTCGTGGCGTCCGGCCCACGTCCTGAGCGCATCCAACACCTGCTCGTCTCGCACGAGATCGGCACCGGACGCCTGCTCGTCGTACCGGTACTCCGAGGTCTGAGCCAGCCAGACCGTACCGCCGGCCGAGGCGAGCACGAGCAGCAGTCCAGCCGCGAGATAGCGCGCGAGCAGCCGTGGCACGCGTCGGGGCCCAGCGGTACCCGCTCTTCTGCTGTTGCTCATGTCGTCGGCCATGCTCTCATCACTTTCCATCCCGGACCGCATCCGCGCACCCGCGCACCGTCGGACCCGCTCAGGTCGCGGAGAGCGCCGCGGTCGGTGATTGGCGGGCGGCGCGGATGGACGGTGCGAGTCCGGCGACGGCGCCCGTCACCAGCGCGGCGCTCATGCCGGACAGGATCGTCTCGACCGGAACGACCAGCGGCCAGCCCTGCAGACCGCTCCAGGCCGCGGTTCCGAGGAGACCGAGCACGACTCCGGATACGCCACCCAGCGCGCAGAGCAGGATGGCCTCCACGAGGAACTGCGCCTGGATCTGACCGCGGTGGGCGCCGAGCGCTCGTCGCAATCCGATCTCCCGGCGACGCTCGAGCACGGAGACGAACATCGTGTTCGCGATGCCGATGCCTCCGATCACGAGTGCGACTGCGGCGAGCGCGAGGAAGAGTCCATCGAAGCTGGATCGGGCAGCAGCCTTCGCGGCGAGCACGGCCGACGGCTGGCTCACCTGCACGAGTCCGCTCGCCCCCGGGGAGAGGGTTGCGGCGACGACCGGCCGCAAGGCGTCGATCGACACCTCGACACCCGTGACGTAGGCGACCGTCGGTGCGCCGTCGAAGCTCAGCCAGCGCCGCGCGGCAGCATCGTCGACGAGGACCGCCGACTGCACGTCGGCGGAGAGCGGCGTCGGTGCGAGCACGCCGATCACGGTGAACGCGACGCCGTCGACGTCGATCGTGACCGGCCGATCGGGGAGCTGCGACAGGCCGAGCCGATCAGCGGCGTCGATGCCGAGCACGGCCGTCGGCAGGTCGCTCCCGTCGAGCCAGCGGCCGGAGGTCACGTCCGTTCGCAGCACCTCGCGAAGATCACCGCGGACGGCGAGTGTGGTCAGCCCGGTCTCCGGGTATCCGCGGAGCTGGTTGCTGCGGACGGGGGCGTGGGCGTTGCCGACCGTCGCGGCATCCTTCACGGTTCCGATGCGCTGCAGCATGCCGAGTGCCTCGGCCGGAAGCGGCACGGGGGTTCCGTCTGCGCCTGCGCGAGGGTCGGCTCGCAGCAGGTCCGCTCCGAGCGCCGTGAGCTGTTGATCGAGCGCGGCCTGGGAGGACGCGGGCACGGCGGTGACGGTCACCAGTGTCGCGATGCCGATGGCGATCCCGATGGTCGAGAGCACGGCGCGAAGCGGTCGGGTGCGAAGCCCGACCGTGCCGACGGCGAGCAGATCCCGGGGGTCGAGACGTCTGCGACGCTCACGCATGCGGCACCGCCCTGGAGCCGGTCCGGGTGTCGGTGATGATGCGGCCGTCCCGCAGCTCGATGCGTCGTGGCAGTCGTGCGGCGAGCTCGACGTCATGGGTGATGACGACGACGGTGGTGCCCTCGTCGTGCAGTCGCTCGAGGAGGCTGAGCACGCGTTCGCCGTTCGCCGTGTCGAGGGCGCCGGTGGGTTCGTCGGCGAGGACGACGAGCGGGTCGGTCACGATCGCCCGGGCGATGGCGACCCGCTGTCGTTCACCGCCGGAGAGGTCCTGCGCCGCGTGCCCGATGCGGTGCTCGAGTCCCACGCGCTCGAGTGCCGCGCGGGCGAGGTCACGGCGCTCCCGCCTGGGAACGCCGCTGTAGAGCAGCGCCATTGCGACGTTCTGTTCTGCGGTCACGCCGTCGGTCAGATGGAAACCCTGGAAGACGAACCCGATCGAGCTCCCGCGCAAGGTGGACAGCGCGCGATCCGTGAGGTCGCGGGTGTCGGTGCCGCCGATGCGGACCACGCCGGCCGTGGGACGGTCGAGGGTGCCGAGGACGTTGAGCAACGTCGACTTGCCTGCGCCGGATCGTCCGATGATCGCGGTGAGTTCACCCGCGTCGATCTGCAACGAGACGTCGTCGAGTGCAGCGACTCCGCCGGGGTGGACGCGGCTGACGTGCTCGAGCTCGAGTGCCGACGTCGTCATCGTGCAGACACCACCGTCATGCCGGCCTCGATCCCTGCACCGCTGACCTCGACCCGGTCGTCTGCGATGAGGCCGATCTCGACGCCGTGGAGTCGGCCGCGGTCGTCCTGCAGCGCGTAGCCGCCTTCGGCGAGCGCCACGAGCGCGGCGACGGGCACGATCAGCACGTCCGGCACGGATCTCGTGACGACCCGAACGGTCACGGCGGCGGCGTCGACGCCCACGAGTGCAGCCTGATCGTCGATCGCGACGAGCGCGCGGACCTTCGCGTCGGCTCCTTCCCCGGTCGTGGTCACCGTGACGATGGACCCGCCGACGGCGCGCCCGTCGGGCAGTTCGATCGTCGCTTTCGCGCCGACCCCGATGACTCCCGCGTCCTGCGCCGGGACCGACGCATCGACGACGCGTGTCGTTGGCGTGACCGAGAACGGCTGACCGCCCGCCGCGTCGCCGAGGCGTGCCGTCACTGCGGCGATGCGACTCGGCGCACTCAAGACGACCACGTCGGCGGGGGCCAGCGTGCCGGTGCACTCCAGGCCGAGCGATTCCTGCCAGTCCCTGACAGCCTCCGTGAACTCCCACCCGGTCTCGAAGGTCTCCGGATCACTGCGGCTGAGATGTCCGAGGTCCATCAGGTTCGAAGCGACCATACTCACGTCCGCCCCCTCCATCCCCGAGCCGTCGATCGCGCGATAGAGCGGAAGCGCTCCGATCAGCACCGGCACCGGTCGCTCGTTCGCGCGCAGTGCCACGGATCCCCGATCGAGTGTCGCGCCGACGTCGGGCAACCCGGTGATGATGCCGTCGGCCTTCGTCGTCACGGGGACCGCGGTACCGAAGCCGACTGTGCCGTCGAGGCGAGCGGTCTGCACGAGCTCACCCCGCTCGACGACCGCGGTGGCCGGCGCGGCGGTCTGCTCGACCGGGGCTGCGTCGGCCACGGGCCGGAGGAGCAGGGCGGCTCCTCCGGCCCCCGCCGCGAGGACGGCACAGAGCACGAGCGATCCGACGAGCGCGGTGCGGCGACGCGACCGGGTCATTCGGCGCTCCCATCCGATGCGGACACCATGCAGGCGTCCACGTACTGCATCCCCAGTGAGATCGAGGTGGTGTCGTTGGCCTCGCCACCGAAGGCGAGGTTGATCCGGCCGAACGCATCCGGCTCGGTGATCTCGACCTCGCGGACACCGCGTTCGTGCAGGCAGTCCACCACGCCCTGCGCGAACCGCAGGGCGTCCGGGTTCTGAGCGTCGAGCTCCCACGGCGGCAAGGGCGCCACGCGTTGGCAGAGCGCCTCGGCCTCGGCGAACCCCGCGAGATCCTCTGCGACGCCGCCGCTGACCGCGTCTCCATCACCGCCCGTCGGAGCGTCCGGCGTCGCCGGGCTGTGGTCTGCGAGACAGCGGTCCCGTGGCTTCCACGCGTCGGCCTCCTCCTCATCCGACATGTCGAGACGCAGACGCACGGGCTCGCCGTACTTCGCGACGAGCGGGTCGGCGACCTCGGTGGGCGTCGGAGCGGCGGTCTCCAACGTCGCGATGCCTCCGTCTCCGGACTGATCGGCGGACGGTGCAGCGCAAGCGGTGAGTGCCGCCAGGAGCGCCAGGGCACCCGCGGCGGCGGTCAGGGATCGGTGGATGATGCGTGTCACGGTTCCTCCTCGTGTCATGAGCGGCTGTGACCCACGCTCGCCGAGGGATGTGAAGGACTTGTGAGCGATCGGTCCGGAGCCCGACCGCGCGCCGAGCCCGTGCCTAGGATCGGATCGTGACCAGAGTCTTGATCGTCGAGGACGATGCCCTGCAGTCGGAGCTCGTCCGCCGCTACCTCGAACGGGAGGGGCACGACGTGACCGTCCTGGCCGACGGCGCCGAAGCGCTCTCCGAGGTGCGTCGCTCCGCGCCCGACCTGCTCGTCCTCGACGTCATGCTCCCCGGGGCCGACGGCCTCACGATCTGCCGCACGCTTCGCGAGGAGCAGTTCGACCTCCCGATCCTGCTCCTCACCGCACGCTCCACCGAGAACGACCTGCTACTCGGGCTCGAACTCGGTGCCGACGACTACCTCGCGAAGCCCTACAGCCCCCGCGAACTCGTCGCCCGGGTCCGAGCGCTGTTGCGACGAGCCCGCCGCACGGTGCCGGCCTCGACGGTCATCACCGTCGGAGACCTCGAGATCGACCCGGACCGGCATCGAGCCACCCTCGCGGATCGGCTGCTCGACCTCACGCGTGCCGAGTTCGACCTCCTCGAGGAGTTCGCTCTGCATCCCGGCATCGTCCTCAGCCGTGCCCGCCTGCTCGATCGTCTCCACGGGACCGACCGCTGGATCGGAGGCCGCACCATCGACACCCACGTGAAGAACCTCCGGGCCAAGATCGAGTCCGATCCACAGCAGCCCACCCGCCTCGTCACCGTCTACGGGGTCGGGTACGCCCTCCACGCGGGCTGAGCGAGGCCCGGACGCCTCGCGAGACTGGCTCAGGTCAGGACAGGCAGCGCCCAGAAGCTCAGCACGGCACCCGAGACGAGCACCAGCCCGGCAGCACACACGAGGCCCGCGCTGATCCTCCTGGCGAGACCGAGACGTCGACGCAGGCCGGAGACGGTCTCGACGTGCATCGCGAGTTCTCCTGCGAAACGACGGCTCAAGGCGTCGTCCGCCGGTGTGGTCGGAGCGGCGGTCGTCGGCTCGGACAGCCGCTCCACGGCGCGGGCAGAGGCGTCGATCCGCAGCTGCACCGCTCCCGCGACCTGGTGGGCGACGACTCCGACAGCCAAGAGCGACGCCCCGAGCGAGATCACGATGACCGGCAGGGTCTGCGCCAGCTCCTCCTCGGAGTAGTCGTCCAGTGGGCCCACCGCCGCCGCCGTTGCGACGAAACCGACGCCCAACACGGCCAGGAGCACGACCAGCGCTCCGGGCCAGGTGGAGAGCGGCTCATCGACGAGTTTCCGGAAGCCCTGGATGTTCTGCGTCTGCTCCATGCACCGAACCTACCCGTGTCGGTGACACCGAGCAGCGCGGATGATCAGGTCATGAAGACGAGGACGGGCACGGTGACGCCCAGCCGCGACACGGACGATCGCGGTCGACGACTCAGCGTCCGGCCGGTGGCGCGAGGTCAAGTGCATCGAGTTCGAGGACCAGTTCCATGCACCGCAGGCGTGCGCGGGAGAAGTCGTAGGGCATCATCCGGACGGCGTCGGTGAGGCTCGTCGAGCCGCACGTCGAGCCTGCGCCGTCCTCGTCGTCGGGAAGGGGGTGGGAGTCGTCCCACGCGTCGAAGCGGTCGTCGTCAGTCTGCGCCAGGCCGGAGTCCTCGATGACCGTACGGAGAACCGCCTCGAAGGCATGCCGTTCGGCGGCGATCTCCGCCACGCGGGGATCGTCGATCGCGACCGTGTCGTCGAGTGCGGCTTCGGCGGCGTCGACTCGGTCGGACTCCTCCCGCAGCTCCGGGTGGGTGGCCAGGGCGATGAACCGCGACGCCTGGACGGACGCGCCGAGCCCGCCGAAGATCCGTTCGGTCACGAGCAGGGTGTCCAGGTCGTCCTGCCGTAGGGCGCCCTCGGGCAGGTCTGTGAGGCGGTCGCTCACGACGTCGGAGAGCAGCCCCAACCTGCTGCCCTGCGCACGCATGCGCTGCACAGCGGTCCGCTGCTGCTCGAGTTCCGCCTGCCGAGCGACGAGGGAGCCCTCCAGGCGGTCCAGGATGCGTGTGACATCGTCGTCGGTGTCGGTGATGCCATCCGCGAAGGCGTCGCGGATGTCGTCGAGGGCGATGCCGGCGTCCGCCATCCGACGGATCCACAGCAGCCGGATCATCTCGTCGTAGCCGTAGCGGCGGCGATCGTCACTCCCCCGCTCGGGCTCAGGGAGCAGACCGATCTGGTGGTAGTGACGGATCGCCCGTGGGGTGATACCGACGAACGCGGCGGCGCCTCCGATGGTGACCTGGCGCGGCGGGGTGAAAGTCGAGAACATGTGGGGGCCTTCCTCGGTGGGCGGAATACGTCCACTGCACCACATGACGCTACGGCAGGTGCAAGTCGCGCCGCGGCCGTCTCCCGGGAGACGGGTCCCCGATCGAACGAACGCCCCTGGGCACGGTGACGCTCGATGGTGAGCGGTCCCCATTCGCTGAGCCGATTGCGACCGGTACGGTTTGGCCATGGGGAATCGCATCGCACGCATCACAACGCTCCGGGACGCACTGCGAGAACATGCGCTGAGCGCGACCACAAGGTTGCGAGGAACCCCATGATCACGAGCATCGAGATACTCGGCACTGAGGAGCTGCTGCTGCAGCGGAACCCGCGCGCCGCAGCCGTGCACCAGGCGATCGTGGCTCGCGGCCGCGAAGCGGTGATCGCGCTGAACGAACGATTCGACGACCCGTCGGACGACACGGCGATGAAGCGACTCGACACCGAGCTCGAAGCGATCGTCGAGCGGAGCGTCAGTGAGTACGTCCGTCAGGCCAGTGGGCTGTTCAGTGCCGAGGACGTCGACCTGTGGACCGCGAAGATCAGCCGGGTGCCCGGCAGCTATGTCGGACGAGCGGCGGCCGTCGGCGTGCCCGGAGCCCTGCTGCTGATGGAGTCCGTGGAAGAGGCCGAGTCGGAGGAGAACAGCACCTTCGTCTCACTCGACGACACCCTCTCCAACATCGCGGGGTATTGCCAGTGCGGCTACGCCACGAGCCGCATCGCGCCCAGGCAACTGTGCCGCCTCTGCTCCGGCGGCGTGCTCATCGCGTGGAGGACCGAGGAGGACCAGGTCATCGCGACAGCCCCCAAGGTCCGGTCCGAGCTGCACGCAGTGTTCGAGGAGTTGCTCGACGAGCTCGCCACCATCCACCTCGCGACGGGCGACGCCTCGGCCGAGACCCCTGCGCGCCGTCGAGCGGGCAACGCCGGGATCACCCGGGTGAACGAGACCTATGCCGAGGAGATCGCGATGCTCGACCTCACGCGATGGCGGGAACTCAGCGATCTGAACCAGCTCAGCCAGATCACGGCGGTGACGGCTCACGCGAAGCACTGGTCGCAGTGGGGTCTCGGATCGGCGCGGTTGGCGATGTTGGCGATGCAGAGCGATCCGGAGATCCAGGCACGGATGCGCCGGATCGCCGGCAGCCGGCCCGCTCCGAAGCCCCCGCTGTTCGAGCGGCTCTTCTCCCGACGATGAGGTCCGCGACGGCGACGATCAGACTGCTCGCGGCCGTCGGCGGCGCCGGTCGCCTCCGCCGACGCAGGTCGGCCACACAGGAAGTGGTGTGACGTGTTCGTCCAGCCGACCCTTCGCGAACCCCGACGGAGATCGCAACGCACCCGCCGCAGTAGAGCCGGCCGGATCGCAGTGCTCGTCCTCCTCATCGCCATGGCCTGCATCGCAGCGCTCATCCTGTACTCCTGCTCGACGATGAAGATCGCCTCCTGGCGGGTGACACCGGTCCTCCAGGAGGTCGTCGGCGATCACGGCACCGTCTCGGCGTACGCGAAGGAGTTCACCTACAGCTCCGGCTCGAGCTGCACCCTGTCGGTGGACCTCGACGAGGACATCACGGTCGATGAGACGGCGACGGTCCTGCAGTCACTCGCACCCACCGACCGCTTCGCGCCCTGCGACATCAGCACCGTCGAAACGGCCGCACGTTCGACCGTGTTCGCCGAGAACTGGAACACCATCTCCGACGACGGCTGGGTGTCGGTCGCCGAACACCTCGCCGGACCAGGACCGATCACGCTGTACTTCGCCATCGACGCCCCCGCCCATCTGGACGCTTCCGAACGGGGACGGTACACCGACTTCGTCGACCTGCTCCGCCAGCACACGACCGGCGACCGCCTCGAGGACACCGTCGGTCCCGTCCGGTGGACCCTGACCTGGGACAGCGGCACCGGCGCCTACAAGGGCGTACGCATCACCACTGACGAGACACCGCCCGCCGCGCTCGCCGAGTTCCTCGAAGCGCTCACCATCCCATTCCAGGGATCATCGGGCTTGGACAGCATCATCTACACCGTCGCCGACGGCGAAACCACGCTCCACGCCAACCTCAGCAAGCCGGATGGCCAGGTCACCGCCGCCATCCAAGCGGCGTTCGCAGCCTCCGGACTCCCCGGCGAGCTCACGATCAACCCGCCAACAGCCTGAGCCGTCCGAGCCGAACGCGCCACGAGACCGATTCCGACGAAGAGCTTTCCGCGGGGATCCGGTTGATGTTACAGTAAGCGCACTTACTACTTGGAGGATCAACATGTGGACGACGAACTACGAGCAGACGACGACGGCCAGCGCATCCGCAGTCTGGGGTGCGCTCGAGCGCCTGCACTCCGGCACCCCACTAGGCCCGGCATCCGACAGCTTCGAACTGCATGGGCCGTTCGTCGTCGGGACGACGCTCACCATCACACCGCAGGGGCAGGAACCGATGGAGTCGACGATCGTCGCGCTCGTCCCGGAGACCACCTATGCGGACCGGACCCGTTTCGGCGACCTGGAACTGACCTTCCGACACGACCTGCGCCCGACCGCGGACGGCGGGACGACCGTCACGCACACGCTCGTCATCGACGGACCGGGCTCCGACGAGGTGGGACCCGAACTCGGGCCGCAGATCAGCGGTGACTTCCCCGTGGCGATGGGCGAACTGCTCTCCGCGGCAGAGCGCTCGGCCCGGTAATCCGATGGCCGGCGACCTCGACACCCGCTTCCCTGACGCGCAGTCGAGCCTCGGGCTCGCGCTCTGGCGCGCCAGTACCGCCTGGCAGCGCCACATCCGTGCAGCCCTCGCCCCGCACGATCTGACGCACGTCCAGTACGTGCTCCTCGCATCGCTGACCTGGATGGATCGCACCGTGCCGGTGAGCCAACGGGACCTCGCGGCGCACACGGAACTCGATGTGATGATGACCTCGCAAGTCCTCCGTGCGCTGGAGACGAAAGGGTACATCCGCCGCGAGCCGCACCCCGAGGACGGACGCGCCAACGCCCTGCACCCCACCGAGCGAGGGATCGAGCTGGCGAACCTGGCGACACGAGACGTCGAATCGGCCGACGCCTCCTACTTCGCCGCGTTGACTCCGACTCAGCGCGACTCGCTCCTCGCTGCTTTCCAGCACCTCGCCTCGCCGCCGAGCGTCGCGCCCGATCAGCGAACGCCTCACGACCCGTCTTCCAGCGAGGATCAGCGGTGATCTTCCGTGTTCAACGAGACTTGCCGCGCCGTTTCACCGCATCGACGACCAGTGCTCCCAAGAGCATCAGCCCGCCCGCGAGTCCCGTGAACACGTAGAAGCGAGGCCGCAGGAAGTCCTGCGTCGCAATGGCGTAGGTACAGAAGACGACCAGCGTTAGCCCGAGCACCAGGAAGAGGATCCGCGCCCAGAGATCCATCGGCGTCCGTTCTCTACCCATCCTCGGGTGCCCTCCATGTCGGCCGTGCGGGCCACCATCGCCCTGGTCGCCGTCCAGTATGACGGGTGCGGCCGCGACCGCGAACGGGTCCGGCGGCCGCGGGCCGATGACCGCCTCCAAGATGGCCAGCATCGTCCACGCTGCCGCCGGACGGTCAAGCCAGCCGTGCGGGCCGAACGCGCCGCCGCTGACCTCGGTCCAGGTGGATGGATCGCCCCGCCGAGCTATGCGCTCCGGTCAGTCGTCCGGAGCCATTCCGTGATGGTGGCAGCGACGTGGTCGAGGTCGGATTCGAGGAGGAAGTGTCCGCCGTCGACGAGCTCGACGCGAGCATCGGGGGCGTCGCGGGTGAACGCTGTGGCTCCGGCGGCGGCGAAGATCTCGTCGTGACGACCCCAGATCGCGAGGACCGGTACCTGTGAGGTGCGGAGCCATTCGTGCACCGCGGGGTAGAGGTCCCGGTTGGTGGCGTAGTCGCGGAAGAGCGCCAGCTGCACGTCGTCCTGACCCGGACGGGCGAGGAGCGCGAGATCGTGCTCCCAGGCGTCGGGGTCGACGGTCGTCGGGTCCGGTACGCCGTGGGTGTACTGCCACTCGACGGCTTCCCGGCCGAGGGCCGGACGGAGCGCGTCGCGCGTCTCGGTGGTCCGTTCGGCGGCGTCGGCCCAGATCGGGTCCCAGAAGCTCGGCACGAAGCCTTCTTCGTAGGCGTTGCCGTTCTGGGAGATGACGGCGACGACGGCAGTGGGGTCATTGAGGGCCAGGCGCCAGCCGACCGGGGCGCCGTAGTCCTGGACGTAGATCGTGTACTGCGTCACGCCGATGGTCGAGAGGAACCGGCCGGTCACCCCTGCGAGGGCCGCGAAGGTGTACTCGAACTCGTCGACCGAGGGGGCGGAGGAGCGTCCGAAGCCGATGTGGTCCGGAGCGATGACGCGGTACTGGCCGGCAAGGGCCGGGATGAGGTGCCGGAACATGTGGGAGCTGCTCGGGTACCCGTGGAGGAGCAGGAGGACGGGAGCGTCTGCCGGGCCGGCCTCCCGGTAGAAGACGTCGAGCCCGTCGATCGAGACGGTGCGGTGGTGGACGGTGACCATTTGCTAACCCCTTTGGATTGTTTTACTGGTTAGTCAGACGGTAGCATGGATCCAGGGCGCCGGACGGCGCACGAGAACGGAGAACGATGCTTCGCGACGAGGAGCTGCTGCTGGGCCTGTTGAACAGTGCGCCGGTCGTCGAGGGCACCCCGACCGACCGTCTCGAGGGGGCGACCGGACAAGACCTGGCGCGCAGCTGGGGCGGGACCGGATCCGTGGACGAGTTGCAGCGCCTCCGACGTGCGAGGCAGGCGCTGCAGACCATGGTCCGTGGAGATGACGGAGGAGCGATCAGAGACCTCGCGGGCATCCTCGACGATGCCGTGCGCACGCCGCGCATCACCGCGGATGGCGTGGTCTGGGAGCTTCAGGTCCCCGACGACGATCGTCTTGTGGCGGGGGTCGTGCTGGCGTGGTCGAGCGTGATCACGGAGTTCCCTGGGCGCCTCCGTGCCTGCGCGAACCACGAGTGCACGCAGTTCCTCGTCGACCACAGTCGACCTGGCACCGCGAAGTGGTGTTCGATGGCGGTCTGCGGCAACCGGATGAAGGCGCGCACGCACGCCCGCCGCGCTCAGAGCTGAGCTGGGCTCTCGGGACGCGCTCGGATCGAGACGAATGTCGTGTCGCGGCATCAATCCGCGGCGGCGACATGAGCCCCTCTCAAGCTGACGACCGGCGCATCAGGCTCGTTCCAGCGGAAGAGCACCAGATGCCAGAGCCCGGGGCGCTTTCGCGAGGGATCGATCAATCCGTTCGCGCCGCCGGCAAGGAGGCGGTCGCGGACCCTCCACGACGTCGGCGTGCCTCCGGCGGCGGCGAGGTCCTGCCACGGGGCTGTCGCGTCGGCGAGGTCGATGCCTGCCGACTCCAGCGCTCCCACGTCGCGCAGGTCGACGATGCCGGACGCCTCGACATCGACCTCCAAGATCTCGCGCGCCGCCGCCCGAGCATCCTGGTGTGCGATCATCGCGGCCTCGACGCCATCGATGGACGAGCTCAGGTAGAGCGTCGGCTCGTTCGCCCGCGAGTAGCGCCCGGCGGCACGCGATCCGGCGATCGCGAACTCGCGGAAGCTCGGGTCGACGGCGCGATAGAACGTGCCCCTCAGCGGTGGCGCGAAGGTCAGGTCGATACCGGTCACAACGCAAGCTTCTCACCGCGGAATGTCGCGCGCGACCCGATGTCAGCAGGTGATCGAGGGGTCAGGCGTGGGTTCCGCCGTCGATCCGGATCTCCGTGCCCGTGATGAACGCGCCGTCGGCGCTCGCGAGCATCGCGACGACGCCCGCGACGGCATCGGGTGAGGCGAAGCCTTCACCGAGCATGGGTTGGAGCTTCATCATGAGGCTGTAGTCGACGTCGTCCGGCAGGCCCGGACCCACGCTTTGACCGCTCATGCCCGTCCCGCTGGTCATCCCGGATGAGATGGAGCCCGGCTGGACGGAGGTGAACCGGATGCCATCCTTGGCGTACTCGGCGGCGAGCGCGTGCGTCATCGACTGCACGCCTCCCTTGCTCGCGGCGTACGCGGCCATGTAGGGATGGGCGAAGCCGGCGGATGTGGAGCTGAAGTTCACGACGGCGGCTCCAGTACCCCGCTGCAGGGCTGGAAGGACCTCGCGGATCATGAGGAACGTCCCGGTGAGGTTGACGCGGATGATCTGGTGGAAGCTCTCCAGGCTGGTCGTCGCCGTGTGGGAGGAACGCAGGATGCCGGCCGCGTTGACGAGGACGTCGAGCCCGCCGAGGATTCCGACGGCCTCCTCCACGCCGCCACGAACCGATCCTTCGTCACCGATGTCGATGATTACCGGATGGAAGCGTTCGAGGTCAGAGCCTGCCTTCGACGCGGTGTCCGCCAGGCCTGTGTCGCTGATGTCCGCGGCGACGACCGTCCCGCCTTCCGCGAGGATCCGCAGGGTCGTCGCCTGTCCGATACCGGAGCCTGCCCCGGTGATGAGGACTCGCCTGTCGTCGTATCTGTTCATGTGTGCCTCCATCGGCGTCGTCGTTCTCGGGATGTTCTGTGGCCGGCCGACCGGCGAGCCCGGACCGCCAGGCGGCGGCACCCTCGTCATCGTGCGGCACCCGCAGCGGATCGCGACAGCTGCATCATCTGCTCGAGGGACTCCTCGGGGATGGTGCCCTGGACGAATGCGAGGAACTGCTGCATGGGCATGGATTCGACCATCTTGAGCTGGTCGGGGTTCTCCGCGGCCTGCTGGGCCTGCTCCGCGGTCATCCCCGCGGACATGCCCTGCATGAGCAAGGGTCCGACCTCGGGGTGACCGAACCAGTCGCCGACCGTGGACGCCAGGGTGAGTTCGCGGACGATCGTGTCTCCGCTCAGCGTCACGGCCGTCTCGCGGGTGATGGTGGCGGCGTCCGAGCCGACCTGGATCAGGTGGTCGCCGGCGGTGACGACCCACCGGTCGAGCTCGATGTCCCAGTAGGCGAAGGCGCGCCGATCGAGCCGCAGCGTGACCGTGGTGCTCTCGCCGGCACCGAGGTCGACCTTCGCGAAACCGCGCAGCTCTCGAACCGGGCGGCGCACCGGCGCCGGTGCCGGGGCGACGTAGAGCTGGACGACGTGCTTGCCAGTGCGCTCACCGGTGTTGGTCACGGTGACGTCGACCTCGACCTCGGCGTCACCGACGACCCGGGCGACGACGCTCTCGGTGGAGAACGTGGTGTAACTGAGTCCGTGACCGAACGGGTACCGCACCGGCACCTCCGCCGAGGTGTAGTACCGGTACCCGACGAAGACGCCTTCGCCGTACCGCACGTGGCCCTGCTCGCCGGGGAAGTTCACCCAGCTGGGGGTGTCTTCCAAACGGAGCGGGATCGATTCCGCCAGGTGGCCGGACGGGTTGACCCGGCCGAACAGCACATCCGACATGGCTGAGCCGCTCGCCTGACCGAGCAGCCACCCTTCCAGGATCGCGTCGACCTCGTCGTGCCAGCCTTCGAGCGAGACGACGCCTCCATTCGAGAGCACAACGACGGTCTTCGCCGCTGTCGCTGCGACGGCGTGGATGAGATCGACCTGCGGGGCCGGGAGGGCGAGGGTGTCGCGGTCGAACCCTTCGGACTCGTCGCGGTCTCCCAGCCCGACGAACAGCACGGCGACGTCCGCACGGGCGGCGACGGCGACCGCTTCGTCGAGGAGCGCGGCGGTGTCACCGGAGCCGTCCTCGGTGAACCCGGTCGCGTGCTCGATGGTCACCCCCTCCGCCCACGACTGGTCGCGGATGGCGTCGAGGGCGGCGTCGACGCGGGTGGCGTTGATGTGGGAGCTGCCACCTCCCTGATACCGGGGTGTGGTCGCGAATGCGCCGATCACGGCGACGCGGGCGTCCGGCCGGATGGGGAGGGTGGACTCATCGTTCTTGAGCAGCACGATCGAATCCGCCGCGACCTGTCGGGCCAGCGTGTGGTGGCCGTCCACGTCGAGATCACCGGTGGCATCGCCTGCCAGCTCGGTGAGCGCTACGACGCGGCGGACGGAGTCGTCCACGAGCGCTTCGTCGAGTCGACCGGCCAGCACGGCGTCGACGATCTGCTGGTCGGTGGCCCCTCCGCTGCCGGGCATCTCCAGGTCCATCCCGGCTGCCACACCTGCGACGCGATCGCTGACCGCGCCCCAATCGGAGACCACCGCGCCCTCGAAGCCCCAATCGGTGCGCAGAATGTCCGTGAGCAGCCATCGGTTGTGGGAGGCGTAGACCCCGTTGATCTTGTTGTACGAACACATCACGGTGGCGGGCCTGGCTTCCCGGACGACTCGTTCGAAGGCCGGGAAGTAGATCTCCCGGAGGGTGCGTTCGTCGACGTCTGCGCTGATGCGCATCCGTTCGTGCTCCTGGTTGTTCGCGGCGAAGTGCTTGACGGAAGCCCCCACCCCCGTCTCCTGCATCGCGGTGACGTGAGCGGTGCCGAGCACTCCGGAGAGGTAGGGGTCCTCTGAGTAGTACTCGAAGTTCCGGCCGCACAGCGGGCTGCGTTTGATGTTCACCCCCGGTCCGAGGACGACGGAGACTCCGAACGCCCGTGCTTCCCGGCCGACGGCGGCACCCACCTCTGCGGCGAGCTGCGGGTCCCAGCTGCTCCCCACCGCCACGGCGAGGGGGAAGCACGTCGAGGGCAGGCTGTCGTTGATCCCGAGGTGGTCGGCGTCCCCGGCCTGGCGTCGCACGCCGTGGGGTCCGTCGGTGAGCACGATCGACGGGATGCCCGCGTCGGGCAGGCTCTTCGTGGACCAGAAGTCGGCGCCGGAGAGGAGGGCTGCCTTCTGCGCGAGGGTCAGTGCGGATGGATCGAACGTCATGCTAATACTCCAGTGGTTGCGGCGTCGAGGGACGCTTCGATGTCGGTCTTCAGTTCCTCGGATGCGCCCGGGATGTAGTCCAGGAGTGTTCTGATGGACAGGGCCGAGGCGCCGGGGTCGTTGCCGTCCAGTGGCACGCCAGGGACGTGTCGGCCGAACGCGTCGGTGAACAGGCGCCAGGCGTTCGGGTCGGCGGCGATATCGCCCAGGGTCGAGTCCAAGTTGTACGAACCGCCCTGGCTCGCGTCGTCCACGGGGTAGTTCCACTCGTGCGACCCGGCAACGATCTCGAACACTGCCGCATCCGGGTGCAGGGGGAGCTCGACCTCGGCGGTCGTGCCGTCCGGGATGGTGACGAGCACACGGCCCTCGCCGTCGACGATCCGCCAGTCGACGAGGACGTCGCCGTGGACAGTGGTGTGTCGGAGAACGGCGGAAGTGACACCGCGGCCAGGCCGGGGTGCGATGCGCATCCTGGAGTAGCCGGGCTCGACCGGAGTGAGGCCGCCGATCGTGCGGTGCATCCAGTCGACGACGGCGCCGAGTGCATAGTGGTTCAGGGAGGTCATGCCGGACGGGTTGATGGAGCCGTCAGGACGGATCGAGTCCCACCGCTCCCAGATCGTCGTGGCCCCCATGGTTACGGGGTACAGGAACGACGGGCAGCCCGTCTCCAGGAGGAGCAGGTAGGCCGCATCGAGGTGGCCGGTCGAGGACAGTGCGTCGGTGACCAACGGGGTGCCAGCGAATCCGGTCGAGATGCGGTAGCCGGCCGCCGCGACGATCGCGGCGAGCCGGTCCCCTGCGTGGGCTCGCTGAGACTCGTCGAGGATGTCGAAGGCGATCGCCAACGCGTAGGCGGTCGCCGTCTCGTTGGCAACTCGTCCGTTCGCACTGACGTATTCGTTCAGGAAGGCGTTCCGCACGCGATCGGCCAGTGCTCGGAACTCTGCTGCATCGTCTGGTTGTTCGAGGACGCTGGCGGTGTCGGCCATCTCCCGGGTGGTCCGGCAGAGATAGGCCGCAGCGACCAGGTGCCGATCGGTCTTCCCGCCGGCCGGGTTGTCGGCCGGCGCATCGGGGTCGAGCCAGTCCCCGTACTGGAATCCGCTGCTCCACAGCCCGTTCTCGTCGAGCAGATCGGCCACCTGGCGGATGAACGCGGTCATCGAGGGGTAGGCCTCTGCGAGGATCCGCGGGTCGCCGTACTCCCGATAGAGCGTCCAGGGCAGGCTGACGGCCACGTCGCTCCACAGGGCCGTCGGCGAGGACGGCGTGGACAGGACGTCGGGGACGACCCAGGGCACGAAGCCCCGCACCGCCTGCTCGGCGGCGAGGTCGCGCAGCCAGGATCCGAGCACACCGCGGACGTCGTAGAGGAACGCGGCGGAGGGCGCGAAGGCGTTGATGTCGCCGGTCCAGCCCAGCCGCTCGTCCCGCTGCGGGCAGTCGGTGGGCACGCCGACGAAGTTGTCGCGCATCGACCAGACGGCATTCGCGTGGAGTTGGTTCAGCAGCGGATCGGACGTCTCGAGCCACCCGGTGCGCCGCATGTCGGAGTGCACGACGATCGCGCGAACCGAATCGGCGGTGAGTTCACCGGGCCACCCGTCGACCTGCACATACCGGAAGCCGTGGAACGTGAAGCGCGGTTCCCACACCTCGGGGCCGCCACCGCTCAAGGTGTACCGGTCCGTCGCCCGCGCTGTGCGGATCGTCTCGTAGTCAGGCTCGCCGTCGGTCATGACCTCTGCGTGGCGGAGCGCGATGGTCGTGCCGGCGGGGCCCGTGACCTGCAGTCGCACCCATCCGGAGATGATCTGGCCGAAGTCCAGCACGGTGAGACCAGCGGGTGTGGTGAGGATGTCCACCGGCGCGAGCTCCTCGATGCGCCGGATCGGCGGGGCGATGGGTTCGACGAGGGACTCCTGCGGCCAGTCCATCAGGGACACACCATCCCAAGCACTGTCGTCGAAGCCCGGCGCGTCCCACCCTGATGGCTCCAGGCGCGCGTCGAACTCTTCACCGTCGTAGATGCTGTCGGTCAGCCCCCCACCGGTGCTGGATCGGAAGGTGTCGTCACTCACGATCACCTCCGTGCTCCCGTCTGCATATTCGAGCTCGAGTTGCAACCAGCCGGCTGCACGATCGGAGTAGTGATGGCGCTTGCCCTCCCACCCGAGCCGGCCCAGCGCCCACCCCTCGCCCACGACGGCACCGATCACGTTGCCGCCCAGGCGGATATGATCGGTCACCTCGAGGCTGCTCACCACGAGGCGGTGACGATAGGACGTCCACCCCGGAGTGAGGACCTCATCACCGACCACTGATCCGTTGAGGTGGGGTTCGATCAACCCCACGGCGGTGACGCGCAGCGTCGCGGCAGCAGGTTGTCTCGTGAGCGTGAATTCCTTGCGAAGGTACGCGGCAGGTCCCTCGGGCGCTGGGCGGGGTGTGGCTGGAGTGATGAAGGACGCGGTCCAGGTCGACATGGTGGCTCCTCGAGGGGTGGTGACGGGCTATCGGACGGATCGGATTCTCAGGACCACGAGCCCTCCGAGCAGGGTGAACGCTGCGGCGATGATGTAGAGCAGTGTGTAGTTCTTACCGCCGCCGGCGGTCACGCCGATCGCGAGGAAGACGGGCGCGATGAACGGCGCGACAGCTTGCGGGATCGACACGGCGAAGCCGATGATCCCCATGTACCGCCCGGCGTTGGTGGCCTTCTCCGGCAGGACGTCCAGGATCAGCGCCTGATCGACCGCGGCGAACATCCCGATGCCGACCGACGTGATCAGCGACCCGGTGTACAGCACCGGGACGTCGGAAGCCAGGGCCATCACGATCGCGCCGACGGCGAAC
This sequence comes from Plantibacter auratus, assembly GCF_050587365.1. NCBI lineage: Bacteria > Bacillati > Actinomycetota > Actinomycetes > Micrococcales > Microbacteriaceae > Plantibacter > Plantibacter auratus. The sequence goes on along the minus strand of NZ_JBOBFV010000002.1, from coordinate 1,119,833 downwards.
AGCACGGCGCCGAGGAGGACGAAGACGCGTCGGCGGCGGACCTTGTCCGACAGGAACCCGCCCCCGATCGCGCCCAGGGTCGTCGCTCCGATCCCGAACAGGCCGAGGGTGGCGATGATCGGTGCGACCTCGGTCACCTCGACGCCGAGCCGTGAGGCGAAGAAGAACGCGGTGAAGGTCGTGTTCAGGGTGAGACCGAAGTAGAAGAGGAACCGCCCCAGCCAGACCAGCGAGAAGTCCGGGAACCGCCGCGGGTTGTACAGATACTTACTGAACAAGGTCTTCGGCGAGAGCCGCTCATCGAAGCGGGCCCCCCGCGTGTCCGGTTCCCGCGTGAAGAGCACGAACATGGCGACGAAGATCACTCCGACGAGCCCCGGGAGCAGGAAGAGGAGCAGAGCGTTCCCGGAGAACGACCCGGCGATCACGACACCGAACACCGGCGCCACCTGGGTCGCGAACCCCGCGAGTCCGGCGACCTTGCCACGCTGTGTTTCAGACAGCTTGTCCGCCATCGACGTCTGCAGATTCTGCAGCACCTGACCCCAGCCGATCTGCGCGAGAACCCAGCCGAAACCGAGCACCAACACGGATGGAGCGAGCGCCATCACCACGAGGGAGACCACACCCAACACCGTGCCCGCGATCATGAACGGACGACGACGCCCGATCCGCGTACGCGTGCGGTCGCTGAGCACCCCGAACAACGGAGCGGTGAGCATCACGACGAGGGCACCCGACCCGGTGATGTAGCCGAGGTACTCGTCACGGCCGGGAGCAAGCTCCGAGAGGCGGATCGCCAGGGAGATCGCCAGCGGAGTGATGAAGGCGACGAAGACGCCGAACTGCCCCAGTACCTGGAACCAGATGTAGGACGGGCTCGCCTGCGGCTCGGCCCGGGTGGGTGCGCTGTCGATGACCTCCTCGACGGCTGCCGGCGCTGCAGGGAACGGCTGGGCGGGGGCAGCGGACGCTCGCGGCGTCTCGTTGCGTGGGGGCTCGTGTGTCATGGGGACTCCGTTGTCGAAATGGCGCCGGGTAGCGCGCGCTAGTTCTGCACTCTAGTCCGATCGAACTAGCACGCGCAAGCACAAGTACGGCAGAGTGGTCCGGTGAGCGATCCCCTCGTGAAGAAACGCCCAACGGCCGCCGACGTCGGACGCGAAGCCGGAGTGTCGCGCGCGACCGTCGGGTTCGTCTTCAACCAGACCGCCGGACAGACGATCTCGTCGAGTACCCGCGCACGCGTGTTGGAGGCGGCCGAGCGGATCGGCTACCGGCCGCACGCCGGAGCGCAGGCACTCGCCCGAGGGGCGAGCCGCATCGTCCTCCTCGTCCTCCCCGACTGGCCTGTCGGCGCGAGCATGCAGCGGTTGATCGAGGCAGCCAGCAGCGTGCTCGACGATGCGGGGTACACCCTGGTGACGTATACGCCTCGCCGCGAAAGCGCCGTTCGGCCACTGTGGGAGCTGCTCGAGCCGGAGGTCGTGATGGGGTTCGCCCCGTTCACGCCGGAGCAACTCGTGAGCATGCGCGCTCAGGGCATCAATCACATCTTCCCCGACGACATCGGCGGCAGCGCCTCACCCGAAACGGGACCTGCCGAGCAACTCAGGTTCCTGCACAGCCTCGGACACCGCCGCATCGCTTATGCCTCGACGGCTGATCCCCGGCTGACTGATCTCGCCAGCGTGCGCGTCCAGGCAGCTCAGCAGCACGAGCAACGACACGACCGGGTTCCACTCGACGTGCGGACACTGGCCGGGCAGGACGATGCGATCGAAGCGGTCCGTGACTGGCGCGCCGCCGGAGTCACCGCCGTAGCCGCCTACAACGACGACGTCGCGGCCCTCATCGTGGGAGCGGCTCTGCGACTCGGCCTCAGCGTGCCGAACGATCTCTCCGTGATCGGCCACGACGACGCACCGATCGCAGCCCTCTTCGTCCCCTCCCTGACGACCGTGCGCCGCAACGAAGAAGCCGACGGCGCGAACTTCGCAGCCGTCGCGATCGCCCAAGCCAGCGGGACCGAGCTGCCGGATCTCTCCGAAGCGGTCCTGGAACAGGTCATCGTCCGTGACTCCTGCGCCGCGATACCCGCCTCGGACCAGCTCGTTCGCTGAACGGCGGGCGACCTCGCGAAACGCGGTCCTACCTACATGTGAACGCGCACGCAAAGTGTCGCCACGGTCCCGCTGAATCAGCGGGTTTCCAACGTAAAGTGTCGCCGGCGTTTCCAACACAAAGTGTCGCTCCGAACATGCCCGCGTGATTCCGCGGATCTGAGGACGGGCTGGGGGCATTTGGTGGCGCCCTCCGCCGAGGCCCGGCCTGGAGTGACCGGTCTGCATAGTTGTCGCGCTCGACAGTAGCGCGGCCCCACACTCACCGTCAGGATGTGTGCCGCGACATCGCAGATCTTCGCTCGAACTCGACGGCCCTGAAACACCGAGACCGTTGACCCCAACCCGCCGAGCCACGTAGTGGTTCACCGGCAACCGTCCTGCAACTCGTTGTTCATGGGGCGTCTCGCGGGTCATTCTCTAGGAGGCCGCGAACGCTCCTCCTCCGTTCCGCCAACGGTTGCGCCGGATAACGAAGGCGACTAACCGCTATTTGATGGAACCGAGAGCAGTCGCATCCAGGCGTCTGCAGGGCCGCGACTGGAGTGAAGCACGATTCGTTTCCCCGGGGCTAGCTGGTGGCAGGCACCATGTTGAGTTCGTCGGCTTCTTCTTCCGTGACGATTCCGACGAGCTCGGCTATCTTCACGGCAATGTCCTCCATTGGCTCTTCGGCCGTGCTGAATCCACCGCGCGACGCAAGGGTGGGGGTGACTTGATCGAGCTCCTCGAATGTCACACCGTGCATGACCGGGACGAGGATTTGCGATGGGACATTGGACATCGCCCCGCCTCCTTCGGTCAGGAACAGCCCCGTGGCGAGCGTGCTGTATCGCACGTCGCCTTCGGTGAAGGTCAACCGGGCGTGGAATATGACATCTTCACCTGGAAGACATAAGACAGCTACTTGTGAACGCGCACGCAAAGTGTCAAGCAGTGCGCCCCGCGTGGAGTGCTCATGGGCGCCTCCTCTCGAGCTCTACGCCGCTTGGATCCGGTACTCAGGCGACGAGGTTCTGCTGGGCCCACTCCCGGAGCGTTGTAGTCGGGATCGACCGGCGCTCGTTAAACGTGTCGCTCTTGTCCCAGGCTACGCCTCGCCCCTGCGCGAACACGGCGCGGTACTTCCGGGTCATGTTGTCTGGGTCGTTCGCCAGCTCGTTCATAAGCGACGACTCTGTCCAAACTGCAAGTTCGAACGGACGACCAAGGACTGCTTCCAGGGTTTCAGCGACCTGGCGATACGTGATCGTGTCGCCTGCTACGTAGACGATCTCGTTGCGGATCCGGGGCTCCTCGAACAGAATCTCCGCCGTGAGTGCACCGATGTCTTCCGGCGTGGTCACCGTGACCGCGGTGTCGGGGCTGCCGAGCGCGTTGACGGTGTGGTTCGGCAGGTCGACCATTCCTGAGCCTGGCTCGAAGAGGTAGTTCATGAACATGCCGGTGGAGATGATCACCCACTCGGTGTCGTGCTGCGCCCTGAGCAGATCTCGCACGTCGAGTTGCGAGTCGAAAATGTCCTGTGGACTGCCACGCCCGATCACATCGAAGTCGACGCCGAACTGCCACGGGAAGTACCGCGGAATCTTCGCCTGCAAAGCGGCCTGTGCGACTTTCATCGGAGTTTCAACGCCGGCTGTGATCCCGGTGCAGCCGATCACGGTGTCATATTCCGCGAAGATGGCCGCGAGTTCATCGATTGACTGCCCAACGAGATCCCCTTGAACGATGCCGACTCCCAAAGCGCGGATCTCAGCGACGTTGCGCTGCTTTGCGGGAGTGGTGGAGTCGATCGTGTTCGACCGCAGGAGCACATCGACGGACGCTTCCGGAGCTGGTGAGGCGCGCCTCACGACGTTGCGGAGGACAGGCATGCCGAGTTCTCCTGCTCCGATGACGAGAATGTTCCGCGAGGGGGCGCTGGAGGCGGTCGCCGACATAGGTGTGTCCTTCCTTTGGTCGCCCAACGGTTGGGCGCCCATCATGTCAGCCAGCGTAAAGTTTGACACCAGTGTCAATGTCAACTCCGGGTGCGGTGAAGGGATGGCTGAAGGATGAAGATCGGTGAAGCGGCTGCTGTGGTCGGCGCTCCGACGCGCATGCTGCGCTACTACGAACAACAAGGACTGATCCAGTCGACGCGATCGGCGAACGGCTACCGCGAGTACTCCGACGAGCAGGTCGAACACGCCCGCCATGTGCGCGCCCTGGTGCAAGCCGGATTGTCCACACGCATGATCAAAATCGTTTTGGACATCGAAGCACCCCAGCCGGGACAGCAGTCTGCCTCGTGCAGTCGCGCATTGGCGGAGGATCTGGCACGAGAATTGCGCGTCGTGGAAGACAGGATCGTGTGTCTTGAGAAAAGCCGTGACGCGGTCATCCACTACCTCCAGCACACCGACCACGCCGATCTGCTGTCGCCCGCGCGGCCCTGAACCGTCGCTGCCGGAGGAATCCCGGCGCACGGTGCAGACACTGATCGAGCGCTGAACTAACCACGGCGTGAAGTTAGGATGGAATCCCGTGGCGAATACTCGAAGCAACGGAACCAGCACCCCGCCCTCGATCTCAACTCCCAGAGTGACGAAACAGATCTTCGTCACGGGCGGGGTCGTCTCCTCGCTCGGCAAAGGCCTGACGGCGGCCAGCCTCGGCAACCTGCTCACGGCCCGGGGTATCAACGTCGTGATGCAGAAGCTCGACCCGTACCTCAACGTCGACCCGGGAACGATGAATCCGTTCCAGCACGGTGAGGTCTTCGTGACCGACGACGGAGCCGAGACGGATCTCGACATCGGGCACTACGAACGCTTCCTTGGCATCAACCTCAACCAGGGCGCGAATGTCACGACCGGCCAGATCTACTCGACGGTCATCGCGAAGGAGCGCCGCGGCGAGTACCTCGGGGACACCGTCCAGGTCATCCCGCACATCACCGACGAGATCAAGCGCCGCATGCGGTTGCAAGCTTCCGATTCCCCCCAGCCCGACGTCATCATCACCGAGGTCGGCGGCACGATCGGCGACATCGAGTCCCAGCCGTTCATCGAGGCGGCCCGACAGGTGCGTCACGAGCTCGGCCGTGACAACGTCTTCTTCGTACACATCTCCCTCGTGCCGTACATGGGCACTTCTGGTGAGCAGAAGACCAAGCCAACACAGCATTCGGTGGCACAGCTCCGCTCCCTTGGAATCCAGCCTGACGCACTCGTCCTGCGCAGCGACCGTCCAGTCAGCGGGTCGAACAAGACGAAGATCGCCCTGATGTGCGATGTCGACGAAAACGCCGTGGTGAACGCCATAGACGTGCCGTCGATCTACGACCTACCGACGCTGCTCCATGACCAGAGCCTCGACCAGGTCATCATCGACGCACTGCAGCTCGACGCGCATGACATGGACTGGTCGGCTTGGAAGCCGGTTCTTGATGCCGTGCACGAGCCGGAGGGGGATGTCACCATCGCCCTGGTCGGCAAGTACATCGACTTGCCAGATGCGTACCTGTCCGTCACCGCAGCCCTCCGGGCGGGCGGCTTCGCACACCGCACCACGGTGAATCTGAAGTGGATCGCTTCGGACGACTGCATCACAGCGGAGGGCGCCGCGGAGCAGCTCGGCGACGTGGACGGCATCTGCGTGCCCGGCGGGTTCGGTGTGCGCGGCATCGAGGGCAAAGTCGGAGCGCTGAAATTCGCTCGCGAACAGGGCATCCCGACGCTTGGCCTGTGCCTCGGGATGCAGTGCATGGTCATTGAATACGCCCGCCACGAAGCCGCCCTGCCGGAGGCCTCGAGCACCGAATTCGACCCGGAGACATCGACCCCGGTCATAGCGACCATGGCCGCGCAGGTCGACATCATCGCGACGGGCGAGCTGGGTGGCACGATGCGCCTTGGGCTCTATCCGGCTTCGTTCACGACGGGCTCTCTAGCCGCCGACCTGTACGGCGCTGTGACAGCATCCGAGCGGCACCGCCACCGCTACGAGGTCAACAACACCTACCGCGATCAGATCGCGGCGGCCGGACTGGCCTTCTCCGGCACATCACCTGACGGCACCCTCGTCGAGTACGTCGAGCTCGACCGCGGCGTGCACCCGTTCTACATCGGCACCCAGGCACATCCTGAACTCCGCTCTCGCCCGACCAACCCACACCCCTTGTTCGCAGGACTGGTCGGCGCGGCCATGACGAGGCGTGACTCATCCAGACTCTTCACTCGAGAAGTCGAGTCAGAACAGATCCAAGCGTGATGATCCTCTGCAAGGACACCCACCCGACTGTCGTGCTCGACACGAGCGGCACCTTTCCCTCCGCTCGGATCCGCACCAGCCGGATGGCCGAGTCCGTACGTGGCTCGCTCGTCCCGCGAGGCCCACATCGCCCACGCGAAGAACGCTCTAGGTTCGAGTGACCGCTCCCATTCCCCACCTCACCGCGGCGAACCTCGCCGTCGTCGCTCAGGCCAGCAGTCGGGACAGCCGCTCAGAATGAGCACCCTATTCGAGGGCATCTGGCGTCGCGGTGAAGAGCGCCCGGTGATCCCCTCGATCCCAACCAGACAGCCCATACGGATGGCCACCGCAGGCCGCATCAAGACCGACGGTCGCTGCTAGCCGGGCACCGGGGTGGTCAGTGCTTCATGGGCGCACTGACCACCCGTCGTGCTCACCTGGCCGTGAGATTCACGTACTTCGGCGGAAGGCCCGCCGCTGCAGCGCGCACGGTGATCGTCCCGGGGCCGGTTGGACGGATGATGGCCAGTGCACGTCCGTCGTAGGTGGTCCTTGTCGCCGCCGCGAACTCTTCGATGCTGTCCGGCTGGGCGCTGCCGAAGCCGGCGAGGATTCCGGGGCCCTCGATCTCCACCGAGACGGCGGTGGCGACGTCAGTCGCGATCGTCCCCGTCTCGTCGGAGAGTTCGACGCTGAGATACGCGAGATCTCCGCCGTCAGCTGTCAGTTCGGTGCGATCTGGCGTGAGGGCCAACTGGATGATGTCGCTGCGAGTGCGGAGCGTGCTGCTGCCGATCTCGATCCCGTCTCGGATCGCGATCGCCGTGAGTTCGCCCGGGTGGTATTCGGTTTCGAACTTCGCGATGCACGCCTTTTGGGCTCCGACCTGAGCGCGTCCGATGATTGTGCCGTTGAGGCGGAGTTCGACTTCGTCGGCATCGCTGTAGACGTCGACATTGATCGGTGACCCGGGCGGGACAGCCCAGCTCCAGCTGCTGATGGCGTCATCCCAGGACCAGCCGCCCACGAAGACTTCGCGTCCATGATGTTCGGGGCGCTGGACAGCGATGTATGGTTCGTCTCGCAGTCCCCAGATCGTCTCTTGCCAGAACGACACGGGGCGACGATTCCCGAGGATGTCGATCGTCCCGGACTGTGCAAGCATCCAGGGATATGGCGAGCTCGTGCCGACCGGCGCATCGGTATCGCCTGCGTAGACCGGTCGACCGATGCTCGCTTCCCCGATGTAGTCCCAAGCGGTCCAGGCGAAGTCACCGATCACCGTCGGGTGCTGCTCGACCAGCGGCCAGATCCGGTCGAGCGCGCGCGGGAAGGTCTCGGATCCTACGAGGATGCGGTTCGGGTGATGCTCGGCGTCGATCGCGTAGCGGGCTTCGGCGTAGTTGATCCCACTGACGTCGAGCTGCGACTGGGATTCTTCGATTCGATCGGAGACCAACGCCGTGGAGCCGAGCGTGTTCATCATGTCTTCCATCGACCCCATGAGCGCGTTGATGTTCATCGGGGTGTCGCCCGAGGCCATCTGTGCGGCGAAGACGTCCATGGTGGCGACCATCCCGTTGATGGCATTGGTGATGAGTCGCGAGTCGTCGAGCGAGCGCACTTTCTCTGCAAGCGCCCGCCCCCAAGTAGATCCGATAGCGCTGCCGGTCTCGAAGATCTCGTTGCCGGTCGAGTACATGATGACGCTTGGGTGATTGAAGTCCTTGGCGACCATCGACTCGACGTCTCGTTCCCACCACTCCGGGAAGTCGAGCGAGTAGTCGAAAGCGGTCTTGCTCTTCGTCCATACGTCGGACACTTCGTCCCAGACAAGGAGCCCGTGGCGGTCACAGGCGTCGAGAAAGGCACGGCTGATGTTGTTGTGGGAACTACGGACGGCGTTGTAGCCCGCCGCCTTGAGCAGTTGCACGCGACGCTCCTCCGCGCGCGGGTGGGCTGCACTGCCGAGCGGGCCGTTGTCGTGGTGGATGCAGCCACCCCGAAGCTTTACCGAGCGCCCGTTGATCCGCAGACCATGCACCGGATCGACGGTGACGGATCGTACACCGAAGACGGATTCGTCCTCATCGAGCAGGGTGTCGCCCTCTCGCACCCGAGTGTGCGCGGTGTGCAGTCGAGGGTCGTCGACGTTCCACAGTGCTGGTTCCGAAAGGTAGTGACGCAGGTGCACTCGTCCAGTCGTCCCGGGCAGCAGGGTGATCGGCGCGGTCTGCAGGCTGAGCACCACATCAGCATCGTCGCGGATCTCCGTTTCGACCCGGACGGTGCGCGTGTGACGGGTCTCGTTGGCGACCTCGACGGTGGTGATCACGGATGCGAGGTCGGGCTCGATGACGGGGGTCGTGATGCGCACGCCGTCGAGCGGGATGTGCACCGGCTCGGCGGTGACGAGCCACACGTTGCGATAGATACCGGCGCCGGCGTACCACCGGCTGTCTTCGTGGGTACGGACCTCGACGCTGATGGTGTTCGCCTCACCGAACCGGAGAAACGGGTCCAGCGCAACGGAGAACCCGACGTACCCGTTCGGGCGCTGAGCGGCGAAGTCGCCGTTGACATACACGACAGCATCACGGTAGGCGCCTTCGATGTCGAGGACGATGCTCTGATCACGCCATTCCGCCGGCACATCGATGGTCTTGGTGTACTCGAGGTGCGCGCTCGGGTAGTAACCGGTGTGACTGCCACTAGGGCTGTCTGCGGACCGCGGCAGGTCTCGGAGGCCGTCGTGCGGGAGCGTGACGGCCGTCTTGGCTGATCCGCCGCTGAAGGCGTCGAAGGGCGAACCCTTGTGACCGACGGTCCAGTCTCTGTTGAAGGGTGTGCGGATCATGCGTGTGCCTTTCTGGCGATGTGCGATAGGTGGTCGGATGCGGGATCGGTGGTCACCGAACGCTCTTGATGAATCGGACGCTGATGGCACCGAGGATGACGGCGACGATGGTCACGATGAAGAGCGGCTGGTAGAGCCCGGTCGCCGCGACAACGGCGCCGGCCAGAACGGGGGCGATCACCTGCGGTCCGGCATTGGCGACGTTCATCACGCCCAGATCCCGTGCGGCGTTGTCCATATTCGGGAGGACTCGGGTGATCAGCGATTGGTCGACGGCGAGGTAGACGCCGAAGGCGATGCCGAAGATGCCGCTGGCGATGAAGGCGCCGGTGAGCGTGGGCACCAGGAGGTAGACGAGGGCGCCCGGGGCGAAGAGGAGACTTGACAGGCCCACGAACACACGGATTCGTCCGAATCTGTCCGAGAGCCACCCGCCGATGATCGAGAAGACGAGGAGTCCGAGCGTGCTCACTCCCTGCACAGCGACGAGGACGGCGGCGGCTTCCGTGACCGTACCCACACCGATGTAGTCAGCGAGGATGTACAGCTGCATGCCGGACATGAAGTTGTAGCCGAAGATGATCAGGAACCGGCCGGCGAACGTCCACCAGAAGTCCGGGGCACTCCGGAAACTGGGGAAGCGAGCCGCCGCCCGACGCTCGGCCTTGGAGGCGTGAACCGCGGCACGGACCGGCACGTAGTCCTTCGTCGTCAACGCGAAGATCGTCCCAAGGACGAGCACAACCGCAGCGATGCCCACGTACCCTACGAAGAGGTTCGTCGTCAGGCCGGCGATCGTGATCCCTCCGAATGCACCAAGGATCGACGACGCTCCGACCAATCCGGACATGGTCCCCCGGTTCCGGATCGGGACGCGTTCGGGGAGAACGGCGGTCAGGGCCGCCTGCAAACCGCTCAGAGGCCACATCGCGATCGCCCACGTGATGGCGAGGACGAGCGGGCTCGGGCTGCTGGCGGTGACGAGCAGGGCGAGGGCCGCGGCGACCGCGGATCCCAAGATCCAGATGTTGCGCCGGCCAAGGAAACGGCTGCTCGTCTTGTCTGAGAGGAGTCCGAGCAGTGGCTGCGCCACCAAGCTCGAGATCGCACCAGCACTGATCACGAGGCCCAGCATGCCGGCTGCCCCGGTCGTCTCTCCGAGCAGCTCGGCGACCTGTCTGCCGAGCATCACCTGAAGCACGCCACCCCAGACGACGTTGACACTGATCATCGCCAGCGGATAGATGACCCAGAGCCATCGGCTCATGTGCTGGGGACCCGTCGATGGCTCGAGAAGGGCATCCGGTGTAACTGCTGAACCGGGTACAGCGGCTTGATGAGGGCCGGTTTCGGGTTGAACGCTGTTGGTCGACATTGAGGATCTCCACGGCTCTGTGAGGGAAACGCTTACGCGCGTTATCGCCTCATCTAACATCATCTGATTACGCGCGTCAACTACACTGGTCGGACAGACACAAGGGGGAACGCGGGATGGCAGTCACGAGCGATGACGTTGCACGCGCTGCGGGGGTATCTCGGCCGGCAGTCAGTCAGATCCTGAACGGGCGAGGACGGTTCGCTCCGGAGACCATCCGACGAGTGGAAGAGATAGCTGCGGCCATGAACTACCGCCCGTCAGCGGCCGCTCGGACGCTTGCCACCGGAACGAGCGACGTCGTGGTCGCTCTCGTGCCCAACACCACGTTCGGCACCAATCTGCAAGACGTCATCGACGTGCTCACCGCAGAGCTCGCTCAAGTCGGCCTGACGCTCGTTCTGCGTTTCGCGAGTTCTCCCGTGGAACTGCTCGAGCACTTCGTCACGACCGTTCGACCGCGCGCAGTGATCGCGCCCTTCGTCGCTGCCACGGCTGCGGAGCGGAAGTTCATAGAAGGCAGCGGGGTTACCCTGATCGATCTGGCCGCGGGAGAGGATGTGAACTATCGCATCGGTCAAATGCAAGGCGAGTATCTGGTATCGAAGGGGCACCAGGCGCTCGTCTACGCGCACCTGCACGACGCCCGCATCGACGTGTACGGCGACATGCGGGAACGAGGACTCGCCGATTCCTGCCGCGAGCACGCGATTGCAGCGCCGAAATCGATTCGGCTATCTGTCGACCTGGTGGACGCAGTGTCCGTCTTGCGCGACCTTCCTACCGGAATGGCCATCGCCTGCTACAACGACGACGTGGCTATCGCGCTCCTCGCCGCAGCACGAGAACTCGGACGTCGCGTTCCGGAGGATGTCGCTCTGCTTGGAGTGGACGCGACTCGGATCGGTGCCCTCATGTCGCCCCGGCTGACCACCATCGCGGTCGACACGACGACCGCTTTGCACGCAATGGTCGACAACATTGTGAGCCAGCTGTCCGGTTCTGTTCCCGTCGACTCCCTCGCGGATCGACTTGTGCTCAACGTCGTACACGGCGGCTCCGCCTGACGGCGGGCACTGAGATGCCCCATTGGTCACCAGGTTGCTTGCCCAGTCGGATCTCGCTTTCTCGGCCAGGGTGGCGCAGCGACCGAAACTCGTCCTGCTAGCCGCGGCGCCGGCCAGCCAGGACGGAAGCCGTGCGCCGCGGTGGCGATACTCGTCAGGAGCGCGCTAGATGCAGCCCTGCCGATACGGCGTCGTGGTCGCCCGAGTACGCTGCTGCCTCGATGCGAACACTGTCTGCGGCAGGCGCGAACCCGGCGTCTGTCCATCGCTGAAGTGGACGGGTGGAACCCGCGAGGCGGACCGTCCGGGTCTTTCCTGCCTCAAGCGTCAGCGGAGCGAATCCGACGAGGACCCGCTGTGGAAAGTCCGGAGCCTCGACCGCAGCGTAGAGCTGCACCACGTGTCGTCCGGGACGTTTACCGGTGTTCCGGACGGTGACGAAGGCGGAGAATTCCTCGCCGTCGACGTCGCCGAGCTCAATCGTCTCGATGTCGAACGAGGTGTACGACATACCGAAGCCGAGAGGGAAGGCGGCCTGGTGGCCGTCCCGGTCGAGCAGTCGCTGACCGTGCCAACGGTCGTAGGTGATGGCGGCGGCGTCGATGTCGAACGGGGGGAGGTGGTCTTCACTGGTGGGAATTGAATACGGGAGTCGTCCGGTTGCATCGCGTTCGCCGAGGATGACGTCCGCCAGTGCCGTGCCGCCTTCGCTGCCGCTGTACCAGCCGACGAGCACGGCGGGGACAGCGTCGCGCCATTCTTCCGTGATCACCGCACCGGCGGTGACGATGACGACGACGGTCCGCGGATTCGCGGCCGCGGTCGCTCGGATGATCTCGGCATCGACTGGGCGGACGCGGAGGGAGCGCCGGTCACCGCCGAGCGCTGTTCCCATAGTGTGCTGCGAGTCGCCGGCGCCGGCCATGAGTGCGGCGAGGTCCACGCCCTCGGGAGCTGGTGGAAACAGGTTCAACAGCTCGGGCTGTGATGTGAGATCGCCCATGTATTCACCTTCGTCGGCCGCGGTGTATCCAACGACAACGATCGCCACATCGGCTCCTGCTGCCGCGATAGCGGCTGCTTGTGGGTCGTCTTCGCCGGCGAACGTCACCGTAGCGTCCGGCAGCGCGGCCTGCAGACCGCGCAACGGCGTGATGACCTCGGGTGAGCGGACATTCGAGGAACCGCCGTCGCCCGTGTTCGGCAGGTCGGCGAGACGCCCGATGACCGCAACCCGATCCAGCCCCTCACGGTTCAGCGGGAGGAGCGGTGCACCGTTGACGTCGTCGTTCTTGAGGAGCACGATCGCCGTCGCGGCGGCCTCCCGCGACAGTGCACGGTGCTCGGGCGAAAAGACGACCTCGAGGCCTGGCTCCGCATCGAGCGGCCGAGCGAAGAATGCGAGCTGCGTCGCGAGGATCCGACGTGCCGCCCGATCGACGTCGGACCACACCACTCGACCCGCTTCGAGGTCGGCAGGCAGTTGCCCGGCCCGCTGCTGTCGGAACGGCTCTTCAACGTCGAGACCGGCTCGGAGGGACTTGGCCGCGTCGCGCAGGCCGAAGATGAAGTCGGAGACGGTGACGCCGGCGAATCCCCACTCTTCGCGGAGAATGCCCTCCATGAGTCGTTCGTTCTCGCCTGCCCACTCGCCGTTAACGCTGTTGTATGCGGTCATGATGCCGTCGACACCTGCCTCGACGACGCGGCGGAAGTGCGGCAGATACACCTCGTGCAAGGTGGCATCATCGGCCGTGACGTCGATCGTGAACCGGGCGTTCTCCATCGAGTTCAGCGCGTAGTGCTTCGCAACAGCCATGGCGTGCCGACGGACACCGCGGGTCAGCGCCACCCCGAACTCCCCGAGCAGCAGACTGTCCTCGCCGTACGTCTCCTGGGCCCGCCCCCAGGCAGGGTGCCGAGGGAGGTTGATGCAGACGCCTCCGAAGAAGTTCGCTCCCTGTGCCCGCATCTCGGCGCCGATCGCCGTTCCGATGCGTTCCTCCAGGTCGACATCCCAGGTGGCGCCGCGCGCCATCGCGACCGGGAATGCTGTGGAGTTGCCCATGACGACGCCCCGCGGCCCGTCGCTGAACCGCAACCCAGGGATCCCGAGTCGATCCACGCGTCCCATGATGATCGGCCGCATGTTGTAACCAGCGCTCATCTCGCCCATGCCGGGCCAGAACTCATCATCCCCGTCAAGCAGCCACAGCTTCTCCTCGTCCGTCAGCAACGCGAGCAGCGCGTCCACTTCGGTAGCAAGCTCGGCACCGCTCTTGACGCGTTCGAGACTGCGCGAGAACTCCGTCGTCTTCGTCGACATCACAAAACCTTTCATCCCTTACCTGCACCGATGCAGGTAAGGGAATTGTAGGGAGCCGCAACAAATTTCACAAGGACGGATATGCGACGCTTGAGTCCATGACCGAGCAGCAGCGGAGAACGCGCCTTGCGCCCAGTGAGCGACGAGCGCTGATCATCGACGCGGCAACCCGTCAGATCGCAGAGGGCGGATACAACACGTTCACTCTTTCCAAGCTGGCCGAGGACTGCGGGATGACTCGAGCAGGTATCGAGCATCACTTCTCGTCGCGCGAGGAGCTACTGATCGCCGTCCTCCTCCATCGGGACGACCTCGACGCCTTCGCGATCACCACACCCGTCGAGGGACGAGACCCCCGGACCTTCGATGAGGACAGCGCGTGGAAAGTGCTCGACAACCTGGTGATACGAAATGCGGGGCAACCTGAGCTCCTGCGGCTCTACACGATCCTCGGCGCCGAGGCGCTTGATCCGCAGCACCCGGCACATGACTACTTTGCTGAGCGCACTCGAACTGCACGCGACCTGCTCGCGGACCTGTCCGGTTCATGGCACCCGCAACCACGGGCCTTCGCGCTCGCAGTGCTCGCGGTCCTCGACGGGCTGCAGCTCCAATGGCTGCGCTTCCCCGACGAAGACCTGGTCGCCCTATGGAAGGGCGCCGGAGGCGCGCTGGCTCGCAAGACGGCGTGAAAACAGTTCTGGTCTCGCCATCGAGACGACCCGTCAGCCTGGGCTGATTGCCCGGCAGTCGGAGCCGCGGTAGCATCGACGCACGGTGTCGATTGACGGCGCGCCGAATCCCGCGGAAGCTTCCGCGTTCATTCGGTTCGACGGGGCATCCTCGACAGATGCCCACCAATCGACAGGTCACGTTGCTCTACGACATAACCCAGGCTCATCCCTGCCGCCAGTTTGTCATGCCCTGCGCAGGCAAGCAACGAGTGAAAGGGATGAGCTCTATGTCCGAACTGCACGATGCCTTCATCAGGAGCGTGGTCAACGCCAACCAGGTGGTCCTCGCCGAGGAAGAGCAGGCCCAAGTGTGGGTGCGCCAGCGAAGCAAGCTCGCCCGTCTAGCCCATCGAAACGGCGTCCGCTCGGAAGACATCGCGGTCGCGGTCGGGGTGCCCCCAGCAACGGTTCAGGAATGGTTGGACTCGGGGCGCGACTAGCGCAGGTTCTCATCGCGCGCTCGGGCCAAGAGGCAATGGGTTCCTCTGCCGCGTTCACTTTGTCCGCCCGCTTGCGACAAGCGTCTGGCATTCAGAACGTCGGCCGGCTACGCGACGGAACCGAGACCATAGCGCCCACCGATGGGCGTTGCGGATATTGCGCGGGGTGTGATGGCAAGCCTCGACCTGCCGCGGTAGCGTGCTCACGTGACCGAGCCACAACCGCCGCTACAGTTTGCACTCTCAACAGCCCACCTCGACGACGAGATCGTCGCAGGCGCGCTGAGGTTCCTCTTCAACGAGCATCAGTTAGCAGTGGTGCTCCTGAAAGAAATTATGACGCTGATGCCAGACCCATCGCTGTGGCGGCTGACGGTGACCGGCGATGTCATCAAGAGTGTGAATGAAATCGAGCAGCGCACGGACGGTGACTCCTACACCACTGATCGAGGAGCAGGTCGGGTCGGCGCTCGCACCATCGCCCATGCTGACGGAACTTTCGCACTCGCCGTCGCAGCACACCTGGCTCTCCACGAGGCCGGACACGCACTCCTGCACGTCAGACACGAAGACGCCAACGCGACTGTGGATCTCGTCGACGTCAACGAGACCGATCAGGGCTGGCGGCACTACGTTGCCGCCCATGTCGACGACTACCGCATTGAGGCACACACCACGCGACACGCACCGTCACCCTTCAGACACGCGATGCATCTTGAGAGCGCCATCAAACATCTCAGAGACGAGCTGAACGCCGCGCGTCGCAGTTGGCGTGAGGACATCGATGCAGCGCTCCGTCAAACGATGAGCGCCGCGAACGACATGTTCCGTGTCATGGCGTACCTTGCTGCCGAACTCGGAAGCGACGACCAGGGAAGACCGAATCGGCCTGATCCGGTGCCTGAAGGGTGGCAGACCTACCTCGAAACAGTTGGGACGAGTGGGCTTCGACCTATCAGCTCCTGCGCGCCGTCGACGAACCAATGCGTACGGACGAAATCGCAGTGATTGTGGGTGAACTCTGCGTCATCGCCGGAGCATGGCTTGGGTCGATCGGTGTCGACTACGGATTCACCGGCGGCCGCCAGTATGTCTTCTGGACCAACGAGACCTACTGACACCGCGGCCTGAACGCCACCCACACACTCCGGCAATCCGAGGCACCGGCCTCGCCGCCGGGGCGCTCACTTGCTAGCTTCGGCGGCTGGACCGCTCAAGCCGCTCGGATGCAGCCGCGACTGCCACAAGACATCGCCGCGAGGACGTTTTGCAATCTAAAACGTCGCTCCGAACAGAAAGCGACAATTTAGACTGCAAAGCGACACTTTACGACGAGCGTTCACACTACATGTGAACGCGGACGTAAAGTGTCGCCGCGGGGCCAGTGAACGAGCGGGTTTCCAACGTAAAGTGTCGCCGCCGTTTCCAGCGCAAAGTGTCGCCCCGAACACGCCTGCGTGATTCCGGGGTTTGAGGCCGACTTGGGGTCATCTGGTGGCGCTGCCTCTCGTCCGTAAAGCACGTCGGCTCGATGCCATCAGCCCCAAACTTTCGTCGAACTAGGGGCGGGCGTCCTCGAACTCTCCCGCTGCCTTGTGCTCCCGGCAAGCACCGACCAGCTCGACGACACCGGCTGCGTTATCGGCGCCGTAGAAACCGAATACTTGCCCCTGCACGGACGCGTGACAGCGCTCGTGTTGGCGCGATCGGAGAGCCGAAGGGATCTCCACGGTGAATCCCGGGAACGGATCTGCTCATGGGGCATTTGGGTCCGGATCGTGCCTCACTCGTGGCATTCATCAGCCTCCGGCTGTGCCCTCGCCAACGGGAGCGATGTCAGCGGCCCTGTTCAACCACAGCCGGCCATCGCTGCACAGAGGCAAACGGAACGCCCGCGGTAACCGTGAGCGGATGATTCGGAAACGCATCAAGCGTGCTCGCGAGCTTGATCGTCAACCGCTCGAGCGTCTCGATCTCCTCTGCGCTCCACCCGGTCAGCACACTGACATCCTGCATGGCGTCCAACACGCGGGAGCCGAGCGCTCGGCCCGAGGCAGTCAGCCCGATGACAGCACCGCGCGCGTCTCGCGGGTCGTGCGCGCGGAACACCAGGCCAGCGCTCTCCAGACGAGCGATGACCCGGCTCATGTTCGACCGCGTCGTGTCGACCGCGTCGGCAAGTGCGGTGGGCGTCGCCAATCCGCGATAGATGAGCTGGTTGATCACCAGGAACGCTGGCAGATCCTTCGGAAATGGGAACCCGCTGTCGCGCATGACTTGCTCGCGGTACGACCGCGACGTCCCCCACGCAACGATGGCCTGGAACGCCGATTGGAAGCTCGGCGCATCGCCTCCAACGAGTGGAGCAACGTCCTCGGCCGCGAGGGCGTCCAGCGGGAGCGTGTTCTTGCTTCTCGGCATCGGACGGGACTCTTTCTACGACTCGGGCTCCCCAGCATAGAGCGCTCCGCGAGAGAATCCTGTAGAACTATTTGACTCAGGAACATACTTGGTGGCACTGTTGGCGCGTTGATTCGTTTCATTTCGTCCCCCGACGATTCCCGCGCTCGTGCACTTCAAAGGAGAAGTCCCGTGTCACTCACATCAAAACCAGCCCCCCGCCCGTGGTGGGTCGCCGTTGTTTCCGGCATGGCCTCGTACGTCGACGCTGCCGCCATCACCGGCTTCGCCACCGCGATCGTCGTCTTCCAGCAGATCCTCGGGCTGAACGAGATCCAGATCGGCATGGCCGGCGGAGCACTCACCGCTTCCATGGCCATCGGCGCGCTCGTCGGCGGCCGGCTCGGCGATCGCTTCGGTCGTCGTCCAGTGTTCACCGCGACGATGATCGCGCTCATCATCGGCGCTGTCGTGCTGGTGTTCGCATCCTCGTTCCCCGTCATCCTCATCGGGGCGATCATGCTCGGATTCGCAAGCGGTGCCGACCTACCGGTCTCACTGTCGACCATCTCCGAGGCGGCGACCGAGCACAACCGGGGCCGCCTCATCGGGTTCACCAACCTCCTGTGGATGGCAGGCATCATCGCGAACATCGTCATCAGCACCCTCGTCGGCGATCTGGGCGCAGTGGCACCGATGATCCTGTTCGGGCACATCGCCGTGGTCGGCGCCCTGATCCTCCTCGGACGGCTGACGATCCCCGAGTCGGCAACGTGGCTCGCAGCCCGGGCCGAACGACGGGCCGGCGTGAAGACGGTCCGCGCGGAGCGCGCCGGCATTCGCATCCTGTTCCGTGGCCCTTACGGCACGGTCTTCCTCGCTCTGGTCATGTTCGCCTCGCTGACCAACCTCATCGCGAGCACGATCGGCAGTTACGGCACCTACATCCTCGTGAACTTCGGGGACGTCTCGATCAGCCAGGCATCACTGGTCACCCTTCCGCTGCTACCGGTGAGCATCATCGGGTACCTCTGGTTCATGAAGATCGCCGACAAGCCCGTCCGGTTCCGCTACTTCCAGGCGGGAGGCATCGCATTCGTGCTCTCTCCGCTGGTCGTCGCACTCTTCGGCGCAAGCGTCCCCGTCTACCTCGTCAGCCTGCTGCTCATGGGCGTCGGTTCGGCCTTCGCATTCGAAGGCATCCAACGAGTGTGGGCACAGGAACAGTTCCCCACGCTCCTGCGCACGACGGCGCAGGGCAGCATCATCGCCATCCAGCGCTTCACGGCAGCCGCCCTCGCGAGCGTCACCCCGACCCTCCTCATCGGCGGGCCGTCACTCCTGTTCGGCATCCTGACCGTCGGCTCCGCCATCGGAGTCGGCTGGGCCTGGATCGTGTTCCGCACCCGCGACCGACACGACGAGTTCGAGTCAGAGGCCGGTGCGACTGAACCAGCAGAACGCTCCGCGCCGATCGCCTTCCACTAACCCTGTCAAGAGGACTCCACCATGACCCCGCACTCGCTCACCGTCGATCGACGCCCCGCGCCGTTCGGCATCGACTCAGCCACCCCGGAATTCGCCTGGAAGCTCCCGAACGACGCACCTTCACAGCTTGGATACGAGATCGAAGTCTCCACCGACTCGTCGTTCGCCCTTCACGACGTCCTCTGGACGAGCGGCCGGGTGAGGAGCACGACCCCCTACGGCGTCTTCTATGCCGGCGTCGCGCTCCGGTCCCGCACCGAGTACCACTGGCGGGTGCGGGTGCACGGAGCCGAAGGCGCCGTCAGTGAGTGGGCTGCCGCGTCGTTCGAGACCGGGCTTCTGAGTCCGAGCGACTGGCAGGCCGACTGGATCAGCCACCCGCTCACCAAAAAGAACGACCCCCGCAGCATCTACCTCTCGACGACGATCGAGCTTCCAGGGGACGTCGTCCGAGCGCGTGCGTACGCGAGCGCGCTTGGTTGGTACCGGCTCTTCATCAACGAGCACGACATCACCGGTACCGCCCTGGTGCCGCGGTGGACACCGTTCCACGAGTACACGGAGTACCAGGTGTACGACACCGTCCACGCGCTGCGGGCCGGCACCAACACCATCGGCATCATCGTCTCCGAAGGACGATTCCGCGGACGCCTCGGCGCCTTCTCCCTCCCCAACCGCTACGGCGACCAACTCGCCGCGCTCCTGCAGCTGGAACTGGAACTCGCCGACGGCACTACGGTCCAGGCGACGAGTGACGCAGGTTGGACTGCCAGCCACGGGCGGGTGCGGGTCGCGGACCCGAAGGACGGTGAGCGGGTCGACCTTCGCCTCCCGGAATTGCCGTGGCTGCAGGGTCCCGCGGAAGGCTCCGTCTCAGCGGTGGTCGTCCCTGAGCGGCGCCGGATGATCGCGGAATCCGTCGCACGGGTCGAGCAGATCGACCAACGCCCCGGGACAGTGTCACGGACCCCATCGGGCAAGCAGCTGATCGACTTCGGCCAGAACCTCTCCGGCGTCGCACGCGTCCGCCTGTCAGGCCCCGAGGGCGCCACGGTGCGGCTGCTGTACAGCGAGGTGCTGGCCTCGAGCGGGGAGATCGCGACCGGCTACCTCGGGGGCGGCCCGTCCGAGAAGGATTGGTTCCAGCGCGATGAGGCGATCCTGGCAGCCGAACCCGTCGTCTACACCCCCGGCGCCACGATCAAAGGCTTCCGCTACCTGAGCATCGAGGGGCTCGCCGACCCGATCTCCGCGGACGACGTCGAGGCCATCGTCCTCTCGACGCCACTCCCTGCGGTCAGCGAGTTCCACAGTTCGGATGACCGGCTGAACCAGCTGTGGAAAAACGTCGTGTGGTCACTGCGCTCGAACTTCACCGACACCCCGACCGACTGCCCGACCCGAGAACGCAGCGGCTGGACGGGAGACATCCAAGTGTTCGGGACCACCGCCGTGCAACTCGTCGACGCCGGCGCCTACCTTCGCCGCTACCTCCGCAACCTCGCGGCAGAGCAGCACTCAGACGGAACGATCCCTCCGTTCATCCCCTCGGAGGCAGCACCAGGGATCAGCCGCAACCCCTTGGGCTTCACCCGCACCTCGGCAGGATGGGGCGATGTCGCTGTCATGCTCCCGTGGACGCTGTACCAGTACTACGGCGACACCGCGGCACTTCGCGACCAGTACGCCAGCTCGAAGGCGTGGGTGGACCAGCTGGCGACGCGCGCCGCGCGCAAACGAGGCATCAGGCGCAGGTTGCGGCGCGGCGTCGGACAACTCGAGCGGTACGTCGTCGACACCGGCTATCACTGGGGAGAGTGGCTCCGACCCGGAGAATCTCTCGCGTCGGAGATGCCCGGGAACTTCCTCGGACGACGCACCAGCGTCGCAACGGCCTACCTCGCCCACTCCGCACGACTCCTGTCCCGGATCGCCGACGTCCTGGGCGAAGACGCGGATTCCCATCGCTACGCCACCCTGGCCGAGAACGCCAGCTCCGCCTGGCGGGCCGCCTTCGTGGCCGACGGCGGAGGGCGCATCGGTGACGACCGGCAGGACGACTACGTCCGCGCCCTCGCGTTCGACCTCCTGGAACCACAGCACCGCGACCGAGCGGCTACCCGCCTCGTCGGACTCGTCCAGCAGGCAGGGAACCACCTGGCCACCGGATTCCTGAGCACACCGATGCTCCTCGACACACTCGTCAACACCGGCCACCCCGACGTCGCTCTGAGCATCCTGCTCCAGACCAGCGCCCCATCCTGGCTGCAGGCCGTCGAACGCGGAGCAACGACCACCTGGGAGACCTGGACCGGCTACAAGGAGGGCGAACCCGAAGCATCACACAACCACTACGCATTCGGTGCCGTCGCCGCATTCCTGCAGGAGCGCATAGCCGGCCTCGCGCCCGCAGCTCCTGGATACGCCCGCCTCCGCATCGCCCCCATCATCGGCGGGGGCCTGACCTCCGCCGCGGTCACGATCGACACCCCGTTCGGCCGTGCGTCGTCGGCCTGGGCTCGTGACGACACCGGAGCGGTCTCCCTCACCGTCGAAGTACCCCCCGGCGTCCGGGCGGACATCGTGTTCGGAGAAATCTCGACAGAAGTAGGATCTGGGACTCACCGGTTCACCTCGAACGCATCGGAGACGGCCCGCAGCAGCCAGTAGCCACCCTTCAGCAACGCTCAGATGGCTGCACTGCACCTCGGAGGGTCTCACCGCCACCAAGCCGCCACCGGAGCGTTCTCGCAGCCTAAAGTGTCGCTCCGAACAGAAAGCGACGCTTTAGGTTGCGAAGCGACACTTTGCGTTGAGCGTTCACACTACATCCCCGGCGCCATGTCGGCGAAGCGCGAGAAGTGCCCGTGGAAGCCCACGGTGATCGTGCGGGTCGGGCCGTTACGGTGCTTGGCGATGATGAGGTCGGCCTCGCCGGCTCGCGGGCTGTCCTTCTCGTAGGCGGACTCACGGTGCAGGAGCACCACCATGTCGGCGTCCTGCTCGATCGAGCCCGACTCACGGAGGTCGGACAGTGCCGGCATCTTGTCGGCCCGCTGCTCAGCACCACGGTTCAGCTGCGACAGCGCGATGACGGGGACCTGGAGCTCCTTCGCCATGAGCTTCAGCGCACGGGAGAACTCCGAGACCTCCTGCTGACGGCTCTCGACACGTTTACCGGACGTGAGCAGCTGCAGGTAGTCGATGACGACCATCTTCAGACCCACGCGCTGCTTGAGTCGACGGCACTTCGCGCGGATCTCGACGAGCGTCATGTTCGGGCTGTCGTCGATGTAGAGCGGTGCGTCGTTGATGCGGCCACGCACCTGCGCGATCTTCGTCCAGTCCTGCGAGTCGACCGTTCCCTTACGCATGAGCTGCAGCGGCACGGACGCCTCAGCGCTCATGAGACGCATCGCGATCTCGCTGCGCCCCATCTCGAGCGAGAAGAAGATCGACGGCTGGTTGTAGTGAACCGAGGCTGCACGGGCGAAGTCGAGCGCGAGCGTGGATTTACCGATAGCGGGTCGGGCGGCGACGATGATGAGCTGACCCGGGTGCAGACCGTTCGTCAGTTCGTCGAGCTCGCGGAAGCCCGTCGGCACGCCGGTCATGGAACCATCGGTGTGCTTGGCGGCCTCGATCTCGTCGATCGCGGCACTCACCGCGTCGGTCAGCGGGACGTAGTCCTCGACCTCCTGGTTACCGGAGACGGCGTAGATCTCGGCCTGGGCAGAGTTGACGAGCTCCACGGCCTCACCCTCGGCCGCATAGCCCATCTGCACGATGCGGGTGCCAGCCTCGACGAGACGACGCAGCAGCGCGCGCTCCGCGACGATGCGGGCGTAGTAGCCGGCGTTCGCCGCGGTCGGCACGAGGCTCGTCAGCGTGTGGAGGTAGTCAGCTCCACCGGCGCGGGACAGCTCGCCCGTCTTGACGAGCTCGTCGGTGACGGTGATGACGTCGGTGGGCTCACCGTGCGAGTACAGCGTCAGGAGGGCGTCGTAGATGACCTCATGCTTGGGGATGTAGAAGTCCACGCCACGGAGCGTCTCGACCACGTCGGCGACCGCGTCCTTGGACAGCAGCATGCCGCCGAGTGCACTCTGCTCCGCGAGGAGGTCGTGCGGAGGGACCCGCTCATTGCCGCGCGGCTCGTCGTACGATCCGCCGCCTTCGGAGCGGTTGAGGTGAGCGATCGACAAGTGGACATCCCTTCTCGATGTGGACTCGGGTGGTGCGGGTGGTGACGGCTCAGGTGTAGCAGGAGCATGCGACACGCACGGGCCCTGCGGGGCGCTCGAGGGCTACGGACGAGGGCTGCTCAGCCTGCTCGTCCGGCTGTTCCGAGACGCCGATGACTCACGATAGGGCCACTCGTCTCCACAACCAACTCTGCCTGTGGATAACTCTGTGGAGAGATCGGGGGAAACGCCGCGTGTCGTGTGCACAAGCTGTGGGAAACCCTGTGGAGAGAGAAGTTTTTCTGGCGCCCAATACGCTCCTGACCAGGTGATTCCGATTCCACAGGCTGTGTGTGGAAAGTTCTTTCGATCCTGTGTCGAACGTTGGGGAGAACGGGGGTCACCTGTGTACAACTTGCTTGACGCAGAGGGCGAAACGGGTGTAGCACACAGCCGTCGGGGCGGCCCGTCGCCCCTCTTCTGGGCACAGAAAAACGCGATGGCGGCAGACCTCTCGGTCCACCGCCATCGCGCTCATCACGACGTGCATGAGGCTCCGGACCCGAAGGCCCGACACCGCACGGCGGGTACTACTTGGCCGCGACCACCTGAAGGGTGATCGTGGCGACGATCTCGTCGCGGAGGCTGATGGTGGCCTCGTGCTCGCCGACGTACTTGATCGGGGTGTGGATCTCGATCTTGCGCTTGTCGACCTCGCCCAGCCCGGCTTCCGCCACGGCCTTCGCGATGTCGGCAGGCTTCACGGAACCGAACAGACGGCCTTCGCCACCCGTCTTGACCGTGAGCTTGACCTTGGTGGCCTGGAGGCGAGCCTTCAGGTCCTGGGCCTCTTCGATCGTGGCGTGCTCGCGCGCAGCGCGGGCCGACTTGATCTGCTCGACCTGCTTCTCGCCACCGCGGGTCCACGGGGTTGCGAAACCCTGGGGCACGAGGAAGTTGCGAGCGTAGCCGTTCTTGACGTCGACGACGTCACCAGCGGAGCCGAGGCCGGAGACCTCGTGCGTCAGAATCACTTTCGACATGTGCGGCGCCTCCTAGCGGCCAGAGCCGGCGTAGGGCAGGAGCGCCATCTCGCGTGCGTTCTTGACCGCACGTGCGATGAGTCGCTGCTCCTGGACGTTGACACCGGTGATACGACGAGCGCGGATCTTTCCTCGCTCGGAGATGAACTTGCGAAGCGTGGCGACATCCTTGTAATCGATGACACCAACGCGGATCGCCTTCGCGGGAGCGACGTTCTTGCCGCCCTTAGCACCGCGGGCAGGCTTGCGGCGGTCGCCGCTCGACTTTCCAGCCATGGTTGTTCCTTTGCGTGTGAATGGAGTGATCGGCTAGCCGGCAGAACCGGACCGATCGAATCTGTTTAGAAGGGGGTCTCGTCGCTGTAGCTGCCCGGAGTGTTCCAGGCATCTGCACCGCCGTTGCCGCCGGAAGCTGCGGGTGCGCTCTGAGCCCAGGGCTCGTTCTGCTGCACCTGCGGAGCTCCGCCGCCGCGCTGCTGACCACCGCCGCCGCCACCGGAGGGTGCACGGCTGATGGTCGCGGTCGCGTACCGGAGCGAAGGGCCGATCTCGTCGACTTCGAGTTCCATCGAAGTCCGCTTCTCGCCTTCCTTCGTCTCGTAGGAACGCTGCTTGAGACGCCCGGTCGCGATGACGCGGCTTCCCTTGGTGAGCGATCCGGCCACGTGCTCGGCGAATTCACGCCAGACGCTCGCGCGCAGGAACAGCGCTTCGCCGTCCTTCCATTCGTTCGTCGCGCGATCGAAGTTGCGCGGCGTGGAAGCGATGGTGAAGTTGGCGACAGCCAGGCCGTTCTGCGTGAAACGCAGTTCCGGATCGCTGGTCAGGTTGCCCACCACGGTGATGACGGTCTCGCCGGCCATGAGCCCTAGGCTTCCTTGGTCTCAGCCGCAGCCGGAGCCGCGTCTGCCTTGGGAGCCGCGGCGACAGCAGCAGCGGGCTTGGCGGCAGCCTTGCGGGCGGCCTTCTCTTCGCTGCGCTTCGTCTCGGTGGCGAC
Source organism: Plantibacter auratus (assembly GCF_050587365.1). NCBI lineage: Bacteria > Bacillati > Actinomycetota > Actinomycetes > Micrococcales > Microbacteriaceae > Plantibacter > Plantibacter auratus. Next base: position 1,094,560 of record NZ_JBOBFV010000002.1, on the reverse strand, counting down.
CTGAGCGATGGCCTCTTCGGCACGCAGCACCTTGGTGCGCATGACGGCCTCGGAGAGCTTCAACTGGCGGTCGAGCTCCTGCGTGGCAGCGCTCGATGCAGTGAAGTCCACGACGGCGTAGATGCCTTCGGTCTTCTTGTTGATCTCGTAAGCGAGACGACGACGGCCCCAGATGTCGACCTTGTCGATGGTTCCACCATCGTTGCGGATGACGTTGAGGAACTTGTCGAGGCTCGGTGCAACCGTGCGCTCGTCAATCTCGGGGTCGAGGATGACCATGAGTTCGTACTGATGCGTCACTAACCCACCTCCTTCGGACTCGAACGGCCACAGACTTTCTGTGGCAGGAGGGTGTAAGCATCGTTGCGATCGGGCGAGAACAGAGCGGACGCACCCGGGCAACCTTCACAGCGTACCGGACGGGAGCCCGTACCGCCACCGCGGGCCTGTCGCGGAGCCGCCACGCGTGGGATGCTGGACCCGATGAGCACCCCAGCCAGCCGACAGCGCGCCGACCGACTGATCGGTCTCGACCTCGCGCGCTTCCTTGCGCTCATCGGCATGATGGCCACGCACGTCTGGGCGTTCGACATCGCGACCGGTGGACACACGCCGATCACGGAAGTGTTGTCGGGCAAGGCCGCGGCCCTGTTCGCCGTGCTGGCCGGGATCGGGATCGTGCTCACGAGCCGCCGCGACCTCGCCGCCGGTTCTCCCGCCGCCGCGCGCCTCAACCTCTTCGGACGCGGCTTCGCCCTGCTCGTCCTCGGCCTCACCCTCGGCGTCCTGCCCGGCGGCATCTACGTGATCATCGCCTACTACGGCGTGACCTTCTGGCTCGCGATCCCGGCCGTCACATGGCGTCCGCGCACGCTGCTGATCGTCGCGGCCGTCTGGGCGGTGGTCTGGCCGATCTGCTCGCAGGCGCTCCGGGTGCCGCTCAGTGGCGTCGACTCCCCCGAGATCGGCAGTGCGTCTTGGTTCGATGTCTCGAGCGGTGGGTTCGCCCGCGGGCTGCTCCTCACCGGGGTGTACCCGGCACTCACCTGGATCGTCTACGTCCTCGTCGGGATGGCGGTCGGCCGGCTGCTCATGGATGCGCGGGCGAACGGGACCCTGCGCCGGTTCGCACTCCGGCTCGCGGCGATCGGACTCGTCGTCGCCATCGCCGCGGATCGCCTCGCCGCCCTGCTCCTCGGTCCCGTCGGCGGCGTGCAGGGCATCGCGCGCGCCTGGACCGGCGGCCTCGAGCCCGATCCGACGACGATCACCGCCGTCGAGGACGCCCTCGCCGAAGGGATGTACGGCACGAGCCCCACGGAGTCCTTCTGGTGGCTCGTCGCCCGCGCTCCGCACTCGGGCACCACGCTCGACCTCGTCTTCACGATCGGGATCGCGGCGGTCGTCATCGGCCTGTGCCTGGCGCTCGGCACCGTCCTGAACCGCGGATGGTCACTCGCGCTCCTGCCGGCGACCGGCGCCGGGGCCGCTCCGCTCACCGTCTATTCGGCGCACGTCTTCATGGCGTCGGTGGGCGCCTTGGTCGCCGCGATCGCCGGGACGTATGCGGACACGGCGTGGCTCATCTCGAGCCCGCAGCTCTGGCTCGTACACGTCGCCGGCGCGCTCCTCCTCGGCTGGATCATCGCCCTCACCAAGCGTCGCGGACCGCTCGAGACACTGGTCCATGCGGCCGGCCGGGCACTCACCGTCGCGGCGAACCGCCCTGGTCGGACGCTCGCGACGATGACGCCCGTGCCCGTACCCCACGGAACACCCGACGTGCGATGACCGCACCGACGACTCGAACCACGACGCCGGACACGCGAGCACTCACCGAACGGATCGACCGACGCGCACTCCGCGAGTACCGCAGGGGCCTCCCGGGCGAGGTCCGTCCACCACTCATGGCGGCGATCTGGCCCGCCGTCGTGCTGGCAGTGCTGCCGGTCGGCTTCCTCTCCGCCTGGTGGCTCGTGCTCGAAGACGGCTCGATCCCGGCCGAGCCCTGGGACTGGTCGGCCCTGATCCTCCTGCCCTACCTCGCGCTACCCGTCGGCATGCTCGTCCTGCTGGTGCGCACGGTCCGACGACGCAGCGGCGTCCGCCAGTTCCGGCTGGACCGGTTCGCGCGGGCGAACGGCCTGAGCTACCGTCCGTTCGCCATACCGGTGGCGTTGCCCGGCCTGATCTTCACGATGGGCGGGACGAGCGTGGTCAGGGACCTGCTGTGGCGGGGCGGCCGGTCGCCGTTGTCTGTCGGGAACCTGCGCACGACCATCGGTTCGGGACGGAACCGCAAGGAGCACCGCTGGGGCTACGTGGCCCTCCGGCTGCCGGTGGCGCTCCCCCACATCGTCTTAGACGCCGTCGGCAACAACTCGCTCCTGCACCCCCGTCTGCCCGTCACCTACGCCAAGGACCAGCGGCTGTCGCTCGAAGGCGACTTCGACCGCCACTTCGAGCTGTACTGCCCGCGCGGGTACGAGACCGACGCCCTCTACCTCTTCACGCCCGACATCATGGCGAGGTTCATCGACACCGTCGCCGAGCTCGATGTCGAGATCGTCGACGACCACCTCTTCCTCTACTCACCCAAGGACCTCTCGACCCTCGACCCCGAGGTGTGGACGTGGCTGATGTCGGTCGTCGACATCCTGACCGAGCGCATCACGCAGTGGGAGCGCTGGCGGGACCGCCGACTGGAACCCGTCGGCGCGGCCACGATGCCGGGCGCGTTCCCACTGATCCGTCCGCCTCGGGGCGTGGCCGGGCAGGGCAGACGCCTGTCCCGGCGGACGGGATGGTGGTGGGTGATCGGGCTCGCCCTCGCCGTCTACGGGTGGTATCTCATCATCGGCGACGCGGTCCGGGCGATCACCGGCGGCTGAGCCCGTCCCAGCTCGCGAACTGTCACTTCGGAACAGTGCGGGCCGCGAACACCCGCATCAACTGACAGTTCGCGGGCTCAGACGCGAGTGATGAGTGCTTGCCGCGCGGCGACGGCCGCTGCCGCGAGCTGGTAGTAGACCGTGATGATGCCGATGACCTCATCCGTCGTTGCCAGGGTCCGGCGCACGGTGCGGTCACCGACGCGCTCGACACCCGGGATCCCGACGGCCATCTCGGCCGCGACCGTGAGTGGCAGATCGACCTCCAGTACCAGCTCCTCCGGCAGCACCGGCCGCGGCAGCTCGGCGTGACCCCGGACGGCACGCTCTGCGGCTGAACGCACGACCTCCCTGGCCACCGACGGCGCGAGCGAATTCGTCGCGGCGTACCCGTGAGCGATTTTCACCTCGGCGACCGCAGCACCGGGGATCCGATCCCGCACGACCTCGCAGATGACATCGTCGCCCGTCACGAGACCGACCGGAACACCGAGCGACGCCGCGTACAGGGCGTTGACCTCCGCCTCGGACACCGCCTGACCGTTGATCCGGACGCCCGTGAAGTGACTGGAGAAGGTGTGCGTGAGGACTCCCGGCCCGCCGGCGGGCGCGTGGTAGCCGATGAAGAGCGCGAGGTCGCAGTCGGCTGTGAGCCCCTCGGCCATGCACTGCAGCTTCGGGCTCCCGAAGACGAGACGGGCCCTGGGATCGAGCAGTTCGTGCAGGAGGTTGTCCATCGTGCCGTGCGAGTCGTTGACGACGACCTCCGTGGCACCCCCGTCGAACGCACCCGAGATCGCCGCGTTCGTCTCCAGCGTCATGAGCTCCTGGGAACGCGGGTATCCATGCCCGCCGCGGACCACCTGGTCGAACGTCGCGATCCCTGCAATGCCCTCCATGTCGACCGACAGGTACACCTTCACCGCACTCATACCGGTAGTCCCTGGCTCGAACGCAGAGCGTCGACGGCGACGCGGGCCACCGTGCCGATCGCGCGGTCGGCATCGGGGTGGCGCAGTTCGAGGCTCGACTCCCGGAGGAACACCCCCACCGCGTACCGTCCGCCGTCCGGGTACTCCACGACACCCGCCTCGTTGCGGATGAAGAAGAGCGTGCCCGTCTTGCCACTGACCTTCACGCGGGAATCGGGGAATCCTGCGACGAGTCGATGTGACCAGGCCTGCAACCCGAGCACCCGGCGCACCTCGGCCGCAGCGGCCGCCCCGATGACCTCGTCGCGCCAGACGGCCGCCAGCAGCGTCGTGATCTCCCGGGGCGTCGTCCGGTCGTTCGACTCGGGGTTCGAGACCCGTGAGGACTGCAGCTGCGCGAGGTCGGCGGCGGTCAGGGTCCCGGCCCGAAGGCGAACCTCCAGTTCGCCCAGTGACTCGCCGAGGTCCTCGGCCATCATGCGGAACAGTGCGTCGCAGTCCACCGGGACGACCGTCCGCTCGAGCCCGAAGCTCCGCATCGTGGCGTTCACCGAGTCGAGGCCGACGAGATCGGCGATGAGGTCGTTGGCCCGGTTGTCACTCACGGACATCATCAGGACGGAGAGGTCACGGAGCGACAGCTCGACGTCGTCGAGGAGGATCGAGAGGCCGGTCGGCCCGTCGGTGCGGCGCTCATCGGCTCCGACGTGGATCCGCTGTCGTGGGTCGAGGGCTCCGGCCTCGTACTGCCGAGCGAGCTCGACGAGCACGGGCAGCTTGAAGACGCTCGCGGTGACGACGTCGGTGTCGGCGTCCAGCCCGACCTCGACGCCCGAGTCGATGTCGACGGCGTGCACGTATCCGCGGACACCGAGCGGCTCGAGGACCGATTCGATCCGAGCTGCGATGACCGGATCGGAGTCTTGAGTGATCGTCATCCACCCAGTATCTTCGTGCACCAATGGAGCCGATTCGTCCAAGAGTCCAACTCTGGGGGGTTCGAGCTGTTCGATCGAGCAGAAATGGGTCAGATGAACGAGCAGCGCACGCCGGATCGAGTCACCCCTGCAGCGACGCTGGGACGGCTGTTCGATCGGCTCGGCTCCACACTGCTCTCGCTGGAGGCAGGGCACCTGGATGCGAGCACGCAGGTGTCTGCGGTCGTCCTCTACGACCCGCTCGACCCGCCGACGATCACGAGCGGCACGATCGTGCTCGGCGTCGGTCTCACCGGCCCGGATCAGATGGCGGCCCAGATCCGCTCTCTCGCGGCGGACGGGGCGGTCGCGCTCGTGGTGCGTGAACCGGTGCCGACGAGTCGCGAGGTCGCCGAGGCCATCGCAGAGAGCGACATGGTGCTCCTCGGGCTGATCCGCGGCGCCTCGTGGATCCAGGTGGCGACCATGCTGAACTCGACGCTGAGCCCCGAGGGCTCGGAGAGCGGCATCGTCGGCTCGGGGACGGATGCGGCGGCCGAGCTCTTCGAACTCGCCGACGCGGTCGCCGCTCTCCTGCAGGCACCCGTCACGATCGAGAACCTGTCCTCACGTGTGCTGGCGTTCTCCGCCGACCAGGCCGGCACGGATGAACCGCGGCGGCAGACCATCCTCGGCCTGCAGGTGCCCGACGTCTACGGCGACATGCACCGCGCCCAGGGGGTGTTCCGCCAGATCTACACCTCGCCGACACCGGTCTTCGTGAAGTCCGTCGTCAGCGGAAGCCTCCCCCGCGTCGCGATGCGGGTGAAGGCCGGCGAGGAGGTCCTCGGGTCGATCTGGGCGGTCGTCGAGGAGCCGCTCACAGCTCAGCGGGCCCAGGGCATGGTGGAAGCTGCGCGCGTCGTCGCGCTCACCATGCTGCGAGCGCGCGTGGCGTTCGACGCCTCCGCTCGATTGCGGCTCGGGCTCGTCAGCATGCTGCTCGACGGCGGTATCCGCGCGCGGGAGGCGGCGACACAGCTCGACATCGCCGCCGACGCCGCGTGCGTCATCGCCCTCGGACCCGGCGAGCGCGGAGCAGGCGACGAAGCGAGATCGGAGGCGGAGCTGCAGCGGGTGACGAGCACCTTGAACATGTACCTGCAGCCGATCTACCCGAGGGCCATCGCCGCGCTCCTCGGCGGGGTGATCTATGCGGTCGTCCCGCTGCGTGCGGCCGATGAGCGGATGCAGTCCGAGATGGTGCAGCTCGCGCGGGAGTTCGTGTCGCGGATGGACGCGCCGAGCCGGTTCTTCGCCGGCGTGGGGAGCGTGGTTCCGAGTGTGTCGGCGCTCACCGAGTCGAAGTCCGAGGCCGATGGGGCGCTCCGTGTGCTCCGGAACCGTGCGGTCGTCGGCGAGCAGGTGGCGACCGCCGACGAGGTGCAGGTGGATTGGCTGATGCTGCGGATCTCCGATTCGCTGGCGGTCGACGGGATCGTCGCCACCGGCCCGCTCGCGACCCTCCGCACCTACGACGCGCAGCACGGGACCGAGTTCGTCGCGACACTCCGCTCCTGGTTGGACCATTTCGGGGACGTCCGTTCGGCATCCCAGGCGATGCATGTGCACACGAACACGTTCCGCTACCGACTGGGTCGACTGTCCGAGATCGCCGGCATCGACCTCGACGATGCCGCCAGCCGATTCGGTCTGATGCTGCAGCTCCGTCTGCTCGGCTGATGCGATCGCGGACTGTTCGATCCGACGATCGGGACGTCGATACTGGTCCGATCACACGATGATCGGTTCGAGGGCAGGGCGCAAGGTTGAACAACCGGTGACGTAACCGTCATCCGCCGCCCACACATCGAACAGAAGGCCGATCGAATGACCGTACGCGCCCTCGCCACCGCGGCCCTCGCCGCAGTCGGCATGCTCGCCCTCGTCTCCTGCAGCGCCGCCGCACCGGGAGGGTCGTCCTCCGAGGACTTCGCCGAGGACGGCACGTTCACGACGATGATCTCGCAGGACCCCGGCGACCTGAACCCGCTCGTCACCAACCTCGTCTCCGCCCAGTTCGTCAACGCCTACGCCTACGACTCCCTGCTCTTCGTCGAGCCATCGACGGGCGACCCCAAGCCGTATCTCGCCACGAGCTGGGAGGACGGCGCGGACCGCGTCTCCTTCACGCTGCGGGACGACATCACCTGCTCGGACGGCACACCGTTCACCGCCCAGGTCGCCGCCGACAACTTCTCCTGGGTCGCCGACCCCGCCAACGGCTCCCCGCTCATGGGCACGACCGTCCCGGCCGGTACCGTCGCGACCGCCGAGGGTGACGTCCTGACCGTCACGACGCCCGGCCCGTCGCCCTTCCTCCTGAAGATCATCGGCTCCGCCGCCCTCGCATGTCCCGCCGCGCTCGAGGACCCGAAGGCGGCCAGCGCCGCCAGCGTCGGCACCGGTCCGTTCACCATCACCGAGGTCGTGCCGAACGACCACATCACGCTCGAACGTCGCGACGACTACACCTGGGGCCCTGACGGTCTCACGACCGCCGCAGCCGGGGTGCCGAAGACGGTGACCGTCAAGATCGTCACCGACCCGAGCACCGCCGCGAACCTGCTCCTCGCCGGCGAGCTGAACGCCGCTCCCGTCACCGGCGCCGATGAGGAACGCGTGATCGGCGCGTCGCTCGACTCCCGCTCCTACTCCGCGATGTCCGGCGAGATCATGTTCAACCAGTACGAGGGGCTGCCGACGGCCGATGTCGCGGTACGCCAGGCGCTCATCCAAGCCGCCGACCTCGACACGTACACGACGATCAACACCGCGGAGAAGGGCGTGCGGGCGACCTCGCTCCTCGCTCCCGAACCACTCATGTGCACCTACGACAGCGTCGACGGCGCGGTCCCGGGCTTCGACGCGAAGGCGGCCGCCAAGACGCTCGCCGACGCTGGCTGGACGAAGGGCGCCGGCGGCAAGCTGGAGCGCGACGGCAGTCCACTCGCCATCAGCGTCGTGTACATCAACTCGATCGATGCGCAGAGCGCCGGTGCGGAATACCTCGCCGGGCTCTGGGAGGAGCTCGGCGTCACCGTCAAGCTCGTCGGTGGTGACCGCAACGCCCTCCTGTCGAACACCTTCTCGGCGGTCGACCCGAGCTCCTGGAGCGTCGTGCTCGGTCTCACCATCCAGACCAACACCCCGTCGATCCTCCCGCCCTACCTGTCCGGAGCGATCCCGCCGGACGGCATCAACTTCGCCTCGGTCGACAACCCGGAGTACACCGAGCTGGCCACCACGGCCGCGTCGCTCGCCGGCGACGAGTCCTGCGCGACCTGGGAGCAGGCGGAGCGCGCACTGTTCGAATCGGCCGACATCATCCCGATCTCGATCACGAAGAGCAACATGTACTTTAACGGCGCCACGACCGTGATCGACCCCTCCGGTGGGCTCATCCCCGGTGCCGGCATCCGGGTCCTGAAGTAGCGGTCGCCGGCATCATGACGCAACAGCAGATCGCATCGACGACCGGGAGCGGCGCCCTCACGGCGACGCGTCAACGCCGCCAGGGCCGCGCGCGCGGCACCTGGAGCGCGTTCCTCCTCCGGAGGCTCGGTCGCCTCGCGATCTCGATCGTGGTGCTGGTGACCGTGTCCTTCTTCATGATCCGCCTGGTCCCCGGTGACCCCATCCGGAACGCGCTCGGCATCAACGCCACGCCCGCTGTCGTGGAAGCCCGCAGGGAAGCCCTCGGACTGAACCTGCCGCTCTGGGAGCAGTACCTGCGTTTCTGGCAGGGGCTGTTCACGGGCGACCTGGGTGAGTCGTTCTCGCTCCAGATCCCCGTCTCGCAGATCATCGCCCAGCGCCTCCCGGCCACCCTCGAACTCGCACTGCTCGCCCTCGTGACGATGCTCGTGTTCGCGATCCCGATCGGTCTCGCCGCCGCCGCACTCACCCGCGGCGGGCGGCGACGCGGTCTCGAGCTCGGCTACACCTCGGTGAGCGGATTCTTCGCCGTCGTGCCGGAGTTCCTCATCGGCGTCGGTCTCATCTACGTGTTCGCCGTTCAGCTCCATCTCCTGCCGGTCGCCGGCCGGACCGGCCCTGCGTCGTACCTGCTCCCCGTCGCAGCACTCTCGATCGGCAGCATCGCGGCCATGTCGCGCATCGTGCGGGCCGAGGCACTCACCGTGCTCGACCAGGACTACATCCGGACGGCTCGGGCGAAACGCATGCCGGCCTGGCGCGTCTACCTGCGACACGCACTGCCCAACCTGCTCACCTCGGCGCTCACCATCGGCGGACTCGTCCTCGGCGGGCTCATCGCCGGAACGGTCCTCGTGGAGACGATCTTCTCCTGGCCGGGACTCGGGCTCACGATCGTCAACTCCATCAGGGACAAGGACTACCCGGTCGCCCAGGGCGTCATCATCCTCTACGGACTCATCGTCCTGCTCGTCACGCTGCTCGTCGACGTGGTCCTCGTCCTGCTCGACCCCCGCAGCGCCCTGAAGGAGAACTGACATGGCGACCGTGCAGTCCACCGACCGACGTGGCCCGAGCCGGGTCTCACGCGTGCTTCGATCCCCGCTCGGCATCGCCACCATCGTCGGGCTCGCCATCCTCATCACCGCGACCGTCCTCGGCCCCGTCATCTGGGGCACGCAGTCGATGGTGACGGACGTCACCCAGCTGTCCGCGAAGCCGAGTGCCGCGCACCCGTTCGGCACCGATGCGGCCGGACGCGACGTGTTCGCGAGAGTGATGACCGCGACCCGGCTGTCGGTGGTCATGGCGCTCGCCGCCACCGCGATCGGCGTCACGCTCGGTATCGTCGTCGGCTTCCTGCCGTCGATCCTCCCGCGACCGGCAGCCGCCTTCATCGTGAGCGGCACGGGCATCGCCCTCGCCTTCCCGTCGCTGCTGCTCGCCATCGTGCTCTCGATCTCGGTGGGAGCGTCGTCACTCGGCGCCGTCCTCGCGATCGGGTTCGCCATGATCCCGTTCTTCGCACGGCTCGCGCAGACGATGTCCGCGAGTATCGCCGGTCGCGACTTCGTGTCGGCCGCGCGGATCCTCGGCGTCCCGCGGTGGCGCATCCTCGTCCGGCACATCCTGCCGAACGTCCGGGAACCGCTCATCGTCAACGCCAGCATCGGCGCCGGCGGGTCGCTCATCGCGTTCGCCGGGCTGTCCTTCCTCGGTCTCGGGGTACAGGCGCCGGAAACGGACTGGGGCCGCATGCTCAACGAAGGGCTCGCGAAGATCTATGTGAACCCGGCGACGGCGCTGGCCCCCGGTGCGGCGGTCATCTTCGCCGGTGTCGTCTTCACCCTCCTCGGCGAGACCCTGTCGCGTGCGTTCGGGATCGATTCGCTGGGCAGCCGACGCCAGACCACGCGCGCCCCGCGTTCGGCCCGCGTCGAGGCCGAACCCGCAGCGCTCGACGCGGCGTCCGACGCCGTGCTCAGCGTCCGCGACCTTCATGTGGCGGCTCCGTCGGGAGCCGGCTGGACCCATCCCGTCGCGGGCGTCGACTTCGACATCGCTCCCGGGGAGATCGTCGGGCTGGTCGGTGAATCGGGCTCCGGGAAGTCGCTCACGTGCCTGGCCGTCGCGGCGCTGCTGGAGGATCCGCTCGTCGTCACCGCGGGGCGCGTGCGCTTCGACGGCAGCGAACTCACCCGCCACGGCGTCGTCCCCGGCCGAGCCTCCACCCGGGCACTCGCGAAGCAGCTCGGCACCCGGCTGGCGATGGTGTTCCAGGACCCCTCGACGTCCCTCAACCCGGCCCTGCGCATCGGCCCACAGGTCGCGGAGATCGGCCTCCTGCACGAGGGCTTCGGTCGCCGTGCAGCAGCCGAACGGGCCGTCGGGCGCCTCGCCGACGTCCGGATCTCCGACCCGGAGCGACGCGCGAAGCAGTATCCGCACGAGTTCTCCGGCGGTATGCGGCAACGGGCGATGATCGCCATGGGACTCATGGGCGAACCGGCGCTCATCATCGCGGACGAGCCCACCACCGCGCTCGACGTCACGGTGCAGCGCGAGGTGCTCAGCCTGCTGCACGCCGTGAACCGCGAGACGGGGGCCGCCGTGCTGCTCGTGTCGCACGACATCGCCGTGGTCACGGGCCTCTGCACCCGCGTGATGGTGATGTACCGCGGCCGGATGGTCGAGGACCTGAGCGTGGACGCACTCCTGGCCGGTGAAGCGCAGCACCCCTACACGCGGGCACTGCTCGACGCCGTGCCGGACTTCGACGCCGAGCCGGGCACACCGTTCGCGACGATCGCCGAGGGGACCGACTTCCAGACCGAAGCGGCGCGGACCCGGACGACGGAGACACAGGGAGTGAACGCATGAGCAGTCTCGAGTTCCAGGGCCTGGACGTCCGTTTCGGAGCAGGCCGGTCGGCCGTCCACGCCGTGTCCGAGGTCGACCTGTTCATCGCGTCAGGGGCGATGGTCGGTCTCGTCGGCGAGTCCGGTTCCGGCAAGTCGACCATCGCGCGGGCGGCCGTCGGGCTGCACGAGCCGAGCGATGGCCGGATCCTCCTCGACGGGGTCGATGTCGCCCATGCCCGCGGCAAGAACGCCATCCGTCGCCAGCGCATCCAGATGGTGTTCCAAGACCCTTACTCCTGTCTCGACCCACGGATGACGATCGGCGCCTCGATCGAGGAGGCCATCGAGGTCACCGACCGTCGTTCGCGCCGCCAGGGATCGTCGACGGGCCGCAGCACGGCGGCACAACGCCGGCAACGGACCGCCGAACTCCTGCAGTTGGTCCACCTCGATCCCGACCGGACGTCGTCACTGCCGGGCGGTCTCTCCGGTGGCCAGCGCCAGCGCGTCGCGATCGCCAGGGCACTCGCTGCGGAACCCGACGTGCTCCTCGCGGACGAGATCACCTCCGCGCTCGACGTGTCGGTGCAGGGGTCCGTACTCAACCTCCTGTCGGAAATCCGCGAGCGGCTCTCCCTGACCGTCCTCTTCATCAGCCACAACCTCGCCGTCGTACGCCAGCTCTGCGACGAGGTCGCCGTGATGCGCGACGGTCGGATCGTCGAGCACGGCCCCGTCCTCGACGTCCTCGAGCGCCCCGCACACGACTACACCCGCGAACTCATCGGCGCCGTACCTCGCCTCGGCGTCCCGCTGTTCACCTCGGAAGGAACCAACGCATGACCCGCTCACTCACCATCGACGACCTCGCACGACTCGTCACCCCGACCGACACCGCCATCTCGCCGGACGGTGGACTCGTGGTGTTCACCCGCTCCGAGGTGGTCGCCGGCAAGACCACGACGTCACTCTGGAGCGTCCGGTCCGGCAGCGCAGCCCGGCGGATGACGGCCGGCCCCGGCGACAGCAGCCCGCGCTTCTCCCCCGACGGCGGATCCCTCGCGTTCCTCCGAGTCGTCGAGGGGGCACCCCAGCTGCACCGCCTCGACCTCGACGGCGGCGAGCCCGTCCGTCTGACCTCGGCCTCGACGCTTCCGATGGGCGCCGGAGCGGCCGCCTGGAGCCCGGACGGCGCTCGGATCGCCTTCACCGCACCGGTCACCCGCACGGCGGGCGCCGATCCCGAGGCACCGATCGTCACCGACCGTCTCGGCTACAAGGTGGACGGCGTCGGCTGGTTGGGCGACAAGCGCATGCACCTGTTCGTCGTCGACACGACCGGAGACGCGCCCGCACGACGCCTGACCGACGGTGACTGGAACGCGGGAGAGCCCGCCTGGTCGACCGACGGCACCGGCCTCGCATTCACCGCCGACCTCGAACCGGACGGCGATCTCGACAACGTCTCGCGTGCCTACCGGATCGTCGTCGACGACCCGATCGTCGCCCCGGCGCCAGTCGGCTCGGCCACCTTCATCGGCGGGCCGCTGCTGCGCCTCGACGACGACGGCCTGGTCGCGGTCGGAGGTGCCGACCTCCGTGTCGGGAACGCGGAGCTCATCCTGCTCGGCGGCGGTGACGACGAGCCGGACGTCGCCCTCACGGCGGACCTGGACCGGAACGTGATGCTCGGCGGCCCCGGCTACCCCGGCGGCCGTCCCGGACTCAGCCATCACGCCGGCGGGGCCGCGGAGATCGTCTTCTGCGTCCGCGATCGCGGATGGACCCACCTGTACGCCATCGGCACCGACGGCAACGGCCTCCGCACGGTGATCGCGAACGAGGACGAGGTGGTCTCCGCCCTCTCCGTCGCCCGCGACGCCCGCCGCGCTTCGGTGATCCTGACGACGCAGTCGAGCTTCGGCGAGGTGGCCGTCGTCGATCTGGACACCGGCGAGGTGTCCGTCCTCACGACCCTCACCGCGGACGCTCTGCCCGACGTCACGGTCCTCGCCGCCGAGCAGCGCGAGTTCGAGATCTCCGACGGCGGCACCGTGCACGGATGGCTGCTCTCCGCTCCCGAGACCGACGGTGCCGCGCCACTCCTCCTCGACATCCACGGCGGACCACACAACTCGTGGACCGGCGTCGCGGACAGCGCCCACCTGTACCACCAGGTGCTCGCGGCCTCGGGCTGGCGGGTCCTCACGCTGAACCCGCGCGGTTCCGACGGCTACGGCGAGGAGTTCATGCGCGCCGTCATCGGCGGCTGGGGAAGCGCCGACGGCCCCGACTTCCATGAACCGATCGACGCGCTGATCGCGGAGGGTCTCGTCGACGCCGACCGCCTCGCGGTGACCGGCTACAGCTACGGCGGTTTCAGCACCGCCTACCTCACCGCTCACAGTGACCGGTTCGCGGCGGCCGTCGCGGGCGGTCTGGTCTGCGACTTCACGGCGGTGGCCGGGGCGTCCGACGCCGGAGGCTACCTCGCGAAGATCTCCGTCGGCGGCACGGTCGTCGACGACGCCGAGAAGTTCCTCGCCGCATCGCCGATCAGCGCGGTCGGGAACGTGACGACGCCGACGCTCATCCTGCACGGCGCCCAGGACCAGCGCTGCCCGCTCAACCAGGCCGAGCAGTGGTTCTCGGGCCTGCGATCGCAGGAGGTGCCCGTGCGTCTGGTCTCGTACCCCGGCGCCACCCACGCGTTCGTCGTCACGGGATCGCTCAGCCAGCGGATGGACTACAACCGTCGCGTCATCGACTGGGTCGAACGCTACACGCCGCCCGTGCCCGCCCGCTCCGTCGGTCCCGCCCGCGCCGCCCTCGACACCGCCGCCTGGCAGTCCGAGCTCGACGTGCTGCGTGAGCGATACGGCGTCACCGGCGCGCAGTTCGGCATCGTCGAACTGACGGCCGACGGTCGACCGCTCTCCCGCACCACGGTCGCCTCCGGAGTCCTGAACGCCGCGACGGGCGCACCGGCCGGTGTGGACGCCATCTTCCAGATCGGTTCCATCACCAAGGTCTGGACCACCACGCTCATCATGCAGCTCGTGGACGAGGGGCTGCTCTCGCTGGAGGACACCGTCCGATCCGTGCTGCCCGACTTCGCGCTCGACGACGAGGAGACCGCGGCGAACGTCACCATCAGGTCGCTGCTCTCCCACCGGAGCGGCATCGACGGCGACCTGTTCACGAACACGGGGCGCGGCGACGACTGCATCGAGCTGTACGTCGCGACGCTGCAGACCGCCCGCCAAGTCCACGCCCTCGACGACGGCTTCTCCTACTGCAACTCCGGATTCGTCATCCTCGGTCGGATCGTCGAGGTGCTCCGCGACGGGCAGTACGACGCGATCCTCCGCGAGCGGCTCATCCAGCCGCTCGGTCTCGAGCACACCGTGACGCTCCTGGAGGACGTCCCCCGGTTCGCTGCGGCCGCCGGACACCGCCCAGACGGGGTTCCCGCGTCGGTCTGGCCGATCACCCGTTCGATGGGGGCGGCCGGCAACATCGTGGCGAGCATCGGCGACCTGCTCACCTTCGCCGAGTTGGGGCTCCGCCTGGGCGAGACCGCCGACGGGACGCGGATCCTCTCGCGCGAGTCCGCCGTGCTGATGCAGCAGGAGCAGATCGACCTGACCGACATCTACCCGTCGCTCACCGGTTGGGGACTCGGCTGGTTCCTCGAGGAATGGTCCGGTGCACGCGTGTACGGCCACGACGGCGGCACGATCGGCCAGCGCGCCTACCTCCGGGTGTTCCCCGATCAGCAGCTCGCGATCGGTCTCCTCACGACTGGTGGCCGCCCGGACGGGCTCTACCACGACCTCTTCGAGAGCGCCGCGTCGACCATCGCCGGGATGCACGCACCGGCGGGAGCCAGTCCGATCGATCGCGCCGAGGTCCCCGCGGAGGTCGCGCTCGGCACCTACGGGACCAGCGGCCTCGGCATCGAGATCCGCGAGGCCGAGGAGCACCTCGAGATGGTCGTCACCGAGCGGGTCCAGGTGGTGCCCTCAGAGAGCGAACCGGAGGTCGCCACCTCGGCGGCCGAGGCGGCGAGCGCCGTCACCGAACCAGCGGACGAGAGCGCGGTGGATGCGACCGACGATTCGGCGGGCTCCTCGACGGACGACACCCGGACCGCCGACCCGGCACCGACGCCGGCGAACGTCGTCAAGCTGATTCCGTCCTCCCTTCCCGGCGTCTGGGTGATGCGGGCACCGGGCAGCGCCGGCTGGGCGCAGGTGCGACCGCACCGCGGCGGCACCTACGTCGGCCTGCGATTCCTGCCGCGTGAGGTCCGTGACGAGGTCGAGGTATGAGCAGCCGGACGACCGCGGAGGTACCGCGGGCGGCACCGTCAGCCGCAGCCGTCCTCGACGACGCGCAGACGACGGCGGGTCGATACGCCGAGCAGAGCGGGGTCGTCGTCCGCCTGCTCGCGTCGCCCGCCGAGATGGCCGCGGCTGCCGCCCTCCTGGCCGACGTCTGGGGCATGGAGGCGAAGCACTCGAGGCTCGATCCGAGCATGCTCGTCGCCATGGTGCACTCCGGCAACTACGTCGCAGGAGCGTTCGTCGACGACGCGCTCGTCGCCGCGTCGGTCGGGTTCTTCCACCCGCCGCTCGCCCACGCGATGCACTCCCACATCACGGGTGTGCTGCGTGCGTACTCGGGACACGGGATCGGCGCGGCGCTGAAGTTCCACCAGCGCGCCTGGTGCCTCGAGCGATCGGTCACCACCATGACGTGGACGTTCGACCCGCTCGTCGCCCGCAACGCGTATTTCAACCTCCGCAAACTCGGCGGGCGGGCGGTCGAGTACCTACCCGACTTCTACGGGCCGATGCTCGACGAGCTGAACCTGGGCCAACCGAGCGACCGCATGCTGCTCGAGTGGGACCTGGCGTCGCCGGTCGTGCGAGCCGCTCCGCTCGAGCAACCGGCGGTCGCGGTGCTGCTCCGCGGTCCCCAGGGGCCGATCATCGGCTCAGCACCCGCAGACGGCGTCGACGCCATCCGCATCGACCTCCCGGAGGACGTCGAAGCCCTCCGGGCGCGGGACGCGACGACCGCTCGTGCCTGGCGCGACGCGTTGCGCTCGGTCACGACAGGACTGCTCGCCGACGGCTGGCAGCTCACCGATTTCGACCGCAGCGGGTTCTACCGCGCGGAGAGGAGCACCCATGCACATCCTTGACGTCGAGCTCATCACCGTCCGGCTCCCCCTGGTCAGCCCGTTCACCACGTCGTTCAGCACCCAGACCGAGCGGACCCCGCTCCTCGTCAAGGTCACGGCGCTCGAGGACGGCGTCCGCACCGTCGGGTGGGGTGAGTGCGTTGCGTTGAACGACCCGGTGTACTCCGAGGAGTACCTCGACGGCGCGCGGTCGATGCTCGAGGGCTATCTGATCCCGATCCTGTTCGCGGCGCAGGCGGCCGGGACGGACATCACCGCGGAGCGGGTCGGCCACGTCCTCCGGCACATCGTCGGACACCGCATGGCGAAATCCGCCCTCGAGATGGCCGTGCTGGACGCACAGCTGCGCGCAGCGGGCCGCTCCTTCGCGGACTTCTTCGGCGCAACAGTCGACCGGGTGCCCTCCGGGGTGTCCGTCGGTATCCACGAGTCCACCGCGCAACTGCTCGACGCGGTCGGAGGCTACCTCGACGAGGGCTACGTGCGCATCAAGCTGAAGATCAAGCCCGGCTGGGACATCGAACCCGTGCGCGCCGTGCGCGAGCGGTTCGGCGACATCCCCCTGCAGGTCGACGCGAACGCCGCCTACACCCTGCTCGACGCACCGTTGCTCCGGCGCCTCGACGCCTTCGACCTCCTCCTGATCGAGCAGCCGCTCGCCGAGGACGACCTCCGGCAGCACGCGCAGTTGGCGACGCTGATGACCACCCCCATGTGCCTCGACGAGTCCATCGTCTCCGCGGCGCGCGCCGCCGACGCCATCGCGTGGGGCGCGGCCGCCATCATCAACATCAAACCCGGGCGGGTAGGCGGGTACCTGGAGGCGAAACGCATCCACGACATCGCGAGCGCGAACGGGGTCGCGGTCTGGTGCGGCGGCATGCTCGAAACCGGCATCGGCAGGGCGGCCAACGCGGCGCTGGCCGGCATGCCGGGCTTCACGCTGCCGGGCGACATCTCCGCCTCCGACCGCTTCTACCGCGAGGACATCACGGCGCCGTTCGTCCTCGACGGCGGCGACATCGCGATCCCGACCGGTCCAGGTCTCGGGGTCGAGCCGATCCCCGAGGTCCTCGCGGACGTGACGGTGCACACGGTCACCCTGCGCGCCTCGTGACGAACGCGTCGAAGGTGTCCACGGGGCGGCCGACGGGGGTCGTCCCCGGGAGTTTCCCCGTGATCGACGGACACAACGACCTGCCGTGGGCTGCCCGGGAGGGTTCGGGGTACGCCGTCACCGGCTTGGACGGCGACGGCGACGCATCCGCTTTCCAGACCGACCTCGCGCGGCTCGAACGCGGCGGCGTCCGAGGGCAGTTCTGGTCCGTCTACGTCCCGGTCGGACTCGCTCCCGGCGATGCGGTCCAGGCCACCCTCGAGCAGATCGACTTCGTACACCGGCTGACCGCCCAGTACCCCGACCGCCTGTCCCTCGCCCGCACCGCCGATGACGTCAGGCACGCCTGGGCGACCGGACGCATCGCCTCACTCCTCGGCGCGGAGGGTGGACACAGCATCGGCGACTCGCTCCCGACCCTGCGGATGCTCGCACGACTCGGTGTCCGGTACCTCACGCTGACCCACAACGACAACACCCCCTGGGCGGACTCGGCGACCGACGAGTCGGTACACGGTGGACTCACCGAACGCGGGAGGGAGATCGTCGCCGAGATGAACCGCATCGGGATGATCGTCGACCTCTCGCACGTCGCGACCAGCACGATGACGGACGCGCTCGACGCGACGACCGCCCCCGTGATCTTCAGCCACTCGTCCTGCCGAGCGCTCTGCTCGCACGAGCGCAACGTCCCCGACGCGGTCCTCGAACGACTCCCCGGCAACGGCGGCATCGTCATGGTGGCGTTCGTCCCGCCCTTCCTGAGCGACGAGTACGCCGACTGGTGGCGCGGCGGTCGGCACGGGCCGAAGCCGACGGTGACCATCGACGACGTCGTCCGCCACATCGAGCACGCTCGTGATGTCGCCGGCATCGAGCACATCGGGCTCGGGGGCGACTACGACGGCTTCGACGACTTCCCGGTCGGTATGGGCGACGTGACCTCCTACGCCCGCGTGCGTGATGCGCTCCGCGAGCGACGGTGGAGCGACGACGACCTGGACCGGCTCGCGGGCCTGAACGCCCTCCGCGTCATCGGCGACACGGAGCGCTCAGTGCCGGGCGTCACCGACGACCTCGACCGACCGGCACCCGGGAACGGGCGCACACCATCTCCGGAAGGACCCTGACCATGCCAGCGAACGAGACGACGGTCCTCGACGAAACGACCCTGCGACTGCCCGAGATGCTCTCCGACCTGCAACGCCTCGTCGAGACCGAGTCTCCGTCGGGGGATCACGCAGCGGTCGCAGCGAGCGCCGCCGTCGTCGCGGAGCTGGTCGAGCAGCGACTGGGCCGCACGCCCGAGATACTCGTGGAGAACGGCTGCACCCATGTCCGACTGCGGTTCGGCGCGCCTCGGGTGCTCCTGCTCGCCCATCACGACACGGTGTGGCCGCTCGGCTCCCTCGCCGTCCAGCCGTTCTCCATCGTGGACGGGGTCATCCGGGGTCCCGGGTGCTTCGACATGAAGGTCGGGCTCGTGCAGGCCATCCACGCCATGGCGACGCTCCGCGACCGCGGCGGCGACGACGCACTCGACGGGATCGAGCTGCTGGTGACCGGCGATGAGGAGCTCGGCTCCCCCGATTCGCGCGAACTCATCGAGGCGGACGCAGCCGGCTGTTCGGCCGCGCTCGTCCTGGAGGCCTCCGGTGACGGCGGTGCGCTGAAGATCGGACGCAAGGGCGTCGCGGTGTACCGCCTGGACATCACCGGGCGGGCCGCCCATGCCGGGCTCGAGCCGGAGCTGGGCGTCAACGCCGGTGTCGAGTTGGCGCACCAGATCCTCCGGATCAGCGGGTTCGGCCGGTCGGCCCTCGGGACCACCGTCACCCCCACCGCCGCCGGAGTCGGCACCACGTCGAACACCGTTCCGGCCGCCGCGCACCTCCTCGTGGACTCGCGTGCGACGAGTCTCGACGAACAGTCGCGCGTCGATGCCGAGATGCATGCACTCACACCGGTCCTGGCCGGGGCGCTGGTCACGGTGGACGGTGCACCGAACCGACCACCCATGGACCACGAGCACACCGAACCGGTGTTCGCCCGTGCGCTCCGACTCGCGGGCGAGCACGACCTCGGCCCGCTGACGGGGATCGATGTCGGCGGCGGTTCCGACGGCAACTTCACCGCGGGGATCGGGGTACCCACGCTGGACGGTCTCGGCGCGGTCGGTGGCGGCGCTCACGCGGCCGATGAGCACGCGCTTGTGGACTCGATCGCCCCGCGGACGGCGCTCCTGGTTCATCTCGTCGCGGACCTCCTCCCCTGAGCAGGCTCGCGAACTGTCACTTCGGAACAGTGCGGGCCGCGCACACCCGCATCAACTGACAGTTCGCGGGCTACTTGGCGTCGGCGTAGGAGGTGACGACGGCGGTGGTGACCGGGAACTCGACCGGCGCGGTGCCGAAGATCAGGCGACCGGCCTCCGCCGCCGCCTCACGCACGAGGGCGACGACCCGCTCGGTCTGGTGCTCGGGGCAGTGGACGACGATCTCGTCGTGGAGGAAGAAGACGAGGTGGGCCGACTCGGTGAGCGCGGCCGCCGGACCGACCGACTCTGCGGCGAGCGCCTGCAACCGTGTCCGGAGGCCGGCCATCCAGCACAGCGCCCATTCGGCGGCGGTGCCCTGCACCACGAAGTTGCGGGTGAAGCGACCCCAGCTGCGCGCCTCCATGCGGGCGCGCTGTGTCGCGGCGGCGTTCGCGCCCTCCATCGAGGCGGCCGACTGGATCTCCCGCCAGTCGGCACCGGGGAGCGGAGAGGTCCGACCGAGTCGGGTACTGACCCGCTCGCCGCGTTCTCCTGCCCTGGCCGCCGTCTCGACGAACTCGATCGCCCGCGGGAACGCCCTCGTGAGCCGGGGCAGGAGGCGCCCGCTCTCCCCGGTCGTCGCGCCGTACATGGCACCGAGCATCGCGATCTTCGCGTGTGGTCTGGTGTCGACCGCGCCGACGTCGACCATGCCCTGGTAGAGGTCGACGCCGCGTCCGGCATCGGCCATCGCGCGGTCGCCGGACATCGCCGTGAGGATCCGTGGTTCGAGCTGCGCGGCGTCGGCGACGACGAAACGCCAACCCTCGTCCGCGAGGACGGCACCGCGGACCTGGTGCGGAAGCTGGAGGGCACCGCCACCGTCGGACGCCCAGCGGCCCGTGACGACCCCGCCGGGAACGTAGGTGGGACGGAAGCGTCCGTCCTTCACCCAGGTCTCGACCCACGTCCAACCGTTCGCGGTGAGGAGACGCGACAACTTCTTGTACCGGAGCAGTGGCTCGATGACGGGGTGCTCTATCTCCTGCAGCTCCCACTGCCGGGTGGAGGTCGCGTTGATGCCGGCACGCTGGAGCGCCTTGAGGAGTTCGCCCGGTGACTCGGGGCTGAGCTCCTGCACCCCGAGGGCGGCCTTGACCTCCTCGAGGACCGCGGCCAGCTTCGCCGGACGGACACCGGGCGGCACCTTGGGGCCGAGGGCTTCCGCGAGGATGCGGTCGTGGGCCTCGGCGTCCCACGGGAGACCGGCGAAGGTCATCTCCGTGGCGATGAGGGCACCGGCGGACTCGGCGGCGAGGAGGAGTCCGAGCTGCGAGCGTCCCTGCGGTGTCGCGCCGTCGACGGCGTCGCGCTGGAGCGTGAACTCGGCGACGGGATCGCGTTCGCCACCCGGGAGGTCGAGGTCGAAGAGGGTCCCGACCGCCTCCGCACGCTGGGCGACGCGCGGATCGAGGACCTCGTCCCACGGGCCGGCCGGAGCGGCCGCGAGGGCGGAGTCGGCGGTGAAGGCGGCGTTGCGGAGGAGGTTGTGGGAGAGCCGGAGGTCGACGCAGCGGGCGATCCGGACACCCGCGGCGAGGAGCGCCGGGTACCAGAGCGTGGTGTCGTCCCACACCCAGCGCGGCGGGTTCGGCTCGGCTTCGAGACGCCGGACGAAGGCCGCGAGGTCGGCCCGCGGCATGGTGGTCTCGGAGACCGGAGCTGGTTCGCCGGACGGAGTGGGGCGGTCCTCGAGGTGCACGACGCGCACGCGGGCGCCGTCGAGCTGCTGGAGGACGATGTGCACCACCCCAGTCTGCCGTCACCCGCCGACCTCGCCCGACGCGACCTCTCGCTGGAGACACGAGACCCGGACGGAATCGCGCGTTCAATCCGGGTCTCGTGCGGGCAGCGCAGGGACGGAACGGGGGCGGCGGGCTCGCTGGGCGGCAGGCACGGCCAAGCAGTCCCCGAAGACGGGACATCCCCCCTATGGGGGTGGGCGCAGCGGTGCCAGACTGCGAGCATGCTGATCTCGACGATGAACGATGTCCCCGGCCGCCAGGTCACCGAGGTGCTGGGCGAGGTGACCGGACTCACGGTCCGTGCACGCAACGCGGGCGTGCAACTCGGCGCCAACTTCAAGGCGCTGCTGGGCGGTGAGCTCTCCGGGCTCACCAAGCAGCTCGCTGAGAGCCGCGAGGAGGCGAAGCAGCGACTCATCGAGGCCGCCACCGCCCTCGGAGCCGACGCGGTGCTCGCGATGCGGTTCGACGCGGCCGAGGTCGGCCAGAACTACCAGGAGGTCGTCGCCTACGGCACCGCCGTCAAGCTCGGCTGAGCACGGGGCCTGAACCGACGCGGTCCCTGAGCTCCATCCCGGTCCCTGAGCTTGTCGAAGGGCGCACTTCGACAAGCTCAGTGACCGGGGGGGGTGAGGCTCAGGGACCGGGGGGTGAGGCTCAGGGACCGGGGGGTGAGGCTCAGGGACCGGGGGGGGTGAGGCTCAGGGATCGGGGGGTGAGGCTCAGGGACCGGGCCCTTCGACAGGCTCAGGGACCGAAGAAGGATCAGGCGCGGAGGCGCTTGAGCTCCTCGCGACGGACGGCCTGCTCGGCCGGGTCTGGCACGGGGAGTGACGCGAGGAGACGACGCGTGTAGACGTCGCTCGGCGCACCGAGCACCGCTGAGCCGGGCCCCTCCTCCACGATGTCGCCGCGATACAGCACGACGATGCGGTCGGCGAGGATGTCGACCACCGCGAGGTCGTGGCTGATGAACAGCGACGCGAACCCGAACTCACGCTGCAGCTCGGCGAAAAGCTCCAGTACGCGAGCCTGCACCGACACGTCGAGTGCCGAGGTCGGTTCGTCGGCGACCAGCAGTGCCGGTTCGAGCGCCAACGCCCGCGCGAGCGAAGCGCGCTGCCGTTGCCCACCGGAGAGCTCGTGCGGGAACCGGTCGCCGAACGCCTTCGGCAGCTGAACCGCTTCGAGCAACTCATCCACCCGACGCCGGGCAGCTCGGGCGTCGCCGAAGCGACCGTGCACGATGAGCGGTTCCGCCACGCACTCGGCGATCGTGAGCAGTGGGTTGAAGCTCGTCGCCGGGTCTTGGAACACGAACCCGATCTCGCGGCGCTTCGGGGCGAACTCGCGCTCCTTCACCCGGTTCATCTCCACACCGAGCACCGACAGCGAGCCGCCGGTCACCTTGGTGAGCCCGGCGATGGCGCGGCCGATCGTGGTCTTGCCGGACCCCGACTCCCCCACCAGGCCGAGGACCTCGCCCGCGTGGATCGTGAAGTCGACGCCCTTGACCGCCCGGAACCCGGCACGACCGAAGCGGCCGGGGTACTCGATCTCGAGCCCCTTCGCGACCACCACCGGCTCACCGAGCTGCAGCTGCTTGCCGCGCTCGACCTCGGCCGGCGCGGAGCTCTTGCCGCGGCCGACGTGCGGCACCGACGACAGGAGCTTCTTGGTGTACTCGGCCTTCGGTGAGGAGAACAGCTCCTGGACGGGAGCCTCCTCGACGATGTCGCCCTGGTACATGACCACGACGCGGTCGGCGAGGTCGGCGACGACGCCCATGTTGTGGGTGATGAGGACGATGGCCGTCCCGAACTCGTCCCGGCACCGACGCAGGAGGTCGAGGATCTCCGCCTGCACCGTGACGTCGAGCGCCGTCGTCGGCTCGTCCGCCACGATCAGTCCGGGGTCGAGCACGAGCGCCATCGCGATGACGATGCGCTGCTTCTGCCCGCCGGAGAACTGGTGCGGGAAGTAGTCGACCCGCTCCTCCGGCTCCGGGATGCCGACGCGACGCAGGATGTCGATGGCCTTGGCCCGCGCCTCGGCCTTCGTGTACGACCCGTGCGCGCGGAGACCTTCGGCGATCTGCCACCCCACCTTGTAGACGGGGTTGAGGGCCGTGGACGGCTCCTGGAACACCATCGCCGCGTCGCTGCCGCGGATGGACCGCAGCTGCTCCGCCGACGCCGTGACGACGTCCTGCTCGGTCGAACCGTCGCGCGAGCGCAGGACGACCGCGCCGGAGGCCGTGGCCGTCTCCGGGAGCAGACCGAGGATGGTCTTGGCCGTGACCGTCTTGCCCGAGCCGGACTCACCGACGATCGCGACGATCTCGCGCGGTGCGACCGACAGCGAGATGTCGTTGATCGCCTTCACGGCGCCGGCGTCGGTCGAGAACGAGACCCCGAGGTCGCGGATGCTGACGATGTCCGTGGTGCCGAGGTCGCGTGGACCGGTGGTCGGCGTCGACTGGCTCATGAGCGCTCGTCCTCTCGTCGGTTCTCCAGATCGCTGTCCGCCGCGGCGTCGCTCACGACTCCCAGCGACTCGGCGTCCATCATCCCGGCGCCACCGGGGCTGTCGGGCGTGCCACCGGTGGTCGTGATGCTCGACGTCGCAGCGACCGATCCGCTCGACGCACCGACACGACGACGGCTGCGCAGACGCGGGTCTGACAGGTCGTTGAGGCTCTCACCGACGAGCGTGATGCCGAGCACGACGAGCACGATCGCGAGGCCGGGGAACAGCGCGGTCCACCAGATCCCGCTCGTGACGTCGGAGACGGACCGGTTGAGGTCGTAGCCCCACTCGGCGGCCGCGGTCGGCTCGATGCCGAACCCGAGGAAGCCGAGCCCCGCGAGCGTGAGGATGGCCTCGGAGGCGTTGAGGGTGATGATGAGCGGCAGGGTCCGCGTCGCGTTCCGCAGCACGTGACGGAACGTGATGCGGGAGCTCGACGCACCGATGACCTTCGCCGACTCGACGAACGCCTCGCTCTTGATACGCACGACCTCGGAGCGGATCACCCGGAAGTACTGCGGAATGAACACCACGGTGATCGAGATCGCGGCGGCGAGGATGCCACCCCAGAGGCTCGACTGCCCGCGGCTGATGACGATCGACATGACGATCGCGAGCAGCAGCGACGGGAAGGCGTAGACCGCGTCGCACACGACCACGAGCACGCGGTCGAGCCAGCCACCGAAGTACCCGGCGACGAGCCCGAGCAGGACGCCGATGAAGATCGACAGGATGATCGCGGAGACGATGACGAAGAGCGCGGTCTGGGCGCCCCAGAGCACCCGGGACAGGACGTCGTACCCGCCGACGGTCGTGCCGAGGAGGTTCGTCGCGTTCGGCGCCTGCTGCGTGCCGAACGAACCGTCGTCGCCGCGCAGCTGGTTGAACCGGTAGGGCGCGACGAGCGGCGCGAGGATCGCGATGAGCACGAACACGCCCGTGACGACGAGACCGATGACGAGCATCGCCCGCTGCAGCCCGACCGACTGGCGGAACTGCTTCACGACGGGCAGGCGGTCGCGCAGCGGACGCTTCGCTGGCGCGGTCTGCACGGCGGTGGTGGCTGTCGGAGCACTCATGCTCAGTACCTCACCCTCGGGTCGATGATCGCCGCGATGATGTCGACGATGAAGTTGGTCAGGGCCACGATGACGGCCAGCAGCGCGACGATCCCCTGGACGGCGACGAAGTCACGCGCCTTGAGGTACTCGCTCAGCATGAAGCCGAGGCCCTTCCATTCGAAGGTCGTCTCGGTGAGGACCGCGCCCGCGAGGAGGAGCGCGATCTGCAGGCCGATGACCGTGATGATCGGGATGAGCGCCGGACGGTAGGCGTGCTTCGTCACGAGCCGGAACTCGCTGACGCCGCGCGACCGGGCCGCGTCGACGTAGCCGGAACCGAGCGTGCCGATGACGTTGGTGCGGACCAGCCGCAGGAAGACGCCGGCCGTCAACAGGCCGAGGGCGATCGCCGGGAGCACCGCGTGGGCGAGGACGTCGCTGATCGCCGTCGGGTCGCCGAGGCGGATCGCGTCGATCAGGTAGATGCCGGACGGGTTGGAGATGGTCTGGAGCGTCAGCTCGGTGCCGGTGCTCGCTCGACCGGCGACCGGGAGGATCCCGAGCCAGACGGAGAAGACCAGCTTGAGCAGCAGGCCGGCGAAGAACACCGGGGTGGCGTAGCTGAGGATCGCGAAGACGCGGAGGCCCGCGTCCTGCCAGCGGTCGCGGCGGGCGGCGGCGAGCATGCCGAGCGGGATGCCGACGATGAACGCGACGATGAGGGCGTAGATCGCGAGTTCGAGGGTCGCGGAGCCGTAGGTGAGGAGGACCTCGATGACCGGGCGGTTGTCGGAGATCGTCGTGCCGAAGTTGCCGACGGCGATCTGTCCGAGGAACTCGAAGTACTGGACGAAGAGCGGCCGGTCGTAGCCGGCGGCGCTGATGCGTTCCGCAAGTTGGTCGGCTGGGAGGCGACCGCCGAGCGCCGCGGTGATCGGGTCACCGGTCAGGCGCATCAGGAAGAAGACCATGGTGACGAGGATGAACACCGTCGGGATGATCAGCAGGAAGCGGATGACGAGGTACCGCCAGAGTCCGCCACCTCCGGAACGTCTGGCCGCCTTGGGGGGTGGGGTTGCGACAGCTGCCGTCATTGCAGTGGATCCTCCTCGATCACCGACTCGGTAGAGCCCGGACAGACGATCGGGGCGGCTCTGTGGAGCCACCCCGATCGCGACGTCCGACTCACCATAGTCGGATATCAGTTGGTCAGGCTACTCAGCCCTTGGTGATGGGGGCGTAGCGGAACTTGAACGACGCATCGAGGACGGTGCCCTCGATGTCCTTGCCGACGACCGCCACCTGAGCGCCCTGGAGCAGCGGGATGGTCGACAGGTCGGCCGCCTCCGTGTCCTGGATCTGCTCGATGAGCTTCGTCCGTGCGTCCGCGTCCGTCGTCGAGCGCTGCTCGTTGATGAGGTCGTTGACGGCCGGGTTGTCGTAGTGGTTCGCGAGGAAGTTGTCCGTGGCGAAGAACGGCGTCAGGTAGTTGTCCGCGTCGGAGTAGTCCGGGAACCAACCCAGCTGGTACGCCGGGTAGACGTCCGTCGTGCGGTCCTTCGAGTACTGCACCCACTCGGTCTGCTGCAGGTTGACGGTGAACAGGCCGTCGGCCTCGAGCTGGTCCTTGATGAGCGCATACTCGTCGCCGGAGCCGGAACCGTAGTGGTCACCGTTGTACTGGAGGTTGAGCGCGACCGGAACGGTCACACCGGCTGCCTCGAGCGTCTCCTTCGCCTTGGCGGCATCCGGGCCACCGTCGCCGTCGCCGTAGAGGCCCTTGAGGGACTCGGTGGCACCGGTCAGGCCGGCGGGCACGTAGGAGTAGAGCGGCGTGTAGGTGTCCTTGTACACGTCCTTGGCGATCGCAGCGCGGTCGATCAGGTCGGCAGCGGCCTGGCGGACGGCGAGCGCCTTCGCCGGGTCGGCGTCAGCAGTGGTCGCTCCGTAGGGCATCGTGTCGAAGTTGAAGACGAAGTAGCGGATCTCACCACCGGGGCCGTCGACGACCTTGACGTTCTTGTCCTTCTTCAGGTCTTCGATGTCGGTCGCGGAGAGGCTGCGCGATGCGACGTCGATGTTGCCCTGCTTGACGTCGAGCTTCAGGTTGGACTCGTCGGTGTAGTACTTCACGTTGACGGTGTCGTTCTTCGCCTCGCCGAGGAGGCCCTGGTAGTCGGCGTACTTCTTGTACGAGATGAGCTCGTTGAACTTGTAGCTGTCGATCGTGTACTGTCCGGCGAAGGCCTTGCCCTTGACGATGTCGTTGTCGGGCGTGACCTCGGTGGCGGAGAAGACGTCCTCGTCGACGATCGGGCCGACGGGGCTCGAGAGCACCTGTGGGAAGGTCTGGTCGTTCTCGGTCTTCAGCGTGAAGACGACGGTGAGGTCGTCGGGCGCGTCGGTCTTCTCGAGGTTGCTGAGGAGCGACGACGGGCCGTTGTCGTCGGCGATGGCCAGCTGACGGTCGAAGCTGAACTTCACGTCGGAGGAGGTGAGGTCGTTGCCGTTGGCCCACTTGAGGCCCTTCTTGAGCTTCACCGTGTACTCGGTCGGCGAGGTGAACTCGGCCGACTCGGCGATGTCGGGCTCGACGTCGGGGCTGTTGTACGGCGTGTTCAGGAGGAAGGGGAAGACCTGGTTCATGACGGCGAAGGAGCCGTTGTCGTACGATCCGGCCGGGTCGAGCGTTGTGACCTTGTCGGTCGTGCCGATGACGATCGTGCCGCTGGCACCGCTGCTGGAGCCGCTGCCACCGGCGGCGCAGCCGGCGAGGGCGAGGGCGGTGATGGACAGACCCGCGAGCGCGACGGCGCTCTTCCGGAATCCACTACGTGGGGATGACATTGATGTCGACCTCGTTTTTCTGTGTGTGAGAGACGGCACGGCTGTGTGCAGGTTCTTCGCACGTGCTTGTAGAGGATTACAGCACGCTCCGAACAAATCCCTCAAACCGAGAAGGCTTCCGGTGCAGATTCGTTACGAGCACGAAACGTGCGCGAGCGACATCTGTAGCGCAAGGACCGCGCGTTTCGCCAGGTTCGGACGCCAGCGAGATCCCGGGCCCGACGCACGCACAGCCGGGGTCGGTCAGTACCCGCGCTCGGCCTCGAACCGGTTCAGCAGCGGTTCGCCTGCGCGGTAACGGGCGAGGTTCTGGATGAACAGTGCCGTAAGTGTCGCGTTCTCGCTCTCGACCGTGGACGCCGAGTGGGGCGAGATGAGCACGTTGTCGAGGTCCCAGAGCGGGGAGTCCGCGGGCAGCGGCTCCTCGCGGAAGACGTCGAGGGCCGCGCCACCCAGCTTGCCCGAGCGGAGCGCCGCGATCAGCGCGTCCTCGTCGACGACCTGTCCGCGGGAGATGTTGACGATGGCGGCGCCGTCGGGCAGGAGGGCGATCCGGTCGGCGCTGATGAGGTTCTCGGTCTCGGGCGTGAGCGCCGTGCAGAGGACGAGCACGTCGGTGCCCGGCAGCACCTCGTCGAGCCGGTCCACATCGCTCAGCTCGACGCCGTCGGGGAGCTCATAGGTGCCGCCGACCCGACCCACCGCGGTCACCCGTGCGCCGATGGCGTCGAAGGTCCGCACCACGTTCGACCCCATGCCGCCGACGCCGACGACGGTGACGCGCATCCCGGCCAGCTGCCTTGTCGTGTACCGCTCGAACCGGCGCTCCCGCTGCCGGCGCTGGAGGAAGGGAACGCCCTTCACGACGAAGAGTGCCCCGGTGAGGGCGAACTCGGCGAGTGGGACGGCATGCACGCCGCCCGCCGTCGTGACGGTGATGCCGCTGCGTTCGAGTCCGGTCCGGCGCATGAACGCACCGATGCCGGCGCTCGTCGCCTGGATCCATCTCAGGTTCGGGGCGCGCTCCGGCAGTGCCGCCGGGTCCTGCCAGTCGAAGTCGAACGCGACGTCGGCCCGGGCGAGCATGTCCGCCCACCGTTGCTGGTCCGCTGCGGACAGCTCGGGTGCCGGCCCACGGTGATCGGCGACGTACTGCGGGACCGCGACGAGCGTCGGGTCGTACAGCACCTCGACATCCGGGTGGGATGCGCCGATCGCCTCGACGTACTCAGGCTCGAGGTGACTCGCGATGAGGATCCGCATGATGGTCCATCATGCCCTGCGATGCCCTGCGATGCCCTGCGCCCGGACTCAGTCGTTGATGGCGGCGTTGGCCGCCTCCTGCGCCTTCTTGAGACCGTCGGCGACGGGCGTCGTGCCGGCGAAGATCTCCTTGAAGATCGGGTCGTAGGCGGCGAGTCCCTTCGCGTACCCGGCACCCGTCGGCGGCGCGATGGTCTTCGCGTCGTCGGCGATCACGTCGAAGAAGGGCTGCACGTCGACGTCCTGGCCCTTCCAGTAATCGAAGTACTGCTTCTGGGCCGCGGTGACGGCGGGGACCGCCGAGCCGGACGAACCGACGGGAGCGTTGCCCTCGGTGCTGCCCAACCAGGCGAGCACCTTCTTCACCTGGTCGGGGTGCTTCGTGGCCGCGTTGCCCGCTGCGGCGATCCCGTTCGTGACGCTGACCTTGCCCGCAGGGCCGGCCGGGAGCTCGGCGACACCCCAGCGGAAGTCGGCACCGTCGTGCACGGCCTTCAGGCTGTAGAGCCCCGACTGGAACATCGCGACCTTGCCCTGGAGGAAGGCGTCGCGGGAGAAGTCACCGTCGGCGTTCGTGGAAGCGGCCGGTGGGGCGACCTTGGCGCCGTTGATCGCGTTGACGAGGTAGCTGACGGACTCGCTCGTCTTCGGGTCGTTGAACGCGAAGTCGTCGCCGTCCTGGTACTTCCCGCCGTTCGAGCCGATGAACGGCAGGAGCACGGCCTGCAGGTCGTACCCGAGGCCGGTCCCATAGGTGGCGGGCGCCGCCGGGTTGAAGCCGGGCTGGTCGGCCGAGACCCCGGCCGCGTCCTTCGTCAGCTTCTTCGCCAGGGGCAGGAACGTGTCCTTCGTCGCGTCGGGCGACCAGGTCGCGTCCTCGAGCTCGGCGGGCTTCACGCCGGCCGCGTCGAGGAGGTCGGCGTTGTAGTAGACCGCGATCCCGGCGTCGGACAGTTGCGGGACGGCCCAGAGCTTGTCGTTCCGGGTGAACTGGCTGACCACGCTCGGTGCCCAGTCCTTCGAGGCGTCCTTACCGAGCGTCTGCCCGACGTCGAGGACGCTGCCGCTGTCCGCGTACCCGGCGAGGTAGGAGTTGTTCAACCAGAAGACGTCGGGAGCGGTGTCCGCCGCGACATCGGTGCGGAGCTTCGTCCAGTAGTCGGCCCACTCGACGACGTCGACGCGGACACGGATGTCGGGGTTCTCGCGCTCGAAGGCGGCGAACGAGGTCTCATAGGCGTCGGCGACGGCGGCATCCCAGACACGCACCGTGACCGTCGTGCGCTCCGTGGATCCGGCGGCGCAACCGCTCAGCATCAGGGCGGAGGCAGCCGCGATCGCGAGGGCGGCGTGGCGCTTGAGCATGAGAATCCTTCGTTCCGTGAACCTCAGGGAGGCTAGCAGTTCAGTCTGAACGCCCGCGAGCTGTCAGAAACGGTCAGTGTGACGCCGTCTGACCGTGCGTTTGTGACAGTTCGCGGGCAGGTGGGGCTGTCACCGGGAGGACCACCAGTCGAGGAGGCGGCGGGTGGCCTCCTCCTCGCCGAGCGGGCCCTCGTCGAGGCGCAGCTCCAGTAGCCAGCGGTACGCCTCGCCGACCTCGCGACCGGGTGCGATGCCCAGCACCTCCTGGATGCGGTTGCCGTCGAGGTCGGGCCGGACGGACTCGAGCTCCTCCTGCTCCTGGAGCTCGACGATGCGCTGCTCCAGGTCGTCGTAGGCGAAACCGAGGCGGTCGGCCTTGCGCCGGTTGCGGGTCGTGACATCGGCGCGGACGAGCATGTGCAGCCGCTCGAGCAGCGGACCGGCGTCGCGGACGTAGCGCCGCACCGCTGAGTCGGCCCAGACGCCCTCCGAGTACCCGAAGAACCGCATGTGCAGCTCGACGAGCCGCGCGACGCTCTTGATGGTGTCGCCGTCGTAGCGGAGCGCGGTGAGGCGCTTCTTCGCCAGCTTCGCACCCACGAGGTCGTGGTGGTAGAAGGTGACGGCTGCGCCGGGGCCGGTCTTCTTCGTCGCCGGCTTGCCGATGTCGTGGAGCAGCGCGGCCCAACGCAGAACGAGGTCGGGCGCCTCGCCGGGGTGCCGCGAGCGCTCGTAGCCGATCGCCTGCTCGAGCACCGTGAGCGAGTGCTGGTAGACGTCCTTGTGGTGGTGGTGCTCGTCGGGCTCCAGCCGGAGCGCGGGCAGCTCGGGCAGCACGAGGTCGGCGATGCCGGTGTCGACGAGCAGCTCGAGGCCCGCGCGCGGGTGGTCGGTCGCGAGCAGCTTGCCGAGCTCGGCCTGGATGCGCTCGGGACTCACGATGGAGATGGTCTCGCGACGCTCCTCCATCGCCTCGATCACGTCGTCGGTGGGCCGGAAGCCGAGCTGCGAAGCGAACCGCGCGGCTCGGAGCATGCGCAGCGGGTCATCGCCGAAGGAGACCTCGGGCGAGCTCGGCGTCCGCAGCAGGTGGGCGACGAGGTCCTCGACGCCGCCGGACGGGTCGACGAGGGTGATCTCGGGGATGCGGAGCGCCATCGAGTTGACGGTGAAGTCGCGCCGCCGCAGGTCGTCTTCGAGGGTGTCGCCGAACGCGACGACCGGCTTGCGGGTCACGCCGTCGTAGGCGTCGGCCCGATAGGTCGTGATCTCGACGGTGTCGGCGTGCTCGACGCCGCCGTCGTCGGTGACGGTGACCTTCGCGCCGATCGTCCCGAAGTCGCGGCCGACGTCCCACCAGGCGCTCGCCATCGGCTTGAGGACCGCGAGGATCTGGTCGGGCGAGGCGTTCGACGTGAAGTCGAGGTCGCTCACGGTGCGACCGAGCATCGCATCGCGAACCGGTCCACCGACGAGGGCCAGTTCGTACCCGGCTTCGGCGAACGCCGACGCCACCCGAGCGACCACGGGCGACGAGGCCAGGTCCTGCAGGCGCACCAAGGATTCCGCCACGCTCACCATGGGTCAATCGTACCCGGACGCCGCCTGCGACCCCGTCGCCGTCAAGCCGCGAGCGGTCCCGGGCGACGGCCGTACAATAACGATGAACCCACTCCCCAGCAGACCAGAGGCGGACACGATCACGAACGAACTCGACGACCAGCGGCCAACCGTCGGCACTCAGGCACCGACGGCCTTCACCAGTACCGCGAAGGACACGATTCCGCCGGAACTCCCGTTCACCACCGCCCCTGAGCTCGTCCTCGTGACCGGTGGCTCCCGATCGCAGCGCTTCGACCGCCCCGACGTGGTGCAGCGCAAGGGCGTCTACACCCTCATCAACGGTCACCTGACCCCACAGCAGTCGATGGTGGAGGACCTGCTCGCCGTCGCCGACGTGCTCGACGCGGCCGAGATCGAATACCTCCTCATCCGGGGCGAGCACGACCGCCCCGTCATCGTCATCGACCGCTCCCTGCGCAAGCGCCTGCAGACCGCACTCGCAGAGGCGTTCGCCGACGAGCCCTTCTACAGCGTGCCGCTCAAAGCGCGCATGTCGACGGTGAAGCCGGCCGGCGATCCGCACCTCCTCTCCGACGGCCTGCTCACCGGCGCCCGCAAGGCCGAGGTGTTCCGGCTGTACCGACCGCGCATCGAACCGCTCGGCCGCCTCCGCTACGGCATGGAGACCGCCCTGCAGCTCGAACTCTGGCGCTTCGGCGACGAGGAGATCACCGCTCCCGTTGAGAACGTCCTCATGCGGACGTACATGCCCCGCACCGAGGCCGTCGAGACGACCGTCGAACGCTATGGCCGCACCTGGCGGACGCTCGAGCACATGTTCGGTGCGCTCGCGAGCGACGTCACCTTCGACATCGACCTCGTCTTCTCGTGGGTGGACGGCTCCTCCGAGGAGTTCCAGCGCGCCCGCGCCAAGCGGATGCAGAGCTACGTCGTCGGCGACGGCGACGACTCCGACGCCCGGTTCCGCCAGATCAACGAGCTCAAGTACGCCCTCCGCAGCGTGCACACCTTCGCCCCGTGGATCCGACGCATCTTCATCGCGACCGACTCCCCCGCGCCCGAATGGCTGGCGGAGCACCCGAAGGTCACCATCGTGCGCAGCGAGGAGTTCTTCGGCGACCTCGACGCCCTGCCGACGCACAACTCCATGGCCGTCGAGAGCCAGCTCCACCGCATCGAGGGGCTGTCGGAGCACTTCCTCTACTCCAACGACGACATGTTCCTCGGACGACCGATCAGTCCCGAACTGTTCTTCTCACCGGGCGGCATCAGCAAGTTCGTGGAGGCGACCACCCGCATCGGCCTCGGGGCGAACGACCCCTCGCGCAGCGGCTTCGAGAACGCGGCCCGCGTGAACCGTCGGCTCCTGCACGAGCGCTTCGGACGCGTCACCACCCGTCACCTCGAGCACTGCGCCGCACCCCTCCGCCGGAGCATCATGGCGGAGATGGAGCAGGAGTTCGCCGAGGAGTTCCGCGCGACCTCCCACAGCGCGTTCCGTGCGGCCGACAACATCTCGGTGACGAACTCGTTCTACCACTACTACGGCCTCATGACGGGTCGCGCGGTGCAGCAGACCCAGGCGAAGGTCCGCTACATCGAGACGACGCTCAAGCAGTCGCTCGGGCAGATGGAACGACTCCTCAAGCGACGCGACCAGGACATGTTCTGCCTGAACGACGGCAGCCGGCCGGAGATCTCGGTGGAGCAACGCACCACCGCGGTGATCGACTTCCTCGAGCGGTACTTCCCGTTCCCGGCCCCGTGGGAGCGCGAGGCCGCCGTGCCGAACGCGCTCGAGATCGAGCCCGCCAAGCTCAGCTGACCGCCCTTCGACAGGCTCAGGGACCGAGACGGGCGCTCAGAGGCCGGAATGGGCCACTGAGCAGAACCCGGTCACTGAGCTTGTCGAAGTGCCGCCCTTCGACAAGCTCAGGGACCGAGACGGTCGCCACCCTTCGACAGGCTCAGGGACCGCACGGGTGCCCAGGGGCCGGAAGGGCGCCCGGGGACCGGGGCCGGTCAGGGGACGATGCGCTCATCGCGGAGGCGGTCGAAGATCGCGATGAAGGCGTCCAGCGTCCGCCGGTAGCCGGTGAAGCCGGCGAGTCGGCTCTTGCTCATGTCGGTGACGACTTCGATGTCCCGGCCGAGGTCGCCGTCGGTGTGCCACCACGACGCCACGCGGGAGAGATCGGCCTCGACGAGACCGTGTTCGGCCGCCAGCTCGGCCCAGGTGCCCTCGACGCCCGCCATCTGCTGCTCGAGCGGACGCGGCTCGGTGTCGAAACCCTCCGGCTCGACGCCGAGGTGCGCAGCCAGTCGCGGCCACATCCAGCGCCAGCGGAAGACGTCGCCGTTGACGATGTTGAACGCCTCGTCCGCACCGGCCGGTGAGGTCGCAGCCCAGAGCATCTGCTCGGCGAGGAGTCCGGCGTCGGTCATGTCGGTGAGGCCGTTCCACTGGGTCTCGGAACCGGGGAACACGAACGGTCGGTCGAGGCGCTTACAGAGCGCCGCCTGCACCGCGAGCGTGGACGCCATGTTCATCGCATTGCCGACCGCATGTCCGATCACGGTGTGGGAGCGGTGTACCGACCAGGTGAACCCCGCTCGCGCAGCCGCGGCGAAGAGCTCGTCCTCCTGCTCGTAGTAGAAGTTGGGCGTGTCGAGTCGGTCCTCGTCCTCGTGGAACGGGGTGTCGGGCATCTCGCCCGCCGCATAGGCCTCGAACGGGCCGAGGTAGTGCTTCAGGCCGGTGACCAGGGCGACGTGCTGAACGGGCTCGGCGGAGAGGGCTGCCAGCAGGTCGCGGACCATGCCGCCGTTGACCCGGATGTTCTCGGCCTCGGTGTCCTGACGTGACCAGGCGGTGAAGAACACGTGGGTGACGCCGGTGCCGCCGAGGGCGCGCGCGAGGTCGTCCGCGTCCCGGAGGTCGGCCGCGACGTGCTCGACCTGCGGGTGGGCCGCCGGCGCTCGGCGAGCGAGGGCGAGGATCCGCCAGCCACCGTCCTCGAGGAGCTGCGACACGATCGCGGAACCGGTGATGCCGCTGGCGCCGACGACGAGTGCGGTGCGGGGTGCTTCTGGGGAGGTCATCCGTCCACGATAGGCGCGTCGGTCTGGGGAGGCTCCCGGAACGGCGGAGTCGGCACGCTGCGGCCCTTCGACAGGCTCAGGGACCGGAGAACGTGCAGCCCTTCGACAGGCTCAGGGAACCGGGGGAAGTTCAGGGACCGGGGGGAAGTTCAGGGACCGGAGGCGAGCTCAGGGAGCAGGGAGGTGCAGCCCTAGACGAGTACGCCGATCGGCATCGTCAGCGGCGGCTCCGGCTGCACCGGCACCGTGTCCGACACGGGCAGCTCGATGCCGTCGCGAGCGAGCAGGCGCGCACTCTCCTCGGCGTCGATGTAATGCAGCGGCGGGGTCTCACCCAGCGGCACCACCGAGTGCAGGACCGTCTTGCCGTAGACGTGGACGAGGTTGAACGCCCGCGCGCCGTCGCGACCACGCGTCCCGCCGACGGGCACGTTGAGGTCCTGCGTGTAGCACGTGGCCGAGGCGACCGACACCGGGATGCCCGCGAACGTCGCGGTCGACGAGTAGTGCAGGTGACCGGCGATGATGCTCCGGACGTCGGACCCCTCGAGCACTTCGGCGAGCTTCGCCTGATCGCGCAGCTCGACGCTCACGGCGAGGTCGAGCACGCTCGGGACGGGCGGGTGGTGCATCGCGAGGATCGTGCCGTGGGGCGCCTTCGTCGAGAGTTCCTCGGCGAGCCAGTCGAGCTGCTCGTCCGAGACTTCGCCGTGGTGGTGCCCGGGGACGCTGGAGTCGAGGGTGATGACGCGGAGGCCGTTGACGTCGTAGACGCGGTCGACCGGGCGGGTGGTCGGCACCTCACCGAACAGCCCGGCGCGGAACGCCTGGCGGTCGTCGTGGTTGCCCATCACCCAGATGATCTGCGATCCGAGGCGCTCGGCGACCGGCTCGGCGATGGAGCGGATGCGGTCGTACGCGTCGGGTTCGCCCTTGTCGGCGAGGTCACCCGTGAAGACGATCGCTTCGGGCCGACCGCCGGACGCCTCGAACTCGGCGAACAGGTGACGCAGATGCGTCTCGCTGTCGACGCTGTCGTAGAGGCTCCCCCCGCCGGCGAGGAGGTGCGTGTCGCTCACATGGAGCAGGAAGTGATCGGGCCTCGGGTACTCGGCCGTGCGAAGACTCACGTGACAACTCTCGTTCGAGCGATGCTCTCCGAACCGCATCGCAGCTGTTT
Source organism: Plantibacter auratus (assembly GCF_050587365.1). Classification (NCBI taxonomy): domain Bacteria; kingdom Bacillati; phylum Actinomycetota; class Actinomycetes; order Micrococcales; family Microbacteriaceae; genus Plantibacter; species Plantibacter auratus. Next base: position 1,058,139 of record NZ_JBOBFV010000002.1, on the reverse strand, counting down.
GACCATCTGACCAGACTCGGTTGAACGGCAACGGAACGCCACGCTACGACGCGGGAAACTCGTGAGCAAGGTCACGAGCCGACATCCAGGGGACTCACACCTGACGGTGGGCTGCGGGAGGATGTCCGCATGCCCTACCTCGACGACGATGAGCAGCCGCTGCAGCGGATCGATCTGGCGCAGATCCCCCCGACCGGACGCCGGTTCCGGCTCGAACGGCGGATCGGGTTCCAGGAGCACGCACCTGACGGTCCCGTCGTGTGGGCACAGGCGTCCGACGGCGGGCACGACGGCGGCCGCACGGAGGGATGGACCGACCTCGCGTCCGTCCCGGGCGTCCTGTGGAGCTTCATCGGCAGCTACGGCCGACAGTCCGCGCCGGCCGTCGTGCACGACCACCGGGCACTCCTCGCGCTCGGGCTCCCGCCGGACCAGGCACTCGAGCAGCGGTTCGAGGACGACCGACAGTTCCGCGTCGGCCTCCGCCACCAGCGGGTGCCGCTCCTGCGCGCCTGGCTCATGTGGGCCGTCGTGTCGGTCGAGCGGTACGTCAGGCACGCTCCAGGCGTCGCCGCCGTCCTGATCGGGCAGTCGGTCCTCGGGGTCCTGGCCGTCTGGGTCGCGACGATCGGACTCGTCACGCCCGTGCTCGGCGCTCCGACGCCCGGGTGGCTCGGCCTCGCGATGGCACCCGCGGTCCTCGCCGTGTGCTGGCGGGAGGAACGGAGACTCCTCGTCTGGTTGCCGTACGCCGGTGCGCTCCTCGGGCCGATCCTCCTCGTCCAGCTCGCGGCGGTCGGCGCGTTCCGCCTCCTCGAACTGCTCGTCCGGGAGACGATCGACCGACCGTTCATCGACGACTCCCCCGGCCCGGTCGGCCCGCCGACCCTCCGCTGACCGGTTCCCTGACTCAGGAACGCCTCGGCGTGTCGAGCGCGGGGGACCCGACACGCCGAGACGCTCCTGAGACAGGGACGGAGCAGGGGTCCGGCTAGGCGCCGGGGAGGGTGCCGAGTCCGTCGACGACCGGGATCGCCGCGAGGAGCCGCTGCGTGTAGGCGTCCTGCGGGTCGGACCAGACGCGGTCGACCGGACCGTGCTCGACGATGCGACCGGCGCTCATGACCGCCACGTCGTCCGCGATGACCCGCACGACGGACAGGTCGTGGCTGATGAACAGGAGCGCCGCGCCGGTCTCGACCGCGAGCTTCCGCATGAGCTTCGCCACCCGAGCCTGCAGGGAGGCGTCGAGCGACGCGATCGGCTCGTCACCGATGAGCAGCTCGGGGCCCGCCGCGATGGCCCGGGCGATCGCGATGCGCTGACGCTGGCCGCCCGAGAACTGGTGCGGGTAGCGGGTGCGGCTGGCGGCGTCGAGTTCGACGTGCTCGAGCAGCTGACCGACGTCCCACGCGTCGCGCACCGGGTTGACCCGGAGGCCGTCCTCGATCTGACTCCCGACCGTGCGGCGCGGGTTCAGCGAGGCGTACGGGTTCTGGAAGACCATCTGGATCCGCAGCAGCTCCGGTGCGCGCTTCCGGAGACCCAGCTTGCCGATCGGCGTCCCGTTGAACGTGATCGCGCCACCCGAGGTCGGTTCCAGCCCGCAGACCGCTCGCGCGAGTGTCGACTTGCCGCAGCCCGACTCCCCCACCAGGCCGAGCACCTGTCGCGGCTCGAGGTCGAAGCTCACGCCGTCGACCGCGTTCAGCGTGCCGCGACCGGGCAGCTTGTACGTCACGTGGACGTCGTCGAGGTGCAGCAGCGTCATGACGCCGCCTCCGTTCCCGTGTCGGGCAGCGCGTCGATGAGCGCCTTGGTGTACTCGTGCTGCGGATCGGTGATGACCTGGTACCGGCTGCCGTGCTCGACGATCTCGCCGAGCCGCATGACCGCGATCGTGTCGGCGAGCGCCGACATCACTCCGAGGTCGTGGGTGACGAGGATGATCGCGATCCCGAGCTCGTCGCACAGCTTCCGCAGCAGGCGGAGGATGCCGGCCTGGACCGTGACGTCGAGGGCCGTGGTCGGTTCGTCGGCGATGAGCACCGAGGGCTCGCACATGAGCGCCGAGGCGATTGCGACGCGCTGCAGCTGCCCGCCCGAGAACTGGTGCGGGTACTTGCGCAGCGCCGCCTCCGGGTTCGGGACGGCGACGAGGCCGAGCATCTCCAGCGCCCGCGCGTGGGCGGCCGCCTTCGAGGCTCGCGTGTGGTGCCGGTAGTGGTCGACGAGCTGGGCCTCGACCGTGAGCATGGGGTGCAGGCTCGCGGTCGGGTCCTGGAAGATCATCGCGATCTCCGTGCCGCGGTACCGGTTCATGGTGCGCTGCTTGAGCCCCACGAGCTCGGTGCCGTCGAAGCGGATGCTGCCGCCGAGGTCCGCACCGGCCGGCAGGAGCCCGCAGATCGCGAGCCCGGTCATGGTCTTTCCGGACCCCGACTCACCGGCCAGCCCCGTGATGCGACCGGCGGGGACCTCGAGGTCGATGCCGCGGAGGATCTGCTTGGCGGCCGCGCCGCGGCCGAAGCCGAGCGTGAGCCCCTCGATGACGATCCCGCCACCGGTGCCGCCTGCTGACTGGGTCATGTCGCGTCCTTTCGGATCGGTCACTCCGTGCTCGCCGCTCACAGCGCGCGCCCCTGCACGGCTTCCTGCGACCGGGGGTCGAGGGCGTCGCGGAGGGCATCGCCGAGGAAGTTGAAGGCGAGCACCACCGTGAGGATGGCGAGTCCAGGGAAGACCGCGATCCACCAGGAGGAGAAGTTCTGCACCCCGTCGGACACCATCGCGCCCCAGTCCGGCGTCGGCGGGACGGCACCGAGGCCCAGGAACGAGAGCCCCGACAGCAGCAGGATGGCCGTACCGACGTCGAGTGTGGCGAGCACGACGACCGGCGACACGACGTTCGGCAGGATGTCCTTGCCGAGCGAGGTGAACGGCCCGTTGCCGAGCAGACGACCGGCGATGACGTACTCGGCACCCCTGGCTCCGATGACGAGCGAACGCGTCACGCGGGCGTACGCCGGCCACGACACGATGAGCATCGCGATGACGGCGTTCGTGAGGCTCGGGCCGAGCGCAGCGGCGATGACCATCGCGAGGATGATCGTCGGGAACGCGAACACGAGGTCCGCGATCCGCATGATGGTCTCGTCGAGGGCCTTGCCGAAGTAGCCGGCGATCGCCCCGAGCAGCGAACCGATGAGCATCGCGAAGATCACGAGCATGAGGGCGAGCGGGATCGAGACCTGCGCGCCGCTGACGACCCGGGACAGGACGTCGCGGCCCACCTGGTCGGTGCCGAACCAGTGCGCGGCACTCGGGGCCCGCAGCCGGTCGAAGTCCTGGGCGAGCGGGTCGAACGGCCGGATCCACGGCGCGAGCACCGCGACGAGCAGCCAGAAGAGCACGATCACACCACCCGCGACGGCGAGCGGGGTGCGCAGCTGCTTCGAGATGCGGAGGCGGCCCTTGCGCTTGGTCTGGACGGCGAGGACGTCGGTCATGCCACCCTCACTCTCGGGTCGATGAAGCCGTACAGCACGTCGACCAGGAAGTTCAGGCCGATGTACACGAAGCCGACGATGAGCCCGACGCCCATGATCGCGGGCAGGTCGAGTTTGGTCGCCGCGGAGTACGCGTACTCGCCGAGGCCGTGCCACGAGTACACCTTCTCGACGAGGACCGTCCCGGACAGCAGCGACCCGAAGGCGACGCCGAGCACGGTGATGATGGGGACGAGCGCCCCGCGGAGCACGTACCGGGTCACGACGACGTGGCCGGGAAGGCCCTTCGCCCGTGCTGCGCGCACGTAGTCGAGGTCGAGCACCTCGAGGATCGCCGACCGTGCGAACCGGGTGAGCAGACCGATCGTGTAGAGCGCCAGGACCGAGGCGGGCAGGATCAGGTGGGCGATGGCGTCGCCGAAGGTCGACCACTGGCCGGCGAGCAACGCGTCGATCGTGTACATCCCGGTGACCTTCGGCGGCGGGATCGCCGCGGGCGAGAGTCGCCCGGAGCCCGGGAACCAGTGCAGCTGGGAGAAGAACACGAAGTAGACGACGAGTGCGAGCCAGAACGACGGCACCGAGATGCCGATGAGGCTCACGACCCGGATGACCTGGTCGGTGATCGTCTTGCGTCGCAGCGCGGCCCACATGCCGAGACCGACGCCGATGATGATCGAGATGACGATGGCGGTGAGCGCCAGTTCGGCCGTGGCCGGGAAGGCGCGACCGAGTTCGTCCGCGACGGCGCCGCGGGTCTGCTGCGAGGTCCCGAGGTCACCCTGGAACAGGTTTGCGACGTAGGTGACGTACTGGACGGGCAGTGGCTTGTCGAGGCCGGCGCTCTCGCGGAACTGTGCGACGATCGTCGGATCCGCTGCGGCCTGCTCACCGAGCGCCGCCTGCACGGGGTCCGCGGGGACGAGGTTGGTCAGCGTGAAGGTGACGAGCGTCACCCCGAACATCAGGAGGACCGTGAGTCCGAGCCGAATGCCGAGGTAGCGCGCGAGCGGGTGGAGACCCGCTCGCGCGCTGGACGTCGTCGGTGCGACGCTACTTGATTCCGGCAAGATCGACGGTCCACGTCGGGTTCAGCGGAACCTCGGTGATCGTGGTCGCGGTGACCACGTTCTGCGCCGGCTGCAGGAGCGGGATGAACGGTCCGCTCGCGTTCTGCGCCTTCTGGAGGTCCTGGTACGCGGCGGCACGGGCGTCCGTGTCGGTCGCGGCGAGCGCCGCGTTCGCGAGGTCGGTCACCGTCGGGTCGGCGCCTGCCGGCCAGCCCGCGCGGAGGCCGACGAGCTCACCCGGCGTGAACGCGAGGTAGTTCGACGGGTCCGGGAAGTCCGGGCCCCAGTACCAGAGACCGACGGTCTCCTTGCCGTCGCGGTAGGCGTCCAGCTCGGTGGCGACCGGAGCCGGGGCCAGCGTGATGGTGATGCCGACCGACTTCAGCTGCGCCTGGACCGACTCCGCGATGCTCTGGAGCGACAGCCCCTGCACCGTGATGTCGTTCGGGAAGTTCAGCGTGACGGCTTCGCCGGCGTAACCGGACTCCTTGAGAGCCGCCTTCGCCGCATCGGCGTCGAACTGGTTGCCGTCGGCGGCGTCGAGCGCACCGTTGAAGATCGAGGGGATGAAGCCACCTGGACGGACGGAACCGTCGCCGGCGAGGTCGACGATCTTGTCGTAGTCGATGCCGAGCTTGACGGCCTCGAGGAACTTCGGGTTGCTCGTGATGTCGCTGATCGCGGGGTCCTGGTTGAGCATGAGGAAGATCATGTAGCGCGAGGGATTCGCGATGATCTTCACCTTCGAGTCGTCGAGCTCGGAGACCTGGTCGGGGTTCAGGTCGAGGGCGACCTGCGAGTCACCGGCCTCGACGTTGAGCTTCTGGGTCGGGCCCTGCACGTTGCGGAGGACGACGCGCTCGTACGCGGGCTTGGTCCCCGTGTACTCGGGGTTCGCCGTGAAGACGACCTGCGAGGCGGCGTCGAAGGACTCGAGCTTGTACGGGCCGGAGCCCGCGGAGGTGGTGTTGAGGAACGACTCGGCCGCATCGTCGGCGGTCGCGCTGCCACCGTTCTCCTCGACGACCTTCTTGTTCACGACGCCGAGGGCCGGGTTCGGCAGGATGAACGGGAGGGCCGGGTTCGGCGTCGCCGAAGTGAGCGTGAGGGTCGTGTCCGAGGTCTTCTCGATCGTGACGCCGTCGAGCAGGAAGGACGGGTTGCCCTTCACGCCCTGGACGCGCTGCAGCGAGAACACCGCGTCGTCGACGGTCACGTCGGAGCCGTCGGAGAACTTCTTGCCGTCCTTCATCGTGAGGGTCATCACCGTGTTGTCGGCGTTCATCTCGTAGCTCGCGAGGCCGTCGACGGGGGCGGTGACGTCGTCGCCCTTGAACGTGAGGAGGGTCTCGTAGAGCGCCTTCGCGACGATCGAGCCGGTGGTCTCGTACTCGCGGTTCGGGTCGGCGGTCTTGAGGTCGAAGGACGCGTCGACGACGAGCGACTTGCCCGCACTGTCATCGGAGCCACCTGAGGGGGAGCAGGCGCTGAGCGCGAGGCCGGCGGCGAGGGCGAGGCCGAGGGCCGCCATGCCGCGCCGGCTCGTGCGGCTGAAGGATCGTGACAAGGTGGAGCTCCTTATCTGGTTGGAGGGATGAGCTGAAAGTAGTGCGATACGCGATCATTCGTCAATCCACAAGCCGTTACCAAAGAAGAATTGTCTCGATTTCGCGGCGAATCTGCCATATCCTCTCAATCGACCGCCAGGACCACCGCTGAATCTGGACGTTTGGAGCAATCGATGCAACTCGACGACACCCACATCCGCATGTTGGAGCTGCTCCGGGAGGACGGGCGGGCTTCGGTCGCCGCACTCGCGGAAGAGCTCGGGATCTCCCGCTCGAACGCCTACTCGCGCTACGAGGCGATGCTCCGCGCCGGCGTCCTGAAGGGGGTCCACGCGGAGATCGAGCCGGCCACGGTCGGGCTCGGTGTCGCGGCGATGGTCTTCATCACGCTGCGACAGAGCCAGTGGGCGGACTTCCGCGCGCGCCTGTCCTCGGTCCCTGAGCTCGAGTACTTCGCCGTCACGACCGGCGAGCACGACGCGATGATGCTGATCCGGGCCCCAGATGTGGCGGCGATCCACGAACTGGTCGCCACCCGGCTCGCACAGTGGCCGTCCATTAAGGCGACGACGACCGTCTTCCTCATGGACGAGGAGCGGTCGAACGTGTCGCTCCGCATGACGAGGTCCGAACGCACGAGCGTCGAGGACTCCGGCGAGCGCTTCGGCATGACCCGGTTCGTCCGAACGAGCGACGAGCGCGCCCAGCGGGTGCCGGAGCGACGCGGACGCTGACCCGCCGGCGGCGGCGTGCCGAACCTGACCGGTTCAGGCGGCGGCGATCTCCCGACAGACGCTGACGTGGGACTGGCCGTCCGGGCCGATGAAGTCCTCGGTGAGGATGAACGAGCCGTCCTCGGCGCGGGAGATGATCGAGCTCGCTTCGCCGCGCGTCGTCAGGTCGCCGGCACGGTTGCGGTGCACGAACGAGATGTCGATGCGTTCGCCGCTGCGCACCCCGCAGAACCGTCCGACGGAGACGGTGTCGCCGACGTATTCGCCCCACAGCACGCCGTGCGTCTCGTGGTAGACGAATCGCGTGGGTGCGTCGGCGTCGACGACGCTCGCGGACGACGACACCATGTCGAACACCTTCGCATCGAGGTTGAAATCGAGCGTGGCACTGGTGCCGGTGTCGGCGGTTCCTGTCATGCCGTCATTCTGCGGAGGCGTCCGAACAGGTGTCAACCTGCCGACGATCCGTCCATCCCGTCCATCACCTGAGCCGGTCAGACAGGACGAAACGCCGGATCTGACGACACCGACGAGATGTTCCGCTGGCTCCAGGCGTCGCAGCTTGACGGCGTCCACCGCGGGTGGCTTACTGATCTCCATGTGTCCAGACAGCCTGCAGTTCCGCGACCCCCGCACCCAGCCGCTCCCCCGGGACGACGCGTTCCGCGAGTACCTCGCGACGGGCTGGGGTGCGGTGGACCGCTCCGTCGACCTCGCCGAGGGTGCCGGCGCAGCCGCCGGGCGTCACCGCGACGTCGTCAGCGCGCAGTTCCCCGGCCGGTGGCTCGTGGTCACCGCGGGACGCGCCGTGACGCGCGCGAACGACACCGAGTTCCCGTTCCGGCCCGACAGCGACTTCGTGTGGCTCACCTCCTGTCAGGCGGAGGGCGCCGTCCTCGTCATGCGGCCGACCGCCGGTGGGCACGACGCGACGCTGTACCTCGCCGAGCCCGTCGGTCCCGGTGAGGAGGCGTTCTACGCCGACGCCATGCGCGGCGAGCTCTGGATCGGCCCGTCCGCCGGACTCCCCCAGTGGGCGGAGGCGCTCGGCATCGAGGTCCGCTCGCTCGAGGTGCTGGACGAGTCCCTCGCCCTCGTACCCGCCGACGCGCTCCGCGCAGGCGCCCCGGAGCCCAGGGTCGACGGTCGATTCGCGGCGTCGCGAGCGCTCCTCATCGCCCTGTCCGCCGCGAAGCTCGTCAAGGACGACTGGGAGATCGCGCAGCTCCGCGCCGCCGTGGACGCCACGGTCGGCGGGTTCCGCTCGGTCGTGCGCGAACTGCCCGCCGCCATCGAGTTCGGCGGAGAACGCTGGTTGCAGTCGACCTTCGAGCGCCACGCCCGCACCTTCGGCAACGGTGTCGGGTACTCGACGATCATCGGCAGCGGACCGCATGCTCCCACGCTGCACTGGACGCGCTGCGACGGTCCGGTCCTCCCCGAGCATCTCATCCTCATGGACGCCGGTGTCGAAGCCCGCTCGTTGTACACCGCCGACGTCACGAGGACCTTCCCGGCGAGCGGGTCCTACACCGCGGCCCAGCGCGAGGTCCACGACCACGTCGAGCGGGCCCACCGCGCCGCGATGTCGGAGGTGGGCCCCGGCCGGTCGTTCATCGACATGCGGAACACGGCCTACGAGCAGATCGCCACGAGCCTCCGCGAACTCGGCATCCTGCAGGTGTCGGTCGACGAGGCGATGTCGCCGAACGGCCAGCAGCACCGCCGCTACCTGCCGAGCGGCACCGGCCACCATCTCGGACTCGACGTGCACGACTGCGCCCGCATCGGCGACGAGCGGTACCTCGACGAGCCGTTGCAGCCGGGCGCCGTCCTGACGGTCGAACCCGGCCTCTACTTCCACGCGAACGACCTCACCGTGCCGCCGGAGCTGCGCGGTATCGGCGTCCGCATCGAGGACGACCTGCTCGTGACCGCCACCGGCCACGAGGTGCTCTCCGCAGCACTCCCGATCAGCGCGGACGGTCTCGAGGCCTGGTTGCGGAGCTGACCGACGGTTCACAATTCAGGACGGTCGTCGCATGTCGCGACGCGCCCCTGCGGCACCAGCAGCGACTCGCCCGGTGCGTCCTGCGTTGCGAACGAGCCTAGGCTTGCACGGTGAGTCAGCCCGACGCCCCCATGCGCACCGCCGTCCGCCCGAGCCCGGGCGTCATCGCGACCCTGCGGAACCCCATGGCCTTCAGTGTCGAGATCCTCGCCGGGATCGTGACGACGCTGGCGCTCATCCCCGAGGTCATCTCCTTCTCGATCATCGCCGGCGTCGACCCGAAGGTCAGCCTCATCGCCTCCGTCGTGCTCGCCATCTCGATGTCGATCCTCGGCGGGCGTCCGGCGATGATCACGGCCGCCGCGGGAGCCGTCGCCCTCGTCGTCGCGCCGCTCGTCAAGGAACACGGCGTGGAGTACCTGCTCCCCGCCGTCATCCTCGCGGGCCTCATCCAGATCGTGTTCGGCGTCACCGGTCTCTCCCGGCTCATGCGGTTCATCCCCCGCTCGGTGATGATCGGGTTCGTCAACGCGCTCGGCATCCTCATCTTCGTCGCCCAGGTCCCCCACCTGCTCGGCGTCCCGTGGCTCGTCTACCCGCTGTTCGTCATCACGGTGCTGATCGTCCTGCTGCTCCCCAAGCTCACCACCGCGGTGCCGGCGCCGCTCGTCGCCATCGTCGTCGTCACCGCGATCACGATGATCGCGCACGCCGCCGTGCCGACCGTCGGCGACCAGGGCGACGTCTCCGGCGGCCTCCCCGGCCTGACCGCGCTGCTCGTGCCGCTGAACCTCGAGACGCTCGGCATCATCTGGCCGACCGCGCTGAGCGTCGCGTTCGTGGGGCTCATGGAGACCCTCCTCACGGCGAAACTCGTCGACGACATCACCGACACGACCTCGTCGAAGGGGCGTGAGTCGTGGGCCCTCGGCGTCGCCAACATCCTGGCCGGTTGGTACGGCGGGATCGCCGGCTGCGCGATGATCGGTCAGACGGTCGTGAACGTCAAACTGGGCCGAGCTCGGACGAGGATCTCCACATTCGTCGCCGGCGTCTTCCTCCTGCTGCTCGTGACCGCGCTCAGCCCGGTGATGGCGCAGATCCCGATGGTCGCGCTGGCCGCCGTGATGATGATCGTCGCCATCAAGACCGTCGACTGGCACAGCGTGCGCCCGGCGACCCTGCGACGGATGCCGATCCCCGAGACGGTCGTGATGGTGGTGACCGTCTCGGTGGTCGTCATCACACACAACCTCGCGATCGGCGTCGCTGCAGGAGCCGTCCTCGCGATGGTGCTCTTCGCGCGGCGCGTGGCCCACGTGATCCGCGTCCGCCGGGTCCTCGCGGACGACGCCGCCTCCGTCCGCTACAGCGTCATCGGCCCCCTGTTCTTCGGCAGTAGCAACGACCTGGTCGAGCAGTTCGACTACGCCGCCGATCCTGCGGACGTCGTCGTCGACTTCACCGCCTCGCAGATCTGGGACGCCTCGAGCGTCGCCGTCCTCGACGCCGTGCAGGAGAAGTACGCCGCACACGGCAAGCAGGTCGTGTTCACCGGACTCGACGAACGCAGCTCGGCGTTCCACGGAAAGCTCACCGGCCACCTCTGAGCCGATCGCTCCGGCACCACCTCAGAGGTGCAGCACTCGCCGGAGCCCCGCGTCCAGATCCAGTGACAGGGTGACGGGAACCCTCCCGGCGGCCGGACCGAGGTCGTCCTCATCGAGGGTGAGCAGCTGCGTGGTGTTCACGACCGAGTCCTTCGGCAGGCCGGAAGCCGTCGCAGGGAGGAACACGTTGCCCGGGAGCTCGGCGAGCGCCGTGTTCGACGTGACGACCGCGACGATCACGGTCCGGAGTGCGCTCCGTGTGTAGGCGTCATGTTGGACGACGACGACCGGGCGCCGACCGGCGGGCGCACTCCCCCGTTCGCGAGGGCCGAGATCGACCCACCGGATGTCACCGCGGCGGATCACCAATCGTCTCCGGCAGTGAGTTCGGCAAGGCGGTCGCGTCCGGCCGCGGCGACGCCCCGTGCTTCCTCCGCTGAAGCGACTCCCGCACGCCGCAGCGCGGTGTCCACTGCGTCAGTGAGACCGGCGGCATCGGTCTCGTCGAGATACCGACTCGCCGCCGCCGCGAAGAATTCGGACCGGTTGACACCGAGCTCGGCGGCGCGAGCCTCGACGCGGGTGAACAGTTCATCAGGCAACGAGATGGCGGTCTTCACAGGTAAGAGTATAACCGGGTATAACTTGGGTTGCGACCCTGGGCTGAAGATGTCGACGGCGTGACTGGGCATGCGACCACGGTACGCAGCCCAGGTCGGTCACGGCCTGGCCGGCGCAGCAGCGGTGGAGAGGAGCCCCCGCAAGCCGGGCTGTGGAGGACTGAAGTCGCCGATTCGCGGGCCACCAGAGGATGATGGAGTCATGGCAGAAACCGGAACGCCCAGAGTCGCGGTCTACATCGACTTCGACAACATCGTCATCTCGCGCTACAACCAGCTCTACGGGAAGGCGGCGTTCAGCCGGGATCGCGCGCGGTCCCACGTGCCCTCCGCCGCACCCGAAGGCGACGAGATCTCCGAGCGCCTGCAGGCCGCTCGCGTCGACGTGGGCGCCATCCTCGACTACACCTCGTCGTTCGGGAACATCGTCATCAGCCGTTCCTACGCCGACTGGTCCGAGCCGGTCAACTCCGCGTATCAGAAGGACCTCGTGGACCGCGCGGTCGACCTGACGCAGATGTTCCCCACGACGAAGGCGATGAAGAACGGTGCCGACATCCGCCTCGCCGTCGACGTCGTCGAGGACCTCTTCCGCCTCCCCGACCTCACGCACATCGTGATCGTCGCAGGCGACTCGGACTACATCTCCCTCGCGCAGCGCTGCCGACGCCTCGGACGCCACGTGATCGGGATCGGTGTCGCCGGTGCGACGAGTCGTGCGCTCATGGCGGCGTGTGACGAGTTCTCCGACTACGACGACATCCCCGGGATCGTCCGGCCGGTCGTCACGCGCACGCCCCGGACCCCTGCCGCCGTCGAGAGCACGGCGGAGGTCTCCCCGGAGGAGGCGCCGAAGTCCGCGCCCAAGTCCGGCGGGCGTCGTCGCGCCTCGTCCGGGTCCACGCCGACGGCCGAAGCGCCGGTCGCCCAGACACCTCCCCGCATCGGCGGCCTCTTCACTGAACCGGTCTTCAGCCACCGCGACGCCGACGACCTGGACGACACCGACGAGGAGACCGCGGACCCCTCCGGCCCCGACGCACAGCGTGCGGCGACCGAGCTCCTCGTGCGGGCGCTCCGCCTCGTGCACGCCAAGAACGACGACGAGGACTGGCTGCTGAACGCCGAGGTGAAGAACCAGATGATCCGCATGGATCCGGCGTTCAAGGAGAAGCCGCTCGGCTACCGCTCGTTCAGCGACTTCATCAACTCGCGCTCCGACCTCGTCGAGGTGAACCCGGACGCGAGCCCCGACGGACGTCGTCTGCGACTGCGCGAACTGGGCTGAGCCCGGCCCGGTAGCAGGAGATCAGCGCCGGAGCAGGACCGTCCGCCTTCGGGCGTCCTGCTCCCGCGCGGATCTCCTGCTGCGGCGCGGCTCAGGCGCCCCGGAAGAACGCCTGGACCGCTGCGCTCAGAGCGGTCGGATCGTCGATGTGGCACAGCTCGCGGGCGGAGTGCATCGACAGCAGCGGCGTCCCGACGTCGACCGTCCGGATGCCGAGCCGCGTCGCGGTGAGCGGGCCGATGGTCGAGCCGCACGGCACCGTGTTGTTCGACACGAAGTCCTGTGAGGCCACACCTGCGGCGGCGCAGCTCCGGGCCCACAGTGCGGCCCCGAGGGCGTCGGTGGCGTAACGCTGGTTCGCGTTGATCTTGAGCAGTGGCCCGCCACCGGCGATCGGACGGTTGGCCGGGTCGTGGCGCTCCGGGTAGTTCGGGTGGATCGCGTGGCCGGCGTCAGCTGACAGGCACCAGGAGGCCGCATAGGCCTGGAGCCGTTCGGACGTCGTCGCGCCCAGCGATGCGCCGATGCGGGTGAGGACGTCGTCGAGGAACGGACCGCTGGCACCGGACGTCGAGGCCGAACCGAGCTCCTCGTGGTCGAAGGCGGCGAAGACCGTGATGTGTCCGGCGTCGTCCGTCGCTCCCCCGTCGCTCGCGGCCAGCAACGCCGCGAGTCCCGCGTGGACCGAGGTCAGGTTGTCCATGCGTCCGGCGGCGAACAGCTGACCGTCGAGACCGAATCGCCGGGGCTCCTGGGTGTCGGCCACGAGCACGTCGTATCCGGCGATCGCGGTGGGATCGATGCCTGCGATCACCGCCAGGTGCGCGAGCACGTCGGCGTGGGCGAGGTCACCGACCCCGTACACGGGCTGCAGGTGGCGCTGGCGATCGAGGACGAGGCCGTCGTTGGCGCTTCGGTCGAGGTGCACGGCGAGCTGCGGGATGCGCAGGAACGGGCCGGTCCGGACGAGGTGTACGGTCCCGTCGAGCGTCACCAGGCGTCCGGCGAGTTCGAGCTCGCGGTCGAGCCAGGAGTTGAGGAGCGGTCCGCCGTAGACCTCCACGCCGGCCTGCAGCCACCCGTGAGCGCCGGTCGTCGGCTTCGGCTTGAGCTTGAAGCTCGGCGAGTCGGTGTGCGAGCCGAGGATGCGGAACGGCGTCGTGGCGTGGGCCTGCTCGGGCTGCACCCAGGCGATCACCGCGCCCTCGCGTTCGACGAAGAACTGGCCGGCGCCCCCGTCCCAGGACTCGGTCTCGAGCCGCCGGGTGAAGCCGGCCGCCGTGAGGCGCCGAGCACTCTCCGCGACCGCGTGATACGAGGTGGGCGAGGCGACGATGAAGTCGGCGAGGTCGGTGATGTGGGCGACGGAGTCCATCCCACCATCCTCCCACCACCCACGCACCCGGCACGTGGATGCACCAGGCCCTACCCTGGACGGGTGACGAAGACCCGCAGCGACCTCATCGGGCCCGCAAGCGGCCTGTCCGAGGATCGTCGCGGACGGATCGCACGCATCGTCGACGGTTGGTTCTTCGCCTTCGGCACGGCTGCGGCCGTCTTCCTGGCGTACGTGCTGCTCACCGAGGCGTTCGCGCGCGGGTGGGCCCAAGCCTGGTTCATCCTCGTCATCTACCTCGTCATCGCCTACCTCATCCTCCCCCGCCTGCACACCGTGCTGTCGCGCGTCTACCTGCCCGACTACTTCATCGGACGCACTCGCACGCGCGAGGGCATCCTCGGTGATCCCGTGAACCTCGGCCTCCGTGGTCGGGAGGAGCAGATCCACATGGCGATGCTCTCGGCGGGCTGGACGCTCGCCGACGACCTCGGCCTGCGCGCGAACCTGCGGATCGTGACCTCGACGCTGACCAGGCGCAGCTACTCGGAGGCGCCCGTCTCGTCGCTCTACCTGTTCGGTCGCCGCCAGGCGTTCTGCTACCAGCAGGAGGTCGACGGCAGTCCGGGGAAGCGGCACCACGTCCGGTTCTGGCCGACACCAGCGGGCTGGCTGCTCCCGGGCGGCTACCAGGCGGATTGGTTGGCCGCCGGGACGTACGACCGATCGGTCGGGATCAGCATCTTCACGCTGCAGGTGACCCACCGGATCGCCGACGACGTCGACGACGAGCGCGATCACATCGTCGCGTCGATCGCGGCAGCGGACGTCGGAGCGACGACGTCCGTGATCGAGAACTTCTCCACCGGCTACCACTCACGGAACGGCGGAGGCGACGCGATCGTCACCGACGGCGACCTGCCGATCATCGATCTCAGCGCGGTGGTCGTCCCGCCGGCGGCGACCCTGCCGGCCGCCGACGCTCCCCCGACGCGCTCCCTCATCCGGGCCGGCGACCCGCGGCCCCTGGACACCACCGTCGGCGTGGTCCTGATGGTCGTCGCGGCACTGTCCACCGTGCTCTCCGGCGTCCTCCTCGTCTCCGATTGGAAGCAGGTCATCTCGGAGGCCCGTGCAACGGCCGCGACGGCTGACGACGTCGTCCTCATCCCGTGGGTCGTCGGGGCCGTGCTGGCCCTGTCGGCCGTGGTGACGCTCTGCTACCTCGTCCTCGCCTGGCGGGTCCATCGGGGAGGCAATCTCGCGCGCCTGCTCGCCATGACCTTCAGCTCGACGTCCATCGCCACCCTCGCCGCGAGCTATGTCGCCGGCGCCGGCGGATTGACCCTGCAGACCAACCTGATCGGCTTCGCGGTCGACTGTTCCATCATCCTCGCCCTCTCCGGAACCGAGGCCCGTGACTGGGCCCGTGGGCGACAACGACGCACCCGGAGGACGAAAGCATGACCGACGCACCCGACCAGACGGACGAGGGGCCACGCCCCGCCACCTCGCTCAAGCGCGCGCTGCTCCTCGGCGCAGCCATCATCACGATCGTCGCCGGGCTGACGGTGCACTGGTCGGTGGCGGCAGCCTGGGCGAACCCCGTGACCAACGCGCTGTACACGGTCCTCGTCGCGCTCCTCCTGGCCTTCGCCGCCCCACGGCGTCCGCTGTGGCAGATCGCCCTCGGCGCGTTCGGCTTCTCGGCGGCGATCGAGTGCTTCCAGGCCACGGGCGTGCCGGCCGCACTCGCCGACCAGTGGCCGCCCTCGGCGCTCGTGCTCGGCACGACGTTCATCCCCACGGACTTCATCTCCTACGCCCTGGGCGCGGCGGCGTTCCTGTTCCTGTCGCTCGCCATGTCGCTGCTGATCCGCTGGGTTCGCAACGACATCCTCGAGCGACGCGCACGCGCGGACCGGGAGACACGGCGCCGATCGGGCTCAGGACCCGCCTGACGGGTGCCCTAGCCGCGAGTCGTCTCCCCGTACTGGACGTGCTCGAGGTCGAAGACGGCCTCCGCCAACGCCGACCTCGCCGCTTCGAACTCGACATCGTCGGGGTGGCCCACCACCCGTGCGTGCTCGAGGTGCCAGGTGGCACTGCGCAGGAGTTCGACGGTCGTCGGAGCGGGGGAGGGGGCTCGCGTCGAGGCCGCGGGTGACGCGTCGGCGTTCGCCGCTCCGCCGGGGACGAACTCGATCGTGTTCGATTCCGCCGGAGCGTCGTCCTGGGCGTATTCCTTCTTCTTCATATGTCCTTCGTCGAGATCGTGGTCCGTTGTGGTTTGCAGGGATATCGGCCCCCTGAGTGGCGCGAATGCCCGTTGTGGGGCTGAACCGTTATATGCCGAGAAAGGAATATCCGGTTTGGAGCGCTGCTCGGGCCGCGCCATGGCGAGGAGCGTGGGGACACGCCCCCGGTCGTCCGGAGCATCCGAGGCGCCGAGGACCTGGAACCGTTCGAGCCCCCAGCGGGACCAGGCGGATGCCGTCCACGCGCAGATGGCCGCGTCGATGAGGTCCTCACGGTGCTTGTGCGCCGATTCCTTCAGCGGCAAGGGTTCCGCGATGAGGAGCGCCGTCACCGGGTGTGTGTCGAGGTCGAGTGGCGGAGTCGCCGAGGTCAGCGCCTCCAGGCGCGAGACGAGGTCGTCACAGACCTCCGCACGGCGTCGCCGTCGCTCGGCGACAGGGAGACCGGGGTCGAGGCGTTTGTAGCGGGGCCGCGCATCCGGGTACCCGAACTCCTCGGCACCCACCAACGTGGTGTGGGGATAGGCCTCGAAGAACAGGACGGCATCCGCGGCGGGCGTGCTCAGTCCGTCGAAATACTGGAACCCAGCCGCCTCCAGCGCCCTCAAGAGCGCGACACCACCGAGCGCCGGAAGGCCGAGGTTCGACGGATAGGCCGAAACCTGCCAGCGCCCGTACCGCTGTCCGACCTCACGTTCACAGAGACGCATGCCGGTCTGATTCTGGACGAGCAGTGGGGCGTCGACCGCGATCACGGAGCCCGGTGATGCGGTGTCGACGAGCCAGGCGACGACGGCGTCGATCCCCACGGCCCACCCGGCCTCGATGACCGTCCCGGTCTCGTCGATGCACACCAGTCCCGACTCGTTCGCCGCGCGGGAGCCGGTCCCCTCGCCCCAGGCGAGGTCGACTCCGAGAAAGCGGGTCACGAGCGGTTCCTTCCGGTGGTCGCGGCGAGGCACCGCCTCCCGAGCCTACTGGCCAGACGTCGACGACTCCTCGGGTCCGGCTGCGGGCCGGAGGTGAGGAGTCGTCGAGCGTCCCGAGCGCGCGATCAGCCGACCGGGCCCTCGATCAGGGTCACGTCAGCGGTCTGCGAGGTCCCACTCGCCGTGGTCCAGGTGACGGAGACCGTCTGGCCGGGCTCGAGCGTGGCCATGGTCGCCGTCAGGGTCTCCGCGGAGTCGATGGCGGCACCGTTGATGCCCGTGATGACGTCGCCGGCTGCGAGGCCGATCGACGCCGCCGGCGTGTTCTCGATCACCGAACCGACCACAGCCCCCGGCACGGTCTGGGCTGCGCCGGACGCGGCCAGACCGATCCCGATGAAGGCCGGGTAGCCGATCGAGACGGTGTCGGTCGCGACGCCGGTGCGGATCTGGTCGACGATGGACAACGCGTCGTCGATCGGGATCGCGAATCCGTCGATGTCGGTCCCACCGGAGGAGGCAGCGGTGTCGACGCCGACGACCTCGCCCTCCGAGTCGTAGAGCGGTCCGCCGGAGTCGCCCGACTGGATGTCCGCGTCCGTCTGGATCAGTCCGGTCAGCTGCTTGCCCGCCCCGGTCGTCTCGTCCTGCACCGTGATGTCCTGGTCGAGGGCGGTGACGGACCCGTCCGCCGCGCTGGGCGTCCCACCCGTGCCTCCCGCGTTCCCGACCCCGGTGACGGCGTCACCGACGGCCGCGCCGCCGTCATCGTCGATTGCCACGGTGTCCAGCCCTGAGGCGCCGTCGAGCTGCAGGAGCGCGACGTCGTTCGTGGCATCCGTCCCGACGACGCGTGCGCCGTACTTCTCCCCGGTCGCCACGACGGTCACGACGATGCTCGTCGCTCCCGCGACGACGTGGTTGTTGGTCAGGATCTGGCCGTCCGCGGTGAGGATCATCCCGGTTCCCGCGGCGGCGGCCCCCTGGTAGGCCAGCTCGGTGTCGATGTCCACGACTCCCGCGGATTCAGCGGCGGTGGCACTCCGGGTGTTCGCCGTCGCGGCATCCGGCGTCGCCTGCTGCGGCCCAGGCTGCCCACCGGGAGCGCGGAAGCTCTGACCGCCGTCGTCCGGCACCGTCTCCGTCACCTGTGAGGAGGCGGCGACGCTCTGGAACGCGCCGGCCGCCAGCGAAGCGAGGCCGAGGCCACCGGTCACGAGGGACACGACCGTGGCGGCCGTCGCGGCGGCGATGATCCAGCCGATGGGCTGCTTCTTCGCGGGAGTGCCCGTGGTCGACAACGACTGGGGAATCGTCTGCTGTCCGTACGGTTGGGGCTGCCAGGTGCCGGAGGGCGCGGACTGGCCCTGGCCGGCGGCGTACGGTCCGTACTGACCCTGTGGGCCCCGGTGGTGATCGGGCCACACGTGACCGCTCGTCGCGTGGGGAGCCGTCGCGTAACCGAAGGGCGTCGTGGACTCGCGTCGTGGACCGCCGCCGGTCGTGTTGCCGGGGTAGCCGGCCGGGGGAGTGACGTCCACCCCGGGCTGGGGCTGATACGAGCCGGTGGGCGGCTGGTACGGGTCGGGTGCGGGCGACGGCTGCTGCGCTTGCGTGCCGTCCGCTGGTCGCGACTCAGGGCGTTCTGGATCTGGGGTGGTGTTCACGGGGATTCCTCTCGGCGGGGGTGCTGAGTTCATCTGACTCCCGCAATCCGAGTGAATCGTCTGGTTCGACCATGAACGGCCTCTGAGCTTCCCGACCGTTTCCCGGATGATGATCGTGCAAACGCTCCAAGCGGGACGCCACCTCAGGGTCGCGTGAGCAACGCCTCCAGCGCGGGTCGGGCCGCCGCCTCGGAGATGTGTCCGGCGACGACGAGTTCCGCGAGCCCGTGGACCGCGGCCCAGACCGCCGTGGTCAGAGCGGCGATGACCTGCGGCTCGGCGCCGGGCGCCAGCGACGCCGTCGTCTCGGCGAGCAGCGCTTCGACGCCACCGATGAGTGGCGCCATCGCCTCGCTGGGCGAACCGGGGACACAGACTTCGGGGTCGTAGATCAGGCGGAACCGCTCCGGATGCTGCGCCGCGTAGTGCACATACGTCGAACCGATCCGGACGGCCGCCTCCTGTGGGTCTCGACCCGCCGTCGCCTGCCGCTCCTCGCGCATGGCGTCCAGGAGCTCGGCCATGCCGCGTTCGCTCAACCGTTTCAGGAGCGCGGTGCGGTCGCCGAAATGGTGGTACGGCGCGTTGTGACTGACCCCGGCACGGCGTGCGACCTCTCGCAGGCTCAGCGTGGCATGGCCCTGCGTCCGCATGAGTTCGAGCGCAGCGTCCTCAAGCGCCGGCCCGAGGTTGCCGTGGTGGTACGCCGTCGTCGATCTTGACACAAGCAACATCGTACCGGTAGAGTCGGTTCCGGCCGGAAGTGGACAGTGTCCAGATTCTTGGCACTGTCCAGACCTACAACTGTTGGAGAACTCATGCCCTCCCTCGTCATCGACGGACACCCGAACCCCGGGTCCCTCTGCGCCGCCCTCGCCACGAGCTACGCGGAGGCGCACGGCGACGCGACCGTCCTCGCTGTCCGCGACCTCGCGTTCGACCCGAACCTCCGCCTCGGTTACACCCGCCGTCAAGACCTGGAGCCCGACCTCGAACGGGCGTGGGAGCAGATCCTCGCCGCGGACCACATCGTGATCGTGGCTCCGGTCTGGTGGGGATCGGTGCCGGCGCTGCTCAAGGGGTTCTTCGATCGCCTGCTGCTGCCCCGTCGCGCCTACCGGATGAAGTCCAACGGCCTCCCTGAGGGGCTGCTGGCGGGCCGCACTGGTCGGGTGATCGTCACGTCGGACTCGCCCTCGTGGTACCTGCCGCTCGTCGGCGACACGACGGTGAAGCAACTCCGCACCACCACCCTCCGGTTCTGCGGGATCAAGCCTGTCGCCGTGAACCGGTTCGGTCGGGTGAAGGATTCGACCGTGGAGCAGCGTCAGGGGTGGCTCGCGAAGGCGGCGCAGAACGGTCGTATCGACGCGGCGCGACGGAATCCTCGCCCCTCCGCAGCCGCGGTGGAGCTGGTCAGTGGCCGTCGACCAACCGGATGAAGGCGCTGAGCTCGGCGACACCCTCCGGCGTCACCGGCAGGTACTCGGTGAGTGCGGGGGAGTGCACGAGGTACGCCGCCCACTGGGCGCGGGAGATCCCGACGTTCAGTCGGTTCTTCATCAACAGGAACGACATGCCCCGCGGGACGTCGGCGGGGGAGGACGCGGCCAGCGACACGATCGCGATGACGGCCTCCTGACCCTGGAACTTGTCGACGGTCCCGACGCGCACCGCGTCGAACCCGGCCGCGTCGAGCGTCGCACGGACGACTGCGACGTGGGCGTTGTAGGGACAGACGACGATGATGTCGGCCTCGCTCACCGGGTCGTCGATGCGGCCGGCATCCGGATCGGTCCAGCGGAGCCCGATGCTCGACCGGACGAGTTCGGCGACGCGGTCGGCCTCCTCCTGCGAACTCGTCGCATTTCCGACGTGGTGGACCGGGACGACGTGCAGTCCCGGCGCACGACCCTCCAGGCGCCGCTTCGTCGTGGCCGCTGCTGAGCGCAGCTCGCCACCGTACGACAAGCGCGAGACCGGCTCGGTGACCGCGGCGTCCATCCGCCAGGTCTCGTGGAGGAAGTAGCCGAGTTCCGGAGGGAGGACGTCGCGACCGTCGGCCACGAATCCGAGGGCCGAGGTGTCGATCGGTTCGGGATGCGTCCCCTGGCTCACCTGCGGCAGCTGCTGCGGGTCGCCCAGGAGGAGGAGGTTCCGCGCGGCGACGCTCGCCGCGATCGTGTACGCGAGCGAGAACTGGCCGGCTTCGTCGACGACGAGGAGGTCGAGCGACCTCCGGTCGAACCGGTTGGGGTTGCTGAAGTCCCAGGCCGTCCCGCCGATGACGAAGCCGCCGGCCTGCTCGGCCATGAACGCGCCATGACCATTGGCCGGAAGGACCGTGTAGCCGCGCTCCGCATCCGGGTCGGCACCGGATCGCAGGGTCTTCGCCACGAGCGCGGGGGAGAGCCCCGCCTTCACCACACGCTCGAGGAGGTTCTCGACGACGTCGTGCGACTGCGCCACGACCCCGATCCGCCAGCCGTGCTGCTGCACGAGGGCCGTGATGACGTGCGAGGCGACGTAGGTCTTGCCGGTTCCGGGCGGCCCCTGGACGGCGAGCGCCGAGTCGTCGAGGTCGAGCAACGCGGCGGTCACGTCTTCGATCGTCCGCCCGTCTCCACGGTGGGGGATCGGCTCACCCGAGCTCGTGCGGGGCGGCCGTCGCCGCAGGATGTCGACGACGCCGTCATCCGGCCACTCCGGAGCGGCGTCGAGGACCGCTTGCCCCCACTCGGCGATCGCGTCGACCTGTGTTCCGGGTCGCGGGGGAGGAGACGGCGTGAGCGCGACCGGCAGCTCCGTGTAGGGCTCACGATCCGTTTTGAGCGTCTCCTGGATGAGCAGGGAGTCGTCGTCGACCTCGAGGACCGTGATCTGCCCCGCCGGTCGCGAGCCGGGCTCGGCGCGGGGGAGCGTGTACGGTCCCGGGTGGTCGTAGACCGCGAACGGGTCGGCGCCGACCTTCACACTGCTGCCGGGAGCCCATCGGCCGCGGAGTCGGACGTGACGGCGGTCGCTGCGCTGCCGCCCCTCGCGGAACCAGTCGCGCTCGACGACTCCCGAGGTGACGGTGAAGACGTTCCGGGTGTCCTCCCATTCGTCGCGCGCGGCGATGAGTCGGGAGAAGTGCTCCTGCCAGAACGACTTGTGCTCGCGCCGGTGGTAGTCGATGGCGGCGGCCGCGAGCGCATACGCGGTGGCGTCGGCGGTGCGTTCCGGGTCGAGGGGGTCTCCGGCCAACGCCGTCAGCGCGTCGTGGAGCGGCGTCGGTTCGTCCACGAGGGGCTCGGGTGCGTCGGTGACGAAGGTGCCCGGCAGCACGCCCCGTTCCGCACCGAGGTCGAGCAACCAGTTCCGCAGCCGACGGGTCGACTCGCAGTCGTACGCGTTGTACTCGGCGATCTCCGAGAGCTTCCGTTCGCCTTCGGCCACGAGCTCCGGGTCGTCGCTCCGACTCAGCTCGCGCGCCTCCGCGTAGGCGGTGATGGATGCTGCGGCGTCGGTGACGTCGCTGTCGCGGTGGTCCTCACCCATGTAGAGCGGCTCGAGCTTCTTGATCGAGTAGGACCGCGATCCGACACGCACCGTCTTGCGGACGAACGGGTAGAGGTCGAAGAGCACGGCCTCGCGGAGGAGGTCGTCGATCGTGTCCTCCCCGACCCCGTGCCGGGCGGCCAGCGAGAGCAGGTGCGTCCGCTCGTACGCGGCGTAGTGGTACACGTGCATGCCTGGGAACTCCGCACGGCGGGCGGTGAGGTAGGCGAGGAAGTCGATCAGGGCCGTGCGCTCCTCATGGAAGTCGTGCGCCCACCAGGATCGGAACCGGCCGTCGGTGTCGACCAGGCCGAACAGGTAATCGATGCCCCACCTGGTGCGGTCGCCCCGGCGGGCGTCTCCAGGCTCGCCCTCGGTGTACAGCGGGTCGCCCTCGAAGTCGAAGAAGACGTCGCCCGGATCGGGTTGCGGCAGGAGTCCGAGCGCCGTGGCGTCGTGCACGCGGAACGCCGGCACGCCGGCGGCGGGTGACGGCTCGAGCTGCAGGTGCGCCTGCTCGCGCAGCGCAGCGAGCGTGCTCTCGGCGATGCCGTCGACCGTCCCGCCGGCGCCACCCGACAGCCCGTGCGGCCCCGGTCGCTCGGTCGATCCGGTGAGCGTGAGCGACGCCAGATCGTCGATCGTGGCGATGCCGGCCGCCAGCAGGCGGTCGCGCTGCGTCAACCGGAGCCCGGCCACCAGCAGGACGTCGCGTGAGGCCGTGATCTCGGCGTCGCACCACGCGCATCGTCCGCAGACGCTGTAGCGCTGATCCCCCCAGGCCACCGGGGCGTCGGCTTCGAGCCGTTCGGCGACGATCCGCAGCAGACGCGCACGACGGCGACGGTACACCGGCAGGATGTCGGCCACCGCGTGGGTGCTGACGGTGCCGTCTCCCAGGATGAGGTCGACGTCGTCGTCGACCGGGATCCCGGCCGTCTCCAGCTGCTCCACGTAGGCGGCGAGCTGGAGGAGGGCGGTGACCTTCGGTGAGCGCGCGAGTTTGGTGTCCTGCACGCGATACCGGCCGTCGGGCCGGCGCACGATGAAGTCGGCGAAGCCGATGAACGATCCGTCGAAGAACGCGGCCTGGAAGACGACCGGGGCTCCGTCGCGGAACGCCGTGATCGTCGACTCGACGGCTGCGGCGAGCGCCACCGCGTCTCGGACGTCGGGGCGGTCGAGCTCGACGACACCGGTGCCGAACTCGGCGCGGTACGACTCGAGGACGCGCAGCTCGTGCTGGTCGCCGAGCTTGGAGGTCCGCATGAGCATCTCGTCCTCGGGCTCGACGATCGGTTCGATCCGACCGAGCTTCGCGTCGACCGTGCGCAGGAAGGCGAACTCGCAGTAGGAGGCGTTGGAGAGGTCGCTGGCGCTCGTGATGGCGGAACCGTCGAGGAGGAACATCGGTGCGGTGGGTGCCTTTCGAGACGACTGCTGCGGGGGCTGGTCCGCCTCCGATCGCTGTCAGTCTGGCACGCACCACCGACCACAGCGCCGCCGCGGGATGCAGGCTGTCGTCAGCCGAGGGGGAGCCGTCTGTGGAGCGGCGTCGGGCGTCCTCGATCCCGCGTCCCCTAGCCTGGACAGCGACCACGACGCCACGGGACGGGAGCGCATGATGACCACCACGATCCAGGTCGTCGCGGGTGTCGCCTCACGGGACGACACCGTGCTCGCATGTCGGCGGGCACCCGGGCGGGCTTCCGGTGGACTGTGGGAGTTCCCCGGCGGCAAGGTCGAGCCCGGCGAGCAACCGCAGGACGCGCTGGCTCGTGAGCTGCGCGAGGAGCTCGACGCCGACGTCGCTGTGGGGGCGCTGCTGGACCGCTCCACCGTCACCGTGGGCGAGCTCGTCATCGACCTCGCCTGCTACGAGGTCGTCTTCCGCGGGGCACCCCCGGTCCACAGCACGGACCATGACGAACTGCGCTGGGTCACCCGCGAACAGCTCCTCGGACTGGACTGGGCGACGCCCGACCTCCCGATGGTCAGGCGACTCACCGCGAGCTGATCCCGGAGACCCGGGGCGTCACTCGGCCGCGTGGAGCGGAATGCGGGCGAGCGTGCGTCCGCTCAGCACGAGGTCGTCGTTGGTCGAGGTGATCGCCAGCTCGGTGACCGTCCACTCGAACAGGGTGACGTCGCGCCAACGCTCGAGGAAGGCGGCGAGCGCCGCGGTCTCACCTGCATCGAGCTCATCGCGGAAGTGGTGCAGGCCCACCCCGACGAGCGGTGCGGGACGCCCGCCGACGGAACGTTGGATGGAAGCGAAGGCGTCCGCGGTGGCGGGGAGGTAACAGCGCCCCCGGTTGAACCCGCCGATGACGGGGCCCGCCAGCCTGACCCGGAAGGGCGTGAACGCGCCGACGCTCGTCCGCAGCGCGTCGAGGAACCCGGAGTCCGCGTCGATGGAGGAGAGCGTCGCGTGCAAACGGTGTGCGCGTCGGAGCTCGATGCCTCTGGCGAGCTTGGGTGCGAAGGGTGCTGAGGCGAGGTCGGCCTCGTAGCTCAGGAAGATCGGATCGACGAACAGCCGTTCGACCGGGACGGGGATGACGACCGCCAGGCGCGCCTCGGCGTACCGCCCGCCACGGTAGACGCCGTCAGGACTTGCGGCGAGCGCGAGCGGGTGGTCGGCGTCGATCAGGGGGAGCTGGGCATACCGGTAGCGCTCGTCGAAGGTGAGCGCCTCACCTGGTCGGAAGGTGGAGCGGACGACGTCCCAGCTGCTGAGGGCGTCGTGCGAGTGCGACGACGTGTCCGCAGCCCTCGTGGCCGTTTCGGGGACATCGACCTCGAACGTCCGGTCGGCGGATCCGCCGGTCACCGTCCGGATCAGACCCGTCGCGACGCCGGTCGGCAGCGCACCGATCGTGTTTCCGGACGCACCGGCGGGAGAGGGCATGTCGTGAGGTTAGTGGAGCCGTCAGCCCAGCGCGTCGGGGACACCCCGAATTCGGGTGATCGACCCAATTCACCGCACGGTCGACGCGAACGCCGGTTCCGTCGGGCGATCAGTGCGCCTTGCCGGCCTTCCAGTAGCCACAGAACATGACACGGTCCTTCGGCATGCCTCCGCGGACCCAGAGCCGGCGCATGTTCGCGGCCAGGGACTGCTCTCCGACGACCCACCCGTAGCACGGGGCGGACGGCACGCCGAGGGCCGTCGCGGCGGCCAGCGCCGCTCGTCCAGGGACGTCGTGCGGATCCTCTCGGACCACCCATCGCAGCTCGAGCCCGTCCGGGACACGCACGTCCTGCGCGTCGGCCGCGGACGGGATCTCGACGATCGCCGTCCCGACGGTCGACGCCGGAAGCGAGGTCAGGATGCCTGCGACGGCGGGGAGTCCGGTCTCGTCCGCGACCAGCAGCACCCGGTCGAGGTCCGCCGGGAGGTTGAACATGCGCCCCTCGTCCAGCAGCGCCACGGCATCGCCCACCTCGCATGACTGGGCCCAGCTCGCCGCGGGCCCCGCAGTCCCCTCGGCGGCCGACCCGTGGATGACGAAGTCGATGTCCAGCTCCGGCCCGTCGGGGCCGTCGCGCCGGAAATCCCGCACCGTGTAGTTCCGGAGCACGGGGCGCACCGACTTGGAGATCGCGAGGTACTTGGCGTAGGCCAGCATGTCGAGCTTGGTCGGCAGCCGCTCGAGCCCGCCCTCGGAGACCGGGATGAAGAACCGGAACCACTGGTCGTACCCGAGGAACGTGAAGTCGGCGATGTCACCGCCACCGAGGGTGACCCTGGCGATGTTCGGCGAGATACGCGAGCGGCGGACGACCCGCAGCGTGAGGAGTGTCGCCGCCTCGGGTTTGATGCGCGCCGTCTCGGCATTCGTGCGAGCCACTCGAACCCCTTCCTCCGGCGGCTCCGACGGCCGCGACTGAGGCTACCCTAACTCAGGTCACCCTTACTTGGAGGATCCGGGTGCGTCGGCGGCGACCTTCCGCGAACGGGTGTCGAGCAGCGCGAAGACGAGCGCCACGACCACGAAGCCGATCGTGACGAGGGTGCTGTTGCGATACGCGTCGTGATAGACGTCGAGCGAGGCGCCCGACGCATCGCCGCCGTTCTCCGAGTACACGGTCGCGTAGAAGGTGGCCGTCGCGGCGGCGAGTCCGACCGCGGTGCCGATGCGCTGGCCGAGTTGACCGATCGATCCGGCGACACCACCGGAGGCCACGGGGATGTGCGCGAGCATCAGCGTCTGGT
Source organism: Plantibacter auratus (assembly GCF_050587365.1). Lineage (NCBI taxonomy): Bacteria > Bacillati > Actinomycetota > Actinomycetes > Micrococcales > Microbacteriaceae > Plantibacter > Plantibacter auratus. The sequence continues at coordinate 1,031,780 of NZ_JBOBFV010000002.1, read as the reverse complement.
TCGGAGAGATGACCGCGCCGCCGCCGATGCCGGCGAGCAGCATCGCGGCACCCATCGCGTACGGCGTGATCTCCGGGGGCGTGATGAAGGCGAGGAGCGAGTTGAGACTGAACCCCACCACGACCAGCACGAGCCCACCGACGACCAGGGGACGTCCGAGTCGGTCGACGACCCGACCGCTCAACCACGAGCTGACGGCCGAGGCGAGGGCGAACGGGATCGTGATCATGCCCGCGAAGACCGGCTCGAGCCCGAGCCCCTGCTGCACGAACAGCGTGAGCGTGAGGAAGGTGGCCGGCATCGCCGCGAAGTACGTCGTGGAGATCAGGACGCCATTGCGGTAGCTGCCGAGCTTGAACAGGGAGAAGTCGACGACGGGTGTCTTCCCGGCGCGTTGATAGCGACCCTCCCACCAGGCGAAAAGGCCGGCGAAGACGGCGAACGCGACCAGCAACCACCAGCGCGCCGGGTCGTCGCCCGGAGAACCGGTCGTCAGGACGAACGGCAGCATGAGCGACAGCACGGCGAGACCGAGGAACACGATGCCCACCGGGTCGAGCGATCCGGCACCCGCCTCGTGCGGCTGCTGCTTGGGCAGCAGTCGGGCGGCGATCGGCAACAGGATGATCGCGAGCGGGACGTTCATCCAGAAGAGCAGGCGCCAGCCGTCCTCCGGGCCGCCGATGGCGATGAGCAGACCGCCGAGCGTCGGTCCGAACGCCGTCGAGAGACCGATGATGGCTCCGAAGAGCCCGAAGGCGCGGCCGCGCTCCTTCCCCACGAACAACTGCTGGATGAGCCCGATGACCTGCGGCATCAGCAGACCCGCGGCGATGCCCTGGAGGATCCGCCCGCCGATGAGGATGCCGACGCTCGGTGCGACGGCGCAGGCGAGACTGGCCGCCCCGAACACGCTCAGGCCGATCATGAACATGCGACGCCGCGAGTGCAGGTCGCCGTAGCGCCCGGCGGGCACGAGGATCAGACCGAAGGCCAGGGCGTACCCGGCGACGATCAACTGCAGGGCGGTCGGGCCGGCGTCGAGCGCCTCCTCGATCGACGGCAGTCCAACATTGACCTTCGAGAGGTCGAGGATCGTAAGGGCGGCGACCGACACGCAGATGGCGAACGCGCGCCACTTCGTCCGGTCGTCGGGGGCGGTTCGCTCGTCAGTCATCCTGGCCAGCCTAGGCCCGCGTCAACCCGGTCCACCCCGGCTTGACGGGCACGGATCCACCGTCCTGTCCAGCATCTTCAGCCTCAGAACCGGCTCAGACGATGACGGGGCAGCCGTCACGGGCTACGCTCGGAAGATGCATATGGATGCCCCTCGCGGGCTGCAAGACCCCGACGAACTGGCCGAACGACACCGCATGCTGGCCGAGTCGCCGGCACTCGCGCCGCTGCGCGACTGGTCGGACGCGATGATGACCCGCCGAGGACGGCGGCAGGCGGACCTCGTCCTCCCGCTCGTCGACCCGGCCGATGCGGCCGTCAACGCGAAGACACTGATCCTCCTCGACGCCCCGGGGACCCTGGCCCCCGACAGCCTCGACGCCCCGGGATCCGGCTTCGCCTCGGTCGACAACGACGACCCGATCGCCGAGAGCCTCTGGAATCTGCGGAACGACATCGGCTTCGACGACGTCATGGTCTGGAACATCGTCCCGTGGTACCTGAGCGCCGGGCGGAAGAAGCCGAACGCGCCCGAGGTCGCTCAGGGAGCGATGGAACTGCGTGCCCTCCTGCCCCTCCTCAAGAACCTGCGCGTCGTCGTACTCTGCGGTCCTCACGCCCAGGACGGTTGGTGGAAGCATGTCGAGCCCCTGCTCGGCAACACCTACAGCGCCTTCAACGCTCCGCACCCCTCGCCGTTGTCGCTGAAGCAGCCGGGTCGTCGCGAGGAGATCGAGAAGGTCTTCGCCCGCGCCAAACAGGTCGCCGGCTGATCACACATCCCCGTTCCGCAACCCCCTCGCCCGTCGGGCGAGGGGGTTGCGTGCATCTGAGGCCTCGTTAGGGTCGATGGACGAGGAGAGGAGCATCACATGGACATCAGCACCATCATCATCCTCGCCGCGCTCGTCCTCCTGGCGATCGCGGCCGTCTGGTACGTGTCACGGCGAGACCGCGCCGCGCGCTCGGCCGACGAACACCATTCGCACGACAATGACGCGGAGGTCGAGCGTGAACGCGCGAGAGGCCTGGCCGAAGGCACCGGCGGCGTGCCCCGCCGTGGTGGCGGCCCGATGGGCGTCTGAGCCCGCGAGAACGCAGCAACGGTCGCCATTCACGAGGAATGGCGACCGTTTCCGCGTGTTCGGCGGTGGGCTCTAGACGAGCGGCGGGAGGCCGGCTGCGACGCGCGCGCCCAGCGTGCCGTCGACGGCGGTCCAGTAGGCGATGACCCGGGCACGGAGCTCGGGGCGCGTCACCTTCGAGACGTGGCCGATGATGTTGCCGACGAGGCGGTCGCGGGCGGCGTCGTCGAGCACCTCGCGCACGAGGGTCCCGGCCTGGCCGAAGTCGTCGTCCTCGGCGTGCAGCGTCGCGGCTGCCCGCACGAGCTCGCCGTCGGACTGCCAGCCGTTGGATTCAGCGGCACGCGCAGGGTCGGCGTGGGCGCCACCGACCGAGTTGGGTGCGTAGACCGGCGCGTCCGCGTCGTTGAAGGTGTAGCGCATGGCGCCTTCCTTCGAGTACGTGTGCACCGGCGCGTGCGGCGCGTTGTCCGGCAGCTGTGCGTGGTTGGTGCCCACGCGGTATCGGTGTGCGTCCGCGTAGCTGAAGATGCGGGCCAGGAGCATCTTGTCGGGGCTCGCAGCGATTCCGGGGACGAAGTTCGACGGCGCGAAGGTCGCCTGCTCGATCTGCGCGAAGTAGTTCTCCGGGTTGCGGTCGAGGGTCATCTTGCCGACCTCGATGAGCGGGTAGTCGCTGTGCGGCCAGACCTTGGTGAGGTCGAACGGGTTGAAGCGGTAGCCTGCGGCGTCGGCGTAGGGCATGACCTGCACGGAAAGCGTCCAGCTCGGGTGCTCCCCTCGCGTGATGGCCTCGGAGAGGTCGCGGATGTGGAAGTCGGCGTCCTCGCCGGCGATCTGGTCGGCCTGGTCCTGCGTGAGGATCTCGATGCCCTGGTCGGTCTTGAAGTGGTACTTCACCCAGAACCGCTCGCCTGCGGCGTTGACCCACTGGTAGGTGTGCGACCCGAAGCCGTCCATGTGGCGCCAGGAGCCCGGCAGACCGCGGTCGCCCATGAGCCAGGTGACCTGGTGCGCGCTCTCGGGGGAGAGCGTCCAGAAGTCCCACTGCATGTCGTGGTCGCGCAGGTGCGAGCCCGGGAGACGCTTCTGCGAGCGGATGAAGTCGGGGAACTTGATGCCGTCGCGGATGAAGAACACCGGCGTGTTGTTGCCGACGAGGTCGTAGTTGCCCTCGCTCGTGTAGAACTTCAGCGCGAAGCCACGGGGGTCGCGCCAGGTGTCGGGGCTGCCCTGCTCACCGGCCACGGTGGAGAAGCGTGCGAGCATCTCGGTCTCGACGCCCGGCTGGAACAGCGCGGCGCGCGTGAACTGGGAGACGTCGCCGGTCGTGACGAACCGTCCGAACGCACCGCCGCCCTTGGCGTGGACGACGCGCTCCGGCACCCGCTCGCGGTTGAACTGCGCGAGCTTCTCGACCAGGTAGTGGTCGTGGAGCGCGATCGCTCCGTCTGCGCCGACGCTCTGCGAATGCTCGTCGCTCGCGACGGGTGCTCCGCTGTTGGTGGTGGTGTAGCTGGTCTCGGACATGTCTCTCCTCGAGGGTGGGGCTGGTCGGACGGTCGGATGGATTCAGCACTGCCACCTTGGCGGTGTCAGCTGACGATCGGCATGGAGGTGCCGTCGAGTGGTCTGTGGAACGGCGTCAGGCGGCATCCGCCTGGCACGCGGGGCATACTCCCCAGAACGTGATCTCGGCCGTGTCGATGACGTACCCAGCCGTGTCGTCGGGGTGCATGCATGGTGCCGAACCCTGCGTGCAGTCGACGTCGACCACGGCGCCGCATGAGCTGCACACCAGGTGATGGTGGTTGTCGTCGACGCGCAGCTCGTACCGGCCGGGATGGCCGTCCGGTTCGATCCTGCGCACGAGGCCGGCCGCGACGAAGGCGTTGAGCACGCTGTACACGGCCTGTGGGGAGGTCTGCGGGGCTCGCGGCTTCAAGGACGCGACCACCTGCTCCACATCGGCGTGCGGTGTCCGGGCGAGGATCTCGAGGACGGCGAGGCGTCCCGTGGTCACCCGCAGCCCGGCTGCCCGGATCTTCGTGTTGAAGTCGAACGTCGCCGACTCCACCTCCGATCCGTTCATGCAGCCACCGTACCGAGTTGTTTTGAATTAGTCAAAATAAGGACTTCCCCTCCGCGTTGTCCCGCAGCCACCCCAACTCTAATATCAGATATGAGTGGTGGACCGATGGATGCCGCCGGATGTGGAGGAATCCTGATCACGGCGGGGGAGTGCCGTGCTACAGCTCGACCGTCAGCAGAGGCCGCAGCGAACGTCGGGTCTCCTCGGCCATGTCCACCGAATCACGGTCGAGCAGCCACTGCAGCTGCAGGCCGTCCATCATCGCGATGAGCATGCGTGCCGCGCTCGCAGGCTCGACGCCGGCCACCAGCTGGCCCTCACGCGCCATCACCTCGAAGGAGACGGTCATCCCGTCGATCAACCAGCTGTACCGCCGGACGAAGTGCTCGTGCGCCGGGTGGTCCGGTGAGGTCGCCTCGGCGGACAGGACGCAGTGGAGCTCGACGAGACCGGGGACGCGCATGTTGTGCTCGACGAGGCGGAGGAGCCCGCGGATGCCTTCGATGCCGCTCCCGATCTCGATGCCGGACTCCTCGCGATCCCGGTCGTCCCGGAAGTCGAGGATCGCGGCGAGCAGGTCGTTCTTGGTCGAGAAGTGGTGGAGGAGGCCGGCCTGGCTCATGCCCACGCGCTCCGCGACCTCACGGAGCGATCCACTGCGGAACCCCTGCTCGGCGAAGACGTCCATCCCCGCCTCGAGGATCTCCCGACGTCTTGCCGCCGTCTTGGCGTAGCTGCCGCGGGAGCGGCCCGTCTGCGTCACCGTCATCCTGCGATCGTATCGGGCGTGCGGTCCGCCGGCGAAGGGTTCCCGAGGCACCCCTAGCCCGCTCCTTCCCCAGGTGTCCACCCCGGTACTTCCCCAGGTGTCCACCCCGGTACTTCCCCAGGTCGCTGTCGTACGGTGTCGCCATGAGACGCCCTATCGAGCCCGTGTACGACACCGCCGTCGGTGTCGGTCGCTCCCTGTTCGGCTTCTGGCGTCTGCGCCGTCACACCACCGGCATCGAACACCTGCCCGACGAGGGTGGCGCGGTGATCGCGATGACCCACTTCGGGTACCTCGAGTTCGCACTCGTCGAGTGGGCCACCGTGCTCCACAACCGTCGCCGTATCCGCTTCATGGCCAAGCAGGGCGCCTTCGACCAGCCCGTCGTGGGCCGCCTCCTCCGGAGCATGCGGCACATCGCGGTCGACATGCGCGCCGGCGCGGCCGCCTATGCCGACGCCGTCGCAGCGCTCCGCAGCGGCGAGCTCGTCGGGGTCTTCCCCGAGGCCGGCGTCAGCGCCTCGTTCACCGTCCGCGACCTCAAGTCGGGCGCGGTCCGCCTCGCACAGGAGGCCGGCGTGCCGATCATCCCAGTCGCGGTCTGGGGCGGTCATCGCCTCCTGACGAAGAACCACCGGGTCGGCTTCCGCGAGCGGTTCGGGGTCCCCGTGCACTTCTCGTTCGGCGAGCCGATCGTCGTCGCGCCCAGCGACGACGTCGGTACGAGTACCGAGCAGCTCCGCGACCGTCTGCAGGGCATGGTCGACGAGCTGCAACGCGACTATCCCGTCGACGGGACCGGGGCGTGGTGGCAACCTCGCGCCCTGGGCGGAACGGCTCCCACGCCCGCCGAAGCTGCAGCCGCCGACCTCGAACGCGAGCGCCGACGTGAGGCGCGTCGACAGACGGCGAGCTGAGCGCACGTCCGCCGCGGTCTATCCTGTGGAGGTGCCACCTCTGACCTCGACGACCCACCCAGCAGGGCATCGTCGCTCTGCCAGCCCGCGTCCCGAGCGGAGCGTGGCACCGTGAGTCGCGGGTGGAACGGCTTCGTCGCGAAGTCGACATGGCTTCCGAAGGCGTGGCGCGAACGCGCTGAACGTGCGCTCGAGGAGGACCCCTCGACACCGGCCGCACCGGACACGGACGACGCCGAGTCCTCAGCGGACCACCCGCCGCGGCGCACGCCGGATCCCGCGCCGCGGACGACGCCGACGCACCCTGCGCCGCAATCCACCGGCTCGGAGCCACTGGACGACCGCGAGGCGAACGCACCCCGGACACCCGTCGCCGGCCCGGACGTCCACGGGGAGGCGCCGGCCGACGAGCACTCCGCGACCCGCTTGGTGGACCCGGTCGCCCTCCCCGTCACCGCGTCGGCTCCGGTCGTCCCCCTGAGCGTCGCCATCACCGATTTCGAGCTCGCCGACGACTCCGTCATCGGCCCGGCGTCCGTCCTCGACAACCTCGAGCTGACGAAGGCAGCCGTGACCCGCGTCGCGTCGGCGATCCTCACGACCGAGGGCCCGATCGCCGTCCCTCGCCTCGTGACCATCGTGGCCCGGCGCTTCGGCGTCGACCGGCCGTCCGAGGAGTCGCGCGCCGAGCTGTCAGCGCTGGTGACGGAGGCGTTCGTCGTCCAGAACGGCTTCGCCTGGCCCACCGGACTCGACGTCGTCACGTGGCGAGGCGTCCGCCGGGTCGTGCATCGCGACCACCGCGCGGTCACGGACATCAGTCCCGCGGAGATCTGCAACGCCATGGAGCTCGTGATCACCGCGAGCCCCGAGCACGAGGTCGACCGCGAGCAGCTGCCGATGCAGGCGGCATCGGTGCTCGGCTACGGTCGCCTCGGTGAGACCGCTCGACGTTGGCTCGACCTGACGCTCGCCCAGGCGGTGCTCCACGGTCGTCTCGTCGAGGACGACGACCGCATCCGCCTCCCCTGAAGCGGGTCGTTCAGCGGACGGGCGGACCCTGCTGCCCGAACGGCAGGCTCGTGTCGGTGATGCCGTCGATGAAGGCGTCCATGCGCTGGAGGTTGAACCGGCCCTGGTCGTTGAGCAGGAACTGGTACTCGTGCTCGAGCCCTGGCCGGAAGTCCGGGTTGAAGATCATCGATTGCACGTCCACACCGAGGCCCTGGAGCTTCGCCTTGAACTCGACCGACTGCGGGTAGAGCGGATCCCAGTTGCCGACCGTGATGTACGTCGGTGGATACTTCGCCGTCAGATAGTCGACGACGGACGCGGACGCCACCTCCGGCCGGGTCTTGTAGTCGCGCGCTCCGAAGTACGACCACAGCACCGTGTCGAGGAACCACCCGAAGCTGCCTTCGGCGTTGACCAGGCTGAGGTCGTAGGCCCCGCAGGCGAGGACCACCCCGGCGAGCTGCTCCGGTTCGATCGGCGATTCGACCTTGATCGAGCTGGCGTACTCGGAGCTCGTGACCACGTTCGCGACCTGGGCGGCGATCTGGGCACCGGCGGAGTCGCCGGCGAGGATGAGCTTGGACGAATCCACGTTGAGCGCGCGAGCGTTGGCGTCGAGGTAGCCGAGCGAGTCGGCGACCTGCTCGATGGGCAACGGGTACTGACCCTCGGGCGCGATCGTGTATTCGACCGCGATCGCCGTGTACCCCTCGCCGGCCAGCACGCGCATGTAGTTGGAGATGAGTTCCTTGCTACCGGAGATCCACGCTCCACCGTGCACCCACACGATCGTCGGGAGGGCGGCACCACTGCCGCGCACCCCGTCGGGCGTGTAGACGTCGAGCAGCGCGTCCGCGTCGCCGGAGCGGTACGGGATGTCCTGTCGGACGTCGACACCGTCGGGGACGTACTTCACGAGGTCGGATTGCACGACCTTCGCCCGCTCGTCGAATGCCATACGGATGACCATCGAGCCCGGCCACGGGGTCAGCTGCAACCAGACGAAGATCACCAACGCGATGGCGAGGATCACGCCGATGATCCAGAACATCGTGTTGCGGACGACACGCAGGAAGCGCGCGAAGCCCGAGCGAGGGGGTGCTGTCCTCAAGCGATTCACCTCCCGGCGGGTCTGGACGGCGGCGCTGCCTGGCGGAACACGAACCTCCAGTCTCGCATTCGATCGGACACCGGCGGCGTCCCGGAAGTTTTTCGACGGATTTCGTGACGAATGCCCGCCGAGCTGCGTCTTACCCGATGACCGGACATCATCACCGGTTTCCAACGCAGACGAAGGAGAACGCCATGAGTGCATCGGACAAGATCCAGAACGCCGCTGAGGACCTCGCGGGCAAGGCGAAGGAAGCCCTGGGCAAGGTCACCGGCGACGACAGCAAGGTCGCAGAGGGTAAGGCCGACCAGACGAAGGCCGACGCCAAGAAGGCCGGCGAGAATGTCAAGGACGCGTTCAAGCACTAGTCCTCGCGATACAGTGGCTGCCCCCGCCCACCGGCGGGGGCGGTAACACGGTCGAACGGCACCCCGTTCGATCCGGCAATCACATTTGGAGACATCATGAGTTTTCTCGGCTTCCTGCTGCTCGGCCTCATCGCCGGCGCCCTCGCCAAGGCGATCCTTCCGGGCCGTCAGGGCGGCGGCTGGTTGATCACGCTGCTGCTCGGCGTCGTCGGAGCACTGCTCGGCGGCTGGCTCGGCGGCATCCTCTTCGGCGCGAACCTGCAGGAGTTCTTCTCGCTGCAGACCTGGCTCCTCGCCATCGGCGGATCCATCGTCGTGCTCCTCATCTACGGCGCACTGACCCGCAACAAGAAGGCGTAAGCGCGCCTCCACACAGCACTCGAACGCCCGGCCCCTCCAAGGGGTCGGGCGTTCGTGCGTGTCGGAGGAAGGCCGGCGACCGCGGGGTGTCCGCCATTGAGGGGACTGTGCGACCTCCTGTGCCCTGTCAGGATGTCTGATGTTTGACGTCAGAAGCTGATATGAAAGGAGGTGGTCTCATGGACTTCTATCGAAAGTTGCTCGAGCTGCTCCGCGCGATCTGCGGCTGGGCCTGACCCGCACGGACGAACGCCCGGTCCACCAGGACCGGGCGTTCGTGCGTCGCGTTGCGACCGGAGTCAGGCGTGCTGACCCTCGTGCTCGCCCTCACCGATCTCCTCCACGAGCTTCGCGTTGAAGGCCGGGAGGTCATCAGGCGTCCGGCTCGACACGAGGCCCTGGTCGACGACGACCTCCTCGTCCACCCAGGACGCGCCCGCGTTCCGCAGATCCGTCTTGAGGCTCGGGTAGCTCGTGAGCTCACGACCGCGGACGACGTCCGCCTCGATGAGGATCCATGCGCCATGGCAGATGACCCCGACCGGCTTGCCCTGCTCGAAGAACGCCTTCGCGAAGGCGATCGAGGACTCGTCCACGCGGAGGTCGTCCGCGTTGACGACGCCGCCCGGCAGCACGAGTGCGTGGTAATCGTCGGAGGAGGCCTCGGCGACCGCGACGTCGACGGGCTGGACGTGTCCGTTCTTGCCGGTCACGTCCTGGGTGGCGGGAGACACCAGTCGGGCGGTCGCTCCGGCTCCGGTGACCGCCTCCCAGGGGCTCGTCAGTTCACTGTCCTCGTAGCCGTCCGTGAGCAGGAAGGCCACCTGCTTGCCGTTGAGTGCTGCGCTCATCGTCGCTCCAATCCGTCAGCGTCGAGGCACCGTCCAGCGCCTCGCCAGCGACGATACGCTCGGCTCCACATCTCGGACCCGGACTTCCGCCGAACGCGAACGGGGTTGCTCAGGCGTCGCAGGCGATACCGTCACCATCCCGATCGAGGTCGTAGACGTCGCTCCCGACGACGTACACCGGGCCGGGCGTGTACGCCGGTCCGTTGCCGCTTCCCCCGGCGCAGTCGACGTCGCTGGCGATCGGAACGCACTGCCCCTCGTAGTTCGGGTCACACCCTCCACTGGCCGGATCGGCGACGGGAGCGGGAGGCGGCGGAGCGGGTTGCCGCGTCCCGACGGACGTCACCTGCGCGACCGGTTGGACCGACACGAGCTGTGCGACGAGCTCTCGAGCGATCTCGACCCCGGCTCGCGTGGTGACGCGGTAGGTGTTCGTCTGCTGCCCGGGGACGCCCGTCGTCGTCACGACGACCTGACCGACGTCGATGTTCGGGTCCTGCACCTCGGTCACCGCGAACGGGATCTCCACCACCTCGGTCACCTCGGTGACGACCTCGGTCGGGGTGGGGGTCGGCGTGGCGCTCGGCTTGGCGACGGACGTCCCCTCCGGAGCCGACAACAGCGCCGCCGGACGGGGCCCGACCGGGTGGATGGCCGCGTTGGCGCTTCCGCCCACGACGACCAGGCACAGGGCGGCACCGATCACGGCGGCCGCGATCCCGCGGTTGCGGATCCCGAGGGAGGAGACGCGACCACGGACGAGCGCGACCACGCCGATGACCACGGCAACGATGGCGACGAGTGCGAGCATCGCCCAGAACGCGCCACCGACGGCGCTGACGAGCAACAGTGCTCCGACCAGGCTGAGCAGGACGATGTGGAGTGGTCCGAGGCGGCGCGTTCGCGTGGCCCCGGCAGCAGCAGCAGGGACGGCGACCGGGGGAGCGGGCACGGCCGCCGGCATGCGTTGCCCACCCCAGCCGACTCCGGTCCACCATCGTTGCCGGCCGGGCTGCTCGGGATCGGGATACCAGCCTGCGGGAGAAGTCATGCCCTGATGCTGGGGCCCGGAGCACGACGGCACAAGGTCCCCGAGTGGGGCGGGAGGGGATTCCTCCCGTGCCGTGTCAGGGAGCGTGTCAGAGGCCGACGAAGCGGATGGTCTGCTGCAGACGCGTGCGGATGTCGAACAGCTGGTTGCCGCCCATGCGGTCGACGCCCGGGAGACCGGTGCGGAGGAGGTCGGCCAGGCGGGAGCGCTCGACGAGGACCGTCACCGGATGCTTGCGACCGATGAACTCCACCGACTCCGGGGTGGCGCCGTCCGGCACGACGATGACGGAAGCCGTGAACTTCACCCGCGCCGCCTTCGCGACGGTCCGAGCCGAGCGCACGATCGACCGGACGGGCTCCTCGCGAGGATCGAGTGTCTCCCCGACGACCTCTCCACGGTGCACCCGGACCGGCCCACCCCAGTCCTCCGACTTGACCGCGAAGAGGCCGGTCGGGCCGAGGACGACGTGGTCGAGCTTCGCCTCGCCCGGCGCCAGGACGTCGTGCCAGACCGTGTATCCGATGCCGAGCGTCGCCACGGTGCGCGCCGTCTGCTCCTCGGCGAGCGCGTTGGCCAACTGGTGCCGGATCTCGCGCGGAGCCGAGCGGACGAGCTTCGGGTCGTAGGGGTCGTCGAGTGGGACACCTCGGCCGACCCACTCCCGGATGAGCCCGAGGTAGGCCTCCCGCGAGTCTCCGCCGGGGTGTCCGTAGGCACGAGCGCGAGGGCGTGAGTCGGCGCGCTGCGTACCCGACCGACCAGTGGTCGACGCCGACCAGGTCGGAGCGTCGTCGTCGCCCGCGTCGGAGGACGGAACGTTGCGCCCGCGGTCGTAGGCGGCCCGGTCCTGCTCGGTTCCGACGCGCTCCCAGGCGAGCTGGACGGCGTTGAACTGCCGCGCGCTTCCGCCGAGGTCGGGGTGGGTCTCGCGCATGAGCCGTCGGTAGGCCCTCCGGAGCTCGTCCTGCGTCGCCGTCGTGCTCACGCCGAGCACCTCGTACGGGCTGGCTGAGAGTGGGCTCTCCGGCATGGAGGGTGGTCGCTTTCGTCGGCGGCGTCGGTCGGTCCGACACGGCAGACTATCGCCATCACCTGGAAGACCGCCCGAACCGGCACCCTGTCGGTGCTGTGGAGCATCGACTGGTCTCCCGCATCACGGACGACGGCGTCCTCATCGCCCAGGCACGGTTCCACGACGAGTAGGGCCAGCGTGCCTGAACACCTCAGGAGCTCGGCAGGAGGATGCCGTCGTCCAGCAGGGCGCGGACCCGGGGGATGAGTTCGGCGCGGAGTTCCGCCGCATCGACCTCGACGAGCTGGGCGATCGCGTCGATGATGGCTCCCAGAGTCAACTCGCCGTCGCAGGCCCCGACGAGCCCCGCCAGGCCCGTGTCGATGCCCACCGAGCGAGCCAAGCCGCCACCCTGCCGCAGCGTCATCGCCGTCGGGTCCTCGTCCCCGGGCCAGTAGTGGCGCTCCTCGGTGACATCGCCCGCGAGGATGACGCGTTCACCGAGCAGCTGGTCGTCGTCGAGCGCCACCTGCCAGTCGTGAGTGAGGAGACACACGGCGAGGTGCGCACCCAGCCCGGCGGAGTTCGAGCCCGCCTGCCCGTGCAGCCGCTCGTAGCGGCGCAGCGGAGTGGACGGGTCCGATCGACGGAGCAGCACGTACCCGAAACCGACGCCGGTCACGGCCCGAGCCGCGAAGTCGTCGAGCCAGGCTCCCGCGAGGCGCTCGAACTCCGGCGTCCCGAGCCGTGTTCCACCGTCGCGGATCCAGGTCTCCGCGTATTCGGCCGGATCCTGCACCTCGCGCTCGATGACCCAGGCGTCGACCGGTTCCGGGCTGCGCTCCACCCACCCGGCCACGCGGTCGAGCCCGTCGGCGCCGTCTCGGTACTCCCAGTTCCCGAGGAACTGCGCGACCCCGCCGGGCGTCAGATGCCGGGCGACCTCGAGGAACACGGACTCGACGAGCGCATCGCCGACGAGACCGCCGTCGCGGTACTCGTAGCTCGGCACGCCCTCGGCACGCGGGGTGATGACGAACGGCGGGTTGGAGACGATGCGGTCGAACCGTTCACCGGCGACGGGTTCGAACATGCTGCCGTGGCGGAATTCGATCGAGTCGATGCCGTTCAGGCGCGCGTTGAGTGCGGCGAGCTCGAGGGCTCGTTCGGAGATGTCCGTCGCGACCACGTGATCCGCGATCCGCGACAGGTGGAGCGCCTGGATGCCGCACCCGGTCCCGAGGTCGAGTGCCGTTCCGATCCGCTCAGGGAGGATGATGCCGCTCAGGGTCATCGACGCGCCGCCGACCCCGAGGACGTGCTCCTCGCCGAGCTCGTGACCCAGCGCGAGTTCGCCGAGATCGGAGGCGATCCACCAGGCACCGCTCCCGTTGGCGTCGACCCAGGCGTACGGCCGCAGATCGATGGCCGGGGCGACGGATCCGTCGTCGCTCAGGCCGACGAGACCGAGCGCCACCGCGCCGTCGAGACCGAGCGACGGCAGTGCCCGCGTCGCGTCATCGGCCTCCACGGCGACACCGAGCACGAAGAGCGTCGCCAGCGTCGCGATCGGTTCCACCCCCGCGGTCCGGCGGCGTTCGTCGAGTGAGCGGATCGCCACGACCCGGTTGGAACGGTGCAGGGCGGCCTCGGCCGTCTCACCCCAGAGGCCGCGCACCCGTTCCACCGTGTACCCGGCCGCGTCGAGGTCGGAACGGAGGAGGTCGATCAGTCGCTGGTCCACGCCCACCAGTGTGCCAGCTGCGGGGTGGGCCGAGCCGCCCACCCTGCAGCCGCCGTCAGCGATCCGTGGTGAGGATCGCGTCGAGGTCCTCATCGGTCTGCTCGTCGTGCTCCTCGGCCTCGCGCTGCGCGGCCTTCGCCGTGCGCTTCCGCTCGCGCTTCGCCAGACGGCGCTCGGTCCGGCGCTCCAGGAGCAGGTACAGCACCGGCACGAGGATGAGCGTCAGGAGCGTCGACGACACCAGGCCGCCGATCACGACGATCGCGAGCGACTGCGAGATGAACACCCCGCCGCCGGTGAGGCCGAGCGACATCGGCACGAGCGCGAAGATGGTCGCGCAGGCGGTCATGATGATCGGTCGCAGACGGAGTCGGGCCCCGTGCAGGACCGCGTCGTCGATGCCGTCGCCCCGAGCCCGGTACGAGTTGACCAGGTCGATGAGGACGATCGCGTTCGTGACGACGATGCCGATGAGCATGAGGAGGCCGATCATCGACGGGATACCGAGCGGGGTCCCCGTGATGAGCAGAGCCGCGATCGCGCCGGTCGCCGCGAAGGGCACGGAGACCAGCAGGATGAGCGGCTGCAAGAGGCTCCGGAACGTCGCCACCATGACGATGAAGACGAGCACGATCGCGATGAGCATCGCGAGGCCGAGCTGCGCGAACGACTCCTCCTGGTCCTGCGCGACGCCGCCGACCGACGCCGTGACGCCGTTCGGCAGGTCCAGGCCGTCGAGGCCCTCCCGGACGGCGAGCGTCGTCGCGCTGAGGTCGTCACCCGTCGGCGTCGCCGACACGGTCACGGTCCGGACGCCGTCGATGCGCGTGATCGCCGATGCGGCACGTTCCTCCGCCACCTGGGCGACGGCGCTGACCGGGATCGGGACGGCGCTGACGTTGGCGAGGTCCTTCTGCGCCTGGGTGAGGCGGTCCGCCTCAGCCTGCTGTTCGGCGGCCTCGCTCTCGGCGTCCCGCATCGCGGTCAGCTGCTCGTCGATGGTCGTGATCGAACCCTGAAGCTGGGAGATGGCGTCGCTCAGTCCGGCGAGTTGGGCGGCGCGGGCTTCGTAGGCCTGTCGTGCCGCCTCCTCCTCCGGAGTCGTGGGCGTGACCGGTGGCACCTCGACGGGAGCCGCCTGCAACGCGCTCAGCTGAGCCCGCAGGGCGTCGAGCTGCGATGCTGCGGTCGAGCGGGCCTCCTGGAGTTCCGAGCGCTGGGTCGCGGCCTGGGATGCCGCCTCGTCCTTCGCACGCTGGGTGGCCTCGTCCTGCTCGGCCGTGAGTGCGTCGGTCGCGGCCTTCTGGGCCGCGGCCTGCTGTAGCGCGCTGACCGGAAGGGGGAGCGCGGCGATCTCGGCCGGTGTCGTGCCGACCCGCTGCGAGCGCACGATGATGTCGCGAGACGAGCCCTCGAGGATGACCGAACCCATCGGCGTGCCTCGGAGCGCACTGGCGATGGCCTGGCCGACCTGTTCCTGCGTGAAGCCGTACCGGGCGGCGGCGGCGCGGTCGACGTTCACCTTGAGCAGGCCCTGCTCGTCGGCGAGGTCGCTCGTCGCATCGCGGAGGCCGTCCGTACCGCCGAGCATGTCCTGCACCGCGGCCGCCGCTGTGGCGAGTGCCACGGGGTCCTCACCCTGCAGCGTGACCTCCATGCCGCCTCCGCCACCGGTGAATCCACCGGCGGCGTCGCCGACGGTGACCTTGCCGACGTCGTCGAGCTTCGCCACGGCCTTCCGGATGGTGTCGGCGACGCCCTCGCGTGAGCTCTCCTCACCGACGGTCACGCTGATCTGTGCCGTGTTGCTCGAGCCGTTCCCACCGACGGTGGTCAGGTACCCGGAGACGCCCGCCGTCTTCGCGAGGACCGCTTCGACGGCCGCGGCCGCGTCGCTGGTCACGTCGAGGCTCGTCCCCTCGGGGAGTTCCTGCGTGACCGTGACGGTGTTCTCGCCCCCGATGTCGCCGAGGTAGTCGGTCTTCAGGAACCCGGCCGAGACGATCGTCCCGGCGAACACGACCGCCGCCACAAGCAGGGTCACGACCGGACGCTTCAGGGCGGTGCGCAGGACCGGCAGATAGGCGCGCTGGAGCTTGGAGTACGCCTCGGACTCGTCCTCGACGACAGACGCATCTTCGGTGGCCGCGTCCTCGGTGGCCTTGCCCGCAGCCGGGGCGGAGGAGCCTCGCATGAACCAGTAGGCGAGCACCGGCACGATCGTGAGCGACACCACGAGGGACGCGATGAGTGCGACCGACACGGTGACGGCGAACGGTCGGAACAGCTCGCCGACCGTCCCGCCGACGAAGGCGACCGGGAGGAACACGGCCACGGTCGTGATCGTCGACGCCGTCACGGCCCCGGCGACCTCGCGGACCGCCTCGACGACACTCGTGGTCGTCATCGCCCGCCCGGTATGCCGACGTTTGATGTTCTCGATCACCACGATCGAGTCGTCGACCACCCGCCCGACGGCGACGGTCAGCGCTGCGAGCGTGAAGATGTTGAGCGAGTAGTCGCCGATCCACAAACCGATCATCGCGATGAGGAGGGAGAGCGGGATCGACACGGCCGTGATGATCGTGGACCGGATCGACAGCAGGAAGACCAGGATCACGATGATCGCGAACAACAGCCCGAGCCCGCCCTCGACGGAGAGGTCGTGGATGGACTGCTCGACCATCGGCGACTGGTCGAAGACGACGGTGAAGGCCGCACCCGAGCCGAGCTCCTGCTCCAGCCCGGGGAGGGCGTCACGGATGGTGTGGGCGAGTTGGACGGCGTTGGCCGACGGGTCCTTGAGGATCGTGAGCGACAGCGACGGGAGACCGTCCGCCCGGGCGATGGAGGTCTCGGCTGCGGGCACGAGCTCCACGTCCGCGACGGCGGAGAGCGCGAAGGGACCGTCCTCATGTTGGATGGGCAGGGCCTGCACCTCGGCCAGCGAGCCGACGGGCGACCCGACCTCGATCGAGAGTTCCTTGCCGGCGTCGACGCTCGTCCCGGCGGCCGTGATCACACCACTCGCTTGGACGGCCGCCATGACCTCCTCCGCGGTCACCTTCTTGGCCGCGAGGTCGGCCGGACGCATCGTGATGACGAGCTGCGTGGCGTTCTCACCGGCGAGATCGACCTGACGCACGCCGGCGATCCCACGGAGCGCGGGGAGCACGGTGCTCTCGACCTTGCCCGCGAACTCACCGGACTCGTCCTCGGACGCGACCGCGAGCTGCAGCACGGGGATGTCCTCGCTCCCACCGGCGTAGACCTCGGTGCTCGTGTCGTTCGGAAGGGTGCTCTTCAGGCCGGCGAGCGCGCTGCGGATGTCGCCGACGATCTTCTCGTCGTCCTGGCCGAAGTCCCAGCTCACCTGCACGGACGTGGAACCGCTGACCGACGTCGAGGTGACGCCGGTGACGCCCTTGACCCCCTGGACCGCCTGCTCGACGGGCTTCGTGACCTCGCGCTCCACCGACGACGGCGATGCGCCGGGATACGTCGCGGCCACGACGGCACCCGGCTGCTGCACGGACGGCAGGAGTTCCTGCTTCAGCGAACCGACCGCGAAGAGTCCGAAGGCCACGATCGCCGCGGTGATGAGGCCGACGATCAGTCGATTGGCGAGGCTGAGCCTCGTGAGGAATGACATGGAAGGACGGGCCTCTCGGTCGCGGAGTGGGCGCGATCCGCCCCACTCCACGCTATGGAGCGCCGCCACCGACCACATCCGCATGAGGATGGAGCTGATGCGACCCCGGCATCCGCCGATCGGACGACATCGGTGGTCCTGCGGTACCAGCCTCGGCCGCGAGGGAGCTGCGCCTTGACGGCATGGTCCACCGATACCGGGCGTACCCTTGATACCCGAGTGCGCGCCGCGGGGTGCGCCGGAGCGAGGAGGGTACGTGGATCTGCAGGCCGTCGACCTCCCCAGGTTGCGCCGCGACGCACAGCTCGAGCGCGAGGTGATCATCGAGCACCGCGCCCGCGACGGCGAGGACCCCTGGGACTTCCTGCCTTCGATGCCGACGGTCGACGAGCTCGTCGTCGCCGTCCTCCGGGACGACGCGCTGCACGCCCGGGGTCTGGCCGCCCAGCACGCGATGGCGCGGCTCGCCGGGTACTCGTCGCTCGACGACGCCCAGGACCACCGCGACAACGCGGACCACTTGGAGTACGAGGTACTCCGTGAGATCGCCCGGGTGCACCCCGAGTTGACCCGAGCGGTATGGCGGATGTCCGGCAAGGTCGCGCGGCCGCCGTGGGAGGGCGACGACGCCGAGTAGATCGACGCCGCCGCCCAGGTCACAGCGCCGCGGCGAGCCCCATGGCGACGACGGAGACCGTCATGCTCACCACCTCGACGACCACGACCCGCTCACGCCGCCGAGCCGCGTCGACCGCGATGCGCGTGGACAGAGCGATGAACCCCGTCATGGCGCCCGCCAGGAGCACGGCAGGGAGGGCACTGCTTCCGATCTGATGGCCTGCCGGGTGTATACCCGATCCGGCATATATACTCCCGGCGGCATGACCCGCCATGGTGCACACGAGCGCCGCCATGATGACGAGACCGCCTGAGGTGTGCACGGTCATCGCCGCACGGTGGCGCGTGACGGCGAGCGACACAGCGTCGTCGACCGGAGCCGGCGGTCCGGCGATGGACCGAAGCCGGACCGCCGAGGCGACGGCGAGGACGATCAGGACGACGGCCCAGAGCAACGGATGCAGCATCCCGACACCGGTCGCCAGGTCGAGCATCGCCGCGAGCATGACGATCGCGGCCACGAGGTCGAGGGGTCCGCGTCGGCCGCCGACGGTGCAACAGGCGCCGACGGCGGCCGGGACGAGCGCCCCGAGGTGGAGGACCTCGCTCATCGCCGCGACCTAGTGCCCGTGGCCACAGTGCTCCTCGGCGCCCTGGTCGTGACCTCCGTGTCCCGCGTGCGCGGCGCCGGTGTCGTGCGAACAGTGCCCGACCGCTTCGTTCGGCGGGACGTTCAGGGTCGGGTTCTTGCCGAAGAAACCGTAGGGCTTGAGCGTGAACCGGGCGTAGTCCACCGGCATCACCGGCCAGTCCTCTGGACGGGGGAAGTGCGTCGGTCCGAAGGTGTGCCAGAGCACGATGTCCTCGCCGTCGATCGACTCGTCGCCCTCGATGAACCGCGTGATACCGTCGCCACCCGGGTTCTGGTGGACGAAGTCGCCCGCCGCGTATCGCTCAGCCGGGTCGTACTTCGTGACGAAAAGGTGCTTCGTCGCGAACTCCGCCCGCTTGGCGATCGACGACGACGCGTCGGCCATGAGCGTCGGCGACTCCTGCGGGTACAGCACGTACCCCGTCGGGCGTCCCATCCGGTTCGTCTTCTCCGTGTTGACGATGTGCCAGGCCCGAGCGGCCGAGCCTTCCGCCACGCGTCCGGACCCCGCTTCCGTGCTGAGCCGCGTGACCCGCTTCGTGAACGCGTTGCCGTGCTCGTTCCCCGGCCCGATCGGCACCCGGACCGCGTCCACCTCCTCGACCGCGTTCGACAGACCGTCGACCATCATGTCCAGACGGGCCGAGAAGAGGTGCTGGTGGTACGGCCCACCGAGCCCGGGCGCGACCTCCGAGGCGTACGGGTAGTCGGCGCCCTCCGCGTCGAGCCCGGGGTACGCCGAGGTGAACAGGATGCCCGTCAGCTTCGACTCGCACTCGATGGTGCCGTCGAGGTACAGGTACCAGTAGAACCCGTAGTCGTAGTTGCCGACGGTCGTGAAGAACGAGATGACCAGCCGACGCGACCGCCGGACCTCGTTCGAGCCGGTGTACAGGTCGGAGTGCTTCCAGAGGGTGCCGAAGTCCTCCTCGTGCATGCAGATACCGTTCTCGATCGTGAACGGGTTGCCGAGTTCATCGGCGAGCACCGCGTCGAAGTACTTGATCTCGCCCACGCAGTCGCACCCGAGCGCCAGGGAGTTCGTGAACCGGCCGAACAGGTACTCGCCGGTGTCGAAGTAGTTCTGCCAGAAGCGCACGGGGGAGGGGTCACCGTAGGGGACCAGCATCTCGTTGATCGACGCCCGGTAGATGATCGGTCGTTCCTCGCCGGCATCGTCGAACGAGAGCTGACGGAGGACGAGGCCCTCACGGACGTCGAACCCGACCTGGAACCGCCAATTGCCCCACTCGACGAACTCGCCGTCGACCTGGAAGCTCGGACCCTCCGGCTGGGTGATGACGATCGGCTTGAGCGAGGAGAGCGGAGCACCCTGGACCGCCGGGTCGTCGAAGTTCCCGGGCTCCGCCGGAATCGCCAGGGCGGTCGCGTCGATCAGGCGGGTGATCCGCCGCGCCGCGGTGTCGACATAGGCGCTCAGCCCGTCGACGGGGTGGGCCCACGGGTGGTCGGCCGGGTAGTCCTGGCGGAATGCGAGGACCCGGACGATCCGGCGCCCGACCTCCTCGGGATAGTCGTAGAAGCCTGCCGACAGCGGGACGACCTTCACCTCGTCGACCGTGCAGCCACGGGCGGCGAGGGCGGCGACCCACCCCTCGTCCTCCGCCACGATCTCCGCGATGGCGTCGAACTCCTCGATGAGGATCGGCAGTTGGCCGCGGGAGCCGTCCAGCACGACCGTGCTGAGCAGAGACCCGCTGTCGATGGACACCACGTTGTCCGTCGATCGACCCGTGGCCATGTCGAGCAGCATCACGCGGGCGAGGCGTTCCGGCAGTGGACCGTCGCCGGCCTGCCAGGCGAGCACCGCCCGCTTGTGGGGCTCCTCGAGGCCGACGTAGGCGAACCGGGTCGTCTCGGTGAAGTCGTCGAAGCCGGTGACGATGTCGCGGATGCGGTCGAACTCGGGTGCGGACAGGCTGGCGAGCGGGTGCTGGACGGGGGCGTCGCCGTCGGCGCTGCGCAGGGTGGTGGGGTCGGTGATGGTCATCGTGATGCTCCTGGTTCGGTGATGCGGGTGGTCGCGGGTGGCGAGGGGAAGGGTCGGATGGTCAACCGCCGATGGCGTCCATGACGTCGGCGTAGGCGGCCGGGCGACGACGACGCAGGTACGCGGCCTGCACGAGGCCGACGACGGGGCAGACCGCGATGAGGGCGAGGAGGACGGCGCTCACGGTTCCGAACACGGGGTTGCCGCCCGCATCCACGTCTCCCACCAGCATCGGGAAGTAGACGACGATCACGACGGCCGAACCGACGAGTCCGATGAACCCGAGGCCGGGTGCGACGACCGTGTTCCACAGCCGCCGATCCTGCTTCGTGCGAGCGAAGTACACGATCACCGCGAGGCTCGTGACCGCCATGAGGATCGCGATCGCGAGGGTCGCGACGCCGGCGAACCACGTGAACACCTGCAGGACGGGGTCGAGACCGAGCACGGCGAAGACGACGATCAGGATCGCTGCGGTTGCGCTCTGGACGAGCGACGAGGTGTGCGGCGAGAGGTGCTTGGGGTGGACTCCGCCGAGCCGGCCCGGCAGGACGCCGGCGTTCGACATCGTGTGCTGGTAGCGGGTGATGACGTTGTGGAAGGAGAGGACGCAGGCGAACATGCTCGTGATGAGGAGGACGTTGATGACGAGCTCACCGACCGGACCGAGGTAGAGCAGCGTGGTGCGGAGGATCATCGCACCCGGGTCCTCACCGGCCACGGCGAGGACGTCGTCCGGCCCCCAGGCCATGACGAGCGCCCAGGAGGCGAGGGTGTAGAACAGGCCGATCCCGATCACCGCGATGTAGGTCGCCCGTGGGATCGTGCGGGACGGGTCCTTCGCCTCGTCGCGGAAGATCGCGGTCGCCTCGAACCCGATGAACGCCGCGATCGCGAACATCAGTCCGACACCGGGCGACCCGGAGAACACCTGCTCTGGCACGAACGGCTCGGCCGACAGCCCGTCGGCACCGCCGGTCACGATGACCGCCCCGGCGAGGACGAGGACGATCCCGACCTCCGCCACGAGCAGGACGCCGAGGACCTTCGAGCTGAGGTCGATGTGGCGGTAGCCGAGCAGACCGACCACGGCGATCGACGCGAGCGAGTAGACGTACCAGGGGATCTCCGGAGCGCCGAGACCGGCGAAGGTCACGCTCAACAGGTAGCCGATGTAGCCGTACACCGACACCTGGATGGTCGTGTAGGTCAGGAGGGCGAGGAACGCCGACGCGAGACCGGCCGGTTTGCCGAGCCCGTATCCGACGAAGGTGAAGAAGGCACCCGGCTTGGGGACGTGCCGCGTCATGGCCGAGAGTCCGACGGCGAACAGCAGGAGGATCACCGCGGACACGACGTACATGCTCGGGAAGCCGACCCCGTTGCCGAGCAGGATGCCGAGCGGTGCGGCTCCACCGACGACGGTCAACGGCGACGCCGCGGCGACGACCATGAAGACGATGGCGGTGACGCCGAGCGATCCCTTCAGGGACCGGGTGGGCTGTCCGGCATCGGTGGCCGGACCTTTCGTGACGGTCATGGACACTCCTCGAGCAATGCGGCGGTATCGGGACGAGGCCAGCATCCCGGTCTCCTGTTGCCGCCTCGTCTCGTCGCCGTAACACCTGCTCGGCACCGAATGAGACCGGTCGACACCGCTGTCTCATTTGACGGTCATGAAGCCGAAACACGCCCGCCACGCCGGTGCAACGGGACGCGCCTAGCCTGAACGACGAGGAGGAGGTGAGGGACGTGACGGCTCTGGAACGCGCGATCAGCAATCCTCCGAGCGTCCGTGGTCTCGAGTCCCGGTCACCGGTCGACGGCCTCCAGCGGCGCAGTGTCGGGTTCATCGACGTGTTCGCCCAGTCCGTCTCGGCAGTGGCGCCGTCTGCCGCTGCGACGACGATCCCGTTGATCGTCACCGTGACCGCGGGCGGGGCGACCATGTGGTCGCTCGCCATCGCGATGCTGCTGTCGTTGCTCGTCGCCACCACCGTGAACGTGTTCGCGAAGCGCATCGCCGCGACCGGCTCGCTGTACACCTTCGTCTCCAAAGGGCTCGGAACGGGTGCAGCCTTCGTCACGGGCGTCGCGCTGCTCATCGGGTACGGCTTCATCGCCATGTTCGCCCTGGCCGGTGCCGGGTACTACCTGTCGATCCTGCTGCACCGGTTCTGGCCCGGCATGCCGAGTTCGACGGGTGTCGTGTCCGCACTCCTCGTGTGCATGGCCGTCGTCTGCCTTGTCGTGCTCGTCCGCGGGATCCACCTGTCCACCCGGGTGACCCTGATCGTGGAGAGCGCCTCGGTCGCGATCATCCTCATCCTCGTGGGCGTGCTCCTGTCGCAGCTCGGACCGACGCCCGATTGGGCCGTGCTCGGGCTGGACGCCTCCCCGGAGCACCTCGCGGTCGGATCGGTCCTCGCCGTGACCGCCTTCGTCGGATTCGAGAGCTCCTCGACGCTGGGCGTCGAAGCCCGGCGGCCCTTCGCGAGCATCCCACGGTCCCTGGTCTGGACCGTCGTCGGCGCGGGTCTCCTCTTCCTCGTCACCTCGTACAGTCAGCTGGCGGGCTTCGCGGCGTTGGGGGAGGACATCACCGCGACGCGGACGCCCATCAACGACCTGGCGCTGGCCTCCGGGGTCGAATGGATGGGACTGCTGCTCGACCTGTCCGTCGCGGCCTCGTTCCTCGCCTGTGCGATCGCCTCCATCACGGCGTTCTCGCGGGTCGTCTTCTCGATGGGTCGAGAAGGGGTCCTCCCGTCGCGCCTCGGGACCACGCACGGCCGGTTCCGAACGCCCCATGTGGCGATCATCACGGCTCTGGCGATCGTCACGCCCGTCTCGGTGCTCGCGCTCCTGCTGACCGGAGGAGCCTGGGCGGCCATGCAGGTCCTCATCGTCGTGGCTGCGGCCGGGTACATCACCGCCTACGTCCTCGTCTGCATCGCAGCCCCGGTCTTCCTCTGGCGGATCGGAGAACTGACGCTCTGGCCGCTCCTGCGCGCGGTGGTGGCCGGGGTGCTGCTGTCCGTCGCGCTCGTCGTCTACCTGGTCGTCGAGAGCACCGGCGAACGGGGCGTCGGCGTCTGGGTGTTCCTCGTCACGATGGCGCTCGGTATCACGATCTGGGCGATCCGGCATCGACGCCGACCGTGGCTGAGTTCGACCGTGGGGGTCTACGACGAGACGGTGAGCGCCGACGTGCTCGGCGGACCGTCCGCGGAGCACCGGTGAGCGGCGCGGGTGAGCTCCGCGCCCGACAGCCGAAGGCCGTGCACAGCGCGCTCACCGTGCTCGAAGAGGTCGCGCGATGCGGTGCCGGTGTGACGGCGCAGGAGGTCTCAGCCGGACTCGACATGCCGAGGGCGACCACCTACCGACTCCTCAACCTCCTCGTCCAGGACGAATACCTCGTCCGCATGCCCGACCTGCGCGGATTCGCACTCGGGCGGAAGGTCGTCGAGCTCGCCCATCTCGTCGCTCCGGCCCCACCCCCGCTCGCTGCGCGCGAGGTGATCGGACGATTGCGGTCGAGCGTACGAGGAGGCGTCCACCTCGTGCGGTACGAGGGCGATCGGATCAGGATCGCGGATGCGGATCCCGACTTCCCGTTGAGTGACGAGCAGCGGATCGTCAGGCGCCTCGACACCTCCGCGATCGGGCGCCTCCTTCTGCACGAGCTCGCTCATGGCGGATACGACTGGTCAGGACTCGTCCAGCGGCCGTTCCGGGAGGCCGAGCCGTTGATCCGCGACGTCGAACGACTCGGGTATGCACGACAGGTGGGTGAGGTGACGCCCGGTCACGGTTGCCTCGTGGTCCCGATCCGGGACGACCGCGGCGGTCTCGTCGCGGGGCTGTCGCTCTCGGCACCCAGTGAGCGGATCGAGCGCCCCGCCGCACTCCTGGACCTCTTGCTCGACGGCTCGCACCAGCTTCAGCCGCTCCTCGTCTGACCACCGGATGTCCGTGTGACATCAGCCTCGAGAAGGCGCATAATCAGAATATGCAGCCAGCTGATCGTTTCCGCGCATGACGGAGTCCACGCCTTCCGCGAAGCCTGAGCGCTCGCCGTCGGACCGTCGCAAATGGTTCGGCCTCGTCGTCATCAGCATCGCCGTCGCCCTCATCATCGTCGACTCGACGATCGTCAACGTGGCGATCCCGTCGATCGTCGACGACCTCGGGATCTCCTCGACCCAGGTGCAGTGGGTCCAGGAGTCCTACACGCTCGTCTTCGCCGCACTGCTCATCGTGTTCGGCACGCTCGCCGACCGGTTCGGCCGTCGTCGCATGCTGCTCATCGGCGTCGTGGTCTTCGGCGGAGCCTCCGTCTTCGCCGCCATCGCGCCGACGGGCGACCTCCTGATCCTGTCCCGGGTCATCCAGGGCGTCGGCGGCGCGATGATCTTGCCGACGACCCTCTCCATCATCAACGCGACCTTCCGAGGCCGCGACCGTGCGATCGCCTTCGCGGTCTGGGGCTCCACGATCGGGGGCATGGTGGCGGTCGGTCCGCTCCTCGGCGGCTGGCTCACCACCGACTTCTCCTGGCGCTGGGCGTTCGGGATCAACGTGCCGCTCGGTGTCCTCATCATCGTCGGACTCCTCCTGTTCGTGTCGGAGTCGCGGGAACCCGCGACCGACCGCATCGACGCCGTCGGCGCCGTCCTGTCGATCCTGACGAGCGCGTCCCTCGTCTACGGACTCATCGAGGGCCGGAGTCTCGGGTGGTGGCTCACGGACACCCCGCTCGTCATCGGGGACTGGACCTGGCCGTTCAGCCTCTCACCGGTACCTGTGGCCCTCATGGTCACGGTCGTCGCAGGTGTCGCGTTCGTCCTCTGGGGACGCCACCGGATGCGCCAGGGGCGCAGCACGATCATCGCGTTCTCCCTGTTCTCACTGCCGTCGTTCCGGAACGGCAACATCGCCGCCCTCATCGTCTCGCTGGGGGAGTTCGGCATCATCCTCTCGCTGCCGATCTGGCTCCAGTTCGTCCTCGGCTACAGCGCACTGCAGACCGGTCTGATCCTCCTGGCCCTCGCGATCGGTTCCTTCGTCGCGAGCGGGTTCGCCGGCGCGTTCGGCAACCGGGTCGCGCCCGTCCTGATCGTCCGCGTCGGCATCGTCGCGGAGATCATCGGTGTCGCGGGCATCGGGCTGGTCGTCGGGCCGGCGACCGAATGGTTCGCGATCGTGCCGTTCCTGTTCGTCTACGGCTTCGGCGTCGGTCTCGCCACAGCGCAGTTGACGGGCGTCGTCCTGAAGGACGTGCCCGTCGAGCAGAGCGGCCAGGGCTCCGGGACGCAGAGCACGGCGAGGCAGATCGGCTCGGCACTCGGTATCGCCGTCCTCGGGACCATCCTCTTCGTGAGCACGGCGTCGGTCCTCGACGGACGACTCGAGGACGCCGGTGTGCCGACCGCGCAGCGCGACGCCCTCGTGACGAGTGTCGTCGACAGCTCGGGCGCCGCCATCGCCGGGCTCGACGCGAACCCGGCGACCGCGACGGTCGCCGAGGACGCCAGGATCGCCCTGTCGGACGGCACCCGCTCCGCGGCGTTCGCGGCCGCAGGATTCCTGGCCGTCGGCTTTCTCGCCACCCTGTCGCTCGGCGCCGGGCGCCGGGAGGACCGAGAGGACGAAGCCGGAGCACGAGCGGACGGGACGCACTCCTCCGAGACGTCCGACCCGGCCCCGCGGGCGTAGGACGCGAGGCCGCCTCACACCTCCGCCGACGTCGCATCGGCGTCGTACAGCGCACAAGCATCCAGGTTCGACTGGGAGGCCCCCGTACAATCGTCACCGGACGGCTCCGCCCGAGCGGACCGTCCCCACCGCCCATGACACGCCACCGCCACCGCCCACGCCTCCTCAGCGCCCTCGCAGCAGCCGCGCTGTCGTTCGCCGTGGTGTCCGCCGGCGGATGGTCCACGGGTTCCAGCGCGATCGCCTCGCCCGAGCTGAGCGCGAACACGGCATCGACTCCCGACGGCCTCGTGTCCGTCGAGGTGAGTCCGAGCGACGGGGGAGCGGTCGAACCCTCGTCCCTCACCTCGTTCGGCATCACGATCACGAACGGCACCGACGCCGATCTCCCCGCCGGCTCCGTGTCCGTGGCGATCACCACGGCGCGGATCACCGGCACGGCGGCGCTCGACGCCTGGCTCGACACGACCGGTGCGGACGCGGCCGCGACCCCCTCCGGCACCACCGTGGTGCGGACGATCGACATCCCCGAGCTCATCGCCGGGCAGCAGTACGTCGTCAGCGGGCTCGACTTCACTCCTCCGGCGCTGGGGTTCGACGACACCGACGCGTGGGGCTCCTACGGCGTCTCAGCCGGCTACGTCGCGGGCGACACGGCGGCCGGAGGTCGGACGGCGCTCGTCTGGCGGGCGCAAGGACAGCCCACATCAGCCACCGTCGCGCTCGTCGCCCCGCTCACCGTGCCGCTCAGCTACGGCGGACTCCTCGATGCGGACGAACTCACCGAGCTCACGGCCGACGACGGCGCGCTCACGACGCAGCTCGACGCACTCTTCGGCGAGCAGATCGCGCTCGGGATCGACCCACGCATCATCGCTTCCATCCGGGCGCTCGGCACGCGCGCACCGGAGAGCGCCGTCGCCTGGCTCGCCCGCCTCGAGGCCGCTCCGAACGAGACCTTCGCGCTCCAGTACGGCGACGCCGAACCCGCCGTGCAGGCCGAAGCCGGCCTCGACCGACTGCTGACCCCGAGCTCGTTCTCCTTCGCCCTGAACGTCGCCGACTTCCCCGTCGTGCAGCCGACCGAGACGCCCACCCCGACCGCGTCGCCGACCACCGGGCCCGACGACGTCCAGCCGACTCCGCAGGCCGGCTCGTCACCGGCCACGTCCTCCGAACCATCGGCGGCAGCCACTCCGTCGGAGGAACCGGCACCCACACCGAGCCCCTCCGAGACGCCCGGCCAGGCGGTGCCGACCGTTCCGACGATGGACGAGCTCCTCAGGTGGAGTTACTCGCTCCCCAGCATCGTGTGGGCGGGAGGCGCGGTGACCGATGCGGATCTCGCCGTCTTCGCCGCATCGGGCGGAACGGTCACGTTGCTCGACTCCGCGAACACGACCGACACCGGACAGTCCGTGCGCGCCTCGACGGCGGTCGGCACGGCGCAGACGCTGCTGGCCGACCACGGCCTCGCCGAGTCACTGGGCGACGCCGCCGCCGCCACGACAGACGCCGCGTTCGAGAGCGCCATCGCCGACGTGAACGCGCGGGCGGCCGCCATCGGCACCGAGGGTTCGTCCGGCGGAACGGTCGTCGCCGTGCTGCCTCGGGGAGTGGACGCGACCCTGCCCGCCCTCGCCGACACCGTGAACGCGCTCCGCTCCCTGCCGGCCACGACGCAGACCTCCCTGGCGGCGACGCTCGCCGAGCCCCCTGCCGCGGCGACGCTCGGGGCGATGGCACCCGACAGCGAACGCGTGTCCGACGTGCAGGTCCTCCTCGACGAGGAACAGGACGTCACCGCCTTCTCCTCGGTGCTCGACGAACCCGAGCTGCTGACCGGACGGGAGCGCGCCACCCTGCTCTCCAGCCTCGCGGCCGGCTGGCTGCGTACGGAGGGCGACTGGGGATCGGCGGTGACCGCGCAGCAGGAACGGACGGACACGGTCCTCGCGTCGGTGCGCGTCACCGACAGCAGTCGCATCAACATGGTCGGCGGCGAGGTGTCCCTGCCGTTCGCCGTGCGCAATGACCTGCCCTATCCCGTCACCGTGGTCATGGAGGCCTCGCCGAGCAACGGTCGACTGAGCATCTCCGGTTCCGTGACGCAGGAGATCGCCGCGGACTCGCGCGCCACCGTGCTCGTCCCCGTGCAGTCGCAGATCGGCAACGGCGACGTCACCCTCCGTCTGCAACTCTTCAGCACCAGCGGGCAGGCGATCGGCGAACAGTCCTTCGTGGGCGTGAACGTCCGCGCCGACTGGGAGGGCATCGGTGCCGTCGTCCTCGCCCTGCTCGTCGCCCTACTGTTCGTCAGCGGTGTGGTCCGCATGGTGGTGAGCCGACGAGCCAAGCGACGCGGCTCGGGTGCCACGTCCGCCGCCCCCACAGATGCTCCGGACAGCGGTCAGCCCCCCGGCGGTGAGCCCCCGGTAGAGTCGTCACCCGGACGACAGGAGACGAATGGCTGACGGCATCGGCAGGGCGAGCGCGCTCCTCGCCTCGGGAACCCTCGTCTCCCGACTGCTCGGCTTCGTCAAGGCGATCCTCGTGGCTCAGGCCATCGGCGTCCTGGTCATCGGTGACACCTTCGCGATCGCCAACCAGCTCCCGAACACGATCTACGTCATCATCGGTGGCGGCGTGCTCAGCGCCGTGCTCGTGCCACAGATCGTCCGTGCGGGGATCCATGCCGACGGTGGCAACGCGTACATCAACAAGCTCGTCACCATCACCCTCGTCTTCATCGGCGGGGCCACCGCGCTCATCACCCTGCTCGCTCCCGTGTTCGTGTTCATCGTCGCCGCGACGCTGTCGCCTGATCAATTCGCGCTCGCGACGGCATTCGCCTACTGGTGTCTCCCGCAGATCCTGTTCTACGCGCTCTACACCGTCCTCGGGGAGGTCTTGAACGCACGCAAGATGTTCGGACCGTTCACCTGGGCACCGGTGCTCAACAACGTCATCGCGATCGCCGGGCTGATCGCCTTCATCACGCTGTACGGCAGCGGCGACCTCGCGGTCAGCGAGTGGACCGACGGTCGAACGGTGCTCCTCGCAGGCTCCGCCACCCTCGGCGTCGTCGTCCAGGCTGCCTTCCTCATGCTGTTCTGGCGTCGGGCCGGACTGCGTTTCCGACCGGACTTCCAGTGGCGAGGCGTCGGCCTCCGCGCCACCGGGCGGATCGCCAGCTGGACCTTCGGCATGCTGCTCCTGACGACCGGTGCGGGGATCGTCGAGACCCAGATCGTCGCTTCCGTGAGCAAGCAGGGACCCTCGGTCGCGATCCTCAACTACGCCTGGCTGATCTTCATGCTCCCGCACTCGATCATCACCGTCTCGATCGCGACGGCCTATTTCACGCGGATGAGCGAGCACGCGCAGGGCACACGCGATCGCGGACGGGACATCCCGCGGCTGCAGGCCGACATTTCCGGGGCCATCCGCGTCGTGAGCGTCCTCATCGTGCTCGCAGCGGCCGTCATCATGGTGGTCGCCGTGCCGTTCGGCAGTGTCTTCGCCGAGACGTTCGAACAGGCGCAGGCGATGGGCGGCATCATCATCGCGTTCGTGATCGGACTCGTGCCCTTCTGCATCCTCTTCGTCCTCCAGCGCGCCTTCTACGCCCTCGGAGACACGAAGACGCCCTTCTTCTTCACCCTGTTCCAGACCCTCCTGTTCGTCCTCCTGGCGCTGATCGTGCTCCTGGTCCTCCCACCGCATCTGGTGGGTGCCGGCGTCGCGCTCGCCATCACGATCGCGTGCATCGCACAGACCGTGGTCGCCGCACTGCTGCTCCGGCGCCGGCTGGGGGGTCTCGACGGCCGACGTATCGTCCTGAGCCTGGTCCGGTTCATCGCCGCCGCCGTGCCTGCGGCTGTGGTCGGCGTCGTCGTGTTGCTGCTGCTCGGCGGTGTCAGCGAGGAGGGGTTCCCGACCGCCACGATCCCCGGCGCCATCGTCACCATGGCCGTCGTCGGGGCGGCGATGGCCGCCGTGTACCTCGCGGTGCTCGCCCTCCTGCGCACGCCGGAGCTCAAGGCGGCCTTGGCGCCCGTCCTCGCCCGGTTCGGGCGCTGACACCCACGCGTCGACACCACCTCACGCACACCGGCTGAGAGCTGCCCGAGGCCCCGGGGGGAGCGGAATAGCGGCCGGTTAGGATGTGTTACACCACTCGGAACCCCGGAACCCACCTGGTCCGGGAGCCCACGAACCACTGAGGAGCATCGTGCGTCAGGTCATCATCATCGGATCAGGACCCGCCGGCTACACGGCGGCGATCTACGCTGCCCGCGCCTCGCTGCAGCCGCTGCTCGTCGCGTCATCGGTCGAGGCCGGCGGCGAGCTCATGAACACCACCGAGATCGAGAACTTCCCCGGCTTCCCCGAGGGCATCCAGGGCCCCGAGCTCATGATGAAGCTCCAGGAGCAGGCAGAGCGGTTCGGCACCGAGGTCCTCTACGACGACGTCACCGAGCTCAAGCTCGACGGCGACGTCAAGACGGTCACCCTCGGCAACGGACAGGTGCACGAGGCCCACACCGTGATCTTCGCCACCGGCTCCGCCTACCGCAAGCTCGGCCTGCACGACGAAGAGCGACTCTCCGGCCACGGTGTGTCCTGGTGCGCCACCTGCGACGGCTTCTTCTTCAAGGAGAAGACGATCGCGGTCATCGGCGGCGGCGACAGCGCCATGGAGGAGGCCACCTTCCTCACGCGGTTCGCGTCGAAGGTGTACGTCATCCACCGCAAGGACACCCTGCGCGCGTCGAAGATCATGCAGGACCGTGCGTTCGCGAACGAGAAGATCGAGTTCATCTGGAACAGCGAAGTCGCCGGCATCACCGGCGCCGACGCGGTCGACGGCGTGACGCTGCGCTCGACCACCGACGGCACCGAGACACACCTGCCGCTCGGTGGCCTCTTCATCGCGATCGGCAACGACCCGCGCACGCACCTCATCCACGGCCAGCTGGAGCTCGCCCCCGAGGGCACGATCGCGGTCAAGGGCCGCTCGTCGAAGACCAACCTCCCCGGCGTCTTCGCCGCGGGCGACGTCATCGACCCCACGTACCGACAGGCCATCACCGCGGCCGGCAGCGGCACCATCGCCGCCCTCGACGCGGAGCACTACCTCGCAGACCTCGAGCAGGCTGCTGGGGAAGCGTCGGCCATCGGCGAAGCACAGACGGCCGGTCGTCCGCAGCCGGCCGACCCCGTGCTCACCACCACCGTTTGATCGACGGCCAGGCTGTCGGCCTGGCCACCACGAAGGAGAACACTCATGTCAGATGCAGTCACCGAGGCCACGTTCGACGAACTGGTCATCAACAGCGACAAGCCCGTCCTCGTCGACTTCTGGGCCGCCTGGTGCGGTCCGTGTCGCGCGGTCGGCCCGATCCTCGACACGATCGGCTCCGAGAACAGCGACAAGATCACCGTTCTCAAGCTGAACGTCGACGAGAACCCGAACCTGGCCATGAAGTACCAGATCACCTCCATCCCCGCGATGAAGGTCTTCAAGGGTGGCGAGGTCGTGCAGACCGTCATCGGCGCCAAGCCGAAGGCCGCACTCGAGAAGGATCTCGCGGCTTTCCTCGCCTGATCAGGTCTTTCTGAACTACGGAACCGCCCGGCTCATCTGAGCCGGGCGGTTTTTCGCTGTCGAGGAGTTTCACGTGAAACATCTACGAAACCGTCGCTTATCAGGGATTAGCTAGTCCGAACAAGCTCCGTTCAGACATAGCGATCTCGACCGTCTCGGTCCCTGAGCTTGTCGAAGGGCGTGAGTAACCTTGCGGCCGAACGCCCCATGTTTCACGTGAAACAGTCTCAGGAGGACTGGCCGAATCCCGACTCGCCAAGCTCGCTCAGAATGCGGTTGAGGTCGGCGATGGTCGCGAACTCCACGACCATCTGTCCCTTCTTCGCACCGAGCGTCACCTTCACGCGGGTGTTCAGGCGGTCGCCGAGGCGGTCTGCGATCTCATCGAGTTGTCCGCGTCGCGATCCGGCCACCGGACGCGGCTTCTTCGCCTGAATGCCCTGAGCCGCAGCAGCCTCGGCCGCGCGAACCGACAGGTCCTCGTTCACGATCTTGTCGGCCAAGCGCTGCTGTGCCTCAGGATCGGTCAGCGACAGGATGGCGCGAGCATGTCCGGCGCTCAGCACACCGGCCGCGACGCGCTGCTGCACGGCCGCCGGCAGCTTGAGCAGGCGGATGGTGTTGCTGATCTGGGGGCGGGAACGACCGATGCGGTTGGCGAGCTCGTCCTGAGTGATTCCGAAGTCGGCCAGGAGCTGCTGGTATGCAGAAGCCTCCTCGAGCGGATTCAGCTCCGAGCGGTGCAGGTTCTCGAGCAGCGCATCGCGCAGCATGTCCTCGTCGGCGGTGTCCTTGATGATCGCGGGGATGCGGTCGAGACCCACCTCCTTGGAGGCGCGAAGACGGCGCTCACCCATGATGAGTTCGTATCGTTCGTCGTCGCCAGGGATCGGTCGGACCACGATCGGCTGCAGCACGCCTACCTCACGGATGCTCGTGACGAGTTCGGCGAGGTGGTCTTCATCGAAGACCGTGCGCGGCTGGTTGGCGTTCGGCACGATCAGTTCGGGGGAGAGGTACGCCAGCCGGGCACCGGGGACGGCCACGAGCTGCGGCCCATCTGTCGTGGGCGCAGCGGCGTCCGGTGCAGTGGGCGCGTCGGCTGCCGCCGCCTCTGCTGCGGCGGCGTCCGCGGCGGCAGTAGCCGCGTCCTTCGCCGCCTTGCGGGCAGTGCCCTGGTTGTCGGGGAAGAAGACGTCGACGGGACGGTTCGCCTGCGAGTCTGAACTCGTCGTCGGAATGAGTGCACCGATCCCGCGACCGAGTCCAGTTCGTTTCGTTGCCATCAGTGACTGACTCCCTCAGGGTGGTTCGTATCGGGTGTATCGGAGGAGCCTGCGGCCCATCGGTTGGCGATCTCCGCCGCTGCTTCGAGATAGGACACCGCGCCGAGTGACGTGGGGTCGTAGCTGATGACGCTCTGCCCGAAGCTGGGGGCTTCGGAGATGCGCACCGCTCGTGGGATGACCGACTCGAGGACCTGCCCGGTGAAGTGGTCTCGGACGTCCTGGGCCACCTGCTGCGCGAGGTTGGTGCGCCCGTCGTACATCGTTAGGAGAATGGTGCTGACGGCGAGCCCTGGGTTCAGGTGCCGCTGGATCAGCTGGATGCTACTGAGGAGCTGACTCAAGCCCTCGAGCGCGTAGTACTCGCACTGGATCGGGATGAGTACCTCTTTGGCCGCGACGAAGGCATTGATCGTCAGGAGGCCCAGGGACGGCGGGCAATCGATCAGGACGTAGTGGAACGGCTCCTCGGCGTCCTGGATGAACTGTTCAAGCGCAGTGCGGAGTCGGTGCTCACGCGCGACCTGTGACACGAGTTCGATCTCCGCGCCGGCGAGATGGATCGTCGAGGGAGCGCAGAAGAGCGTGGGGAACTCGGGGCTCTGCTGGACGACATCAGCCAGTGGGAAGTCGTCGATCAGGACGTCGTAGACACTCGGGACATCCGAGTGATGCTCGACACCGAGTGCGGTGGACGCGTTCCCCTGGGGATCCAGATCGATCACGAGGACACGTGCACCCGAACGGGCGAGGGCGGCGCCGATGTTGACAGTGGTGGTCGTCTTGCCGACTCCACCCTTCTGGTTGGAGACCGTGAAGACCCGAGTGTGGTCGGGCGTCGGCAGGGTTGCGTGAGCCAAGGCTTTACGCCTCTCAGTCAGATGATGGAGCTCGCGAGCCAACGGCGTGGACGCGTCGAAGGCGCCACCAACGGAGTCGCGCTCGGGAGCCGCGGAATGCGTTGGTTCGGGTTGTTTCACGTGAAACCTTCTTGCTCGAAACGTGTACTTCAACCGTACCAGCGTGGGCTGACGCCAGGGGGGCGAACTCCGACAGTGATCGGGGGAGTGCGTACGCGTGGCGACCCCAGAGCGCCGTTTTGCGACACCCACATATCGTTGAACGACCCGAATGGTGCCCAGAACGGACGCCTCGCCCTCCTTCGTCCACAGGGTTATCCACAGGGCGCCGAGATACCCAATGCCGCGTAGCCACGTGCGCCTCGGGCGTGCAGGTCGAAGCTGGTCGGATCAACACGAGACGAGCCCGGCGGACGTGTGTTGACAACCATGGGGGAAGTTCCTCTGTAATCAGGCAGAGATCCGCGTCTTTCCGCGGAAGTTCGCATCCGATAGCCCCACTCCGGGTCCAGTACGTCCAGGCTCTTGCCCCGGTTCGGGTTGACCACAGTGCGGTGGTACGCCGGTTGGGGCCCGCTTCTTCACGGAGGATCGCCAGTTCCTCCGCCTACGTGCGAGAACTGTCCACAGAGTTATCCACAGGCGCCGTCTCCACGCGCTCATATGGTGGAACACTGCACGACTGGCACGAGTCCGCGCCAGCGTTTCACGTGAAACCAGGATTCCGTGCACGCCGAGCCGTCCCTCGGCCCACATCGATAGGCGCCATTTCAGCCTCTCGCCACAGCCCACTGTCCGCCTCACCGGTGTGATCCGGCAATGGGGGAGTGGTAGCGACCAAGCATCACGAATCGGGCCGATCCCGCACTCGATCCGTCCCACCCGCCCGCTGTTTCACGTGAAACACTCTGGAGAGGACCAACGCAACGGATGGGTGTGATCTCGAGCGCAAGCCAGCTTGCTACCGCGCACTGTGCTCGTCGAGCTCGACCCGTCTGCGCCACCGCGTTGCAGACACGCAGGAGCAGACCGCCACCCATGTTCCACGTGAAACATCGAACACCGTGCCAGTCAGCCGTGACGACCTCACTCGCGTATGCATTCACTCAGAGAGCCGGGACACACGGCTCCGGGTCGACGGGAACCATTTCTGAGAACGAAGAACTCAAGCGCGTGGCGCATTCCCACGTTCCACGTGAAACGTCGCTCGATCTCATCCTTACGGCAGTAAGCACGCTCCGTCGAGGCGATCTCGGCTCGAAATCATACGTCGGGAATCGGGAGTACGCCAGCTCCTTCCAAACTGACGGTAGTGACGAGCACGATTTCCGCAATGCCGACACCCTTCGACACAGCGTGACGCCGAAGTTCCCCCATGCGCCGTACGTCGCCGTCCGTGGGGGAGCGCTCGGAGTAGCAGCAGGGTGCTCCGCATGACCGCACCGCACGGCGCCAGAACCTCCACGAGCGCGGCGCCTTCGACGCACGCGAGAGCGACAGGCAGACCATCTCTCCTTCTCCGGCCGGCAGCTCACCCAACACCTCACCCAGGACCGACCCGCCGGTGGACATGAACCTGCCGATAGTCGGGCGCCAGTCGGCCCGCAGGCAGGTGAGGAACTGGCGGACTGCGCATCTCGCAGCAGGTCTCCAACGACGGATCAGCCACGTGAAGCACCACCGCGAGTCAGTTGAACGTGTGGAACGCGGGGACGGGGCCGACGCATCTTCCCTGCAACCAACGACCGCCTCGGACCTACCCAGGATTCGAACCAAGGCCACAGATCCCTGACAAGCCCGACCGGATCACCAACCGGGGAGGTCCCACCGTTGCCACCCGCACTCGTCCGTCATATCCGGAGGGGCAGCTAGCTGGCCGGCCACAGCGCACAGCATCGACACCTGGGTGCGCCGACCACCGGAGCGCGGAGCATCGCCGTCCGTCGATGGCGGTGCCGGCTCCGCGTCACGAGACTGGGCTACAGGCCAATTGAAGAACATATGTGAGATATCAGGCGCAACACTGCTGACAAAGGCCAGAAGACACTCGAATCCAGCCCACCGAGCGGGCCTGATCCGCGTCGGAATGGGCCGGAGAATCGTTCCTGACGAACTCAGGACCCCTGAAATGGCCTCGTTTTCCAGCGGGGTTCGTCAGGAGCCATTCTCCCGAGAGCTCGCAAACCGCCGAACATCGTCTGTGAGGCCCCTCGCGGAGGCCCCAAGAGCTCTCGCCCGACTTCAGCCGCGGACGCTTCCCACGATGACTCGGGTCGGCTCCGCGAGAACGCCCTCGCCAAGCGTTCGAACCTCGACGCCGGAGACCCGGTACTTGCGAAGCTCCTTGGTCGATGCATCGACCTCCGCCTGCGCGCCGGCACCCTTCATGAGGACCAGCTCTCCGCCGTCCCGAAGCAGGGGAGCGGTGAGGGGGAGCAACTTGCGGAGCGCACTGACCGCGCGCGCGGTCACCTGGTCGAGGGGCTCATCGAGACGAACCTCCTCAGCGCGCGCTCGCACGACGGTGACGTTCTCGAGCCCGAGGACTCCGACCTGATCGTTGAGCCAGGCGACCCGACGTTCCATCGGTTCGATGAGTACGAACTCGACGTCCGGCCGGGCGATCGCGAGGACCAGTCCAGGCAGCCCAGCGCCAGTGCCGACATCCCCGACTCGTCCGGGATGAAGGAGCGGGGCCACGATCACACTGTTGAGGATGTGGCGCGTCCAGAGACGCGGAAGCTCCAGGGGCCCGATCAGCCCGAGTGGCTCACCGAACTCCGCCAGGTTCGCGGCGAATGCACGACCGACATCGATCCGGTCGCCGAACAACTCGGCTGCTTCCGCCGGTTCCGATTCGAGTCCTGCAGGCACGTCAGTCATCGCAGTTTCACGTGAAACGATCAGGCCGCGTCAGCCGCGGGTGATGACGGTGTGACGGTCGCGGCCTTCGCCGTGGGACTCGGACACGAAGCCGCGAGCCGACACGATGTCGTGGACGAGCTTGCGCTCGTAGCTCGACATCGGGGGGAGTGCCGCCTCGGTGGAACCGGCCTCGATGCGCTCGACGGCTCGCTCCACGAGGGCGCCGAGCTCCTGCTGACGTGCTTCGCGGGATCCGCCGATGTCGAGGATGAGCCGGGAGAAGCCACCGGTGCGGTTCTGAACAGCCAGGCGGGTCAGCTCCTGCAGTGCGTTCACCGTGTCGGGACGCGACAGGAGACGCAGGTTGCTCTCAGTGGGGGAGTCGATCGACACGTACGCACGACCATTGCGGGCATCGATGTCGATGTCGCCATCGATGTCGCAGATGTCGAGGAACTCCTCGATGTAGTCCGCTGCGACGTCGCCCTCTTCTTCGAGCTGCGTGATGGTGGGTGCTTCGTCCTGGGCCGGGGCCAGTTCCTGGTCAGTCACCGATACTCCTACTTGTCTCGTCCGTCGGTCTGCTGCTTCTTCGCTCGCGCCTTGCCCATGGGCTGCTGGCGCTGCGTCGGGGTCTTCTTCTCGGGTACCGGCGCCTCGGAGATCGAGATGACGTCGCCGTTCGGCGTCATGAGCTTGCCCTTCCGCGCGAGACGCTCCTCCCGAGCCTTCGCAGCGTCGGAACCAGGCGTCGGCATGTTCCGGATGACGAGGAACTGCTGCACCATCGTCCACGCGTTGGACGTCAGCCAGTAGAACATGACGCCGAGCGGGAAGGCGAAGCCGGAGAAGAGGAACACGAAGGGCAGGATGTAGAGGAGGATCCGCTGCTGCTTGAACTGCGGGCTGGCCTTCGTCTCGGCCGACATGTTCTTCGACACGATCTGCAGCTGCGTGATGAACTGCGACGCGCACATGAGGATGACCATGACGGCGGCGATGATGACGACCGCCCAGTTGACCGGGTTGCCGGCGAGTGCCGCCTGCATGCTCGTGTGCAGCGGAGCGATCCCGAACAGGTTCGCGTCGCCGAACTGCACCGCGAGGGTCTCGTTCAGGGGACCGACGCCGGCCTTGCTCTTCTGGGCGTCGTTGAGCACGGAGAACAGGGCGAAGAAGATCGGCATCTGGACGAGCAGCGGCAGACATCCGCTGACGGGGGAGGTGCCGTGCTTCTTGTACAGCTCCATCGTCTCGCGGGACATCGCCTCACGGCTGGCCTGGTCGCGCTTGCCCTTGTACTTCTCCTGAACCTTCTTCATCTGCGGCGCGATCTCGAGCATCTTGCGCTGGCTCTTGATCTGCTTGATGAACAGGGGGATCAGGGCGGCACGGACGACGAGGACGAGCCCGACGATCGAGAGGACCCAGGTGATACCGGCCGCGGGGTCGAGTCCGATGGCCGTCCACAGCAGGTGCCAGCCCACGAGGAGCAGCTCGACCGCCCATTTGAGCGGCCAGAGAATTGTGCCGATGATGTCCATAGGTGCGGGTCAGCCCTTTCCGTGGCTCGGTTGCACGACAAATCCGTGAGAAGTGACGCTGTACCGGAAGTTCTTCTTGGGTGGCACCTCGTCGAAGCGAGGTGCTGCCCAGGGGTGGCATCTCGCGATGCGGGCCGCTGCCATCGCCGAACCGACGACGACACCGTGTTGCTGCACCGCTCCCAGAGCGTACGCGGAACAGCTGGGGTAATACCGGCAGACGTCGCCGTACAGCGG
Organism: Plantibacter auratus; assembly: GCF_050587365.1. Lineage (NCBI taxonomy): Bacteria > Bacillati > Actinomycetota > Actinomycetes > Micrococcales > Microbacteriaceae > Plantibacter > Plantibacter auratus. The sequence goes on along the minus strand of NZ_JBOBFV010000002.1, from coordinate 993,170 downwards.
AGAGATCGCGGCGCGATACCCGCGAAGCGCCAGCACCGCAGCATTGCGGGGCGCGAGGCAGGTGGCAGCGAGGACGCCGTTCATCGGTGCGCGTCCGAACTCTCGACGATCACGCCGCGTTTGGCGAAGGCGCGATCGACCTCGGCATGGAGCGAGGCGAACGGCGCCGTCGCTGCAGACGGCAGCGCCCGGATGACCACGTCAGCGCCGTGGGCAGCCTGAACGACGCTGTCGTGGCAGATGGCCTTCAAACGACGTCTGACAAGATTGCGGGTCACTGCGTTACCGACCGTTTTCGCAACGATGAACCCGAAGCGCGGCTGTCCGCCCTTCGGGTTCATGCGTACGTACGTGACCGTGTGCTCGCCGACGAACCGGGACCCGCGACGAACTACCCCTCGGTAGTCGTCGCCGGACGTGATCCGGCTCGCACGCTCGAGCACGACGGCTCTACGCGGAGAGTTCGGTGCGGCCCTTGGCGCGACGAGCCGACAGGATGCCGCGGCCGGCACGCGTGCGCATGCGCAGACGGAAGCCGTGCTTCTTGGCGCGACGACGGTTGTTCGGCTGGAAGGTTCTCTTGCTCATAATTACGATCTCCGGATCATGACCCACCACTGCACAGGTGGCAGCAGGGTACGGAAGGGTGCCCGTGGGCAGAAGTCAACTGATTAAACCTACGGTCTACTCGCGCGAAGGTCAAACCAGCGGCGCCCAAACGAATGATTATCCACAGGATTCACAGAAATTGTAGCAGTGACACGCAGGGCGGCCGTACAGTGATTTGGGACTGGGGCGACGTGTTGTTAGCGTAAGCCCTCGGGTTATGCACAGCGTGTGGATAGCACCGCGCTCAGCCCCGAATACTCAGGGGAGAGCCTGTGGATGAACCTGTGAGTATGTGTGGGGAGAACTATGTCGGACGCCGACGATGCGATCGCTGAGACCTGGCAATCGGTGCTCGAGATCCTCTCCGTCGACGACCGCATCACCCCGCCGCTCCGCGGGTTCCTCAACCTCATCGTCCCCAAGGGCATCATGGGCGGCACCTTCTACCTGGAGGTGCCCAACGAGTTCACGATGGGCATGCTCAACCAGCGCATGCGGGCACCGATCCTCGCCGCACTCGCGTCCATCGTCGACGGCGGCCCCGTCGGCAACTACGCGATCGTCGTCAACCCCGACATCGTCGAGGAACGGTACGAGCAGACCGGCTTCCAGCACATCGACCCGGCACCGCTCGAGTCACCGCAACCGCAGCTGACCCCGACCCCCACGCTGCCGGCTCGCGAGAACGACACCCGACTCAACCCGAAGTACAGCTTCGACAACTTCGTCATCGGTCAGTCCAACCGGTTCGCGCACGCGGCCGCGGTCGCCGTGGCCGAAGCGCCGGCCAAGGCCTACAACCCGCTGTTCGTGTACGGCGACTCCGGGCTCGGCAAGACCCACCTCCTCCACGCCATCGGCCACTACGCGATGAACCTCTACGCGGGGATCCGCGTCCGGTACGTGTCCAGCGAGGAGTTCACGAACGACTTCATCAACTCGATCGCCAACAACCGCGGCTCGTTCTTCCAGTCGCGCTACCGCGACATCGACATCCTGCTGATCGACGACATCCAGTTCCTCCAGGGCAAGGCGGAGACGCAGGAGGCGTTCTTCCACACCTTCAACACCCTGCACGATCACAACAAGCAGGTGGTCATCACCAGCGACCTGCCGCCGAAGGCGCTCACCGGCTTCGAAGAGCGGATGCGTTCGCGCTTCGAGTGGGGACTCATCACCGACGTCCAGGCTCCCGACCTCGAGACGCGCATCGCGATCCTGCGCAAGAAGGCGCAGAACGAGAAGCTGCACATCCCGGACGAGGTCCTCGAGTTCATCGCCACCAAGGTGTCGAGCAACATCCGTGAGCTGGAGGGCACGCTCATCCGGGTCGTCGCGTTCGCGAGCCTGAACCGGACCGCCGTCGACATGACGTTGGCCCAGACGGTGTTGAAGGACGTCATCAGCCTCGACGACGACAACGTCATCTCGCCGATCGACATCATCAACACGACGGCCGACTACTTCAAGCTCTCGGTCGACGACCTGTACGGCTCGAGCCGGTCGCAGGCGGTCGCGACGGCGCGTCAGATCGCGATGTACCTCTGTCGCGAGCTCACGAACCTCTCACTCCCGAAGATCGGTCAGCTGTTCGGCAACCGGGACCACACGACGGTCATGTACGCCAACCGGAAGATCACCGACCTCATGCAGGAGAAGCGCTCGATCTACAACCAGGTGACCGAGCTCACGAGCCGCATCAAGCAGAACCTCCGCTACGGCGCCTGACGCGTCCTGGTGAACGTTTCCGGCCCCTCGACGCACTCGGTGCGCTCGAGGGGCCGATTTCGTTCATCAGGCGACGACGAGCGCTCATTCGACGACATGATCCGAGCCCGATCTGTCCACATTCGGACCTCGCAGCCCTGTGGATAACCTGTGGAGAGATGTGGAAGCTCCGGGCAGGCTTGTGAGTGAACATCGTTCACCGGCCTCCGCGTCCCACACCCTCGTGTCGTTCTCTCCACAGGCCACCACCAAGTTACACACATGTAGTTCCCTGTGTTCGAGCGGGTTCGGCGGACTTATCCACAGTTTCCACACCGGTTAAGACTGTTAACCGTTAATTCAATGATCTCTCCGCCAAACAACCTTTCCCCAGGCTCGCTTCTCCACAGCACCTCGTCCCACTCGACCCCGGAAGCAGACCCACTAGCATTGGTGACGTCATCGAGAGCCAGAGACAGGGGACTTGTCGTGCGATTCAGCGTCAACCGGGATGTATTCAGCGAAGCCGTCTCGTTCGCAGTGAAGCTGCTCCCGCAGCGCCCGACGCTGCCGATCCTGAACGGCATCCTCATCGAAGCCGGTGACGACGGTCTCATCCTGTCCTCCTTCGACTACGAGGTCTCCAGCCAGACCGGCATCGCGGCCGAGGTCGAGGAGGCCGGCACGGCACTCGTCAACGGCCGGCTGCTCTCGGAGATCGCCAGCCGCCTTCCGAATGCACCCGTCCGGTTCAGCAAGGTCGAGAACCGCATCGAGGTCACCTGTGGTTCTGCCCGGTTCACGCTCGGATCGATGCCCGTCGAGGAGTACCCGACGATCCCGCAGGTCGACGCCGACTTCGGCCTCGTGCCCGCCGACGAGTTCGCCACCGCAGTGAGCCAGGTCGCTGTCGCCGCAAGCCGCGACGACGTGACCCCGGTCATCACCGGCGTGCAGCTCGAGGTATCCAAGACGAGCCTCAGCCTCGTCGCGACCGACCGCTACCGCGTCGCGGTCCGCGAGATCGACTGGGACTCGGGTCAGGGCGACGGTTCCAGCGAGACGATCACGGCCCTCGTGCCGGCCCGCACGCTCCAGGAGGTCGGCAAGACCTTCGGCCACAGCGGCAACATCAACGTCGCGATCACGAATCGCGACGACCGCGAGCTCATCGCGTTCCGGGCCGACCGCAAGACGGTCACCTCGCTGCTGATCAAGGGCAACTTCCCGCCGGTCAAGCGGCTCTTCCCCGAGACGACCGACAACTACGCGATCATCAACACCGCGGAACTCATCGAGGCGACCAGGCGCATGTCGCTCGTCCTCGAGCGCGAAGCGGCTCTCCGCTTCACCTTCACCATCGACGGCCTCACGCTCGAAGCCGTCGGATCCGAGCAGGCGCAGGCATCCGAGGGCATCGACGCCCTCCTCACCGGCGACGACATCGTGCTCTCTCTCAAGCCGCAGTTCCTGATCGACGGTCTGACCGCGGTCCGGAGCGAGTACGTGCGGTTCTCGTTCACGAAGACGGAGAACACGAACAAGCCGGGACCCATGCTCATCACGAGCCAATCCTCCAAGGATCAGCCGGGTGCCGACAGTTACAAGTACCTGCTGCAGCCGAACCTGCTGCTGCGCTGACACGCAAAGGATCCTCCATGCACATCGGTCTCGTCGGTCTCGGCAAGATGGGCAACAACATGCGCACGCGCCTGCGTGCGAACGGCATCGAGGTCACCGGTTTCGACCGGAACCCCGATGTCACCGACGTCGCGACGATCAGCGACCTCGTCGCTGCGCTCCCGGCACCTCGCACGGTCTGGGTCATGGTCCCCGCCGGGGCCATCACCGACTCCGTCGTCGAGGAGCTGAACGGCCTGCTCGAGGCCGGCGACCTGATCATCGACGGCGGTAACAGCCGCTTCACGGACGACTTCAAGCACGCTGAACTGCTGTCGGCGAAGGGCATCGACTACATCGACGCCGGCGTCTCCGGCGGTGTCTGGGGTGTCGACAACGGCTACGGCCTCATGGTCGGCGGTTCCAAGGAGCAGGTGGAGCGGGTCATGCCCGTCTTTGACGCCCTGCGTCCTGAAGGACCGCGCGATGAGGGTTTCGTCCACGTCGGAGAGGTCGGCGCCGGCCACTACGCGAAGATGGTGCACAACGGCATCGAGTACGCGCTCATGCAGGCGTACGCCGAGGGCTTCGAGCTCCTCGACAAACGCGAGGACATCATCAAGGACGTGCCCGGCACCTTCAAGGCCTGGCAGCGCGGCACCGTCGTGCGGTCCTGGCTGCTGGAGCTCCTCGTCCGTGCCCTCGAGGAGGACCCGGACTTCGAGCAGATCGAGGGCTACGTCGAGGATTCGGGTGAGGGCCGCTGGACGATCGAGGAGGCCATCGCGAACGCGGTGCCCGTCCCGACCATCTCGGCATCGATCTTCGCCCGCTTCGTGTCGCGCCAGGAGGACTCGCCGGCCATGAAGGCGGTCGCCGCCCTCCGCAATCAGTTCGGCGGACACGCGGTCAAGAAGGCCGACGACTGACGACACGACGTCTCCTGACGAACGAAATCGACTCTCCCGGAGCCTTCCGCTCCGCTGGAGGGTCGATTTCGTTCACCCTGCGTCGTCGTGACGGGCGCGCTCGGACGTCCGACGGCGCCCCGACCCGTTCGGCGTCAGGGCGAGGCGGTAGGGTGACGTGGTGATCGTGCGGCACTTGAATCTCACCGACTACCGCAACTACGCGGTGGTCGATGTGGCGCTCGAACCCGGACCCAATCTGTTCGTGGGTCGCAATGGCCAGGGCAAGACCAACCTCGTCGAGGCGATCGGATACCTCAGCAGCCTCGGGTCCCATCGGGTCTCCTCCGAACAGGCGCTCATCCGACACGGTGCCGACGCGGCGATCATCAGGGCGCGCATCGTGCATGACGGTCGTGAGCTGCTCGCCGAGGTGCAGCTCAACCGGGGTTCGGCCAACCGCGCGCAGGTGAACCGGTCGCAGATCAAGCCGCGCGAACTGCCGAGGTACGTGTCCACCGTGCTGTTCGCCCCGGAGGACCTCTTGATCGTCCGAGGCGACCCGTCGGCGCGCCGACGGTTCATCGACCAGCTCCTCGTGCAGCGGATCCCCCGCCTGGCCGGGGTGATGGCCGACTACGACCGCTCCCTGAAGCAGCGGAACTCGCTCCTCAAGTCGGCGAGGGCGCGTGGGCTGAAGTCCGGGCCCCTGGCGACGCTCGACCTCTGGGACGACCGACTCGTGCAGTACGGCACGGAGATCATCGCTGAACGTCTGCAGCTCCTGGCCATGCTCGGTGGGCCACTGCGTGCCGCGTACGAGGCCGTGGCCGGCGACGATCACCGACCGGTCCTCCTGCCCGTGCTCAGTATCGCCGGCACCGATGCCGAGGACGAGTCGGCAGCCGCCGATCCCACGGAGGGTGTCGAGCCTGGCGCGCCCGTCGATCTGGCGCGCATCGCCGAACGGTTCCGTGCGGCGCTCGCGCAGCGTCGGTCCTCCGAACTCGAGCGGGGCCTGACGCTCGTCGGACCGCACCGCGACGACGTGTTCTTCGGTCTCAACGGGCTGCCGGTCAAGGGCTACGCGAGCCACGGCGAATCGTGGTCGTTCGCGCTCGCCGCCAAACTCGCCTCGGCCGAGCTCCTCCGGGCCGACTCGTCCCTCGGCGATCCGGTGCTCATCCTCGACGACGTCTTCGCCGAGCTCGATTCGCGTCGCCGGGAACGCCTCGCGGCCGCGGTCGCGGAGTACGACCAGGTCATCATCACCGCGGCCGTGTTCGACGACGTCCCCGAACGGTTCACCGCGCACGTCGTGCGCATCGAAGCCGGACGGATCGTCGACGGTCCGGAAGAGACGGCCGGCCCAGTGAACGAGCCGCTCCTCACGGAGTCGACGCATGACTGAGCCGCGGCGACTCGGACGGGACGCCGACCCGGCGGGGGAACTCTCCGCCACGGTGTACCTCCGGTTCAAGGAGATCTTCGGTGGCGAACGGATCTCCCGTGATCGCAAGCGCCGCGAACGCTCGGCCGAGGGGCCGCAGGACTCCGTGCCGTACGGTGTCGGTCGCGACCCCAAGGGCCTCGGGACGGTCATCGATTCGTTGACCGCCGGACTCGGGTGGAACTCACCACTCGCCCAGCACGAGGTCCTCGGGAACTGGGCGGAGTTGTGCGGCGAGGACACCGCCAGGTACTCCGAACCGGTGTCGATCGCGGACGGCGTCCTGCTCGTCCAATGCCAGTCGACGGCCTGGGCGACACAGCTGCGACACATGCGTCACGAGATCCTCGTCCGCATCGCCGAACGCTATCCCGACGCCGGTGTCGACACGATCCGTTTCCAGGGCCCCGGAGCACCCTCCTGGAAAAGAGGCCCCAGGTCGATCCCAGGGCGTGGTCCACGCGATACTTACGGCTAGGGAGGCAAATACGGCCTCTGGGCATGGAAAAGTGCCTCAAACGGGCGTTTTCTCGCGGCTTCACGGGGTCTGTTTGGTAGGATGGAACGGTCGAATCTCGACGGTTTGGAGCCCTCTTTTCCTATGACATCAGAACCCAACACGCACGCCCAAGACTCTGATTACGGCGCAAGTGCCATCCAGGTTCTCGAAGGTCTCGAAGCCGTCCGGAAGCGGCCCGGTATGTACATCGGGTCCACCGGTCCACGTGGTCTGCACCACCTGGTCTACGAGATCGTCGACAACTCCGTGGACGAGGCCCTCGCCGGCTACTGCGACACGATCCTCGTGACCATCCTGGAGGACGGCGGCGTCCGCGTGATCGACAACGGTCGAGGCATCCCGGTCGACATCCACCCGGTCGAGAAGAAGTCGACCGTCGAGGTCGTCCTGACCATCCTCCACGCCGGCGGCAAGTTCGGTGGCGGCGGGTACGCGGTCTCCGGTGGGCTCCACGGCGTCGGTTCGTCCGTCGTCAACGCACTGTCCACGCGCCTCTCGGTCGAGGTCCGTCGTCAGGGTTCGGTCTGGCGCCAGAGCTTCCAGCACGGTGTCCCCGACGCCCCGCTCCACGAGGACGAGCCGTCCTCCGAGACGGGCACCACGATCACCTTCTGGCCGAGCGCCGAGACGTTCGAGACGACGGAGTTCGACTACGAGACCCTCCGGACCCGCTTCCAGCAGATGGCCTTCCTCAACAAGGGCCTCCGCATCGAGCTCGCCGACGAGCGGCCGTTGCGCGACGCCATCGAGGCCGAGGACGTCGACGACAACTCGGCGGCACACTCGCAGCGCAAGGACGTCTTCTTCTACGAGCGCGGTCTCGAGGACTACGTCGAGTACCTGAACAAGGCCAAGCGTGCCGAGCTCGTCCACGACGAGATCATCTCCTTCGAGTCGGAGAACACCGAGCGCAAGATCGCGCTCGAGGTCGCGATGCAGTGGACGACGGCGTACAACGAGAGCGTCCACACCTACGCGAACACGATCAACACGCACGAGGGCGGCACCCACGAAGAAGGGTTCCGTGCGGCGCTCACCACGCTCGTGAACCGGTACGCACGTGAGAAGGGCATCCTCAAGGAGAAGGACGACAACCTCTCCGGCGACGACGTCCGCGAGGGCCTCACGGCCGTCATCTCCGTCAAGCTCTCCGAGCCGCAGTTCGAGGGCCAGACGAAGACCAAGCTCGGCAACACCGAGGCGAAGGCGTTCGTGCAGAAGGTCGTCAGCGAGCAGCTCAACGACTGGTTCGACCGCAACCCCAACCAGGCCAAGGAGATCATCCGGAAGGCGCTGCAGGCCGCGACCGCTCGTCTCGCCGCCCGCAAGGCCCGCGAGACGGCCCGTCGCAAGGGTCTCCTCGAGGGTGGCGGCATGCCCGGCAAGCTGAAGGACTGCCAGTCGAAGGACCCGTCGCTGTCCGAGATCTTCATCGTCGAGGGTGACTCCGCAGGCGGCTCCGCCGTGCAGGGTCGCAACCCGGAGACCCAGGCGATCCTCCCGCTCCGCGGCAAGATCCTCAACGTCGAGAAGGCACGCCTCGACCGCGCGCTCGCGAACAACGAGGTCCAGGCCATGATCACGGCCTTCGGTGCCGGCATCGGTGAGGACTTCAACCCCGACAAGGTGCGGTACCACAAGATCGTGCTCATGGCCGATGCCGACGTCGACGGCCAGCACATCACGACGCTGCTGCTGACGCTCCTGTTCCGCTACATGCGCCCGCTCGTCGACCTCGGATACGTGTACCTCGCGCAGCCGCCGCTCTACCGCCTGAAGTGGTCGAACGCCGACCACCAGTACGTGTACAGCGACCGCGAACGCGACGCCCTGCTCACCGACGGTGTCGCCTCGGGCAAGCGCATCCCGAAGGAGAACGGGATCCAGCGCTACAAGGGTCTCGGCGAGATGAACTACAAGGAGCTGTGGGAGACCACGATGGACCCACAGACGCGGACGCTCCTCCAGGTCACCCTCGACGACGCCGCGGCTGCCGATGAGATCTTCTCCACGCTCATGGGCGAGGACGTGGAGTCCCGCCGGACCTTCATCCAGAAGAACGCGAAAGACGTCCGCTTCCTCGACATCTGAGTGGCACGAACCACCCTCATCCATCGGTCACTGAGCTTGTCGAAGTGATCCACCTCGCATCAAACAGGCCCTTCGACAAGCTCAGGGACCAGGAGAAGTAAGAGAACATGGCAGACGAAACCAACGACGAGATCACGGTCCCGGACGAGGACCACGGCGTGCACGGACGGATCGACCAGGTCGACCTGCAGCTCGAGATGCAGCGCAGCTACCTCGACTACGCGATGAGCGTCATCGTCGGCCGCGCCCTGCCCGACGTCCGCGACGGCCTGAAGCCCGTCCACCGTCGCGTGATCTACGCGATGTACGACGGCGGCTACCGCCCCGACCGCTCGTTCTCCAAGTGCGCGCGCGTCGTCGGCGACGTCATGGGTCAGTTCCACCCGCACGGCGACACGGCCATCTACGACGCGCTCGTCCGCCTCGTGCAGCCGTGGAGCCTGCGGTACCCGTTGGCGCTCGGCCAGGGCAACTTCGGCTCACCGGGCAACGACGGCGCGGCCGCCCCTCGGTACACCGAGACGAAGATGGCCCCGCTCGCCATGGAGATGGTGCGCGACATCGACGAGGAGACCGTCGACTTCCAGCCCAACTACGACGGCGAGTCCCAGGAACCGGTCGTCCTGCCGGCGCGCTTCCCGAACCTCCTCGTCAACGGTTCCGTCGGCATCGCGGTCGGCATGGCCACGAACATCCCGCCGCACAACCTCCGCGAGGTCGCCGACGGTGCCCTGTGGCACCTGGCGAACCCCGAGGCCAGCCGGGAAGAGCTCCTCGAGGCGCTCATGCAGCGCATCAAGGGGCCGGACTTCCCGACCGGCGCGCAGATCCTCGGCATCAAGGGCATCCAGGACGCCTACCGCACGGGTCGCGGTTCCATCACGATGCGGGCCGTCGTGAACGTCGAGGAGATCCAGGGCCGGACCTGCCTCGTCGTCACCGAGCTCCCGTACCAGGTGAACCCCGACAACCTCGCGCTGAAGATCGCCGACCTCGTCAAGGAGGGCCGTCTCGGCGGCGTCGCCGACATCCGCGACGAGACCTCCGGTCGTACCGGCCAGCGGCTCGTCATCGTGCTGAAGCGCGATGCGGTCGCGAAGGTCGTCCTCAACAACCTCTACAAGCACACGCAGCTGCAGGACAACTTCGGCGCGAACATGCTCGCGATCGTCGACGGCATCCCGCGCACGCTGCCGCTCGACGGGTTCATCACCAACTGGGTGACGCACCAGGTCGAGGTCATCGTCCGCCGCACCGTGTTCCGGCTCCGCAAGAAAGAGGAGCGCGCACACATCCTCCGCGGCTACCTGAAAGCGCTCGACGCACTGGACGAGGTCATCGCGCTCATCCGTCGCTCGCCGTCCGCCGACGAGGCGCGCACGGGACTCATGGACCTCCTCGAGATCGACGAGCTCCAGGCCAGCGCGATCCTCGACATGCAGCTGCGTCGTCTCGCCGCCCTCGAGCGTCAGAAGATCATCGACGAGGCAGCCGAGATCGAAGCGCAGATCGCCGACCTCAAGGACATCCTCGCGAAGCCGGTCCGCCAGCGCGAGATCGTCAGCGAGGAACTGACCGCGATCGTCGACAAGTACGGCGACGACCGCCGCACCGAGATCATGTTCGGTTTCGACGGCGACATGAACATGGAAGACCTGATCCCCGAAGAGGAGATGGTCATCACCGTCACCCGCGGCGGCTACATCAAGCGCACGCGCAGCGACAACTACCGTCAGCAGCACCGCGGTGGCAAGGGCGTCAAGGGTGCCCAGCTGCGCGCGGACGACGTGGTCGACCACTTCTTCGTGACGACGACGCATCACTGGCTCCTCTTCTTCACGACGAAGGGTCGCGTGTACCGCGCGAAGGCCTACGAGCTGCAGGAGGCCGGCCGCGACGCCAAGGGCCAGCACGTGGCCAACCTGCTCGCCATGCAGCCCGACGAGGAGATCGCCGAGATCCTCGACATCCGCGACTACGAGGCCGCGACGTACCTGGTCCTCGCGACGCACGACGGCCTCGTCAAGAAGACGGCGCTCTCGGAGTACGACACGAACCGCTCGGGCGGCATCATCGCGATCAACCTGCGCGAGGGCGACGAGCTCACCTCTGCGCTGCTCGTGGAGAACGACAGTGACGTCCTGCTGGTGTCCCGCAAGGGCATGTCGATCCGCTTCACGGCGAGCGACGAGACCCTGCGACCGATGGGACGCGCGACGAGCGGCGTCATCGGCATGCACTTCCGCGACGACGACAAACTGCTCTCGGCGTCGGTGCTGCCGTCGGTCGAGGGTGAGGAACGCGAGGCGTTCGTCTTCGTCGTGACGGAGGGCGGCTACGCGAAGCGCACCAACATCGACCAGTACCGCGGCCAGAACCGCGGTGGTCTGGGCATCAAGGTGGCCAAGCTGAACGACGATCGAGGCACCCTCGCGGGCGCCCTGATCGTCGACGAGAGCGACGAGGTCCTTGTGGTTCTTGCCAGTGGCAAGGTGGTAAGGTCTGCCGTGGCCGAAGTTCCAGCGAAGGGGCGCGACACGATGGGCGTCGTCTTCGCACGTTTCGCGGAGAGCGACCGAATCATCGCGCTGGCCAAGAACAGTGACCGAAACCTTGAGACCCAGGATGTTCCGGAGACGGTTGCAGACGCAGCCGCCCCGGAGGGTGCAGAACCCGAGGCATCCGTGCCGGACGAGACTCCGGCGATGAAGGAAGAAGTAGATGAGCAGTAGCGTCGCAGAGAAGTTGGCCAAGAAGTCGACCAAACGCACCAGCACCAAGCAGGTGCGCCTGAAGCTGGTGTACATCGACTTCTGGTCGGCGGTGAAGCTGTCGTTCCTGGCGGCGATCGCGGTCGCCGTGGTCATCGTGGTGTTCTTCTTCCTCGTCTACACGGTGCTCAACACCACCGGTGTCTTCACGAAGGTCGGTGGCCTGTTCACCGACATCGCCGGACCGGGGAACAACATCCTGCAGTACGTCAACCTGCCGCAGGTCATGGCCTTCGCCGGCATCGTGGCGCTGCTCAACCTCATCGTCATCACGCTGATGGGAGCGCTCCTCGCGGGGCTCTACAACCTCAGCGTGAAGATCACGGGTGGCCTCCTCGTCGGGTTCACCAACAACTGACGCTCCGTCGGGTCGGCGCCGCCCCGTGCGGCGCCGCTCGATTATGAGTTGCGGCGGGAATCGGGTAGTCTCAACAAGGTTCAAAACGGGGCTATAGCTCAGGCGGTTAGAGCGCTTCGCTGATAACGAAGAGGTCCCAGGTTCAAGTCCTGGTAGCCCCACCCTGCACGACCAGCAACACGCCGATTGGATCGGATCTCCGGATCTGTTCCATCCGGGGCCTTAGCTCAGTTGGTAGAGCGCCTGCTTTGCAAGCAGGATGTCGGGAGTTCGATTCTCCCAGGCTCCACAGTCCAGAAACGCCCTCGGCAGACGCCGGGGGCGTTCTCCGTTGTCGCGGGCCCGGCGGTTAGGCTGACGGCATGGATATCCGCGTCGCTGCATATGCCGTCATCGTCGACGAACGGGGCATGCTCCTCTCCCACTGGAACGAGAGCGGACACAGCGGATGGACGCTCCCCGGCGGCGGGATCGACCCCGGTGAGGACCCGGCCGACGCGGCCGTCCGCGAGGTGTTCGAGGAGACCGGCTACCACGCCGAGCTCGACGACTTGATCGGCGTCGACTCGCAGGTCGTTCCGGTGGAGCGTCGCCTCAACACGACCGCCACCGGGCCGCTCCACACGCTGCGCATCGTCTACCGGGCGCACCTCACCGGCGGCACGTTGACCTACGAGGCCGACGGCAGCACCGACTACGCCGCGTGGTACCCGCTCGAGGAGGTCGGCTCACTCGACCGCGTCAGCCTCGTCGACGTCGGACGACGCTTCGCCGGCCTCATTTGAGCACAGCCGTCACAACACGAAGCCCCTCCCCGGTCGGAACCGGCGAGGGGCTGCGTCGTGCGAAGCGTGATCAGGAAGCGGCAGGCTCCTCGTCGGAGACCCACAGCTCGTCGTCTGCGCGGAACGTCTGCCAGACGGCGTAGGCGACACCGGCAGCGGCGAGGACGCCGAGGCCGATCGCGATGACGGTACCGGCGCTCGCGCCCTTCTTGGCGGGCAGCACCTGCTCGGGCACGTGGAGGCGACGGAGAGCCGCCTGCACGCGGGTGTCCTTGGCGATGTCGCCGATGCTCAGCACCGTACCGACGACGCCACCGACAGCGGGGACGACGCCATCCGAGATGCCCTTGCGCACGCCGTCGACGGCGTTGCGGGAGACCTTGATCCCCCGGTCGACCGTGGGGACGACGCGGTGCTCGTAGGTGTCGCGCACGACGGGGACCACCTGCTCCTTCGAGAAGTTCCCGAGCTGACGGCTCACCTCACGAGCGACTTCGTTGGCGTGGTTCAGGACATCCTGCTGGGAGTCCCAGAGGTCGGCAGCGGAACCCTTGAGCTTCTTGAGCTCTTTCCGGCGCTTGCGTGACAGGCTCATGTGGTCATCTCCAATGATCGCGGCAACAACGTAACCTCCATCTTGCCACTTAGACCCCTGGATACCATCCGAGAGTCCCGAACCCTTGTGCAAGAATTGGGAGTATGTCAAAGCACACCGCAGTCGCCACGTTGCACACCAACCACGGTGAGATCAAGGTCAACCTCTTCGGGGACCACGCACCCAAGACGGTCAAGAACTTCACCGACCTGGCGACCGGCGGGCGCGAGTGGACGGATTCGAAGACGGGCCAGACCCGGAACGACGCGCTGTACAGCGACCTGATCTTCCACCGCATCATCCCCGCGTTCATGATCCAGGGCGGTGACCCGCTCGGAACCGGCACCGGTGGCCCGGGCTACAACTTCGACGACGAGATCCACCCGGAGCTCAACTTCGACGAGCCCTACATCCTCGCCATGGCGAACGCCGGCAAGCGCCGCAACGCCATCACGGGCGCCGTCGAGGGCACGAACGGTTCGCAGTTCTTCATCACGACCGTTCCCACGCAGTGGCTCCAGGGCAAGCACACCATCTTCGGTGAGGTCGCCGACGCCGAGTCCCGCGCGGTCGTCGACGCCATCCAGGCCGTCCCGACCGGTGCCGGCGACAAGCCGATCGAGCCCGTCGTCCTCGAGAGCGTCACCATCTCCGAGGCCTAGACCCCGCTCGGAGGACAGACCGTGACCCTGCCCCGGGATCCGTCGGCCAACTTCTGCTATCGCCACCCCGACCGACAGAGCTTCGTGCTCTGCCAGCGTTGCGGTCGGACCATCTGTGGAGAGTGCCAGACGCCCGGGGCAGTCGGTTTCATCTGTCCGGAGGACATGAAGGCGCAACGACAGAGCGCCCCTCGCAACCGTCTCGGCGCGAGGATCAGCAACTCCTCCCCCATCGTCACCTACGCGATCATCGCCGTGACGGCGTTCGTGTTCCTGTTGCAGTGGATCCCCGGGCTCGGCGTCACGAACGCGCTCCTGTACGCCGGCGTGTACTCCGATCCGTCGTACGGCGCCCTCCAGCCCTGGCGGATGCTGACCGCCGTGTTCGTGCACTCGCAGGGCTTCATCTTCCACATCCTGCTGAACATGTACACGCTCTGGATCTTCGGCCGGATCCTCGAGACGATGCTCGGGCACTGGCGGTTCCTCGCGCTCTACCTGGTCGCCGGGTTCGCCGGTTCGGTCGGTGTCCTGTTCCTCGCGGACCCGAGGACGGCCGTCGTCGGCGCCTCGGGCGCGATCTTCGGTCTCCTCGGGGCGTTCCTCGTCATCCAGCGACGCATGGGTGCCGACACCCGCGGGCTGCTGGTGCTCCTGGGCATCAACCTCGTCATCGGCTTCATCCCCGGCGTGAACATCGCCTGGCAGGCCCACCTGGGCGGTCTCATCGGCGGCGCCCTCATCGGCCTCATCCTCGTCAACACCCGCAAGCGCACTCAGCAGCCACTCCAGGCAGTCCTGATCGGCGCCGTGAGCGTCGTCCTCGTGGGCGCCAGCCTGCTGCCCGCGCTGCTCTGAGCGGGACTGCACTTCGACAGGCTCAGTGACCGGGTGTGGCTCAGTGACCGGGCTCGGACCCGTGACCGGGTTCGGCTCGGTGACCGAGTGTGGCTCGGTGGCCGGGTTCGGCTCGGTGACCGGGTTCGGCTCGGTGACCGGGTGTGGCTCGGTGACCGAGTTCGGCTCGGTGGCCGGGTGCGGCTCGGTGACCGGGCACTGCCCGGTGACCCGCGTCGATCACTGGTGCGGTCGGTCGTGCGCCGCAACCATGCAGCAGACCTTGAAGGTTGACGGAGTTATCCACAGAGTTATGAACACTGGGGATAATTACACCGGTGTGGTTCCCCGTGTTTCCGGGACTCCCGGCGGTTCTCCACACGGACATGTGGATAACTCGGAAGTTCTCCACATTCCTGTGGAGAACTCGCTACAACGGATGCCCGGTACACGAAACAGCGGGCCGTCCGAGAGGACGACCCGCTGTGCACGACGTGAAGTGAGGGAGGCTAGCGCCACCTGGTGGTCATGAGGAAGCCGATGAAGGCGATGCCGAAGCCGACGAGGATGTTCCACGGCCCGAGTGACTGGATCGGGAGCAGCGTGCCGCTCAGGTAGTAGACGACGATCCAGGCGAGGCCGAGGAGCATGAAGCCGAACATGACCGGCTTGAACCAGACCGCGTTCGGTGCGGGTTCGCCGCTCGTCTGCTCGGGTTCGCGGGACGGTTTGCTTCGTGACTTCGTGCGTGCCATGCCGACATTCTACCTGTTCACCCCAATCGGTGCCTTGGGGATCAGCCGATCCCGAGTTCTTCTCGGTAGAATCCATGCGTGACCGACGACCTACCTTCGCGAGCGAGCGCACGCGCCGCTGAGCGCAGAGCGCCGTCGAAGCACCGCATCAGCGTCTTCGGGGTGGCCGGCGAGCTGCTCATCACCGCAGGCATGGTGGTCCTGCTGTTCCTCGCCTGGCAGCTCTGGTGGAACGACATGATCATGGCCGGCAGCCAGGCGAACGCCGCGTCGAGCCAGTCGCAGGAGTGGATCAAGAACGCCGAGACCGCTCCTGCGCCCGAACCGACCGTGGATGCGACCGGCGCGCCGAACTACGGTGAGCCGCCCGTCACCGCCCGCCCCGCGCCGGGCGACCCGTTCGCGGTGCTCTACGTGCCGCGATACGGCGCCGACTACCGCCGCGTCGTCGCCGAGGGTGTCGACACCGCGACCGTCCTCAACAGCTTCGACCTCGGTGTCGGTCACTATCCGAGCACCCAGATGCCCGGAGAGGTCGGCAACTTCGTCGTCGCCGGTCACCGCAAGGCTTACGGCGGTGCGATGACCCTGATCAGCGACCTGCAGATCGGCGACAAGGTCTACGTCCAGACGGCCGACGGCTACTACACCTACGTGTTCCGGAACATCACCTACGTGTTGCCCACCCAGGTGGACGTCCTCAACCCCGTCCCCCAGGTCGACGGTGTCGCACCGACGCAGCGCATCCTCACCCTGACCACCTGCAACCCGCTCTATTCGACGGCGGAACGCAGTATCGCTTACGCGGTGTACGAGTCCTGGCAGCCGCTGTCCGCCGGGCCGCCCGCCGAGATCGCCGCGTCCGTCGCGGCCGCTGGAGGCTGACGATGTACGGCGCACTCTGGAGGGTCCTGCCCGGACCCGTGTGGCTGAGGATCATCATCCTCGTCGTCCTGTTCGTCGCGGTCGTTGCCGCACTCTTCACCTGGGTGTTCCCCTACGTGGACTCGTTCATCGTCGATCAGAATGTGACCGTCGGAAACGAATGACCCGCGTCCTGGTCATCGACAACTACGACAGCTTCGTCTACACGCTGAACGGGTACGTCGAACAACTGGGTGCAGAGACCGTCGTCGTGCAGAACGACGGCATCGCGCTCGACGACCTCGAGCAGCGGATCCTCGGGTTCGACGGCGTACTCGTCTCACCCGGACCCGGTCGGCCCGCTGACGCCGGGATCTCGCTGGCCTCCGTGCGCGCGGCGTACCGAACCGGGACGCCACTCCTCGGAGTGTGCCTCGGCCACCAGGCGATCGCCGAGGCGTTCGGAGCGACCGTGCACACCGCCGACGAGCTGATGCACGGACAGAGTTCGCTCGTGGAACACGACGGCAGTGCCCTCTACCGCGGAATCCCGCAGCAGTTCAACGCCACCCGGTATCACTCGCTCGCGGTCGTCGACGTCACCGTGCCCGAGGAGCTCGTCGTGACGAGCCGCACGACCGGCGGCGTGATCATGGGGCTCCGCCACCGCGACGCCCCGGTCCATGGGGTGCAGTTCCATCCGGAGTCCGTGCTCTCCGAGGGCGGCTACCAGCTCCTGGCGAACTGGCTCGAGACGACCGGGCTCACCGGAGCGCATCAGCGGGCACGAGGCCTCAGCCCACTCATGACCCGGTAGGCCCTTCGACAGGCTCAGGGACCGGAGAGCCTGTTCAGGGACCGGAGAGCTTGCGCAGGGACCGTCCTTCGACAGGCTTAGGAACCAGCGCAGCCTACGGACCGGTGCAGTAGGTGAGCGTGATGACGGACTTCTGGGGGATGTCGCCTGGTGCGGGAGACATGGCCGTAACCGGGTCGCCGGCGACCGCCTTACACGTCGCGTCGGCCTGCGGCTGCACGGTGAACTGCCTCGTCGCATCCTGCAGGTAGTTCGTCGCGTCGAGGAGCGGCTGCCCGACGACGTCGGTCAGCGTCACGTTTCCGCTGGAGACGACGAGGTTCACCGTGGACCCCTGGTCGACGGAGGTACCCGCTCCGGGATCCATCCGCAGCACGACACCCGCCGGCACGGTCGGCGAGTTCTCCCGGGTCACGGAGCCTTGCGTGAGGCCGGCGGCGGCGACCGCAGCCCACGCGGCCTCGGAGGATTGGTTGACGACGTCGGGGACCTGGACCTGCGCACGGCCGGTCGACACGTAGACCTTGATCTGTGTGTTCTTGGTGACGGTGGTGCCGCCGGGTGGGTCCGTACGGATAACGTGCCCGGCGTCGTAGTCGCTGCTCGCTTCATCGAACTTGGTGGGGACGAGTTCGAGCTGCTCGATCGTGCTGTTCGCACTCTCCCACGTGGCGTCGACGAGATCCGGCACCTCTCGCGAGTCCGTGGAGATGCTCGTCGCGGGCGGCAGCTGCACCACCCAGAACACGAGGGAGAAGAGGATGACGGCGATACCGGCGATGGCAGCCCAGATCCACACGACCGGCGGCCGGCGCTGGGTACGCGTGACGGTGTCGTCCGAGGTGAGCTGACGGATCGCCTGCTCGGTGCTGGACGCAGCCGTCGGTGATGGACCGAACAGTGAGTCGTGGTCGTCGCGTCGGACCGGAACATGGCCGGCCCCGGCTTCGTCGAGATCCTCACGGAACTCGACGGCGCTCTGATAGCGCTCGAAGCGATCCTTCGCGAGGGCGCGGAGGACGACCTGGTCGAGCGCCGGCGACACCTTCGGGTTGATCGAGCTCGGCTTCACCGGGCGCTCGCTCACGTGCTGGTACGCGACGGCGACGGCGGTGTCGCCGCGGAAGGGCGCTTTACCCGTCAGCATCTCGAAGAGGACGACGCCGGTGGAGTAGAGGTCGGTCCGGGCGTCGACCGTCTCGCCCTTGGCCTGCTCGGGCGAGAAGTACGCGGCCGTACCGAGGATGGCTGTCGTCTGGGCGACCGTCGTGGACGAATCGGAGACGGCGCGTGCGATGCCGAAGTCGGTGACCTTGACGTCGCCGGCCGTGGTGATCATGACGTTGCCCGGCTTGATGTCGCGGTGCACGACGCCGGCGCGGTGGGAGTACTCCAGCGCGGTGAGGATGCTGTGCGCGATGCGCACCGCCTCCTCGGAATCGACAGGGCCCTCGGCGATGAGGTCCTTGAGCATGCGCCCTTCGACGTACTCCATGACGATGAACGGCTCGATGAGGTCGTGCCCCGAGCCGTCCTTGACCCGCTCCTCGCCGGCGTCGTAGACACGGACGATCGTGGGGTGGGCCATCCGTGACGCGGCCTGGGCCTCTTGACGGAAGCGGGACCGGAACGCGGGGTCGGTGGCGAGCGTCGACTTCAGGACCTTGATGGCGACGGTGCGACCGAGCTTGGTGTCTACGCCGCGGAAGACGTTGGACATGCCCCCGCGACCGATGAGGTCGCCGACGACGTATCGGCCTGCGAGCAGGCGTTGATCGTCAGCCACGTACCACCCCTGAATTCGCTTGGAGGACAAACACTAACAGCTTACTCGGGCACCCTTCGAGTGCTCTCAGGGATGACCCTGAGAGCACTCGTCGCGGCATCCGCCTACTGCTCCTTGATGACGTTGACCGACTCCGAGGAAGGCGATCCGGAGGAGGTACCCGTGCTGCAGCGGATCGAGTACGACACCGAGAGCGTGCCCACGGTGTCGACCGTGATGGTGCCCGTCGTGGTGTTCGCGTCGAACTGGCCCGAGGAGTTGTTCTGGAAGTACCCGCCCGAGACGGCGACGGTGTAGCCGAGGAAGTCGGCCCCGGTCGGGCAGGCGTTCTGCACGGCGAGCCAGTCGACCTTGATCGAGGTCGAGGTCGCGTCCTTCGGGATGACGAGCGAGCCGTCCTCCAGCACCGACTTGTCGAGCTTCGGTGCCTCGGTCGGCGGGTTGATGACCGCGATCTCGTCGTAGACGGTCAGCGTGATGGCCGAACCGGTCTTGACGTTGCCCGTCGGGTTGACGTCGTAGACCGTGTCGACCTGCTCAGGCGTCGTGGCGGGGTTGCCGACGTTCTTGGAGACGCTGAAGTTGTACGGTGCAGCACTGAAGATCGTGTTGAGCTCGTCGAAGGACCGGCCCTGGAGGTCGCTCAGGTTGATCGGGAACACCGTGGGCGTGGGCGTCGGTGTCGGCGTCGGGGACTTCGTCGGCTTCGGAGTGGCTGAAGTGGTGGTCTCGGACGGCGTACCGCCCCCGGCATCGTTGCCCTGGTTGGCGAAGACCGCGATCAACGAGCCGACCAGCACGATGACGAGCAGGGCGACGAGACCGATGAGCGGCCAGGTCCACTTGCTGCGCTTCTTCTTCTCGCCCTCTCCCTCGACGTCGTCCTCGAGCTGGTCCGCCTCGGCGGCGGACAGCAACTGCGTGGTCGCGTCGTCGGCTGCGGGCATCCGGCGGGTCTGGTCCATCACGGTGGTCGCGGCGTCGCCGGCTCCACCGAGGATCATCGGCACGGCTGCGGCGGCGGCGTTGAGGTCGCCCCGACGGAGCGCCTGAGCGGCGCGCGCGACGTGGGCGGACGATGCCGGACGGTCGACCGGGTTCTTCGCGATCATCGACATGACGAACCGGCGGACCGGCTCGGCGATCGTGACGGGGAGCTCCGGTGGCTGCTCGTTGATCTGCGCCATGGCGATGGCGACCTGCGACTCGCCCGTGAACGGACGGCGTCCGGCGAGGCACTCGTACGCGACGATGCCGAGCGAGTAGATGTCCGTCGACGGCGAGGCGGGGTGTCCGCTCGCCTGCTCGGGCGAGAGGTACTGCACGGTGCCCATGACCTGACCGGTGGCCGTGAGCGGCACCTGGTCGGCGATCCGGGCGATGCCGAAGTCGGTGATCTTGACGCGACCGTCCGGCGTGATGAGCAGGTTGCCCGGCTTGATGTCGCGGTGGACGAGGCCTGCGGCGTGCGCGGCCTGGAGCGCGGACGAGGTCTGCGCGACGATGTCGAGCACCTTGTCGGTGGGCAGGACACGTTCGCGCTCGAGCACGGTGGACAAGGCCTCACCGGGCACGAGTTCCATGACGAGGAACGCGCTGCCGTCCTCCTCGCCGTAGTCGAAGACGTTGGCGATGCCCTCGTGGTTCACGAGTGCGGCGTGCCGCGCCTCGGCACGGAAGCGCTCGAGGAACCCGGGGTCCCCCATGTACTCGTCCTTGAGGATCTTGATGGCGATGGTCCGGCCGATGACCAGGTCAGTGGCCTGCCACACCTCGCCCATGCCACCGATCGCAATGCGAGATTGCAGTTCGTAGCGACCTCCGAAGGTCAGCCCGGCTGTCGGTCTCATTTGTTCAGCACCGCCTCTAGTACTTTCTTCGCGATCGGCGCGGCCACGAGGTTGCCGTAACCGTCCTGTCCGAGTCCACCGCCATCTTCAACAACGACCGCCACGGCGACCTTCGGGTCGTCCGCGGGTGCGAAACCGGTGAACCACAGCGTGTACGGATCGTCGGATCCGTTCTGTGCCGTGCCTGTCTTTCCAGCCACATCGACCCCATCTATTCTTGCATTAGTCGCAGCACCGCTCTGGACGCCCTGGACCATGATGTCCGTGATCTCCTTGGCCACCGAACTCGAGATCGGCTGCGACAGCTGCGCCGGTTCGAACTCCTTGAGGACACTCAGATCGGGGTTCACGACGCGGTTCACCAGCTGCGGGTTGCAGACGATGCCACCGTTCGCGATGCCGGCCGAGACCATGGCCATCTGGAGTGCCGAGGCCCGCACGGTGTACTGCCCGAAGGCGGCCATGGCGGTCTGGTCGTCGCTCAGCGCGTTCGGGAAGGTGCTCGGCTGCATCGGCATGGGGTTGAGTCCCGTTCCGGTGATGTTGACGTCCATGTTGAAGCCGAAGCTCTGCGCCATGTCGCGGATCTTCTCGTAGCCGAGTTCGACACCGAGTTCCGCGAGCGGGATGTTGCAGCTGAGCTCGACGGCTGTCGCGATGGACACCGTCGCGCCTCCGCCGCAGCTTCCGCCCTCGGAGTTGCGGATGACGGTGCTCGTCCCGGGGAGCGTGTATGTGGACGGGTTCGGGAACTCCGACTCCGGCGTGTAGTCGCCCGACGCGAACGCGGCGGCCGCGGTGACGAGCTTGAACGTGGAGCCGGGCGGATCGAGGTCGCCGTCGACACCCTTGTTGAGGAGCGGCTGGCGGTCGTCGTCGTCGAGGGTCCGGTAGGCGTCGAGCACGGCCGCGTTGTCGTGGCTGGCCAGGACGTTCGGGTCGTAGCCTGGGCTCGACACCGAGGCGAGGATCTTGCCCGTCTTCGGCTCGATGGCGACGATCGCGCCCTCCTGGTCGCCGAGTGCGTCGAAGGCGGCCTGCTGCACGACGGGGTCCAGGGTGACCTCGACCGCCGCACCCTTCGGAGCCTGGCCGGAGATGAGCCGGTTGATGGAGTCGAGGAACTGGGAGTTCGACGTACCGCTCAGGTACTCGTTCGTCGCGAGTTCGAGACCGGACGAGCCCTGGGTGGGCGAGAAGTAGCCGGTGACGGGCGCGTACAACGGGCCGTTCGCGTAGACGCGCTGGTACTTGTATTCGTCGTCACTGGCGACGGACGAGGCGATGGCGGTCCCGTCCGTGAGCAGGATGGGACCTCGCTCCGTCCGGTAGCTGTCGTAGAGCGTCCGTGTGTTGCGACCGTCGGCGTTGAGGGTGTCGGCCTGGAACATCTGGATGATGGTGGTCGACCCGAAGAGCGCCAGGAACATCGCCAGGACGACGATGCTCACCCGCTTGAGTTCGCGATTCATGAGACCACCGCCTTGGGTTGGGTTCGGACCGTGTCGGAGATGCGGAGCAGGACGGCGATGATGATCCAGTTCGCGACGAGCGACGACCCACCGGCCGCCAGGAAGGGTGTGGTGAGCCCCGTGAGCGGGATGATGCGGGTCACGCCGCCGACGACGACGAAGACCTGCAGCGCGACGGTGAACGCCAGGCCGATCGAGAGGAGCTTGCCGAAGTCGTCGGTGCCGGCGTAGCCGACTCGGAAGCCCCGCGAGACGAGCAGCAGGTAGAGCGCGAAGATCGCGAAGAGGCCGGCCAGACCGAGCTCCTCACCGAGGCTGGCGATGATGTAGTCGCTCTGCGGGACGGGCGTGATCTCGGGCATGCCCTGGCCGAGCCCGGTGCCGAGCAGTCCGCCGTGGGCGAGGCCGAAGATGCCCTGCACGAGCTGGTAGCTGCCGCCGTCGCGGTCGAAGACCTCCGGGTTGAAGGCGTCCCACCAGTTGTGGAAACGACCGGCGACGTAGGAGAGGGTCTGGCCGGCGATGAACGCACCGGCGAAGAACATCGTCAGGCCGATGATGATCCAGCTGGCGCGGCTCGTCGCGACGTACAGCATGACGAGGAACATGCCGAAGTAGAGCAGACCGGTTCCGAGGTCGCGCTGGAAGACGATCACGCCCATCGCCATCGCCCAGACCACGAGGATCGGGCCGAGATCGCGCAGACGGGGGAACTGGATCCCGAGGAACTTCTTGCCGACCATCGAGAGGCTGTCGCGCGTTCGCACGAGATAACCGGCGAAGAAGACCGCCAGAGCGATCTTCGCGATCTCGCCGGGCTGGAAGGTGACCGCGTCGCCGATGCCGATCCAGACACGGGCGCCGTTGACCTCGCGACCGATGCCCGGCAGCAGGGGCAGCAGGAGGAGGACGAAGGCGAAGAGGCCGGCGATGTAGGTGTACTTGAAGAGGACGCGGTGGTTGCGGATGATCAGCACCACGGCGATGGCGCCGGCGATCGCGATCGCACTCCACACCATCTGTCGGACCGCGGCGCTCGCCCAACCGGAGTCGCCGAGCGCGATGTCGATCCGGTAGATCTCGGCGATCCCGACGCCGCCGAGCACGGTGGCGATCGGCAGCAGGAAGGGGTCGGCCTCCGCCGCGGTGTAGCGCAGCACGATGTGGAAGGCGAGGACCAGCAGTGACAGGCCCGAGCCGAAGGTGATCAGGGCGAAGTCGAGGTGTCCGAGGGCCCCGAGCTGCACGAGCATGACCGCGACCGCGTTGATGGCGAACGCGAAGATGAGGAGCGCGAGCTCGAGGTTGCGGAGCTTCTTCGGCAGCCGGAGCCGGCGCATCGTCTTGATGACGCCGGTGTCGGCTTGGATGGGGGCTGCGACGTCACTGGTCATCGGTCACCCGCAATCGCTTCACGATGTCGAGGGCCTCGGTGAACGAGGACGCGCTGATGGTCTGGTCGACGGCCTGGCGGTCGAAGTCGGAGAGCGAGCCGAGCGGGATGCCGGTGTCCTCCTTGACGTTCGAGAGTTTGATGGGGCCGACGTCCTGCTGGATGCCCTGGTAGATGACCACTGTGTCGTCGTCGCCGCCGACGAAGTACCGGGTCTGGGTCCACGCGTACCCGAGCACGACACCACCGACGATCGCGACGATGACCACGATGAGACCGACGAGCCAGGTGATGCGCCGACGTCTCGCGCGACGCTCGTCCTCTTCGATGAGCTCGTCGAGGTAGTCCTCGGAGGCGGGCTCGAAGTGGGAGTTGCCGAGCGAGGTGACCCGACCGGGGTGCAGCCAGCTGTTGGGGATGAGTGAGGGCTTCTTCACCGACGGGGTGAGTGCGAAGGCCACGGGCTTCGAGGCCGAACCGACGACGACGGGCTCGCCGTCACTCACCGGCTCGTCGACGATGTCGACGACCACGACGGTGACGTTGTCCGGTGCACCGCGGTCCAGGCTCTGCCGGACGAGCTTCTCGGCAGTGCGCTGCGCCGACAGCTGCTCGGTGAGGGTCGCCGTGATGTGCGTCTCGTCGACCACGCCCGAGAGACCGTCCGAGCAGAGGATCCAGCGGTCACCCGGCTGCGTTCCGAGCGTCATCGTGTCGATCTCGGGGGAGGCGTCGACGTCGCCGAGGACGCGCATCAGCACGGATCGGCGGGGATGGACCATCGCCTCCTCCGCCGTGATCCGGCCGGAGTCCACGAGACGCTGGACGAACGTGTGGTCGACCGTGATCTGGCTGAGCTCGCCCTCACGGAAGAGGTAGATCCGGGAGTCGCCGATGTGGGCGATGGCGACCTCGTTGCCGATGACTGCGAGCGCGGAGACCGTGGTGCCCATGCCGGTCAGCTCGCGGTGCTTCGAGACCGTGTCGCCCAGGATGGAGTTCGCCGCGAGGATCGCCGACTGGAGCGTCGCCTCAGCGGCTTCGGAGGACGGGTACGGCTCGTCGGCCTCGATGATGCGGTTGAGTGCCATCGCCGAGGCGACGTCACCGCCGGCGTGGCCGCCCATGCCGTCGGCGACGACGAACAGGTGGTGCCCGGAGTAGCCGGAATCCTGGTTGTTTGAGCGCACTTTACCCACGTGGGAGAGCGCTGCGCCGGCGCCGCTGGTCGTCACCGGGTTACCGCCGCAACTCGAAACTGGTCTGGCCGACCTTGACGGGGGTGTCGAGTGGGATCTGCGTCGGGACGCTCACGCGCTTGCCGGCGAGGAAGGTGCCGTTGGTGGAGTCGAGGTCCTGGACCATCCACTCGTCGTTCCAGAGCATGAGGCGCGCGTGATGCGTGGACGTGTAGTCGTCGCGGATGATGAGGCCGGAGTCCGCTGAACGACCGATGGTGATCGGCTCGCGGCCGAGCGGGAGCTCGGTGCCCTGCTTGGGGCCGGACACGATGACGAGGCGCGAGGTATTGTCGACCGTGGCGCGCGGAGGCGTGCCGCTCGATCCACCGACAGCGGGCCGACTGGGGGCCGGGGCGGTCGCGGCGCGCATCGGCTGCGGTGGGGTGGCCGGAGCTCCGTTCGACGACTGCTGCTGCGGCTTCCGGACGCGCGGTCCGAAGAGGTCGGTGCGGAGGGCGTAGACGATGCCGAAGACGAACGTCCAGAGCAGGAGCAGGAAGCCGATGCGGAGGACCAGCAGGGTCAGTTCGCTCACGCGCCGTCCCCCCACGAGTCGCCGAAGGACGACACATCGTGACGTCGGGTCGCATCGCTCATCTGGCGATCGGATCCACCGGCCTTGGCGACCACCCGGAACACGATCCTGGTGCGGCCGATCTCGATGACGGAGTCGGGGGAGAGGGCCGCCTGGCGGAAGGACTGGCCGTTGAGCTTCGAGCCGTTCGTCGAGCCGAGGTCGCGCGCCTGACCGGCGTTGCCGTCCCAGAGGATCTCGACGTGCTTCCGTGAGGTGCCGGTGTCGGGGATCGTGATGTCGGCCTCGGTACCGCGGCCGATGACCGTGCGGGCCTGCGTGATCGGGTAGCGCTTACCGCCGATGTCGAGCACGGGTGCCCAGGTGACGGAGCCCTTGAGGTTGACGCTGTCGATCTGCACGAGGCCGTCGGGGAGGGAGCGGTCGCCGGAGAGCTTGATGGTCACGGCACCTGGAAAGGAGTACCCCTGGCTCTTGGCGTGCTTCTGGACGAGCGAACCGAGCTCGTCGATGAGGGAGGGGCCGATGGCGTCCATGCGCTCGAAGTCGGTGGGGGACATGCGGACGGTGAACTTGTTCGGCACGAGGATGCGGTCGCGGGAGACGACGGCGGCCTTGGTGTCGAGCTCGCGTCGGAGCGCGCTCGTGATCTCGACCGGCTGGAGTCCGGACTTGAAGGTCTTCGCGAAGGCGCCGTTGACGGCGCGCTCGAGTCCCTTCTCGAAGTTGTCCAGAATGCCCACGGTCTCTCGATTCGTGTCGGTGTCCAGGCAATGTTAGACGGTTTGCCTGCACGCGAGGCCAATCGACGCGGGCGCCGACGCCAGGTGTTCACCCGCTCGGCAGCAGGAGATCAGCATCGGCGCAGGGCCGTCCGACCCGTTTCCTCCTGCCTTGGCGCGGATCTCCGGTGTTCTACCGCGCGGGTTCCGCGTGCTATCCTCGATAAGTTGCCGCGAGAGCGGTGACGTCTGGTGTCTCGCGCGAGTGGCGGAATTGGCAGACGCGCTGGCTTCAGGTGCCAGTGCTCGAAAGGGCGTGCGGGTTCAAGTCCCGCCTCGCGCACCAGGGCGGGTTCACGTAAAAACGCGAATCAGTTCATGAAATGCGAGTTCGGCGGTTGCCTCGGTGAAAATCGAGGCAACCGCCGCTTCATTTTCGGGCCTCAGCGTGGTTCGTGAGCGCGGATCCGCGCTCGCCGCGTTCTGTGTCCACGACGAATAGCCTCTTGAGGGGTTGTTCGGTCTTGCTTTTCGATTGCGAGCGAGTCGTTCGGACTACGCGGGAGGTGCGAGCGCGCCGACTGTTGCCGGCCGAACATTAGCCAGGTTCGTGGCGGAGAACTTCTTCCTGTGCTTGATGCCCTTGTTCACAGACTCGACCTGGTTGCGCTGACCGTAGGCCTTCTTCCACTCAGCGGTTCCCCACGAGTATCGCTGAAGATGACGGCGTGAGTCTTTCCAGGAACATCGTGCCTCTTTCTGCGGTGCTGTCGGGGAGATCAGGGGGTACGTGATGCTTGCAGGTACGTGAGCACTGCTTTCACACGCCGGTTCTCATCTACGGGGCTCAGGCCGAGCTTCTGGAAGATGCGTCCGACGTGCTTACCGACCGCGGGGTCGCTGAGCACGAGCTTCTCGGCGATGGCGGCGTTTGATTGGCCGTCCGCCATGAGAATGAGGACTTCGATCTCCCGTGGCGTGAGCGTATCCAACGGGCCGGGGTGTGCGCTGCTGAGGAGGTGCTGGACCACATGAGGGTCGATAGTCGTCCCCCCGCTGGCGATGTTCTGCAGTGCGCCGGCGAAGTCACGCACCCGGTTAATGCGGTCCTTGAGCAGATACCCGACGGCCCCTTCGGGCAGTGTGAGGAGACGGCGGGCGTTCATGTCCGCGAGGTACTGCGAAAGGACGAGGATCGGCTGGTGCGGGTGCTGCTCCCGGATGCGAAGGGCGGCCTGCAGGCCGTCGTCCTTGTTCCCGGGTGGCATGCGGACGTCGGTGATGATGATGTCGGGAGCACTGTCCAGTCGCGCGTACGCTTCCTCCAGCTGGGGTGCCGTCTCGGCGGCGCCCACCACCGTGTGGCCCAGCCGCTCGAGCAGAGCGATGAGTGCTTCACGCAGTAGCGCTGAGTCCTCAGCGATCAGTATTCGCATGTAAGGCGTTCCCTTCTTCGGGTAGGGGGAGGTCCATTCGCAGGACGGTGGGTCCGCCGGCGGGGCTTGTGACTTTCAGATGACCGTTGAGAGCCTCTGCACGTTCGGTGAGTCCCCGTAGTCCGGTTCCGTTCCGTTTGTCGGCACCGCCTGTTCCGTTGTCGGTCACGGTGACGATGAACGTCTTGCCATCGGTGCCGGTGGCGACCACGGCGGAGGAGGCGGATGCGTGCTTGGCGATGTTCGTGAGGGCCTCTGCGACCAGATAGTAGACGGTGGTCTCGTGTGCGGCGGGGAGGTGAACGCTGGGGTTCCCTTCGACGGTCACTCGAAGGTGGCTGCGCTCAGCGAGCTCCTCGAGGGCCGCGCGGAGTCCGTAATCGGTGAGTACTGAAGGATGGATCCCGCGGACCGTGTCACGGAGGGTCGTCATCGCATGCTCCGCCTGAACCTGGGCTTCGTCGACCGCTCGCAATAGCTGAGTGGTGTCAGTGCCTCTCGCGGCGAGCTCGTCCACTTCGAGGCCGATCATCCCGAGTCGTGCGCCGAGCGCGATGAGTTCTTGCTGTACGCCGTCGTGCAGGTCCCGTTCGATGCGACGGCGCTCCGCGTCTGACGACTCGGCGAGAGCACGGCGCGAGTTGATGAGACGCTGGATGTTCGCGTCGACGCCGCGTGCTTTCGGCCCGCACAGGAGTCGCAACACACATGCTTGACCAGTTGCGAGACACGCGTTGATGTAGCCGAACAGGATCAGCACGACGAGGGTGATGAGCGCGACTGGCCACCAGTTTGTGGGGGTCATGACCCCTTCGGCGTCTCCGAAGAACTGGGTCGGTGTGGGTCCGGTGATACCGGCGGCAGCGACCATGCCGAGCGCCAGAAGTGTGATGGTCTCGAAAAACAGCACGATGAGTGCGAGGAGGGCGCAGACAAGGTCCCAGATGAGCGCCAGTGCCTCGCGCCACGTCGCACGTTCTGTGAGGCGGATGTTGATCCAGTGGTGACGCTCGCTGGCATCGACCGTGGCGTGGTCGCTCATCTGCACGGGGAACCCGAGAAGGCGTGTGCGTCGGCGCTCCATGGATCCGAGGACGAGACCCCAGAACGGCAACAGTAGGAATGTGAAGATCACAAGCGGGACGAGAGCTGCTCCAACGAGCACACTCAGCATCAGGTAGATGAGTGCCCGCCACGGCCAGCGGCTGAGAACGAAGCGCCACGGGGGCAACCTCATCGCCTTCCACACGTGACTCGCCGTCGTCATGGGTCCAGCCTAGGGATCCCCCACGCCGGGCATCGCCAGCGGCACCGAAAGGTATAGCCAGCCCTACCTCGAAGAGTAGGGCAGGACCCATCGTGCGGGTGCTCAGGGCTGAGATTCGATGGACGTCAGGCGCCACCCGCCAGGAGGAGTCAGCCAGGAACGCAGCGGAAGGAGATGCCATGACAGACAGCCGATGTCAGGCATCGTCAACGCTCGGGGCCGCAGCGACAAAGCCGGTGCGGGTCGCCCGGACCAGTCAGCCACGTGAGGCCTGATGTACCGCAATCACTCCATGCTGCGGTTGCAGCACTGCACGCCCGGCGAGGCGTACTACGAACAGTCGACCACCGCTGCATCGGGTCGCCACTTCTCACACCCCGCGCCCCCCACCTGGTCGCTCTCGAAGTTCGGCCCATGGGCGACGCTTCACCCGGACGATGGTGGCGTTCTCCCGCGCCAGGGGTGGAAGGTACACGTCAGCACTCGCCCGGAGCAGGCGCGAGACGCGCTCCGCACCGTCGGCGACATCTGCGTCGAGCGTGGTGTCCCCTTCAAGTACCTCTCTGACGAGACCGAACTGCGCCGAACCAGCATGAAGTACGCCAACCGTGGGTCGGCAGGCAAGTTCATCACTGTCTTCCCCCGCACCGATGAAGAATTTTGCGAACTCCTGCCACTGTTCGATGAGGCTCTTCGCGGATTCGACGGCCCATACATTCTGTCGGATGTGAAGTTCGGCGAGAGTCCCGTCTACTTCCGTTACGGCGCCTTCTTCCTGGACCGCCTCGAGCATGCGGACGGTTCGGCGGGCTACGCCATTCAGAGCCCAGACGGAGAGAAA
Organism: Plantibacter auratus; assembly: GCF_050587365.1. NCBI lineage: Bacteria > Bacillati > Actinomycetota > Actinomycetes > Micrococcales > Microbacteriaceae > Plantibacter > Plantibacter auratus. The sequence continues at coordinate 963,278 of NZ_JBOBFV010000002.1, read as the reverse complement.
GTTCACGACAGTCGCGCCGCCGTCTTCACGCTGCCGAGCTTCGTTGATCCCCCGGCCTTGATCCGTGAACTTGTCGAGGAGCGACTCAGTCCGACGCCGGGGGTGTTGGAAGAACTTCTGCATCCGTACGTCGTGCGCTCCAGCTTGCATTTCAGCAATGCCGGCGGTGTGTACCTTGCTGACGCCGGATCGAGTCAGGTGGTCTTGAAGGAGGCGCGGCGATGGTCGGCGTACAGCTCGGACTCCACCGACGCGACCTCGCGGCTGCGGAGTGAACACCGGGCTCTGAAGCAGCTCGCCAGCGTGGGCGCCGTCGTCAATGCCATCGAGTACCGGGTTATCGGCGAGCATGAGTTTCTCGTCGAGGAGTACATTCCCGGGCTCACGCTCCAGTCCTGGGCAGCCAGCAACTATCCGTTCAGCACGGAGGAGACTGTCCTCGCCGACTACGCTGCACGAGCTCTGCCACTCGCCCGGCAGGTGATCACCACGGTCGATCAGATTCATGATGCAGGCTGGAGCATTCTCGACCTGCAGCCGAAGAACATCCTGGTCGACGGCGACCGTGTCCGACTCATCGACCTCGAAGCCGCCCGTGAGATGGATGACTCCGCGGTCGGCAGTATCGGCACCCCGGGCTTCATACCCCACGCGCAGACTTCGAACCGTGACCGCGACAGGTACGCGCTCGCTGCCGTTGTCCTGCACTTGTTCTGGCCGTCGCTGGCCGGGGCGTTCGACCCGTCCGTGCTGACCTACCGGGCACAGAAGGTTGCGGAGCAATTCCCGGAAGACGTCGCGAACGTCGTCAACACCTTGGTCGACGCTGTGCCCCCGGACGCGATGGCAACGTCGCACCCGTACCGCCACGCCACAGGCCTTGCTGTGACTCCAGGTAGACAAGTCTTGGAGCAGGTGTGCAACGGCATCGAAGGAACCCGACGTGACGGACCCCGCCGATTCCCCGGGGACGCGACACAGTTCGCAGACGGAGCCAGCGCCTTGCTGAACATCGAGACGGGAGCCGCAGGCGTGATCCTCATGCTCGCAAGAGCCGGCCGCGACGTCACGCAGGACCACAGGTGGTTGAGCGCGCGCCTTCGAGAAGTGGACGACATTCCGTTTCACGGTCTCCTCCGCGGAACCGTGGGCATCGCGGCCGCACTCGCCCAGCTCGGCGACACTGCAAGTGCCGAAGTGATCCTCGCGGCTGGAGAGGTAAGCGCCGACCCCGGACATGACCTATCCGTGCGGAGTGGCTTGGCAGGCACGATCCTCGCTCTGTGCGATGCTGCCTTCGCGGACACAGACTCCGCTCGCGACATGCGCGACCGATACGCCTCGTTGCTCGCCGCCCGTGTCACAGGCGGAGGGGACCTCCGTAGCCCTCACTCGGAAACCGGTAACACCATCGGGTTGTTCGACGGGTGGTCGGGTGTCGGAATGGTCTGCCGCCGGCTCGCGGAAGTCACCGGGGACGCCTCCTGGGATCACCTGATGCACCTCTGCTTCCAGCGCGAGCTGCAGCAGCTCACCGCAGCGGACAACGGGACCCTTCGTGTGGACTACTCGCGTGTCTCCTACGGCTACCTGTCGGAGGGTGCCGCGGGGATCGCGTTCACTCTCGCACAGTGCGCGCCGACCCACTACCGGGACGAGATCGCACGACTCGCTCAGACGGTCGACGGCATCATCAGCATGAACGGCGGCCTGTTTCGGGGGACTGCTGGCATCGCCTGCGCGCTCCTGTCCGCTCCGCTCTCTTATGGGGGCAGCGAACGGGTCCGGTTGATGTCTTTCACCGCCGAGAACTTCCTCTTCCGTGGGAGCGACCCTGACGCGCTGGTGATGCTCGGAGACAACGGATACCACCTCTCCGCGGACTACTCCACGGGAGCTGCCGGCTACGTCGGCGCGCTCCTCGCCTTATTCGAAGAGAACCCGGACGACTGGTTCCCGGTGACTCTTCCCAGACCATTTGACGATGACATGGAAGGAGGTGAACACAATGAGCGCATTGCTTTCTTTGCAGGGCCTGTCGAACGAGTCCGGGCCTGAGGTCGGTGTCTTCGGATCCGGCATCAGCATGTGGTGTGACGGCGACAACAGCGGTATCAGCATCTCCTGCGGACCGAACTGATACACGGACGTGTGGGGCGCGCGGCGACGCGCGTCCCACGCTTCTTCTACGAAAGGGCAGCACATGCTCACAGCAACCGGACTCGGGCACACGTTCTCGAACGGGCGGGTGGAGACGCTCGCGCTTGACGGTGTCAGCTGCACATTCGAGCCTGGTTCCTTCACCGCCATCATGGGCCCGTCTGGCTCCGGGAAGTCCACCCTCCTCTACTGCCTCGCCGGTCTCATCCGCGCGTCAGCGGGAGCCGTCACCTTCGACGCCACGGAACTGACCACCGCGAAGCAACGTCAGCTCGATCTTCTCCGACGTGACGAATTCGGTTTCATTTTTCAGAGCTTCAACCTCATCGATGCTCTGACAGCGTTGCAGAACGTCACACTGCCCTCCCTCTTTGGGGGAGCGGCGATACCGCGTGAGCAGGCCGTGAATGCCCTGGCCAACGTTGGGCTCTCTGAGAAGGTCAAGTCGTACCCGGCAGAGCTTTCCGGTGGGCAGCAGCAACGCGTGGCCATCGCACGCGCCCTCGCTCAGACCAGGCGCGTGATCTTCGCCGATGAACCGACTGGAGCGCTGGACCGCAAGAGCGGTTTCCTGGTGATGGACCAGCTTCGTCGGTTCCGGGACGTCGGCACTTCTGTTGTCATGGTCACTCATGATCCCCAGATCGCTGCATACGCCGACCGGGTCCTGTTCCTTGTCGACGGGCGACTCGTGGACACGATGGACGCCCCGACTGCGGAGGCCGTCAGCTCTCGCATGACGGGGCTGGAGAGCGCCGCGCGATGACTGTGGCTCAGCAGCTGCCCGTCTCTCTGGGGTTTGTGCGTCGCCATCGAGCGGCGTATGTCGGGGTCGCCATCCTTCTCAGTATCGCCACGGTCGTCGCGACTGCGGAGATGGTCTTGTTCACCGGCCTTGCAAGCGGGCAGGCGGTCCGGATCGATTCGATGTCGGAGTTCGATGCCCGCGTCGTTCGGGCTGCTGTCAGCGCATCGCAGGGCATCCTGCAGGTCATGTGCTTCACCACGGTGGTGATCGCACTCGTGCTGGTCTACTTGGGCTTCCGGAACATGCTCGCCTTGCGGCGCAGAGAACTCGGCCAGCTTCGTCTCGCAGGAGCGAGTGTGTTGCGCGTTCGCGTGATGGTTACCGGTGAGGCGTTCGTCTTCGCCACGTTGGTCGTGATCCCGAGTGTCCTCATCGGTGGGCTGCTCGCCCACCCCTTCTATCTCCTGCTCCAGGCCGTGGGCGTGTTCGGGAAGACTCTGCGGGTGGATTTCGGTTTCCCGGTCCTCACTCTGGCCCTGGTCGCGGGAGGGATGATCCTCTGCTCTATGGTCGCCGCGTGGTTGAGCCTTCGCTCCAAGCAGACCAACGATGTTCTCGCCGCTCTCGAGGCGTCTGCGACGGGCACACAGGGCAAGAAGATGAGCGCGATTCGTATCGTCATCGCAGCCGCGTCCGTCGTCGGGCTCGCCGCATTCCTCATTTTCATGCCGGACACCGGGAGCGAGAACCCTGTCGCCTCAATCATCGTCCCGCTGCTGATCATCTTCCCCCTCGGCGCACTTGCACCAGTCCTCGTTCCGGTGGTCGCGCGAGCGTTGGGCTGGCTCCTCAGGCCCCTGATCGGCGGCTCGGGTGTCCTCGTCGCGCAGCGCGCCTCCCGCGACTCGCAACGGTTCGCATCCAACGTCCTCCCGCTGCTCATCCTGATGGGCGTCATGGGCGGGTTCGCCATCGGTGCAGGGCCTGATCAGGCAACCATGCAGGATGATTATCACTCCAAGCTGGATGCTGACCTCATCGTCGAGCCGTCATCCGTCAAGGATGCCGACACCGTCACCGGCGACATCGGGAATATGCAGGGCGTGAACGCGGTCGTACGTTCCGCAGCAACTACCCGGCTCATCGAACAGGGGCGCGCGGACGGCACCTTCCTCACCGTTTTCAACTTCGTAGACCTCGACGCTTACCAGGACGTCTTCGAGACGGACGTGACAACAGGCGACTTCGACAGCGCCGGTGGCGCGGCCGTCGTCTCCACACGGGAGAGCGACAAGGTCGGAGACACCGTCACGGTCGAGGCACCGAGCGGAACCACGGCCACCCTCACCGTCGCCGCCGTCATCACCTCCCGGATCTACACCGGACTCCTCGTCGACTGGGAGATGCTGCGGACCCTGGACCCGGAGGTGTGGGACATCCGTGTGTTCGTGAGTGCGCACTCCGCCGCCGTCTCCGACATCACCGCGCGCGTCGACGACCTCGCCCCGACGATGACGAAAGACGAGTTCATCCAGACGCGTGTCGAACTTCGCCAGAGCAACGCTGCCACCGGAAACATCGCCTTGTTCGGCACCATCTATGGTCTCGCCATCGTCGCCATGATCCAAGGCCTCACCGCGTCCGTCATGAATCGCCGGGGCGAGTTCCGACTCCTGAGCCTGCTCGGGATATCCCGCGCTCGGACGATAGGCACACTGCTCTCAGAAGCCCTCGTTCTCATCGTGTCCAGCGGTGTGCTGCTTGCCGGCGCGTTCGCCTTCATTGCATGGCGATATCTCGCGCAAGACCCGACGAAGATGGCCACCGCTGTCGGCGCCATTCCATGGGGCGACATCGCTCTCACGTTTGTGGGTATGGGTCTCCTTTTCACCGCCACAGTTTTCATCGCCGCAGTGGTCGCGACCAGGAACACCCAGCGATGATCCGAAGCAACACCCTCCGAGACTTCATCCGACGCCATCGTTGGCGACTCGGAGGACTGGTGGCGCTGTCCCTCGTGGGAGCGGGGCTGGGGCTTGCCCAACCGTTGCTGCTGCAACAGATGTTCGATGCCGTGACTTCCGGGTCAGCGCCGCTTCCTGCGGTGCTGATCCTGACTACGGTGGTTGTCGCTCAGGCGCTACTCGCCGGGGTGGAGTCGTATGCTCTTGCTCGCACCGCACACGACCTCATCCTCGAACTGCGGACACGCGTGTCGGCACGCATCGTGTCGTTGCCAATGAGTCGCGTGCAACGGGTGCCACAGGGTGAGTTCCTCTCTCGAATGATCTCCGACACCGCCGCCTCATCATCCGTTCTGACGACGGGTGTATTCAAACTCCTCGCTGCGGTCGTCACCTTCGCGGTCGCGGCCGTCCTCATGGCCACCATCGACCCGATTCTGTTCGCTCTCTCGTTGGTGATCACCGTTGTTGCTACGGTGCTGTCCACCGTCGTGGGGCGACTGGTGCGCTCAGCGTCCGGGAGAACTCAGGCGGCGACCGCGACGCTCGCAGGCAGCTTCGAACGCACGCTGACTGCGCTACCGCTGATCCGAGCCTACGGAGTGGGCGGACAGCAGCTTGCCCTCATCGCAGCCGACGCCAGTGACGTCAGGACGAACGCAATCAAGGTGGCGCGGTTGGGTGCATACATGCAACCAGTCATGACCCTCGCCACCCAAGCGCTCCTCATCGTCACACTTGCTCTCGGTGGCGTCCGAGTCGCTGAGGGCAGTCTGTCACTCGGAGGGCTCATCGCGTTCATGATGTACCTCATGATGATGGTCGGACCGGTCTCTCAGGTCGGTTCGACGTTCGTGAGCATTCAGACGGGACTTGCGGCGATAGACCGCGTCGATGAAATTGTCTCCGCGCCGCAAGAGAGCGATCTCCTGTCGGATGACACTCACGCCGACTTGGGGTGCGCGGGTGAGGTGCTCGTCGAACTCGAGAGCGTTACTTTCGAGTATCCGCAAGCGTCGGCCGGGTCGGCGACTCGCATCGGGCCGCTCGATGTCACGATCCGTGACGGTGAGCACGTCGCTCTCGTGGGCCCGTCCGGGTCTGGGAAGTCCACCGTGTTCGCTCTTCTCGAGAGGTTCTACGAACCCAGCAGTGGCACCATACGGATGCGTGGAGTGCCGGCTCACGACGGCCCGCTCGGCGATTACCGAGCTCGTATGGCGTGGGTGCCGCAGAACTCGCCGCCGGTGGGAGGAACCGTTCGAGACAATCTCGACATCGAGCACCGCGGCCTTCCGGACAGTGCGCTCTTGCAGACGTTGGCGGACGTGGGGCTGTTCGCCAGTATAGGCGGGGACGTCCTCGACCGACCTGTCGCAGTGTCAGGTAGCAACCTCTCAGGAGGTGAGCGGCAGCGGCTGGGTGTTGCCCGAGCATTGCTCTCTGAACGAGAGATGCTGCTCCTTGACGAACCGACATCGAGCCTTGACGCCATCTCCGCCGAGGGACTGTCGTCGCTGCTGCGGGAGCGTGCGCAGGCGAAGACCATCGTTATGGCCTCCCACCGTCTGGCGGAGGTACGCGACTTCGACAAGATCATCGTGATGGAGCACGGACGCATCGTGGACGTCGGAGCGCACGACGAGCTCCTCGACAGATGCGAGCTCTATCGGACACTGTGCACGCAGCAGCACGTTCCTGCGTGAAGGCAACCCTCATGGCAGCATGAACACACGACCCAGGGTATGAGCGTCATGACCGAGAAGCCGCGTTGCTCCCATGGGCCTAGGATCGCGTACCCGTCAGCAGCGGAATAACGGTCGGCGGCCGCTCCCCGTCCGTGGGCGTGTACTCGCTCCCGTGCGGGGTGCGTGCCGTGGCGATATCGAACAAATCTCGAGGCGCGCGAGCCTGGTCGATGAGGGATTCCCGGGTAATTCCTGCGGAGTAAGTAGCTCGATGGGGGCCGGCAGCAGTGAAGGTTGCTCTGTCGCAGTGGCGAGCCCGGGCTCTTGGCGGCGCGCGCAGGCAAGTTCAGATCCGCGGAATCTCAAGGGTTTCCGGGGCATCGCGGAAAAATCGGGGGGCTTAGCGTGGAAAGCACCAAAAACCCCCTTCTGCGAGCCCCGCTCCCGACTGGGATCGCGGATTTCATGAACCCTCCCACCAGTGAATGTGACACGAAGGCCCCCGAGGAACCGGGGGCGTTCGTCGTTTCCGGGGTCGTTCAGCGAGCCGGTTCCCGTCGTTCACGGACGCGCTGCACCTCGAGGACGACGACCGCGACACCGACCGCCGTGGCCGTCCCGAGCACGGTCACGATCGGGAGTGCCGCTGAGGCGAGGACGACCGCGGCCGCCCCGAGGAATAGCGCGGAGGCACCGGTGGAGATCCGCCCGCGGAGGAGTACGAACCACACCGCGACCATGAACACGGCGACCGGCACTGTGAGTGAGAACGAGGCGTCGGCAGCTGGGAGATGCTCGCTGGCCTCGGTCAGCAGGTCGAGTTCCACCTCGATCCCCGCGGAGACGGCACCGGCGGCGGCGAAGACGACGTAGTGGGCATACCCGAAGGCGAACCCCTGGCGGGACGAGGCCAGGCGACCCCCCTGCTCCCGGCTGAAGTAGATCCACCACATCCCGGCGGCGAGGACGATGCCTGCCACGGCCAGGCCGACGAGCCCGTCGATCCGCTCGTCACTGTTCGCCGCGTCGATGATGGCGTTCGCCGAACCGAGCAGGCTCTCGCCGAGCAGGATCAGCGTGAACAGGCCGTACCGCTCGGCGACGTGATGCGGGTGCCAGGGCGTGCGGTGGACCCGTTCCGCCCAGACGGGCACGAGCACCTCGAGCAGCATCGCGGGCCAGAAGGTCCAGAACTGCCCCTCCACCGGAAGGGCCAGTCGCGCGACCCAGAGGACCTGCACGAGGCTGATCCCGATCGCGAACCGGAGGGCCACCGCGCGTTGCTCCGGATCCGACAACGCGAGTCGCAGCCACTGCGCCACCATCGCCAGTCGCATGATGACGTAGCCGATGGTGATGATCGCCCACTCGCCGTCGACCATGGCGTCGTGCACGCCGGCGGCGAGCACGAGGACCCCGCCCATCTGCACGATGGTGGTCATGCGGTAGAGCCAGTCATCGGTGTCGAACGCGGACGCGAACCAGGTGAAGTTCATCCACGCCCACCAGATGGCGAAGAAGATCATCGCGTAGGAGACGGTCGTCTCCGCCGCGTGACCCTCGACGATCCCGTGGTGGAGGTTCTGCGAGGCCTGGGAGACGGCGACGACGAACACGAGGTCGAAGAGCAGCTCCAACGGGCTCGCCACCCGGTGCCCCTCGCCGGGGTCGCGGCCGGTCATACGGAGGAGACCCAGTCGGTTCAGCACGATCCCATCCTGCCGTGCCTGTCGTTGCCAAGGAAGCTTGACACGTCGCCGGATGACAAGCATGCTTGACGTATGTCAGGTTTCCTTGTCATTTCGGACTCGATCGTCCAGATGCGCCGACGATGACGAACGACAGGTCGGCCCGCTGCGGCGGCGCCGCGTTCCGGCGGCTGGCGTCGATGAGCGCTCGCGACGTGCTCAGGAACCCGCTCACCGGGATCTCGATGTGGTTCATGACCGGCATCATCCTCGTGATCTACGTCTCCATGTGGCTCGCGTTCGTCGTCCTGGGCCCTGCTCCGGTCGCAGCGCTGGACACGGACGAACCGGGAGTCTCGTCGGCGCTCGAGCGGGCCGGTGTGCAGGTGGTCGCCCCCGACGACCCCGATCGGAACACGCGGGTGACCGTGCACGAGGGGCGCGCCCTGGTGGTGCTCGACGCTGCGGACCAGGCTGCATGGGACCCGATCTGGCGAGGGATGCGCGACGCAGGCGTCCCGGCCCACGGGGTGACGGTGATGGACGACGAGGGTGACGTGAAGATCGACCCGCTCCAGGAGAACCTCGGCATCGTGGTCCTGGTCGGGGTCGCGAGCCTGGCGTTCATCGGCACGACCGTCCCACTCGTGGCGATGCGGGAGCGCGGGCTGCTCCGGCTGCTCGGCGTGACGCCGCTCCGCCGGTCGACCTTCCTCCTCGCGCAGCTCCCCTTGCGCGCGCTGGTGGCGGCGGGGATCCTGGTGCTGACGACCGGGATCGCGGTCTGGCGCAGGTACGTCGACGGTGTGGACCTCCTGGCCCTGGGGGTCTCGTTCCTCCTCGGAGCGGCGATGCTGTTCGCTCTGGCGCTGGTGTTCGCCGCGCGATCGCGGAACGCCGAGGCGACACAACAGACGATGGTGATGGTGACGATCGGGCTCGTGTTCGCGTCGGGTGGGCTCCTGCCGCAGTCCATCCTTCCCGCCGCCGTGCAGGTCGCCATGAACTGCCTGCCGACCACCTGGTTCGTCGCCGCCGCGAGTGCCTCACTGACCGGGGCCGAACCGTTCCTCCCCGTCCCCGCGCTCTGGGGGCTCATGTCGCTCGTCACCGTCGCAGCAGGCGTGCTCGCCGTGCGGTGGTTCGAGTGGGATCAGTCCGAGCGTGATGGGCGGGCGACCACGATGTCCGACACGCAACGAGAGGTGGCTGCATGAACGAGCACACGACACGGGGATCGACACCGCAGGAGCGTCGTGCGTCCCGTAGATACATGTGGGAGATCGCGGCCGGTGCCGTCGGGTTCCTCGTGACGTTCCTCTTCCTGCCGGAGCTGTTCCCCACCGAGCCGGGATCGCCCGCAGCCGTCGCGGTCGCACTCGTCCCGCTCGTGCCGGTGGTGTGGATCGTGATCGCACTCATCCGACACGTGCGCCGCGTCGACGAACTGCAGCGCGGCGTGATCGTGCTGAGTCTCGCCATCGGGTTCGGTGCGGCGATGCTGATCAGCCTCGCGGTCGTGTTCCTGTCGACCGCCGGTGTCGTCGTCCCCCAGCCGGAATGGTGGGTGTTCATCGGCGGGATGGCGGTCTGGGGCGTGACCATCGGTGTCGTCTCCTTCCGGGCCACCCGATGAAGAACGACGTCCGCGCCCTGCGCACCGAACGCGGGTGGACCCAGGTCCAGTTCGCTGAAGCACTCGGCGTCTCCAGGCAGACGGTGAACGCACTCGAGACCGGGCGTTACGACCCGTCCCTGCCGTTGGCGTTCCGGGTCTCCGCACTGCTCTCCCGCCCGATCGAGGAGATCTTCTTCCCGGGTGAACACGATGCCCCGCCGTCTGGAGGACGACGATGAACGAAGCGGACCGAGTGGTCGTCACCGTCGACCGGCTCAGCAAGCGCTACGGCGACCGGAGCGTCCTGCGCGACGTCTCCCTCCGAGTCCACGCGGGGGAGGTGTTCGGGCTGCTGGGACCGAACGGCGCCGGGAAGACCACCACGCTCGAGACCATCGTCGGACTCCGCCGTCCCACCGACGGAACCGTCCGGGTGCTCGGGCGCGACCCGTCGGTCGACCGCCGATACGTGACCGAGCGGATGGCGGTGCAGCCGCAGGCCGCCACCCTGTTCCCGACGCTCACGGTCGCGGAGACGCTCGACCTCTTCGCGTCGTTCTACCGCGACGTGCGGCGTCCCGAGGAGGTCTTGGACGAGCTCGATCTGGGGGAGGCACAGCGCGTGCGCGTGAAGCACCTCTCAGGTGGCCAGGAGCGTCGCCTGTTGATCGCCATCGCGTTGATCGGCAATCCCGAGATCGTCGTCCTCGACGAGCCGTCGGCCGGACTGGACCCGCAGGCCCGACGGAACCTCTGGGGCATCATCCGGCGCCAGCAGGAACGCGGGACCACGATCCTGCTCTCGACGCATCACATGGACGAGGCCACCCAGGTCTGCGACCGGATCGCCGTCCTCGTAGACGGCTCGATCGCCGCCTCGGGGGAGCCGGAGACCCTGGTCCGGGAACACGCCGCGACGGCCACGGTGACCTTCGAGGTCCCCGGCCGGACCACCGCGGACGAGCTGCGTTCCCACGACATCCCCGGCGAGATCACCGTGACGGCGAAGGGCGCCGTCAGCCTGGTCGGGATCGTGACCGACGACCCCGACGCCGTGCTGCGCCGACTCACCTTCTCCACCGGTCTCAGACCGCGGGGGTTCCGAGTGGCGCACGGGTCGCTCGAGGATCTCTTCATCGATCTCGCGAATCGGCCGACGTCCGCAGCCGACGGCGACCGGGCCCACAGCCCATGAGCACGACGCCTGCGTTCCCAGCGCAGGTCCGGAGCTTCGCTGCGGCCCACGCGCGCGACCTCGTCCGGGACCCGCGCTCGATCATCGCACTCGTGGCGAGTTTCCTCGCCTTGATCGGACTGCTCGGGGGTGTGGACGCCCTCGTGGCGACGGCGTCCGGTACGCCTGCCGGTGTGCTGGAGCGCGCCCTCCCGCTCGTTTCGAGCACGGGATCGATGGCGATCGCCTTCATGCTCACCACGGTGCCGCTGGTCCGGCATCGCAGCACTGGCCTGCTGCGGGCGCTGTCGACCTCGCCGGCCCGTCGCGACGCCTATCTGCTCGGACACCTGCCGATCCGCGTGGGGTTGGTCGTCGTCGAGGCCGCGGTGATCATCGCCCTGGCCGCCTGGACGGTGCCCACCCGTCCACTCTCCGACCTCGTCGCGATCGCCGGCACGATCCTGCTCGGTGGCGCGATGCTGCTCGGCTTCGGCTACCTCCTCGCGGCGCGGTTGTCGAACCCGGACATCGCCATGCAACTCGCGTACCTGCTGCCGATGCTCGCTCTCGCCACGTCCGGGGCCCTCTTCCCGCTCGCGATCCTTCCGGAGTGGGTCGCCGGTCTCTGCCGGCTCCTGCCCACGACCTGGATCGTCGGCGCGCTCGAGGCGACCATCTCCCAAGGCCCTCAGCCCGTGCCGCTCGCGGTGGTCTGGGGCCTGATGGCGGCGTGCGCGCTCGTGTCGGGTCTCGCGGCCGCTCGGCTCCACCGATGGGACGTCGGCTGATCGGCGGAGCTGCCGTCCGCCGCGTCAGTCCCGACGCGGGGCTGCGGTCGAATCGCGCACGATGAGCTGCGAGTCGAGACTCGCGACCGAACGGGGTGACCCTCCGGCCATGGCCTGGAGCAGCACCTCGACCGCCAACGACCCGCACCGGTTGATCGCGAGCCGCACGGTGGTGAGACCGGGCTGGCGGATGGACGCCATCTCGATGTCGTCGGTGCCGATGATGCTGAGGTCGTCGGGGCAGCGCTTGCCCATCGACGTGATCCCGGCGTCGATGCCGAGGGCGACCAGGTCGTTGTAGGCGATGACCGCCGTCGCGCCGCTCGCCACGATCGTGGCCGCTGCGGCGAGGCCGCCCTGGATCGAGGCCGCCTGGTGGCCCAGGCGGGTGAACTCGATGTCGAGCTGCTCGCATGCCGCCGCGACTGCGTCGCCACGGCGGAGGTCCGCCCAGGAGTGCTTCGGACCGGCCGCATAGGCGATGTGTCGGTGACCCAGTGCGGCGAGGTGTTCGACCGCCTGCCGTGGCCCGCTCTCGGTGTCCATCACGACGTAGGGCAGGCCGTCGATGATGCGGTTGACCACCACGACCGGGGTGTCGCCCACGAGCGCGCGGATCTCGTCGTCCGGGAGCCGCGGCGAGCAGAGGAGCATCCCGTTGAGCTTCCGCGCCAGTTCGAGCTGCTCGTGCTCCCGATGCAGGTCCTCATCGGTGTCGAACAACACCGGGCGGTGTCGTCCCTGCCAGGCCTGCGCGTGGACGCCCTTCAGGAGGGTCGCGTAGACCGGGCTGGCGATGTCGGGGACGATGACGCCGAAGGTCTTCTCCGCCGTCGAACCGTTCGGGTTCGAGTATCCGAGGTCAGCCGCCGCCGTGAGGACCCGCTCGAGCGTCGCGTTCGCAAGGCGATCCGGCTCGCCGAACGCCCGCGACGCGGTGGCGATGGAGACGCCCGCGTGACGGGCGACATCGGTGAGGGTGGCGGTCACGGTTGATCCTTTGCGGGGTCGGGTGTACTCATGATGCGGCATCGTGCTGCCATGAAACTACTTGACAAACTTTGTACAAACCATTCAGAATCGCTTTCATGATGATCGACGTGGATCTCCTCCAGCCGACGACGCAGAGCCCCGAGGCTCGGCGATGACGGCCCTGCCGCCGCGACTGGGCGCCGGCTCGGGCCCGCGTCCGGAGCACCCGGCACCGTCCGCCGCCGGCATCCTGCACCTCGGTCTCGGCAACTTCCACCGAGCGCACCAGGCCGTCTACACGGCGGCTGCGCTCAGCGCGGGCGGCGATGAATGGGGCATCGTCGGTGTCGCATCCCGGTCCCGAGCGGTCGTCGACGCCATGCGGGCGCAGGATCTCCGCTACACGGTCGCCGAGATCTCACCCACCGGGGCCTCGTTCTCCGTGCCCGCCGTGCACACCGACGCGTTCGTCGCGGCGGAGGATCCGGAGCGCGTGGTCGGCACCCTCGCGGACGACCGCATCCGGGTCGTCACGCTGACCGTGACGGAGCACGGCTACAGCGCCTCGCCGTCGACCGGCCTCCTCGACCTGAACGACCCGCTGATCGCAGCCGACCTCCGGGGAGGTGCCCCGCAGACGACCATCGGCCAGCTCGCCCGCGGTCTGCAGTTGCGGGCTTCGGGTAGTGGAGCGCCGATCACGATCCTGAGCTGCGACAACCTGAGCGAGAACGGCGCTCGCACGGAGGCGCTCGTCCGGGCGTTCCTCTCCGAACTGCGCGGCACCGAGGGCGCGGAAGCGCTCGCCTACCTCGACAGCGCGGTCGCCTTCCCGTCCAGCATGGTCGACCGCATCGTCCCGGCGACGACCCCGCAACTGCGCGAGCTCGTGGCCGCCCGCCTCGGCGTCCGGGACGACGCACCCGTCTCCGCCGAACCGTTCACGATGTGGGCGATCGAGGACCGCTTCGCCGCCGCCCGCCCCGCCTGGGAGGCCGGAGGTGCCGTGTTCACCGACGAGGTCGGGGCGTACGAGCAGATGAAGGTGCGGCTCCTCAACGGGACGCACTCGCTCATCGCCTACCTCGGTGCGCTCCGGGGGGTGGCCACGATCTCGGAGTCGATCGCCGACACCGCCGTCGAATCCGCCGCACTGGCGATCCTCCGCGACGAGTACGAACCGTCGGTGCGGTTCCCGTCCGGCGTCGACGTCCGCACGTATGAGGGGCAGCTCTTCGAACGCTGGGCGAACCACGCCCTCGGGCACCGCACAGCTCAGGTGGGCACCGACGGATCGGTGAAGCTCCGCCAGCGCATCCCGGAACCCGCCCTCCGCCTGCTCGAGGCCGGATCCGTTCCGCACCTCATCGCCCTCACGGTCGCGGCCTACCTGTCCTGCATCGCCCCGATGCCGGGGTTCGACCCCGGTCCGCACGCGCGCGCCATGGTCGATCCGGCCCGCGAGGAGCTCGCCCGGCTGGCGGAAACGTCGACGGACGGCCGGCACCTCGCACAGCGGGTGATCGCCGAGCTGCACCTCTTCGGGCAGGACCTCGCCGAGCAGCCGACCTTCGTCTCGCGGGTCGGCGAACTGATCGACACCATCCGCCGACACGGCGTCGACGCGGCCATCCGCGACAGCATCGCCGCCTCGCAGGCACCCATGACCACGACAGGAGCCCACCGATGAAGACGCTCGCGATCCACGGCGCGGAGGACATCCGCTGGGAGGATGCCCCCACCCCGGAACCACGCGACGGCGAGGTCCGCCTCCGGGTGCGGTACGTCGGTATCTGCGGCTCCGACCTGCACTACTACTTCAACGGAGCGAACGGCGAGTACGTCATCCGCGAACCGCTCACCCCCGGCCACGAGCTCTCGGCCGTCGTCGACGTGGACCCCTCCGGGCGGCTCGCCCCCGGCACCCGGGTCACCGTGCACCCGGCGCGATACGGCCCGAGCCTGCAGGGGCTCGAGGACCGCCCACACCTGCGACCCGGCGGCGACTACCTCGGGAGCGCCGCGGCGGACCCGCACCGACAGGGTGGGGCCTCGGAGTACCTGATCGTCGAACATTCGATGGTGCGCGTCCTGCCCGACGGGCTCCCGCTCGAGCGGGCGGCGCTCGCCGAACCCCTCGCGGTCGCCATGCACGCGGTCGGGCTGGCCGGCGCCGTGCGCGGTGCGCGGATCCTCGTCATCGGTGCAGGGCCCATCGGTCTGCTCGTGATCGCCGCAGCCGCCCGGGCCGGTGCAGCGAGGATCGCGGCGAGCGACATGCGCGAACAGGCACTGGAACGCGCCGCGACCGTCGGAGCCGGTGAGCTCCTCCTCGTGGGTCGCGACGCCGTCGCCGACGAGTCCTACGACGTCGTCTTCGAATGCTCCGGCGCACCGGTCGCCCTGACTCAGGCGGTTCGTGCCGCGAAACGAGGCGGGTCGATCGTCCAGGTCGGCATGCTCCCCGACGCCGACAGCCCGATCAACCTCGCCCCCATGCTCGCCAAGGAGCTCACCATCCGCGGTGCGTTCCGCTTCTCCACCGAGATCGACGACGCGATCGCGTTCCTCGCCGAGGGCGATCTCCTCGACGCCGTCGTGACCCAGGTCATCCCAGCCGAGGAGGCCGTCGACGCCTTCGCCGTCGCGCGGGACTCGTCCCGCTCGGCGAAGGTGCTCCTCGCCTTCTGAGCCACCCACCGCACACACCCACTTCCGCTGCATCCCGTAGGTCCGAAGGAGTACCTCATGTCAGAACCCAAGTCGTCCGTCGCCACCGGCGACCCCACCGCGAGCCGATCCGTCCGCGACCTCGTCCGGGCCGCCATCTCCGGGTGGCTCGGCACCGCGCTCGAGTTCATGGACTACCAGCTCTACTCGCTGGCCGCCGCGCTCGTGTTCGCCGACCTCTTCTTCTCCAACGAGGACCCGGCCATGGCCGTCGTCGCCGCGATGGCGACGTACGGGGTCGGCTACGTCGCCCGTCCGGTCGGCGCGTTCTTCTTCGCCCGGCTCGGCGACAAGACCGGCCGGACCAAGGTCCTCTTCTACACGATCCTGCTCATGGGCCTGTCGACGACGCTCATCGGATTCCTGCCGACCTACTCGCAGGTCGGCATCCTCGCGCCGATCCTGCTGGTCCTCCTGCGGATCGCGCAGGGCTTCGGAGCCGGTGCCGAGATCTCGGGCGCCGGCGTCATGCTCGCCGAGTACGCCCCGGCCAAGCGCCGCGGCATCATCGCGTCGCTCGTGGCGCTCGGGACCAACTGCGGCACCCTGCTCGCCTCCGCGCTGTGGGCCGGTCTGCTCCTGGCGTTCAGCGAGGACGAGGTCATCGCCTGGGCCTGGCGCATCCCCTTCATCGGCAGCGTCGTGATCATGCTCTTCGCGGTCTGGGTCCGTTTCAACCTCAAGGAGAGCCCGGTCTTCGAGGAGCGCGACGACGTCGTCGACGGCAAGGCGCTCACCAAGCAGGAGACCATCGCCCTCGCGACCGAGACCGGCAACCTCCGCACCCTCGAGGCCATGAACCGCAAGCCGATCAAGGCGTTCAGCATCGCGCTCCTGCTGCGGTTCGGTCAGGCCGGCAACTCGGGACTCGTCCAGACCTACCTCATCAGCTACATCACCGTCGTCCTGCTGCTGGACCGGTCGATCGGTGTGAACGCCGTCATCGTCTCCTCGCTCGTCGCCTTCATCACCGTGCCGCTCTCCGGTTGGCTCGGTGACCGGTACGGACGGAAGCGCATGTACATGGTGTGGGCGATCATCGCGCTCATCATCATCGTCCCGACCATGCTCATGATCCACAGCAAGGACACCGTCCAGGTGTTCGTCGGCTACGTCGTCCTGCACAACCTGGCCGTGATGAGCTTCG
This sequence comes from Plantibacter auratus, assembly GCF_050587365.1. Classification (NCBI taxonomy): domain Bacteria; kingdom Bacillati; phylum Actinomycetota; class Actinomycetes; order Micrococcales; family Microbacteriaceae; genus Plantibacter; species Plantibacter auratus. The sequence goes on along the minus strand of NZ_JBOBFV010000002.1, from coordinate 946,598 downwards.
CGTCGCTCGAGAACCTGACCCTGCCGGAGCTCTTCGGCGCGCGGAACCGCTACACCTACACCGCGATGGCCCGGGAGATCGCCGCGATCGTCGCGACCGGCGCTGGCCCCGTCATCGCCGCCGCCTGGGTGTCCGCCGCCACCGGTTCGTTCATCCCGATCATCATCATGCTCGGCGTCTTCACCCTCTGCGCCCTGGTCGCGTCCATCTGGATGCCTGAGGTCGCCGGTCGGGACCTCACCGACCCGCGCGACGCCATCTGACCGGCACCCGACCTCCTCGAAAGGAACCTCATGAGCATCGAACGCGCGGACGTCATCGTGACGAGTCCCGGCCGGAACTTCGTCACCCTGAAGATCACCACCAGCGACGGCGTCGTGGGCTGGGGCGACGCGACCCTCAACGGACGCGAACTCGCCGTCGCTTCGTACCTCGGCGACCACGTCGCGTCGATGCTGATCGGTCGCGACGAGGACCGCATCGAGGACACCTGGCAGTACCTGTACCGCGGACCGTACTGGCGGCGCGGCCCCGTCACGATGGCGGCCATCGCCGCGGTGGACATGGCGCTCTGGGACATCAAGGCCAAGAAGGCCGGGGTGCCGTTGTACCAGCTGCTCGGCGGGGCGAGCCGATCAGGGATCCGGGCGTACGCCCACGCCTCGGGGACGGACTACCAGGCGCTCGCCAACGCGATCACCGGGTACCAGGAGCTCGGGTTCACCGCGGTGCGGGTCCAGACCGGTGTACCGGGGCTCGGGCAGGTCTACGGGGTGTCCGCCTCAGGGCCCGGTGTCCGCTACGACTACGAGCCGGCGAAGCGCGCGGCGGACGGCTCGGCAGCCACGGCACCGATCGAGGAGTCCTGGGACACTGCCGGCTACCTCGCGCACATGCCGGGCGTCTTCGAACGGATCCGCGAGGACTTCGGGACGGGCCTCCGGATCCTGCATGACGGACACCACCGCATGTCGCCGATCGAGGCTGCCCGGTTCGCGAAGGACATCGAGCCGTACAAGCTCTTCTGGCTCGAGGACTGCACACCGGGGGAGGACCAGACCGCCCTGCGACTCGTCCGCCAGCACTCGACCACGCCGCTGGCCATCGGCGAGGTCTTCAACTCGGTGTACGACTACCAGACCCTCATCACCGAGCGCCTCATCGACTATGTGCGCTCCGCGGTGACGCACACCGGTGGCATCACGGCGATGAAGAAGCTGCTCGACTTCGCGGCGATCTACGGGATCCGTTCCGGCATCCACGGCCCCACCGACATCTCGCCCATCGGGATGGCCGCAGCGCTGCACCTCGACCTCGCCATCCACAACTTCGGGATCCAGGAGTACATGCCGCACAACGAGCAGACCCTCGAGGTGTTCCAGACCTCCTTCACCTTCGACGACGGCTTCCTGCACCCCGGCGAGCAGCCCGGCCTCGGCGTCGAACTCGACGAGGACGCGGCCGCCGCATTCGAGTACACGAAGGCGTACCTGCCGGTGAACCGGCTGACGGACGGCACCGTCCACGACTGGTGAGCGGCGGCGGCATCTGGTGCTCAGCGGCTGTGAGGTGAGATGATGCGGTGCTGCCTCGAACGCGTGCGGTCCTCCGCCACGTCCGTCCCGATGCGCGAGGCGCTGCGGGTTCCGGGACGGCAGCTCCTCCCTGCGACCCGGAATCGAAGGATGCCCGGTGCACGAGGACCCGACCGTCAGCGCGGCCGACACCGCTGAACCAGTCACCCGCGGCGTCAGCGCCGCCCCCGTCGCTTCGCCGTCGCACCGACTGCGTCCGGTCGCTTTCGGCGGTGTCATCGCCGCCACGGTCGTCGTCGCCGCGGCCTGGGTGGTCGGCGCGTCGGTGTCGCTGACGGCGGCCACGGCACCGTCGGTGATGCTGCAGCCGTATCTCGACGCACTGGAGGACGGGCACCTCGAACGGGCCGTCGCGATGGACGGGACCGTTGCCGCCGCCGCCGAACTCGGCTACAGCGTCGACCTCCTGACCGATGAGCGGTACGCGCTCGCGACCGACCGCCCGACGGCCTATCGCGTCGGAGCGACCCGGACCGAGAACGGGGTCGCCACGGTCGACGTGGCGTTCGAGCGCGGCGGTGAACGGCAGACAACGGCGTTCACGCTGCGCGCACAGCCGTCCGGCTTCCTGTGGTTCAGTGCGTGGCGCATCGAACCGGCGAGCCTGCCGACCGTCTCGGTGCCCACGGTCAGGTTCGGTGCGCTGGACCTCTCCGTCGGAGGCGAGCACGTGGGCACGGTGGATGAGACGACGGTCTACGTCGTCGGACCGGGGAAGTACGACATCGCGGCCGACTCGACCACCGGCTTCTTCGACTTCGAGGTGCCCAGCGTGGAGGCCGAATGGGACGGCAGGCCGACGGCGTATCTGTACCCGACACTGACGGCGCTCGGGCAGGAAGGGGCGACCGCTGCGGTCCGCGCGTACGTGGACGCCTGCATCGCATCGACGTCCTATGAACCCGAGGGCTGCTCCATCGCGATCGACAATTCGGAGGGCGACGAGATGTCGGGCGTCACCTGGCTGTTGACCCGTGGTCCCGAGTTCGAGTTCTCGGAGTACTCCGCGACGGCGGGGTTCCTCGTGACCACCACCCGTCGGGGCAGTGCCGACTTCCTCGCCGCGTTCGCCTCGGCGTCGGGCGAATACGGCATCGTGACCGCGGAGGACTGCGAGGTGTGGGTGGACGGTGCCGTCGTGTTGTCGACCGACGGCACGTGGACCTTCGACCCGTACACCTGGTGAGGATGGGCGAAATGATGCACCTGGCGACGGAAGGCGACGCATGAAGTACGTTCCCGCGTTCGGCTTGAAGGCGCAGGTGTTCATGCTCTGTGTGGCGCCGCTCTTCCTCTTCCTCGTGATTCCGAAGGACAAACTGGTGTCAGCGGTACCGGTCCTGGTCGTGGCCTTCGTCGTCCTCGCAGCCGTGGCATGGAACACCCTCGTCGTGACGGCACACCGGATCGTCGTGCTCGATGAGCACCTGGTGGCGTACACGGCCTTCCGCTCCCGCGTCGTCCGTATCGACGACGTCACCTCGATCGGACCGAGCTGGACAGCCCAGAGCTTCCGCATCGCCCTGCGGGATGGTCCGAGCATCAGGGGCTACCGCCGCAACGGCTACGCCGCGTTCGCGGAGGACCTGACGACCGGACACCCGTCGATCGAGTTCCGATACTCCATGCTGAAGCCGAAGACCGATCAGTTCATGGAATCGGGCTACTCGGAGCTGACGGAGGACGAACGTCGCGAAGCCGAGGCCCTCGTCCTGGCCGCCCAGTCGGCCGCGAGCTGAGCTGCCCGCGCGACGATAGGGTGAGGACCCGTGACGGCCGCCCTTCCCCCTGAGTATCGCGAGACGATGCCCCGCGGGGTCCTCGTCTCCGTCGTCGCCTCGTTCCTGTTCGCGGCGCTGTTCTTCCTGCCACCGCTGCTGGAGCCGTTCGGAGCGAACGAGATCTTCGCCTGGCGCGTGATCGCGACGGTGCCGGTGCTCGCGACGCTCATCGTCGTGTTCGGGTGGTGGCGGGACGTCCGCGATATCGCGGTCCGTCTCGCGCGTCGTCCGCTCCTCGTCCTCGTGGTCGTGGTCGACGGGCTCCTGTTGTCCCTGCAACTGTGGCTCTTCGGTTGGGCACCGCAGACGGGGCACGGGCTCGAACTCGCGCTCGGCTACCTCCTGATGCCGCTGGCGATGGTCGTGGTCGGCGTCGTCCTGCATCGGGAGCGACTCGCACCGCTCCGGATCGCTGCGGTCGCCGCAGCCGCCATCGGCGTCACCGCCGCGATCGTCGTGGCCGGTGGGTTGTCCTGGGCGACCATCGCGGTCGCCCTCGGCTACCCGGTGTACTTCGCGATCCGGCGCCGAGCCGGGCTCGACTCGATCGGTGCGTTCTGCTTCGAGCTGGCGGTCCTCGTCCCCGTCGCAATCGTGCTGGCGCTGCAACCGTCCTCACTCGCCATCCTGGCCGCGCGCCCGCAGCTGGGCTGGGGGATCGTGCTCCTCGGGGTGATCGGTGGCGTCGCCCTCGTGCTGTACCTCGGCGCGAGTCGCCTGCTGTCGTTCGGTGTCTTCGGACTGCTCAGCTACCTGGAACCGGTGCTGCTGGTCCTCGTGGCGGTCCTCCTCCTCGGCGAATCACTGACGCTCGCCGACGGGTTCGTCTACGGCCCGATCGTCGTCGCGCTCATCCTGCTGGGGCTCGAGACCTCGCGCCGGCCACCGCGCTGACCGTCTTCCCACCGCACGGCGCGTCGCCGTGAACCTGTGAAGTCAAGCCTCGTGGACCGGTCCGTGCGCCGACGTAGCCTGAGGTCATGGTCACGAAGCATGCTCCAGCAGTGTCGCTCGAGCCGCCCTTTGCCCCGCAGCGAGACGCGACCGACCGACACCATGTCGTTCCGATCGGCAACCGCCAATGGCGGATCTCGAACGACGCCGATCCCTCATCGCCAGACTGCTGTCTCGCCTACGTCGAGGCACAGGGCTCCGGCTACGACGTCCTCATCGTGGCGCCGAGCCCACCCGAGTGGGTCCACGTGGACACCTTCGACGAGGCCAAGCGCGCCGCGATCAGACTGCCGTCGCCACCCGTCTGACCTGATCGACCGGCGTCCGTTCGCGCGAATTCGGGCGGATGAACGGGCTCAGACGCTCCCGCGACGCACGATCGACGTGGGGACGAACGAGCCGACAGGCGAGATCGTCTCGCCCCGGAGCTGCGCGAGGAGCACCTCCGCCGCGCGCTGACCGACGGCCGCCGCCGGCTGGTGCACGGTGGTGAGCGGCGGGTGGCAACGGAGCGCCCACGCCGAGTCGTCGAAGCCGACGACCGACACGTCCTCCGGCACACTCCGCCCTGCCGCTCGGAGGGCTTCGAGTGCTCCGGCCGCGACGGCGTCCGAAGCCGCGAACACCCCGTCGACGGCCGACTCCCGGCGCAGCAGCTCCGACATGCCGGCGAAGCCGTCCTGGTGCGAGTAGAGCGGGACCTCCACGACGAGTCGGTCGTCGAAGCGGTCGCCGAGCGCATCGCGGAACCCGGCGAGTCGGTCGGAGCCGGAGTCCCGGTCGAGGGCTGCCGCGATCATGCCGATGTGCCGTCGGCCGGCACCGATCAGCTCACCCGTGATGTCGGCCGATGCCGACCGGTTGTCGATCCCGACGAAGGGGAGCTCACGGAGGTCGGGCGGGTGGCCCACGAAGGTCGCCGGGAGGCCGAGGCGTTCGATGACGCGCGTGATCGGGTCGTTCTGGCGCGCGGACACCATGATCACCCCGTCGACGAAGCCGCCCGAGAGGTACCGGGTGATGCGGTCGGTGTCGCGCTCGGAGTCGACGACCAGACAGACGAGCTGGTGGTCGGCCTGTGACAGGGCCTCGTTCGCCCCGAGCAGGATGTTGCCGATGTTGGGGTCGTCGACGAACAGGCTGTGCGGCTCGTGGACGACGAATCCGACGGCCTGGGTGCGCTGCATGACGAGGTTCCGGGCGGCCGTGTTCGGCACGTAGCCGACCTTCTCGATGGCGGCCTCGATCGCCTCGCGCGCTTCAGCCGACACGTACCGCTCGCCGTTGACGACCCGGCTGACCGTGCCCCGGGAGACGCCGGCTTCGACGGCGACATCGTGCACCGTCGCTCGTTTGCGTCGGGTCGGCGGAGGGGTCACGGCTCCACCCTAGCGCCGGTCCGGGCGGCCCTCGGCGGGCTCCGTGTTGACAGATTCAGAAACGCACGCCTACTCTGTGTACGTTCACAGACTCTCAACGTGGAGTTGTCGCTCTTCGATCTGTGCACGTTCACAGATCGCGGAAGGCACCATGAGCACGACCCCCACGTTCAGCCACGACGGCATCGCCTACGGCTGCGACTACAACCCCGAGCAGTGGGATCGGTCCGTCTGGCGCGAAGACGTCGCCCTCATGCAGGAGGCAGGCGTCGACCTCGTCGCCCTCAACATCTTCGGCTGGTCGCACCTCGAGCCACGGCCGGGGGAGTTCGACTTCGCCGGGCTCGACGAGATCCTCGACCTGCTCCACGAGGCCGGCATCCGGGTCAACCTCGGCACCGGCACCGCATCGGCCCCACCGTGGCTGACGTTCCGGCACCCGGAGATCCTCCCCGAGACCGAGGACGGGACGACGCGCTTCCCCGGCGGTCGCCAGGCCTGGTGTCCGTCGTCTGCGGTCTTCCGTCGCTACGCCCTCGAACTCGTCGAGCGCGTCGCCGAGCGCTACGGCGCTCACCCCGCCGTCGAGCTTTGGCACGTGTCGAACGAACTCGGCTGCCACAACGCGCTCTGCTACGACGACGAGAGTGCCGAGGCCTTCCGGGGCTGGCTCCGCGCCCGCTACGAGACGATCGAGCGTCTGAACACCGCGTGGGGCACGTCGTTCTGGAGTCAGCAGTACAGCGACTTCGCCGAGATCCTGCCGCCGCGCCTGACCCTGTCGAGCCGGAACCCGAGCCAGGTCATCGACTTCCACCGCTTCTCCTCCGACGAGCTCCTCGGCTACTACCGGGCCGAGCTCGAGGTCCTGCGCCGCCACAGCTCCGTACCCGTCACGACGAACTTCATGGTCACCGCGCACATCCGGAACCTCGACTACTGGCAGTGGGCGCCCGAGATGGACGTCGTCGCCAACGACCACTACCTCGACAACCGCCTCCCGGACCCCACGGCCGAACTCGCGTTCGCAAGCGACCTCACGCGCGGTCTCGCGAGTGGCGGTGCGTGGTTGCTCATGGAGCAGTCCACCGGTGCGGTCAACTGGCAGCCGCAGAACCTCGCGAAGGCACCGGGCGAGATGACCCGGAACTCCCTCACGCATGTCGCGAAGGGCGCGGAGGCGATCTGCTTCTTCCAGTGGCGCGCGTCGCTGCAGGGCTCGGAGAAGTTCCACTCGGCCCTCCTGCCGCACGCGGGCACCGACTCCGACGTGTGGCGCGAGGTCGTCGAGCTGGGCGGCACGCTCGACCGACTCGACGAGATCACCGGCACGCGCGTCCAGGCCGATGTCGCCCTCCTCTTCTCCTGGGAGAATTGGTGGGCGGCCGACGGCGAGAGCCGCCCGACCCACGCGATCGACCACCTCTCGCAGGTCCACGCGGTCCACGCGTCGCTGCGTCGTCTGGGTCACACCGTCGACGTCGTGCGTCCGGGCGCCGACCTCTCCGCCTACCGGCTCGTCGTCGTCCCGAACCTGTACCTGGTGCGCGACAGCGAGGCCGCGGTCGTCTCGGACTTCGTCGCGGCCGGTGGGCACGCCGTCGTCACGTTCTTCAGCGGGATCGCCGACGAGGAGGACCGGGTCCGCCCCGGCGGCTACCCCGGTGCGTTCCGCGAGCTGCTCGGCGTCAACGTCGAGGAGTTCGCCCCCGTCCTCCCCGGCCAGGTGCTGACGCTCGCGTCGGGCCGGACCGCGACTGCCTGGTCCGAGCGGACCCGCGCCCGCGGCGCCGAGGTCGTCGACTCCTTCGCCGACGGCCCGTCGGCCGGTCGCCCGGCCATCACGCGCAACCGCATCGCGGGTGGCGGCGACGCCTGGTACCTCGCGACGAACCTGGACGCCGGCGCACTCGACGAGGTGCTCCGCGACGCAGCCGCGGGGGCCGGGGCGCTGGCACAGGGTGATCCGGACCAGCCGGGCCTCGAGGTCGTCCGCCGCGCCGATGAGGGACGGAGCTACCTCTTCCTCATCAACCACTCGACGAACGACGTCGAGCTGCCGGCCAGCGGGCGCGAGCTCGTCACCGGCGAACCCGTCGACTCCATCGCACGCGTGCCAGCCGGCGCCGTGCGCGTCATCAGAGAGGACCGCACGCGATGAGCGTCAACATCGAGACGGCCGAGGCGACGTCGCCACGGCCCGTCCGCCCGCCGAGGGCGGCCAAGCTGCCGAAGGCGGTGGTGCAGCACAAGCGGGCGATCGCCATCTTCATCGTCCCGTTCGCCCTGCTGTTCGCGCTGTTCTACCTCGTGCCGATCGGGTACGCGGTCTACCAGTCGCTGCTCGTGATCGAGCGTGACGGCACCTTCGGTCAGGCCCGGGAGGTGTTCGGCGGACTGGCGCAGTACGTGCAGGTCTTCCAGAACGGCCCGTTCTGGCAGTCCGTCGGACGGGTGCTCCTGTTCGGCGTCGTCCAGGTGCCGGTGATGCTCGGCCTCGCGCTCCTCTTCGCGCTGCTGCTCGACTCGCCGCTCCTGCGGGGCAAGCGGTTCTTCCGTCTCGCGTTCTTCGTCCCGTACGCGGTGCCCGGCGTGATCGCCGCCATCATGTGGGGCTTCCTCTACTCGCCGAACCTGTCGCCGTTCACCGCGGTCACGCAGAGCGTGGACTTCCTCTCAGCCGATCTCGTGCTCTGGGCCATCGCGAACGTCGTCACCTGGGTGTTCGTCGGCTACAACATGCTCATCATCTACTCCTCGTTGCTCTCCATCCCCACCGAGATCTACGAGGCCGCCCGGCTCGACGGCGCCGGTCAGGCGCGCATCGCCTGGTCGATCAAGATCCCGCTCGTGATGCCGGCGATCGTACTCACGGCGATCTTCTCGATCATCGGCACGCTGCAGCTCCTCGCCGAGCCGCAGGTGTTCCGCACCTTCAGCTCGGCCGTCAGCAGCACCTTCACCCCGAACCTCACCGTCTACACCACCTCGTCCATCCCGAACGTGAACCTCGCAGCCGCCTTCTCGGTCGTGCTCGCGTTGGCGACCTTCGTCCTCTCCTTCGGGTTCCTGAAGTTCACGCAGCGAAAGGAAGGCAAATGACCGCCATCCTGTCCACCGGCCGCGGCCCGCAGGAGAGCCGCCTGTCGCGCGCCGGCGCGCTCATCGTGATGCTCGTCTTCACGCTCTACTTCCTCATCCCCATCTGGTGGCTGTTCATCGCCTCGACGAAGTCGTCAGCGCAGTTCGGCAACTCGGCTCCGCTCTGGTTCGCGGACTTCAACCTGTTCGAGAACATCGGCCAGCTCGTCGCCTACCGCGACGGCGTCTACCTCAAGTGGATGCTGAACTCGGTCCTGTACGCCGGCCTCGGCGCACTGCTCGGCACGCTCTTCGCAGCCATGTGCGGCTACGCCCTCGCGAAGTACCGGTTCCCGGGACGCGACCTGATCTTCAACGTCGTCCTCGGCGGTGTGCTCGTCCCCGCGACCGCGCTCGCGCTCCCGCTGTTCCTCATCTTCAGCCAGGTGGGCCTCACGAACACGTTCTGGGCGGTCTTCCTGCCCTCGCTGGTGAGCCCCTTCGGTGTCTACCTGACGCGGATCTTCGCGGCGTCGAGCGTGCCCGAGGAACTCCTCGAGGCCTCGCGTCTCGACGGCGCCGGTGAGATCCGGACCTTCTTCACCATCTCCGTGCGACTCATGTTCCCGGCGCTCGTCACCGTGTTCCTCTTCCAGTTCGTCGCCATCTGGAACAACTTCTTCCTGCCGCTCATCATGCTGCGCGACGAAGCCCTGTTCCCGGTCACCCTCGGGCTCTACTCCTGGAACTCGCAGGTCAACCAGATCCCCGAACTGCGCCTCTACGTCCTCGTCGGCGCATTCCTGTCGATCATCCCGCTCGTCATCACCTTCCTCCTGCTCCAGCGGTTCTGGCGCTCCGGCCTCGGTGCCGGCGCCGTGAAGTAGTCGGACCGACGAGCAGACACTCCTCTCCATCCCGCACCAACACCATCCCGCACCATTCACAGAAGAACGGATTCGCTATGAACCTCAAGAGAACAGCGGTCGCCGCAGCGGTGCTGTCGGCCGTCGTCCTGAGCGGCTGCTCCTCCACCGGGTCGGAGGGCGGCAGTGCTGCTGCCTCCTGCGCCCCGGCCGAGGGCAAGGTCGACCTCAGCTTCACCTCCTGGATCCCCGGCATCGAAGAGGTCGTCGACGTCTGAAACAAGGAGAACCCCGACATCCAGGTCAAGGTCCAGACCGGCCCGAACGGCAACAGCGGTACCTACCAGAACTTCTTCAACCAGCTGAAGGCCGGCAACGCCCCCGACCTCGGCCAGATCGAGTACGACGCCCTGCCGAACTTCCGCGTGCAGAACGGCCTCATGGACCTCGGTGCGTGCGACGACGTCATGGCCGCCAAGGACGACTTCGTCGACTGGACCTGGGGTCAGGTCTCGCTCGGTGAGTCCGACTCGGTCTACGCCGTCCCGCAGGACTCCGGCCCGATGGCCATGTTCTACCGCGCCGACCTGTTCGAGCAGAACGGGATCGCCATCCCGACGACGTGGGCCGAGTACAAGGAGGCCGCCAAGAAGGTCCGCGCCACCGGTGCGTACATCACGAACTTCTCGCAGGGCGACATCAACCAGTTCGCCGGCTTCGTCTGGCAGGCCGGCGGCAGCTGGTTCAACAACGACGGCTCCGACTGGACCGTCGACCTGACCGACCCCGCCTCCAAGAAGGTCGCCGACTACTGGCAGGACCTGATCGACGAGGACCTCGTCTCGACCGTCCCCACCTGGACGACCGAGTGGGACAACGCCTACAACTCCAGCGCCGCCTGGACCTGGAACTCCGCCGTCTGGGGCGCGAACTCCATCGCGTCGGGTGCTCCCGACACCGCCGGCAAGTGGGCCGTCGCGAAGGCTCCACAGTGGGAGGCCGGCGACTCCGCGGCTGGCAACTGGGGCGGTTCCTCGACCGCCGTCTTCACCGGTTCCAAGCACCCCTATGAGGCGTCGAAGTTCGCGCTGTGGCTGAACACCTCCGATGAGGCGCTCACCATGCTCAACAAGAGCGCCAACATCTACCCGGCGACGAAGGAGGGCCTGAACCTGCCCGTCCTCAAGGAGGGCGTCGACTTCTACGGCGGCCAGCCGATCTACGATGTCTTCGCGGAGGCTTCCTCCGAGGTGTCGGAGGACTTCGCCTGGGGTCCGACGATGACGCAGACGTACAACGACGTGTCCGACGGTTTCAAGGCTGCGGTCTCCGGCGACGGAACCCTGCTCGACGCCCTCACCAAGGGCCAGTCCGCGACGATCGACGCCCTGAAGGCGCAGTCCATCCCCGTCAAGGAGTAGCAGAGCAGTGATCCACCACCTTCGTGCCGCGGGCGTCAGCCTGATCGTCGACGCCCGCGGCACGGAGGTGCCCACCATCCTCCACTGGGGAGCCGATGTCGGCGAACTCGCCGCCGACTCCCTCATCGCCCTCGCCCACGGGCTGACGCCGGCGATCCCGCCCTCCTCCATCGACGCCCCGCCGCGCCTCAGCCTCCTGCCCACCGTGTTCGACGGTTGGAGCGGCCGCCCGGGTGTCGGCGTGCACCGTCCGGGCGGAACCGATGCGTCGAACCTGCTCGCGCTGCGGCTGATCGACCAGCAGGCCACCGACACCTCGCTGGTCCTGACGACGTCCGACGAGCGTGCCGCGGTGACGATCGTCTCGACGATCGAGTTGACCCCCCAGGGCGTGCTCCGCGTCCGGCACACCGTGCGGAACGACGCCGAGGTCGACCGACCACTCGCCGTCGACGCCCTCGCCGTTGTGCTCCCGGTTCCCGACCGCGCCACCGAACTCCTCGACTTCACCGGTCTCTGGACGCACGAGCGCACGCCGCAGCGCCACCGCCTCGGGCAGGGCGCTTGGACGCGCGAGCACCGTCACGGACGACCCGGCCACGACGACGCGTTCCTGTCCGTCACGGGCGCACCCGGCTTCGACTTCCGCAGCGGCGAGGTGTGGGCGACCCACCTCGCGTGGAGCGGCGACAAGGTGATCTGGAGCGAGCGCTCGCCACTCGGCCCCGTGGTCACCGGCTCCGGTGAACTCCTCGCGCCCGGCGAAGTCACGCTGGAGCCGGGGGAGACCTACGAGTCGCCGTGGACGGTCGCCGTCTACTCCGACGCGGGTCTCGACGGCGTCTCCGCGCGACTGCACCCCTGGATCCGCTCGTGGAGCACGATCACGAAGCCCCGCCCGGTGGTGCTGAACACCTGGGAGGCCGTGTACTTCGACCACGACCTGCCGACACTGCTCACCCTCGTCGAGCAGGCGAAGCGCGTCGGTGTCGAACGGTTCGTCCTCGACGACGGCTGGTTCACCGGCCGCACGGACGACCGCCGTGCGCTGGGCGATTGGTTCGTCGACCCGGAACGCTGGGCGGGCGGGCTGTCGCCACTCATCGACGCGGTCACCGGTGCCGGCATGGACTTCGGGCTGTGGGTCGAGCCGGAGATGGTGAATCCCGACTCGGAACTCGCGCGCACGCATCCCGATTGGGTCCTCGGGCATCCGGACGCTCCGAGCTGGCGCTTCCAACGGGTGCTCGACCTGGACAACCCGGACGCCTTCGCGTACCTCCTCGGACGACTCGACGCGTTGCTGACCGAGTACGACATCGCGTTCCTCAAGTGGGACCACAACCGCGACCTCCTCGGCGGCTCGGCGCACCGGCAGACCACGGCGCTCTACCGGCTGCTCGACGAGGTGCGTGCCCTGCATCCCGGTGTCGACATCGAGTCGTGCGCCTCAGGTGGCGCGCGGATCGACCTCGGCATCCTCGAACGGGTCGAGCGGGTGTGGACGAGCGACACGAACGACCCGCTCGAGCGGCAGTCGATCCAGCGCTATACGGGGCTCGTGATCCCACCGGAGTATCTCGGCGGTCACCTCGGTGCGGCGCGCTCGCACACCACCTGGCGCACCTCGGACCTCGCGTTCCGCCTGGCCACAGCCCTCTTCGGGAGCGCTGGCATCGAGTGGAACCTCAACGAGGCGAGCGAGTCGGAACTCGAGCTGATCGCGGCGTGGATCGCGCACTACAAGCGCCTCCGCCCGCTGCTGCACACGGGCGAGGTCGTCCGCATGGACAGCGCCGACCCGGCACTGCACGCGCACGGGGTGATCGCCCAGGACCGCTCGTCCGCGATCGTCGCGCAGGTGGCGCTCGCCGCACCGCTGACGGCGATCCCCGCGCCACTTCGCGTGCCCGGCCTCGATCCCGAGCGTCGCTATCGGGTCCGCCCGCTCGACCTCGGCGCGCCCGCCCGGTCGATCCAGGACGTGCCGCCGGTGTGGCTGACCGAGGGCTCGGTCGTGCTCACCGGCCGCGCGCTGGCCGAGGTCGGGATCGCGATGCCGCTCCTCGCTCCCGAGCAGGCGCAGCTCTTCACCCTCGACGCGGAGTAGCCGCCACGTTCGTTCGCCCGTTCCCGGGTGAACGAGAACTCCCTCGCCCGAACACGGGCGAGGGAGTGTCGTCGTGCGGGTCCGGTCAGATGTTGCAGCCGGAGGCGCGAGCCGCGTCGTACGGGAACCAGGCGACCGGACCGGGTCCCATCTGCGGCGCGCAGAGGATGTTCCAGGTCTCGGCTCCCACGACGCCGTCGACCTGCATGCCCCAGTACGTCTGGAAGGCGACGACGGCTGCTCGGGTCTGCTCGCCGAACTGACCGTCGACCTCCAGGTTGGACACACCACCGGGGATCCTCGGTCCGAAGGCGTTGAGCAGGGTCTGGATGTTGGCGACGCACCCGCCGTCGCCACCGGCGGAGTACTGGTAGTCGACGCATTGGCCGGCTGCTTCGGCTGGTGTGGCGGTGGCGACCCCGCCGACGGAGCCGGCGATGGCGAGACCGAGGACGGCCCCCGCGACGGTGATCCTGTTGCGCATCGTTCGTGTGGTCATGATGTTCCTCTCGGTCGACTGCTCGGACCCCACGAGCGTAGGTCGAGCGTCTCGAGCGGTGAATGGGCAGTGGTGCCCATGCCCGGGTTCAGTCCGCGAGGAGATCGGGCGGGGTGACGACCAAGCAGAGGACGCCCCAGAAGATCGCGCCGAACACCGAGAGGACGACCGGCAGCGCGACCAGGTCGGCTCCCGTGCCGGCCAATCGGGTGAACTCCACCGACCACATCCAGACGCCGAGACCCAGCACGGCTGCTCCTCCAGCGAGTGCTCGCTGCACCCGACGGTTCGCCTGCCACGACTCGCGGAGCCCGGCGAGACCGAGGATCGCGGCGACCACGGACAGCACGAGCGGGACTGTGACCATGAGCCAGGTCGGCGCGGTGCCGTCGACCACTCCGTTCCGGTCGACGTGGACGTCGAGCGTCGGGGGAGCGGTCGGCAGGACACTGCAAGCAACGGCGATGCCACCTGCCAACGGGAGGCACATCAGCCCGGCCGAGACGACCTCGCGGACGGTCCTGCTCATCGGTTCGCCCCCCAGCGCCTCCGGTGTGTCCGTTCGTTCGCCCATCTTCGGGCGAATGTTTGTTCGTTCGCCCAAACATGGGCGAACGAAGCGCGGTCAGTCGATGCCGATGTCCTCGCCGACGACGGTGATCTGGGCCGGGACGGGCCAGGGGTGGTCGCCGACGGGGGCGAGACGGACGAGTTCGGTGACCCGGGGCGCCGGCGCACCAGCGGAACCGATGAGCCAGCCGCCCACGAGGAAGGTGGTGCCGGGGACCGACCAGACGGCGATGCCGGTCACGCCGAAGTCGCCGTAGGCACCGTCGGAGAACCGCACCGTGACGAGGTCGCCGTGTGAGAGCTCGGCGAGCTGAGCGGCGGCGGCACCGGGGTCGGGGTCGACGGGGTCCAGCTCGGGGATCGTCTCGAGCACCTGCAGCGGCTTCGTCGGCTTGCCGTTCTGGTCGAGTGCCGTGCCGGCCAGGAGGAGTCCACCGATGATCGGCGAGCGGCGGGCCCGGCCTGCGAGGTCGAACACGCCGTAGCGCGGCACGCTCAGACGCGCTTGCAGTGAAGCAGCGTCCTCGGCCGACTCGATGGCGGCCGTGAGGCCCTTGATGTCGCGGCGAGCAGGAGCGCTGAGGTCGTAGTTCACCCATCAACTCTCCCATGTCCACTCTGGCGGCGGACAGACACTCTCAAGCGACAGTTTCAATCAAGTATGAACAGTCCGTTATGGAACCGTGACCAGTGTGCGTTGACCTGTCACGCGGACACCGGGCATGCTGAACAACACTTGGCCGCTGATAAACGCGCCGCCGCCCCAGGAAGCCCCGCATGCAGCGGAATGCTCCTCACAAGGATGTGAGTATGACGACTTCACAGTTGGAAACAAATTCAAACAAGCCAAGACGAATGCCGGACGGGATGTTCGCGTTCGTCCTCGTCCTCCCTGGTCTCGCGCTACTCGTCGCGGTCGTCGCCTATCCGTTACTGACCGCTCTCGTCACGGCGTTCTTCAAGCAGAGCTTGGTGGTGCCCGGCCGCGAGTTTGTCGGATTCCAGAACATCATCGACGTGCTGCAGGGTGACTTCCTCAAGCTGCTCGGGCAGACGATGGTCTTCACGCTCGGCACGACGATCGCCCCCTTCGTCATCGGTTTCGCACTGGCCCTCGCGCTCAACACCCGCATCCGCGGTGCCAAGGTGATGCGCGGACTCATGCTGATCCCCTGGCTCGTTCCCGGCGTCGTCGTGTCGTTCCTCTGGATGTGGATCTTCAACGCGAACTACGGAGTGGCGAACGCCATCCTCGGTCTGTTCGGAGTCGACGCGCAGGCGTGGCTGGCACAACCCCAGACGGCCATGTTCGCGGTGATCGTCGCGAAGACCTGGCAGTCCTTCCCCTGGATCATGGTCATGCTGCTCGCCGGCCTGCAGACCGTGCCACAGGAACTCCATGAGGCGGCCGAGATGGACGGCGCCGGGACCATCCGACGCTTCTTCTCGATCACGGTCCCGCAGCTGAAGGGCATCATCGGCCTCGTCCTGCTGCTCGAGTTCATCTGGAACTTCCAGCACTTCGACATCATCTACGTCCTGACGGGCGGCGGTCCGGCTGGGAGCACCCAGACCTTCGCCACCGCCGTCTACGAGACCGCCTTCCGCGGCTTCGACCTCGGCCACGCGGGCGCCCTCGGGCTGCTCTGGCTCATCCTCCTGATGGCGCTCGTCGTCGTCTACGTCCGATTCTCGGAGAAAGGCGAGCAGAAATGAGCGTCTCCACCGCCCTGCCTGCACCGCAGGACACCACGCCGGACCCGCAACCGCCGTTCGTCGCGACCGAACTCGGCACGCTGCGACGCCGTCCGTCGCTCTTCCGCTCGGAGAGCCGGGCGGTCCGGATCAGCGCTTGGGTCGCGGTGATCGTCTGCGGCGGCTTCGGGCTGCTGCCGGTGTACTGGTTGCTGGCCACCTCGCTGACCCCGCGAGCCCAGGTCTTCTCCTACCCACCGAAGCTCTTCCCCACGGAGATCAGCTTCGAGGCCTACACCGCCCTCGCATCGAACCCGGACCTGTTCGGTTACCTGCGGAACAGCATCATCGTGTCGGTCATCACCGCCCTGCTGTCCGTGATCGTCTCGGCCTACATGGGCTACTCGTTCTCGAAGTTCCGCTACCGCGGGCGTCGATCACTCATGTACTTCGTGCTCGCCTCGCAGATGTTCCCGCAGGCGTTGCTGCTGATCACCCTGTACTCGGTGTTCAGTGCCTACGGACTCCTGAACACCTACGCGGCGCTGGTGCTCTCCTTCACGACGTTCACCCTGCCGCTGTGCGTCTGGATGCTGAAGGGCTTCTTCGACACGATCCCGGACGAACTCATCGAGGCGGCTCGCGTCGACGGGGCGTCCCGACTGCGGATCATCCACTCCATCGTGCTGCCGCTGTCCGCACCCGGCCTGGTCGCCGCGGGCCTGTTCGCCTTCGTCCGCGGGTGGAACGACTTCATCTTCGCGCTCACGCTCGCGGGACCCGACAAGCAGACCCTCCCGCCCGGCCTCGTGAACACCTTCGTCGGTGAGGCGGCCACGGCTTGGCCCGAGCTCATGGCCGCGTCCCTCGTCGTCTCCCTACCCGTGGCGATCGCGTTCATGGCCCTGCAACGTCACCTCGTCGGCGGACTGACCGCCGGTGCCGTGAAGGGCTGAGCGCAGCGCACCGAACCGGCCCGCCGCCGGCCCCCCACAATCCGTTCCACCAACCCAGACACGTCCCACCAGGATCACGCTCGAGGAGGAGCCATGTCCCACACCACCCCGTCCTTCGCCACCGCCGCACAGCAGACCGTCATCACCCGCCGCCGTGCCCTGCAATTCCTCGGCATCGGCGTCGCCGCAGCCACCCTCGCCGGATGTGCGCCCACCGGTGCCGCACCCGGAGCGGGATCCATCCCGAAGGCGACCGCCGGCGGCACCGCGACCGACTTCGACTTCGCGAGCTGGTCGCTCACCGAGAAGGCTTCGGCACCCGCCATCCAGAGCCTCCTGCAGAAATACGAGGGCAAGGCCAAGATCGACGTCGGTGAGGTCTCCTTCCCCTACAACGAGTACATCAACCAGCTCATGCTGCAGGTCCGCGGCGGGCAGTTCTCCGGCGTCGCCCACGTCGACGTCGCGTGGCTCGGTTCGCTCGCGAGCCTCGGCAAGCTGCAGGACGTGTCGGGGCTGACCGAGGGACGCGGATACACGAAGGCCGGACTCACGGCGGCGACGTTCGACGGCGTGCAGTACGGCCTCCCGTGGACGATCGGCGCGATCGGCCTCGTCACCAACCAGGCGATCCTCGACCAGGCCGGCATCGGCGAATTCCCCACGACGATCGACGAGTTCGAGGGCTCACTCAAGCAGCTCAAGGGCCTCGGCAACGGCATGATCCCCTACGCGGCGTCGACGAAGGCCGCGCAGCTGAAGGACATCCTCATCTGGATGCAGACCTTCGGCAGCCCGCTGGTCGACGGCGACACCGTCACGATCGGCGACGACGCGAGCATCGACGCGGTCACCTGGTACAAGAGCCTGTACGACCAGGGCCTCATCGCAGCAGACGTCGACCGCTTCGACGCCCGCTCGCTGTTCGCGCAGGGCCGCACCGCGATCTACGACGACGCGATCGTCGGACGGAGCGCCGTGACCGGCGAATCGCCCGACCCCGACTTCGCGAGCAAGCTGCAGCCGGTCTCCCGGCCGGTCCTCAAGCAGGGTGACACGCCGCGTGCGCTCGTGTGGGGCGGGGCGCTCGCCGTCGTCGACGGTCCGGCCGCCGGCACCGCAGCGGACTTCGCCCAGTGGGTGACGTCCGACCCGGAGACCGTGCTCGAGGACTTCGCCGCCCGTGGTCTGCCGCCGGCGACCGAGGACGCGCTCAACTCCGACGCCGTGAAGAACGACTCGTTCGCCACGAACTTCAGCGACCGCATCACCAAGACGAGCTCGACCAACCCGTTCTGGAAGTTCGTCCAGTACTCGCAGATCGAGACGAAGATCGCGGAGAAGGTGCAGGCGGTCCTCGTCGGCCAGGAGCAACCGGCCGAAGCCATGAAGGCCGCCGGGGCGGCCGCGCAGAAGCTCGTCGGCTGAGCCGCGGATCGACGATCGGACGACTGTGACCGGCACCGGGGGAACCATGCGACGCAGCTCATCGAACACCGTCCGCGCGCTCGCCGCGGCAGCGCTCACCATCCTCGCGCTGGGGGTGACGGCGCCGGCGGTCGCCGCCCCCGGAGGACCGGTGCGGAGCGACGAGGGCGGGAGTGCGGTGACCGACACGGTCGAGACCGTGCCCGTCACCGTCGACACGTCGAACCAGGCCGGCTGGTGGCGACCGCTCGACGTCGTCGACGGTGTCTCCTACTTCGCCTTCAACGCGCCGGCGTCCACCGCGTCCAAGCACGAGGTCCACCTGGCCTCGCGGGGCGCGGACGGGACGTGGACCGAAGGGTGCCTGCGCTCGACGGCCGGCGGTGCCTGCGTGACCTTCACCGACGACAACGGCCACAACCAGCCGTCGATCGTGGTCGACGGCGACGGCATCATCCACGCCTTCGTGTCGATGCACAACGAGCAGTGGAACGTGTTCCGGTCCAGTGCACCCGGCGACGTCACCTCGCTCGTCGAGGCGACGTCGTCCATGCCCGACCTCGACGCGGCGATCACCTATCCGGTGACGGCGCGCGGCCCGGACGGCGACGCCTGGGTGCTCGTGCGCGTCGGGACGGACACGCTGGGGCGGCGGGAGGGGCGGCTCTACCGGTACGACCTCGACAGCGGTGTCTGGGAACGTGAGGCGGTGGTCGCCGCGGCGATCGGCTACTCCTTCTACCCCGACGACCTCGAGGTGGACGCCGACGGCCGCGTCCACGTCCTCTGGGAATGGGGCCCCTTCCCGGCGGACCCGGCGCGGCACCTCGGCTCGTACGCGACGTACGACCCGTCCGACGGTTCCTTCGCCGACGTCGCGGGGACCGCGCTCACCGGACCGATCACCCCGACCACCCCGGGATCCGTCGTCTGGCGCCCCTTCGGTGCCGGTGAGGCCATCGGCAGCTACACGCCGGCGCTGCAGACCGCGAAGCTCGCCCTCGACGGCACGGAGCTCGCGGGGATCGTCTACCGGTTCGTCGAGGCCGACGAGACGGCGTACGACGTCCGCTACGCCTCATGGGACGGCGGAGCCTGGAGCGACGAGTCGCTCATCGACGTCTCCGCGCTCGGTTCGGGCGTCTCGACGGTCGCCGGCATCGACACGACGAGCGCCGGTGGTGTCGACCGCGTGTACGCGGTCCTCGCCGTGCAGGTGTGCGGCGAGAACCGCAGCCAGGTGGTCCGACTCGAGCGCGGGGGAGCCGACTCGGGCTGGGCGGCTCGTGCGGTGGGTGATCCGGCGTCCGGCCCGCAGCGGCTGCGAGCGGAGACCGCGAGCGGGACGGACGTCCTCTATCTGACGGCGCCGGTCAGCGAGACCACCCGCGGGACCTTGCGTTGGGCCTCGATCCCCCGCGGTACGGCCGCGGAGACCGGCGGCACCACGCTCGCCGACATCGTGTCCGGACTCCGAGGCGAGCTCGGCGGGACGAACGTCGCGCTCGGAGCCACCGTGACGGCCTCCTCCGCGCTCCGCGCCGACACCGGCGGGGCGCTCGCCGTCGACGGCGTGTGCACGGACGCGAGTCGCTGGATCTCCGCGGTCGGCGACACTGCACCCACGATCACGGCCGCCTGGCAGACCCCGACGGCGCTCGCCGAGGTCAGGGTCAAGAGCGGCTACGCCGGGGGAGCCTCGACCGATTCGGTGCTCCGTGACTTCACGATCGAGATCCGGACGGGCGGTGCCTGGGTCGAGGTCGGACGGTTCGACGACAACGCCGCAGGCACCGTCACCGCGTCCGTGGACGGACTCGTGGTCGACGCGGTGCGCCTCCTCATCACCGACCCGTCCGCCTCGGCGACCGACGTCGCGCGGGTCTTCGAGATCGAGGCGATCGCGGCACCGGCCACCGAATCCGCGAGGAACGACGATGTCCCGGGATAGCGTTGTGCTCAGTCGGGACCGCAACGGTCCCGAGCGGCCGGGATCCACCCGGTCAGCAGTGAGGAGCAGCACCATGTCGGACGCCGCCTTCGGCTCCCAGCGGTCGGCACCGGTACCGCGCCGTTCGCGCACGGGCATGGTGGCGCTCGCCGTCCCGAACCTCGACGAACCGTACTTCGCGGAGCTCACGACGCTCCTCGTCCGCGGCGCCGACGAGCGCGGACTGTCGATCCTCATCCAGCACACCGAGGGCGACCACGACCGCGAGGTCGACATCGCCAACGGGGTGGGCCTGCCGCTCACGGACGGACTCATCCACATCCCCCGCTCGCTGACGGTCGGCGACCTCACGCGGCGGACCTCCCCGGGGCCCCTGGTGCTCCTCGGCGAGCACATCCAGGTGAGCCCGTTCACGCACATCTCCATCGACAACCGGGCGGCCGCCGACGCCGCGACGACGCACCTCGCCGAGGCCGGCTGCTCTCGTATCGCGTTCATCGGGCCCAGGGACGAACGTCCGTCCGACGCGGCGGATCAGCGGTACGCCGGGTATCGGGACGTCGTCGCGCGGCTCGGCCTCGCGCAGGAGCCGTCGCTGATCGGGCACGTCGACGCGTTCACCCCCGAGGAGGGACGCCGCGTGATGCGTCGGATGACCGCCGAGGGCGTCGAGCTCGACGGCGTCGTCTGCTCCAACGACTCGATCGCCTTCGGCGTGCTCGCGGCCCTCCACGAAGCCGGCCGGCGGGTGCCCGAGGAGGTCGCGGTGATCGGCATCGACGACGTCCACGCCGCCCAGTTCTCGACCCCGTCGCTCACGACGGTCGCTCCCGACTACGACGCGATCGTGCGCGCGGCCTTCACCGAGCTCGAACGCCAGATCGCCGCCCCGCCCGGAGCCGACACGCCGGTCCGGCACGTGGTCGTCGACG
This sequence comes from Plantibacter auratus, assembly GCF_050587365.1. Lineage (NCBI taxonomy): Bacteria > Bacillati > Actinomycetota > Actinomycetes > Micrococcales > Microbacteriaceae > Plantibacter > Plantibacter auratus. The sequence goes on along the minus strand of NZ_JBOBFV010000002.1, from coordinate 925,380 downwards.
CACGGATCGTCGTGCGGGACAGCACGGCACGCTGAGGTCCATGAGCGGGAGGACAGGCCGGCGCGCCGCCGTGGCGGGGTGCTGGAGGTGTCGCGGTCAGGCGTCGATGCGGTCGTCGTCGGCGGAAGCGGAAGCGGAGGCGACTGGCGCGAGCCAGACCTCGCCGAACTGCGCGCGGAGCGTGGTCTCGACGTCCTCGGCCACGTCGTCGTCCATCACGAGGTGGTCCACCTCGCGCAGGTCGACGATCGTCGTCAGTCCGACGGCGCCCCACTTCGAGTGGTCGGCGAGGACCACGGAGCGACGCCCGGCGCCGACGAACGCCCGGTTGGTCTCGGCCTCGAGGAGGTTCGAGGTCGTCAGCCCCGCCTGCAGGTCGATCCCGCGGACGCCGAGGAAGACGACGTCGCAGTGCAGGGACTCGATCGCGCGCACGGCGACCGGGCCGACCAGGGCGTCCGAGGGGGTACGGACGCCGCCGGTCAGCACGACCGTCTGGGTGTACGGCTCGTCGGCGCGGTCGGGCCGCGCGAACACGTCGGCCACCGGGAGGGAGTTCGTGACGATGGTGAGCTCCGGGATGGCTCGCAGCTCCTGCGCGAGGGCCCAGGTGGTGGTCCCGCCGGACAGGCCGACCGACATGCCGGGCTCGACGAGGATGGCCGCGCGTCGGGCGATGGCGCGCTTCTCGGCGAGCAGTCGGCGTGCCTGGTTGGGGAAGCCCAGCTCGGCACGGTCGGGCAGTCTGGGCGTGGTGGCGCCACCACGGACGCGGTCGACGAGGCCCTCCGTCGCGAGTTGCTCGATGTCGCGTCGCACGGTCATCTCGCTGACGCCGAGTGCGGTCGCGAGGTCGACGACGCTCGCCGCACCGTTGCGGCGCACCTCCGACATGATCTGCGATCTGCGTTCCGCACCGAGCACAGCGTCCTCCTTCGACCCGGTTGCCAGTCTGGCACGCGCGCACGGCGAACCTCGGCACCGGCGATCCACGACGACGAGACGGAGGCGGACAACGCATGCGTGAGGTACGACATCGGGACTGGTTCGGCGATGAGGTTCGCGACGGCACCTACGGCTACGACCTCGAGGGGCTCCTGGCGGTCGAACCGGTCGTGCCGCCGGCCGGATTCGAGGAGCTGTGGCGTGGGTGGTACGCGGCGGCACGCGAGGTCTCCCCGGATCCGGTCCTGACCCCGATCGGCCGGCAGGGTGCCCACGAGGTCTTCGTCGTGGAACACACGGTGGCCGACGGCCTCCGCCTGCGCGGATGGCTCGCGACGCCGGCGGACGGGCAGGCGCGATTCGGGATGGTGCACGGGCACGGCTACGGCGGACGGGACGCACCGGATTGGTCCCGCGTCCCGGACGACGCCGCCGTCATCTTCCCGGTCGCCCGCGGTCAGGGCGTCTTCAACACCGGACTCGGGGCACCGACGCCGGAGGACGGACACGTCCTGTTCGGCATCGACAGCGTCGAGCGGTACGCGCTCGGCCGCTGTGCCGTCGACCTCTGGCACGCGGCGTCGGCGCTGCTCGACGTCGTCGGACCGCTCCCGCTCTACCTCGTCGGTGAGAGCTTCGGCGGTGGGATCGGTGCGCTCGCCCTGCCGTGGGACGACCGCTTCGTCGGAGCGACGCTCGTGGTGCCGAGCTTCGGTCAGTACGACGTGCGCCTGCGCCTGCCGTGCGAGGGGAGCGGGGAGCGGGTGCGATACCACGTCGCCGAGCACCCCGAGGCGCGCGAGGTCCTGCGGTTCTTCGACGCGTCGACGGCCGCGGGGTTCGTCCACGTGCCGGTGCGGGTGGAAGCCGCGCTCTGGGACGGACACGTGCCACCACCCGGGCAGTTCGCCGTCGCCAACGCGCTCGAGGACCCCGAGTTGAGCGTCCTCCCCGCCGGGCACACCGAGTACCCGGGGCTCGAAGCCGTGCTGGAGGAGTCGTACGCGGCGACGAGGGCGCACGCACTCCGGTCGGTCGCGCGGGCGGTGGCAGGAGCTGCCAGCGAGACGTGAGAGGGTGGAACGATGATCGCCGCGCTCACGCTCCCCACCACCCTCACCACGCCGGGACAGGAGCTGCTGCTGCGCCGGGCCACCCTCGCCGACCTCGACGCGCTGATGGCGCTCCTCGCCGACGACCCGATCAGTGCGTCCCGCGGTGACCTGGCGAAGGAGAGCGATCTCCCCGCCTACGAGCGTGCGCTCGCGGACCTCATCGACGACCCGGCGAACGAGATCCTGCTGGTCGTCGACGCGGCGGAGGCCGTCATCGCGACGATGCAGCTGACCCGCATCCCCGGGATGGCCCGGCGCGGCTCCACCCGACTGCTCGTCGAAGCCGTGCGGGTCTCCTCCGCGCTGCGATCCGGCGGCGTCGGAACGGCGATGATGCGCTGGGTGACGGACGTCGCCGCCCCCGCGACCGGATCGTCGATCGTGCAGTTGACCTCCGACGAGGCTCGGGTCGACGCCCACCGCTTCTACGAGCGACTCGGCTTCGTCGGCTCGCACCGCGGCTTCAAGTACGCCGTCGACGCCGCACCTCGACAGGCTCGGTGACCGGTGGTGGCTCGGTGTCTGGTGGCGGCTCTGTGTCCGGTGAGCACGCGGCGAGGGACGGGCGCCCGATGAGCGGTCAGCGCCACGACGTGGTCTGCGCGGTCCTGATCCGGCATGGACAGGTCCTCCTTGCGCATCGGGCCGCGACGAACGACTGGTACCCGGACGTCTGGGACCTCCCGGGTGGGCACGTGGAGTCGGGCGAGACCGGTATGCAAGCGCTGATTCGCGAGCTGCGCGAAGAACTCGGGGTGTCGATCAGCGAGTTCGATGACCCGCCGGTCGCGGAACTCCGACTCGAGGACATGACTCTGCGGATCTGGCGCGTCGACACCTGGCTCGGTGAGCCGCGGAACCAAGCTCCCGAGGAGCACGACGCCGTGGGATGGTTCGACCTCGCGCAGCTCGAGGAGCTCGAGCTGGCGTCTGTCGACTACCTTCCGCTGCTTCGCCGTCTGCTCGAATGACGGCACAGGGCTCCGCGCTCCTGATGCCGCCGCGTCGGACTACCGGCCGACGAAGAACTCGAGGGCGATGCCGTCCGGGTCGGTGAAGCTGAGGGCTGTCCCGTACGAGGCTTCGACGAGTCCGCTGTGCTCGATGCCCGCGGATGTCAGGTGTGCGGCCCACGCGTGGAGCTCATCGACGGAACCGACCGTGAACCCCAGGTGGTCCAAACCCGGACTGAACGGCGTGAAGTCGCCGGTCTCCGTCGTCTGGTGCTCGGTGAGCCCGAGCGTGACGCCGTCGGGGAGCGAGAAGAGCTTTCGAGTGAGTCCGGGGCCGTCGATGGCGCCGACCGGGGCGAATCCGAACACCCGTTCATAAAACGCGGTGCTGGTCTCAAGGTTTCGGACGGTGAAAGCGACATGGTTGACTCCGCTGAATTCGGGCATGTCGTCAGTGAACTCCCGGTACCTCCCAGTCGACTGGGAACGAGGACGGCCCTCCCGGCAGAACTGTTGATCCGGGCCCAGGGGCAGCGGGCCTACGCTCTGAGGATGGGTATCGTCCGCACACTCGCCCGCTGGCTCCTCGGAGCTGTCCTCACCTTCGCCGGCGTCGGCCACCTCTCGTTCGCCCGGCAGTCGTTCGTCGCCCAGGTGCCGCAGTGGCTGCCCCTGCCGGTTGATCTGGTCGTCGTGGCGTCGGGAGTCGTCGAGATCCTGCTCGGCCTCTCGCTGATCCTGCTCGCCCGGTACCGCGTCGCCGTCGGTTGGATCGTCGCCGCGTTCTTCGTCGCGGTGTTCCCCGGCAACATCGAGCAGTTCGTCCGCGGCACCGACGCCTTCGGGCTCGACAGTGATCTCGCACGCGGTGTCCGGCTGGTGTTCCAACCGCTTCTCGTCGTCTGGGCGCTCTGGTCCACGGGAGCGTGGCGAGCGTGGCGGACCAGCCGCCGCCGGTCGTCCTCGACCGAGTCCGGCCTCGGAGCTGCCTAGTCATCCGGCCCCACCGGGTGTCAAGGGGCCTGAGGTTCCAGGCCTGATCCGGCAGGGTTGATGCATGCGATGCATTACATACGCGGGTGAGAACGTTGTGACGACCGACGAGGTCGCGGCCCTGCTGGTCGAACTGACGGCGGAGCTCGCGAAGCGCGGACGCGCTGAAGCGGTCACCATTCCGATCGTCGTGGACTCCGACGTCGAAGACGCATCAGCCCAGCTCGTGATCGGTCTCGGCAACGACGTGCTGTCCGTGCCGCACGCCTGGGATCAGGACGTACCGGACTTCAGTGAGGCCGAATCGCGCCTGCAGGGCTACCTCGACGACATCCGTCCGTCCACGACGGCCTACGAGCCGCGCGACTCCATCGAGACCTCGGACGTGCTCGAGGATCCCGACCTCGACCTCCGCGACTTCGCCCGCTGAGTCGGACTTGCGCGACAACGCCGGCGTCGACCCCTCTGGTCGACGCAGGCGTTCGTCCGGGTCGCTCAGCGCGGGAGCGGCAGCTTGGCCGTCTCGCGGGCCCGCAGCACGACGATCAACGCGATGAGCGCGGCCGCCATCACATAGAACGCGGGGGCGAACCGATTGCCGGTCGATGCGATCAGGAATGTCGCGAAGTAGGGCGTGATCCCACCGAACACGGCGACCGACAGGTTGTACGCGATCGCCATCGAGCCGTAACGGATGCTGGTCGGGAACAGCTCGGCCATCGCCGCACTCGACGCGCCGTCGTACGCCGCCATGAAGACGCCGAGGATCACCATCGCGACGGCCGCGGCGGCGAAGTTGCCCGCGCTCATGAGCATGAGCGTCGGGTACGTCAACACCAGGAACCCGACGCAACCGGCGATCATCACCGGCTTCCGCCCGATGCGGTCGCTCAGCAGGCCCATGAACGGGACGAGGATCGCGATCGCGAGCAGCCCGAGCACCGTGACCCCGTAGCTGAGCGGCTGCGAGTAGCCGAGGTCGGTCTGCAGGTAGGACGGCATGAAGGTCTGCAGGATCCAGTGGCCGACGGCCTTGATGACGACGAAGCCGACGCAGAAGAGCAGCGCCTTCCACGAGGTGCGCAAGGAGGTCCGCAGCGGTGACTTCGAGACGGCCCCCTTGGCCTGGATCGCCTGGAACTCCGGGGTGTCCTCGAGCTTGTTCCGCAGGTAGAGGCCAGCGAGGCCGAGGGGCAGGGCGAGGAAGAAGAGGGCGCGCCAACCCCATTCGTTGAGGGCGTCGGTGCCGAGCGTCGAGGTGAAGAGGAGCACGAGGCCCGCACCGACCACGAAGGCCGCGAAACCGAACACGTCGATGAAGCTCGTCACGAACCCGCGTCGGTTGGACGGAGCGTACTCGGCGAGGAGCGTCGTGGCGCCGGAGCTCTCACCACCTGCGGCGAAGCCCTGGACGAGCCGCACGATCACGAGCAGGATCGGCGCCCAGAGGCCGATGAGGTCGAACGTCGGCAGGAGGCCCATGACGACCGTCGCCCCGGAGGTCACGAGGATCACCGTCGCGAGGACCGTCTTGCGCCCGATGCGGTCACCGAGCGAGCCCCAGAAGAGGCCACCGAGCGGACGCATCACGAAGCCGGCCCCGAACACCGCGAACGCGGACAGGAGGGCCGCCTGCGTGTTGCCCTGCTGGAAGAAGTTGAGGCTGATGACGGTCGCGAGCGTGCCGTAGAGGCCGAAGTCGAACCATTCGACGAAGTGGCCCGCCCCGGCGGCCCAGATCACCTTCCGCATGCGGCGTGATCGCTCCGCGTCGTCGTAGGGGGTCTGTGCGCTGTGCGCGGCGGCTTCGGCCAGGGCTGCAGCCTGGGTCCTGCTCTCGTCCATCGGTCCTCACATCGTTGTCGGGGTGCTTCGAGGTTCACCTGCCGAAGAATCTTACCCACTGAATGGGAAAGTCGTACCGCTGAATGGTAGCGTGGCACTCGCCCGGTGGTCGCCATCTGTTCGACGGCTTCCAGGATCACGCATCACGAAGGAGTGTCATCCATGCAGCACCGCACCCAGACCGCAGACGTCGTCGTCATCGGCGGTGGCCTCGCGGGTGTGTCAGCAGCCGTCGCCGCTGCCCGCCTCGGTTCGCGGGTCTCGCTCGTCACCAACCGGCCGGTGCTCGGTGGCAACTCGTCGAGCGAGGTTCGGGTGTGGGTGGTCGGAGCGACCGCGCACGGCCACCAGCGGTTCGCGCGGGAGACCGGGATCATGGGGGAGCTCTTCCTCGAGAACCAGTACCGCAACCCGGAAGGCAACCCGTTCTACTGGGACCAGACCGTCCTCGACCTCGTGCGCGCCGAGCCGAACCTGCAGCTGCACCTCAACACCGACGTCCGCATCGTCACGATGGAGGAGTCGTCGGACGGTGGGGAGTCGCCGTCGCCACGGATCACGTCCGTCACCGGATGGACGATGGGCAGCGAGATCGAGACCGAGTTCATCGCCCCCGTCTTCATCGACTGCACCGGAGACGGGCTGGTGGGTCATCTGGCGGGTGCGACCTCCCGCATCGGGCGAGAGGGCCGTGCCGAGCTCGGCGAGCCGTGGGCGCCCGAGGTGGCGGACGACGAGCTCCTCGGCAGCTCGATCTTCTTCTACACGAAGGACACGGGACGCCCAGAGCGGTTCGTCGCTCCTGACATCGCGCGCGACATCCGCGACACCCCGATCCTCACCAACCGGATCATCCGGACCGGCGACAACGGCTGCAACTACTGGTGGATCGAGTGGGGCGGCGAGCTCGACACCGTCGCCGAGAACGAGCAGATCCGCGACGAGCTGTGGAGCGTCGTCTTCGGGATCTGGGACTACATCAAGAACTCCGGCGAGTTCGACGCCGACACCCTGACGCTGGAGTGGGTCGGGTCGATCCCGGGCAAGCGCGAGTACCGGCGGCTGCTGGGCGACCACACCCTCACGCAGAACGACCTGCTCGACCAGGTCGACTTCGAGGACACCGTGGCCTTCGGTGGATGGTCGATCGACCTGCACCCGGTGGAGGGCGTCTACGCCGAGAGCGCCGGTGCGCAACAGCGCTTCAGCAACGGCACCTACGGGATCCCCTTCCGCAGCCTGTACTCGCGGGATGTCGGCAACCTGTTGTTCGCCGGACGCAACATCTCCGCCTCCCACGTCGCGTTCGGGTCCACCCGCGTCATGGCGACCTGCGCCACGCAGGGTCAGGCGGTGGGGACGGCTGCGGCGCTCATCGCCCGCGACGGACTGACGCCGCGGGAGCTCGCCGGGCAGGCGCTCCCGCTCCTGCAGCGCACACTCATCCGCGAGGACGCCCCGGTCATCGGCATCACCACGGGCGACCCCGACGATCTGGCCGGGCGGGCGACGGTCTCCGCCTCGAGCGCGCTCAGCGCGATCTCCACGCTGGAGCACCTCGGCTCCGGCGAGCGGTTCCCCCTCGACCGCGACGTCGCGATCCTCGTACCCGTCGCTCCGTCACTCGACCAGATCACCCTGCTCGTCGACGCCGCACGCGACGCGACCCTCCGCGTCGAACTGTGGAGCACCGGCAAGCGCCAGAACGCCGTCCCGGTCGAGCACCTCCTCGACGGCACGGCCGATGTCACCGCCGGGGTGGGCGTGCCCGCCACTGTCCGCTTCGGATGGACGCCCGAGATCGAGCAGAACGCCGTGCTCGTCGTCCGTTCCAACCCGGACGTCAGCCTGCTCCTCACCGAGGGCCACCCCTACGGCCTCCTCGTCCTGACCGCGAAGCACACGTCCGACGAGGTGTTCGACGACCACATCCCCGAAGAGCAGGACCAGGCGATCCTCGACTGGAACGCCCGGAAGCTCCGCGGACGGAGCGTCGCGCTGACCGTCGGTGGGGACACCACGGCGTACCGCCCGGAGCGGATCGTCGACGGCTACCAACGTCCCTACGGCGGACCGCACCTGTGGTCCTCGGAGCGACTCGATGACAACCGCGATCTGGTCGCCGAGCCCGAGGTCCTCACCCTGCACTGGGATGAGCCGGTCGATGTCGCGTCCGTCCGGATCGTGTTCAACGACGACGTCGACGTGGACCTCATCAACCTGCACCACCACCGCACGGACTTCGAGGCGGTGCCGGAGCTCGTCGCCGCGTACCGCCTCGAGGCACGACCGGCGGGTGCTCCTGAGGGGACGTGGACGGTGTTGGCCGAGGTCGAGGGGAACCGGCACCGGCATCGGATCCACGACGTCGAACCCGTGCGGGTCGACGCCCTCCGTGTCGTCGTCACGGCCACGAACGGGTCGCCCTACGTGAGCGTCGCGAGTGTGAAGGTCTTCGAGCAGCCGAGCGGGCGCACCACCCGGCCGCGCCGAGCCCGACCGCTACGCTGAACACGGCCTCCGAGGCCGGACATCCGAACCGACACCGACACCGTGGAGGACCCGTGGCAGGTGAGATCCAGCAGGGCATCGGCCGTGCAGCATCCGTGCTCGCCGTTCTCGGCGCATCGACCACCGGACCGTTGCGGGCCTCCGACATCGCCCGTGCGACCGGTCTCGGCACCTCGACGACCGCACGCCTCCTCGGCACGCTCGAGGAGCTCGGCTATGTGACGAAGGCGGCCGACAGTCCGTCCTACGCCATCGGCGCGACCATCCTGGCGCTCGCGAGCGAGGGGCTCAACCAGAACCCGGTGCACCGGGAGTCGCGTGCTCCCGCTCAGGAACTCGCACAGCGGATCGGCCTCAGCGTGAACGTCGGCGTGCTCGACGGCTCGAGCCTCATCTACCTCTGCCACTTCGAGGGAGCCCTCGCCCCGAAGTCGCACTCGATGATCGGGCTGCGCCAGCCGTTGCACGCCTCCGCGCTCGGCAAGTGTCTGCTCCTCGACCTCGACGCCGACGGCCTCCGTGCGCTGCTCGGAGATGAGCCGCTCCCGCGCTACACGGCCAACACCGTCACGGAGCACGCGGCGCTCGCCGCCGAGCTCGCGACGGCGCGGGAACGCGGCGTCTGCATGGAGGACCAGGAGCTCGCGTTGGGTCGTCTCGGGATCGCGGCGCCGATCCGCGACGCGAACGCCAGAGTCGTGGCGGCGATCTCCATCTCGGGTCGGCTGAGCCTGATGCGAGAGCGCAACCTCGACGTCCTCACCGAGGACCTCATCGAGGTGGCCGACCGCATCAGCGTCGGTCTCGGCCTCATCTCCGCGATCCCCTCCTCCTGACCTCTTCCCCACCCGTATCCGATCTCACGAACCGAAGGTGACCCGTGGCGCAATTCGACCTGCCCCTCGCCCAGCTCCAGCAGTACCTGCCCGACCGCGAGGAGGCGCCGGACTTCGACGCGTTCTGGACGGACACCCTCGCCGAAGCCCACGCCCTCGCGCAGCCGACGGTGCGTGAACGATCCAACCCCGAGCTGACGGGTCTCGTCGTCGAGGACGTCACGTTCTCCGGGTTCGGTGGCGACCCGATCAAGGGGTGGTTCATCCGACCGGCCGGCGCGACCGAGCCGCTCCCGTGCATCGTGCACTACATCGGCTACAGCGGCGGACGCGGGCTCGCCCACCAGTGGACGATGCACCCGTCCGCGGGCTACGCGGTGTTCGTCATGGACACGCGCGGCCAGGGGAGCGCGAACCTGCCGGGCGCGACGGCCGACCCGTTCGGGAGCGGTCCGCAGGTCGCCGGGAAGATGAGCGCCGGGCTCGGCAGCCCCGAGACCTACTACTACCGTCGGGTCTTCACGGATGCGGCACTCGCCGTCGACGTGGTGCGCAGCTTCCCGGAGGTCGACCCCGCCCGGGTCGTCGTCGCCGGTGGCAGCCAGGGTGGTGGCATCGCCCTCGCCGCGGCTGGGCTCTGCGAGGGACTCGCGGCGGCGCTCGTCGACGTCCCGTTCCTGTCGCACTTCCGTCGTGCCCTGCAGATCACCGACGCGAGCCCCTTCGCGGAGCTGAAGACGTACCTCATCAGCCGACGCGGCCACGAGGAGGAGGTGTTCCGCACGCTCTCGTACTTCGACGCGACGAACTTCGCCGCCCGCGCGACCGCCCCCGCGCTGTTCTCCGTCGCGCTCTGCGACGCGGTGTGTCCGCCCTCGACGGTGTACGCGGCGTTCAACCACTACGCGGGCACGCAGAAGGACATCGCCGTCTACCCGTATAACGGGCACGAGGGTGGCGGGCCGGTGCAGCAGCAGGCGCAGCTGACCTTCCTCGCGGACCTCCTCGCCTGACGCTCCGCTCGCCCATTCTTAGGCGAGCGAGCTCCCGTTCGCCCGAACGTGGGCGAACGGGCGTGGGACGATGTGCACGTGACTGAGACCGGCGGCACCGACCCGACCCTGACGACCACCCGGCGTCGGACGCGTGCCGGCATGATCGCGGCGATGGCGCTCGTGCTGTCGTTCGCGGCCGGGGCGACCGACGCCTTCGCGTTCCTGCAGCTCGGCGGCGTCTTCACCGCGAACATGACCGGCAACTTCGTGCTGGCCGGACTCACGAGCCGGCCCGACTTCGGCGAGGTGCTGCTCGGGGCGACCGTCGCCGTGCTGCTGTTCTCCGTCGGGACGTTCCTGGCCTTCCGCTTCACGAGGCTCGTCGCCACCGCTGACAGACCGACCCCGGAGGCGCCGCAGCACCGGCTCGTCCTCGTGCTCGGCGGTGCGGTGATCGCGCAGGCGTGCGTCCTCATCGGATGGATCGTGTCTCCCGAGACGCGCACGACGCCCGTGATCTGTGTCCTCATCGCGCTCTCCACGCTCGCGATGGCGGGGCAGACGGCCGTCGCCCGTCGCATCGAACGCTCAGGCGTGACCACCACCTTCGTGACCGGCACCCTCACGAGTCTCATGCAGAGCCTCGCCGACGGCGTCCACGACCACCACCTCATCCGGATCGGCGCGATCGTGCTGCTCGTGGCGGGCGCCCTCTGCGGCGCGCTCCTCACCGGCGTGGACCCAGTGTTCGGTGCGGCGCTGCCCCTCCTCCCGTCGATCGTCGGGCTGGTCCTCCTCCGGCTCGCGCCGACGGCCTCCAGCGACTGACGACGAGCATCGGCACCGATCGGTGTCAGGCGACGGCGGCGGTCGCCTCGATCTCGACGAGCTGGTCGTCGTAGCCGAGCACGGTGACCCCGAGAAGCGTCGATGGCACGTCGTGATCGCCGAAGGCGGCGCGTACGACCTCCCATGCGGTGACGAGGTCGGACTGCTTCGCCGAGGCGACGAGCACCCGGGTACTGGCCACGTCGGCAAGCGTCGCACCGGCGGCCTCGAGGGCGATGACGAGGTTCTCGACGCACTTCTCCGCCTGCCCGGCGACGTCCCCGACGGCAGCGGTCGAGCCGTCGACGTTCAGCGGGCATGATCCGGCCAGGAACAGCAGCCTGGCGCTCGCCGGAACGGATGACGCGTAGGCGTACTCCGCGGCGTCGGAGAGCTCGTCGGATCGGATCAGCGTGACGACGGACATGGTTCCTCCTCGTGGTGCGGGCGCGATCGTACGACCGCTCTCGATCCATCGTGCCCGACATCGTCGGACGGCGTCGGCGAGGACACCTCGGCGTCTGATCGCCGTCAGTGGGTGAGCTGCGCCCGGATGAGGATGGGGAAGTGGTCGCTCGCCTCCGAGGTGGGGTCCTGCTCGTCGACGAGGGCTTCGATCGGTTCCAGTCGGGTGTGCGGAGCGACGCTGCCTGAGCGACCGAGCACCCAGTCGATGCGTGCGTTCCCGGGACGCTGGGGACCGTAGCCCTGGAACGTGCCGATACCGTCGCTCTCGACCGGCGAGAGGTCGACGAACCCGGCGTCCGCCAGGGAGTCGTGCGCCGCCGATCCGCGTTCGGTGTTGAAGTCGCCGGTGAGGAGGACGGGGACGTCGATGCCGGAGAATCGGTCGGCGATCAGCTTCGCGCTGCGCGTGCGGACGTCGTCGCCGTGCGGTGAGCTCTCGTGGTCGAGGTGGGTGTTGGCGAAGACGAGCTCGTCGCCGGTGCGACGCTCGCGGAGCCTGACCCAGGTGACGAACCGTGCGTGCAGCGACGGCCAGGTGTTCGAGCCCGGTTCGTCGGGGGTGTCCGACAGCCAGAATTCGCCGGCGTCGAGCTGTTCGAACCGCGAGCGGCGGAAGCACACCGGCCCGTACTCGCCGGCCGAACCGCCGTCACGGCCCTGCCCGAACCAGTCGTACTCGGCGAGGCCCGGGAGCAGGTCGTGCAGCTGGTGCTCGCGGACCTCCTGCAGCCCGAGGAGGTCGGGCGCGTTGCGGGCGATGACCTGTGAGACGAGCGGTGCCCGGTCCACCCACTCGTGACCGGGCTGGGCGACAGCGGTGCGGATGTTGTAGCTCATGACGGTCAGGACGTTCTGGGTCAGGATGGATTCGCTCACCCGGCCAGCGTAGGGGAGCCGGGTGACGGGGAGCTGTCCCCATGTCGCCGGGCGGTCCGTCTGCCTAGACTCGCCCCATGACCTTCGACCTCCGCGACGCCCAGGCCCGGATCCTCGCGCTCAACAGCGAAGAACTCCCCTTCGTCTACGACCCGACACCCGACGGCATCGTCGCGCACTGGCGGTACGCCGACCAGCGCTGGCTCGGCTTCATCGGCGCCGGGATGTTCAGTGCCGAGTACGAGCTGCGGGTCGAGCTGCACCCCGAGGACGGGGAGTGGGAATTCCACGAGCAGTCGTCCTCCTCGAAGACGACCGTCGGTCTCGGCGGGCTTTCGACGAAGCGCACCTGGCAGTCCGGCCCGCAGAAGTCCTTCTCCTTCGGGCGGAGCGTCGCGCCGATCTCGCAGTCCACCGACCGCGATGGCACGACGACCGGCCAGTTCATGGGCTACGAGTTCACGACCGACGAGGTCAAGCAGCCCGTCATCGACGCCCTGACCGCCGCCGGCTGGAAGCCGCGCAAGGGGTTCTTCGGCAAGCTGTTCGGAGGCTGATCAGCCGCGTGCCGGTTCGGCGGGCACCGCACCCGTCGAGTCGCGCACGACCAGTTCCGGGCGGAGCAGGATCGCGTGGGTCGACTCCCGGTCGTCGGTCCGTTCGCGCGTGACCACCTGCTCGACGGCCAGCGCGGCCATGCGGGCGATCGGCTGACGGACGGTCGTCAGCGACGGTGACACGAGATCGGCCAGGGGGATGTCGTCGAAGCCGACGACGGAGACGTCCGTGCCGATGCCGAGTCCGAGATCGCGGATGCCTTTGCACACCCCGAGGGCCGTCATGTCGTTGATCGCGATGATGGCCGTCGGCGGTGGACCGGCGCTGAACAGGTCGTGCATGGCCCGCCGGCCGACCTCGGGTGCCTCGAGCTCGTCGGCATCAGCCGGAAGCCCCGCCCACACCGGCAACTCCGCCGCGTCGAGGCCCGCCGCCTGGACCGCCGCGAGGAAGCCGGCGTGCCGGACGGTCCGGTTCACCGAACGTTGCGACCCGGAGACGAACGCGATCCGGCGGTGCCCGAGCCCCGTCAGGTGGGACGTCGCGACGCTGCCGCCGACGTGGTTGTCGATCCCGATGCTCGCGACGAGGGGCGGGTCGCCGGGCTGGACGGGGCGGTCGAACAGGATGAGGTTGAGGCCGCGCTCGACGAACGACGCCAGGTGGTCGAGGGACGGCAGTGAGGTGCAGAGCACGATGTCGCGGACGCCGTTGTCCCACAGCTCCTCGACGTACCCGAGCTCTCGTCCGGGGTCGCGCTCGCTGTTGCCGAGGAGGACGTTGTAGCCGTGGCCGAGTGCGGCCTGCTCGAGTTCGCGGGCGAACGCTCCCCAGAACGGGTTGCTGACCGACGGCACGATGAGGCCGATCGTCTTCGTCTGCCCGGTGCGCAGTTGCCGTGCTGCCCGGTTGGGTCGGTAGTCGAGGGCTCTGATTGCTGCGAACACCCGGTCGCGGGTCTCGGGCTGCATCCGGTCGGAGCGACTGTTGAGGACGTTCGAGACGGTGCTCGTCGAGACGCCCGCTGCCGCGGCGACCTGTTGGATCGTCACCTTGTCGGTCATGACCGCCCCCTTCGTGGCTCCGCGTCAGCCGGGAACACGGCGTCGGTACCGCTTTCCAGTGTATCGATAAAGCGGTCGCGCCACCAACATCTCGCCGATTCTGCCGCTCTATGACTGGTATCGGCCACGACCGGCGACGCGGAGCCGGTTGACGTCACCGGACGTGATGGTTATGGTCGGTAAATCGATACACAAGATCATTGCCGATCCTGGATACCGATGACGACGACGTCACGGACTCGCGGCATCGTCGCCCCGAATCGATACCCGTGAAGGGAACCAACGCATGACCACCCGGACCATGAGGCCCCGCCACCGGCGGACGACCGGCATCCGCAGGGCCCGCATCGCCACCGGACTGCTCACCGCGAGTGCGCTCGCGCTGGCTCTCGGCGCGTGCTCGACCCCGGCAGCCGAGGAGGACACCGACCCGAACGCCATCAGCGGCGACCTGACGATGTTGACCCCGATCTTCGAGGGCACAGCGGGCCAGAAGCTGCTGGAGGAGGAGCTGCTGCCGCAGTTCACGGAGATGTACCCCGACGTGACCGTGTCCGTCGACTACACGAACTACGCCCGGCTCAATGAGAAGCTGACCACCGGCGTCGTCTCCGGTCTCGTGCCGGACGTCATGATGATGGGCGTCGGATGGATCGAGGCCTTCGCCGATCGCGGGGTGCTCGCCAACCTCACCGACGGAGGCCTCACCGCCGAGTCGCTGGAGCAGACCATGACGCCACAGATCGTCGAGGCCGGGCTCTGGAACGGCGACGTCTACGGCGTCCCGATCATGCTCGACGCCCGCTTCGGGGTGGCGCGGATGGACCTCCTCCGCGAGGCCGGCTACGACCACACCCCTCGGACCTGGGACGAACTCGTCGAGATGGCCGATGCGCTGACCGAGCGCGACGCCTCGGGCAAGCTGACGCGCACCGGCTTCGACATGTTGACCATCGAACCGCGCCAGATGTTCGAGACGGCCCTGTTCTCGAACGGCGGATCGCTCTTCTCCGACGACAACAGCTCGCCGGCGTTCGACTCCGAGCAGGGTGTGGAGGCGCTGCAACGGATCGTCGACCTCTTCCACGACGAGAAGGTGGAGGACACCGGCTTCTCGGCGCCCAATGCGACCGTCAACCCGCTCATCAACGGGCGCGCGGCGATGGCGATCGCACACAACAACGTGTGGACCCAGGCCGAGGCGGCCGACCCGGAGGTGTTGGACGACCTCGAGCCGTTCCTCATCCCCGGTGACTCGCCCAGCATGTTCGTCGGCGGCACGATGGCGGCGGTCTCCGCCACGTCGGCCCACGAACGGGCGGCGCAGAAACTCGTCGAGTTCCTGGCGAGCCCCGGCCCGGCGCTGGCGGCCAATCAGCAACGCGGCAACGTGCCGGCGCTCACCGAGCTCCTCGAGAGCGAGTACGTGCAGGACGACCGCCTGGTGCAGTTCGCCATGGAGAACCTGTCGGTCGCCAAGCGTGAGGGCGGGCCCCCCAAGTGGCTCGGTCTCCGCGGCGACGTCGCCCCGGCGATCGAGAACGCGATCCTCCGCAAGAAGACGGCGAAGGCGGCACTCACCGACCTCGCCGCGACCTTCCAGAAGAAGTTGGACCGGTGATCATGACCGCGACGCGCACCCCAGACGTCCCGAGGACGCTCGACCCTCGGCAACCTCCACCCATCCCGCGGCGGGCCGCCAGCAAGCGTGCGGCGCGGAAGAGCGGACTGTTCGGTTGGCTCATGGTCGCTCCGGCCGTGTTCCACATCGGCCTCTGGACCGCGATCCCCGTCCTCGCGACGATCGCCCTGAGCTTCACCGACTACGACATCTTCGACGCCCCCGCGTGGATCGGTCTCGACAACTACGTGGAGATCTTCCAGGACCCGGTGTTCGGCCAGGCCACGTGGAACACGATCGTCTACACCTTCTGGACCGTGCCCGCCTCGATGGCGATCGCCATGGTCATCGCCGTCGCGCTCAACCAGAACCTGCGACTGCGCACCTGGTTCCGGACCGCGTTCTTCCTCCCGCAGGTGACGGCCACGGTCGCCATCGCGATGGTCTGGCTGTGGATCTTCAACCCGCAGCAGGGTCTCCTGAACGGGATCCTCTCGGTGGTCGGCATCCCGGGTCAGGCCTGGCTGGCCGACCCCGAGTGGGCGCTCCCCTCGGTCATCCTCGTCGGAGCGTGGCAGGGCATCGGCATCAAGATGCTGATCTACATCGCGGCGCTGCAGAACGTCGACCCCTCGCTCTACGAGGCCGCCGCGGTCGACGGTGCCGGGCCGATCCGCAAGTTCTTCGCGATCACCGTGCCGATGCTGAAGCCCGCCACCTTCTTCGTGCTCATCATCTCGATCATCGGAGCGTTCCAAGTGTTCGACCAGATCTACGTCCTGACCGACGGCGGACCCGCCAACTCCACGACGATGATGACCTACGAGGTCTACCGATCCGCGTTCCAGAACTTCGAGATGGGGATGGCGTCGGCGCAGTCGGTGCTGCTGTTCCTGATGCTCCTCGTCATGACCGTCATCGGCCGCCGCGCGACGAAGGGTGACGAGGGATGACCGCCGAACCGCTCACGACGAGGTCGCTCGTCACCGGAGCTCACGAGGACTTCCCGACGAAGCCCGCCGGGCGTCGTCGGAACCGACGGTGGATCGGACGCGTCGTCCTCAACCTCGCCCTCACGCTCGGTGCGCTCACGATGGTCGTGCCGTTCATCTGGATGATCGCGACGTCGCTGAAGTCCCCGGCCGAGCTCGCCGAGTTCCCGCCGACGTTCCTGCCCAAGGTGTGGGAGTGGAGCAACTACCCGGAGGCGCTCCAGGCGGCGCCCTTCGCGACGTACTTCCGGAACAGCTTCATCATCTCCGCGTCGCACACGATCATCACGCTGATCTTCGCCGCGATGGCCGGCTACTCGCTGGCCAGGATCCGCTTCCGCGGCCGGGAGCTCGTGTTCCTCGGCTTCGTCGCGATGCTCATGATCCCGACCTACACGAAGATCGTGCCGCAGTTCCTCCTCGTGAAGTTCATGCCCCTGTTCGGCGGGAACGACATCCTCGGGCAGGGCGGATCCGGGTGGCTCAACACCTGGTGGGCGCTCATCGTCCCCGGAGGCCTGAGCGCGACCGCGATCTTCCTGTTCCGCCAGTTCTACCTCTCCCTCCCGACCGAGCTCGCGGAGGCCGCGCGCATCGACGGACTCAGCGAGTTCCGCATCTTCTCGCGGATCTACACGCCACTCATCAAGCCGGCGATCGCGACGGTCGCGCTCCTGACCTTCCAGGAGAGCTGGAACAACTTCCTCTGGCCGCTCCTCGTCACCACGAGGGACGACCTCAGGGTGATCCAGGTCGGGCTCGCGGTGTTCCAACAGCTCGACGGGACGCAGTGGCAATACCTGATGGCCGGCACCACGATGGCGACCATCCCGATGGTCCTCCTCTTCCTGTTCTGCCAGAAGTACTTCATCCAGGGGTTCACGAACGCCGGCATCAAGTAGCCGGCGACCCCGCCCACCGCTCATCACGAGCGGACCGAACACCAGCAAGCTCTTCAAGCAGGCGTTGACCGAAGCGATCTGGGCCACCCAGATCGCCGACGCGGTCGTCGTGCTCGCCGAGGACGAGGCGGCCCGGGAGGCGATGGGCACACCCGTCGCGACGATGCTCGAGGCCCTCATGGAGACGATCGTCGAGTCCCGTCGGGTGATCGTCATCGACCGCGACGACCTCACGAGCAACTACGTCGCCTGGCTCGACGCGGCCGGTGGCCTGGCCACCCGGGCGCTCGCCGCAGTGGGCGGAGTCGCGCCGCACGGCGATCAGGCGCGCTGGATCGAGCAGGCGGTCGTGCACTCGGCCGTCGCCATCGGCCAGGACGGCTGGGAGTGGGAGGGGTCCGCCTACTACCACCTGTTCGTGCTCCGCGCCTATCTCCTCACCCTCGCCGGGGCCGACCCGGCTGCGCTCGATCCGGCCCTCGTCGACCGGCTGCGTCGGATGGTCGATGTGCTCGTCGGCTTCGCCGGACCGGATGGTCGCCTGCCGATGCTGCACGACGGCCCGTACGACCGACTCGGCGTCCACCTCGAAGTGTTGGAGATCTGCGTCCTCGCCGGGCAGCTCTGGGATCGGACCGGTCTCGACGCGGTCGAGGCCTGGGCTCGGCGTCGTATCGGTGCTGGTCACGACGGACTCGAGGACCTCCTCGACGGCTGGTTCTCCGGGGCACCGCTCGCGATGTCAGGTGACGCACCCGGCCGTGGCTCGGCGCTCTTCGCCGACGTCGGCTACGCGGTCGTGCGCTCCGAGGCGAGCTCCCTGCAGGCGGTGCTCGATGCCGGACCGCACGGCGGCTCGCACGGGCATCTCGACACCCTCGCCCTGTACCTGTACGGAGACGGGGTCGCCTGGCAGCCCGCTCCCGGCGTCCCGCCGTACGGCAGCGCCTTGCGGCGCGACTACTACGCCAGGACGACGGCGCACCCGACCGTCCGGGCGGACGACGCCGATCAGCTCGAGAGTTCGGCCCACGTGGAGCGCTGGGAGGTCGACCATGCTTCCGACACGACGCTCGTCCACGCGTCCTCCAGTGAGGCGATCGCCGGCGTCCGACTCGACCGGCGGGTCGAGTCCACCGGCGGGATCCTCATCGACGTGCTCCGTGCAGCGACCGCCGACGGCTCGCTCCGGACCTTCACTTCCGCCCTCCGACCCGCCGTGCCGTTCGAGGTCGTCCAGCACGTTGACGGGTGGCGCACCGGCTGGTCCGGCCCGTCCGGGCGTCGGCTGCACGGCCACCATGTCGCGGATGTCGCGTCCGTCCTCCTGGACGCCCCGGGCAGAGGGCCGTCGGACGACCCGACCGTCCCCCTGGCCGTCGGCGACTGGACGGCGACGGCCGCGCAGGTCACGTTCGTGTCGGTCTTCGCTGAGGCGGAGGTGTCGCCGATCACGTCGATCCGTCTCGATGCGGGTCGCCTGGTCGTCGGCCTGTCCGACGGACGAACCCTCGAACGGGAGCTGCTGCCGTGATCCCGCCACTGCTCCTCGACGGGCGGGAGGACCGCCTCCGCGCCGAGCTGACCGGCGTGCGGCACCGCGAGTTCCGTCGCCTGCTCGACGAATGCGAACGCCTCCGTGGGATCGAGCTCCCGACGGAGCACCCGCTGGCCTCGATCACGTACTTCGGCCCCGCCGCGGCGAACCTCGCGCTCGCCCACCGGCTGACCGGGCAGCCGCAGTACCTCGACGAGCTGCGACGCTGGCTCGCGCCACCACTGGCCTTCGAGCACTGGGGTCGCGCGCATCTGCCGGACCACGACCTCGATGCCGGCTGGCTGCTCCACGGACTGTCACTGGCGCTCGCCTGGGCCGGTGATGCGCTCGACGTGGGGGAGCGGGCCCGACTCCGGGACCGCCTGATCCTGCAGGGCACCCGCCTGTTCGAATTCGCCGTCGAGACCGAGGGCGACTGGTGGTCGTCGTCGTACTGGCAGAACCACAACTGGATCTGCTTCACCGGTCTCGCCACCGCCGGGTACGTCCTGGCCGACGAGCATCCCGGCGCCCTGGCCTGGGCCGAGCGCGCGAAGGTGAACTTCGACGAGGTCCTCGACCTCCTGCCGGCCGACGGCTCGAACCACGAGGGCGTCGTGTACTGGCGCTACGGCGAGCCGTGGTTGGTGAGCTATCTCGACGTGCTGCGTGCCGCCGAGGGCGTCGACTGGTTCCCGCGGAGCGAGCACCTCCGGGAAACCTTCTGGTTCCGGCTCCACCAGGCCGCTCCGGACCTCGAGCGCATCGTCGATCACGGTGACTGCCACGACCACCGCAGCGGACACTCGATCGCGCTGTACCGGAAGCTGGCCGCCGAGTACCGGATCCCGCAGGCCCAGTGGTTGGCAGATCGTGTCTCCACCGACCTCCTCTGGCGGGAGGCGTCTCAGAGCGGTGTCCGTCCAGGGGTGTTGCCCGAGGCGTATCAGGAGTTGCTCTGGTTCGACCCCACGGTCGAGGCGATCGGTCCTGAGGAGCTCCCGACGGCCAGGTACTTCCCCGATCTCGGCCTCGTGGCCGGTCGGACGTCGTGGGACGCGGATGCGACCCTCGTCTCGGTCAAGGCGTCGCCGGGCGGCGGCTGGCGGGCATGGCGGGAGTCGCACCGTCACCGGCGCGAACGAGGTTGGACGACGCTCAACACCGGTCATCATCATCCCGACGCGGGCGCGTTCGTCCTGCTCGGTGGAGGCGAGTACCTCGCGATCGACGAGGGCTACTCCTCCCGCAAGCGGACGGAGCACCACAACGGTGTGCTCGTCGACGGTGCCGGGTACGGGCGTGAAGGACACTACGACGTCCACGCCGGACTCGCCGAGGACCGTGTCGGCGAGATGCTCGAGGTCACGCTCGCCGGGGACTGGGTGCATACGGTCAGCGAGATCGGCGCCCTGTACGCGCCGGAACTCGGCGTCCGCAGGCTCCGGCGCCACCTCGTGCGGACGCCGAGCGGCGCGCTCGTCCTCGTCGACGACCTCGAGGCGGACACCGCCCGCTCCTGGACCTGGTTGCTGCAGACGACGCACCCGGCGGCGCCGTTGGACGACGGCCGTCGGCTCGCACCCGCCGGCGCTGCCGGCTTCCTCGTGACCTCGCTCGACGACGTCGATTCAATCGACGTCGTGCATCCGACGGTGGTCCAGGCCAACCCGACCTCGTCGACACCGGGGCTCGAGATCGAGCGGGTGCAGCACACGCTGCGCCGGACCTCGTCCCCGTCGCACTCGGCGCGGTTCGTGTCCGTGCTCCAACCCGTGCGGTTCGGTGAGTCCGTTCCGCCGGCGGCGACGATGACCGAGGACGACGAGGGACTGGCGGTGACGATCCCCGGGCTGACGGACGTGGAACAGGTGGTCGTGCGGCTCGATGGAGCGCGACCACGTCATGAGGGGATGGACGCGGCCGGTAACGGCTTCGCCGGACGGAGGCTGCGAGGATGAGCGGCATGGCAGTCAAGCGCACCGGCTGGGAAGGCCGTCTGCTGGGTGTGCTCGTCCACCCGATGAACGTCGCGGCGGCAGGTCTGGCCGCTGCAGTGCTGTCGCTCGGTGTGGTGACCGCCGTCCCCGCGGTCATCGCGGCGAGCCGCTCGATGCGACGCTGGCTCGACGGCGAGGAGCACGCGGTCTTCACCGGCGTCTTCCGAGAGTTCGCAGCGACCTGGCGACGCTCGCTGCCACTCGGCGTCGGGGTGGTCGTGGTCATGGCGATGCTCGTCGTCGACATCGCGTTCCTGACCGCGCAGCTCGAACAGGGATCGGCGATCGCGACCGCCCTGCTCGCCGCGACCGCGCCGGTGGCACTCGCCCTCGGACTCCTGCTGCTCGCCCTACCGGCGTCGGCGGCGCTGCAACCGGACGCGTCGGCCCGGGCATGGCTGGTCGGGGCCGGGGCGCTCGTCGCCCGGCGGCCCTTCACAGCCCTGCTGCTCCTGATCGGCGAAGTGACGTTCGCCCTGCTCTGTTACCTGTTCCCGACGCTCCTGCCGTTCTTCGGCGCCTCGCTCCTGGCGTACCTCGCGCTCCTCGTCTGGCGGCGGGCAGGCCTGCAGCCCTGAGTCGCCCGGAACTGCACGGAAATCGCTGAATTCCGTGCAGCTTCGGGCGACTCACGCACGCACCACGACCGCGGCTAGGCTTTCAGGAACCTCGCCGCCGACCGGACGGATGGACCTGTGCTCGTCACCATCACCTCGACCGCGCCGTCGGCCGCCGACCTGGGGCACCTCGTCCGCAAGCATCCCGCGCGGGCGCAGAGCTTCGACCTCAGCGTCGGGCGCGCCCACGTGTTCTACCCGGAGGCGACCGACGAGCGATGCACCATCGCCCTGCTGCTCGAGGTCGACGCGATCGCGCTCGTCCGTCAGAAGCGCTTCGGCGGCGGTGACAGCGCGTCGCTCTCGCAGTACGTGAACGACCGACCGTACGCGTCGTCGTCGATGGTCGCCGTCGCGATCGGGCAGGTGTTCCGCAGCGCCATGACCGGCCGCAGCGACTCCCACCCGGAGCTCGCCGCGGCAGCGCTCCCGCTGACGATCACGGTCGCGGCGGTGCCGTCGCGAGGCCTGGAGCAGCTGGCGACCCGACTCTTCGGTCCGCTCGGCTGGACCGTCGTCGAACGGGCGATCCCGCTCGACCCGACGGTCCCGGCGTGGGGCGACTCGCGATACGTCGACCTCGAACTGACCGGGCACCTCCGCCTCGCGGACGCCCTCCGCCAGCTCTACGTCCTGCTGCCCGTCCTCGACGACGCCAAGCACTACTGGGTCTCCGACGACGAGGTCGGCAAACTCCTGCGCGCCGGCGAGGGGTGGCTGGCCGACCACCCCGACCGGGACCTGATCACCAAGCGGTATCTCGCGCACCAGTCGCGGATGGTCACCGATGCGCAGTCGCAGCTGGACCCGGAGGCGCGGACCGACGGTGCCGACGGGGACGACGCGGCCACCGCCTCACGGACGAAGCGCGCCCCGGCGCTCGCCGGCCTGCGCGCCGAGGCGGTCCTGCAGGCGCTCGCCGACGTGCGGGCGCGGTCGGTCGCCGACGTCGGGTGCGGCGAGGGCGCCCTCCTGACTCGCCTGATGGCGGATCCCTTGGTCAGCACGGTGATCGGTACCGACGTCTCCGCACGCGCGCTCGCAGCCGCGTCGCAGCGGCTCGGGCTCCGCGACGCGAGCGATCGCGTCCGCGAGCGTGTCCAGCTGCTGCAGTCCTCGGCCACCTACGCCGACGGCCGGCTGCGCGGACTCGATGCGATCGTGCTCATGGAGGTCGTCGAGCACATCGACGCCGAGCGCCTCGATGCACTCGAGGCCTCGATCTTCGGTGCTGCGGCTCCCGAAGCCGTGATCGTCACGACGCCGAACCGCGAATACAACGCGTTGTATCCCTCGTTGCCGGCGGGCTCGTTCCGGCACCCGGACCACCGCTTCGAGTGGGACCGTCAGGAGTTCGCGACCTGGTGCACCACTGCGGCCGAGCGGTACCGCTACGGCGTCGAGCACCGCACGGTCGGCGACGTCGACCCGCAGCTCGGCTCGCCGACGCAGCTCGCCATCTTCCGGAAGGCCACCTCATGAGCGACCTCGAGCAGACCCCCGCCGCCCTGCCGATCCCCGAACTGTCGCTCGTGGTCCTCATCGGCGTGAGCGGGTCCGGCAAGTCGACCTTCGCCGCCACGCACTTCGGCCGGTTCGAGACGCTTTCGAGCGACTTCTTCCGGGGGCTCGTCTCCAACGACGAGAACAACCAGGCCGCCAGCGCCGATGCCTTCGCAGCACTCCGCGATGTCGCCGCGCGCCGCCTGGACGCCGGGCTCCTCACGGTCATCGACGCGACCAACGTCCAGCCGGCCTCGCGCAAGTCGCTCATCGACCTGGCACGCAACCACGACGTCCTCCCTGTCGCCGTGGTGCTCGACGTCCCTGAGCGCGTCTGCATCGAGCGCAATAAGGCTCGCGAGGACCGTTCGTTCGGCGCGGCCGTCATCACCCGGCAGCAGGACCAACTGCGCCGGTCGATGCGGCACCTCAGCAAGGAGGGCTTCCGGAAGGTCCACGTGCTCTCCGGGGTCGAAGCGATCGCGCAGGCGTCGTTCGTCCGTGAGCCGCTGCTCAACGACCGCCGTCAGGAGCGCGGTCCTTTCGACGCGATCGGCGACGTGCACGGGTGCCGGAGCGAGCTCGAGACGCTGCTCACGAAGCTCGGGTACGTGATCGAGCGCGATGTGGAGGGTCGACCGGTCGACGCCGCGCATCCCGAGGGTCGCCGCGCGATCTTCCTCGGCGACCTCGTCGACCGCGGGCCGGACACTCCTGGCGTGCTGCGGCTGGCGATGGGGATGGTCGGCGCGGGGCACGCGTTGGCCGTGCCCGGCAACCACGAGTCGAAGCTCGTCCGTGCGCTGCAGGGCAAGCGGGTGCAGACCAGCCACGGGCTCGCCGAGTCGCTCACCCAACTGGCCGAGGAGCCGGAGGAGTTCCGAGCAGAGGTCGAGCGGTTCTGTCGCGAGCTCGTCGCGCACCTCGTCCTCGACGACGGGAAGCTCGTCGTCGCGCACGCCGGACTGATCGAGCAGTATCACGGACGCGCCTCCGGGCGGGTGCGGTCGTTCGCGCTGTACGGCGACACCACGGGGGAGACCGACGAGTACGGCCTGCCCGTGCGGCTGCCGTGGGCGGAGGACTACCGCGGCAAGGCGACCGTCCTCTACGGTCACGTGCCGACCCTCGACGCCGAGTGGGTCAACAACACGATGTGCCTCGACACCGGCTGCGTCTTCGGCGGCAAGCTGAGTGCCCTGCGGTGGCCGGAGTGCGAGGTCGTCGACGTGCCGGCCGAGCAGGTCTGGTACGAACCCGTCGTGCCGCTCGGCCGCCCGACCGGTCCCGCGGGCGAGCAGCGGGATCCCGGGCTGCTGCGCATCGACGACGTCCTCGGCAAGCAGGTCGTCGAGACCCGTGTCTCGGGCCGGGTCGGCATCCGCGAAGATGCGGCGGCCGGCGCACTCGAGGTCATGAGCCGGTTCGCGATCGACCCGCGGCGTCTGGTCTACCTGCCGCCGACGATGAGTCCGCCGAGCACCTCGCAGCGGAAGGACCTCCTGGAGCACCCCGCTGAGGCGTTCGAGGCGTATCGCCGGGATGGGCTCGACCGGGTGGTCTGCGAGGAGAAGCACATGGGCTCGCGTGCCGTCGTGCTGCTCACGCGTGATCCGGCACCCTTCGGTGCTCCCACGGGATGGCGTGGCACCGTCCACACCCGCACCGGTCGGCCGTTCTTCGACGAGGAGACGACGCAGACGCTCCTGACCCGGCTCGACGCCGCCGTGGAGCGAGCCGGTCTCTGGGAGGAGCTCGACGCCTCCTGGCTGCTCTTCGACAGTGAACTGCTGCCGTGGTCGGTGAAGGCGGAGAGCTTGATCCGCGACCAGTACGCCTCGGTCGGAGCTGCCGCGACTGCTGCACTCCCGGCGGCCGTGCACGTGCTGGAGCAGGCGGCGGCGACGGGTGTCGACATCGCGGACCTGCTCGAGCGGACGCGTCGACGGGCCGAGGCCGCCGACGCCTACGTCGCGGCCTACCGCCCGTACACCGCGCCCTCGAACGGCTTGGAAGGCGTGCAGCTCGCGCCGTTCCAGCTCCTCGCCTCGACGGGGACGAGCCACCTGGGGCGCGACCACGCCTGGCACCTCTCGGTCGCCGACCGCCTCGTGGACGCCGACCCGGAGCTGATCCGCCGGACCCGCTCGGTCGAGGTCGACCTCACCGCATCCACCTCCGAGGACGCCGCGACCACGTGGTGGGAGGAGCTGACCGGTGCGGGCGGCGAAGGCATGGTGGTGAAGCCTGTGGCCGGCCTCGTCCGCGGTGAGAAGTCGCTCGCGCAGCCCGGCATCAAGGTGCGCGGGCGTGAGTACCTGCGCATCATCTACGGTCCCGACTACACCGAGCCGCACAACCTCGAGCGCCTGCGCGATCGGGACATCGGCCACAAGCGGTCGATGGCGCTGCGCGAGTACGCGCTCGGCGTCGAGGCGGTCGAACGGTTCGTCGCCGGTGAACCGACCTGGCGGGTGCACCAGGCCGTCTTCGGCGTGCTCGCCATGGAGTCCGAGCCCATCGACCCGCGCCTCTAGCGTCGACCCTGGCGGGTCGTCAGCGGAGGACGGAACTCAGCAGGAGGCTCGTCTCGCTGTTGACGACGCCCTCGATGCGCCGGATGCCGCCGAGCACGCGGTCGAAGTCGGTGAGGGTCTCGGTGCGGAGTTCCGCGACCAGGTCCCACCCGCCGTTCGTGGTGTGGAGTGCGCTGATCTCCGGGAAGCCGCGGAGCTGGCGGATGACGTGGTCGGTGGTGCGACCCTCGACCTCGATGAACGCGATCGCGCGAATGGTGCCGGGGTCGAGTTCGTCACGCACCCGGACCGAGAACCCGACCACCGTGCCGGAGGAGATGAGTCGCTCCAGACGGCTGTTCACGGTCGCCCGGGCGACGTCGAGCGACCGGGCCAGGCTCGCGACCGACGCACGGCCGTCGGCTCGGAGCGCAGCCAACAGCCTCCGGTCCAGATCGTCCAGCGCAGCCATGCACACAATGTACAACGCAGTTACTCACATTGTGCATAACCTGTGCACAAATCGCGCATCTCTGGAATAGAAAGTGCAGATCGTCGAAACCTAGGCTCGAAGCAACCGCGAGTGGTCTGCTCCGGTCGGCTCCGAGCCCGAACTCGTCTGGAAGGGAACGTCATGACGCGTTTCGTCGATGTCCGCAACATGGTCCGCTGGACGGCCGACCGAGGTCCTGAGCGCATCATCGCCGGCATGATCGGCTACCTCGAGGCCGACTTCCGCCGCTGGCCCTCGTTCGACAAGAGCCCGCGTGTCGCCAGTCACACGCCCTTCGGCGTCATCGAGCTCATGCCGACGAGCGACCACGAGACCTACGCCTTCAAGTACGTGAACGGCCACCCCTCCAACCCGGCACGCGGCTACCAGACGGTCACGGCCTTCGGTGTCCTCGCCGACGTGCACAACGGCTACCCCACCTTCCTCGCTGAGATGACGCTCCTCACGGCCCTCCGGACCGCCGCGACCTCGGGCATGGTCGCCAAGCACCTCGCCCGTCCCGACTCGAGCGTCCACGCCCTCATCGGCGCGGGCAGCCAGGCCGAGTTCCAGGCCCTCGGCATGCGGGCCGCCCTCGGGATCAACACCGTCCGGATCTGGGACGTCGACCCGCTCGCGATGGACAAGTTCGCGCGCAACCTGGAGCCGCTCGGATTCGAGGTCGTCATCGGGACGAGTGCCGCTGACGCCGTGGCGGGCGCGGACGTCGTCACGACCTGCACGGCCGACAAGGCGCTCGCGACCGTGCTCACGAACGACCTGGTCGAGCCCGGCATGCACCTGAACGCCATCGGTGGCGACTGCCCCGGCAAGACGGAGCTCGAGGCGTCGATCCTCGATCGCGCCGACGTCTTCGTCGAATTCCCGCCGCAGACCCGCATCGAGGGCGAGATCCAGCAGATGGCTCCCGACTTCCCGGTGATCGAGTTCTGGCAGGTCCTCACGGGTGCCGTCCCCGGCCGCAGCTCGCGGGAGCAGATCACGCTCTTCGACTCCGTCGGTTTCGCGATCGAGGACTTCACGGCGCTGCGCTTCCTCCGCGACTCCGTCGACGGCAGCGAGTACTTCGAGGAGATCGACCTCGTCGCGGCCCCCGACGACCCGAAGGACCTCTTCGGACTCGTCGGCGCGCTCTCTCCCGTCGGCTGAGTCCGACATGTCCGTCCAGGCGCCGTCGGCAGTGGTGCTCATCCGGCCGCACCGGTTCACGCCGAACCCGCTGACCGCGGCCGACAACGTGTTCCAGGTGGCGGACGGCGTCCCGTCGGCGTCCGTGACCGGGGTGGCTCACGCGGCGTTCGACGAGGTCACCGCCGTGGCACAGGCGCTCGATGCGGCGGGCGTCCGCGTCCACCTGTTCGACGACGAGGACCCGGACCGCCCCGACAGCGTCTTCCCCAACAACTGGCTGTCCACCCATGCGGGCGGGCACCTGGCGGTCTATCCGATGTACGCGGTGAACCGCCGACGCGAGCGCCGGTGGGACATCGTCGAGATGCTGAAGCGCGAGTACCGCGTGCAGGACGTCATCGACTACTCGGGGCTGGAGCTCGACGACGTGTTCCTCGAGGGCACCGGTGCGATGGTGCTCGACCACGCGGCCCGGGTGGCGTTCGTCGCACGATCCCACCGCGCCGACCCGATCGCCCTCGAGCGGTTCTGCACCAACTTCGGTTACGAGCCGCTCGTCTTCGACGCGGTCGACCCGCACGGGGTCCCGATCTACCACACGAACGTCATGATGGGCGTGGCGACCGAGTTCGCCCTCGTCGGCCTCGACCTCATCGCCTCACCGGTGCGCAGCGAGCAGGTGGTGGAGCGCCTGACCGCGCATGGACGCGACATCGTGGACCTCAGTTACGAGCAGGTCTGCGACTTCGCCGGCAACGCGATCGAGTTGCGGTCGGCGACGGGGGAACGCCTCCTCGCGATCTCGAGTCGCGCCGTCCAGAGCCTGCGGTCGGACCAGTTGGCGGTCATCGAGCGCAGCTGCCGGATCCTGCCGCTGGACGTCCCGACGATCGAACTCGCCGGGGGTTCCGTCCGATGCATGATCGCCGGGATCCATCTGGACCGCCGGCCGTCCGCACCGGAGCCTGCGCCGAACGCCGATCCACGGCTCGCGAGGGCTTGATCTCCGCCGCTCGATCGTCCGATTAACGCGAATCGCCGCTCGCTGCGCTCTCAAGCAGCTCGCCGACGGACGATCGCGCGCTGATCGGCTAGATTGACGATCGATCAGCTGATCGACGTGGAATCCGGCCGACGACCCCTCGGCCAGCGCTGGAGAGAGTGGGCGATCGTGCCGCTGTTGGAACCCGAAGCCTCGCGACACGGCCGCCTCCGGGTCTTCGCTCGCGCCCAGTTGCCGTTCGCGATCGCCTTCGCGATCGTCGCGATCCTCGTGGCGGTCGTCCTGCCGGAGCGGTTCTTCACCCTCGCCGTGCTCGGGGGCACGGCGATCGCGGTGGTCAGCACCGTCCTCGCCGCGGTCCTCCCGTGGGAGCGCTGGCCGACGTCCGCCATGGCCGCGATCGCCGTCCTCGACCTGCTGGCCGTCGCCTGCGTCCGCATGGAGCTCATCAGCGTGGCCCCGGGGGCGAGCCTGCTCTGCATCTTCCCCGTCCTCTGGCTGGCGTTCGGCTTCACCCCGCGGATGATCATCCTGGCTGTCGTGGGGACCCTGTTCATCAGCAGTGCCCCCTACCTGCTCCGTGCGCGCACGCCGACCAGCGCCGTGGACTGGCTGAACGTGGCCCTGCTGCCGTTGCTCACGATCGGCATCGCCGTTGCGGTCAACATCGGCGCCCGCCAACTGCGACGGGGCCAGCGGGCGATCCGGGAGCAGGCGGCGGAGCTCGAAGTCTCGCTCGCGAGGGCCCTCGATGCTGAGGCGCTCGCCGAGTCGATCCTCGAGACGGTCGACGCCGGCGTCGCCTTCTACACCGCCGACGGCACCCTGCGTCTGGCCAACGCGCACGCCGTCGACATGGTCAGCGCCGTCGGGTTCCGGCTCGACACCCCGCCCTACGCCGGTCCGCACGTGCTCCAGGCCGACCGGCGGACGCCCATCCCGTTCGACGAGCAGATCATCCCGAGGGCGCTCCGCGGCGAGCTGCTGTCGAACCACTTGGAGTGGGTGGGGGAGGCCGGCCGCCAGCGGGCGATCCTGGCGAGTTCCACCCGGGTGGTCCGGAACGGCGACACGCACCTGGGGACGGTCATCGTCGCGCACGACGTCACCGAACTCGCGAACGCGATCAACGTCCGTGAGGCGTTCCTCACGACGGTGTCGCACGAGCTGCGGACACCGCTCACCTCCATCCACGGTTACCTCGAACTGATCATGGACGACGCCGAGGTCGACGCCCCCGGACTCCTTCCGGCCCTGCGGGTGGTCCAGCGCAACGCGGTCGCGCTCGAGCAGCGCGTGCAGGAGCTGCTGGCCGCGTCGGACTCCACGGTCCAGATCGAGCCGAGCCGTATCGACCTCACTGACGTCGCCGCGCGTGCGATCGAGACGGCGACCGCGGGAGTCTCCGGTCCGGTCGTCCGACTGCACGCCGATGCGGCGGCGGTCGTCTCTGCGGACCCCGAGCAGGTCCACCGTGCGATCACCGAGCTCGTCGCCAACGCCGTGAAGTTCACGCCGGCCGATGGGACGGTCGACGTGGTCGTCGATCCGGGTGCCGGGCACGCCGAGGTGACCGTCAGCGACACGGGCGTCGGGATGAGCGCCGACGAACTCCGTCAGGCCTTCGACAAGTTCTACCGGGCCGAATATGCGCGGGACCAGGCGGTGCAGGGCGTGGGACTCGGCCTGCCGGCAGCGCGGGCGATCGCCGAGGCCCATGGCGGCTCCGTGACCCTGCGGAGCACGCCCGCGGTCGCACACGTCCCCGGTGGGACCGTCGCGACCCTCGTCCTGCCATCGGAGCCTGTCCGCACACCGTCACGATGACGCGAACGCTCGGCCAGCCCTAGTCTGCTGACGGTTCACCGAGGAGTGCCGACCGTGCCGCGTCGAGGCCGGTGACCTCGGCCGCCCAGTCGGGCCGAATGAACTCGTCGCGGTGCAGCCGGAGGCCCTGCGACTCGACGAGTTCGCCCGGTCGGCCGATGAAGCGTTGCAGACCGTTGTCCCGATAGCCGAGTCGACGCGAGACGCCGAGCGATGCGCCGTTCCAGACGGCGGCGTCCGACACGGCGACCTCCGCGGCGAGGTGGTCGAAGGCGAACTGGAGCATGCCGGCCCGCATCTCGATGCCGAGCCCCTTACCCTGCTGTGCCTGCGTCAACCAGGAACCGCTCCCGACCGTCCGCGTGACGGCGAAGTCGCGGGCGCCGACGTCCTGCAGACCGATCGGCGTCCCGTCCAGGAGGATCGCGAGATTGAGCGTCCAGGAGGAAGGAGTCACCCTTGCGCGCTGCGTCCAGAGGAACCGAGCCGTCTCGCGGATGAGTTGTTCGCGTGGCTGGTCGGTCCATGGTGTGGAGAACGGCATGACGGCGGGGTCGTGGACGCCGGCGAGGGCGGCCTCGATCAGTCCGGGGAGGTCCTCATCGCGCACGAGGCGCAGGACGAGTCTCGGCGTGCGGATCTCCAGGCCGAACAGTGGCCAGACGTCGGTGAGGCTGAGCATCAGGCCACGGTATCGCCTCGGGCGGACGCCAGCACCCGCCAGTTGCCGGGAAGCGCTGTAGCCGGTCGAGGCCGCCCTGTCGAGCCGGGGGTGTGGAGGGCGGCTTCCGTGACACACTCGACGCGCCGCGGGATCGCGGCCCGGTTCGACGATGAGAAGGGCTCCACGATGAAGTACACGCACCTCGGCCGCACGGGGACGACGGTCTCCCGGATCGTGCTCGGCACGATGAACTTCGGCGACCGGACCAGCGAGGAGGACTCGTTCGCGATCATGGACCGGGCGTTCGACCTCGGCGTCAACTTCTTCGACACGGCGAACGCGTATGGCGGCAGCGCCGGTCGTGGCGCGACGGAGGAGATCATCGGCCGGTGGTTCGCAGCCCGCCCCGGCGTCCGTGACGACATCGTCCTGGCGACGAAGGTCCACTCGCCCATGGTGGCCCCGAACGACGACGGCTCGGATGTCGTGAACGCGCGTGGTGCGTCGGCCTGGCAGGTGCGTCGCGAGGCGACCGCGTCGCTCGAGCGACTGCAGACGGACCGGATCGACCTGTACCAGTTCCACCACATCGACCGTCACATCTCCTGGCAGGAGCTGTGGCAGGCCATGGAGGTGCTCGTCGCGCGCGGCGAGGTCGTCTACACGGGCAGCTCGAACTTCGCGGCGTGGAACATCGCGCAGGCGAACGAGGTCGCATCTCAGCGACACTTCCTCGGTCTCGTCAGCGAGCAGTCGCTCTACAACCTCGCGCAGCGCTCGATCGAACTCGAGGTCATCCCCGCCGCGCAGCACTACGGGCTCGGCATCCTGCCGTGGTCGCCGCTGTCCGGTGGTCTGCTGAGCGGTGGTTCCTCCGACAAGCGCGCGCGGTCGGGCGAGTCCCGCATCACCGAGGCCCGTGCCAAGCAGCAGGAGCAACTCGACGCCTACGACCGCTTCGCGGCCGAGCGTGGCTGGACCTCGGCGTCGCTCGGTCTCGCGTGGCTCCTGCACCAGCCCGGCGTGACCGGCCCGATCATCGGACCGCGGACGATCGAGCAGCTGGAGTCCGCCGTCGCAGCAGTCGACATCGAGCTGAGCGCCGACGACCTCACCGCCCTCGACGAGCTCTTCCCCGGTCCCGGTGGCCAGGCCCCGGAGGCCTATGCCTGGTAGGAACGTGCGATGCGGCCGACCGCCTCGGTGATGGCGGTCGGCCCGGTATTCACTTCGAGGATCCGCCGGTTGACGGTCGGCTCGAGGACGAGTGCCTCGAGGACCGCGGCCACGTCTTCGCGTGTGATCTCGTCGTGGAGCTCGGCGGGCCCGAGGGCGACCGTCCCCCGGCCCGGGTCGTCGGTCAGCAGGGACGGGCGGAGGATGACCCAGTCGATCGGCTGACGGGTGAGGGCGACCTCTGCGCGTTTCTTGACGGCGAAGTAGTGCTCCTCGTCGTCGCTCAGCTGCCGCTCGCGCCAGGCCTCCGGCATCACGGAGAGCAGGATGAGGCGCTTCTCCGGCGTCGCAGCGACCGAGTCCGACACGCGCCGGAGGGCCGCGTCGTCGATGGCGTCCGTCGTGCTCTGGGCTCCGGCGTTCGAGCCCGCGGTGAAGACGACGACGTCCCAGTCCGAGATCATCGCCGTGATCTCCTCCGTGGTGGCGACCCCGAGCTCGCCGGTGACGGTCATCACTCCCTGGGCTTCGAGGGCGCCGACATGGACGCGATGAGTGTCCCTGCCGTCGAGCGCTCGAGTCGTTTCATTGTGCGCTCCACGGCTGTGTAAAAGCGTCCTTGGAGCGGGCCCATAGAGACTCGAAGGGCAATGAGGCTGGTCTGTTCTTGCTCGGGCTTGAGTGCCCCGGACACCATCGAGCCGTGCGACGAACAGCTTTTTTCTAGCGCAGCAGGCCGCGTGCCCGCTCTATGCGTTCGCGCAGGCCTTCCTGGAACTTCTCGTCTCTGCTCACGGATTCGATGTGGCTGGCGATCGCAGCGCGGATCACGTCGGAGACGGGCTGATTCTCGACACTCGCCACGGTCTCGAGTTGGTCTGCCTGTTCGGCGGACAAGCGAATGGTCATTGCCTTCTGGGTGGACATGGATCCATTCTGCCACCAAAGGGGGTCAACATCAAACCTTCTCGGTGGTGTGGTATCATGATATCTATCAACCAAACGTTAGGAGCACCACATGGACACCCAGGCAGAATCCCGGTCCAAGAAGGTCACCATCTACATGGATGGTTCCCCGTACAAGATCATCCCGGGACCTACCCCAGTCACAGCGTTGCGGGAGGTGCGTCGACCGCCGGTTCCACTCGGCGATGACCTCTGGCTCGACATCGATGACGAGCAGGATCAGAAGCTGGACCCCTCGAGCACCATCACCATCGTCGACGGCATGCGATTCTTCGCCGAGATCAACGCCATCACCATTCGCATCGACCGTGTCGAGCACGAAGTCTTCAAGCGGAAGATGACCGGAGCGGAGCTGCGGGTCGTGCCCAGTCCTGACGTGGCGGCCGACCGCGACCTTTGGCGCGACGTGCCCGACAAGCGTGACGTCAAGGTCCAGGACGAAGACATCGTGACCCTCGTGGACGGCACCCGGTTCTTCACCGCACCGGGCCGCATCAACCCCGGGCAGGAATCGTGAAGCTGCCCGAGCCGGACCGCGAATTCCTCGAACGGTCCGGCATCATCTACCGCCTTATCGACGACGACAGCGGCATGCTGAATGTCGAACTGGTGGATTTCGCCCTCCCGCCGGGCCTGAACGCAACTCACGCCTGCGTGCTGTTTCGACTCTCGCCCGGCTACCCCGACGTTCCGCCGGACATGTGGTGGGTCATCCCGCACCTCACTCCGGTGGGCGGAGGGGTCATCCCCGCCACTGAGATCATCGAGACGTACGACGGACGCAGCTGGCAGCGTTGGTCCCGGCACCTCGACCCCACCGTCTGGCGGTCGGGTATCGACGGACTGGAAAGTTACGTGCGGTTGCTGCGCACCGAACTGGGTAGCGCCGCCGCATGAGCGCCACACTTCGCCTTACCGGTGCGCTGTACGACGGGTTAATGGCAATGGCGACCAACCCGATCGAGACCGGCGCCGTCCTCATCGCCCACCAGGTCGTTGTCGACGACTCCACCGTTGTCCTACTCGGTGACGAGCTCATCGCCGTACCCGACGAGGCATACGAGATCCGCACAGACAACGCCCTGCAGATCACATCCGACGGATACGTCCACGCGCTGAAAACCGCTCGGGAACGTGGCAAGATCGCGCTCTGGGTACACAGTCACCCCGGGGACGGGGCCGTCCCTCGCCCCAGCACCCACGATCGCCGCGTCAACGAGGATCTGGCGCCACTGTTCGGCGGGCGAACCGAAACCGATCAGTATGGCTATCTCGTGGTCAGTCATGACGCCGGGAATCTCACCTTCACCGGCGAACTCTCCGGCCCTGTCACCACCTCAATCACTTGCTTCTCCGCCGTCGGCGAGAGGTGGACCTTCCGGGCCGCTCACGACACCCCGGCCGGCGCTAATCCTGGTCTGTTCGACCGGAACATCCGTGCCTTCGGGAGCGGTATCCAGAACACCATCAGCACCCTCACCGTCGCGATCGTCGGCGCAGGGGGAACCGGCTCCGCCACCGCAGAGCAGCTCGCACGCCTGGGCGTGCGATCGTTTATCCTGATTGACCCCGACACCCTGTCCGCATCCAACACGACCCGCGTCTACGGTTCGACACTCGCTGACGTTGGCCGGCCAAAAGTCGACGTTCTCGGTGATCACCTCGAGCGCATCGCTGACACCGTCCACACCGTCCGCATCCAGGGGTCCATCCTGGCCGAGAACATCGCCCGAACCCTCGCTGGCGCGGACGTGGTGTTTGGATGCACGGACGACAACGCTGGCCGATTGCGGCTGTCCCGTTTGCCGTACTACTACCTCGTCCCCGTCATCGACTGCGGCGTACAGATCCCGGCAGACGAGTCCGGGCTCATCGCCGGTGTCTTCGGCCGGGTGACAACCCTGCACCCCGGCGCGGCCTGCCTCGTCTGTCGTGACCGTATTGACCTCGCCCTGGCCGAAGCGGAGATTCGATCTGCGGAAGAACAGCAGCGACTCGAAAAGGAAGGGTACGCGCCAGCCCTACCTGGTGTGGAGCCTGCCGTGGTCACCTTCACTACCCTCGTCGCCGCCACCGCAGTCAGCGAGCTACTCGAGCGACTCGTCGGCTACGGGGACTCGCCGACCCCGTCGGAACTGATCCTCTACGTCCACGACCGCACCGTTCGCAGCAACATCGAGGACCCACGCTCTGGGCACTACTGCGACCCGAACATTCGCCGCATTGGCACCGATGCCGACATGTTCCTGGGGCTCAATTGGACCTCATAAACCGCCTCCTACAGTGGCGTCGCCTCAAAGCCGATCTCACCGCCGCCTCCGCCGCGGACATCCCCGAAAAGCTGCCCGCCCGGCACGCCGTGATCGTCGGAACCACGGACCACCCCAAGTGGCTGGTCTTCGATTGTCCATGCCGACGCGGTCACCGTGCCATGCTGAACCTTGACCCCGGAAACCGCCCTCGGTGGCGGGTAGAGCATGCTCAGCCGTTGACGCTATACCCGAGCGTCGATGAGCGGAGCCAGGTGGGGCACTGCCACTACGTCGTACGCGATGGCCGCGTGCGATGGATCGAACGAACGGAACGCCGATGACGACACCCGACGCGGAATCCGCATCACCATCTGAATACGTGCCGACACCGCCGCAGCAGGTCACCCCGACGCCCGCGCCGAAACGGCCCGCCCGGACCCCGTTATACGAGGCGATGAACGGGGAACGCTACGCGCGGCAGACCCTGATCAAAGAGATCGAGAAGGTCACCAACACCTCGCTGATTTGTTACATTGCCCCCAACCTGCAGATCGACCGCAACGACGT
This sequence comes from Plantibacter auratus, assembly GCF_050587365.1. Classification (NCBI taxonomy): domain Bacteria; kingdom Bacillati; phylum Actinomycetota; class Actinomycetes; order Micrococcales; family Microbacteriaceae; genus Plantibacter; species Plantibacter auratus. The sequence goes on along the minus strand of NZ_JBOBFV010000002.1, from coordinate 889,605 downwards.
CGTCGGCATGGTCGACCTGCTCCACAACATCACCCCAGGTACCCCGATCGATCTGATGTTGCAATCACCCGGCGGTAACATCGACGCCGCGGAAAAGCTCGTACTCCTCATCCGCAAACGCGCCGGGAACGCTCCGGTTCGAGTCATCGTGCCGGACTTCGCCAAAAGTGCTGCAACCCTCATCGCCCTCGGCGCCAACACCATCGTGATGTCCGACTCCTCCGAACTCGGCGCGATCGACCCACAGGTCGATATCCCCGACTCCCACGGACACCCACAGACGCTGTCCGCGCAAAGCTACATCGATGCGTTCTACCTCCACGCCGATCGTCTCAAGGAAGACTCCGACGATGCTGTCGCCCGTCTCATGCTCGACAAGATGGAACCCGCCACCGTTCGCAAACTCGAACGGATGATCAAACGCTCACACGCGATCGCCGAAGCGCTACTGCAGCTGTCCATGGTCAAAGACCCGCAGCAAGCCGAGGATATCGCCACCCACCTCAGAGACACCGAGAAGTGGCATTCGCACGGCCAAATGATTTCCCATGAATCCGCTCGCGGGGTCGGCCTCAACGTGACATACCTTCCGCCTCACGACGAGCTCTGGAACAACTACTGGCGACTGTTCTGCATGCAGCTTTGGGCTGCGAACGGCAACGTGAAGCTGTTCGAAAGCTCCTGGGCCTCCCTGCCCGTTACATGAGGTGCGCGACTGCTACCCCGACCATCCAGAGGTGAAACGGTCTCCGTGTGGGTGCGCACGGAAGTAGTTTGCAGAGAAATTCTTCTTCGTAAGTCGATGCACGGCAGGCGGGGGTATGGCAGAGTCTGCGTGCGTCGGTTTGCTCGACGAGCGTTACTGAATCGAGCTAGTCGAAATCTCAGATCACCTGGCTTCTGAGCCAGCGTGTGACGTGCTGTCGGCAAGCCATGGTGACGCTCGCTCCATCCAGCGAGCGACGCGATCTGAGCGGCCTAGCGACCCTAGGCGCGAAGAGGGACGCTGACCGGTGAGACCTGTTACAGAGGCCAGAAGTTGTCGAAATCTGCGAACTTGCACGCCCAGGCTCGCTGAGGCTATTGGTCTTCCCTGCGACTTGAAGACGTGAAGCCGTGCGAGATGAGGCGGCGAATCGGACCACGGCTCCTATGTGGGCAGACTCAACAGGGGGGCGTCCGGGGGCGGGCGCCGACGCCGGACGGGTGCACAGTCGACGCTCGTGCGCTCCGTGGTTGGCCAGCCACCCGGACAAGAAAACAAAGTTGTTCGACCCAAAGTTTTCCAAGCTGTACTACGCTCACAATGTGACTTTCAAGATCATTTCAGTCTTCAACCACAAGGGCGGCGTGTCAAAGACGACAACCACCTTCAACCTCGCGTGGATGCTTGCTCAGAAGGGTAAGCGGGTGATCATGGTCGACGCTGATCCGCAATGCAACCTCACAGGAGTCACCTTGGGGCTCAATCCTGAATGGCCGGACGATGATGAAATGGCCTCCAGCCTTGATGATCCCGACAGTGTTCAATTCGGCAGAACGCAGGACACGGCGCAAGACTTCTGGGAAGAGAATTTTGATCGAACCCTATTCGGTGCGCTTAAACCTGCTTTTGATTCCGAGCCACGTGTCCTGGAAGCGGTTGAATGTGTACCAGTAGAAGGGCGGGAAGGGCTGTATCTACTCCCTGGGCACTTGCGTCTAGGCGAGTATGAAGTCTCGTTGGGCATCGCACAAGAGCTCGCTGGTTCCATGTCGGCACTACGCAATCTTCCTGGTGCCATTCACTTCCTCTTGAAAGAAACAGCAGAGGCGCTTGATGCCGATTATGTCATCGTCGACATGAGCCCCAGTCTGGGTGCAATCAATCAGAATATTGTGAGCATCAGTGATCTCCTCCTCGTGCCGACCTCACCAGACTTCTTCTCTATCATGGCCTTGCAGTCGCTCGGTAAGGTCTTACCGCGCTGGAAACGCTGGGCTGAGGGTGCCAGTACGAACGAGGTGCTCAGAGACGCTTCATACCCGTATCCCTTGCCGAGACTTAAGTTTGCGGGGCTCGTTATCCAGCGGTACCGCCTCTACCGGTCTGCGACCGCGGAAGAGCCATATGGCACGCCGACCGGGCCGTTCCGAGCGTGGATTGATAAGGTGGCTGACGCTTCCGAGAGTCAATTTGTTCCGGCGTTGCGTCAGGCAGGGCTTACCTACGATGTAGCCCAGTATGAAGCAGCGGAAGTTGCTGCTAATGGCGTGATTGGGCAGGTGCAAGAATTCAATAGTCTCTTGCCGAAGTCCCAGGAACATCACGTCCCGGTGTTTGCGCTCACCGACGAACAGCTGGCCCAAGTCGGCGTCGTTCTCGACGGGTCACGAGCTCAGATTGCTAGTCTGGCTCGTATCTTTGACTCGATGGCGGATCGGCTCATCGCCCTCGCCGCGGAGTGAACATGTCTGCATCATTCGCTCTTGCTGTTTTCGAACGGCTGATTGAGCAAGTAGACCACGTGGAGGCTGTCGCGAAGGAAATGGATGAGTCGAATCCGCCGTCGGCCTCAGTGCTTCGCCGTAGCGCTCTAGTATTGGCGGTCGCCGCGATAGACACATATTTCCATGAGCAAGCGGCCATGCGTCTTCGTGCTGCCGCGTTGCAAGGTGCGCCTCATAGTGCTCGCGTTTCAAACTTCCTGAAGAACGTGTCCGCGGGGGATGTTTCGGGAGCGCAGGGGGAGAGTCACATCAGACTACGCCTGAGTTTCATGACGCTCGTCGCTCCGAGTCGCATCGATGCTGCGATCACGGCCTGGGGTGGGGACCCAGTGGTTGTTTGGCAGAACTATTGTTTCGCGAAAGGGTCCCGAACAGACCGGGAACGTCGTCAGCTGGAGCTGCTTTACGATCGACGAAATCAGATCGCGCACGAAGGAGATTGGGATTCTATTCAGCTTGACTTTCGGCCAATGACTCAATCTCACCTCGATGACTGTGTGGTTGCACTTCGTTCGCTAGCTGCGGGTATCGACGCCGTGCTCTGAGTTTGGCGCCGGAGGCCTACGCCTGGTAGGCGGCCAGGGTGACCCCGGGCGTTCCGATCGAAGGGCACCCGGGGTCCGACGCTGTCACAGCTCGTTGTCCACGACGCGCCGGACTGCCTGTGCAATAGCCATCGGTCCCGCGTTGAGCTCCAGGATCCGTCGGCTGATGTTCGGCTCGAGGATGAGTGCCTCGAGGACCGCAGCCACGTCTTCGCGCGTGATCTCGTCGTGGAGTTCGGCGGGCCCCAGGGCGACCGTTCCCCGGGCCGGGTCATCGGTCAGCAGTGAGGGGCGGAGGATGACCCAGTCGATCGGCTGGCGGGTCAGCGCGACCTCCGCCCGCTTCTTGACGGCGAAGTAGTGCTCTTCGTCGTCGTTCAGCTGCCGCTCACGCCAAGCCTCCGGCATGACGGACAGCAGTATGAGGCGCTTCCCCGGCGTCGCAGCGACCGAGTCCGACACGCGCCGGAGAGCCGTGTCGTCGATGTCGTCCGTCACGCTCTGGGGTCCGGCGTTCGACCCTGCCGCGAAGACGATGACGTCCCAGTCCGAGGTCATCGCCGTGATCTCCTCCGTGGTGGCGACCCCGAGCTCGCCGGTGACGGTCGTCACTCCATCGGCTTCGAGGGCGGGATCCGGCAGCGACGACCTCGTGAGGCCTGAGACGATGACACCTCTGGCGCGGAGCCGGGTCGTCAGGAGTCGGCCGACCCTGCCCGTGATCCCGAAGATGAACACGCGCGTGGTGGGTGCGGCTGAATCGTCGTGGGATGCGTTCTCGGTCGCGGCGGTGGTGTCTTGTGACGTCATGGGTGATCCTCTCGATCTCTTACTTACCAATCGTAACTTACTAAGAGTAGGTAGAATCGGAGGATGGAAACCACCGCGGACGACAGCTTCAGCTCTGGGCCGAGACGTCGCCTCTCGTGGGATGTACGCCACGCGCAGTTACTCGATGCGTTTCGCGACCTCATCCGCACGCATGACCTCGCGGACGTCACGCTGGCGCGGGTGGCTGCGCACGCCGGCGTGACGAAGCCCGTGGCCTATGACCACTTCGGCGATCTGTCGGGGCTGTTCTCCGAGGCCTACCGAGCCTTCGAGTCCCACCAGCGAGACGTCCTGCTCCGGGCCCTCGAGAGCGCCCCGCGGGACCTCGATGCTGTAGCCGACCTGGTCGCCGAGGCCTACATCGAGTGTTGGGTCGCTGAGGGGTTGGAGCTTGCGGCCGTCGTGGCCGCTCTCCAGGGTTCGACGACCTTGAGTACCCTGCGGTCGGACGCGGAGCAGGCGTATCTCGAGATCTGTCGCGAGGCGCTGGAGCCTTGGACCGGACCCCTCGTGAGTGCATCGTTGGCAGCTGTCGTCGGTGCCGGGGACGCCCTCGCCCGAAGTGTCATGTCCGGGTCGCTCTCAACCGCCCAGGCCTCCTCGACACTCGCCGTGGTGGTTCGTGCCGTCGCGTCGGCGTCTGCCCTCCCCGATGCCACTCGAGACCGCAGGACCTGAGCGGCCGCTTCCTCAGCGTGGGGAGTCGGCGGGAGCGAGCGCGATGACGTGTTCGCCGACCCCCCGTTATGGTTGCTCCATGGCTCGCGCACCCTGGAATCGACCCGGCGAATCTCCACAGATACGACGGCTTCGCATCGTGATGTTCTGGACCGCCGTCGTCCTCGTCGTGGCATTCGTCGCCATCCTCGTGTACTTCGTCGTGCGATCGGCCGAAATCGCCGGTCTGTAAGGGCGGCCCGCGGGGATGGACGCTCACTGGCCCCCGGGCATGATGGCTTCGATGAGGCTGAAACTCGCGTCCACGGATGACTTCATCACGCTTCGTCGCCTGTTCGATGACCCTTCCTTCCACGGATGGGGCGGGCCGGGACGGCTTTCCGACGAACTCATCCGCGCCAAGTACCTAGGGGCGCGACTGCCCGACGTCGAGTGCTATCTCGTCCTCGTCGAGGAGCAGGCGGTCGGGCTCGTCCAGCTGCACGTGGACGGGGCTGACTGCGCTGGGATCGACCTCATCTTGTCGCCCTCGGCGCGAGGTCAGGGGACCGGTCGACGGGTGGTCGATGCCATGGTGGCCCGCGCAAGGGAACGGAACATCGCTCGACTCACCGTCGACCCGGACGTCCAGAACGAGCGCGGAGTGCGATTCTGGCGAGCCGTTGGGTTCGAACCGCAATCGACCATCACGGACGACAGCGGACGTGCACCGTATGTCCTCATGTCCCGCAGCACCGCTCTCGAGCCTGCGTCGGGACCGCGGAGTTCAGCGCGTCGATAAGCTCACCCCATGGGCGTTCTCGGCATCGGCGGGTTGTTCTTCCGCAGTCATGACCCGTCGGCGCGCGCGGCGTGGTACCGCGAGCATCTCGGCCTTGAAGCCGGCGCAGAGGGCGAAGACGCCGTCTGGATGCAGGAGGCCGGCATGACCGTCTTCGCGCCGGTTGCGGGGACGAGCGAGTCGTTCGCGCACGACCAGCCGTTCATGCTCAACCTTCGCGTGAGCGACTTGGATGCCCTGACAGCGCATCTCGAGGGAGCCGGGATCGTTGTCGAGCGTCGAACTGAGTGGGAGACGGAATACGGCCGATTCGTCCGCATCCACGACCCCGAGGGACTCCCGATCGAACTCTGGGAAGTCCTCGAATAGACGCCTCGTCCCCCTCGTGGACGGCTCGACTCCGGAAGCCGTCACGTCTCGACGGTGCCGCCACTGTGAATCAGCCGGACCTCGACCCCTCCTCCTCGATGAACCTCGGGGTTCGTGGCAGCGATGGTGAGCGCTTCCTCGAACGTCGAGGCTTCGATGATGTAGACACCCGCGACCACCTCTCGAGAGTCGATGAACGGACCGATGGTCACTCCGGACGCGCGGATCGATCGCGCAAGATCGCGCGGAGTGAACGCGTAGGCGGCCCGCAGCGAACCAGTCTCAGTGAGCGCTCGTCCGTGGGCATCTGGAACCGCCAGTTCCTCCTCAGTCGCATCTCCGGCGTGAAGGGAGTCTTCGGTGTAGATCAGGACGGCGAAGTGAGGCATGGTCTCTCCTTTTTTCGAAGGGTACGCGAGGCCGTATCGATGTCAACCGAAACTGTGGGATGACATGTGGCGCCCCGCCCGAGTGAGCCCCTGCATCGTTCGTGGCACGGGTCGGGAGTTGTCCCGATGGACGAGCTCGGAGCGGCGGCGGCGGAGAGTCCCTAGCTTCCGCTGATGACGCTCACGGCCTGGAGGCCGACGACGATCGCGTTGATCGGTACGGCGATGACGAGCACGACGACCGCGCCGACGACGCCGATGATCGAGTGCCGCGGCGTCCGCTTGTGGACCCGTGCCTCAAGGATGATCACGAGGACGGGCGAACCGATCGCGATCGCGGCGCCGAGCATGAACCCGCCGAGCAAGCCGCCGTCGCTCAGCCGGTCCTCGGGTGGCCCGAACCCGCCCTGCAGGGCGAAGGACAGCTGGACGAGCCAGCTCACCACCAGCAGCCCGAACAGGAGCAGCGTGATGCCGACGCCGGACGCTCGTCCGGTGACCGGTCCGTCCTGGTCGGCTGCTGCAGGGTCGGCGGCTGACACGGATCCAGCGGCCGACGCGGCAGGCTCCCTGGCTGAGCTCGGCCCTGACAGCGGTTCGGCCGGCGGCCGCAGTCCGTCGCCAGCGCTCGGTTCATCGCTCACGACGTGCCCCTCGTCCCTTCGATCAGACGCCGGCGTGCCGGCATCCTCGTCAGCCTATGGTCACGCCGTGAGCGCCGCCCGCACCTGCGCGGCCAGCAGCGGCACCGTCTCCTCCTGGAACCAGGGGTTCTTGGTGCGCCAGCCGCGCGCGAGCGGCGACGGGTGCACGATCGGGAAGAGCGGGAGGTGGGTCTCCGCGGCACGGACGTTCTCCGTCAGGGTGCGACCGGCCCGCGGTCCGAGGTAGGCGCGCTGGGCGTAGGCGCCGATGAGGATCGTCAAGCGCACCTCCGTCAGCCGCTCGAGCAGGGGCGGATGCCAGCGCGGTGCGAAGTCCCGGCGAGGCGGCAGGTCGCCGCTCGCCCCCTTGCCCGGGAAGTAGAAGTCCATCGGGACGATCGCGACGTTCGCCGGGTCGTAGAACTCCTCAGGTGTCACGCCCATCCAGGAGCGGAGGAGGACACCACTCGGGTCGTTCCAGGGGATGCCCGACTCCTGCGCCAGACGACCAGGCGCCTGACTGATGATGAGCACGCGGGCCTCCGGGGAGGCGACGAAGAGCGGTTTCCAGCCGAGCTCGTGGGCCCACTCGTTCGACTCGTGCGCGGCGACCTCGGCTCGGAGACGGTCGATCGGATGCATCCCTGCAGTCTCCCACCGCGAGCGCAATACAGTGAGGGGATGGACGACGACCAGCGGCGACGGCGCCTCATCCCCGAGCCGGTGGACCGGTTCGCGACCGGCGAGGAGTACCCCGAGTACCGGGTCGACCTCGAGCGCATCCGGTTCTCCCCGTACTTCGCGCGGTTGTCCGCGGTGACGCAGGTCGTCTCGCCCTCCGGCGTCGGTCAGGTCGTCCACAACCGGCTCACGCACTCGATCAAGGTGACCGCGGTCGCCCGTGCCATCGCGATGCAGCTCACCACGACGGATCCCGAGCAGAACGCCATCGTCGAGCGGCTCGGCGGGTGCGACCCGGTCGTGGTTCAGGCCGCCGCCTCCGCCCACGACCTCGGTCACCCACCGTTCGGCCACCTCGGCGAACAGGTCCTCGACCGCCTGGCACGTGAGCGGCTCGGCCTCGCGGAGGGCTTCGAGGGCAACGCGCAGTCGTTCCGCATCCTCTCCGCGCTCGACGTGTGCGAAACGGTGAAGGAGGGCCTCAATCTCACGGCCGCTTCCCGCGCCGCCGTGCTCAAGTACCCCTGGGGCCGCACCATCCACCGCCCCGACCTCGACCCGGCAGACCCCACCCGCATGCCTCGCGGGTCAACCGCCAGCCGCTGGGAGACCGCGCCGCCGAAGTTCTCCGCGTACACCCTCGATCTCGACGACATGCTCGACGCCCGCAGCGCGTTCACCGCGATCGCGCCCTGGCAGCAGACCGTCGAGTGCTCCGTGATGGACGTCGCCGACGACATCGCCTACTCCCTGCACGACCTCGACGACTTCTATCGGGCCGGCGTCCTGCAGCAGGCGGCGGTCGCGGTCGAGTTCCGCACCTTCCTCCGCGACCAGCACACCCTCGCCGCGCTCGACGCCGACGAACTCTGGAACCGCGCACCCGGCCACTCGCTCGAGCTGTTGCGCCGGCGGATCGTCTCACGCGACCCGTGGATCGCCAGCGACGAGCACTTCCGGGCGTCGGTCCAGCGGGTCGCGACCGAGCTCGTCGAAGGACTCCTCGCCGTGCCCTTCGACGGTTCCAGCCGAACCGAACGCGCCATCGAATCGTTCGTGTCGTCTTGGATCGGTCGCCTCCAGCGCTCCGTCCTCGTCGTCGAGGAGCCGAACGTGCGCTCCGGCCACGTGTCGCTCCTCCCCGAGGCGTGGCACGACGTCACGGTGCTGAAGTTCGTCCACACCCGGTTCGTCATCGACCGGCCGGACTTCGCCACCTACCAGCGAGGCCAGTCCCGGGTGCTCGACGTGCTCGTCACCGAACTGGACAGCTGGCTCGACGACCCCCGCGACGGCCCGCGCGCCCCGCAGAAGCTCCTCGACTTCGTCGAACTCGCCACCGACGGCTACTTCCGACTCCGGGCGGACAACCCCGACTGGCTCCCTGCGGACCCCGAGTCCGAGAGCGAGCGACCGCAGAGTGACCCGCGCGCCCTCGGGCGGCTCGGACGGGCCCGCGGCATCCTCGACTACGTCGCCTCGCTGACCGACGAACAGGCGACGGCGCTCGCCGCGCGACTGCGCGGTGACCGCGAGGCCTGGGCCTTCGGCAGCTGAGTGCAGCCTGGACGCCGACCCGGTTCCGAGCAATACCCGACGCATTTCGGATAGGTCAGAGCGGGGGATCGCTAGAAGATCTAGCGTTAGCAACGGCGCCGGGAACCAGCCCGGCACCGAAACAGAACGGATGGCGCGCCTCATGGGAAACCTCCTCTACGGAACCCCTCCGACCCCGCACGAGATCGAAGACCGACTGCTCGCTCACCTGCAGACGGTCATCTTCACGAAGTTCCGCCGCAACGAGAGCTTCGCGTTCCACCTCGAAGCCGTTCCCGGCCGTGGAACCGGACGTCAGTCGCTCTGGCTGAACCCGATGATCCCCCTCCAGTTCTCGTTCTACGGCAGCCGTGCCCCCGAACTCAACCGCGAATGGTTGGCCGCGCTCCTCGAGCAGGCCAACAGCGCCAAGGGCATGCGCGTCGTCCCCGAGCCGGCAGCCGGCGCCGCGAAGCGCGTCGAGTCCGCAGCGTAAATCCGAACGGTCGGCGGCAACTGACCGACCATCGTCTCGACGCGCTCCGGCCGTCGGACGTCTCTGAAACACCAGTTGGGGGTGCCACCGTGACCACCGGTCTCCAGAGCGCGCCCGACTTCCTCGACCTGGACGACGCGCGAGCCTCACGTCGCCTGATCGACCGCACGGACATCGTGTTCCAGACCTCGCACGCCAGCTTGGACGCGGAGGGCGGGCTGTCCCTCAGTCGGACGTCCCTCAGCCTCGACGTCGACGGCGACACCGTCCGGGTTCCGGCGAATCACATCGTCGCCTGGTCGCTCCGTACCGAAGGCGGCCTCATCGTGGTGACCGTCTGGTCCGAGCGCCCGACCGCCGTCCACGAGACCACGGTCCTCCCGCGGTTCGCCCGCATGGCGTCGTCCGCGCTCACCGAGGTCCTGGGTGCGGAACACGGCTTCCTGCAAGGGACCGCCTGACATCGAGTGGTCTGCTCGGGCCGGAAACGACCCGCTACGGGATGACAGCCGGGCGCCGCCGTGAGATTCTATGAGCGATGAGCGAAGAAACGGGACCCGCGGAGCGGTCCGAGGTCGCAGGCCGCGACGTCGATGAGGCTCGCGATCTGTTTGCCGGCGCGTACAACGCCGGCTCGATGATCATCGAACCCACCGAATCGGCGTTCACCTTCCGGTACACCGCGATCGGCGACGACGAGCTGACCCTGCGCGCCACCCAGTTCACCGGACGCGTCACCGGAACGGTGCTCACCGAGGGCGAGTACATCGTCTCGTGGCTGACGGCGGGCAGTGGGGCCACCGACCTCGCCGGCGCACCGATGCAGCTCGTGCACGGGCAGCCGGCGATGTTCGCGAACGACCGACTCGCCGAGTTCGACTTCACCGACTACCGGCAGAACCTCATGCACTTCGACGGCGGGTTCCTGGAGCGTGTGGCGGCCGAAGTGGAGGGGACGAGCGGGCCGATCCTCTTCGACACGACGGCCCGCCCGACGGGTGAACAGCTCCGTCGCTGGGCCGCCTCGGTGACGACCGTCGCCAGGGTCATCTACGACGACACGAGTCCGGCCGTCCTCCGCGCCGAGGCGAACCGGTCGGCGGCGATCGCGCTCCTCGAGACGTTCCCGCACACGGCCCTGCACGCGCCGGTGGAGATCGGCCTGCCGGACGCCGGGAAGACCCGCGCGGCCATCGAGTTCATGATCGCCAACGCCCACCTCCCGATCCGCACGGAGGACGTTGCCGAAGCGGTCGGCATGAGCCAGCGCAGCCTCCAGAGCGCGTTCCGTCGGGAGCACGACATCACCGCGATCGACTACCTGCGACGGGTCAGGCTCGACCGGGTGCAAGAGGAACTGCAGAAGGCCGACCCCGGGCTGGCCACGGTCGCGGAGGTCGCAAGCCGGTGGGGGTTCGCGCACCTCGGGCGGTTCTCCGCCTCGTACACCAACCGCTTCGGCGAGTATCCGAGCACGACGCTCGGCTCCTAGCCGCCGGCCGTTCGGCTCAGAAGTCGCCGAACTCGTCGTACTCGTCGAGACCCGACAGCTTCTCCGTCTCGATGGCGGGAACGATCTCCAGCGCCCGGTTCGCGAAGGATTCCACGGTCACCTGCAGGCCCGGGCTGACCAGGACGTCCAGGTTGCGATCTGCGGAGAGCGGGACGTGGACGAAGCGACCACCGGCTTGGACGGCGGACTCAATCTCGCTCATCAGTGCCGAGATGTCGACACCCGACTCGATGTCGTACGAAACGCGGCCGATGGCGATGCTGTACTGCATGACCATCACCTCCGGGATCGGGTTGTTGCTGCAAGCGTATGGAACGCGCCTGTGGATCACGGTGGGTTGACCAAGGTCGCCACACGTGCAGGGGGTGTCGCCTCAGTCTTCCTCCTGCGCGGCGAAACTGCGGCGACACCCGCTATCGCGCGCGGTCGACGCGGGTCTCCTCCCAGACGGGCGCGTCGGAGGCCTGCACCCGGCCGTCGGAGCCGAAGACGAGGAAGCGGTCGAAGCCGCGCGCGAACCAGCGGTCGTGGGTGACCGCGATCACCGTGCCCTCGAAACCCGCCAGACCCTGCTCGAGCGCCTCCGCCGAGACGAGGTCCAGGTTGTCGGTCGGCTCGTCGAGCAGCAGCAGCGTGGCACCGGAGAGTTCGAGCAGGAGGATCTGCAGGCGCGCCTGCTGTCCGCCCGAGAGGGATTCGAACGGCTGCTCGGCCGCGCCCGCCAGCCCGTAGCGGTCGAGCACGCGGCTGGCGGCCTCGCGGGGGAGACCCGACCGGTGCTCGTCGCCGCGGTGCAAGATGTCGAGCAGGGTCCGGCCGACGAGTTCGGGGTGCCGGTGCGACTGTGCGAACCACCCCGGTTGCACGCGCGCGCCGAGCTTGGAATGGCCGTCGTGCGCGACCGGGACGAGTGCGTCGCCAACTGCGGCGAGGTGCCCCGCGCCCGGATCGGGATCCGTCCCACCGCCGGCGAGCAGCCGGAGGAAGTGCGACTTGCCCGAACCGTTCGAACCGAGGACGCCGATGCGCTCGCCGAACCAGATCTCCGCGTCGAACGGCTGCATGAGGCCGGTCAGTTCCAGCCCCGTGCAGACGATCGCGCGGCGGCCCGTGCGTGCGCCGCGGAGACGCATCGTGACCTGCTGGTCCTTCGGCCGCTCCTCCGGTGGTCCGGCCTCCTCGAACTTGGCGAGTCGGGTCTGCGCGGCCCGGTAGCGGGAGGCCATGGAGTCGTTGAACTTGGCCTGCTCGCGCAGACGCAGCACGAGTGCGCGCAGCTTCACGCGGTCCTCGTCCCAGCGCCGGCGGAGTTCGTCGAGTCGGTCGAGGCGGGCGTCGCGGGCCTCGTGGTAGCTGCGGAAGCTCGCGCCATGGGTCCACGTCGTGCTGCCGGCCGCGCCGACCTCGAGGGTGATGATGCGGGTCGCCGCCTCTGCCAGGAGCTCGCGGTCGTGCGAGACGAGGAGGACCGTCTTGCGGGTCTCGGCGAGCATCCCCTCGAGCCAGCGCTTCGTCGGGACGTCGAGCGAGTTGTCGGGCTCGTCGAGGAGGAGGACCTGCTCAGGGCCGCGGAACAGGGCCTCCAGGACGAGCCGCTTCTGCTCGCCGCCCGACAGCGTTCCAAGCGTCCGCCACTGCGCGCGGTCGTAGGGCACCCCGAGTGCCGCCTCGCAGCAGCTGTCCCAGAGCACCTCCTGGTCGTACCCGCCGGCGTCGGCGTACTCGGCGAGCGTCGTCGCGTAGGCCATCTGGGTCGCCTCGACGTCGTCCTCCATGAGGGCGAGCTCGGCGCGGTCGACCGCCTCTGCCGCCGCGCGGACCCGCGGAGGCGCGACCTGGACGAGGAGGTCCCGGACCGTCCGGTCATCGTCGCCGCGACCGACGAACTGGTCCATCACGCCGAGGCCGCCGTCGATGGAGACGACCCCGGAGTCGGGCTGGAGCTCGCCGCGGATGATCCGCAGCAGCGTCGTCTTGCCGGCGCCGTTCGCTCCGATGAGCGCGGCGATCGCCCCTTCGCCGACGCGGAACGAGACCTCGTCCAGCAGCGTCCGTCCGTCGCTCAGCGTGTAGCTGAGGTCGCTGACGTCGATGTAGCCCATGGTGCGCACTCCCCAGGGAGCCGATCGCTCCCGAACGGGCCCGCGCTGGTTCGCGCCGGGCCGCCCACCGCCTGGCGAGCCGACCAGTCTAGCCGCGCGGGTTCGTCCGCGCGCAACTGCCGCTGCGCACGACTCCCGGTCACTGAGCCCCCACCCCGGTCACTGAGCTTGTCGAAGTGCCCCGACCGCCCTTCGACAAGCTCAGGGACCGGAGGAGGTCAGCTCAGGGACCGGAGGAGGTCAGCCCAGGGACCGGAGGAGGTCAGCTCAGGGACCGGAGAGTCGCGCGGCTCAGGCGAGCGAGGCCGCGATGTCACCGATCCACGTGCGCACCGACGCGTCGTGTTCGTCGAACCAGTCGCCCTCGTAGCCACGCGGGACGCCTTCGACCACCATGACGAGCGCGAGGTACAGCGACCACAGGCGCGCGCGGGTCCGGGCGTCCTCATCGGGCAGGAGCTCGCGGCCGGACGTCTCGCGGTAGGCGCGGAGGAGTTCCGAGTCGGCGGCGACCGTCTCCGGCACGTCGGTGAAGAGCGCCAGGGAGACGAGGTCGGCGGTGGGGTCGGCCCAGTGCGCGCGCTCATGGTCGATGACGCCGGTCAGTTGGGCGGCCTCCGCCCCGTGTTCGGGCATGACGAGGAGGTTGCCCTCCCAGAGGTCGAAGTGGACGAGCGTCGGCTCCGTCACGCTGTCGAAGGCCGGCAGCGCGGTGTCGATCAGGTGTCGGATCTCGTCCGCCGCGACCGGAAGGTCGACCTCGAACCGCAGGGCATCGGCGAGGACGGCCTCCACGACGAGCCGGTAGGCGTCCGCGGCACTGGCCGCCTGAAGCTCCGGGCGGAAGGGGTAGCCGAATCGGTTCCCCTCGGCGAGGCCGGTCGCCGAATCGATGGACGCGGCCTCCGCCGGGATGTCGACGTCGTCTGGTTCCACGTGGAACGGCGTGCGACCCGCCTCGTGCAGACGGGCGAGCGTGCGGCCGAGGACGTCGCGGGCGAGGGGGACGGTCTCGGTGCTGTTCGCCGGTCGGCCGGTGAGTTCGGTCATCACGAGGGCGTCGCGTCCGTCGAGCGTCGCCTCGAAGACGATCTCCGGCTGCGGCACCTCCGCACGGCCGAGGATGCGGAGGGCGAGCGCCTCGGTCGCCATGAGGGACCGCTCGTAGGTGAGGCCGGCCGCGTCCGCGGGGGAGAGCTTCACGATGACGCGCTCGCCGCCGTCGAGTTCGACCGCTGCGACCTCGTTCGCCGTGCCCGCTCCGAGCATCGTGATGGTCGGGCTGCCGGGCTGCATCGCCGGTCGCTCGGCCGCCCAGTGCTCGGCGACCGCGATCATGGTGTCACTGGGGCGAGGGGTTCGGCTCATCCGCCCACGGTAGTCGACGGTGTGGCGCTCCCGCTCCCGCTGCCCGTCGGCTCAGGAGATCGGTTCGCAGGTGAGAATCCGCGTGAAGATCGCAACGAGCTTGGAGTCGTCGCCATTGTTTCTCGCCGCATGACAGGCCGCGTGCAAGTCCTCGCGCTCGACCCGACCCCACTCGAGACCGCGCCCCGACTCAGCGAGCAGCTGCGCGAAGAACTCGCGTTGCGTTCGGCCGTTCCCTTCACGAAACGGATGCGCGAAGTTCATGTAGTCGTAGAGATAGGCGACTTCGGCGGCGAGGTGATCGTCGGTGACTCCGCGGAGGAGGTCCGAATCCGCTATCCGTTGAGCCGCGTGGGCTACGGGGCGGCCGATCTCCGCCGGAGGCGTGAAGGACTCGCCACCATCTCGCGCAAGTCCGACGGTGCGAAGTTCACCGGCCCATTCGTAGACGTCTTGGAAGAGCTGGCGATGCAGTGCTTGCACGTGGCTGAGGTCGTAGGTCCGTTTCACGAGCGTCGGATCGGCGCGGAGTTCGGCGAGGCGATACTCGACGAGGTCGTCCTCGGCGGCTTGGAGCTGTTCCGCGTCGACGATCCCCAGCGTGTTTCGGAGGACCCCTGAGTCAGGCCCCCATAAGTAACCGAGCCAACGACATGCTGCATCCCCCAGCTCCCAGGGACGCTCGATGGTCAATCGAGACCGTAGCGCGAACGCACCCGTTGGCCGAGCTGCGCGATGTCGATCTCGCCTCGGACGTAGGCATCCTGGTCAGCCCGCGTCGCGGGGGTGCTCTGTGATCCCTCGAGCTCTGAGGATCGGCGAGCGTCTTCGATCGCCCGCTGCCGTCGGTCCTGTGCAGTGTCCAAAGTCATAGCGTCGTCCTCCTGACGCCAGTGTAATCGGGCGTCCCTCGAGCGATGCCACCGTCTCTGGGTGGCTGCGGTGTCGATGCGATTCGTCCACAACTCCCGCTGGATTCGCGGGCGGCTCACGCGGGGTGCGGGATCTCCTGGCGGGCGGCGTCGGCGGGCTCGTCCTGCAGGAGTTGTGGACGACGACGGGAGCACTTCGCGGCGGTGGCCGCACCGATGATGACGATCAGGCCGAGCAGGGTGATGGCCGCACCGGCCCAGATCGGCGAGGTGTAGCCGAGGCCGGCGGTGATCGTGACGCCGCCGAGCCAGGCGCCGAGCGCGTTCCCGAGGTTGAACGCGGCGATGTTCGCTCCCGAGGCGAGCGTGGGAGCGGCCGACGCGTACCGCATGACCCGCATCTGCAGCGCGGGGACGGTCGCGAACCCGAAGCCGCCCATGAGGACGAGGGCGATCACGGTGGCGACGGGCGACTGTGCGGTCGCGGCGAAGGCGACCAGGATCACGCTCAGTACCGCGATGACGACGATGAGCGTCCGGTCGATGTTCCGGTCGGCCGCCTTGCCACCCACGATGTTGCCGACCAGGAGCCCGACGCCGAAGAGGATGAGGAGCCACGGCACCGTGGTCGAGGCGAAGCCGCTGACCTCCGTGAGTGTGTACGCGATGTAGGTGAACGCACCGAACATGCCGCCGTAGCCGAGGACCGTGACAGCGATCGAGAGCCAGACCTGGCCGGAGCGGAACGCGCGCAGCTCGGCGAGGAGCGACGCCGGGGCGTCGTCACGCTTCGGCTTCGGCACGAGTGCCAGGATGCCGATGAAGGCGACGACCCCGATCACCGTGATGGCCCAGAAGGTCGAGCGCCAGCCGAAGTGCTGGCCGAGCAGCGTGCCGAACGGGACGCCGAGCACGTTCGCCGCGGTGAGGCCGGTGAACATGATCGCGATCGCGCCGGCCTGTTTGTGGGCGGGGACCATCGCCGCCGCCAGGACCGAGCCGATACCGAAGAACGCTCCGTGGCTGAGGGCGGCGAGGATGCGGCCGGCGAGCATGATCTGGTAGTCGCCGGCGAGTGCGGAGACGAGGTTGCCGACGACGAAGAGCACCATCAGGGCCAGCAGGACGGGCTTCTTCGGCAGTCGGGTGACCGCCGCGGTGAGGGCGAGCGCCCCGACGACGACGGCCAGGGCGTAGCCGGAGATGAGCCAGCCGGCTGCGGCCTCCGAGACGCCGAAGTCGGCCGCCACCTCGGGCAACAGCCCCATGATGACGAACTCCGTGAGGCCGATGCCGAAGCCGCCGAGGGCGAGGGCGATGAGACCGAGTGGCATGACGATTCCTGCGATTCCTGGGGGTCGTGGGGAGAGTGCTGGTGGCCTGCAGCCGGGGCGCGTACGCTGATAGTTGCAGACGCGCGATAGATATCGTTGCACGCGCTAGGTAATAGCGCAAGCAACTATGTGCGCCTGCAATCAATTGATCGATGTTCGAACCGAGGAGTCCCGATGGGCATCGCCGACGACGCTGTTGAGATCCGCGCGCAGGGGTGGCGGACGCTCGCCGCCCTGTACGGATCGATCGAGTCCGATCTGGAACGCGCGCTGCAGGCCGAGGCCCGGCTCTCCGTGGTCGAGTACACCGTGCTCGACGCCCTGGGGCGCCAGGACGGCTGGCACATGCGCATGCAGCAGCTCGCCCGTGCGACGGCCCTGTCGCCGAGCGCCACCACCCGGCTCGTCAACCGCCTCGAGGACCGCGCGCTCCTCACCCGCGTCCTGTGCGCCGACGATCGCCGAGGGGTCTACACCGAGCTCACGGCGGCCGGGAAGGCGCTGCTCGAGGAGGCCCGACCGGTGCACGATCGCGCCCTCGAGGAGTCGCTCTCCACCGCGGAGTCGCTCCCGGAACTCGCACCGCTCGTGGAGGCGATCCACCGGCTGGAGCCCGTCGCCACCACCGTCTGACCGACCGGACCGTTCTCAGGAGAACTCCGGCGCGTCGCTCGGGGAGCAGGGCGGCGTGCCGGAGGAGTCCTGAGACAAGGACGTCCGGGTCGCGGAACGGTGCACGCGCGCGTCGGTGGGTGATGCCAAGCTGAGTCGTCCGACTCGAGGGAGCACGATGAGCACCGCAGCACCGAACACCCGTGTCACCGCGCTCGTCGCACCAGGGTCCCGCAGGGTGCTGGGCGCCTATCTCGGCGCTGCGCTCATCTGGGGCGCCAGCTTCCTCTTCATGAAGACCGGCCTGACCGGGCTCGCTCCGGCGCAGGTCGCCCTGTCCCGCGTGGTGCTCGGCGCCTTGACGCTCTGCATCATCATGCTCGTCACCCGACGCCGCTGGCCGCGGGAGCGTCGGCTCTGGGCGCACCTCGCCGTCGTCTCCGTCTTCCTCTGCGTCGCCCCGTTCCTCCTGTTCTCCTGGGCGGGACAGTTCCTGCCGTCAGGCCTGTCGAGCATCCTCAACGCGACCACGCCGATCATGACGCTCGCCGTCGGCGCCGTGTTCCTCCCGAAGGAACGGCTGAACGGCCTGCAGGTGTTCGGCATCTTCGTCGGTGCCCTCGGCGTCGCGATCGTCGTCGGCCCCTGGCGCGTCCTGGCCGACCCGGCGATCCTCGAGTCCATCCCGGCTCAGCTCGCCTGCCTCGGAGCGACCCTCTGCTACGGCATCGCCTTCGTCTACCTCCGGAAGTTCGTCCTCGGCACCCACAGCTACGACGCGGTGGTCATCTCGGCCGTGGAGATCTCGCTCGCCGCCGTCATCATGCTCGTGCTCTCGCCGTTCATCGCGATGCAGCCGGTGTCGCTCGACGCCCCGGTCGTCCTCAGCATGCTCGCCCTGGGAGCACTCGGTACCGGCGTCGCCTACATCTGGATGACGACGATCGTCGACTCCTGGGGCCCGACGGCGGCGTCCACCGTCACGTACCTCACGCCCCTCGTCGGTGTCGTCCTCGGCATCCTCGTGCTCGGTGAGATCCTGCACTGGAACGAGCCGGTCGGCGGCGTGATCGTCGTGCTCGGCATCCTCGTGAGCCAGGGCCGGCTCCGGCTCCGGCGGCGTACGCCCCCACTCTCGGCATAGGGTGGCTGGACGGCCGCGCGCTGACGGTCGCGGCCCTCCCCACGGAACGAGGTTTCACATGCGCATCGCATCCGGGCAGTTCTCCGCCGGAACGGACATCGACGAGAACCTCGCCAGCGTGGTCGCCCTGCTCGGTGAGGCCGCGGCGGGTGGCGCCGAACTGCTGCTGCTGCCGGAGATGAGCAGCTACGCCACCTCGGAGCCGCCGAGCGCGCTCGCCGCGATCGCCCAACCACTCGACGGACCCTTCATCACGGGCGTCGCCGCCGCAGCCGCCGCGCGCTCCCTCCCGACGGTCGTCGGCACCATCGAGGAGAACCCCGACGGGTTGCCGTACAACACGCTCGTGGCGATCGACGCCGAGGGGCGCATTACCGCGACGTACCGGAAGGTGCACCTCTACGACGCCTTCGGGTACGCGGAGAGCGACGGCATCTCGGCCGGCGAGCTCACCGAACCGTTCGTCCTCGAGCTCGGCGACCTCCGCATCGGTGCCTTCACCTGCTACGACCTCCGCTTCCCGGAGAGCGCGCGGCGTCTCATCGACGCCGGCGCCAACGTCATCCTGCTGCCCGCGATGTGGATCGTCGGCCCCGGCAAGGAGGACGCCTGGACGACCCTCGTGCGCGCCCGGGCCATCGAGAACACCGCCTACGTCGTGAGCGCCAACCAGACCGGCCCGCTCGCCACCGGGAACTCGATCATCGTCGACCCGGCCGGCGTCGTCATCGCCGCCGCCGGCGAGGCGCCCGGGGTGGTCTTCGCCGAGCTCGATCCGGCGCGACTCGACGCCGTCCGTGCGCGGGTGCCCTCGCTCGCCAACCGCCGGTTCACCGTGGTCCCGCGGACCGCCGAATGAGCGTGGGCGAGCGCGTGAGCGACCCGGTCGGTCTCTCGGAGGTCGTCGCCATCACGCGCGACCTCATCCGGATCGACACCTCGAACTACGGCGGCGGGCGTGCCGTCGGCGAGTCCCGCGCGGCCGACCTCGTCGAACGCCTGCTCGGTGAGGTCGGGATCGTGTGCGAGCGCTTCGAGGCCGAGCCTGGCAGGACGAACCTCGTGGCACGGTGGCCAGGTCGTGACCGCACCCTGCCCGGCCTCCTGCTGCACGGGCACCTCGACGTCGTCCCGGTCGACGCGGCCGCGTGGACGGTCGACCCGTTCGGTGGCGAGATCGCCGACGGCATGCTGTGGGGCCGCGGTGCCGTCGACATGAAGAACATGGTGGCGATGATCGTCGCGTCGGTCCGGCGCATGGTGACGGCGGGGGAGCAGCCCGAGCGAGACGTCGTCCTGGCGTTCTTCGCCGATGAGGAGGCCGGGTGTGTCCTCGGCTCGCAGTGGATGGTGGAGCACCACCCGGAGCAGTTCGCCGGCGTCCGCGACGCGATCAGCGAGGGCGGCGGGTACAGCGTCACCGTCGGCGAACGAGCCGACACCCGCGCCTACCTGCTCAACACCGGCGAGAAGGGCGTGCTCTGGTTGCGCCTGACCGCCCACGGTGCCGCCGGTCACGCCTCGCTCGCGAGTCAGGATTCGGCGATCGTCAAGCTCGCCGCCGCGGTCGGCCGGATCGGCGCGCTCGACTGGCCGGTGTCGTTCACCGAGACCACGACGCACCTGTTCCAGCGGCTGCGTGAACTGACCGGAGCGTCCTCCGAGCTGTCGCCGTTCGAACTCGCCGCGCTCGTCGGCCCGAGTGCGTCGCGGCTGCGCGCCGGCCTGCAGAACGTGGCGAACGTCACCATGATCACCGGCGGGTACAAGGAGAACGTGATCCCCGAGTCCGCGACCGCGACGGTCGACGCCCGGTTCCTGCCCGGCCAACGGGACGAGGTCATCGCGCGCATCCGCGAGGCGGCGGGCGAGGGGGTCGACGTCGAGGTCCAGCTGGAGCTCATCGCGATGGAGTCGCCGAACGACGGTGAGCTCGTCTCGGTGATCGAAGCGGTCATCGAGCGGCACGATCCCGGTGCGACCGTGCTCCCGCACCTCATCCCCGGCGGCACCGACGCGAAGGCGCTCAGCCGACTCGGCATCACGGGGTACGGTTTCATCCCGCTCAGGTTGCCGGCGGACTTCGACTTCCCCGGGATGTTCCACGGTGTCGACGAACGTGTGCCGCTCGACGCGCTCGACTTCGGCTGCGCGGTGCTCACGGACATCATCCGCTCGGTCTGACGGGCAGATGACCGGGGGGCCGACCGGTGTTCGGGTTCGCCGATCGGCCACCCGGAGACGGGTGGCACGGTGTTCTGGCGAGCTCGGGGTCCGGGAGTCTCGGCGGTACTAGCGTGCGGGTGGTGCAGGCGGAACAGGCGTCGGTGCCGTCGCGAACGGGCCGGAGAGCCTCGCCCACTGCAGCAGCATGATGGTCTTCGCGTCGATGATGTCGTCGCCGATGCGCGCGATCGCGTCGTCGATGTCGAGTTCGAGGAGTTCGATCTCCTCGCCCTCCTCGGCGAGCCCGCCCCAGTCGCCGCGACGCGCGGCGGGGTCGTACTCGGCCGCGTAGAAGTGCAGGCGCTCGGTCACGGAGCCGGGGCTCATGAAGGCGTCGAACACATGCTGGACGGCCTCGACCGCGAACCCGGTCTCCTCGCGGGCCTCACGGGCGACCGCCGTCTCAGGATCGTCGTCGTCGAGCAGGCCGGCGGCGGTCTCGATGAGCTCGCCGGTCGGGTGTCCATTGACGTACGCCGGGTAGCGGAACTGCCTGGTGAGCAGGACCTTCCGGGAGTCACCGTGGTAGAGCAGGATGGTCGCGCCGTTGCCGCGGTCGTAGGTCTCGCGCTGCTGCGTCGACCATGCGCCTGAGCGGTCCTGGACCCGCAGGGTCGTCCGGCGGAGGACGTGCCAGGCGGCGGCGACCAGTTCCACGTCGGTCACCTGGACGCGCGGGTTGCCGGTGAGGTCGAGACCGGTCCGGTGCAGGCCGGTGCGCCCGCGGGCGTCGGGGAGGTCTCCTCCGGGTTGCGGCTCCCGGACCGTCGTGGAATCGGCCATCCATCGAGTGTACGACCGCCTGCGAACGGCATACCAGCGGGGTGTCCCGTGTGCGCCGCTCGGGTGAGCCCTGCTGTGCGCCGCGTCCGATGGTGAATGGCGACTGCTCTTCGGTTTTCGCGGGTTCTGCAACATACTGGTGGGAGCACCGGTCGCGGTCCACGGAGGACCCCCGTCGAAAGGCACTCGATGACGAGCAGCAGTCCCGCCAGCAGTCCCGCCGCCAGCGGGGGCACCACGGCATCGGCGCGGTCGGTCACCTGGGTCGTGACCACCCAGGACGCACCCTGGCAGGAGCAGGAGCCGCTCGGGTTCGGACGACTCGCGGGGATGCCGAACGTCATGGTCGACGTGATGAACCCCCGGCAGACCGTCGACGGCATCGGCGGGTGCTTCAACGAACTCGGCTGGACGGCGCTCGGGCTCCTCTCTGAGGAGGACCGCGAGGGCATCCTGTCCGACCTCTTCACGCCGGGCGCGGGACTGAACCTCTCGCTCTGCCGCATGCCCGTCGGCGCCAACGACTTCTCCACCGACTGGTACTCCTACGACGAGGTCGACGGCGACTTCGACCTCGAGCACTTCAGCATCGACCACGACCGTGCGACGCTCGTCCCCTTCATCCAGGCGGCGCAGCGGTACCGGGGCGACCTGCGTCTCTGGGCGTCGCCGTGGAGCCCGCCCACCTGGATGAAGACGAACGGGCACTACGCGGCCGCGCGCCCCTGGCCGGGGTCCGGCGTCGACAACGGCATCCGTGACGACCAGCTGGGCTCCGAGGGGACCGATCTGTTCATCCTCGAAGACCGCTACCTCGAGACCTACGCCCGGTACTTCGCCCGCTTCGTCGAGGCCTACGGCGAGGAGGGCATCCGCGTCGAGATGGTCATGCCGCAGAACGAGTTCAATTCGGCGCAGGTGTTCCCGAGCTGCGTGTGGACGGCCGAGGGGCTCGCGCGGTTCATCGCCGTCCTCGGCCCGGAGATGGACCGTCTCGGAGTGCGGGTCTTCCTCGGCACGCAGGAGCGGCCTCACGACGCGCAGATCGAGACCGTGCTCCGGGATCCGGCGGCCGGCCCGTGGGTCGCCGGAGTCGGATTCCAGTGGGCCGGCAAGGGCGCGATCGCCGCCGTGCATCACGCCCACCCCGACCTCGCGCTCTACCAGACCGAGCAGGAGTGCGGCGACGGACGGAACGACTGGCGCTTCGTGCGACACACCTGGGGACTCATGCGCCACTTCTTCACGAACGGCGCGCAGGCCTACACGTACTGGAACCTCGCGCTCACCGAGGGCGGGGTCAGCCGCTGGGGCTGGGCGCAGAACTCGCTCGTCGTGGTGGATCCCGAGACCCGGACCTTCCGTTACACGCACGAGTACTTCCTCATGCGGCACCTGGGGCACTTCCTGCAGCCGGGGGCACAGCGGCTCGCGACGATGAGCTGGACCGGGCACGAGAACCTGCTCGCCTTCCGCAACCCGGACGGCGGCGTCGTGCTCGTGATGCAGAACGACCTCGGCGAACCGCTCCCCGTGCAGATCGTAGTGGGCGACGACGTCATCACGCCGACCCTGCCGGCAGACTCCTTCGCGACGCTCGTCATCCCACCCGCCTGACCGTCGGTGCCGGAGCCACCCCTTGTGGGCGGTCGCCTCTGCGGCCTAGCCTCTCGCGTACCGGCACTGGCGACGGAGGACACATGGGCAGGCTCATCTACTCGGCGATCAGCTCGCTCGACGGCTACCTCGCCGATGAGGAGGGCCACTTCGACTGGAGCGCACCGGACGCCGAGGTGCACGCCTTCGTGAACGAGCTCTCCCGGCCGATCGGCACCTACCTGTTCGGCCGACGGATGTACGAGATCATGACGTTCTGGGAGACGGCGGACGAGCTGCCGGACGAGCCCCGCGAGATCGCGGACTTCGCGGCTCTGTGGCTCGCTGCCGACAAGGTCGTGTACTCGACGTCGCTCGACGCGGTCTCGACGGCCCGGACGACGCTCGAGCGATCGTTCGATCCGGAGGCCGTGCGCCGGTGGAAAGCGGAATCGGACCGCGACCTCAGCGTCGGCGGCCCACACCTCGCAGCCGAGGCGATCGCCGCGGGGCTCGTCGACGAGGTGCAGTTGTTCCTCTCGCCGGTGATCGTCGGCGGCGGCTTGCGTGTACTGCCGGCCAACCTCCGGCGGCGTCTGGAACTCGTCGACGAGCGTCGCTTCGAGGCCGGCGTCGTCCACCTCCGCTACACCGTCACCGGCGAGCCCGTCTGAGGTGAGGCAGTCTGTCGCGGGGATGCCCCGGGAGCGACCAGATGCCTCACCTCACGGATCAGACGGCCTCGAGGATGATCGCGGAGCCCTGGCCGCCGCCACCGCAGATGCCGGCGGCACCGATCGAACCCGAGCCGGCGGCGGCGAGGCGCCGGGCGAGGTGCCCGACGATCCGGGTGCCGGAGGCGCCGATCGGGTGACCGAGGGCGATCGCGCCGCCGTTCGCGTTGACGATCGCAGGATCGACCCCCAGTTCGTCGGTCGAGTGGACCGACACGGCGGCGAACGCCTCGTTGATCTCGACCGCTGCGAGGTCACCGATCGTGTGGGAGGTCTTTGCGAGTGCGGCGACGATCGCGTTCGACGGCTGGGCGTGCAGGCTCACATCGGGTCCGGCGACGAGCGCGTGCGCGACGACCCGGGCGATCGGGGTGAGTCCCCGGGCTGCAGCCGCCTCCTCGCTCATGAGCACGACCGCGGCCGCTCCGTCGGTGATCTGGGAGGAGTTGCCCGCGGTGATCGTGCCCTCGCCGCCGAACGCGGGACGCAGCCCGGCCAGCGACTCGGCGGTGGTGTCGGCGCGGAGTCCGTCATCGGCGCTCACGACCGTCGGACCCTTGCGCCCCGGCACGGAGAAGGGTTCGATCTCCTCGGCCTGGACGTCCGCCGCTGCCGCGAGCCGCTGGTGCGACCCGGCCGCCCAGGCGTCCTGCTCCGGGCGTGCGATGCCGAGTGAGCCGTTGCGCTCCTCGGTGGACGACCCCATCGACCGGTGCTCGAACGCATCGGTCAGGCCGTCGTGATCGAGGGTGTCGACCAGCTCGATGGCGCCATAGCGCTTGCCCGCGCGCGAGCCCGACCAGGCGTGCGGGGCGAGGCTCATCGACTCCTGGCCGAGCGCGACGACGACGTCGACCTCGCCGGCGTCGATGAGACGCGTGCCGGTGACGATCGCCTCCATGCCGGACAGGCACACGGCGTTGACGGTGATGGCGGGGACGGTGAAGGGGATGTCGGCCCCGACGGCGGACTGCCGGGCGGGGTTCTGGCCGGCTGCGCCCTGCAGCACCTGGCCGGCGATGACCTGCTGCACGTCGGCGGCGTCGACTCCTGCCCGGGACAGGGCCGCGCGGATGGCGTGGGCGCCGAGCTCGGTGGCCGGCACGGACGCGAACGCCCCGTTGAACTTCACGAACGGGGTGCGGGCGTACCCGACGATGACGGTGCTCATGCGTGTGCCTCCTGAGGCGTGGCGGGTGCGGTCGGCACCTCGCCGGTGGTGGTGGGGTCGAGTTCGACGGAGAACTCCGCGCCTGTCAGGGTGCGCAGCTCGGCGACGCTCGTGTCGGGCGCGAAGGCCCGCAGGACGAGCGCCCCCTCGACGATATCGAAGACGGCGCGGTCGCTGATGATCCGGTCGACGACACCGACACCGGTGAGTGGGAGATCGCACCGCTCGACGATCTTCGGGCTGCCGTCCTTCGCGACGTGCTCGGTGACGACCACCACCCGCGGGGTCCCGGCGACGAGGTCCATCGCACCGCCCATCCCCTTGACGAGCTTGCCCGGGATCGTCCAGTTCGCGAGGTCGCCCGCACCCGAGACCTGGAGTGCGCCGAGGATGGCCAGCTGCACGTGGCCGCCGCGGATCATGCCGAACGACATCGCCGAGTCGAAGTAGCTCCCGCCCTCGAGGAGCGTGACCGTCTGCTTCCCGGCGTTGATGAGGTCGGCGTCCTCCTCGCCCTCGATCGGGAACGGACCCATGCCGAGGAGGCCGTTCTCGCTCTGGAGGGTCACGTGCACCCCGGGTGGGACGTGGTTCGCGACGAGCGTGGGGATGCCGATGCCGAGGTTCACGTACTCGCCGTCGCGGAGTTCGGTCGCCGCGATCGCGGCCATGTCGTCTCTCGTCCACATGATGATCAGGCTCCTGCCGGTGTCGTGGTGGCGGCCGCCGGACGGACGGTGCGCTGTTCGATGTCCTTCACCCGCGGCGTCGCCGTGACGAGGCGCTGGACGAAGATGCCGGGGGTGACGACGGTGTTCGGATCGAGGTAGCCGTCCTCGACGACCTCTTCGGCCTCGGCGATCGTCAGCCGGCCGGCGGTCGCGACGATCGGGTTGAAGTTCCGTGCCGTGTGGCGGAAGACGAGGTTGCCCTCGCGGTCCGCGCGGAACGCGTGCACGAGGGCCACGTCGGCGACGATGCCGCGCTCGAGGACGTAGGTCTCCCCGTCGAAGACCTCCGTCGGCTTGCCCTCGGCGACCGGGGTGCCGACGCCGGTCTTCGTGTAGAACCCGGCGATACCGGCGCCGCCCGCGCGCAGCCGCTCGGCGAGCGTGCCCTGCGGGGTGAACTCGACCTCGAGCTCACCGTCGAGGAACTGCTTGGCGAAGAGCTTGTTCTCGCCCACGTACGACGCGACGACCTTCCGCACCTGTCGGTTCTCGAGGAGGATGCCGAGGCCTTTGCCGTCGACGCCCATGTTATTGGAGACGATCGTGAGGTCGGTGGCACCGGTGTCCCGGAGGGCCTCGATGAGGTCGGTCGGGTTGCCGCTCAGGCCGAACCCGCCGACCGCGATGGTCGCTCCGTCCCGGACGACCTCGTGCAACGCTTCGGCGGCGCTCGACCAGTGTTTCGTCATATCACTCCCTTGTGGATGGCGGGCCGACCTGACCACATGGTGGCACTGGCCGCTCGTCTCTCCTGTAGTCAGTCACAGCCGTCCTGCGGTGTCAAAGGTGGCATGGGGCCCGATCCCGGATTCACTCATGACGTGGTCCCGGCTGCGGTGTATGCTCACCATGTGGACAACCTGACGGTGCGACGTGGCTGAGGGGATGCGTGGCGCCCAGGTCGTCTCACGCGTGAGCCGGATCCTCAAGATCGTGTCGGAGCACCCCGGTGGTGCGTCGTCTTCGGCGGTGGCTGCGGCCGCCGGGCTCACCCGGCCGACGGCGCACCGCCTGCTCGCCTCGCTCGCCGCCGAAGGCTTCCTCGACCACGACGTCCGCGCCGCCCGGTGGCACCTCGGCCCGGAGCTGTTCCTCCTCGGATCGCTCGCGGCGGAGCGGTACGACGTCGCCGAGCTCGCCCGGGAGAGCGTGCGGATCCTCGCGCACGAGAGCGGCGAGAGTGCCTTCCTCTCGGTGCGTCGCGGCTTCGAGACTGTGTGTCTGCTGCGTGAGGAGGGGAGTTTTCCGGTGCGGTCGTTCGTCCTGACCGAGGGTGTCCGCTTCCCGCTGGGGGTCGCGTCGGCGGGACTGGCGATCCTCGCGTTCTCGAGCGACGAGGAGATCGACGACTACCTGGGCCGCGCCGACCTCACCGAGCGATGGGGCGAGGCCCACACCGCCGACCGCGTGCGCGAGCGGATCCGCGAGACGCGCGAGCGCGGGTACGCGGTGAACCCGGCGCTCATCCTCGAGGGCAGCTGGGGCATGGGCGCGGCGGTCTTCGATGCGGCGGGGAAGCCCGCCTGGGCGCTCAGTCTCACCGGGATCGAGTCCCGGTTCCGGCCTGAGCGCCAGGCGTTCCTCGGTGGCCTGCTGCTGGAGCAGGCGCACGAGCTGTCGAAGCGGCTCCGCTGAGCCGGGTGGTCGGACCCTGAGCTGCGCGGCACTTCGACAAGCTCAGTGACCGGCGGTGCGGTTCCTGAGCCTTTCGAAGGGCAGTGACCGACGGTCCGGTCCCTGAGCCTGTCGAAGGGCGGCGCTACGACGCAGGCCATGTTCGAACCGTAACCCGACGCTGCTCCAGAGGTATCGCTGACCTCCCAAGGTGGCGCGATGAGGCGTGGACGGACCCTCGACCATCTTTCGACCCACGCGCTGGGTCTCGCGCTATGGCGGTGAGTCAGTCATATCAGCGAACCAGGAAAGCCTGAAATATTAACTGGACATGCAAAATATCTGTTCGCTAGGGTCGACCTGCGCTCAACTCCTCAAGCCGAACCGACCAAAAGGAGCCATTCAGGTGTCGATAGTCGGATCGGCTGCGGACAAGATCGCGGGGCGTTAGCGTCGGTGGCGCTCGACTCAAAGGGTTAGAGGGGAAACACACAATGAGGATCAAAAAGGCACTCACAGTCACGCTACTGTCTGCGGGACTGTTGGCTGGAGGAGCAGGTGTCGCGCACGCGGAAACCGTTTACTACAAAGGGTCTGCGATCAGCTGGGATCACGGTCGCTCTTGGGGGGTAACGAGTTACTCGAGTGTGCAGTCGGGCGCCTACGAGCACAGCGCCACCGCAAATACGACCTTCTCAGGTTGGAAAGCCCCGGGAGTGCTTGCGAGCGCTGAACAGTGGGTCGGGACGGGCTCGGCGACGGCCTACTGGAACGCCCGAGGATAGGTTCTTCGTTCACATATTCGGCCTCTCGTGAGGTCTCCGTCGTCTGGGGCGTCCTCACGAGAGTGTCCGGAGAACCGGCGGTCGGCGAAAGAGAGACGGCAACACACATGGCCCTTTGGTCGAAAGTGACGAGCGTCGTGCTCGTGATCGTCATCGGAGCAATGATGAGTGTGCTCTACGTGATCGGTCAAGGGAGCCTGCTTCGTCGAGAGATCGATGAGTATCCTCGCGGTTCCACAGAGATCTCCCTCTATGACGTTTCCGAGTCGCAAACGACTCGCGTACTGGACATTCTCGGTGAGTTCGCTACCGCCGACGAGGTAGCCATCGTGAGAGTGGATCAAGAGTTGTCCGATGCTGACGGCTCATTGACCGGGATGCGCGTCGGGGTCATGACCGGAGACAATGCTCCGGCACCGCTCACGTTAGATTTCCTCGGGACGACGCTGGTCGACATCGATCAGATCGCCGATCTCGCCAGGGCCGATCCCGCTGCATCGATCGGCCTCGACGCCAACACGGCAGATGTCATCCACCCTGTTCCGGAGTTGTTGTTCGCGCCGCGGTTCTCCGTGGTGCAACTCGCGCGGCTCGTGGAAACGTCGGGTACGGTCAACGGTGCTTACCGGGTTTCGGGAGCCGACGAGGAGCAGTTGACGGAGTTGCTCAGTTCGCTCGAATCGGCGACGGGGCTCTCGTCGGACCGCATGCTCGCACCGCTCCGCGGTCATGTGACGGACAGCGGGATGAGCGCCCGCCTGCTTCACGGATTCGTGATAGCCACGGCTCTCCTGCTGTTGCTCGTTCTCCTCTTCGAGGCAGTGCGTGCGTTCCGCGTGCTCGGCGTGCATCTCCTCCTGGGGAGATCGCGCTTGGGTTTCGCCGTCGTGCTGTTGAGGCCCGTCGTCGTCGCGATCGTTGCGACCATTGCGCTGTCGATGATCGCCGTACCACTGATGGCGCCGGGATACAGCCTGAACCCGACGATGCTCGCCGCTGCATGGAGTGCCGCAGTGGCCGGAGTGCTCCTACCAGTCGGGTGCGTGGCGATCGCGGCCCTCGCGCTCGTCGCGGTCAAACCGGTCGACGCGATCGCCGGACGCTTCTCGCGGCGAATTCTGCTCGGCGTGCTCGCCGGTATTCACGCGATGGCGATGGCCGGATTCACCACGACGTTCATCTTTCTCGACGGTCCGATGAAGGAAGCCGGAACGCTCGCAGGGGTCAGCGAATCATGGGCGGCGGTGGCCGATCAGGAGATCCTGTACCAGACGAAGGCGGGTGAGGATGAGGCGAGTTTCGCCGGACAGTCAGGCCAGTATCAGCGCGACTTCTACGACTGGTACACCTCGATCGCCGACGCGCGCGGCGTCGGCCTCGTCAACAGCCAGTATGTCGACCGGAGTGTGCTGGCCGTGTGGTCGGGAGTGTACCAATCCGTTCCGGAGCGGCCGTTCTGGTATGTGGTGGCCTCGCCGAACGCCCTCGCGTCACAGGGCTTCGAGGTGGACGCCAGCCTCGTCGAGCGTGCCGAGGCCGGCGAACGTGTCTTCCTGATTCCGGATTCCTGGACGGGATCGGCGCAAGCCGCAGTCCGCGGGTGGCTCGGTGAGCACAGTGACGTCGCCTACGAACCGGCGATCCGCACGGCCTTCTTCGACGACCGGATCGTCACCTTCCAGAACTACCACCCCGCCGAAGCGCTGTTCCCGTGGAGCACGAACCCGGCTGGGTGGAATGGGGTCACCGACGCGGTCATCCTCGTGACGACCCCGGAGAACATGATCCCGTTCGAAAGCGAAAGCCTCGCCGCGGTCGGGTTGGACAACAGTTACGTCAAGC
The DNA here is from genome assembly GCF_050587365.1 of Plantibacter auratus. Lineage (NCBI taxonomy): Bacteria > Bacillati > Actinomycetota > Actinomycetes > Micrococcales > Microbacteriaceae > Plantibacter > Plantibacter auratus. The sequence continues at coordinate 859,738 of NZ_JBOBFV010000002.1, read as the reverse complement.
TCAGCCGGGGCGCATCGAAGAGCTATGCGAATCAGTCATACCTCTCGAGATTCGACCTGGACGACAACCGGGTCGAATTCCTCCCGGTCGGCGATTTCGTCGCGGGCCTCACGAAGTCCATCCAGTCGGTGGTGCAACTCTTCGGCGTGATGATTCTCTTCCTTGGTCTGTTCTGCTTGTTGCTGCTCACTGCGCTGATGAGGCTGTATTCGACCACGTATCGGGAATCGATGGCCGTCAAGAGGATGCTCGGGTATTCATCCAGCAGCATCTTCGCGCCCGCCTTCGTCCTCGTCGGCGTGGTCTGTGCCTCGGCAGTGACAGCCGCGGCGCTGTCCTCTTCGCGGAGCGCGATCTTGGGGATCGCCGTCATGTCCGCGGCACAACTCATCCTGTTCGTGTTCCTTGCGCGAACCCTTTCGCGGCTGCAACTGACCATCATGCTCAAGGACTAGGACGGACCCACAGTGACACCACTGCTCATGATCGACCAGCTGAACAAGCAGTACGGTTCACGCCGCGTCCTCGACCGCGTGGACTTGGAGGTCCACCGTGGCGAATCGGTCGCCATCGTGGGGCCGTCAGGTTCCGGCAAGTCGACGTTGTTGAACATCGCAGGGCTCCTCGACGAGTGCAGCGGCGGCGAAGTGCGGTTCCGCGGCGCACCCCTTCCACGGATCAACAGCCGCGCGGCGTCGCATCTGCGCCGCGACCACATCAACTACCTCTTCCAGTCGTTCGCGCTGATCGGTGCTTCGACGGCCTTCGAGAACGTCCTGATCGGTCTTCATGCTGTGAGACTCGGCCGACGAGCGAAGGAGCAGCAGATCATGGAGATACTCAGCCGGCTCGGTCTCCGGCAGGTCGCGCATGACCGGGTCATGACGCTGTCCGGGGGAGAGCGTCAGCGCGTCGCGCTCGCTCGTTGCCTCGTGAAGCCGGGAGAGCTCATCCTCGCGGACGAGCCGACGGGAGCCCTCGATGACGCTCTGGCGGATGTCGCAGTCGCTGAAATGCTCTCGCTACAGCAGGACTACGGCAAGACACTGCTGGTGGTCACTCACGATCGGCGGGTCGCCGACCGATGCGACCGGGTCTTCGACCTCGGCCTGTCTGCAGAACGCGATGCAGCCCCGTCGCTCTCGGCCTCGTCGACTGACCCGGTGGCCAGGTCCTGAGCTGCGCCGCACTTCGACAAGCTCAGTGACCGGGTGGCCGCTCAGTGACCAACGGTGCGGTCCCTGAGCCTGTCGAAGGGTGGTGGGAGTACTACTCCGAGACGGCGGACAGCTCCTCGAACTCGTCGTCGGTGAGCTCGATCGTCGCACCCTGCAGGTTGTCCTCGAGGTGCTCGATGCTCGACGTCCCCGGGATTGGGAGCATGGCGGGCGAGCGCTTGAGCAGCCAGGCCAGCGCGAGCTGCGACGGGGTCGCGTCGTGTCGCTCGGCGAGCTGCGTGAGCGGGCCGTCCTCCTTGCTGAGGGCGCCGGTCGCCAGCGGGAACCACGGGATGAAGGCGACGCCGTGCTCGGTCGACCAGTCGAGGAGGTCCTCCGAGGAGCGGTCGGTCAGGTTGTAGAGGTTCTGCACCGACGCGATCGGAGCGATCTGCTGGGCCGCCTCGACCTCGGCGACGCTGACCTGGCTGAGGCCGATGTGTCGGATCTTGCCCTCGTCCTGCAGCTTGCGCAGTTCGCCGATCTGGTCCTCGAACGGCACGGTCGGGTCGATCCGGTGCAACTGCAGGAGGTCGATGCGGTCGACGGCGAGACGGCGGAGGCCGAGCTCGACCTGCTGGCGGAGGTAGGCGGGCACGCCGGTGGGCGTCCACTCGCCGGGACCCTGTCGCGTCTGGCCGACCTTCGTCGCGATCACGATGTCGTCGTAGGGGTGCAGCGCCTCGCGGAGGAGGGTGTCGGTGACGTCCGGACCGTAGGCGTCGGCGCTGTCGAAGAAGTTCACGCCGAGCTCGGCGGCGCGCTTGATCAGGCGGATGGCGCCGTCGCGGTCGTCGGGCTCGCCCCAGACGCCCTCGCCGGTCAGCTGCATCGTGCCGTAGCCCAGTCGGTTGACGGTGAGGTCGCCGCCGAGCGAGAAGGTGCCGGCGGCGGTTGCTGGACGGGTGGTGGTGTCGGTCATGCGGGTGCTCCTTCGGAGGAATGCGGAAGTTCAACCCAAGCATCGGCGGCTGGGAGGCGCACCCCCCTTGCATTCGGTCCCTGAGCCTGTCGAAGGGACCGGCCGGTGTTACTCAGGGACCGGCGGGTGTTCCTCAGGGACCGCCCTTCGACAGGCTCAGGGACCGGGGATGGGTCAGGCCGCCGCGGCCTCGAGGGCGGCGCGGAAGGCGACGATCGCCGGGCGGGTGACGCCGGCCTCGCGCGCGGAGGTGAAGATGGTGCGTCGCGGGAGGTCGGGCAGGTCGACGAGGCGACAGCTGGCCGGCTCGCCCGCCCACTGGAGGTCGGGGATGAGGGCGACCGCGTTGCCGGACTCGATCAACCGGATCTGCGCCTGGAGGTCGGCGGTCTGGTAGCGGACGTCGGGCTCGAACCCCGCGCGGCGGCACAACTGCTCGGCGAAGTGGCGTGACGCCGCTCCGTGCGGCTCCATGACCCACGGGAGGTCGGCCGCATCCTCGATGCGCAGCACGGGGTGGATCTCGTTCGCGACCGGCGGGCACGCGAGTCGGATCGGGTCGGTGGCGAGCTGACGGCGGTCGAGTCCGGGGTGCCGCGGGGCGGCGTGGGCGGGGTACTGCTCCGCGACGACGACGTCGAAGTCGCGCGCCCAGGTCTCGGCCAGTGCCGTCTCCGGTTCGTGTTGCACCATCTCGACGCGGACGTCCGGGTGGTCGCGGCGCATGGCGCTCAGGGCCGCCGGCATGAGTGCGAGTGCCGCCGACTGGAACACCGCGACGCGGATGGTGCCCGACACGGTCGTGAGGGACGCCCCGAGGTCGGCCTCGGCGCGCTCGAGCGTGTCGAGGAGTGCGTCCGTGTGCCCCACGAGGATCTCGGCCTGCGGGGTGAGCTGCACCCGTCGACCGACCTTCCGCAGGAGCTCGACGCCGGTCTCCTGCTCGAGGACGGAGAGCTGCTGCGACACCGAGGAGGGGCTGAAGTTGAGGGCGGAAGCGACCTCGGCGATCGTCCCGCGGATCTTGAGTTCGCGCAGGAGGCGGAGCCGTCGGACGTCCAGCACGATGCCCTCCAAAACCATCGGCTCAACCGATGAATATTGTTCGAAAACCTTCGCTGTATCTTATTGGTCTCGACGCCGATACTGGCACCATGACCGACACTCTTGCATCGACGCAGCAGCTCGACCGCGACGCCCTCGCCACCGAGGCCATCGCCCTCGTCCGCCGCTGGCTCCAGACGGCCTCGACGATCCCCGCCGACGCCTCCGCGCAGCAGCTCGCCGGTGTGTTGAAGGATCCGACCGGCCTCGAGTTCACGGTCGGCTTCGTCGACGGCGTCGTGCGTCCGGAGGACCTCCGCGTCGCGGCCCGCACCCTGCAGACGATCGCCCCGAAGGTGCCCGCGTTCCTCCCCTGGTACTTGAAGGCCGCCGTCCGCTGCGGCGGTGCGTTCGCCCCGATCCTGCCCGGCGTCGTCATCCCGATCTCCCGTAAGGTGCTCCGCAACATGGTCGGCCACCTCGTCGTCGACGCCACCGACAAGAAGCTCGGCCCCGCGATCGCGAAGATCAAGACGCCCGGCACCCGACTCAACGTCAACCTGCTCGGCGAGGCCGTCCTCGGTACGGGTGAGGCGGCACGTCGTCTCGAGGGCACCCACAAGCTGCTCGCGCGCCCCGACGTCGACTACGTCTCCATCAAGGTCTCCTCGACTGTGAGCCCCCACTCGGTCTGGGCGTTCGACGAAGCCGTCGAGCACGTCGTCACGAGCCTCACCCCGCTGTTCGAGCGTGCCGCCAAAGCCACACCTGCGAAGTTCATCAACCTCGACATGGAGGAGTACAAGGATCTCGACCTCACCATCGCGGTCTTCACCAAGCTCCTCGACCTCCCGCAGTTCCGCGATCTCGAGGCCGGCATCGTCCTGCAGGCCTACCTGCCCGACGCCCTGTCCGCGATGATCCGCCTGCAGGAGTGGTCGGCCGGTCGCCGTGCCGCCGGTGGTGCCGGCATCAAGGTGCGCATCGTCAAGGGTGCGAACCTCCCCATGGAGCAGGTCGAGTCGTCGCTCCACGACTGGCCGCTCGCCACCTGGTCCACCAAGCAGGACTCCGACACCAACTACAAGCGCGTCGTCGAATACGCCCTGCACCCCGACCGCATCGACAACGTGCGCATCGGCGTCGCGGGCCACAACCTCTTCGACATCGCCTTCGCCTGGCTGCTCGCCAAGCAGCGTGGTGTCGAGCGCGGCGTCGAGTTCGAGATGCTGCTCGGCATGGCTCAGGGCCAGGCCGAGGCCGTGAAGCGCGACGTCGGCGAGCTCCTGCTCTATACGCCGGTCGTGCACCCGCAGGAGTTCGACGTCGCCATCGCTTACCTCATCCGCCGCCTGGAGGAGGGCGCGAGCCAGGACAACTTCATGTCCGCCGTGTTCGAGTTGAGCGAGAACGAGACCCTCTTCGCCCGTGAGGAGCAGCGGTTCCTCGCGTCGCTCGCGGAGCTGGACACCACCGTCCCCGCGCCGAACCGGCAGCAGGACCGCACGAAGCCCGCCGAGGCGTCCCCGGTCGACGCGTTCGAGAACACCCCCGACACCGACCCCTCGCTCCCCGCGAACCGGGTCTGGGGACGCGACATCCTCACCCGCGTCACCGAGTCGCGGCTCGGGAACGACACCGTCGCCGCGTCCATCCTCGACAGCGTCGAAGCCCTCGACGCCGTCATCGACGGAGCGACCGCAGCGGGCGCCTCGTGGGGCTCGCTCTCCGGCGCCGAGCGTGCGGTCATCCTGCACCGCGCCGGCGACGTCCTCGAGCAGCGTCGTGCCGACCTCATGGAGGTCATGGCGTCGGAGACCGGCAAGACCCTCGACCAGTCCGACCCCGAGGTGTCCGAGGCGATCGACTTCGCCCACTACTACGCCGAGCGCGCCCGCGAGCTCGACCACGTGGACGGCGCGACCTTCACCCCCGCGAAGCTCACCGTCGTCACCCCGCCGTGGAACTTCCCCGTCGCCATCCCCGCCGGCTCGACCCTCGCGGCGCTCGCCGCCGGGTCGCCCGTCATCATCAAGCCCGCCCGTCAGGCTCGCCGCAGCGGCGCGGTCATGATCGAGGCGCTGTGGGAGGCCGGTGTGCCGCGCGAGGTGCTCCGCTTCGCGCAGCTGGCCGACAACTCGCTCGGAGAGCGCCTGGTCGCCCACCCGGCGGTGGAGCGCGTCATCCTCACCGGTGGCTACGAGACGGCGGAGCTGTTCCGCTCCTTCCGTCCCGAGCTGCCGCTCCTCGCCGAGACGTCCGGCAAGAACGCGATCATCGTCACCCCGAGCGCCGACCTCGACCTCGCGGTGAAGGACGTCGTCGCGTCGGCCTTCGGTCACGCCGGCCAGAAGTGCTCGGCCGCGTCGCTCGTGATCCTCGTCGGTTCCGTCGCGTCCTCGCGCCGCTTCCGTCACCAGCTCGTCGACGCCGTCACGTCGCTCAAGGTCGGCTACCCGGTCGACCCGACCACGCAGATGGGTCCGATCATCGAGCCGGCGAAGGGCAAGCTGCTCAGCGGCCTGACGACCCTCGGCTCCGGTGAGTCGTGGCTGGTCGAGCCGAAGCAGCTCGACGACAGCGGCAAGCTGTGGAGCCCCGGCGTGCGTGCCGGCGTCGCCCGCGGCTCCGAGTACCACCTCACCGAGTACTTCGGTCCGATCCTCGGGATCATGACGGCCGAGACCCTCGAGGAGGCCATCGCCATCCAGAACGAGATCGACTACGGACTCACCGCCGGGCTGCACTCCCTGAACCCGGCCGAGCTGCGCCTCTGGCTCGACGGCATCCAGGCCGGCAACCTGTACGTGAACCGCGGCATCACTGGCGCGATCGTGCAGCGTCAGCCGTTCGGCGGTTGGAAGAAGTCCGCGGTCGGCGCGGGGACGAAGGCCGGTGGCCCGAACTACCTCATCGGCCTTGGCTCGTGGTCGAGTGCCGAGAGCACGGCTGAGCGCACCGTCGGTCGGTCGGCGGAGCGCCGTGGCCCGAAGCCCGCTGTCGCCTCATTGCTGCGTGCCGCCGACGCGGTGCTCACCGCCGACGAGTTCGCGTTCCTGCGCCGGTCGGTTGCGAGCGACGCAACCGTGTGGGCGGACGAGTTCGGGGTCGCGAAGGACGTCTCGAAGCTGACCGCCGAGCGCAACGTGTTCCGGTACGTGCCGCGTGAGGTCCACGTGCGTCTCGTGGACGGCGGTTCGGTCGCGGAGCTCCTCCGCGTCGTCGCCGCCGGTGCGACCGCGGGCGCGACCGTGCACGTGTCGTCCGCCGTCGCGCTGCCGCCGAAGCTCGTCCCGGCCGTCGAGGCCATCGCCGGTGGGATCACCGTCGAGAGCGAGGACCGCTGGTACGTCACCGCCGCCTCGCTCGTCGGGACGAAGGCCGGCGCGCGTGTCCGGATCATCGGTGGGACGACCGAGGGTGTCGCCCACGCGACCTCCGGCAGCCCCGACGTCGCGATCTACGCCGGCGACGTCACCGAGGCCGGCCGCATCGAGCTGCTGCCGTTCCTCCAGGAGCAGGCGGTCTCGATCACGGCGCACCGCTTCGGCACACCGAACCACCTCTCGGACGACCTCATCTGACCCGACTCCGCTCGGTTCGCAACTCAGGAACGCCCCGGCGTGTCATCCCGACACACCGGGGCGTTTTGCATGCCGCGCCGCGAAGCCGAGCGTTGGTCAAGCGCAAGAACGGCGACACATGCGGGTCTTCACATTGAAGTATTTACTCGGGTAAACGACTGAAATATATTGTGTGAATCCGCCGAGGTCGTTCGATCTTGGATAAGGCGGCGCCGCGGGTGTCCTCTGTGCTCATTGACGAAAGGAAGCATCGAATGAAAGTCCGCGCCTACCTGGCCACGTTGGCGATAGCTGCTCTGCTTTCCGGTGGGTCCGCTGTGCTCACTCCGAGCGACGCGAGTGCCGCGCCACTGATCTCCGAGGCGACGTCCGATGGGGGGTTTGCGATTCGTGGCACTGATGATGCTGTCCGCTCGATCATCCCCGACGAGAAGAACACCTCCTCCGTCAGCGGGATGAGCGCCAAGGTTTCGATGGAGCCTACGGATCGCATCGTCCTGAGCGCCGATGCGCGCCTCCTCGTACTCCACGACCAGGATGGTGGGGTCTTGCTGAGTTCAGCGAACCCGACCCTGGAGCGGGGAGCGGAGACAGTGCCGGCCAAGTTCGTCCTCGAGGACGGACACCTCATCGTCACCCCGATCGAGCACACCCCGAATCTCGCACGCGCAGCGTGCGCCTCATCGTTCTGGGGCAACCTGATCTTCAACATCGGGATGGCAGGGGTCTGCGCGATGCTCGGTATCGCAACAGCTGGTCCGGGCGGAGTCGCTTGCACGATGGCAGTCATCGGCGCAAACTTGGGCATCGACTGGGATCGACCTTGCTAGGCGGCTGTGATGTCTCATTCCAGGAAACTGCGTTCGACCAGGATTGACTGGAAGAACATGCGACAGTTCGGCTGGTTCCTCGGCCTGCTTTGGGGGCTGACGGTTCTTGGCACCTTCGTCGGCTTGCTGGTGCAAGCGCTGCTTGGTACTCGTACTTGGTCAGACGTCCCAAGTGACATGGTTCCAGTGTTGCTCGGGACCTCGCTCGGCTACGGGCTGCTCTGGCTGGGGAGCAATATCGCAACCAGACGCCGCAAGCATCCGCCGGAGTAGGGCTTCGTCTGCTCGGCTGCGCGACGCAGGAACGCCCCGGCGTGTCATTCCGACACACCGGGGCGTTCTGCGCGACGCGCCGACATCCTCCTGAGTTGTGAACCTGTCTCAGGAGAACTCCGGCGGGTCGGGTGGGTGCGGGGGCGACGCGCCGGAGCTCTCCTGAGTGAGGGACTAGGTGAAGGGGTCAGGGAGGGGTTGTGGCGTCAGCGGAGGGTGCCGTGGACGGCGAACTCGTCGATGCGCGCGAGTTCGGCGTCGTCGAAGTCCAGGCGGTGGATCGCCGCGTAGTTGCCCTCGAGCTGCTCGACCGAGCTGGCACCGATGATCGCCGACGTGACCGTGTCGCGGCGCAGCACCCACGAGAGCGCCAGCTGCGCGAGCGTCTGGCCGCGTTCCTCGGCGATCGTCTGCAGACCGCGGGCGCGCTGGAGATAGGTGTCCGTGATCGATTCCTCGTTGAGGAAGTGGCTCGTCGCCGCACGCGAGTCCGACGGAACCGTCCCACCGAGGTAGCGGTCGGTCAGCATGCCCTGCGCGAGGGGGCTGAAGACGACGGCACCGAGACCGAGGTCGTCGAGGGTGTCGAGCAGACCGTCCTCGACCTCGCGGGAGAACATCGAGTAGCGGGGCTGGTGCACGAGCAGCGGGACACCGTGCTCACGAAGCGCGGCCGCCGCGGCGATGGTCTGCTCGGGGGAGTAGTTCGAGATGCCGGCGTACAGCGCCTTGCCCTGCTTGACCGCCGTCGCGAGCGCACCCATCGTCTCCTCGATCGGGGTCTCCGGGTCGGGCCGGTGCGAGTAGAAGACGTCGACGTACTCGACGCCGATACGGCCGAGGCTCTGGTCGAGCGAGGACAGCATGGTCTTGCGCGAGCCCCACTCGCCGTAGGGCCCCTGCCACATGGAGTAGCCGGCCTTCGAGGTGATGATGATCTCGTCACGGTGGGCCGCGAGGTCCTCGGCGAAGATGCGACCGAAGGCGGTCTCGGCGGAACCCGCGGGCGGGCCGTAGTTGTTGGCGAGGTCGAAGTGGGTGATCCCGAGGTCGAAGGCGCGGCGCACGATGGCCCGCTGGACCTCGATGCTGCGGCCTTCGCCGAAGTTGTGCCAGAGACCGAGGGACAGTGCGGGGAGGCGCAGTCCGCTGCGGCCCACGCGGCGGTAGGTCATGTCGTCGTAACGGGTTTCGGCTGCTTCGTAGGGCATGGTCTGCGCTTTCATCATCGAATCGTCGTGGTGCCGGGAGCAAGCGTACCGTGATCGTTCACGGCCGAGTCGGTGCGGCGTCGAGTAGCGTGAGCACGTGTCGTCAACCGCGCTTCTGCCCGCTGAAGAGCCCGTGTCGCACCCGCGCTCCGGGTGCGGCGTCGCGATCGTCCGCGAGGGTCGGATCCTCCTACTCGAGCGCCTCCGCGAGCCCGAGGCCGGATCCTGGGGCATCCCCGGCGGGAAGGTCGATTGGATGGAACGCCTCGAAGACGCCGTCCGTCGCGAGGCACTGGAGGAGACCGGGCTCGAGCTCGGCTCGATCGAGCTGTTGTGCGTCGTCGACCATTTCGAGGAGGCGCTGCAGCAGCACTGGATCTCGCCGGTGTACCTCGCGGAGGACACCGTCGGTGAGCCTGAACTCCGAGAGCCGGAGAAGCATGGCGGCCTCCGGTGGTTCCCGCTCGAGGTGTTGCCGGAACGGGTGACCGTCTCCACGGTGGCGGCGGTCGAAGCGATCGCGCGGTCTCGCGGATCCAGACGCCCGGACGGCGCCGACTCGTAGACTCGGGCACGTGACCGATCACCCGTCGTCCGACGCCCGCAACGACTTCGTCACCTTCGACGCGCTCCGGGCGGAGGCCGTCGAGCAGCCGATCCGACGTGGAGCGGGCGCATGGGGCTTCTTCGGCACGGTCGCGATCGTGATCGGTGCCCTGTTGATCCCGGTCGCCCTCGTCAGCACCTGGGCGGACACGATGCTCCGCGACACCGACGCGTTCGTCGACACCCTCGCCCCGCTGGCCACGGACCCCGCCGTCCAAGCCTTCGTGGGGGACCAGGCGCTCGCCGCGCTGGAGAGTCAGGTCGACCTCGATGCGGCGGCTGCAGTACCGGCCGACCTCGCGGCGACCCTCTCGCTCCCGCCGGCGATCTCGGAGGTGCTCGGCGCGATCGGTGGCGACACCGCGGATGCGCTGCGCGAGGTCCTGCGTCGGAACGTCGCCGAGTTCGCGGCCTCGCCCGCGTTCGCGACCGCCTGGACCGAAGCCCTCCGCGTCACGCATGAGCAGCTCGTCGCGCGCGTCTCCGGTTCCCAGGGAGCGGTCATCGACGTCTCGGCCGAGCAGGGCCTGGGCGTGCAGTTGGGTCCGATCGTCTCCGCGACCCGCACGTGGCTGGTCGACGCGGGGTTCGGATTCGCGGCCGCCATCCCGGACGTCGACCGCGTGGTCGACGTCGTCCCGGCGGCGCAGGTCGCGCCGGTACTCAGTGGAATCCAGGTGATCGAGACGGCGGCGGGTTGGTCGCCCTGGCTCGCGATCGGGCTCCTCGCACTCGGGGTGATCCTGCTCTGGCTGGGGCGCCGCAACCCGAGCCGGACCGTGGCCGGAGCCGCGATCAGCGTCCTGCTCGCTGCGGGCCTGACGCTCATCCTGCTCGGCGCTGCCCGGCTCGCCCTCGTGTTCGCGGTGTCGGTCGCGATCCCCGGCGGCGTCGGAGACGCGGCGGCGTCGCTGCTGCTGGGCCCGCCCACTGATGCCGCCTGGTCCGTGCTCTGGGTGTCGCTCGCCGTGGCGGTGCTCGCCTTCGTCAGCGCCGCGTTGCGGCTCCCCGAGCGCATCGCGCAGGGCGTTCGGTCGGCGCGGGGTCCGCTGTCGGGCACGAACGCCTAAGAGCCGGTCGCCGATCCGTCGGCGTGGACGGCCCGGCTCGTGCGCGGTGCTGCGAGTCTCCGATGCCACGGCACCTCCACGAGCGTGTGGAGCAGCCACGATGCGGCGAGGATCGAGCCGAACCAGGTCAGGATGATCGGAGCACGGAGGAGGAGCGGCATGCCGTCGACGGCGCTCGGCGTGATCGCCTTCGCCAGCAGGATGAGCACGAAGACGTGCACGAGGTACGTGGAGAACGAGAGCTGCCCCAGGAAGCGCGCGGGGCGGCTGCGCAGCCCCGCGGTGGAGCGCGGACTCGCGACCGCCAGGCCTCCGACGACGATCCCCGCGAAGGTGATCGCCGCCCAGGCGCGCGGTGCTCCGGGTTCGAGTGCGATCGCCGCCACCACCAGGCCGGCGGCACCTCCTGCAGCGACCCACGCCGCTCGCCGGGTGACCGGCAGGGCTGCCGTCCACTCCGCCAGACAGATGCCGAGCGCGAAACAGCACAGCACACGGAGGGCCGGGGTCGCCATACCGTTCATGGCCGACGGGGCGAGGGCGGCGGCGATCGTCGTAGCGCTGACGAGCACGATCGACAGGGTGACCACCGGGACCGGGCCGCGCACCCGGCCGCGGAAGGCGAGGGCGATCGCCGGGAACAGGATGAACGCGAGGAACTGGGCCGACAGTGACCATGCGGGCGGGTTCCACCACAGTGCGTCGCCGAACCACGCGCGGGTGAGCGTGAGTTCGGCGAGGAGGCCGATGGGCGGGAACGCCCCGTCGTCCGTTGGGACACCGACCATCGCCCCGCCGACGCAGAGCAGTGCGAAGGCGAGGAGCACGGCCACGTGTGCCGGGTAGAGGCGCGCCACGCGGTTCCGGAGGAAGCGACCGTAGGCGGGCCAGGTCCAGCGTCGATCCAGGTAGGCCCGGGCGATCGTGTACCCGCTCAGGACGAAGAAGACGTCCACGGCGAGTCCGGTGTGGGCCATCGGGGCGAGCCACGAGAGCTCGGGGAGGATGGAGAACAGCCAGTCCGCGGAGTGCGAGAACACCACCCACCAGGCGGCGATGGCGCGGGCTCCGGCGAAGGCGGTGTGGTCGACGCGGGGTGCCGGTCGGCGGCCCGGCCCGGTCGCGCGGTTCTCCGGTGACGGCATGGTGCTCCTGAGTGATCGGACGGCGGTGATCACGCCGGACTTCAACTCTAGGATGCTTCTGCACCTCATGCTTCTGTACGGTGTGGATTGTGGACAAGACATCATGGCGCGACGGAACAGCTCGGGGGCGGGGGACCGGAGCGGAACCCGAACCGATCCCGGAACCTGAACCGACGGCCCTCGATCCCGATCCCGATCCCGATCCCGACCACGAGGCCCCGTCATCACCACCGACCGGGAGTGCGGACACCCAGGCCGCCCCGCCCATCGGACTCGTGCTCGAAGGTCCCGGGATCGATCCGACCGGCGCCTCCGTCAGCACCACCGCGGTCCTCGCCTGGTTCGCGGCCGTCCCGGCCGGCAGCACAGTGATCGTCCGCGGCGGCGACGTCATCGCCGTGGACGCGACGATCCGGATCGACCGTCGCGTCCATCTCCGCGGGCGCGGCGAGCTGCGGTTCGTCGGAGGTGTCGAGGCGGCCCCGGCGCTGAAGCTCATCGTGTCGGGCAGCTCGGTGACCGGTGTCCGGGTCAGCTACGCGGGCCCGCCGGCGTCGAGCACGGGTGAGCGCAACACCGGGATCAGCATCTGGGCGAGCGACGTCCTGATCGACGGCGTCACCGTCGACGGGTTCCAGAACGGCATCGCCGTGCAACCGTCAGGCGAGTTCGAGGGCGTCGTCATCTCCGCGTGCCATGTCCTGAACGTCGTCGGCTCGGGCGGAGGGCGAGGCTCCGCCTCGTCCGCGGGCGAGGACCGCGGCGACGGCATCACCGTCTGGGGTGCGCGTTCGGCGGTCATCGGCAACATCGTCTCGGCTGCCCCCGGCACCGACGCACGGGTCGGCATCCATGCCGAGAACCTGCCCGACTACGCGGTCGATCCCGGGTCCTGGGCCGACTCGATGGTCACGATCGAGGGCAACGTCGTCACCGGGCCGTTCCGCCGATCCATCGCCGTGGAAGGCATGGCCCACACCGTCGTGACCGGCAACACCGTGTCCGACGCGACCTGGTGGGGACTCGCCGTCATCGACACCCGATCGGTCGCCCTGGTCGCGAACACGGTGCGCTGGACGCGGACGGCCGACGACGACCAGGGGTCGGCCTGGGGGCCGAAGCGCTGCCCGGTCATGATCTACCGCGACGCGCAGGGAACCGTGGTCTCCGGGAACGTCATCGAGATCCGCGGCGTCGCGGCCGCGGGCATCATGGCCCAGGCGGCGACACCGCCCCGCGGTTCGACCACCGTCATCGGCGCCGTCGACGCGCTCATCACCGACAACGTGGTCCGCATCGCCGCCGGTACCTGCCCGATCGGGATCGCGCTCGATCGGACCAGGCAACCCGTCGTCTCCGGCAACCGCGTCGCCGTCACGCTCGCATCCGGCTCGGTGGGCGGTGTCGTGTCGTACCTCGCCGAGGATGCGGTGGTCTCCGACAACTCCATCACCGGGGCGGCGACCTCCAACGGGTTCGGGGTGCTCCACCAGGGTGCCGGCTCGATCGTGGTCATGGGCAACCGCATCGACCGCATCCGCGTCGCGGTCGCCGTGAGCAACTGCACCGGTGGCGCGACGATCATCGGCAACACCGCGCGCGAGTGCGAGTACGGCCTCGACACCTTCGGCACGACCGGGCATTCGGTGGTGCAGGGCAACCGTTGGGAGTCGAACAACACGGCGCACGCGAACGCGCAGCCGAACACGAGCTACCTCTCCACGCGGCACATGGGGCTCGCGCGTCCGTACGGCGGTCGCTCCGGCGACATCCTCGTGGGGAACGGACGACTGTGGGTGAACGATCAGGGCACCTGGCGGTCGACCACCCTCAGCTGAACCGACCGGCGGGCGCCCGGGAATCGAGCGCCCGCCGGTCGTGGCGTCGGTGTCGGATCAGCTGCGCGGTGCGTGCGCCGTGTCGGAACCGCTGGCTACGGCTGCCTCGTCGATCGCCGACTGCTCCTCGCCACCGCGGAACTGCGTGCGGTAGAGCTCGGCGTACGCGCCGTCGACCTCGAGGAGCTGCGCGTGCGAGCCCTGCTCCACGATCCGGCCGTTCTCCATCACGAGGATCGTGTCCGCGTCGCGGATGGTCGACAAGCGGTGGGCGATGACGAACGAGGTGCGGTCGGACCGCAGCGCCGCCATCGCGTGCTGCACCAGCAGCTCGGTCCGCGTGTCGACTGAGGACGTCGCCTCGTCGAGGATGAGGAGCTTCGGCTTCGCGATGAACGCGCGGGCGATGGTGATGAGCTGGCGCTCACCGGCCGAGACGCTGCCGCCGTCCGCGTCGAGGACGGTGTCGTACCCGTCGGGCAGCTGCCGCACGAAGCGGTCGACCATCGTCGCCTCAGCGGCCTCGACGACCTCCGCGTCGCTCGCGTCGAGTCGGCCGTACCGGATGTTCTCGCGGATGGTGCCCTCGAAGAGCCACGCGTCCTGGAGCACCATCCCGACCTGCGATCGCAGCTCGGCACGCGTCAGCGCCGTGACGTCGACCCCGTCGAGGAGGATGCGTCCGCCGGTGAGCTCGTAGAACCGCATGACGAGGTTCACGAGGGTCGTCTTCCCGGCCCCGGTCGGGCCGACGATCGCGACGGTCTGACCCGGCTGCGCGGAGAAGGAGAGGTCCTCGATGAGTGGCTTCTCGGGGTCGTAGCTGAAGGAGACGCCGTCGAACTCGACGTGGCCGTCGGTGTGCTCGGGCAGGTGCGCCGTCGCCGTCTCCGGGTCCTGCTCCTCGGCGTCGAGCAGCTCGAAGGTGCGCTCGGCGGACGCGACACCCGACTGCAACTGGTTGGCCATGCCCGCGATCTGGCCGAGCGGCTGCGAGAACTCGCGGGAGTACTGGATGAACGCCGTCGCGTCGCCGAGGGTCATCTGCCCGGAGGCGACCCGGAGGCCGCCCACGACGGCGATGAGCACGTAGGACAGATAGGAGACGAAGGTCATCGCCGGCATGATCATGCCGGACACGAACTGCGCGCCGAACGCCGCCGTGTAGAGCTTCTCGTTCCGCTCGTCGAACTCGGCGAGCATCTCCTTGTCGCGACCGAAGACCCGCACCAGCTCGAGGCCCGAGAACGACTCCTCGATGTGCCCGTTGAGCGAGCCGGTGTTCTTCCACTGCGCGGTGAAGAGCTTCTGCGAGCGGGAGCCGATGACCCCGGCGATCAGCGCGGACAGCGGCAACGCGATCAGCGCGATGAGTGCGAGCTGCCACGACACGATGAACATCATCGCCGTGATGCCGAGCACCGTGAGGGCGGACTGCACGAGTTGTGAGAACGCCTGCTGGAGGGCGGTCTGGATGTTGTCGACGTCGTTCGTGACCCGGGACATGAGGTCGCCGCGCTGGCGGGTGTCGAAGTAGCTGAGCGGGAGGCGGTTGAGCTTCCGTTCGATGTCCTGGCGCAGGTTGTAGACCACGCGCATGACGAGTCCGTTGAGGATGTAGCCCTGCGCCCAGTTGAGGATCGACGCGACGATGTACATGGCGAGCACGATGATGATGAGGCGGCCGAGCAGGGTGAAGTCGATGCCCTGGCCGGGCGTGATGTCGGACTTCACGAGCATGTCGGCGTACTGGTCGTTGCCGGAGGCCCGTGCTTCGTCGACGATCCGGTCGAGCGGGACGCCCGCCGGGAGTTGCGAGCCGATGACGCCGTTGAAGATCGCGTCCATCGCGAGCCCGAGGATCTTCGGGGCGATGACCGTGAGGACGACGGAGAGCACGACGAGCCCGACGACGAGGCTCATCTTCACCTTCTCGGGTGCGAGCAGACCGACGAGCCGCTTGGCGGACGGCCAGAACTGCTCGGCCTTCTTCGAGGGCGTGCCGCCGAACATGTCGCCGTCGGACTCTCCCGGGGTGAACTCCGGCTCGAGGACGTCTGCCTCGATCGCGTTCAGCTCGGGAGCCTGGGCGGTGTCCTTCGAGGTGCGCGAGGGACGCTTGTCACGTGGTGAACGGGCCATGGTCACGCCACCCCTTCCACAGCGAGCTGCGATTGGACGATCTCGCGATACGTCTCGTTAGATTCCAGGAGTTCGTCGTGGGTGCCGCGGCCGACGATGCCGCCGTCGTTCATGACGATGATGTGGTCGGCCTCGCGGATCGTCGCGATGCGCTGCGCGACGATGATGACGGTCGCGTCGGCGGTGCTGTCGCCGAGGGCTGCCCGGAGTCGGGCGTCGGTGGCGACGTCGAGGGCCGAGAACGAGTCGTCGAAGAGGTAGACCAGGGGCTTCGCGACGAGGGCCCTGGCGATGCACAGGCGCTGACGCTGGCCGCCAGACACGTTCGTGCCGCCCTGGGCGACGCCGTCGTTCAGCATCTTCGGCTTCGCGCGGACGAAGTCCTCGGCCTGCGCGACGTCGAGGGCGCTCCACAGCTCGTCGTCGGTGGCGTCGGGACGTCCGAACCGGAGGTTCGAGGCGATCGTGCCGGAGAACAGGTACGGCTTCTGCGGCACGATCCCGACGACCCCGGCGATCTGCTGCCGGGTGAGCTGCGAGACGGGGACGCCGTCGATGGTGACGTGGCCCTGCTGCGGGTCGTAGAGGCGCGGGATGAGCGAGAGGAGCGTCGTCTTGCCGGAGCCGGTCGAGCCGACGATCGCGGTGGTCTTGCCGGGCTCCGCCGTGAACGTCACGTCCGACAGGACCGGTCGCTCCGCGCCGGGGTAGCCGAAGGTGACGCCGGTGAACTCGACGCGACCGACGGACGGCACGCGGATGTCGGTGCTGGTCGGCACCGTGAGGCTCGGCTCGGTGTCGAGGACGCTCTGGATGCGTTCGGCGCACACGACCGCGCGAGGGATCATCATGACCATGAAGACGCCCATCATCACCGAGGTGAGGATCTGGAGCAGGTACTGGAGGAACGCGGTGAGGGAACCGACCTGCATCTGTCCGGCGTCCACCCGCTGACCGCCGAACCAGAGGACGGCGGCGGTCGCGAGGTGCAGGACCATCATGATGACGGGGAACATGAGGACGAAGATGTTGCCGACCTTGATCGAGACGCGCGTGAGCGCCTCGTTCGCACGGTTGTAGCGCTCCGACTCGAACGGCTCGCGGACGAAGGCGCGTACGACGCGGATGCCGATGATCTGCTCGCGCAGCACGCTGTTGATGCCGTCGATGCGGTCCTGCATCTGCCGGAACAGCGGCATGAGCAGGTAGACCAGGAACCCGACGATGATGAAGAGCACCGGCACGGACACCCACACCAGCCAGGACAGCCCCGCGTCCTCACGGAGGGCCATGATGATGCCGCCGACGCACATGATCGGTGCGGACACCATGAAGTTGAGGGTCATGAGGATCAGCATCTGGACCTGCTGGACGTCGTTCGTGCCGCGCGTGATGAGCGTCGCGCTGCCGAAGCCGCCGATCTCGAGGGCGCCGAGCGAGTCGACCTTCCGGTAGAACTCCCGGCGCAGGTCGCGGCCGATGGCCATGGCGGTGCGGGCGCCGAAGTAGACCCCGCCGATGGCTGCGGCCACCTGGACGAGGCAGACGAGCAGCATCGTCATGCCGGTGGACCAGATGAAGTCCGTGTCGCCGCGGGAGACACCCTGGTCGATGATCTGGGCGTTCAGGCTGGGGAGGTAGAGGGCCGCGATCGTCGAGACGAGCTGCAGCACGAACACCGCGACCACCCAGGCCGCGTACGGCTTGGCGTGTCGGAAGGCGAGGGCAAGGAGGGCCACGTGAGGTCCTTAGACGGTTCGTGTCCGGCGCGGGGCATCGCGCGGACGGGTGACGAGGTGGAGCGGGCCTGGCGCGAGACCAGTGCTCCGGTCGGCGGCGCAGCCGGACAGGAGCGTGAGGGACGTGCCCGAGTGACGATACTCCGCACCGGTGACACGGTGGTGTCCCGGTTCGGAATCGTGATGATCCCGGGTCAGTCGACGCCGACGGAGATGG
This sequence comes from Plantibacter auratus, assembly GCF_050587365.1. Taxonomy (NCBI): domain Bacteria; kingdom Bacillati; phylum Actinomycetota; class Actinomycetes; order Micrococcales; family Microbacteriaceae; genus Plantibacter; species Plantibacter auratus. The sequence goes on along the minus strand of NZ_JBOBFV010000002.1, from coordinate 841,900 downwards.
TGTGCCAGCCCTCCGCGCCGTCGGGGACGACGTCGACGGGGGTCTCGCTCTGCGTCTTGCCCGCGGCGTCGGTCGCGCGAACGGCGATGGTGTGGTCGCCGGCCGGGGCGTCCCACTGGAGGACCCACTGCACCCAGGTGTCGTCGGAGATGGCGGTCGCGAGCGTCGTGTCGAGCCAGTCGCCGTCGTCGATCCGGACCTGGACCCGGTTCACGCCCGTGTGCTGCGCCCAGGCGACGCCGGCGATCGCGACGTTCCCCGCCGCGACACGTCCACCATTGCGCGGTACGTCGATGCGCGACTCCGTCTTGATGGGCCCGCGCTCCGACCAGCCGCGGTCGGTCCAGTAGGCCCGCGCGTCCGCGTAGCGGGTCACCTCCAGCTCGACGACCCACTTCGTGGCGGAGACGTACCCGTACAGGCCCGGGACGACCATGCGCACCGGGAAGCCGTGCTGCAGCGGGAGCGGTTGCCCGTTCATCCCGACGGCGAGGAGGCTGTCGCGATCCTCGTCCTGCAACACCTCGAGCGGAGTGCCGGCGGTGAACCCGTCGATGCTCCGCGACAGGACCATGTCGGCTCCCGCCTTGGGCTTCGCGCGGGCGAGCAACTCGCGGATCGGATACCCGAGCCAGAGCGCGTTGCCGATGAGGTCGCCGCCGACGGGGTTCGAGACGCAGGTCAGCGTGATGATCGACTCCTGGAGCGGGAGGGCGAGGAGTTCCTCGAACCCGATCTCGACCTCTTGCTCGACCATGCCGGTGATCTTGAGGCTCCAGGTCGAGGGGTCGATGTTCGGCACCTGGAGGGCCGTGTCGATCCGGTAGAAGGAGTCGTTCGCCGACACGACCGGGGTGAGTCCGTCGACACCGAGTTCGGCTCCGGCGGGGACCGGCGGTGCGGCGACGGCGGCCGTCGGGAGCTTGAGCGCCTTCCGGATGGTCTCCACGGCGACCGCTCCGGCCGAGGCGACGCGCGCGCCGACGCCGACGACGAGTGCGCCGACCGCGGTGCCGCCGAGCAGGACGAGGAAGGAGCGCCGGGGGAGTTCGGCCCGGGAGGCGCCGACGACCGGCCGGGCTTCATCCGCGACCGTCGCGTCGTCCCAGGTGCGGAGCCGGGTGACGAGCAGTCGCAGGACGAGGATGCCGACCGCTGTACCGACGACGCTCGGGAACGCCCAGTCGAGGCCCGCGTCCGCGCGGGTGATCGCTGCGACGACCGCGACGACACCGACGAGCGCGAGCGCGATGCTGCCGACCACCGGGCGACGCTCCTCGAGGATCCCGATCCCGACGGCGAGGGCCGCGACCAGGACGCCGAGCACGATGAGCAGCACGAGCTTGTCGTTGGTGCCGAACAGGGCGATGACGAGGTCCTTCACCCAGCCGGGCACGAGGTCGATCACGAGGGAACCCACGGCGAGCAGTGGCGAGCTCGCGGGGGCGACGAAGGCTGCGACGGCCTCGGCCGAGCCGAGGGTGGCGACGGCTGCGACGACGCCGGACGCACCGGCGAGCAGGGTGCGGCGGCGGGGCTCCATGTCCGTCATGCTACGCGCGCCCGCTGGGCGTTCCTCCCCGAAGCGGCTCTAGAGGGGCAAGTCGGCCGTCCATCCCCGTACCCTGGGGGGATGACCACAGTCGGGCTCGGAATCCCACGCATCGGGTCGCCGCTCAGGCACATCCCGGACGCTGCCGGGCGCCCCGACGTCGACGGCCTCATCGACCGCTTCGGCAGGGTCGCCCGCGACCTCCGGGTGTCGATCACGGAGAAGTGCTCGCTGCGCTGCACGTACTGCATGCCCGAGCAGGGTCTCCCCGCGATCGCCCGCGACGACCTGCTGACGCCCACCGAGATCGGTCGCCTCGTCGAAATCGCCGTCCGCGACCTCGGGGTGCACGACATCCGCTTCACGGGTGGCGAGCCGCTCATGCGCCCCGACCTCGCGGAGATCATCGCCCGCAGCTCCGCGGTCGCCGGCGACGCCTCGATCTCCATGACGACGAACGGCATCGGACTCGACAAGCGCGTCGACGAGCTCGTGGCCGCCGGGCTCACCCGCGTGAACATCTCCCTCGACACCGTCGACCGCGACCACTTCGCGCGACTCACGCGTCGCGACCGACTCCCCGCCGTCCTGGCCGGCATCGAGGCCGCCAAGCGCGCCGGGCTGACGCCGCTCAAGATCAACGCCGTCCTCATGCGCGACACGCTCGACGGCGCGGTCGCCCTCCTCTCCTGGGCGATCGAGAACGGTTGCCGTCTTCGTTTCATCGAGCAGATGCCGCTCGACGCCGACGAGGCGTGGGTGCGGGAGAACATGGTCGACGCGGCCGAGTTGCTCGACGTCCTCGGCTCCCGCTTCACGCTCACTGCCCCGCATCGCGAGGACCCCTCCGCTCCCGCAGAGGAGTGGCTCGTCGACGGCGGCCCGGCCACGGTCGGCATCATCGCCTCGGTCACGCGCTCGTTCTGCGACGACTGCGACCGCACGCGGCTCACCGCCGAGGGGACGATCCGCTCCTGCCTCTTCGGCGACGACGAGACCGACCTTCGGGGCATGTTGCGTTCGGGCGTCGAGGACGTCGAGATCGCGGATCGCTGGCGCGCGGCGATGTGGCACAAGCAGGCTGGGCACCGCATCGCGTCACCCGACTTCGTCCGTCCCGAGCGGAGCATGGGAGCGATCGGTGGCTGAGACGACGACCCTGCAGGTGCTCGTGCGCTACTTCGCCGCTGCCGAGGAGGCCGCCGGCGTCCCCGAGGAGTCCTTGCCGGCGGTCGCGACGGTCGGCGAGCTGAAGTCGGTGCTGCTCGAGCGCTACGGCGACGCGATGGCGAAGGTCCTCGCGTCAGGCTCGTTCCTGGTCGACGGCGTCGTCAGTCGCGACGACACCCGTCCGCTCGGCGCCCGGGTCGACGTCCTCCCACCCTTCGCCGGCGGCTAGGACGGGGACGTCGCCGAGCGACCACGCTCGGCGAGGGCGCGGGTCGCGCGGTGTTGGAACCATCGCAGGAGGTCCAGGATGCGATGGCGCCGTGCATCCGATTCGTCCTCGTGCGACGCGCGGTAGCCGGGGATCGAATCAGCCGGGTAGTCGTCGAGGTTCTCGCAGCGCATGGTCCAGTCCGGGAACCGCCGGTAGTCGATCTCCTCTTCGACCAGGACCCGCAGCTCGCTGTGTCGGTTGTCCTCGCGCAACCGCTGCAGTACGTGGCGCACGGCCGTAGGAGGCCCTTCGATCACCTGGAAGAAGTCGTCGCCGCGCACGGCGAGCATGCCGGTGAGGCCGGAGCGTCCGTTGTTGTCGCGGGACTGCCGGAGGATCGCTTCGAGGGCGGTCTGGGTCAGCGGCGCAGCGGAGGTGCTCACGTAGGTCACGGAGAGGAACGCGGATTCGGGCTGCGTCATACTCCGTGACCTTACACGTCAGGTGTCGGATAGGGGCTCATCGCGAAGCCTGCCAGGCGCGACGGGCCACCCCGGCCGACCGGAACATCAGGATGAGCGAGCAGATCGCTCCGATGACGGTCGCCAGGAACGCCACGAGCGCGAGCATCTGGAGCAGTTCGCCGACCGATGACGACCGGCCGACGTATGGCGGGATCTCGTCGGACACGGTGTTTCCGACGCCGAAGCCGGCGACGAACATGGCCAGGAGACCGAGCCAGACGAGCATGGATCCGAGTGTCGCGACCTGGACCCAGTGTGTGCCGAGCCGGCCGCGCCATCCGAAGTGGGTGAACACCAGAATGGCTGTGAGGCCGAGCAGGAACGCGACCGCGACACCGACGAGGCCGACGGTCAGGGTGGTGGGCGCGAACACCCCGTAGATCGCCTCGAGGCCGTAGGAGTCGTCCGTCATCGCGAGCGGCGCCCAGATGAGTTCCTCGATGGGAGCCAGCACCAGCATCACCGTCGCGGCGACCGCCCAGACGACGACGGCGATGCGCTGAGCGCGGAGGTCACGGCGTGCATCGGTCGTCTGCATGGACTCCACGCTAGGCGCTCGGCGAAGGCGGGGCGTCATCCCGCCGACGCGTCCTCCGGTGACGGTGCCGCTCCGAGCAACGCCAGTCGCTTCGCCAGGTAGGGCGCAGTGCGGCTGTCTGGGTCTGCGGCGACGGTGTCCGGAGTGCCCGCGGACACGATGCGTCCACCAGCGTCGCCGCCGGACGGTCCGAGGTCGATCACCCAGTCGGCCGCCGCGACGACGTCCATCTCGTGCTCGACCACGACGACCGTGTCGCCGGAGTCGACGAGCGCGTTCAGCTGCGCCAGCAGACGACGGACGTCGGCCGGGTGGAGACCGGTCGTCGGCTCGTCGAGGAGGTAGAGGGTGTGACCGCGTCGCACCCGCTGGAGTTCCGTCGCGAGTTTGATGCGCTGCGCCTCTCCGCCCGACAGCTCCGTGGCCGGCTGGCCGAGCCGCAGGTACCCCAGGCCGACCTCGAGCAGGGTGCGGAGGCTGCGTGCCGCCGCCGGGACGGCCGTGAGGAACTCGGCCGCCTGCTCGACGGTGAGTGCGAGGACGTCTGCGATCGACTTCCCGTCGTAGGTGACCTCGAGGGTCTCGGCGTTGTACCGAGCGCCGTCACAGGTCGGGCACTTCCCGTAGCTGCCGGGGAGGAACAGCAGCTCGACCGACACGAAGCCCTCACCGAGGCAGGTCTCGCAGCGACCTCCCGCGACGTTGAACGAGAAGCGGCCGGCCGTGTAGCCGCGTTCGCGGGCGAGGTCCGTGGCGGCGAAGGCCGCGCGGACGGCGTCGAAGAGGCCGGTGTAGGTCGCGAGGTTCGACCGCGGCGTTCGACCGATGGGCTTCTGGTCGACCCGGACGAGGCGGTCGACGTGCTCGAGCCCTCGGACGCGGCGGACGGTGAGCGTGTCGGCATGTCCGTCCGGCACCGTCGCCTCCGCCAGGCCGGAACCCTCCGTCGCATCGGTCTCGGTGGGCACCTCGTCGTCATCGTCTGCGACGTCGTCCGTCGTCCGGCCGTCTGCCCGCAGGTGATCGCGCACGACGTCGCGGAGGACGCGGCTCACGAGGGTCGATTTGCCGGAACCGGAGACACCGGTGACGGCCACGAACGTCCCGAGGGGGATCGAGGCGTCGACGCCGGCGAGGTTGTGGAGCGTGATGCCCTCCACCTCGAGCCAGTCGCGCGCCTCACGGAGTGCTCGTCGCTCGGGAGCCGGACCGTGCTGGTCGGGGAAGAGGAACGGACGGGTCGCCGACGCCTCGACGTCGGCGAGACCCTCGACGGCGCCGCTGTAGAGCACGTCGCCGCCACCCTCACCCGCGCCGGGGCCGACGTCGACGATCCAGTCCGCGTTCCGGACGACGTCCATGTTGTGCTCGACGACGTAGACCGAGTTGCCGGAGCGCTTCAGCTGCTCCAGCACCTCGAGGAGGGGCTCCGCGTCGGCCGGGTGCAGACCCGCTGACGGTTCGTCGAGGACGTAGACCACGCCGAAGAGCCCGGAGCGCAGCTGGGTCGCGAGCCGGAGCCGCTGCATCTCGCCGGGGGAGAGCGTCGTCGTCACGCGTCCGAGGCCGAGGTAGCCGAGTCCGAGGTCGGTGAGCACGCGGATGCGCGCGAGGAGGTCGGTCGTGATGGCGACGGCGACGTCGGTGCGCTCGCCGGACAGCGTGGTCGGGAGCGCGGGCGCCGCGTCGGTCAGCTCCGTGGTGGGGCGGATGACCTCGGCGAGCTCCGTCATCGGCAGGGCGTTGAGCTCGGCGATCGTGCGGCCGGCGAAGGTGACCGCGAGCGCCTCGCGGCGGAGTCCCGTGCCGTGGCAGAGCGGGCACGGACCCGAGCGCACGAACTGCAGCACCTTGTTCCGCATCATCTGGCTCTTCGAGTCGGAGAGGGTGTGGAAGACGTACTGCTTGGCGCTCCAGAACATGCCGTTGTACGGTTTCGCGACGCGGTCGCGCTGCGGCGTGATCTGCACGACCGGCTGCTCCTCGGTGAAGAGGATCCAGTCGCGGTCCTCCTGGTCGAGCTCCCGCCAGGGTCGGTCGACGTCGTATCCGAGGGCGATGGTGATGTCGCGGAGGTTCTTCGCCTGCCAGGCTCCCGGCCAGGCGGCGATCGCGCCCTCGCGGATGCTCAACGACGGGTCGGGCACGAGGGAGTCCTCGGTGACCGTGTGCGCGACGCCGATGCCGTGGCACTCCGGGCAGGCGCCGACGGCGGTGTTGGGGGAGAAGGCGTCCGAGTCGAGTCGGGTCGTGAACCCCTCGGGGAAGGTGCCGGCGCGCGAGAAGAGCATGCGGAGCGAGTTCGAGAGGGTCGTCACCGTGCCGACGCTGGAGCGCGAGCTGGGGGCGCCGCGACGCTGCTGCAGGGCGACCGCCGGTGGCAGTCCTGAGATCGAGTCGACGTGCGGGTCATGACCCTGCTGGATCAGCCGCCTGGCGTACGGTGCGACGGACTCGAGGTACCGCCGTTGTGCCTCGGTGAAGATGGTGCCGAACGCGAGCGACGACTTGCCCGAGCCGGAGACCCCGGTGAAGGCGACGATCGCATCGCGCGGCACGTCGACGTCAACGTTGCGGAGGTTGTTCTCGTTGGCTCCCCGGACGCGGACGAACGGGTCGGATGCTTCGGGGGCGTGTTCGGGCATCAGATCACCCTACGTCGCCGCGGTCCGGTGGGCGACCGGTTGACGTGCCCCGCCCGATGCGCGATGTCGGGGGTGGACGGCAGGATCGTCCTCATGACTCGTGAACGTTCCTGGCACGGCTGTGTCTTCATCGGCGTGAGCCTCGACGGTTACATCGCAAAGCCCGACGGCGACCTCGGCTGGCTCACGGAGCTCGAGCCGCGGGGGCATGCCGCGGATGCGCCGGGAGGACACCCGGCGCTCGACTGGGATTCGTTCTTCCCGACGATCGACACCCTCGTGATGGGACGCACCACCTACGACACCGTCCTCGGCTTCGGCGAGTGGCCGTTCGAGGGCAAGCGGGTCGTCGTGCTGAGCACCACGCTCGAGGCAGGGGACGACCGCATCACGGTCGCCGGGTCGGTCGACGAAGCGGCCGCCCTGCTCGACGAGGCCGGGGCCGGCCGCGTCTACATCGACGGCGGCAGGACCATCCAGGCGTTCCTCGGTGCTGGCCTCGTCGACGAGATCACCGTGTCGGTCGCGCCGGTGCTCATCGGCTCGGGCGCCCGCCTGTTCGGCGACCTCGACGCCGACGTCCGCCTGCGACTCCGCGGCACCCACGCGACGCCCGAGGACGGGCTCGTGCGCATCACCTACGACGTGCTGCCACGCTGACAGCTCGATTCGCCCCGAATGGTCGGCCACGCTTCGTGCGTGCGACCATTCGGGGCGAATCGAGGACGGGCCGCTACAGGCCGACCCACTCCGTCTCGCCGTCGGCCAGGTGCTGGCGCTTCCAGATGGGGACGGTGCGCTTGATCTCCTCGACCAGGCGCTCGCAGGCGGCGAAGGCCTCGGCACGGTGCGCGGCGGCGACGGCGGCCACGAGGGCCAGGTCGCCGACGACGAGCGACCCGACGCGATGCGCTGCCGCCACTCGGAGGCCGGTCTCCGCGGCAACCGTCCGGCAGCAGTCCTCCAGGAACCGTTGGGCATCGGGATGGGCGCGGTAGTCGAGGGCGTCGACCGCCTCGCCGTGGTCGTGGTCGCGCACGATGCCTCGGAAGGCGACGAGGGCGCCGTTGGCGGGCGCCGCGACGAAGTCCTCGATCGCATGCGCGTCGAGGGGCGACTCAGAGATGAGTGCGAGGACCTCGGGAACCGTCGACTCACTCATGCGCGCCACCTCCGGCGATCTGGGCGACGAGGTGGTCGAGCAGGCCGTCGAGGACCGCGAGTCCGTCCTTCACGCCGCCGGTCGATCCGGGCAGGTTCACCACGACGGTGCCGCCGGAGACCCCTGCGAGTCCGCGACTGAGCGCCGCGGTCGGAATCTTGGTCGACCCGAGGGTGCGGATCGCCTCCGCGATGCCGGGCAGCTCGCGGTCGAGGTGGGGCCGCGTCGCCTCCGGGGTGCGGTCGCTCGGCGAGAGGCCGGTGCCGCCCGTTGTGATGAGCACCGCGGGCGCGGCGTCCAGGGCTGCCGCGATCGCGAGGTGCACGTCGGCGTCGGACACGACCGTCACCGCATCGACCGCGTAGTCGTGCTCGGACAGCCACGCGGAGATGCGCGGCCCCGTGAGGTCCTCGCGCGTGCCGGCCGCGCCGGCGGTCGACGCGACGATGACGGCCGCGGTTCGCGGGCGGACCGTTCGTCCCGCCGGCGCCTCGACCGGATCCACCGCATCCGGCGTCCAGTTCCCGCGCTTGCCGCCGGACTTCTCCAGCAGCCGGATGTCGCCGAGGACCGATGCCGGGTCGACGGCCTTGACCATGTCGTGCAGGGTCAGGCCGGCGATCGACGCGGCCGTCAGGGCCTCCATCTCGACCCCGGTCTGGCCGGTGGTCTTCGCCGTCGCGGTGATGACGATGGAGTCCTCGGTGAAGGCGAAGTCGAGGCTCACGGACGACAGCGCGAGCTGGTGGCACAGCGGGATGAGCTCGCTCGTCCGCTTGGCCCCCGCGATCCCCGCGATGCGAGCGGTCGCGATGACGTCCGCTTTCGGCAGGCCGTCCGCTTGAACGAGCGCGATCACGTCTGGTCGGGTGGTGAAGGTCGCGGTCGCCGTCGCGACCCGCTTCGTCGTGGCCTTGTCGCCGACATCGACCATGCGTGCGCGGCCGTCGTCGTCGAGGTGTGTGAGCCCGGTCATAGTGCCCATGCTTCCACAGCGTCACCGGCGTCGAGCTCGAGCGTGTCCTCCGGGATCACGATCAGCACGTCGGAGGCCGCGAGCCCGGCGACCAGGTGCGAGCCGGGGCCCGCGACCGGTTCGACCCGGCCATCGTCTCGTCGGCGTCCGCGGAGGAACTGGCGCTTGCCGGGCACCGAACGCACGGCGACCGCGAGTTCGGCCGGTGCGCGTGTCGCCTGCGGCAGCCCGGCGACCCGGCGGAGGACCGGAGCGACGAAGACCTCGAACGAGAGCTGGGTGCTCACCGGGTTGCCGGGGAACGCGATGATCGGGACGCCCCGGTGGGCGCCGAGCGCCTGTGGTCCGCCGGGCTGCATCGCGACCGAACCGATCCAGCCACCCAGCGGACCGAGGACGTCACGGACGACCTCGTGCTCACCCATGGAGATCCCGCCGGAGGTGAGGATGAGATCGACCTCGCCGCGGAGGTCGTCGAGCAGGGCGAGCAGGACGTCGGCATCGTCGACGACGCGCGCACGGGCGTTGACCTCGGCCCCGGCTGCGACGACGGCGGCCGCCAGCGCGGTCCCGTTGGAGTCGAAGGTCTGGCCGAGCGTCGGCGTCTCGCCGGGTTCGACGAGTTCGGCACCGGTCGTGACGATCGCGACCCGCACCCGCCGACGCACCTCGACGGTCGTGATTCCGGCCGCAGCCAACACGGCGAGGTGTCGTGAAGCGAGGCGCACGCCGGCCGGCAGCAGCTCCTCGCCGGCGCGGACGTCGCTCCCGCGTTCCCGGACGAACAGCCCCACCGGGCGCTCGCCACCGCCGCGCGCAGGACCGAGGAGGACGGTCTCGACACCGCCCGGATCCGTCTCGACCTCGCTCTCCTCGACCGGCACGACGACGTCCGCACCCGGCGGAACGACCGCGCCCGTCATGATGCGCACCGAGGTCCCCGCCTCAAGCGGCGCGGGGTCGATCGGGCGCGCGGCGATCTCGCCCACCACCCGCAGTCGCGTCTCATCGCCCGTGAGGTCTGCCGCCCGAACCGCGAAGCCGTCCATCTGCGAGTTGCGGAACAGCGGCAGGTCGACCGGTGACGGCACCGCCACCGCCGTCACCCGAGCTGCGGCCTCGTCGATCGGCACGTGCTCGGCGCCTGTGTCGGTCACGTCGTCGAGGAGGGCTGCGACGTCGGAGGCGTGTTGCTCGACGGTCTTCCGACTCGTGGGCGCTGGCGTCGTCATGGTGGTTCCCGTCGTCGAGGTCGGTCGGTGGGGCTGCACGGGGTGTTCGGAGCCGCGGTCAGTAGCGGGGGACGGTCGGATCCACGAGCCGCGACCACGCGTCGATGCCGCCCTCGAGATGGACGGCCGAGTAGCCGCGCTCGAGGAGCAGGCGAAGCGCGGACTCGGATCGGATGCCGTGGTGGCAGTAGACGACCACGGGCGTCTCGGGGTCGAGCCCGTGGAGCGTCTCGGGGAGCGAGCCGAGCGGCATCAGCGTCGAACCGGGCAACCGGGCGATCTCCGCCTCCCACGGCTCCCGGACGTCGAGCAGGACGGCCTCATCGTCGCTCGCCGCGAGCTGCGGTGCGGTGATCGTGCGGCCGCCGTGTCGCGGCTCGTGCGGGGCTGCCGCTGCGGCGCTCGCCGTGTCCCCTCCTGGCGTCCGATGCAGATGCTCATCGAGCGACACCTGCCGGGCGCCCGCGGGGTCGCGCTCGTACCGGAGTTCGCGGAACCCGCCGCTCAGCCCGTCGAACATCGTCACCCGGCCGAGCGAGAGGGTCCCGACCCCGGTGAGCACCTTGATCGCCTCGGTGGCCATGATGGACCCGATGACCCCGACCGTGGTGGGCAGGACGCCGCCGGCCTCGCAGGAGAGCACCGAACCGTCCGTCGGCGGGTGGGGGAAGAGGTCGCGGTAGCGCGGGCCGCGAGACGACCAGCTGAGTCCAGCCTGCCCGCCGTACTGCGAGACCGCACCCCAGACGAGTGGGACGTCGGCGAGCGTCGCGGCGTCGTCGACCAGGTAACGGGTCTCGAAGTTGTCGCTGCCGTCGATGACGAGGTCGATCTCCGCGTCGGCCAGGAGGCCCATGATCTCGCCGGGTCCGAGGCGGAGGCGGTGCCTGAGGATCGTCGCATCGGTGTTGACGGCGAGGGCGCGGTCCGCGGCGGAGTCGACCTTCGGACGGCCGACGTCCGCGGTGCTGTGGACGGTCTGCCGATGCAGGTTGCTGAGCTCGACCGTGTCGTCGTCCACCAGGTGGATCGAGCCGTCACCGGAACCGACACCGGCAGCGGCAAGCGCCGGGATGACGATGCTGCCGAGGCCGCCGGCGCCGACGATCAGCACCCGCGCATCGGCGAGACGCTGCTGCGCCGCTGGTCCGAACCCGGGGAGGGCGAGCTGCCTGGCGTACCGCGTGGTCGAGGACATGCGCCGATTATCCCACCGGCACCGTGCCCGCCGGCCCTCAGACCGCATCCGCTCGCGTCCGCAGGAGGCAGCAGGCGCCGCCGCGAGAAACCGACAGGAGTGGTGCAGTGGCACGACGCGTCGATCGATGCTGGGATGGACGCATGGATGACCACCTCCCCATCGTCGAGTTCGCGTTCCCCGGCCCGCTGCGGGACAGGCTGGTGGCGGCGATCGAGTCCGGCGAGAAGGTCGCGACGAGTTCCCTGGCGCACGAGTACGAGGTGGCAGGCGAGGAGTTGCCGGCGGTCGGGCAGCGCGGAATCGTCGTCGATTCCGATGGCGTTCACCGCTTCGTCATCGAGACGGTGGGTGTCGAGGTGGTACCGCTGGGCGAGGTGCCGCTGGCTCACGCTCTGGCGGAGGGCGAAGGCTACGCGTCGGTCGCCGACTGGCGTGCCGGTCACGAGCGGTTCTGGACCTCACCGGAGATGCAGGCCGAACTCGGCGCCGACTTCCACCTCGACGACACGACGCTCGTCGTCCTCGAACGGTTCGCCCTCATCGCCCGGGACTGACGCCGATCAGACCGGCTTGACGGGCGTGCGCAGGAGGCAGAAAGCGTTGCCCTCGGGATCGGCGAGGACGTGCCACGACTCGTCGCCCGTCTGCCCGATGTCCGTCGGGCGCGCTCCGAGGGCCAACAGGCGCTCGAGTTCGGCGTCCTGGTCGCCGTCGGTCGGGCTGACGTCGATGTGGAGCTTCGACTTCGGCTGCGGCGGGTCGTCGCTGCGGCTGAGGATGATGGTCGGCTGCGATCCACCGAAGCCGTCCCGCGCTCCGATCTCCACCCCGTCCTCGTCTCGGTCGAGCACGACGAAGTCGAGGACCTCGCACCAGAAGCGGGCGAGCGCTTCCGGATCGCGGCAGTCCAGGACGAGTTCACTGATGCGGCATGACATGACGGCACGCTACCCCGCACGCGTCGTGCAGCGGAACCCGTTGCGGATCGGCTAGGACTCGTCCCCAGCGGTCTCGGCCCAACGGGTCAGGGTGATCGTGAACCCACGGACGAGGCGGTCGAAGCTCCGGTCGAGGTCGCGGTCGAGGCCGAAGGAGCCTGCCGCCTCGAGCGAGACGAAGCCGTGCAGGGTGGAGCGGAACGCGCGGATCGCGTCGATGGCGTCGTCGCCGCGGAGCTCGTAGGCCGTGAGGACGTCGCTGATGACCTGGATGGCGCCGAGCGATGCCGCCGCGTCCTCCTCATCCTCCGGCCCGGCGATCCACTGCGCGGCCGTATAGCGTGCCGGGTGCTCCAGGGCCCACTCCCGGTAGGCGCCGGCCATCACCGTGATCGCATCCGCGCCCGAACGGCCGACGGCGGCGCGCAGCAGGACGTCGCCGAGCTCGCCCTTCGCTTGGAGGGAGATGCTCCGGCGGAGTCCGGCGAGCGAGTCGAGGTGCTTGTAGAGCGAGGGCTGCCGGACGCCGAGCCGTTCGGCGAGGGCGGCGAGGGTCAGCCCCTCGAGCCCGACCTCGTCGGCGAGTTCAGTCGCTTCGTCCACCACGCGCGCGCGGCTGAGTCCCGCCCTAGGCACGGTGCAGCGCCGACTGGAGGAAGCCGAGGACGGCCTGCGAGGTGACCTCGGGCTGCTGGGCCTGCGGGTAGTGGCCGGCGTCCTCGACGAGGACGACCTCCGCCTGCAGGGTGTCGCCGATCCAGCGGGCCTCTCCTGCGGGGTCGGGGAAGTCGGGGTCCTTGGTGCCCATGATCACGAGCGTCGGAGCGCTCACGCCGGGGAGCGCAGCCTCGGCCGGGGCATGGTCGGTCTGTCTGGTCGTCTGCGAGAAGGCCTTGCCGTAGGCGGGGCGACGCAGGCTCGCGAAGACGTCGGCGAGGTAGTCGTCGAAGTCGACCGGCTTCCGGCCCGCGTTCAGCGTGGGGAGGTAGGCCTTCCAGACCCGTGCGATCCACAGCGGAGCCATCATGGCGCGGAAGACCGCCTGCATGACGGCGCCCGCCTTCGGGTTGCGGACGAAGGGCCCGACGAGGACGAGACCCGACACGTCCTCCGGGTGCTCGGCGGCGACGATCACGCCCGCGCCGGCAGCGAGGGAGTTCCCGATGACGACGGCCGGGGCACCCAGGTCGCGGATGAGGGCGTGGATGTCCGAGGCGGTCGCGACGTCGCCGTACGAGGAGAACGTCGTGTCGCTGTCGCCGTGACCACGGAGGTCGGTGGAGGCGACGCGGTACCCGGCCTGGACGAGCGCGGGAGCGAGGAAGCGGTAGGAGGAGCGGAGCTCGCCCATTCCCGGGACGAGGACGACGAGCGGGCCGTCGCCCTGGATCTCGTAGGCGATCTTGCCCTCGGGACGGTCGAGGTAGCGGGTGGCAGGCCCTGTCGATGCCGGGTTCGTGTTCATGAAGCTAGTCTGCATCGCCGTTTAGCTAATGTCAATAGCTTTGATGGATTGCCTGTCGAAGCCACCTCATCGACTCGGCGCTGGCTCCGAACACTGGCGCCGATACTCGGCAACCGTGTCGACCTTCGGCAGAATGAGGAGGAGTGCCAGGTAGATGAGACCGGCGGTCCCGCCTGTGAAGAGGAGGAGGAAGAGGGCGACGGTGCGGACCCAGTCCACGCGGAAGTCGCCGTACGCGGCGATGCCAGCGCACAGGCCGCCGAACCAGCTCCCTTCCCCGATGCGACAGAAGAATCGACCGCGAGCGGGATAGGCGAGGATCCGGGTCGGCGGTGCTTCCTGCTCGACGGAGCCCGTCTCCGCGAGGATCCTCGCGAGCTGTTCGTCGTCGATCGCGGAGCCAGGGGTCGTGGTCATCGATCGCAGGCGGTCTCCGAGCGTCGTCTCGAGGTCGCGTACGGTCTCGTCCGCATCGGGGTCGGTGCCGAGTGCGGCGCGGGTGTTCGACAGGTAGCGGACCAGGTGGGCGTGTGCGGCGGCCGTCAGCGGGATCGTCTCCGCATGCCCACTCAGGCTCATGTGGTGGATCTGTTCCATGTCAGTGTCCGATCGTCGTGATCAAGTCGGTGAGGGAGGACCAATAGGTGCGGAAGTTCCGCAGCTGTACTCGTCCGGCTTCGGTTAGGGAGAGGTACTTGCGAGGCGGGCCGGACGTGGACTCCTGCCAGTCGTGCGCCAGGAGGTCTTCGCGTCGGAGCTTGTTCAGGAGTGGATACAGCGTGGCTTCCTGGACGGGGAAGCCGGCTTCGCGGAGCGCCGTCGCTATCTCGCCCGCGTAGCGTCGCTGATGCTCGACCGAAGCGAGCACGAGGGGTTCGAGCATGCCTCGGCGGAGTGCCGCGAGCTTGCTATCTCGTTCCATGCCGGTACTGTAACACGACTCGGTACCCGGCGGGATGTCGTCAACCGAGGTCAGTCCACCAGCGAACGCCGTCGAGGGTGACGCGCGTGGTCTCCTCGTGATGGAGGACGACGAGCAGGACGTCGTCGCAGAGCCGACAGCGCACCACCCACGCGTCCGGGGTGCCGAAGACCAGCTCCGCCGCGAGGGGCGAGACGTCGCGGCACCCGAGGCACTGCGACATCGTCCCGCTCGGGTCGGTGCCGGTCAGTTCCGACAGGGTTCCGGCGAGGACGTTCCCGTCCAGATGCGAGGTCATCACGCGCCTCCGAACCGCTCGGTCTTGATGCGGGCGGGATCGTGGCCGATCGCGACGAGGGTGTCGGCGACCGCCTCGACGAATCCGGTCGGTCCGCAGACGAACACCGACGGGGCCTCGTCGCCGGCGGCCTCGAGCGCCTGCAGGTCGGCCGCGACCAGGCGGCCGGCGGGACGAGCCCAGCCGTCGGGCGCTCGCCGGGTGTAGATCCAGGTGACCTCGACTCCGGTCGCCGCAGCGAGCTCGTCGGCGAAGAAGGCGTCCTGCGGTGAGCGGACCGAGTACACGAGTCGGAACGGCGTCGTGGTCCCGGCCGCCTCGTGCGCTCGCACCATCGCCATGAGCGGCACGATGCCCGAACCTCCGCCGATCAGGAGGACCGGCTCCGTGTCCTCGGGTCGCCAGACGAACCAGCCGCCCAACGGCCCCCGCACCTCGACCTGGTCGCCGACCTCGATCGCGTCGACGAGGAACGGAGAGACCTCGCCGTCGGGGACCCGGTCGACGGCGATCTCGATGCGGTCACCGGCGTCCGCCGAGGCGATCGAATAGGAGCGGACCGCCTGGTAGCCGTCGGGTGCGGTGAGGCGGACGTCGGCGTGCTGCCCGGCGAGGTTCCCGCCCCAGCCGGGGGCGTCGAGGATGAGGCTCCGCCCCGACGGGGTCAGCTGCGTCGCCGCGACCACGGTGGCCGCCTTCCAGGCGTCGACATGGCCCGTGCGCCTCACGAGTACCGCTGTTCGAGCCAGGGGTCACCGTAGGCGTGATAGCCGTTCTGCTCCCAGAACCCCGGTTCGTCGTCCTGTTGCATGACGAGGCCGCGGATCCACTTCGCGCTCTTCCAGAAGTAGAGGTGCGGGATGAGGAGCCTCGCCGGCCCGCCGTGCTCCGCGGCGAGCGGCTCGCCGTCGAAGCCGGTGGCGATCCAGGCCTTGCCGTCCAGGAGGTCGTCGAGTGGGACGTTGGTCGTGTAGCCGCCGTAGGAGTGGGCCATCACGAAGTCGTAGCCGCTCTCGACCTCGGCGAAGAGCGTGTCGAGGGAGACGCCCTGCCAGCTCGTGCCGAGCTTCGTCCAGCGGGTCACGCAGTGGATGTCGCGGGTGATGTCGTCCTGCTGGAGCGCCTGCATGGCTGTCCAGTCCCAGCGGTGGATCTCGCCCGTCTCCGTGCGGATCTGGAACTCCCACTCATCAGTGTCGATCCGCGGCGTGGGCCCGGCGGACAGGACGGGGAAGTCCTCGGTGAGGAACTGCCCGGGCGGGAGCCGGTCGTCCTGCTCCCGTGCCCGTCCTCCGAAACCGCGTGTGAACACCGCCATGTCGACCTCCTCAGGATGGTCATCACCCTAGTGAGCGGGTGTCGGTGAAACCAGACCCTCCTGGGGCCACCCGGGGCGGTCGCGGCTCCAGGCCTGCGTGGCCAGCTGCACGGCATCCCACGGCGAGCCGAGCGGCGGCGTGTAGGAGAGGTCGAGGTCGCTCATCGCGCCGACCGTCATCCCGTGATGGAGTGCGGTGGCATAGGTGTCGACACGTTTCGCGATCTCCGCGCCGCGCGTGCCGACGAGCTGGGCGCCCAGCAGCAGGCCGGAGTCGGTCGCGCCGGTGATCCGGATGCTGATCGGTGTGGCCCCGGGATAGTAGGCCTTGTGGTCGTCCGCGATCGCTGTGGAGCTGTGCGGTGTGTATCCGGCCGTGGTCGCTTCGTGGTCGCGCAGGCCGGTGCGTGCGGCGACGAGGTCGAACACCTTCACGACCTGGGTGCCGAGGCTTCCCGCGAACCGGGTGTCGCCGCCGATCGCGTTCTCACCCGCGACCCGGCCCTGCTTGTGCGCTGTCGTGCCGAGCGGTAGATACGTGACGCCCAGCATTCGGTGGTGGGTGATGACGCCGTCGCCTGCCGCCCAGACGTGTGGCAGGCCGGTGCGCATCCGCTCGTCGACGACGACCGCACCTGCGGCGCCGGTGGTCGCACCGGCCTCGGTGAGCAGCCCCGTGTTCGGCTGAACACCGACGACGACGAGTACGAGGTCCGCGCTGCGCTCGAATGCCCGCCCGTCCTGCTGGCCGGTCACCGTGATTCCGCCGCTCGTCGTGCTGATGTGCTCCACGCGGGTGCCGGTCACGACGTCGACGCCGTGCCGCGTGAGTTCGTCGTGGACGAGTGAGCCGAGGTCCGTGTCGAGGGTGGAGAGCACCTCGGGGCCGCGCTGCAACTGGGTGACCTGGAGGCCTCGGACGGTGAGCGCTTCGGCCATCTCCAGGCCTACGTAGCCGGCGCCGACGATGATCGCGGTGTCCGGTTGATGTGTATCGAGGTACCGCTCGAGCGCGAAGGTGTCGCCCATCGAGTGCAACAGGTGCACACCGTCCGCCGGTCCGAGTCGGTCGAGGCCGGCGATGCCCGCGGTGGAGGGCGATGCCCCGGTACCGACCATGAGTTCGTCGTAGGGGATCGTCGACTGCGAGCCCCGCTCGTCGCGCACCGTGAGGCGCTGATCGTCGACGTCGATGCCGGTGGCGAGCGTGTTCAGACGCAGCTGCATGCCGGTGGCTTCGAGGTCGGCATGGGTGCGGTGCGCGAGTGACTGCCACGGATCCACTTCGCGCGAGAAGTAGTAGGGGATGCCGCAGATGGAGAAGTTCGGGTAAGCGTCCGCGACGACGACGGTCACGTCGACGGAGGGGTCGAGTTCGCGGGCGCGGAGAGCGGTGGAGATACCGGCGTCGCTGCCGCCGACGATTGCGAGATGCATGAGGGTGCCTTTCAGGCCTGGGTTGCACGAGGGAGCGGAGCCGGGACGCCGACGGTGCTGCGCGCGGGAGTCGGGTAGAGCACGAGGACCAGGCCGAGCCCGATGGCCGCGCCGAGGACCTGCGCGAGGATGAACGGGCCGACCGAGGCCGGGGCGATGCCGGCGAAGGTGTCGGTGAACATGCGGGCGATCGTCACCGCCGGGTTCGCGAACGACGTCGAGCTGGTGAACCAGTAAGCGGCCCCGATGTACGCACCCACCGCGGCCGCCGTCACCGCACCCTTCCCGGATCGGGATAGGGCGAAGATCACCAGAATGAGCCCCGCGGTCGCGACAACCTCACCGAGCAACGTCCCAGCGCTCGCCCGGTCCGTCGTGGAGAGCGCTGGTGCGGTGTCGAACATCACCCCGGCCAGCACCGTGCCAGCGGCCCCGCCGACGATCTGCGCGACCAGGTACGGCAGCAGGTCCAGCGTCGGCAGACCGTGCGCCATGCCGCGATTCACCCACCAGTCCGCGAGCGAGACGACTGGGTTGAGGTGAGCGCCCGAGACCTGGCCGAGGATGAGGATGAGCACGGCGAGCCCGAGCGCGGTCGTCAGGCTGTTCTGCAGCAGCTGCAGCCCGGCGTCATCCGGGGAGAGCCGCTGCGCCATGATCCCGGAGCCGACGACGATCGTCACCAGGAGTCCGGTGCCGATGAACTCGGCCAGCATCCGACGCGACAGATGCGGTCGGATCGGGGTGGGGGCGGGGTTCGGTGGGTTCATGGCGACATCATCTTGACCCACCAAGATACTTCAGTCAATATTGAACCAATGAACATCGAACGAACTGAAGTGGTCGAAGCGCGGGCGGCGAAGCATGCCGCGCTGAGCGATCCCACGCGCCTGCAGATGATCGACCTGCTGACCTTGGGCGACCTGTCCCCGACCGAGATCCGGGTCGCGCTCGGAACGCCGGGCAATCTGCTGACCCACCACCTGAACGTGTTGGAACACGTCGGCATGATCACTCGCACGACGTCCGAAGGCGATAAGCGCCGCAGCTACGTCCACCTCGCCCCTGGCTGGTTCGACGGTCTGGTGCCCGGCGCTGCAGGCTCGGCCAGCCGTGTCGTCTTCGTGTGCTCCGCGAACTCCGCACGCTCGCAGCTCGCTGCCGCCCTCTGGGCGCGGCAGAGCAGCATCCCTGTCGCCTCCGGTGGCACTCACCCCGCCGAGCGGATCGCGCCCGGCGCGATCGCCGCCGCCGAACGGCATCAGCTCGCGCTCCCGTCGAGCGCGCCGAGCGCACTCGACGCCGTGCTGGGCGCGGACGATTTCGTCATCACGGTGTGCGACAACGCACACGAGGAGATCGGCGTCGCCGGAGATCTGCACTGGTCGATCCCCGACCCGGTGCGCGTCGGCACCGACGCCGCGTTCGACGCCGCCTACACCGAATTGGAGCGCCGCATCGCGGACTTCGCTCCCCGCCTGCTCGCCGCCTGACCCGAAAGCACCAGCACCCCATGGAAACGACCAAGCCCGTCGTCCTGTTCGTCTGCCAGCACAATGCGGGCCGCTCCCAACTCGGTGCAGCGCTGCTCGAACACGTTGCGAGCGAGCGTTTCACCGCGATCTCAGCCGGCCTCGCTCCGTCACACGCTGTGAACCCCGCCGTCGCCGCAACCGTCGCCGAACTCGGACTCGACATCTCCGACCGTGTGCCGCGCGCCGTCACCCCCACCGACTTGGATCAGGCCGACATCGTGGTGCTCATGAAGCCCGGCCTGACCCTTCCCGCCAGCCCGCGAGGAGAGGTCTTGGAGTGGTCGTTCCCGAACCCAGAAGCCTGGGACGTCGACGCTGTGCGCCCGCTGCGGGAAGCCGTCGCCGAGCGGATTCGCACGAGCCTGCTCACCCGGTAGCGCCCGCAGTGCGGTCAGACGGACGCGGGCGCGCGGCCGATCTGCAGCACCTGCTCCGGTACGGCGCAACAGGAACCACCGGGCGATGCATCGGACGCATCGAACAGGCCGGTCCCGCCACACACACCCGTGTCCGGGAGGACGAGTTCCACCCGTTTGGCCGCAGCGTGGTCCCCTGCCAGGGCGGCGACGACGGAGCGCACCTGCTCGTAGCCGGTCATCGCGAGGAAGGTCGGCGCGCGCCCGTAGGACTTCGCGCCCACGATGTAGAAGTCCGGCTCCGGCTGCGCGAGATCCCGTGCGCCGGTCGCGGCGACCGAGCCGCACGAGTGGAGGTTCGGGTCGACCTCGTCCGCGATCCGCACCGGAGCCTGGAGCGACGGGTCCAGCTCGATCCGCAGTTCTGACAGGAACGACAGATCGGGTCGGAATCCGGTCAGTACGATCACCCGATCAGCGGTGGGCAGCTCGCGGCCGTCCTCCGACACCAGCACGGTCCGGTCTCCGTCGCAAGCCACGCGCTCGACCCGGAACCCCGTGACCAGGTTGACCAGACCGCTCTCGAAGAGTTCTCTCGCCGTCACCCCGAGGGCGCCGCGGGCGGGCAGCTCGTCGGCATCGCCGCCGCCGAAGGTGTTCCCGACCGTGCCCCGGCGCAGCACCCAGGTGATCGTGGTGTCCGGATGCCGGCGAGCGACTCGGGCCAATGCGATGACGGCCGTCACGGCTGAGTGTCCGGAGCCGACCACGACGGTGTGCCTGCCCTCGAACCCGGCCTGGTTCCAGAAGTCGGGGATCCGGTAGCTGAGCAGATCGGACGCCGCCCTTTCTCCCAGCGCCGGCAGGCCGTCGGCGCCGGCAGGGTTCGGTGTCGACCAGGTGCCGGAAGCGTCGATGACCGCCCGGGCATCCAATCGATACTCCGCCCCGTCCGCCGATTCGACATGCACGGTGAACGGTTGTTCCGCGCGCCCAGCGTCAACGAGTCGGTCGCGACCGCGCCGGGACACTCCGACCACACGGGCGTCGAACCGCACGCGCTCGCCCAGGGCCTCGGCGAGTGGAGCGAGATAGGTGTTGATCCACTGGGCACCGGTCGGGAAGCCCTTCGTCGGGGCCGTCCAACCGGTCGGGGCGAGTAACCGGGCGGATGCCGCGTCGACCAACTCCGACCAGTCGGAGAACATCCGCACATGGCCCCACTCTGATACCGCGGCGGCAGCCGAGGGGCCGGCCTCGAGCACCCGCACCGGAACGTCGCGCTCCACCAGGTGCGCTGCGGCTGCCAAGCCCTGCGGGCCCGCGCCGATCACGATCACGGGCAGCTCGTTCACCATCGCCAACTCCAATCGACAAACATCAATACGCCGACACTGATCGATACATCGACGAATGTCAATACGACGTGTCAGGATGAGTCCATGCCGATCGAACCGCCGCTCCTGGAAGCCGACGTAGCCGCATGCTGCACTCCCGTCACCGGCGGAGTGCTCGCGCTCGACGAGGCTGAACGGATCGCCCACACCTTCAAAGCGCTCGGCGACCCGACTCGCGTGCGTCTGCTGTCGCTGATCGCTGCGAGCGAGGGCGGAGAGGCGTGCATCTGCGATCTCACCGAGCCGGTCGGGCTCTCGCAGCCCACGGTCTCGCACCACATGCGGATCCTCGTCGATGCCGGACTCGCCACCCGTGAACAGCGTGGTCGATGGGCGTACTTCCGGGTCATCGCGGACGGGCTCGAACGCGCCTCACGAGCGATCCGCCCGTGACCGTGTCGGTCGCCGTCCGCCCGCTCAGCCGGTGATGAGGTTCGACAGCGCGTCGATCGAGTGGACGACGGCGAGGGCGCCGGCGGCCTCCGCCGGCGAGCCGTAGCCCCACTCGACGAGGATCGTCGGGATCCCGTGTGCAGCCGCGCCCTCGATGTCGTGGAGGCGGTCGCCGACGAGCACGGTGCGGGAGGTGTCGACGCCGGCGGCCGTGAGGCGTCGGAGGGCCTCGCCGACGACGTCGGCCTTGCTGCTGCGCACCTCGTCCTCCGAGGCGCCGGTCACGACGGTGAAGTACTGGCTCAGACCGAAGTGGTCGAGGATCGTGTTCGCCTGTGACTCGGGCTTCGAGGTCGCGAGCCCGATTGGGATCCCGGCCTCGGAGATGCGCGCGAGCAGCCCGGTGACGCCTGGGAACACCGCGGTGCCGACCTCGGCGCCCTCGATGGCGACCTGGCGACGGTACTCGGTGAGGGCGAGCTGCGACTGCAACGGGTCCATGTCCGCGAAGTCGCGGAAGGAGTCGAGCAGCGGCGGCCCGACCCAACGCAGCAGTGACTCGTCGGACGGGACGACGGCACCGACGTTCGCCAGGGTCGTCTTCATGCGGGAGATGATGCCGGGAGCCGAGTCCACGATCGTGCCGTCGAGGTCGAACAGCACGCAGGACCAGCTGCGGTGGAAGGACACGGTCGTACTCGCGAGGTAGAGATCGGTCACACGCTCCATCCTAGGGCGACCCCTCCGGCTGCAAAGGGTTGTCAACCGGTTGCCAGAGTCGTAGGCTGACAGGACCGGCAGCCCGACTGCCTGGTTCCCGATGACGAGAACGAACGCGAAGGCGGAAGCGCACGTGAATGCACAACACCCGGTGAGCTGGACCCTGTCGGGCTTCGGAGACGAGATCGACGCCGACCCGACGACGCAGATCGCCGTGCTCGAGGCGCTCGGTGCATCGCACATCGAGGTCAGGAGCGCGTGGGGCGTCAACATCATCGACCTCGACGCCGACCAGCTCGCCCGACTCGGTGCGCAGCTGCAGCGGTCCGGCATGGGCGTGTCCGCCATCGGATCGCCGATCGGCAAGGTCGACGTGGCCCTCGACGCCGAGCTGGAGGTCGCCCGCCTCGAGCGAGCGATCGCCGCTGCACATGCCCTCGGGACCCCCAACATCCGGATCTTCTCCTTCTTCCGCGGTGAGGGCGTGCCGGTGGAGGCCATCCGCGACGACGTCCTGGTCCGCATGCGCCTGCTCGCCGACCTGGCCGAGCGGGAGGGGGTCGTGCTCCTGCACGAGAACGAGAAGGACATCTACGGCGACGTCCCGGAGCGCATTCTCGACCTCGTCGAGTCCGTCGGATCGCCTGCACTCCGCCTCGCCTGGGACAACGCGAACTTCGTCCAGGTGGGCGTCGCGCCGTTCGACGACGGCTATGCGATGCTGCGCCCGTACCTCGACTACCTGCAGGTCAAGGACGCGGTCGCCGAGAGCGGCCAGGTCGTGCCGTCCGGCGAGGGCGACGGGCAACTGCGTGAAACGCTCACGGCGTTGCGCGACGACGGCTACGCGGGGTTCGCCTCGCTCGAGCCGCACCTCGCCGACACCCACGCGCTCGGCGGCTTCTCGGGTCCCGCCTCGTTCGGCGTGGCCGCCCGGGCCTTCCGGAGGCTCACCGACGAGCTGGGGATCGAACTGCGATGAGCCGCGGGCCCGCACCCGTCCTCCGTCGCGTCGCCGTGGTCGGGTGCGGCGACATCTCCGCCCTCCACATCGCGGCGATCGGAACGGTGCCCGGTGCGCAGCTCGTGGCGGTGTGCGACGTCGACGCCGGCCGGCTCGATGCGGCGACGGCTGCGACGGGTGTCCCGGGCTTCACCGACCTCGATCGACTGTTCGAGGAGGCGCGACCCGACGTCGTCCACATCTGCACCCCGCACCACCTGCACGCCGACCAGGCGATCCGGGCGCTCGAGCGCGGGATCAGTGTCATCCTCGAGAAGCCCCTCGCCCACACGCGCAATGAGGCCGAACGGCTCCTGGCCGCGGCGGAGCACAGTCGCGCGAAGATCGCGGTGTGCTTCCAGAACCGCTACAACCAGCCGGCGGAGCGCGCCAAGGAACTCCTCGACTCGGGTGAGCTCGGCGCAGTGCTCGGCGCCTCGGCGGTCGTGCCGTGGCATCGGACGGCGGCCTACTACGAGGATCGCCCGTGGCGCGGTCGCTGGGAGACCGGCGGCGGTGGACTCCTCATGAACCAGGCGATCCACACCATCGACCTCGTGCAGTGGTTGGTCGGCGACCCGCTCGAGGCGACGGGGTCGATCGCCACCCGCGCGCTCGCCGAGGTGATCGAGGTCGAGGACACGGCCGAGCTGCGCATCGTGCACGCGGGTGGCGCGACGAGCACGGTCTACGCGACGGTCGCCGGGGTCGCGAACCTGCCCGTGACGATCGACGTCGTCTGCGAGCTGGGCACGCTGAGCTTGGGGGCCGAACTCACCGCACGCTTCGCCGATGGACGCGTCGAGACCACCGTCGAGCGGGTGATGGCCAGCGGAGCGCGTGCCTACTGGGGCGTGTCCCATGAACGGCTGATCCAGGACTTCTACGCGGGGCTCGACGAGCCGGGCGCCTTCTGGCTCCACCCCGCAGAAGCGCGGAAGGCGTTCGACGTGATCCAGGACGTCTACGACGCGGCGATCCCCGAGCGACGGTCGTCGGTCCTCGCCGCGCAGCTCGGCGGTCGCTGAGCCACCACCCGCCGCGGGCTGTGACGGCTCAGGGCGCTGCGGTCCGCTTGACGAGCAGCTGCGCTCCGTCCGGGTCGGGGAACCGCTCCACGTCTCGGACGGCCGTCTGCAGGACGGTGTCGAGGTGCTGGGACGCCAGGCTCACGCCACCCATCGCCACCGCCTCCGAACCCAGCGAGGAGACGACCACGTCCGGTGGCAGCGGGCAGATCTCGCCGAGGGCGCGGATGAAACGCGGCAGGAAGACGTCCGCGCCCGGAGCGCTGCCGCCGCCGACCACGAGGAGTTCCGGATCGAGTGCGAGGACCATGGCCGCCGCGCCGGTGGCCAGGTCGTCCGCGAACTCGTCCATCGCCGTCAGGGCGATCCGATCACCGGCGCGAGCCGCATCGAAGATCTCCTCGCGGGACGGCCGTGGTGAGCCGAGGACCGACTCGCCGTACCGCTCGTTCAGGCGGGACCACCGGAGTTCGGGCATCTCGCCGACGATCCCTGCCGCACCGTGCACGCCGCGATGCACCTTGCCATCGACGATGGAGGCGGCGCTGGTGCGCACGCCGCAGAGGAGGTAGACGACGTCGCGGTGGCCCTGTGCCGCGCCGACGGTCAGTTCCGCGCGGGCGCCGAGCGCGACGTCGCCCTCCACCAGGACGGCTCCGTCGAACTCCCGCTCGAACCGCTCGCGCAGGTTCAACCCGACCCAGTCCGGAAGTCCCGTCCCGCCGAAGTGCAGCACCTCGCCGTCCCGGCCGATCGCGCCGGGGGAGCCGACGGCGACGATCCACACCGACCCGCGGGTGAGGTCGAGGGTGCTGAGCACCGCATCGCCGGTCGCCAGCGCCAGGGTGATGCGCTCGGTCGCACCGGTGTCCTCGGCGAGCTGTGCCGTGCGCTGGCCCAGGACGGCACCGGCGAGGTCGGTCACGACGGCGTGGATGTGGTTCGCGCCGATGTCGAGCGACAGGAGGTGGCCGAGTCCGGCCCGCACGCTGAAAGCGGTGGCGGGTCTGCCGATCCGGGACGCCGAGGCGCGTTCGACGGATTCGAGCCAGCCCATGTCGACGAGATCCGTCACGATCGCGTCGATGGCCGTGCGAGACAGCCCGGACGCGTCCGCCAGCTCCCGCAGGGTGAGCGGCTGCGGGAGCAGGGCGCGCAGCACACCGAGCGAGTTCATCCTCCGGAGCAACGACCGACTGCCCATCGATCCGCCGGACGGCTCCACCATCGCCTCTCGAGGCATTCCCATTCCCCTCTTGCGACTTTTCACGGCACGTTGCAGTATTAACTCCGCCTCCCCGACTCTACCCGCGGCAGCCCCGCGGCGGCAGTCGGGAATCCCACGTCGACGCCGAGCGCGCGCCCACCCAGAGAGAAACCCGGCCATGCTGCACACCTTCACCTTCGGTGACCTCCGCATCCCCGCGAACCTCGCCGGCGAGCCGACCGCCACGAGCACCGGGTTCGTCGTGCCCGCAGGTCCGGTCGCGCTCCTCCACCCCTTCGGCGACACCGGCTTCTACCGGCACGGCTGGAACTCGTGGAGCCCGAGCGGGTGGACCACCACCGACGGCGAGACCATCGGCATCAAGAACAGCCCCGACCGGCTGCTCACCGCCGACGACGCGGTCAACGAGACCCCGCACCTCCACTCCGGCAGTGGCGTCGGAGCCATCGCCGGACCGGACGGCACCGTCCTGCTCATCGGGACCCTCGGGCTCGGCAACCCCCGGGTCGGTGCCGACCGCAACACGATCTGGGCGCGGAGCGAGACCGAGGAAGCCGAGTGGTTCGTCACGTTCGGACCGGAGCAGCAGGCCTTCGCCGACTACGCGGCCATCCTGTCCGAACGGCTCGGGCGGCGCTCGCAGCGCGCCGGTCGCGTCTGGAGCAGTTGGTACTCCTACTACGAGGGCATCGACGAGGAGCTGGTCGCCCGCACCGTCGCCGATCTCACCGGGTACCCCTTCGACGTGTTCCAGCTCGACGACGGCTGGGAGCCGATCGTGGGCGACTGGACGGCCGGACCGGACTTCCCGTCGGGCATGCAGGCGACCGCCGGTCGCATCGCCGAAGCCGGGTTCCGCCCGGGGCTCTGGCTCGCCCCGATGATCGCGCTTCCCGACTCCACGATCGCGCGGGAGCGCCCCGACCTCCTCGTGCAGGACGACGCCGGCCGAGCGCTTGCGACCGGCTACAACTGGAACTCCCACTACTACTCGCTCGACACCACCCAGCGGGAGGTGCAGGACCACCTCCGCGAGGTCTTCGAGCGCGTCACCGGGTGGGGCTTCAGCTACCTCAAGCTCGACTTCATGTACGCGGGCGCCGTCACCGGTCGGCGGCACCAGGACGTCCACCGTGAGACCGCCTACCGGGACGCGATCTCGTTCATCAGGGAGACCGTCGGCGACGACGTGTACCTGCTCGGCTGCGGCGTCCCGATGATCCCGTCCATCGGGGTGTTCGACGGCGCGCGCGTGGGGCCGGATGTCGGTCCGTTCTGGGACAACGCCGAACGCGTCGGCGACCCGTCGGGCGTCGGGGCGTGGAACTCCATCGTCGACTCCATCAACCGCGTCTGGCTGAAGGACGTCTACGAGGCCGACCCCGACGCCGTCTACTTCCGCAGCGCTCGGAACCTCCTCGACCCCGTCGAACGTCGCATGCTCCAAGACGTCGCCGCCATCCTCGAGTTCAAGTCGACCTCCGACCCGGTGGTCTGGCTGCACGAGAGCGAACGCGCCGAACTCCGCCAGTACCTCACGGAGACGCCGACGGTCGAACAGACGGGGCGGTTCACGTTCCGCCTCGACGGCCGCGAGGTCGACCTGACTGCCGTCGTGGCGGGAGAGGCCCGCTCCGACACCTCGTACATCGGGTGACGCCTGGCGCTCGGCTGCGATCCGGCGTTATCCGATAAACGAACGCCGACCGCCCGGAAGTGGAGCTTTGGCATAGTCGTGGGATTCTGAGCAGGATGAGCGCGAAACCAGGGTCCGCGGAGCGGTTCGAGGCCGCGGGGAGCGACGTCGACGACGCTCGCGAGCTCTACCGCGAGGCCTACCGGATCGGCGGGATGACGGTCGAGCCGACCGCCGCCGAGTTCGGATACCGCTTCACCTCCACCGGCGACGACGACCTCTCCCTCCGTGCCTCGCAGGTCGAGGGACGGATCACGGGTGCGTCGTTCACCCAGGGCGAGTACGTGGTCTCCTGGATGACGCGTGGCGAAGGCGTCTCAGACCTGCTCGGCTCGCCGATGAAGTTCCTGCACGGGCAGCCGGCGATGTTCGCCAACGACCGCCCCGCGCAGTTCGACCTCATCGACTACCGGCTCAACATGATGCACTTCGGCGGCGCCTATCTCGAGGGTGTCGCGGGGGAGACCGAGGGGTCGGTGGGTCCGATCCGGTTCGACACGACGTTCCGCCCGTCGGGCGCGGGACTCCACCGATGGAACGCCTCCGTCGCGGCCGTCGCTGGGGTGGTCTACGACGACGACAGCCCGGCGCTCCTGCGCGCGGAGGCCAGGCGAGCGGCCGCGGTGTCGTTGCTCGAGACGTTCCCGCACCTCGCGCTCCGGCCGCCGACCGAGGTGGCCGTCGCCGCCAGCGCTCGGACGCGAACCGCGGTGGAGTACCTCGTCGCGAACGCTCATCTGCCGATCCGCACCGAGGACGTCGCAGCGGCGGCCGGCATGAGCCTCCGCAGTCTGCAGTCGGCGTTCCGCCGGGAGTTCGACGTGACACCGGCCGACTACCTCCGCGCGGTCCGGCTCGACCGCGTCCGCGACGACCTGCGGGACGCCGACCCCGGACGGACGACGGTCGGTGACGTCGCCCGTCGGTGGGGGTTCGGTCATCTGGGGCGGTTCGCCGCCGGGTACTCGCGACGCTTCGGCGAGTACCCGAGTGCGACGCTGGCCTCGTCGAACACCATCGGAACCCGCCCGCGTTCCCTAGGCTGAGGCCATGACCCGATCCACCGTGACCGACCCGCACGCGCCCGAACCCGTCGGGCCGTACTCGCATGCGGCGTCCGGCCCGAGCGGGGCACTCCACCTTTCGGGGCAGACGCCCATCGACCCCTCGACCGGAACCCTCGTCGAGGGCGACGTCGCGGCACAGACCGAGCGGGTGTTCGCCAACCTCGAGTCGGTGCTGACGGCCGCCGGTCGAGGCTTCGGCGATGTCGTGAAGGTGAACGTGTACCTCGTCGACATGGCCGATTTCGCCGCGATGAACCGCGTCTACGAGACGGTCTTCTCGGCGCCCTACCCTGCGCGCACCACGGTCGCGGTCGTCGGGCTGCCGCTCGGCGCGCGCGTCGAGATCGAGCTCGTCGCCTGAGGACCACGCGAGGGGCGGCCCTACTTGTCCCAGGCCTCGGTCGGCGGCAGGCCCCGCGCGGTGCGTTCCTCGTTCAGCAGCGCTTCGATGAGCGGGAGTTTCGCCGCCGTGTAGGCGCGGCCGTCGTCGGTCCTGGCGAGCTCCAGCTTGAGCTCCTGATACCGGCGCCGAGCGGATGCGTCGTGCAGTAGCTTGTCTCGGAACAGCCGCTGGTTGCAGTGCTCCCACGCGTCTGGGCCGAACATGTGGAGGATGTGCTTGCGACGGGCTCGCTCTGAGCGGACGTACACGGCATGCGTCTTCGGTCCCGCGGCGTTCGGCTCGTACCCGAGCCCGGCCAGGAGCGGTCCGAGGGCGAACGGGTCGACGCCTGCCATCGCTCTCGCGGCGAGGTCGATGATCGGCTTGGCGACGAGACCAGGGACGGCGGTGCTCCCGATGTGCTCGATCGCGTCGACACGTCCGTCGAGGACGTCCGAGAGTCGCGCCGCCTCGTGTCGGAACGCCGTCGCCCACGCCGTCCGGTGCGGGCTCAGCTCGATCATCGGATCGAGCGTACCCCGCGGTCGGTCCCCGGGCGATGGACCGTCCCGGTCCCTGAGCCTGTCGAAGGGTTGGGTGACGCCCCGACTCAGTCCGTAGCCGGCGGCGGAGCGGTCGACTCGCGCATGATGAGCGTGGTCGCGAGGTCGGTGATGGTCGGGACGGCGGTGCCCCCGAGGTGCGCGAAGAGGGTCTGCACGGCGTAGGAGCCGGAGGCGATGTGCGGGCTGCGGATCGAGGTGAGTGCCGGTGTCGTGAAGTCCGAACCGAAGATGTCGTCGAAGCCGATGAGGCTCAGCTGGGTGGGCATCTCGACACCACGTGAGCGCAGCTCCAGCATGATGCCGATGGCCAGGAGGTCGTTGTACGCGAGGACCGCGGTGGCACCCGTCTCGAGCACGGCGGTGGATGCCGCCCTGCCTGCGGCCATGTCGGGCTGTGTCGACGGAACCCGCACCGTCTCGATGCCGCGTTCGGCGCACAGCTCCCGTGTCCGGCTCCACCGATGCCGCGACATCCAGGACCGACCGGGGCCGGAGACGAACGCGAGCCTCCGGTGCCCGAGCTCGGCGAGGTGGTCGATCGCCGCGGTGAGGCCCGGGTCGATGTCGGCGACGATGCTGTCGACGTCGTCGACCTGACGGTTGATCACGACGACGGGCTTCTCCTGGCCCAGCGCGCGCACGTCGTCGGGCAGGAGCCTCGAGGTCGCGAGGATGAGACCGTCGACCGACGGCATGAGCCGCCTGGCGGTCAGCAGCTCCATCTCCGCCGACTCCTTGAACTCCGCGAGCACGAGCGTGTAGTTGCGCTCGGCGGCCTCACGCTCCGCGCCGCGGACGACGTCGAAGAACATCGGGTTCGTGATGTCGGCGACGATGAGGCCGAGCGTGCCGGTGCGCCCGGTGGGGAGCGCTCGGGCGGCGGGGTTCGCGACGTAGTTGAGCTGCTTGGCGGCGTCGTGGATCTTCTGCGCCGTCTTCTCGTTGATGCGGCCAGGGCGGCTCAGCGCCCGCGAAACGGTCGACGGGTTGACGCCGGCGAGCTGTGCGATGTCGTAGATCGTCGCGGCACGTTTCGTCCTCGCGGCCCCTGCCGTGGGTTCGGGCGTTCCGGGCTCGGGAGCGACCGTCTCCGCGGATGCGTCAGAGGTGCTCATGGGGCCCGCTCCTCTCGATCGCCGCCCTCGGCGACCTGAGCCATCGTACTGCCGCGGCCTCGGCGTGCGGGTTCAGGCCGGCCTGGTCAGCGGGTTGCGACATCGAGTGCGTGGCTGGCCCATTCGTACGACAGGCGGTGCGACTCGTAGACGCTCTCGACGCTCGGGAAGTCGACCTCGATCATGAAATCCCCGTCGTAGTCCGCGGGCATCGCCGCGACGATCGCGTCGAAGTCGAGCACACCGAGCCCGGGTTCCGCCCACAGCCGCTTCGTCTGCGACGTCTCGTGGTAGCTCAGCGCGCCGTCCGCTGCGCCGTCGAGGTGATCGGCGTACACATCTTTGATGTGGATGCCGCCGACGCGGTCGCGGTAGTCGGTGATCATCGCGACCGGGTCCGCTCCCGCCCAGCGGAGGTGCCCGGTGTCGGGCCCGAACCCGATGAGGTCCGGCCCGAGGGTGTCGAGCAGACTGCGGATCTCGTGCTCGGTCTCGAAGACACCACCGACGTGCGAATGGTGCAGGGGACGGATCCCCTCGGCGAGCAGGACCTCGCAGGTGCGGCCGACGTTTTCGATGGCCAGGTCGAGGCGCTCCTGGGAGAAGTCGGCGCCGATCGCCGGCGTCGCCATGCGCGCCGGGATCGCCATCGAGGAGATCATCGTACGGTCGAGTCCGAGGGAGGCCTGGGCCGCCCCGAACGCCTTCGCCGCCTCGAGGACCTCGGCCGGGTCGACCGTCTCGTCGAACGCGCTGCTGAACAGGCTGAGCGACGGTGCGAGGCCGTAGCCGCCGATCCACGTGCGGTACTCGTCCGCGGTCATGCCCTCGGGGATGTCGGCCTTCACCGCGGTGAACCCGATGCGCTGGAAGTCGGCGAAGGCCTCCTCGAACACCTCGCGGGTCTTGCCGCGCGCACTCCAGTACGGGATGGGGTTCGCCGCCACCCGGTTCGTCCGCTGGGCGCTCACCGTGACACCGCCGCAACGGCGTCGAGGCGGACCGGCTGGCCCGTGCGTGCGGATTCGTAGAGACCGGTGATGATCGAGATCGCCTGGCGGTTCTCGGCCAGCGTCACGCGGAGCGGCTCCTCCCCGCGGATCGCGGCGAGGACGTTCCGGTACTGGCGCAGGTGCGCGTCCGACATCTGTCCGGCGACGCTCGAGCCCGCCTGCGTCTCGTCGCCGAACTGCGCCGCCTGGTTCGTGTCCTTGCCCTGCGAGCCGAAGAAGGCCTCGGCGCGCTCCATCCCCGCGGGGGTGGAGTGGAAGTACGTCAGCTGGTCGTTCTCGATGACCGCGGAGCCGCGGTCACCGTGGACCTGCAGCCGCGCGACGAGGCCCGGGTAGACGGCCGTCGAGCCGTGGATGACGCCCAGCGCGCCGGATGCGAAGCGGACGACACCGACCGCGACGTCCTCGGTCTCGATGCGCTCGTGGGCGAGGAGCGCGGTGTAGCCGAAGACCTCGACGGGGCGTCCGAGGAGGGCGACCAGCAGGTCGACCGTGTGCACGCCCTGGTTCATGAGCGCGCCGCCGCCGTCGAGCGCCCACGTGCCGCGCCAGTCGCCGGAGTCGTAGTAGCTCTGCCCGCGCCACCAGTCGACCGATGCGATGCCCGAGGTGATGCGCCCGAGGTCTCCGCGTTCGGCAGCGGCGAGGACGATCTCCGTCGACGGGTCGAAGCGGTGCTGGGAGATGACGGTCACGACGGTACCGGCGCGCTCCTGGGCGGCGATGATGTCGTCCGTCCGCGAGACGGTGACGTCGGCCGGCTTCTCGATGATGACGTGCTTGCCGGCCTCGAGCGCCTCGATGGCGAGGTCGGCGTGCAGACCGGTGGGCGTGCAGACGACGACGATGTCGGGGTCGGTCTGCGCCAGCGCCTCCGTGAGGGTCGTGAACGCCCGTCCGCCGCGCTCGGCGACGAGGGCCTCCGCCTTCGCGAGCTCCGGGTCGGCGACGGCGAGGAGTTCCAGCTCGTCGCGCAACTGGTCGATGACGATGCCGTGCTGCTTCGAGATGATGCCGGCGCCGGCGATGGCGATGCGGTGCGGTCGGGACATGCGGGGGTTCGCTCCAGTTCTGTGCGTGGGGTGCGTCGGTGTCCGTGCCGGCTCAGGCGAGCCGACGGAGGTGCGCGAGGGCGGCCTCGAGCTCCGGTTCGAAGTCCTCGAAGAGGCACTCGACGGTGATGGGGCCGTCGTAGCCGCCGTCTCGGAGGGCCGTGATGAATTCGGTGAGTGGCCAGTCGCCCTGGCCGGGCGGCCGTCGTCCGGCATCGGCGATGTGGGCGTGTCCGATGCGGGCGCCGAGGGCCTGGACGACGGCGAACGGCTCCTCCTCCAGCATGATGTGGAAGAGGTCGGCGACGACGGGCACACGGTCGATCCCGAACTCGTCGAGGAAGGCGACCGTCTCCTCGAGCGAGTTGAGCAGGTTCGTCTCGTCACGGTTCAGCGGCTCGAGGACGATCTGCAGTCCGTTCCGCTCCGCCGCGTCGCGCGTCTCGACGACGACCTCTGCGAACCTCGCGCGGGCGGCCGCGACGTCCACCCCGGTGGGGATGGTGCGCGCCGTCCCACTCCCGAACACGATCTTCGCGCCGGGCTCCGAGACCGAACCGATGATCGGCATGACGGCGTCGAGGTACGCGGTGACGCGTTCCGTCGGGAAGCCGGGGTCGGCGAGCGACAGGTCGCCGGGGAACAGGATCGCGAACGAGCCGCGTCGGACGCTCACGTCGTAGTCGGGGTGGCGCGTCCACCCGGCTCCGTCGGCGACGACGAGGTTGCCGACGATGGTCGGTTCCGCGTAGTCGGCTCCGGACGCGAACGCACCGGGGATGCGTTCGGAGGGGACGATCACGCCGTACCCCGTGAGCGGGTGCCGCTGGGCGGTCGCGATGTCGATACGAACGCTGCTTGCCACTGCAATCTCCTGTGATAGCCGGGTCTGCTCCTCGCGTCGCTGACGCGTTCCAGTGGTCCTGGACCACGACGGTTCCGGTCGGAAGCGGGATCAGTCTCGCAGACGGTCGGCGTTCCGGCAAGCGATTGCCAGCAGGGTGTGGCAATCGGTTGACAGACGGAGGCCTCACCGTTTCAATGGAGGCGTGCCGACGACGCTGCAGAACGATCCAGACCGCCTCCTCCCCGCCGACCCCGGGACGCGCGATGTCGCCAGGGCGCTCTACCGCTCGGTCGAGGCCCTGCCGATCATCTCGCCGCACGGGCACGTGGATCCGGCGATCCTCCTCGAGGACACCCCGTTCGCGAACGCCACCGAGCTGTTCCTCCGGCACGACCACTACGTCACCCGCCTGCTGCACGCCGCCGGGTTCTCCCTCGCGGACGTCGGTGTGCCCGACCTCGCGGAGGGTGGTGCCGTCGCCGCGCCGAGGGACGCCTGGCGACGGTTCTGCGAACACTGGCACCTGTACGCCGGCACCGCCTCCGGGTACTGGCTGAGCTCGATCCTCGGTGAGCAGTTCGGTGTCACGGAGCAGCCGGACGGAGCGAACGCCGACCGGCTCTTCGACACGATCCACGAGGCGCTCCAAGCGCCGGCGTTCCGTCCGCGTGCGCTGTTCGACCGCTTCCGCATCGAGGTGCTCGCGACCACCGACGACCCGATGGACGACCTCGCCGCGCATGCCGCCCTCGCGGCGGACCCCACCTTCAGTGGGCGCGTCCTGCCGACCTTCCGGCCTGACGCGTACCTCGATCCGTCGAAGGCCGGGTGGGTGGAGCGAGTCGCTTCGCTCGCCGCCTGGAACGGGACGCCGGAGGGCAGCTACCGTGGCTATCTCGAAGCGCTCGCCGGGCGCCGTCGCCACTTCATCGAGCACGGCGCGGTGTCGGCCGACCACGGTGTCCCGCAACCACTCACGCTCGAACTCGACGAGGCGGACGCCGCAGCACTGTTCGCCCGCGCGCTGTCGGGGACGGCCGATGAGGCCGATCTCGAGCGGTTCGCCGCGCACATGCTGTTCGAGAGCGCCCGGATGAGCGTCGAGGACGGCCTCGTCATGACGGTGCACCCCGGCGTGCACCGCAACCACCACGCGCCGACGCTCGCCCGCTTCGGACCGGACACCGGGCACGACCTCCCGGTCCGCACCGACTACGTCCGCCCCCTGCGTCCGCTGCTGGAGCGCTTCGGTACGGCTCCGGGGTTCCACCTCGTCCTCTTCAGCGTCGACGAGACGAGCTACTCGCGGGAGATCGCGCCGCTCGCCGGGTTCTACCCGAGTGTCTTCATCGGCGCGCCGTGGTGGTTCCTCGACGCGCCCGACGCCGTCCTGCGCTTCCGGTCCGCCGTGACGGAGACGGCAGGGTTCTCACGCGGATCGGGGTTCATCGACGACACGCGGGCGTTCCTCTCGATCCCCGCCCGACACGACATGTCCCGGCGCCTCGACGCCTCCTTCCTCGCGCGACTCGTGCGGGAGGGGCGCATCGACGAGGCGACGGCCGAACGCATCATCCTCGACCTCGTCGTCGAGCAGCCGCGACGGGTGTTCAAGCTGTGAGCACCGTGACGAACGTGGACAGCGCTGCCGGAGCGCCGGGGGAGCAGGCGGTCCAGCGTCTGTCCCGCGCGCGGCTGCCCGAGTTCCCATCGGCACCGGTCCGGATCGTCCACCTCGGACTCGGCGCCTTCCACCGTGCCCACCAGGCCTGGTACACCCAGCTCGTCGACCCCGATCACGAGTGGGGCATCGCCGCCTTCACCGGCCGGAGCCCGCAGGCCGCAGTCGACCTGGACGCCCAGGACTGCCTCTACACGGTCGTCGAGCGCTCGGCGGACGGCGACTCGGCCACGATCGTCGGTTCGATCGTCGAGGCGCGGGACGGCGCCGACGTCGCACGGCTCCATGACCTCCTCGCCACTGAGACCACCGCCATCGTCACCCTCACCGTCACCGAGTCCGGGTACCGGCTCGATGCCGAGGGCAAGCCGGACGCGTCGGATCCGGCGGTCGAGCGGGACGTCACGCTGCTGTCGGACGCCTTGGACGGCGGGGCGGAACTCCGCGATGCCCGACCGACGACGACGCTCGGCAGACTGCTCCTCGGCCTCGAGGCCCGTCGTCGCGCCGGGGCCGGTCCGATCGCGATCGTGCCGTGCGACAACATCGCCGACGGCGGCGCGCTCGTCCGTCGCGCGATGCTCGCCCTCGCCGACCGGGTCCGCCCGGAGACCGCTCGGTGGATCGCCGACGAGGTCTCGTTCGTCTCGTCCTCGGTCGACCGCATCACGCCGCGTCCCACGCCTGCCGACGAAGCGACGGCCGCGACGCTCACCGGATTCGCTGATGCCAGCCCCGTCGTCACCGAGCCCTTCACCGACTGGGTGCTGAGCGGCGACTTCCCCGCCGGGCGACCGGCGTGGGAGTCCGCGGGTGCCCGGTTCGTCGACGACCTCGAGCCCTACGAGCAACGCAAACTGCGGCTGCTCAACGGCGCCCACAGCCTCCTCGCCTACGCGGGCCCGCTGCGCGGTCATGTGACGGTCGCCGAGGCGGTCGGTGACGAGCAGTGCCGGGCCTGGGTCGAGGAGTACTGGGACGAGACGGAGCGTCACCTGCCGGCCGACCTCGGGCTGACGGCGTATCGCACCGCACTCCTGGAGCGCTTCGACAACGCGCGCATCGAGCATCGGTTGCAGCAGATCGCCCTCGAAGGGGTCACCAAGCTGCGGGTGCGGATCGTGTCGACCCTCCTCGCGGAACGGGCCGCCGGTCGGCCGGGAACCGGGTCCCTGCGCGTGATCGCCGCGTGGGTGGCGGCTGTACAGAGCGACGACCGCCCGGGCGATGCGAGCGGTGCCGCGGTCGCCGAGGCACTCCGGTTCCACGGCCGGGAGCGGACCGCGGCGCTCGTGCGCCTGATCGATCCCCGCCTCCTCGACTCGGAGCCGGATGACGGTTCCACGCTCGTCACCGAGCTGGAGCACCTGGTCGACGAGCTGACCGGACGCCCACGGAACCCCTGACACCCGCCGCTGCAGCCGACCCGCAGTCCGTCGGAACCACCCCGGCCACATCGGCCGCAACGCACGAAGGAGTAGTACCCATGAACATCGACAAGGCCGAGGTCATCGTCACGAGTCCCGACCGGAACTTCGTGACGTTGAAGCTCACGACCGACGACGGCCTGACCGGCCTCGGCGACGCGACGCTGAACGGGCGCGAGCTCGCGGTGGTGGCGTATCTGACCGAGCACATCGTCCCGCTGCTGCTCGGGCGCGATGCGTCGCGGATCGAGGACACCTGGCAGTTCCTCTACCGCTCGGCGTATTGGCGGCGTGGTCCCGTGACGATGGCCGCGATCGCGGCGGTCGACATGGCGCTGTGGGACATCAAGGGCAAGGCTGCGGGCATGCCGGTGTACCAGCTGCTGGGCGGGGCGTCCCGGACGGGGCTGCTCGCCTACGGGCACGCGTCGGGGAAGACGAACGAGGAGCTGTTCGACAGCGTGCGCGAGCACCAGGCGCAGGGCTACAAGGCCATCCGGATCCAGACGGCGGTGCCGGGGCTGAAGTCGATCTACGGGATCGCCTCCAACGCCACGTTCGAGGGCAACACCGGTGTCCGGTACGACCACGAGCCGGCGCAGCGCGGTGGCCTGCCGAACGAGGAGGACTGGGACACCCGGTCGTACCTGCGTCACCTGCCGACGGTGTTCGAGGCGGTGCGGAACGAGTTCGGGCCGGAACTGCCGTTGCTGCACGACGGGCACCACCGGATGACGCCGATCCAGGCCGCGAAGCTCGGCAAGAGCCTCGAACCCTACGACCTGTTCTGGTTGGAGGACTGCACGCCGGCGGAGAACCCGGAGGCGTTGCGCCTCGTGCGGCAGCACACGACGACGCCGCTGGCGATCGGGGAGATCTTCAACACGGTGTGGGACTACCAGCAGATCATCCGCGAGCAGCTCATCGACTACGTCCGCAGCGCGGTCACGCACACCGGCGGGATCACGCATCTGAAGAAGGTGCTCGACTACGCCTCGCAGTATCAGATCAAGTCGGGCATGCACGGGCCGACCGATATCTCGCCGGTGGGGATGGCCGCCGCGATGCACCTGGGCTTGTCGATCCACAACTTCGGCATCCAGGAGTACATGAAGCACGGCGCCAAGACCGATGCGGTGTTCCAGCAGTCCTACACCTGGGAGAACGGCATGCTCCACCCCGGGGATGCGCCCGGCCTCGGTGTCGACTTGGACGTCGACGAGGCGGGCAAGTACCCGTACCAGCGCGCCTACCTGCCCTACAACCGTCTCGCCGACGGCACCGTCCACGACTGGTGATCCCTGCGGCCAGCGCGGTGCGCTGACCCGACCGTGCCCCTGCGGCGTGAGTGCGCCCCTCCGGAGGCCCGCGCTCACGTCACAGGGGCGCACTCACGAATGCCTCGTAGCAGGGTCAGCCCGCGAGGAGGGCGACGCCGATCACGACGACGGTCGCCGCGGCGATCCGGCGCACGGGTCGGCCCTCGCAGAGCACGAGCGCGCCGAACAGGCTGACGAGGATGACGCTCACCTCGCGCATCGGCGCGACGAGCGCCACCGGTGCCATGGTGATGGCGACGAGCACGAGGATGTACGACATCGGCGAGAGCACTCCGAAGGTGAGGATGCGCGGCCAGTGAGCGCGCAGGACCGCTGGCAGCTCGCGTGCCCGGCGACCGAGCGAACCGGAGAACAGCACGACCTCGACCGCGGTGCAGCCGACCATGAACGCCACCGGGGAGGCACCCCACGTGCGGACGGCGTGCGCGTCCCAGATCGTGTAGGCGGCGATGGCGACCCCGGTGAGGAGCCCGAAGGCGACCGCGGGGTCGATACGTCGTCGGGTGGCGCGCACCTCGACGGCGACCGGTGACGGGTCGCTGCCGCGATCGACGAACCCGATCGCGACGACGCCGACGACGATCGCCGCGACGCCGAGGAGCGCGAGCAGCGACGGGCGCTCGCCGAGGAGGAGGACGGCGATGATCACGCTGATCGTCGGGCCGGTGCCGCGTGCCGTGGCGTAGACGGTGGAGAGGCGCCCGCTGGCGTAGCCGCGTTGCAGCACGAGCATGTAGACGTAGTGCAGCACGGCGGAGACCACGACGCCGATGGCGAAGCCGACGAGGTCGTCCGTACCCAGCCCGCCCGTGAACGGGACGACGACCGCCCACAACACGGTGCTCGCCACCGCTCCCCACCAGAGGAAGGGCATGCCGATCCGGCTGACGCCGTGGGCGACGATGTTCCACGCCGCATGGCAGACCGCGGCGGCGAGGACGATGGTGACGGCGAGCAGAGACACGTGAGACCCTTCCGATCCTCGCGGGCGCGACGATCAGGGTCCTCCGGGCTTTTGTCCTGTCAGATGACGGTCGTCGGCTGGCCGCCGACCGTGGCGCCGCTCGGACCAGTCGAGCTGTCGCTCCGGAACCCTAGGCGCTATCGCGCACCACGCTACCAGCCTCCGACGAGGCGTGTTCGTTCGCCCAGAAACGGGCGAACGGCCTGCGTCAGTCGACGATCGCGATGGCGTCGATCTCGACGAGCATCTCCTCGCGCGGCAGGCCGGTGAAGACCGTGGTCCGGGACGGCAGCACGCCACCCTGCACGCGCGAGCCGACGAACTCGCCGTAGGCGTCGTTCATGATCGCGAAGTCCTCGCGCTTCGTGAGGTAGACGCGCAGCATCATGACGTCGTCGAAGGTCGCGCCGCCGGCCGCGAGGATCGCCTCGACGTTCTGCAGCGTGCGGGTGGTCTGCGCGGCGACGTCGCCCGGGAACAGGTACTCGTTCGTCGCGGGGTCGACGGGGCCCTGGCCGGAGACCTGGACGAAGTTGCCCTTGCGGACGCCCTGGGAGAAGGTGTGCGCGGGAGCCGGGGCGTCGGTGGTGGAGATGGCGGTGCGGTCGGTCATGGGGGTGTGTCCTTCGGTTGGTGGCCCTTCGACAAGCTCAGGGACCGGATGGTGGGGCTCAGGGGCCGAGGTCGGCGGGGGCTCAGGGACGGGAGGGGCGGGAGCTCAGGGACGGGAGGGGCGGGAGCTCAGGCGGTCGCGGGGGCCTCAGCGGGCGCCGGCGGTGCGTAGCCGAGCTCGGCGGAGATCGCGGTCGTGGTGGCGAGGAGCTGCGGCAGGAGGGCGCGGACGCCGCTGTGCGGGAGGACCATCGTCGGGACCGAGATCGACACCGCCGCGGTGACCCGGCCGTCGGGCCCGAAGACCGGCGCGGCCACGCAGTTCATGAAGCTCTCGTGCTCCTCGTGGTCCTCGGCCCATCCGCGTTCGGTCGAACGCTCGATCTCGGCGAGCAGGGCGTCGGCGTCGGTGATGGTCTTGTCGGTGTACCGTTCGAAGACGATGCCGGTGACGACGCGTCGACGCTCCGCCTCGTCGAGTCCACCGAGGAGGACCTTCGCGACCCCGGTCGCGTACAGGGAGGCGGGCAGGCCGACACGCGAGTACATGCGGAGGGGCTGACGGGACTCGACCTTGTCGATGTAGAAGACGGAGCCCCCCTCGTAGGCGGCGAGGTGCACCGTCTGGCCCGTGGCCGCCCCGAGCGCCCGGATGTGCGGAGCGGCGACCCCGCGGACGTCCTGCTCGTCGAGCGCGGTCTGGGTCAGCTCGAACATCGCCCGCCCGAGGTGGTATCGGAACGACGCGTCGCGCGTGACGAAGCCGTGCTCCTCGAGCGTGTTGAGCAGACGCAGCACCGTGGTCTTGTGCACGCCGGCCGTCGCCGCGAGCGCGTCGAGGGAGTTGGTGCCCGAGACGATCTCGCGGAGGAGGTCGAGGGCCCGGGACAGCGATTGACTCATGCGTCGATCATCCCGTGCGCGCCGACCGTGGTCCACGGCAGCGGGTGGTCCGCGGTGATCCGCCACGACGCCCATTCCTCATCGGACGCCTCGACGATGGTGCTGACGCCCTGCGCGTCGGGCACGAGCTCGGGGCGGTCGCCGTGGCAGATGAGCGTCGACGCCGCGACCGCGTGGCCGAGCCGCGTGCAGGCGGTGTCGGAGCGACCCGAGGCCAGGCCGGCGAGGTAGCCGGCTGCGAACGCGTCGCCCGCACCGACGGTCTCGACGACGTCGACCGACAACGACCGCACCTCGATGCCCGCCTCGGAGTCACGGTGGAGGGTGGTCGCTGCGTTCTCCTCGTCCTTGAGCACGATGCGCTGCAGGGTCGGCAGCTCGGCGAAGAGGCGGGCGGCTTCCGTGTGGCCGAAGAACAGCTCCGCTTCGTCGACGCCGAGGAACAGGACGGACGCCTGGTCGAGCAGGCGGTGCAGCGGGGCGGTCGAGCGACGCTCCCAGAGGCGCGGCCGGAAGTTGAGGTCGACGCTCAGGACGGTGTCGCGGGGGAGCGCGTCGCCCAGCTCGCCGACGAGCAGCGCCGTCGAGTCGGAGAGCGCCGGGGTGATGCCGGAGGTGTGCACGATGGCGGAGGCGGTGATGGCCGCCCGGGTCGCCTCGTGCCGCAGGGTGTCGGCGCCGAGCTGCGACGCTGCGGACTCGCTGCGGTAGTAGTGCATCCGCGGCCGACGGTCGCCGTCGCCGCTCACGACCGTCTCCTTGACGTAGAGGCCGGTGGGCCGGTGGTCGTCGCGTTCGACGGCGTCGGTGAGGACGCCGTCGTGCCGGGCCGTCTCGAGGATGTAGTCGCCGAACCCGTCGTCGCCGAGGCGCGAGATCCAGTGGGTGGGGACACCCAGACGCGCGAGGCTGGAGGCGACGTTGAACTCGGCGCCCCCGACGCCCGTCCGGTATTCGCGGGCTTCGGCGACCGGGAGCTGGTTCTCGGGCAGGAGGACGACCATCGCTTCGCCGATCGTGCTCACGGTGGACGGTGACGTCGTCATCACGGTTCCCCTCACGTCTCGGCCGGGTCCGGTTGACGGCCTGTGGACGCAATGCTAGAACAGACGTAGCGCCGGATGCAATGTACGTTGCAAGATGCGCAACGCTAGGCGCTCACGACGTCGGCGGGTGCAGCGCTCGATCGCGAAACGAGGAGACGATGACGGACGACTTCGATGCCGGCGCGCTGGGCGTGCTCGACGGCAGCCTCAAGGGATTCCCGCCGGCGTCCGTCGGGACCGACGCCGCTACGTTCCTCGCCGGTCGACCGCCGCTCGCCGACTTCACGACGCCGCTCGTCTCGCTCGACCGCTCGGCGGTCACCGACAACGTCGAGACCATGCGGCAGTGGTGCGACCACGCAGGGGTGGGCCTCGCACCGCACGGCAAGACGACGATGAACCGAGCCCTGTGGCAGCGTCAGCTCGACGCGGGTGCCTGGGGCATCACCGTCGCGACCCCGTGGCAGCTCTCCGTCGCGCTCGACTGGTCGATCCCCCGCGTGATGCTGGCCAACGCCCTCGTGCAGCCCGAACACCTGCGCGCGGTCGGGCGGGCCCTCGACAGCGGGGACGCCGAGATCGTCGTGTGGGCCGACTCCGTCCGAGCCGTGCAGATCATGTCGCGCGTGCTCGCCGAGCAGCCACCCCGTCGCCCCCTCCACGTGCTCGTGGAACTCGGTGCGCCGGGCGGCCGCACCGGAGCCCGGGACCAGGCCACCGCGCTCGAGATCGCCGAGGCCGTCGTCGCCTCGCCCGAGCTCGCGCTCGCCGGCGTCAGCGGCTACGAGGGGGCCCTCGCGCACCACGGCGACGACGGTTCGCTGCAGATCGTCCGCGACTACCTGGAGTCGCTCGCCACTCTCCATGACGCGCTCCTCGCAGGCGGCCGGTACGACGAACGTGTCCGGACGCTCATCGTGACCGCCGGGGGCAGCGCCTACTTCGACGTGGTCGCCGAGGTCCTCGCCGGACTGCGCGACCTCGACGGTGCTCACGGACGCGCCGTCGACGTGCTGCTGCGCTCCGGCGCATACGTCACCCACGACGACGGCTTCTACCGCGGCATCACTCCGCTCGGCCGCCACGAGGGCACCGGCGACTTCCGCTCCGCGATCCACGGCTGGGCGACGATCGTCTCCCGCCCCGAGCCCGGCCTCGCGCTCGTCGACGGCGGGAAGCGCGACTTCCCGTTCGACGAGGGGCTCCCCGAGGTGCAGGGCGTCCGTCGCGCCGGGTCCGCCACCGTCGAACCGCTCCCGGGCGCGACGACCACCGCCATGAACGACCAGCACACCTTCGTCTCCCTGCCGCCCGGCAGCGACGTCGAGGTCGGCGACGTCATCCGCCTGGGCCTCTCCCACCCGTGCACCACCTTCGACAAGTGGCGTGCCCTCGTGGTCATCGACGACGTCCGTCTCGCCGAACCGAGCGCCGTCGACGCCGTCACCACCACCTTCGGCTGAGCCGAACCGAACAGGAGCCCCGCATGACGCTCGCGACCCCTCCCTCCACGCCGCACGCCCTCGACGCCTTGTACGCCGACCGCGCCATCGCCGTCGTCCGCGTGCCCGTCATCCCCGACCCGGTCGAACTCTGCCGGGCGCTCGCCGCGGGCGGGATCCGCAGTGTGGAGTTCACCTTCACCACGCCGGGCGTCGAAGCGCTCATCCGCGCCGCGGCCGACGCGATCGGCGACCACGGGGCCGTGATCGGCGCGGGGACGGTCGTGGACCGCGACACCGCGCAGCGCGCCGTCGACAGCGGTGCGCAGTTCCTGGTCACGCCCGGTCTGAGCGAGGAGGTGGCCGAGGTCGCCACCGCCGCCGGCATCCCGTTCCTGCTCGGTGCGATGACGCCGAGCGAGGTCATGCGCGCCGCGTCGCTCGGTTCCCACGCGGTGAAGATCTTCCCGGCCGCCGCCATGGGACCCGGCTTCCTCAAGGACCTCAAGGGCCCGTTCCCGGGTCTCCGGCTCGTGCCCTCGGGCGGACTGCACGCAGGCAACGCCCGGGAGTACATCCAGGCCGGCGCAGCCGCCGTGACCGCGGGGTCGAGCGTGGTCGGTGCGGCCGACGTCGCCGCGGCCGATTGGGCCGGGGTCACCGAGCGCGCGACCGCCTTCACCACGGCGGCCCTCCTGCCGTGACGTCGCGACCGACGGACGATGCGCGCGCGGTGGTCATCCGCGGCGCTCGCATCGTCGACGGTACCGGCGGACCGAGCGTGCACGGGTCGCTGCTCATCGGCCGGGGCCGCATCATCGCGATCGGGGCGTCCGCCGAGGCCGACGCGCCCGCCGACGCCCTGATCATCGACGCCGAGGGTCTCGTCGCCTCACCTGGCTTCATCGACATGCACGCCCACTCCGACCTCGCCGTCCTCCGCGACCACGAGCACCTCGCCAAGGTCTCGCAGGGCGTCACCACGGAGGTCCTCGGACAGGACGGGCTCTCCTACGCCCCGACGGACGACCGCACGATTGCCATCGTCCGGCAGCAGATCGCCGGCTGGAACGGGCAACCCGACGACGTCGACTTCGCCTGGCGGACCGTCGGCGAGTACCTCGACCGGGTCGACCGCGGAGCCGCGCTGAACGTCGCCTACCTCGTGCCGCAGGGCTCCGTCCGGATGCTCGTGGTCGGCACCGAGAACCGGGCTGCGACCGCTGACGAGATCGCTCGCATGCAGGAGCTCGTCGCGGCGGGTCTGCGGGAGGGGGCCGTCGGCATGTCCTCCGGCCTCACCTACGTGCCCGGCATGTTCGCCGACACCGAGGAGCTCGTCGCGCTGTGCCGCACCGTCGCGGAGCACGGCGGCTTCTACGCTCCGCACCAGCGCTCGTACGGCAAGGGCGCGCTCGAGGCGTACGCGGAGATGATCGACATCAGTCGTCGTTCCGGGTGCGCGCTGCACCTCACGCACGCGACGATGAACTTCGGCGTCAACGCCGGCCGGGCCGCCGAACTCGTAGCGCTCATCGACGCCGCCATCGCCGACGGGGTCGACATCACGCTCGACACCTATCCCTATCTGCCAGGTTCGACGACCCTGTCGGCGTTGCTGCCGAGCTGGGCGGCGGTCGGCGGGCCGGACGCGACGATCGAGCGCCTGGGTGACGACGACGTCCGTGCGCGGATCCGATACGAGCTCGAGGTGCTCGGCACGGACGGTTGTCACGGTGTCGTCACCGACTGGGCCACGATCGAGATCTCCGGCGTCGCGAACCCCGCGCTCGCCGGCTTCGTCGGGCGGACCGTCGCCGACATCGCCGCCGAGGATGCGGGACACGCGTGGTCGGGCGACCCGACGGCCCTGTTCTTCGCGCTGCTCGAAGCCGACCGGCTCGCGACCGGCATCCTCCAGCACGTCGGCGACGAGGCCAACGTGCGCACGATGATGGTGCACCCGGCCCACACCGGCGGAAGCGACGGGA
Organism: Plantibacter auratus; assembly: GCF_050587365.1. Taxonomy (NCBI): domain Bacteria; kingdom Bacillati; phylum Actinomycetota; class Actinomycetes; order Micrococcales; family Microbacteriaceae; genus Plantibacter; species Plantibacter auratus. Next base: position 797,507 of record NZ_JBOBFV010000002.1, on the reverse strand, counting down.
TCCTCGTCGGCGCAAAGCCACACCCGCGTGCCTGGGGCACCTTCCCGCGCTACCTTGGCCACTACGTCCGCGAGGAGGGTGTGCTCGGGCTGGAAGACGCCGTAGCCCACCTCACCTCGCGTCCGGCCGCGCGTCTCGGTCTCAGCGACCGCGGCGTGCTCCGCGTCGGAGCCGTCGCCGACCTCGTCCTGTTCGACCCCGCGACCATCGCCGACCGCGCGACGTTCGCCGAACCCCGCCAGCAGGCCGCCGGCATCCCGTGGGTCTTCGTGAACGGGGCCGCCGTCATCGCCGACGGTCGACGCACCCACGCCGTCCCCGGTCGCTCGATCCGCCGCAGCCCGGCCTGACCGCTCCCTCGTCCCTCCCCGCGCCCACAGACACAGAAGGTCCTCCCATGCCCATCACCGCCCTCGCGCGCAGCGTCGTAGCCGCCGCCGCACCAGCCCCGAGCGATCCCATCGGATGGCTGCAGCAGACCACCCCCGGCCTGCTCATCCTGTGCGCGGTCGCCATCGCGGTGCTGCTGTTCCTCATCATCCGGGTGAAGCTCGAACCGTTCATCTCGCTCTTCATCGTCGGCATCGGCCTGGCGCTCGCGACCGGGACGAGCATCTACCAGATCGTCGGCGTGGCCGTGCCGGACCCCTTCGACGACGAGCAGATCAAGCCGGGGGCGTCGCTCCTCGAAACCGGCTTCGGCGGGATCCTCGGGCACATCACGATCATCATCGGTCTCGGCACCGTGCTCGGCGCGATCCTCGAGCGCTCCGGCGGTGCGGACGTCCTCATCCGGAAGCTCCTCGGTCGCTTCGGGGAACGCGGCGCTCCGATCGCGATGGGGCTCACCGGTCTCATCTTCGGTATCCCCGTGTTCTTCGACGTCGGCATCTTCGTCCTCGCGCCCCTCGTCTACATCACCGCGCGTCGCGGCGGGAAGTCGCTCGTGCTCTACGCGCTCCCGATGCTCGCCGGCCTCTCGATGACGCACGCGTTCCTACCGCCGCACCCGGGACCGACGGCGCTCGCCGGCACCTTCGAGGTCGGGCTCGGCTGGCTCATCCTCATGGGCTTCCTCTGCGGCATCCCCGCCTTCATCGCGTCGGGCATCGCCTGGCCGCTCTGGATCGGGAAGCGCGTCATGGTCTCGGTTCCCGAGGAGTACGTGCTGGAGCCCGAGGACGACGCCCCTGAGCGCAAGGACGTCTCGCTCTGGAGCGTCGGTCTCATCATCATCACGCCGATCCTGCTCATCCTCGCCGCAACCTTCGGTGCCCTCGCCCTCCCGAACGGCCCGGTCCTCGAAGCGTTGACGCTCATCGGCAACCCCGCGGTCGCGCTCACGATCGCCGTCTGCCTCGCGTACTACGTGCTCGGGGTGCGGCGCGGCATGACGCTCGCCGAGCTGGGCGAGCTCTCCGGTCAGTCACTCCGACCGATCGGTATGATCCTGCTCGTCGTCGGTGCGGGTGCGTTCTTCGGCGCGGTCATCTCAGCGACGGGTGTGGGTGCGGCACTGGCCGAGGTGCTCGGTTCGCTCGGCCTGCCGATCATCGTGTCGGCGTACCTCATCAGCTCAGGCCTCCGCATCGCGCAGGGCTCGGCGACCGCGGCGATCGTGATCACGGCGGGGATCCTCCAGCCGGTCGTGCTCGCGGGTGACTACTCGCAGCCGCAGCTGGCGCTCATCGGCATCGCGATCGCGGCGGGTTCGATCACGCTCTCGCACGTCAACGACGGTGGGTTCTGGATCATCGCGAAGTACTTCAACATGTCGGTGAAGCAGACGCTCGCGACCTGGACCGTGCTCGAGACGATCCTCTCGGTCGTCGGCTTCGGGATGGTCGCCCTCATCTGGCTGTTCGTCTAGTCCGAGTCGTGACCGTCGGTCCAGTGCCTTTCTCAGGAGTGTCCGGGCGTGTCGGTGCCTGGTGAAGCCGGCGCGCCGCAGGACTCCTGAGAAAGGTCACTGAGCGGTAGATGGTGCCTTTCTCAGGAGTGTCCGGGCGTGTCGGTGCCTGGTGAAGCCGGCGCGCCGCAGGACTCCTGAGAAAGGGACTCGGTCGACGTCAGAAGAGGCGGGAGTCGCTGTCGTCGAGGCCGCGCATCGCGTCGTAGTCGAGGACGACGCAGCGGATCCCGCGGTCCTGGGCGAGGGTGCGCGCCTGCGGCTTGATCTCCTGAGCGGCGAACACGCCCTGCACGGGGGCGAGGAGCGGGTCGCGGTTCATCAGTTCGAGGTAGCGGGTGAGCTGCTCGACGCCGTCGATGTCGCCGCGGCGCTTCAGCTCGACCGCGACGGACGCCCCGGTCGCGTCGGTGGCGAGGATGTCGACCGGACCGATCGCGGTCATGTACTCGCGGCGGATGAGCCGGTATCCGTCGCCGAGGAGTTCGATCTGCTCGGCGAGGAGCTTCTGCAGGTGCGCCTCGACGCCGTCCTTCTGGAGCCCCGGGTCGACGCCGAGCTCGTGCGCGCTGTCGTGGTGGACCTCGTGGATCGACACGATGAGGGCGTCACCGGTCTTCTTGTGCGTGACCTTCCACAGCTCGGTGATCCCGGCCGCGGCCTGCGTCTCGTCGGGCTCGACCGTCGTGAGCACGCAGGGCGGGCTCATCCAGTTGAGCGGCTTGTAGGAGCCGCCGTCGGAGTGGACGAGTAGGCTGCCGTCGTTCTTCACCATGAGCAGCCGCTTGGCGAGCGGCAAGTGAGCCGACAACCGTCCGGCATAGTCGACCGAGCACTCCGCAATCACCAAACGCACGACGACGAGCCTACCGCGACACCGTCGCGCGTCCATTCGCCCATGTTCGGGAGGCGGAACGCTGAATCGCCCGAACATGGGCGAACGAACTGCGGTCAGCGCTTGCGGCGGCTGCTCTCGCGGGCGGCCGGCGACGCCAGGCCGGCGAACACGATGAGTACGAGCACGACGAACAGGGCGTTCAGCAGGCCGATGGCGTCGCCGAGGATGCCGATGAGCGGCGGACCGACGAGGAACGCGCAGTAGCCGATCATCGCGACGGCGCTCACCCGTGCCGCAGCACGCTTGGAGTCGTCGGCCGCGGCGGACATGCCCACCGGGAACCCGAGCGAGGCGCCGAGTCCCCACAGCACGGTGCCGAGGACCATGAGGCCGGTGGCCGGCGTGAGGATGAACAGGACGAGTCCGGCGATCGCGGCACCGGCCGACACCTGCAGCACCGGCACCCGGCCGAAGCGGTCGATGAGCGGCCCGCCGACGATGCGACCGACGGTCATCGCGGTGACGAACACGCCGTAGACGAGCGCGCCGGTCGTGTTGCTCTGCTCGTGGCCGTCGACCACGGCGAGTGCGAGCCAGTCGTTGGCGCTGCCCTCGGCGAAGGCCATACCGAGCATGATGACGCCGATGAGGATGAGCCGGCCGTCCGCCCAGACCGACAGGCTCTCGCGCAGCCGCTCCCGCCACGGCGCCTTCGGGGCCTCGTCGAGCCCGTCCACGACGGCCTGCTCGGTCGGCACGAACCGGACGACGATGACGGCGGCGATCGCGATGGTGACGGCCATGATGAGCGCGTGCCAGAACACCTCGAGGCCGGCGGCGGAGGCGAGCGCCCCCAGTCCGGCGCCCGCGACCGTGCCGAAGCTGAAGCACGCGTGCATGAACGGCATGACCGTCTTGCCCAGTTCCTGCTCCGCGGCGGCTCCCTCGACGTTCATCATGACGTCGAGCGCGCCGTTGCCGAAGCCGAAGATGATCAGGCCGACGAGCACGATGCCGGCAGTCGGGACGAGGCTCGCGCCGATCCCGATGAGGAGCAGCCCGACGGCGATGAGCCCGAGCGTCAGTTGCATCCCGTGCCGCGGGCCGAGCCGTCCGAGGATGTGCTGCGAGGCGATGAGGCCGAGGATCGACCCGATCGACATGCCGAGGATGAGGAGTCCGACCGTGCCGGTGGTGAGGTCGAGGTTGTCGCGGATGGCCGGGAGGCGGGCCACCCAGGTCGCGATGCTGAGGCCGCTCAGGGCGAAGATCACGAAGATCGCGTTGCGCCAGGCGAGGAGCTCGCGGCGTGGGCGCAGGGCGACGGGTGCGGTCGGCGGGTTGGTCGGCTCTGACACAGGGTCCTCGGGATCGGTGCTGGTGCGCCTGGGCGCTCGGTGGAGCGGGGTGGTGAGGCCCGTGCATCTGGGTGGATCTGACGAGAATCGAATCGATTCGATTCCGTCGACTAAGCTAGCAGATCGTGGACCAGGAATCACGCCCCTCGCGACCGACGCTCGCCGATGTCGCCGAGCGCGCGGGGGTGTCGCCGTCGACCGCCTCGCTCGCGTTCAGCGGCGCCGGACCCGTCTCCGAAGCGACCAAGCAGCGGGTGCTGCAGGCTGCGGCCGACCTCGACTACGCCGGCCCCGACCCCCGGGCCCGTTCCCTCCGCCAGGGACGCAGCGGCATCGTCGGAGCCGTCGTCGCCGGCCGGATCGGGCACTCCTTCCGCGACCCGGTGATGATCCAGACCCTCGACGGACTCGCCGACGAACTCGGCGCGGTCGGTGCCGGTCTGCTGCTCCTGAACGACGCGCAGGAGGGCACGCTGCAGTTGAGCAACGCACCGATGGACGGCGTCGTCCTCATCGGCTGCAGCCCGAACCTCGACAGCTCGGTCGCGATCCTCAGCCGACGGGGGATGCCGATCGTCTCGATCGAGGGACTCGCAGCCCTCGGCGTCCCCGACATCGCCGTCGACAATCGCGGTGGCGTGCGGGAGGAGGCGCGACACCTCGCAGATCTCGGCCACGAGCGTGTCGCCGTCGTCACCCTCAACCTCGACCCGACCGAACGCCGCGGCCCGCTCACGCCCGAGTGGGAGCGATCCGCCACGACGGTCCCGGCGATCGAACGCCTGCAGGGCCTCCGCGACGTCTTCCCCGACGCGCAGGGGTTCGTCACCACGGGGTCATCGCTCGAGGAGGGGCGGGTCGCCGGACACGCCATCCTCGACGTTCCGGCGGGTGAACGGCCGACGGCGATCGCTGCACAGAGCGACCTCCTGGCCGCCGGCGTCATCCGCGCAGCCGAGGAACTCGGCATCTCCGTCCCCGCGGAGCTCAGCGTGGTCGGGTTCGACGGCATCCGCGTCGAGGGGCTCGACTACGACCTCACGACGGTGTGGCAGCCCTCCCGCGAGAAGGGGTCGGCCGCCGGCCGCGCGATCGTCGCCATGCTCGACGGCCGCGATCCGGAGTGCGAGCAGTTCAGCGTCCGCTTCCACCCTGGAGCGACGACGGCACGGGCGCACCGGGCCCGGTGATGCGACCGACCACCCTCCCGTCCATCGCCGACCTCGGGGAGCTGGCCGAGGCGCTCACGGAGTTGCGCGCGGAGGCCGGTGCGCCGTCGTTCGCCGAGCTGGCCCGGCGGGTCGGTGCCTTCCGGCTCGGACGAGGTTCCCGCGACGCCCCCGGCAAGGTGACGGTCTACGACTGCTTCCGCACCGACCGGCATCGGGTCGACGCCGAACTCATCCACGACCTCGTCCTCGCCCTCGGAGCTTCAGCGTCAGCGGCCGCCGAGTGGCGCACCACTGCTGCGCGCCTCAACGGTGCGACGCTCGGAGGCCCGGTGTCCGCCTCCGTCCTACCGGCAGCCGAGGAATCGACGTCCACCGGTGTGGAACCCGCTGCCGCACCCGTCGTCGTCCTCACCGGGCTCCCCGGGGTCGGCAAAGCCGAGGTCGCGAGGCGGCTCGCCGAGGTCGAACGCCGCCGTACCCCCGGTGCGGTGGTGCTCCGCGTCCGGCTGCACGGATTCGAAGACGGGCAGCGTCCGGCGGAAGCGGACGAGGTCCTGCGCGAACTGGTGCGCGCCGTCGGCGGTCGGTCCGATCGTCGGCTCGACGCCGCATCGCTGCGCGAGACGCTCAGAACGGCGGCACACGACCGCCGGATCGTCGTCCTGCTCGAGGATGCGTTCTCCGCAGCGCAGCTCGCTCCACTCCTGATCGCCGATCACACCCGGGGTCCCGCCGGGTGCGGTCTCCATCTGATCGTGACCTCGCGAGCCCGGCTCGACGGCCTCGAGGCGCTGGCGGCCGCGGAGGGACTCGCGGTGGACCGCCGGACCGTCCTGCCGCTCGAGACCGAGGAGACGGTCCGGCGGCTCTCGGCCGCGACCGCCTCGCAGCGTCCGACGTCCTCCTCGACCGACGACGCGGCGGTCCGCCGGCTCGCGAACGCGATCAGCGGGATCCGCCTCGACCTCGACCTCGTGCTGCGCTTCATCGAAGACCACCCGGACTGGTCGCTCGCCGATGTGGCCGAGCGCTTCGGCGACCGCCCGCGGCGCGACCACGCGGTGCCGCTCCTGGAACCCTCGGTCGCCGCCATCGGACCGGACGCCGCGACCCTGTTCCGGCGACTCGGCCTGCTCCGCGGCCCAGTACGGCTGGACGTCGTCGGGACACTGCTGGACGACGCCGGTGCGGATGCGCCGACCTCGGTGCGCCTGCTCCGTCGCCTGGCGGACATGCACCTGGCCACCGTCTCGGAGCGGACCGTCGAACTGCACCCGCTCGTCCACACCGCGGCCCACCGGCTCGCGGTCGAGCAGGAGCGCCCGTCGGTCCTCGTGGTGCTGGCCGAGCGGGTGTTGGAACGGTTCCGCGAGTTGGTCGGCTCCGTCCGCTTCGACGCGTCGCTCGCCGACGGGCTGGTGGCCGCCGCAGCGCTCGCAGTCGACCAGCGGGCGGGTGCCGCGCTCGCCGCGGTCGTCTTCCACGTGGTGGAGCCGGTGGGTGATGCCGGCTATTGGAGCCATGCGGCCGAACTCCTCCAACTCGCCGCGCCGTTCGTGCCGCGGGAACGACGAGGCACGACCGCGGAGCTCCTCGCCCGCGCCTTCGAGAAGCTCGGTCGGTACGACGACGCCCTCGACCACCTGCATCGGGCGAGCCGCCTCCTCACCGAGGAGCAGCCGGGTCGCACGATGAACGTGATCGCCAATGTGGAACGCCAACTGGGACGGATGGCGGAGGCCGAGCAGTCGTATCTCCGCGCCGCTCGGATCGCGGCCGCAGCCGGCAATCCGATCACGCGGGGGCGCGCGCTTGGCAACCTCGGCAATCTGGCGCGCATCACGAGCCGGTATCGCCGGTCGGAGCGGTTGTTCGATCTCGCCGAGGCGGTGAGCGCTCGAGCCGGGGATGACGTCAATCGGACGATCGTCGAGTCGAACCGTGTGCTCCTGCTCCAGGCGCAGGGGCGGTTCGACGAGGCGCTCCGGCGCTGCGCGACCCTACTCGAGCGCGGCGGTCCCGGCGTCAACCGCGGATACCTCCTCACTCAACGCGCCATGATCCTGCTGGACCTCGACCGTGTGGCCGAGGCGGAGGCGGCCCTGCTCGCGGCAGGGGCGGACGGTGGCGGTCCGACGACGTTCGACGAGGACGCCGAGATCGCCATCCAGCTCGCCCAGGTCGCGCGTCGACGTGGGGACCTCGTCGAGGCGACGCGTCTGGCGGACATCGCCCTGGCCTCGGCCGAGCGCGTCGGCTACCCGCTCCTCCGCTCCGACGCCTGCAGCACCCTCGGTGAGATCGCCGCCGACGCCGCCGACGCCGGGCCTGCCGAACGCTGGGCGCGAGGCTCGCTTGAGCTCGCCGAACTGCTCGGTGACCGGGTCGAGCAGGCGAGGGCGTTCGAGACGATCGGGAGGGCGGCGGCGATCCGCGGCGACCGAGCGGCGGCCGACGCCGCGTTCGCCGCCGCCGCCGACCTCCTCAGCGCAGTCGGCCACTGGCGAGCCACGGCCGTCCAGACGATGCGCGCGGACCTCGCCCGGGCCTGACTCCACCGCCACCACGCGTGCGCGACCTCCGTTCGTCGACCCGCGCGAGTCGTTCGGGCTCGTTCGGGTGGCTGGCTCGGAGCCGCGGCGCTCCGGCACCATCGGTTCGGGCACGCCGTGGAGCATGCCGCCACCCCCAGACGACCGGACCGGGCGACGCGTGTCGCTCGGTCCGGGCCACGAGAAGGACGAACCACATGACGCACCGCACACGATCGATGAGCCGGCTCCCGCGCCTGGCTGGAGGAGGCGCTGCGCTCGTCTTCGCCGCGGCCCTCGCCGGCTGCTCCAGCGGTTCCGTCTCGGTCGGCGAGACGGCCACCGTGACCCTGCCCGCCAAGATCGCGGGGAACGACGATCAGGACTTCGCCGTCACGGTCGCCTCGCTCGACAAGGCACCCGCCGAGGTGACCGCGCAGATGGGTGGTGACGACGACGTCTACTTCGCCTCCATCGAGTTCGCGTACGAGGGGGACGCCACCGCCGAGGTGCTCGCGTTGCCCTGGAACAACGTCTTCGCCGAGTTGTCGGATGGGAGCTTCCTCGAGACGTCGTTCATCGGTCTCACGGAGTGCACCGGGACACCGGACGATCCGACGACGGCTGCGGAGGACCTCGTCGGCGGCGAGACGATCACGGTCTGTGTGCCGCTGTCCTCGACCGACGGCCTCGAGGTGACCGGCGTCTCCGTCGGCGGTTCCGACATTGGCGCTGGCGGAACGGTCTGGAAGCGATGAGCGGCGGGCAGCAGCCTGGCCAGCAGCCGGAGCAGGAACCGGTTCAGCCGGGCGAACCGGAGACCCCATCGCAATGGTCCGTCGAGGAGTGGGGGAGTTCGCCGTTCGGGTGGTTCGCCGGCGCAGGGATCGGCGTGCTCGTCGCCGTGCTCTGCTTCACCCCGATCTGGGACGAGGTCGCCGGACGGAGCACCGGACGGCGAGCCGGTTTCGGTGCGCTGCTCGGCACGATCGGACCGTTCGGCGTCGCCGCGATCGCGCTGGCCGTCGCCGTCGTGTTCGCGGTCGTCGGTGTCCGGAAGCGACGCGCCGGCGATCGCGGCTGATCGCCCGAGCCGGCGCCCGGCCGACGGTACGGACGGCATGCCCCGTAGGGTGGAGGAGACGCTCGAAGGAGACCCATGACCGACCAGCCCATCGCCACCGCAGCACTCGTCCAGCAGGAGGCGGCGTCGCTCGCCGTGTCGCTCGCACCGGTGTACCAGGATCTGCACGCCAATCCGGAGCTCTCCTTCGCGGAGCACCGGACGGCCGCCCTGGTCGCGGATCGCATCACCGGCCTCGGGTACGGGGTCGCGACGGGGATCGGCGGCACCGGTGTCGTCGGCGTACTGGAGAACGGCGAAGGACCGACGGTCCTCCTGCGGGCCGACATGGACGGCCTGCCCGTCCTGGAGGAGACAGGCCTCGACTACGCGAGCGTCGCGCGCGGGGTCGACCCGGAGGGCAACGACGTCCCGGTCATGCACGCCTGCGGCCACGACGTCCACGTCACCTGTCTGCTGGGAGCCGCCGAACTGCTCGCCGCACGGCGCGACACCTGGTCCGGGACACTCGTCGTCCTGTTCCAGCCGGCCGAGGAAGCCGGCGGCGGTGCGCAGGCGATGGTCGACGACGACCTCTACGCACGCGTCCCGAAGCCCGACATCGTGTTCGGCCAGCACGTCGGTCCGCTGCCGGCCGGTGTCGTCGGCACGCACGCCGGTCCGTCGTTCGCCGCGACCGACGCCTACCGCGTCACCTTCCACGGCCGCGGCGGGCACGGATCCCGCCCGCAGTCGACGATCGACCCGATCGTGATGGCGGCGTCGGCGGTCGTCCGACTCCAGAGCATCGTGTCCCGCGAGGTCGCCGGAACCGACACCGCGGTGCTCACCGTCGGCACGATGCACGCCGGCACCAAGAACAACATCATCCCCGACACCGCGCAGATCGGCGTCAACATCCGCAGCTACGAACCACACGTGCGCGACCGCGTCGTCGGCTCCATGGAGCGCATCATCCGGGCCGAGGCCGCAGCATCGGGCGCCGAGCGGGAACCGGTGATCGAACACACCGAGGCCTTCCCGGTGCTCGTGAACGATCCCGCGGCGACCAGTGCGGTGACGGCGGTGTTCGCCGACGCGTTCGGTGCCAACCGCGTCGTCGACCCCGGTCTCGTCACGGGGAGTGAGGACGTCGGCATGCTCGCGACGGCCGCCGACGCTCCCATCGTCTACTGGATCCTCGGGGGTGCCGACCCACAGGCCTTCGCGGCGGCCTACGCCTCGGGGCGCATGGAACAAGACCTCCCCGGCAACCACTCCTCGAAGTTCGCTCCGCTCATCCACCCCACCCTCGACACCGGCATCGCAGCGCTCTCCCTCGCCGCGCTGTCGCGTCTGGCCGGAACGGCGGCCACCGCATGATCGTCGTGACGACGGACACCGTCGCCGGACACCGCATCGACGCCGTCCTCGGCGAGGTCGTCGGGCTCACCGTGCGGGCTCGCGACTGGGGCTCCTCGATGTCGATCGGCTTCTCGGCGCTCGGCGGCGGCGAGGTCCCGGGGATGACCCAGCTGCTGTTCGAGTCCCGCCAGGAGGTCATGCGACGCCTGGTGGCCGACGCGGAACAGCGCGGCGCGAACGCGGTCCTCGCGATGCGTCTCGAGACCACCGACATCGGCGGTGCGTGGACGCAACTGACCGCCTACGGCACCGCGGCGTACCTCGTCCCGATCCCCGCAGGGGAGCCCGGAGCCACCGGCCAGTCCGCCTACGCGGCGGAACAGCCGGACGCCCCGAAACCACGCGGCGACGTCTGACGGTGGAGCCCCATGACCGCTTGGATCGACGAACTCATCACCGAGGTGACCACGGCTGTGCGGGAGCGCAGTGACGAACGGGTGGCCGAGATGTTCGAGCGCTGCTTCGCCGACACCCTGCGCAGCACGATGACGCCCATGCCGGACGGCACCGTGTTCATGCTCACCGGCGACATCCCCGCGATGTGGTTGCGCGACTCGAGCGCCCAACTCGCTCCGTATCTCCACTTCGCAGCCGACCACCCCGAGCTGGCCGAGCTGCTCGTCGCCGTCAACCGCCGGCAGCTGGATGCGATCGCACTCGACCCCTACGCGAACGCGTTCAACGCCGAGCCGAACGGACACGGCCACCGCGACGACCGCACCGATGCGTCGCCCTGGGTGTGGGAACGCAAGTACGAGATCGACTCGCTCTGCTACCCGCTCCAGCTCGCACACGACATCTGGCTGGCGACGGGGCGCCGCGACCACCTGGATGCGCGGTACCGCTCCGCCGTCGTCGCGGCGATGGAGGTCTGGCGGGTCGAACAGCACCACGAGGAGCGCTCGCCGTACCGGTTCCAGCGGTTCGACGCGCCGATCTCCGACACGCTCGTCCGCGACGGACTCGGGCCGGAGACGGCGTGGACCGGGCTCTCGTGGTCGGGGTTCCGGCCGAGCGACGACGCAGGGCGGTACGGCTACAACGTTCCCGGCAACCTCTTCGCCGCGGTGACGCTCGCCGGGGTCGAATCGATCGCTGCCGAGGTGCTCGCCGACGCGGCACTCGCTGCGGAAGCCGGTGCGCTCCGACGCGAGCTCGAGACCGCCATCGACGCCCACGGTGTCGTGACGACCGATCAGTACGGCGACGTCTACGCCTACGAGGTCGACGGATTCGGCAACGCGCTCCTGATGGACGACGCCAACGTGCCGAGCCTGCTCTCGCTGCCGTTCCTCGGCTGGTGCGCGCCCGACGACGCCCGGTACCTGGCCACGCGACGGTTCCTCTTGAGCGGAGACGACCCGAGCTACTTCGTCGGGTCCGCCGCCCGTGGGATCGGGAGCCCACACACGCCCGACGACCACATCTGGCCGATCGCCCTGTCCATCGAGGGCCTCACCTCGCAGGACGAGCAGGATCGCGCCCGCCTGCTCGACACGCTGCTGCGGACCGACGCCGGCACGGGGGTCATGCACGAGTCGTTCCACAAGGACGACCCCGACACGTTCACCCGCCCCTGGTTCTCCTGGGCGAACGCGATGTTCTGCGAGTTCGTCCTCGACGTGGTGGGTCTGCGCACGCACGTGCGGCGTCCTGTGCCCCGAGGTGACTGAACGGACCCGCAGTCTCGTGCGTCGGCTCAGAGCAGCCGCAGCTCCTGTGCACGGGTGACGGCCCGGGTCCGGTCGGCCACCTCGAGCTTCTCGAAGACGTGCAGCAGGTGCGTCTTCACCGTCGACTCCGAGATGAACAGTGCCGCCGCGATCGCCCGGTTGCTGTTGCCGGCGGCGACGAGCGCCAGGACCTCGAGCTCGCGAGCGCTGAGCTGCGGGCGGGCTGGGGTCCCACCCTGCATGCGGCCGACGAGCGTCGCCGCGATCGTCGGCGCGAGCACCGTCTGACCGGCGACCACCGAACGGATGCCGGCCAGGATCTCCTGCTCAGGCGCCGCCTTCAACAGGTAGCCGCCGGCTCCGGCCTCGATCGCGCCGAGGATGTCGTCGTCGGTCTCGTAGGTCGTCAGCACGAGCACCCGGACGCCTGGCACGCGCTGCACGATGCGCGCCGTCGCCTCCGCACCGCCGAGGACCGGCATGCGCAGGTCCATGAGCACCAGGTCGGGCCGGTGCTCCTCGGCCGCCGCGACCGCCGCAGCGCCGTCCGCCACCTCGGCCACGACCTCGAGGTCGTCCGCGCGCCCGAGCAGCGCGACGATGCCCGATCGCACGATGGGGTGGTCGTCCGCGACCACGATCCTGATCCGTGTCATCGTCCGTCCTCCACGGTTCTTGAGCCTGTCGAAGGGCTGCCGACCGGGAGGCCGTTCGTGGTCCCTGAGCCTGTCGAAGGGCCCGCTTCGATCGTCACCGGCACTCGCACCAGCACCGTCGTCCCCGCTCCGGCGGCACTCGTGAGTTCCACCGTTCCGCCGAGCAGCGTCACCCGGTCGTGCATGCCGTGCAGCCCGAAGCCCGCGCCCGGACTGGTCCCGAGCAGCGCGCCTTCCGGGTCCGCGATGCCGACCCCGTCGTCGGAGATCCGCAGTTCGGCCCAGCCGTCGTCGACGGTGAGTACCAGCTCGACGCGGTCGGCGGCGGCGTGCTTCCGGATGTTCGCGAGACCCTCCTGGGCACTCCGGAGCAGCACGACCTCGGGTGCTCGCTCGAACCGTTCTGACGGGGCGTCGACCTCGACGACCACGCCCGTCTCACGGCTGAACCGCTCGCCCAGGCGCCGCAGGCTGTCACCGAGGGTGGTGTCGACGGCCGGCATCGCGGCCAGCGTGGCCACGAGGGATCTCGCCTCGCGCAGGGCGTCGCGTGCCGTGCTCTCGATGAGGTCGATGCTGTCGAGGGCGGCGATCGGTCGACCGTCCAGCGGGGAGGCGTCCGGCGTGCCCGCGACGGTCTCACCGACCTCGGAGCGGGCGCGTTGCGCGAGCAGCACCACACTCGTGAGGCTCTGCGCGATGGTGTCGTGGATGTCGCGAGCCATGCGTTCGCGTTCGGCGGCCGCCCCGGCCTCCCGGCTCGCCCGTTCCGATTCCGCCTGAGCGGTCTGCAGACTCACGAGGAGTCGTGCCTTCTCGTCGCCGAGCTCGGCGATCCGGGTGATCCAGAGACCGAGGGACAGCGCGAAGACGAGCGAGACGCTCTGGATCGCGAGCCCCTGCAGGATCGCCTCCGGGGCGGCACCTTGTCCGACGATGAAGCCGACGGCGAGGGCCGCGGCGCTCGCGATGTTGAGGATGATCGCGTTCCGGGTGTTCGGCGTCAGCACCCACAGCAGTGGGAACACGAGGCACTGGAGGGTCAGGACGTTCGGGGAGAACGCCGTCCCGACTGCGGTGAGGGCGATGAGGGTGATCGCGAACCAAAGCCCGCCCTGCGGACGCTCGAGGGTGCGTCGCCCGGCCGTGTAGTAGACGAGGCAGAGCGCCGCCAGCACGATCCAGACGCCGACGGCCCGCTCCGGTGCCCCGGCCGCGCTGACGCTCACGAGCGCACCGACGATCACGCACCCCGCGCCGAACGCGACATCCCACCACCGTCGTCCGTCCATGTCCCAACCCTCCCATCCCTGCTCGCGAACTGTCACTTCCTGCCAGTTCCGGCGGCGTACACCCACCGGAACTGACAGTTCGCGGGCTAGGAGCGGCGGACCCAGCGGAAGGTGAGGCGGGTGAGGACGAGGCCGACGATCGCCCAGACGACGAGGACGAGCGCGACCGTCGGGAGGTCCCAGCCACCGGACGGCTCCTGCGAGGCGAACCCCTCCGGCAGGAAGACGGAGCGCATGCCCTGCGCGATCCACTTGAGCGGGAAGACACTCGCGACGTTCTGCAGCCACTCGGGGAGCATCGTGAACGAGAGGTAGACGCCGGAGATGAACTGCAGCACGAGCACGATCGGGATGATGACGGCCGTCGCGCTCTTGCCCGTACGGGGGAGTGCCGACAGGGCGATGCCGAGGACGGCCGACGTCGCGATGCCGAGCAGGTAGACCCAGGCGAAGGTGAGCCACCGCTCGGGCTCGGTCGGCAGGGTGACGTCGAACAGGAACCGCGCGACGAGGAGCAGCAGCGCGATCTGGAGCACCGAGGTGACGAGGACCTGCCCCATCTTCCCGAGGAAGTAGGAGATCACCGGGAGCGGGCTGCCGCCGAGGCGCTTGAGCGTGCCGTCGCTCTTCTCCGTCGCGATGTCGGTCGCGAGGTTCTGGACGCCCGAGAGGAGGATGCCTGCGGCGATCATGCCGGGCAGGTAGAAGGCAGCCTGGCTGACCCCGCCGGTGCCGTCGGGTGCCTCGCCAACGTTCCCCATCGCGCTGAACGCCGTCGAGAAGATCGCGAGCATCACGACGGGGAAGAGGAAGGTGAAGAACACCTGGTCGCCGGAGCGGAAGTAGATGCGGGTCTCATAGCCGATCCGGCTCGCACCGAGTCGGAGGGTGCGTCCGTGGGGGAGTGACGGGACGAGCGCGTTGGTGGTGCGGTCGATGGTGGTCATGCGCCGACTCCTGTCGTGGTGACCGTCGTGGCCGGTGACGGTGCTGCTGATGGGGTGGCTGACGACGCAGCGGCGTCGGCCGCGTGGACGAGCCCGAGGTAGATGTCCTCGAGGCTCGGACGGATGACCTCCAGGTCGCGCGGCTCGCCCCCCAGTGTCGCCGTGAGATCGGCGACCCGTGCGGCCGGCACCTCGGTCCGTTCCTCGTGGAGGCCGTGCTCGTCGCGCCAGCGCACCACGGGGATCCGGGCCTCGGCGCCGCCGATCTCGTCGACCGCGCCGATCTCCACGAGTCGACCCGCCGCGATGACGGCGACACGGTCGGCGAGTTGGGCGGCCTCGTCGAGGTAGTGGGTGGTGAGGAGGATCGTCGTGCCGTCGCGTTTGAGCGAGCGGATGAGCTCCCAGAACTGCCGACGCGCCTCGGGGTCGAACCCGGTCGTCGGCTCGTCGAGGAACAGGAGGGCTGGGCGGCCGACCACCCCGAGCGCGACGTCCACCCGCCGACGCTGGCCGCCCGAGAGCTTGCCGATGCGCGTGCCCGCCTTGCTCGTGAGCCCGACCGCCTCGATGACCTCGTCCACATCCCGCGGGTCCGCGTAGTACCGGGCGAACTGTGTGAGCTGCTCCCGGACCGTGACGTTGGCGGCCTCGGCACTCGACTGGAGGACGATGCCGAGGCGGGCCTTCCAGTCGAGACCGCCCTTCGCCGGGTCGACACCGAGGACGCTCGCCTCGCCGCCCGTCCGGTGCCGGTAGCCCTCGAGGATCTCGATCGTGGTGCTCTTCCCGGCGCCGTTCGGGCCGAGGAGGGCGAAGGTCTCACCCGGGTGGATGTCGAAGGAGACCCCGTCGACGGCGGTGAAATCGCCGTACTGCTTGCGCAGCTCGCGGACCTCGATGATCGGTCGTGTGCTCATGGTGTCCATGCTCGTCCGCTGGGACGCGCACCGGTAGCGGTGGAGGGGCTGATCCTCCTATCCACCGATCGGTTGATGCGCGAGCGGTCTATGCCCCGCCGCTCCGGCTCGGTCTGCCGACACGCACGAACGCCCACCCGCCCGACGAGGGCGGATGGGCGCTGCCGTGACGCTGCGGCGGCCTAGCCGAGTGCCGCGGTGGAGACGACGACGACGAGGTCCTCGACGTTCTCGAACCCGGCGGTCTCCTGGGTGAGCTGGGTGAACGGGATCCCGATGATCGTCAGCCCGTCGAGCGATCCGGTGAACGTGCCGGCGGCTTCGGTCACGCTCGCGCCACCGGCCGTCGCGTTCGCGGCCGCTGCGGTGAGGGAGGCAGCGCCGCCGGAGAGGACGGCGTAGCTGCCCGAGGCGTCACCCGCTTCATAGCTGAGGATGCACACGGTCGGCAGGTCGCCGAGGACCGCGGCCGGAGCGAAGGTGGCCTTCGCCGCGGCGACAGCGGCCGCCGGGACCGCGACGCCGCTGGCTGCGCTGAGCGTGTTGACCTGCTCTTCGGTGCACTTCGTCGCGCCCGATGCCGGCTCCTCCTGGGCAGCGTCCTCCGTGGCCTCGGGCGCGGTCGTGGCGCTCGTCGAGGGCTCGGAGTCGGTCGGTGCGTCGCCACTACTGCAGGCGGCGAGCCCGAAGAGCCCGATGACGGCGACGGCGGTCACCGCGGAGACGCGGAGACGGTGGTGAGCGGAGCGAAGTGACATGGTGGTTCCCCCTGGAATCGTGAGCGTTGACGGATGCTCAGGTCCAGGATGGGGGACCGAGGAGGCCGCCTCAATGGGGACAACTCCCCAGTTGTCCGTCAGGCCCCGGTGCGCATCCACGCCGTCGTGCGGGCGCGGAGCCCGAGGGTGGTCGCGCGCGCGCCGAGATAGCCGACGAAGAAGGTGAGCGCCAACCAGGTGAGCCCGGTCTGCCCGCCGGGTGCCCAGGCGAGGACCGCGAGCGCGAACGGCAGGAAGACGAGCGTGTTGAGCAGCCCGGTGATCGCGAGGTACTTCGCGTCTCCGGCGCCGATGAGGACGCCGTCGAGGACGAAGACGACACCGCCGAGCGGGGTGGTGACGGCGAGCACGATGATCGCGGGCACGATGAGCGCCGCGAGGTCGGGGTCGCTCGTGAAGAGCAGGCCGATGACCGGGCTCGCGAGCGCGATGACCAGGCCGAGCACGATCCCCGAGCCGACGCCCCACTGCAGGCAGCGGACGAGGACGGCACGCACACCTGCGACGTCGCCGGCCCCGAGCCCCTTGCCGACGAGCGCCTGCGCGGCGATCGCGAGGGCGTCGAGCGCGAAGGCGAGGGTGGCGAAGAGGGTCATGACGAGCTGGAACCCGGCGAGTTCGTCGGTGCCGAGGTCGGTCGCGACGAACACGGCGATGAGCATCGCGGCGCGGAGGCTGACCGTGCGGAGGAACAACCATCCGCCGGAACGGGCCGCACCACCGAGGCCGGCGCGGTGCGGGCGGAGACTCGCTCCCGTCCGCCGCACATGGCGCAGGACGACGACGAGGTAGGCCACGACCATGCCCCACTGCGCGATGACGGTGCCGATGGCGGATCCCGCGATGCCGAGTCCGAGGCCGTAGATGAAGAGGAAGTTGAGGCCGATGTTCGCGGCGAACCCGGCACCGGCGACCACGAGGGGCGTGGTGGTGTCCTGCAGGCCGCGGAGGAGCCCGGTCGCACCGAAGACGAGCAGCATGGCGGGGATGCCGAGCATCGAGATGCCGAGGTAGGTGTCGGCCTGCTGGGCGACGGCGTCCGTCGCGCCGAACAGCCCGACGAGCGTGGGCGAGAGGAACCATCCGGCCGCACCGATCACGACACCGAGCCCGAGCGACAACCAGAGCCCATCCACCCCGAGCGATACCGCGCCGCGTTCGTCGCCGTGTCCGAGACGCCGGGCGACCGCGGGCGTTGTCGCGTAGGCGAGGAACACCATGAGTCCGATGACCGTCTGCAGGACCGCGCTCGCGACCCCGAGGCCGGCGAGCGGCACGACGCCGAGGTGGCCGATCATCGCGGAGTCGGCGAGCAGGAACAGCGGCTCCGCCATCAGCGCCCCGAGCGCCGGGACCGCGAGCCGGAGGATGTCGCGGTCGACGGGTCGCAGTCGTCGCCTGTCCGGTCCCATGGTCACCCGCCGAGCCTAGCCGCGGGTGGTGACACGCCGCGTCGCCGTCCGAGGCGGGACGAGTCGACGGCCTACCGCGCGAGCAGCGACCCGCTCAGGCCAGGGAGGTCGCGGAGACGGATGCCCGTGAGGAAGCCGGCCGCGGCGGCGTAGGCGACCCGCGGTTGGTCGGCGTCCTCGCGGCAGGCGAGGAACAGCGGCACGGCGGTGGCGCCCAGGCGCTCGGCGACGTCGGCGATCTCCGCGAAGCCGACGAGCGGGTCGACCCGGTGGGCGATGCCGGCCATCGTGCGCACGGCGACGCCGTCGGGCTCGGTGCCGTCCTGTGCCAGCCCGGAAGCAGCGAACGAGACCATGGCTGCGCCTTCGGACGCGAATCGTCGGCAGGCATCGGTCAGGGCCCGCTCGACGGCTCGGCTGGTGTGTTCCTCCGACGCTGTACCCGCACTCGCACCCGCAGCCGTGCCGACGTCGTCGTCCGGTAGAGCACGACGGACCGCGTCGAGCGCCCACCCGTGCACGGTGCCGTCGGTCCCGGGGATCGGCAACCAGGACACCGCCGCGAGCACGGCGCCTGCGGCGTCCGTCACGACGGAGACCCGGACCGCGGTCGGCTCCCGGTCGTCGCCATCGGGGGCGTCGATGCTCGAACCCACCGTGAGACCGAGTTCGGGCACGTGCCGGTCGGACACCCACACCGACGACAGCGCGCGGATCTGGCTACGGAGCTCCCACGGCAGTTCGCGAGCGGCCAGGAGGATCGAGGTCGTCGGATCCGCGCCGATGGCTCCCGTCGCATCGTCCGGACCAGCGGGTTCTGATGCATCAGCCCCGCTGAGGTCGAGCACGAGGTCTCGACCGAGCGGCGACACCCGCCACCCCTCGGGCACGATGCGCGCGTCGCGGGTGGCGAAGACCGCCGGTGTGAGCCCCTCCTGCTCGGCCGCCGTCGCGAACGCCGACACCGCGGCGACTGCACCGCCGGGGTCGCCGATCGGCTCGCCGAGGGCAAGCGCGACGCCGGCATGCTGCTGGTAGGCGACCGCGTGTCCACCGTCGGCCGTGATGAACACCCGGTTCTCGGGTCGGAGTGCCGAGGCCGCCAGCGGTCCGCCGCCGTGTTCGCGCAGCAGCTGCGCCGCCTTGGCGCGCGCTCGCCGCGCACCCGGACCGATCGCCCCGGGCAGGCGTCGCCTGGTCTGGTTCGCCGCGACCCGGAACGCGTGGCGCGACAGCACGAGGACCACCGCCTGTCCCACCCACAGGACGCTCGCGGAGATCCAGATGGTCGACGCCACGACCGGCACCTGGGCCAGCCAGGCGAGGGCGATGAGGGCGAGCGTGACCAGGAGGTTGCCGACGGTGAGCACCATCGCCGCCCACCAGGCCCAGCGATGACCACGGCGGAGCCAGTTCGCGATCACCAGGATCGCGATGGTGTCGACCCCGACGTCGAGGATCGAGCCCTGCGTCAGGGTGGTCGAACCGAGCGGCCCGTCGAGCGGCACGAGGGTGACGAGCAGCTGCACCGCACCGATCACGAGCAGTCCGGAGACGGCGAACAGCCGCCAGTCGCGCATGGTGGGTCGCGGGGTCGACCGGTGCTCGCCGAGGAGGAGGCGGGCCACGATCACGAAGACGACCGTCGTGATGAAGTGCTCGAGGTCGTCGATCTTCCCGACGTAGAGGAGCGCGATCGACACCCACGACAGGAGCAGCAGCCGCCAGCGCAGCCGGTAGGGGGAACGCATGAACGCGGTCGCGGTCGCGACGCAGGCGAGGATGCCGCAGCTCGGACCGACGTCGAGCGTCGTCACGAGGGACTGCGCCCACGGCCAGTCGAGCCGAGCCAACGCCAGGGCCGCACCGAGGGCCCCGAAGACACCGAGGAGATGGCCGGCCACGAAGATCGCCGACGCCCGCAGCGTGCCGAATCGGGCCTCGACCCACCCGCCGAACACGGCCGCGCCGACGATCGCGATGAGGCAGGCGAGCGGGTCGGCGGTGATGAACATGCCCGTCAGGACCGTCCACCAGCGCCCGGCTTCAAGGCTCGGCACCCCGTACGCGAACGCCGGGTACCAGGCGGCCTGGTCGATCGGGCGCCACAGGCCACCGGTCACGACGCCGAGGGCGACGAAGACGGTGACGAAGGCGGTGGTCGCGGGGGTCGTCCGCAGTGCCCAGCGCAGCGGCGTCAGGACGACGGCGATCGCGGCGCGCAGATCGGTGCGGACGGGGGCAGAGCTGGCAGGGGTGGGCGGCGCGTCCATTCGGGCGTCGGCGTCGGTCGTGGCCGGGACCGACCCGGATGGCGACAGCAGTTCGTCGAGCTCAGCCTCGGTCATCGACACGGGCGCGCGATCGGCGGCCGGCTGGGCAGCCCGACGACGGATCCGGAACACGACGACCACCGCGATCACGACGGCCGCGGCACCGGCCAACGCGAGCGCCGCCCAGGAGAAGCGGTGCAGGAACTCGGTCGCGGCACTCCCCAGGACGGTGACGACCGTCACCACGAGCGAGGCCCAGGCGATGCCGCCCGCCGCGTTGGCGACGAGGAAGTGCGGGTACGTCATGCGGAACATGCCCGCGAGCGGTCCGGAGAAGATGCGGAGGACGGCGATGAACCGTCCGACGAACACCGCCCACGGCCCCCACCGCCGCATGAGGTGCACCGCGGCGCCCAGTCGCTTCGGCCCCACGTGCTTCGGGAATCTGCGGTTCAGCACCGACAGGAGCCGCCGGCCGTACCGCTTGCCGATCCAGTACCCGATCGAGTCGCCGAGGATCGCACCACCGGCGGCCGCAGCGGCGACGAACACCGGGTTCAGGCCGCTCGACGCGGCGAGGAGGGTCGCCCCGATGAGCACCGTCTCTCCCGGCAACGGCACGCCGAGGCTTTCGACCGCGACGACCAGGAAGACGACGAGGAGCAGGACGCCGGGCGGGAAGTCGGCCAACCAGTCCACGCGGGCTCCTTCCGGCCGGGTGGGTCAACGGTAGTCCCTCGTTCCCCGAAGCGCTCGCGACGCTCCTCCACAGGACTCGGTCCAGAGCGGCACGCCCGCTCTGAGAGAACACCCGAGCCGTGGTCAGGTGCCGTCGCTAGGCTGATCCGCATGACTGACGCGCAGCTCGCCTCCGGCATCGACCGCTCCGAACTCGACCCGGCCGTGCGGCCGCAGGACGACCTCTTCCGCCACGTGAACGGCAAGTGGATGGACCGCACCGAGATCCCCGACGACAAGGCCCGCTGGGGATCGTTCCATCAGCTGGCGGAAGACGCCGAGAACGCCGTCCGCGACATCATCGAGGAGTCGCAGACGAACCCCGACGGCGAGGAGGGCGTGAAGATCGGCGCCCTGTACGCCAGCTTCATGGACGTCGACCGGGCCAACGCCCTCGGAGCGACCCCGCTCGCCGACCAGCTCGCCCGCGTCGCAGCGGTCGACTCCATCGAGTCCTTCCTCCGCCTGTCCGGCGAGTTCGAGGCGGAGGGCGTCGGCGGCTTCCTGCAGCTCTTCGTCGACAACGACCCGGGCAACCCCGAGCGCTACCTCGTCTTCGCCGAACAGGGCGGCATCACGCTGCCCGACGAGTCCTACTTCCGTGAAGACACCTTCGCCGACGTCCGCGAGGCCTACCGCGCACACCTCCAGACGATGTTCGAGCTCGCCGGCATCGACGACGCTGCCGCACGCGCCGACCGCGTGTTCGCCCTCGAGACGGCGATCGCGTCCAAGCACTGGGACAACGTCGCCACCCGCGACAGCGAGAAAACCTACAACTTGTACTCGTGGGACGAAGCGGCGGCGCTCGCCGCAGGCGCCGACCTCGACGGCCCGGACCTCGCCGTCTGGCGCGATGCGATCGGCGCCGCCGACGCGGTGTTCGCCGAGATCGTCGTGCGCGAGCCGAGCTTCCTCGAGGGCCTCGGGGAGCTCCTCGTCGACGAGCAGCTCGAGTCCTGGAAGGACTGGCTGGCCTGGAAGGTCGTCCACGGTGCCGCACCGTACCTCTCCGAGGAGTTCGGTCGCGCCAACTTCGACTTCTACGGCAAGACCCTCACCGGCACGCCGCAGCAGCGCGAGCGCTGGAAGCGCGGCGTCTCGCTCGTCGAGGGCATGCTCGGCGAGGCCGTCGGCCGCATCTACGTCGACCGGCACTTCGGCGCCACGTCGAAGGACGAGATGGACGTCCTCGTCGGCTTCCTCGTCGAGGCGTACCGCGACAGCATCGAGAACCTCGAGTGGATGAGCCCCGAGACCCGCACGCGGGCGCTCGAGAAGCTCGACAAGTTCACGCCCAAGATCGGTTTCCCCGTCAAGTGGCGCGACTACTCGGCGCTCGAGCTCGAAGCCGACGACCTGCTCGGCAACGTCCGTCGAGCCAGCCGCTTCGAGATGGACCGCGAACTGGGCAAGATCGGCAAGCCGCTCGACCGCGACGAGTGGTTCATGACGCCGCAGACGATCAACGCCTACTACAACCCCGGTTTCAACGAGATCGTGTTCCCGGCCGCCATCCTCCAGTACCCGTTCTTCGACGCCGGCCGCGACGCCGCCGCGAACTACGGGGCCATCGGCGCTGTGATCGGTCACGAGATCGGGCACGGCTTCGACGACCAGGGATCGAAGTTCGACGGCGACGGCCGACTCACCGACTGGTGGACCGAGGCCGACCGCGCGGCGTTCGAGGAGCGCACCGCGTCGCTCATCGAGCAGTACAACGCGCTGGCTCCGGCCCAGGTGCCCGACCACCACGTGAACGGCGCCCTGACGATCGGCGAGAACATCGGCGACCTCGGCGGGCTCGGCATCGCCTGGAAGGCTTACCTGCTGTCGCTCGAGGGCGCGGAGCCACCGGTCATCGACGGCCTCACCGGCGCGGAGCGGTTCTTCCTCTCCTGGGCGCAGGCCTGGCAGCAGAAGGGACGCGACGCGGAGGTCATCCGACTGCTGTCGATCGACCCGCACTCGCCGAACGAGTTCCGCTGCAACCAGATCGTCCGGAACATCGACGCCTTCTACGAGGCGTTCGGCGTCACCGAATCCGACGCAGCCTGGCTCGCTCCCGAGGAGCGCGTCACCATCTGGTAGCGCCGCGTATCGCGGAGCCTGTCGCCCCCTACCGATGACCCCAGTAGTGGGACATGCGGGAGGGCGGTCGACGCTGCAAGAATCGCTCTGGAGTCGACGAATCGTCATCCCGATGCACTCGAGAAGCTCACGGCGCGAGACCCGAACAGCGCCTGAGCGGACCTGGTCCGATCCGTCCGGTTCACAGCAGCGTCGCCGTCGATATCGCCACAGCCCCAGCCGTCCCCCGGCCTGGGCGAGGCGGTACCGGCGGCGACGTGCTCCACTCCCCGCGAACCCGTAGAATCGCAGGCGTGTCTAAAGTCTTGAGCAGCCTCCCCGTCGGCGAGCGCGTCGGCATCGCCTTCTCCGGAGGTCTCGACACCTCCGTCGCCGTCGCCTGGATGCGCGAGAAGGGTGCCATCCCGTGCACCTACACCGCCGACATCGGCCAGGCGGACGAGCCCAACATCGGCGCCGTCCCCGACCGCGCCAAGGAGTACGGCGCCGAGATCGCGCGCCTCGTCGACGCGAAGTCGGCGCTCGTCGAGGAGGGCCTCGTCGCCCTCCAGTGCGGTGCGTTCCACATCCGCAACGCCGGCAAGACGTACTTCAACACGACGCCGCTCGGTCGCGCCGTGACGGGCACCATGCTCGTCCGCGCGATGAAGGAGGACGGCGTCGACATCTGGGGCGACGGTTCCACCTACAAGGGCAACGACATCGAGCGGTTCTACCGCTACGGTCTGCTCGCCAACCCGCGCCTGCGCATCTACAAGCCGTGGCTCGACGTCGACTTCGTCAACGAGCTCGGTGGCCGCAAGGAGATGAGCGAGTGGCTCGTCGCCCGCGACTTCCCGTACCGCGACTCCACCGAGAAGGCGTACAGCACCGACGCCAACATCTGGGGCGCCACCCACGAGGCCAAGCGCCTCGAAGAGCTCAGCTCCGGCATGGAACTCGTCGAGCCGATCATGGGCGTGCCGTTCTGGCGTGAAGACGTCGCGATCGCCTCCGAGGTCGTCACCGTCACCTTCGAGGCCGGTCGCCCGGTCGCGCTCAACGGCGTCGAGTACGCCGACGCGGTCGCGCTGGTCCTCGAGGCCAACGCCATCGGTGGTCGTCACGGCCTCGGCATGAGCGACCAGATCGAGAACCGCATCATCGAGGCGAAGAGCCGCGGCATCTACGAGGCCCCCGGCATGGCGCTCCTCCACATCGCGTACGAGCGTCTGCTCAACGCGATCCACAACGAGGACACGGTCGCCAACTACCACAACGAGGGCCGCCGACTCGGCCGCCTCATGTACGAGGGCCGCTGGCTCGACCCGCAGTCGCTCATGCTGCGCGAGTCCATCCAGCGCTGGGTCGGCTCCGCCGTCTCCGGCGAGGTCTCCATCCGTCTGCGCCGCGGCGACGACTACACGATCCTCGACACCTCGGGCCCGGGCCTCAGCTACCACCCCGACAAGCTCTCGATGGAGCGCGTCGGCGATGCGGCGTTCGGTCCCGACGACCGCATCGGTCAGCTCACCATGCGCAACCTCGACATCGCGGACTCGCGCTCGCGGCTCGAGCACTACGCAGCGGCCGGCATCGTCGGCGGCGCGACCGCCGACCTCGTCGGCAAGCTCGAGCAGGGTGAGGCGCAGGAGATCCTCGGCGGCGAACTCCTCGACCCGACCGCAGACGCCCTCGAGCGCGCGACCGACCTCGCTTCCGAGGGCGCCGCGTTCGACTCCGGCACCGACTAGTCGCACCACGTAACGCCGAACGCCCGCCGCACTCGAGGAGTGCGGCGGGCGTTCTGTCGTGGTCCCTCCCGTTCCGTTCTCAGGAGTGCTGCGGTGCGTCGAGCGGGAGCGCTTGCGACACACCGGCCGACTCCTGAGTTGGGGACGGCAGGGGTTCACAACTCAGGACCGGTGCGGCGCGTCCCGCGGGACACGCCGGGTGGCCGATGCGACCCGCCGGGGCCGTCCTGAGTTGTGAACCGGCCGGACCTACGCAGGGACGGGTGACTCGGCGTACCGCTCGGGCCGGAAGGTCGCGAGCAGCGGCGACGGTTCGCCGTCGACGATCTCGTCCGCGAGGAGTTCGCCGGCGATGAGCCCGAGTGTCGCACCGCTGTGGCTGAAGGCGGTGAAGAGCCCCGGCAGCTGCGGGACCGCGCCGAAGACCGGCTCGCCGTCCCCGGGGATCGGCTTGTAGCCGGCCCCGATGTGGTCGAGTTCGAGGCTCGGGTTTCCGGCGAGCACCCGCGATCCCTCGGCCAACAGCCGCTCCACAGTCGAGTCCGAGATGTGCAGCGAACCGTCGTCGCGGACCTCGATCTCCTCCTCCGACCACGCGGAGTCCAGCGCGAAGCCGCCCTCCCTGGTGCGACGGACGGCCACCTTCGGCGTGTTGAGGACAGCGACGAGCTCGGCTGCGACGGGCTTCGTGAACGCGACGAACGCGGCCGGGCTCTGATCGCCGATCGTGATGCCGAGTGCGGCGAGCTGGGTCGGGACGTCGGGACCCGTGGCCAACAGGACGGCGTCGGCCTCGATGCGGTCGCCGTTCGCGAGCACCGCGCCCACGGCACGTCCGCCGGACGAGGCGATCTCGGCGCCGGCGTCCGTCACGATCCGTCCGCCGCGGGCGACGAACTCGCGGGACAGCACCTCGATGACGGACGGCAGCTCGACCCAGCCCTCACCCGGGTTGAAGATCGCACCCTCCGCAGCCACAGCGGCCGGATCGACACCCGGCGTGACCGAGGCCACCTCCTCCGGAGCCAGCCACCGGGCGTCGTAGCCGATGCCGCGCTCGTAGGCGAAGGTCTCCGCGTAGGACTCGCCCTCCGGTGCCCACATCAGTCCGCCGTCGAAGCGGAGGAAGTCCGCGCTCGGGATCTGCGCGGCGAAGGTCCGCCAGCGGTCGATCCCGAGGACACGGAGCGCGTGGTACTCGCTCGACCGCTGGGCTGCGGAGTTCAGCCAGGCGAGCGATCGTCCCGAGGCGCCGCTGGCGAGCGAGCGGTCTGTCACGAGGGTCACGTCGGCACCTCGGCGGGCGAGGGCGACGGCGCTGGACGTTCCGAGGATGCCCCCGCCGATCACGACGACGCGTCGGCTGGTCTGGGTGGTGCTGCTCATGCTGTCTGCTCTTTCTGTTCTGGAGTGGTGCGTTCGTGAGGTGCTGCGGCCGCGTGGACGGCCTCGATGATCTCGAGGACGGCGATCGCGTCGGCCGGATCGACCGGTGGAGGACCGCCGTCGTGGAGGGCGGTCGCCAGGAGGCGGGTGAAGGCGGCGTAGTCGCCGTCGGCCATCGGGACGGGCTCCGTGGCGCCGTCGATTCCGATCGAGCCCCAGCCGGACGGGTCACGCCGACCGAACCCCTCGTCACGCGGATCGGCACCGGCCTTCAGTGCGGGCTCCTGGCTGTCGAGTCCCCACGAGGTGTAGGCACCGGAGGAGCCGAGGATGCGGAACCGTGGGCCGGCCTGGGCGACGAGCGACCCCATCCACAGGTGCGACCGGACCCCCGAACGGTGACGGAGTGCCACGAAAGCGTCGTCGTCCGCGACCGCTCCGGGCCGGACGACACCGAGTTCCGCCTGGACGTCCTCGACCGCGCCGAACAGCTGGATGGCCTGATCGATCACGTGCGTGCCGAGGTCGTAGAGGATGCCGCCGCCCTCCGCGGCGGTCGCGGCCGTCTTCCACGATGCGGGCGGATCGGGCTTCCACCACTCGAAGCGTGACTCGAAGCGATGGACGTGCCCGAGCATGCCCTCGTCGAGCAGCCGCCGCACGGTCAGGAAGTCACCGTCCCAGCGGCGGTTCTGGAAGACCGTGACGAGGCGGTCGGCGGCCACAGCATGATCGATGACCGCCCGGCCCTCGGCCGCGGTGACGGCGAAGGGTTTGTCGACCACGACGTGCAGGCCGGCGTCCAGGGCGGCTGTCGCGAGCGCGGCGTGCGTGCCGGACGGCGAGCCGATGACCACGAGGTCGAGTTCGTCGGCTCGGGCGAAGAGCTCCTCGGCGGTCGACACCACCTGGACACCCGGGTACCGGCCGAGCGCCTCGGCCCGTCGATCCGGGTCGGAGGTCACGACGAAGTCGAGCGAGTAGTCGGGATCCGCGGCGAGGAACGGCGCGTGGAACACCGCGCCGGAGGTGCCGAAGCCGATGACGCCCGTCCTGATCGTGCCGGAGACGCGCGCCGCCATCAGAGGACCTCGGAGAGGAAGCGCTGCAGGCGGGGGCTCTGCGGGGCGTCGAACAGCTGCGTCGGGGTCCCCGCCTCGACCACGCGGCCCTCGTCCATGAACACGACCTGGTCGGCGACCTTGCGGGCGAAGCCCATCTCGTGGGTCACGACGAGCATCGTCATGCCGCGCTGCGCGAGACCGGCCATGAGGTTGAGGACGCCCTTCACGAGTTCGGGGTCGAGGGCGCTCGTGGCCTCGTCGAACAGCATGACCTCGGGTTCCATCGCGAGTGCGCGGGCGATCGCGACGCGCTGCTGCTGGCCGCCCGAGAGGTCGCGCGGCCGGTGGTCCGACCGCTCACCGAGTCCGACGTCGTCGAGCCGCGCTGCCGCGACCCGGAGCGACTCGCTCTTCGACATGCCCTTCACATTGCGGAGCGCGAGGGCCACGTTCTCGAGCGCGGTGTGGTCGGGGAAGAGGTTGAAGTGCTGGAAGACGAGGCCGACCCGCGTCCGGAGCCGTTCCGGTTTCATCTTCAGGGCGCTCTCACCGGCGAGGAGGACGTCGCCGGAGGTTGGCTCGTGCAGCCGGTTCACCCCGCGCAGCAGCGTCGACTTGCCCGAGCCCGACGGCCCGATGATGCAGGTCGTGGTGCCGGGCTCGACGTCGATGCTCACCTCGCGGATGACCTCGATGTCGCCGTACGCCATCGAGACGTCGCGGAGCTCCAGACTCGAGCCGCGGTAGAAGTGTCCGTCGGTGACGGGCAGGGGAGAGGTGTAGGTCATGTGTTGCTCCCGGTGGTGGCTGGCAGGGGTGGCTGCACCTCGTCGAGCTCGTCGAGGCCGCTCTTCGGCGGGGTGGCCTTGCGGCGACCGGTGCGGAAGCGGTTGTCGAAGAAGTTGACGAGGTGGGTGAGGGGCACGGTGATGACGAGGTAGAAGAGGCCCGCCATGACGAGTGGCGAGAGGTTGCCGGTCAGGACGGCGGCGTCCTGACCGACCCGGAACAGCTCGCGCTCACTGACGAGGAGCCCGAGGAAGTAGACGAGGCTCGAGTCCTTCACGATGGCGATGAACTGGTTCACGAGCGCGGGGAGGACCCGGCGGATGCCCTGCGGCACCACGACGAGTCGCATCGCCTTGCCGTAGCTCATGCCGAGTGCCCGGCAGGCCTCGAGCTGGCCGCGGTCGACGCTCTGGATGCCGGCGCGGAAGATCTCGCCGATGTAGGCGGAGGCGATGAGGCTGAGCGCGAGGATGCCCAGCGGATAGGGCGAGGGGCCGAACAGCTGCTGGCTGAAGCGGGCGAAGCCTTGGCCGATGAGGAGGATGGTGAGGATCGCCGGCAGGCCGCGGAACACGTCGGTGTAGATCCGCGCGGGCACCCTGAGCCAGCGTGAGGGCGAGATGCCCATGATGGCGATGATCATGCCGAGGACGACGCCGATCACCGTGGCGGCGATCGAGATGACGAGGGTGTTGACGAGCCCGGTGCCGAGCAGCTGCGGGAACACCTGCCACATCGCGTCGAAGTCGAAGAAGGTCTTGATGATGCTGTCGAGCCAGTCCATGCTGTCTGCTCCTGAGGGGTGGGATGGTGTGGTGCGGGCCGGTGCTCGGCCCGCACCACGAGACGGGGACTACTCGGTCGACGAGGTCGGGCTGGGGCTGGAGGTCTGCTCCGCCTTCGGCAGGTACTGCTCGGGCATCGGAGAGCCCGGGAACCACTTCTGGTAGAGCTTCTTCCAGGTGCCGTCCTCCATCGCCTCGGCGAGGGCCTTGTCGAGGGCCTTCTTGAACTCGGGCTTGTCCTTCGCGATGGCGAACCCGGCCGGTGCGTCGAAGGACGGGATGTCGATGGCGTTCACGAGCCCGTACTGGGCCGCGTACTCCTTCGCCGCTTCGTAGTCGAGGAAGTGGGCGTCGATGCTGCCGCTGTTGACCGCCGAGATCGCCGAGTTGTTGTCGGGGAAGCGCACGAGTTCGGTGTCGGTGAAGTGCTTGACCGCGTAGGCCTCCTGGAGGGTCCCCTGGACGACGCCGAGGCGCTTGCCGGCGAGGCTGTCCGCGTCGGTGATGCCGGAGTCCTTCGCCGCCATGACCGTGAGGTACCCGGCGAGGTAACCGTCGGAGAAGTCGACCGTCTGCTCGCGCTCCTTGGTGATGCCGATGGCCGCGACGCCGACGTCGAACTGTCCGTTCGCGACGGCGGACAGCAGACCGGAGAAGTCCTGACCGGTGAACACGACGTCGTCGATCCCGATCCGCTTGGCGACGTCGGTGAAGAGCTCGACGTCGAAGCCGGTGAACGTCCCGTCGGCGTCGGTGAAGGTGTACGGCTTCGAGTCGCCGAGGCTGGCGACGCGGATCTGTCCGGGGGTGATGAGTCCGTACGGGTTGTCCTCGGTGCTGCTCGCGGTTCCAGCGCCACCGGAGCACGCGGAGAGGATGAGGGCGGTCGCCGCAGCGACGGCGAGGAGGGCCGTCCTGCGGAGGGTGAAGCGATTCGTCACGGCGAGTCCAATCGTGGGGAGGAGTTCGTGGTGCGTGGAGGGAACCGTCGGCTCGTGTCTTGTGGACGCCGTCAGCTCCATTGCTGTCGTTCTGCTGGTGAGACCGGTCTCAATGTCGTAGGTTGAGACCGGTCTCACCAGGTTGTCCAGGACAGTACCCTGGTTCTCGGACAACGTCAACGACGCAGCAGACCCCATCGGAGGGCACATGGCAACGGATCCGGGTACCGGCAGACGCGAGGCGACGGTGTCGGACGTCGCGAAGGCCGCTCGGGTCTCGAAGGCCACGGCGGCCCGCGCGCTCGGTGACTACGGGGCCGTGAGCGACGACGTGCGGGACCGCGTGCAGGCCGCCGCGGAACGCCTCGGTTACCGCCCGAACGCCCTCGCGAAGAGCATGAACACGGGGAAGTCGAACACCATCGGGGTGGTCATCGGCGACATCGAGAACCCGTTCTTCGCTCGCGCGACCCGGGGGATCTCCGACGTCGCGCAGGCCGCCGGATTCGACCTCATCCTCGCCAATTCCGATGAGGAGGTCGACGCCGAGACGGCAGCGATCGAGCTCCTCCTCGACAAGCGCGTGGACGGGTTCATCGTCACGCCGGCCTCCTCGATCGAAACGAGAAGTTTACAAACGGCGCTCGCCGAGGGGCGTCCCGTGGTGCTCCTCGACCGCCGTGCGGCCGGTATGGAGGCCGACACGGTCGTCGCCGACAACGCCTCCGGGGCGGCCGCGGCAACCCGGCACCTCCTTGCCGCCGGACACCGTCGGATCGCGTTCATCTCGACGCTCGGGCACGGGGAGCCGTATGCCTCAGGGGACGATGTCGGCTCCTCCTCGGTCGGCGATCGCATCGACGGCTTCACGGGTGCCCTCCGGGAGGCCGGCGTCGAGGACCCGGCCGCGTCCGTCCACCTCAACGCGCGTGCGGAGGGGATCGACGTCATCACCCGGAAGGTCCTCGGCGACCCGGACCCCGTGACCGCGATCATCGCCTCCGACAGCCTGGTCGGTTCCGCGGTCTTCCGGACCATCCGCGAACTCGGCCTCGCGATCCCCGACGACGTGTCGCTCATCGCATTCGACGACGCAGACTGGACGAGCCTCACCACGCCGCCGATCACCGTCGTGTCGCAGCCGATCTACGAACTCGGTGCCGAATCCGCGCGCCGGCTGATCGCCCGGATCGGTGGGGCGGGAGCCGACGCGGAGGAGTTCGTGCTCGCCCAGACGCTCATCGAGCGCGGCTCCGTGGGCGCGCCGCCGACCCGCTGACCCCTGATCGCTGACCCGATTCGACCTCAGTCCTGTCCCTAACTCAGGACTGCCGCGGCGTGTCGCCTGCGACACGCCGGGCGGGCGGCGCGACGCGCCGGGACGCTCCTGAGTTAGGGACGGGGAGGATCCGGTGTGAGCCAGGGGTGCGCGGCAGGTGTTGTTGTGTCCCTAACTCAGGACGGCTGCGGCGTGTCGGGCGCGACGCGCCGGCCAGGTGGCGCGACACGCCGCGACGCTCCTGAGTTAGGGACGGCGACGGAGGACGAGGACGCTGTCGTCGAGCTCCGCTGGCTCGCCGTCGGGCCCGATCGCGGCGCGCGCGACGAGGCCTGCGGTGACGACCTCCCACTCGGTCGCCTCCAGCTCCAGCGAGGCGTGGACCTCCTCGGGCGTCGGGAAGTGCGCGTGCGCGATGTGCTCGGTCGCCCAGGGCGGCGGACCGGCGTGGCCGACGATGAGCAGCGTGCCGCCGGGAGCGACCGCCGACGCCGCACGGTGCAGGACCGCCTCCCGGGGAAACTCGACGGGGGAGTGCAGGAACGTCGCGGTGACGAGATCGAACGACGCCGACGGTTCCCACTCGACGAGGTCGGCCTGCACCCAGGAGACGCGATCGGCGACGCCCGCCTCTGCCGCGGTCGACGCTCCGAGGGCGAGCGCGCTCGGGGAGATGTCGACCGCCGTCACGGACCAGCCCTGCCGGGCGAGCCAGACGGCGTCGGCGCCCTCCCCGCTGCCGAGCTCGAGTGCGGTGCCGGGCGCCAACCCGCCCACCTCGCGCTCGAGGGCGGCGTTCGGTTTGCCGCTCCACACCTGGCCGCGGCTGCTGTAGCGGTGCTCCCAGAAGGCGGCGGGATCGGTGATGGCGGGCTCGTGCTCGGAGGTCATGGCATCAGCCTGCCGTGACACCGGTTGCGAACACGTGATTCTTGCCGGAACGGCAACGGAGGTTGTCGCTGGGTGGCCTTCGACACTTCGACAGGCTCAGTGACCGGGTTGCGGCTCAGGGACCGGGTTGCGGCTCAGGGACCGGGCCGCGGCCAGTGACCGGGTTGCGGATGGGCTGATCCGGTCACTGAGCCTGTCGAAGTGCTCGCGGGGACAGACGGTCCGGTCGCCGCCCTTCGACAAGCTCAGGGGACCGGGTTGCGGCTCAGGGGACCGGGCATCGATGCCGCGTCCTGCGTCAGGCGCGGAAGTTGAGCGCCAGGTCGATCAGGAGGCGCGTGCCGTACCCGGTCGCACCCTTCGACCGCCAGGACTCGTCCGACTCCACGAGCATGGTGCCGGCGATGTCGAGATGCGCCCACGGGATGTCGCCGACGAACTCCGCGAGGAACAGCGCGGCGAGCGTGGAACCGGCGAACCGGCCGCCGATGTTGGCGAGGTCCGCGACGTCCGAGTCGAGCTGCTTGCGGTAGCTGCGTTCGAGCGGCAGCTGCCACAGCTGCTCGTCGGTGGCCTTCGACGACGCGAGCGTCTGGTCGACGATGCCCTGGTCGGTGCCGTGCACGGCCGCCGTCTTCGTGCCGAGCGCCATGATCGCGGCACCGGTCAGGGTCGCGATGTCGACGATCGCGTCGGGCTCCTCCTCGACGGCGAGGCTCAGGCCGTCGGCGAGGACGAGGCGACCCTCGGCGTCGGTGTTCTTGATCTCCACGGTGGTGCCGTTGCGGAACGTCAGCACGTCGCCGAGCATCGTGGCCGAGCCCGAGGGCATGTTGTCCGTGCACATGAGGAACGCCGTGACGCTGCTCGTGCAGTGCAACTCCTCCAGCGCCGTCATGGCGGACAGGATCGCTCCGGCGCCCGCCATGTCCATCTTCATCGCCGCGTGGGACGGGTCGGACGGCTTGAGCGAGATACCGCCCGAGTCGTACATGATGCCCTTGCCGACGAGCGCAAGGTGTCCTGCGGCCTCGATCGGCGAGCCGTCGTCGTCCTTCGGCGTGTACCGGAGCTTGATCATGCGCGGTTCCTCGACGCTGCCGGCGTTGACCCCGAGCAGGCCGCCGAGACCGAGCTCGATGAGCGCGTCCTTGTCGAAGACCTCGACGTCGAGCCCGTTGGCGGCACCGAGCGTCTCGGCCACCTCGGCGAGGTCGGTCGCCGTGAGGTGTCCGGGAGGCGTGTTCGCGAGGTCGCGGGCGAGGTTCGCCGCGCGGGCGAGGACCTCACCGCGGTGCGCGCCGGTCGCGGTCTCCGGGAGGTCTTCAGCACCGGCGACGAGGTGGAGCGCGACGAGCGGGGTGCGCTTGGTCTCCCGCTTCAGCTCGGTGTAGCGGTACCGGGCGAGGAGCGCGCCCTCGACGACGAGCTGACCGGCGGAGGCCGGGTCGAGGTCGAACGAGCGCGCCACGTCGAGGCCGATGCTCGCGAAGGAGGATGCCGCACGGGCGAAGGCAGCAGCGATGTCGCGGAGGGCTGCCGGGGTGCGCTTCTCGGGTGCACCGACGCCGACCGCGATGTACGTCGGTGCGTCCTGGCTGGGGATGACCAGCGTCTGGCCGATCTCGCCGGTGAACCCGGCGCGGGTCAGGGCCGCACGGTCGAGTCCGAGCGCGGCGGGGATGTCGTCGCCGGCGCCGTCGGCTGCGGGGGCGACGGCCAGGCCGATCGCCTCGACGCCCTCGGGGAGTTCGATCGCGACGCTCAACTCGACCGCCTCGGCGTCGAGTGAGGGGGTGCGGGAGAAGGTCGGCGGGATCAGCTTGGTGGGGCGGGATGGCATGCAGCGTCCTTCGTCTCGGAGTCGGGCTGGATCCATCGTATGGGCCTCACCTGGCCGCTGACGCGAGGGGTCTGGCAGGATGCCGGGATGGGTGCATGGGGAACGGCGATCTTCTCGAACGACACGGCGTCGGACATCCGCACCGAGTACCGCGAGTACGTGCAGGACCGGGTGCCGGACGACGAGGCGACGCGACGGACCATCGCGTCGTTCGCCCACCTGGTGGAGCGCGAGGACGGCGAGCTCTGGATCCCGCTCGCGGCCGCGCAGAGCGAGGTCGGCCGGCTCGATCCCGACGTGCGAACGCGGGCGCTCGCGGCGATCGATCGCGGTGCCGACCTCGAGCTGTGGGCTGAAGCAGGCCCGGGGGAGGTCGCCAGGCGGACCGCGGCCCTCGACCGTCTCCGCGAGCAGCTCCTCGGCCCGCAGCCCGCACCGAAGCGCCTCCGTCGATCGTGGCGCCACGTGGAGGACGACCTGATGCCGGGCGACGTCCTCGCGTTCACGGCGCCGAACGGACGGACCGCCCTGTTCCGGGTCGCCGGCATCCATCGGTCCCGATACGGCGACTCACCCGAGCTCGACGTGCTCGACTGGGTGGGCGAGCAGGTCCCCGGGCCGGAGACCTTGGCGACGCTGCGAGCGAAGCGCGAGCCGGCCTCGGGCAATCTGCCGGAGCGTCCGGTCGTCTGGCAGCCGCACCGCTTCCGCAAGACGGATCCGCAGTGGCACGAGGTCGGTTTCGTCCGTGTCGCACGCGTCGAGGGGTGGCCGAACCGGCCGGGCCAGACGCCGGGCCACTCCGGCCTCTGGCGGGTGCTCAACCTGGTCGTGACCCGCGACCTCCTCGACGGGACCTGGTGAGGTGAGGCGGATCGTCGCTCGCGGGGTGCGCGGGCGACGATCCGCCTCACCTCAGCGGGAGGTGACGAGCGCGGCCC
This sequence comes from Plantibacter auratus, assembly GCF_050587365.1. NCBI lineage: Bacteria > Bacillati > Actinomycetota > Actinomycetes > Micrococcales > Microbacteriaceae > Plantibacter > Plantibacter auratus. The sequence goes on along the minus strand of NZ_JBOBFV010000002.1, from coordinate 762,778 downwards.
GGACGTCGGCGCGCGGCTCGGCCTCGATCGCCCGCGTGTGCGCCTGGGCGAGCACGTCGGCGATGACCACGCGCTCGCCGGACTCGGCGGACCGCACGGCGGCCTCCACCATCGCGAGGCTCAGCACGTTGGCGTGCACCTCACCCGACGGGACACACCCCGTGCGCAGGGCATCGACGAACTCGACGAGCGAGCCGGCGATCTCCTCCGGCACGTCCGGCTCGAGCTCAGCGGTCTCGACCGCCGACGGAGATCCGCCCTGCGGCGCGAGCTGCCGCTGCGGAGCGGAGTCGCCGTCCCAGACGGCCGTACCGTGCTCGCCGTTCACCCGCCAGCTGCCGTTCCACGAGGTCTCCACGCCGTCCGCACACCAGCTGCCGCTGTAGGTGTACCGGACGCCTCCGGCGAACTCGAAGACCGCGGTCGCGGCGGCGTCGGCGGAGAACCAGCTCCACCCCGGGTTGTACTCCTCGCAGTACACGGCGATCGGGTCGCTGCCGAGGACGTAGCGGGCGGCGTCGAAGGCATGGATCGCCATGTCGACGAGCAGCACGTGCGCCATCTCCTCGCGGAAGCCGCCGAAGTGCGGTGCCTTGAAGAACTCGGTCGTCGCGGATCCGAGCCGACCGAGCGTGGCGACCTGCTCCCGGAAGGCGGCGATCGATGCGTAGTAGCGACGCGACTGGCTCGTCATGAGCAATTGCCCGCTGGCCTCGGCCGTCGCCGCCAACGAGAGGGCCTGCGCCACCGTCGGTGCGATCGGCTTCTCGCAGAGCACCGGCAACCCGGCGAAGAGCGCCTCGGTGTTCACCGGGTGGTGCGCGGCGGGCACGGTGACGTTGACGACCGCGTCCGCCCCCGTCGCCTCGGCGACGACCGACACGCTGGTGCCGACGACGACACCCTCGGGCCCCGCCCGGAGCCCGGCCTCGGTCACCGCCGACTCGGCGAGGGCCGTGTCGAGGTCGACGACGCCGACGAGTTCCGTGTCCGGGTTCGCGAGGATCGTCCGCAACCAGGCCCGTCCCATCCCGCCCGCACCGACGAGCACGAGCCGGACCGGCCTGGTGGCGTCCGCGAGCGTCGCGAAGCCACCGTCGACAGGAGCACTCATCGCGCGAGCGCCCCTTCGTACCCGCGCCCGTTGTAGAAGTCCTCGGTCTCGTACCGAAGCAGGACCGGTACCGCGCGTTCCGGACGCAGCGTCTGCGCCCACCGGACGCCGTTCGCGAGGACGCGACGGACGTGCTCGTGGTGGTAGACCGGGTAGTCCTGGTCGCCGGGGGAGAAGAAGAAGATCTTGCCGAAGCCGCGCTTGTAGGTCATGCCGGAACGGAAGACCTCGCCACCGGTGAAGGTCGAGAGGAAGACGAGCTCGTCGGGCGCGGGGACGTCGAAGAACTCGCCGTACATCTCCTGCGCCGGGATGATGAACGGGTGCGGGATCCCCTGGGCGATCGGGTGGGTGGGGTCGACGGTCCAGACGATCTCGCGGTCCTCCTCCGACCGCCACCGGAGCGTGCACGAGGTCCCCATGAGCTTGCCGAAGATCTTCGACCAGTGGCCGGAGTGCAGCACGAGCAGGCCCATGCCGGCGAGCACGTGCTGGTGCACGCGCTCGACGACCTCGTCGGCGACCTCACCGTGAGCCGCGTGGCCCCACCAGACGAGCACGTCGGTCGCGGCGAGCACCTCCTCGGTGAGCCCGTGCTCCGGTTCGTCGAGCGTGGTCGTGGTCACCACGGCCTCGGCGCCGAGGTGCTCTTCGATGCCCTCCTTGATGGTCGTGTGCATGCCGTCCGGGTAGATGGCGCGGACCTTCTCCTCGATCTGCTCGTGGCGGTTCTCGCCCCAGACGAGGACGCGGATGGGGGTGCTGCTGTCGGACATGGTGGTGCTCCTTCGAGGATGCGTTGCGTGGTCGGAGAGGGTGTCGGAGTGGTCGTCGGTCATTTCACGGCACCGCCCGTGGTGCCCGCGGCGATGAACCGCTGGGCGATGACGAGCAGCAGGATCGCGGGCAGGGACGACAGGACGGCGGTCGCCATCACCGCGCTCCAGTTCGAGACCTGCGAGCCGAGGTACTGGTAGATGCCGAGCGTCACTGGCCGGACGTCCTCCGTCGTCGTCAGCGTCAGGGCGAACAGGAAGTCGCTCCAGGAGAACAGGAAGGCGAACAGGCCGGCGGTGATGAGCACGTTGCGGCTCACCGGGAGGACGATCGAGACGAAGGCCCGCACGTGCCCCGCGCCGTCGACCCGTGCCGCCTCCACGATCGACGGCGGGATGGTCTGCATCGACGCCCGCAGGATGAGGATCGCGAACGGGATGGCGTGCGAGGCGTCGGCGAGGATCAGCCCGGGGATCGAGTTGAGCAGGCCGAGGTCGTTGTAGGCCGAGTAGAGGGCGTTCGCGATCACGATGCCCGGGATCATCTGGGCGATCAGGATCACGAGGAGCGCGATGCTGATCCAGCGGAACCGGAACTGTGCGAGGGCGTAGGCCGCCGGGGCCGCGATCGCGAGCGACAGGACGACGGTACCGAGCGAGATGACGAGGCTCGTCACGAGGTGCCCGCCCTGGTCGGCGATCGCCTTCTCGTACCCGGCGAAGCTCGGGTTCACCGGGAAGAAGTCCCCCGTGAGCGTGTTTCCGGAGGGTTGCAGGGACGCGTTCACCATCCAGTAGACGGGGAAGAGCATGATCGCGAGGATGATGACGCCGACGACGGTGTAGCCGAGGTGGCGTCGGTCGCCGCGGTGTCGACGTGGGCCGACCGGAGCGAAGCGGCGCGTCTGCCGTCCGCCGGTCACGATGCTGGTCGTGGTCATGAGGGTCCGTGTCCTTACTCGTCGACCGCGCGTCGGTTCACGCGCAGGTAGACGATCGCGAAGAGGAGCGAGATGACGATCAGGATGTTGCTGAAAGCGGCGCCGACGCCGAACTCGAAGTTCACGAACGACTCCTGGTACGACCGCACCGCGAGGGTCTGGGTAGCGTTCGCCGGCCCGCCGTTCGTGAGGCCGAGGATGATGTCGAGCACCTTGATCGTGTAGACGACGCCGAGCACGAGCACGACGCTGACCACGGGGCGGAGGTTCGGCCAGGTGATGTGGCGGAACGCCTTCCAGCCGGTCGCGCCGTCGAGCGCTCCCGCCTCGTAGAGCTCGTCGGGGATGTCCTGGAGGCCGCCGTAGAGGATCGTGACGTTGAACGGGATGCCGATCCAGATGTTGACGAGGACGACCGCGAACAGTGCCACCGACGGGCTCGTCAGCCAGGGGACGCCCGACAGGCCGATGGATCCGAGGGTGGCGTTCAGGACGCCGCTGTCCTGGTCGAGGATCGACCGCCAGGTGGCGCTCGACACGATCAGGGGGAGGAGCCAGGGGAGCAGCAGCATCGCGCGGAGGAACGAGCTCAGGGGGAAGCGTCGCTTGAAGAAGACGGCGAGCGCGAGCCCGATCACGAACTGCCCGGCGATCGACCCGATCGTGAACAGCGCCGTGTTGAGCAGCGCCGGTGTGAACAGTTGGGAACTGAACACGGTCACGTAGTTCGCGAACCCGACCCACGGCGCCTCGCCCGTGAAGAACGTCTTCGTCGTGTACTCCTGGAAGCTCATCGTGACGTTCTTGACGACCGGATAGCCGAAGAAGAGCACGATGTAGAGCGCTGCTGGGAGGACGAAGCCGAGCTTGATCAGGTCTTCCCGGCGGAAGCGTCGGGACCGGCGGCCGGCCCCGGCGGGGGTGCGCTTGGTCGGCGCGCCCCCGTCGGTACCGCTGGACCGCTGGCCGGTCTTCCGGTCCTGGAGCGATGCTCCGGCGATGCCACTGCTCATCGGGATCAGCCCGCGGCCGCCTGCTTGAACGCCTCTTCAGGCGTCGCCTGCCCGGTCAGGGCGAGCTGGATGGCGGTGTAGATCTCGGTCGCGGCCTCCGGCCACTCCTCGCCGAGCTCGCCGGTGCGCGAGCGGGCGTTGGCGACCTGCTCCGTGAACGCGGCCATCTCGGGGACCTTCGCGACGTACTGCTCGGCCAGGGCCGTCTTCGTCGGGACGGTGAAGCGGGCCTCCGCGAGGGCGAGCTGGTTCTCGTCACTCGAGATGCACTCGACGAACTTCGCCGCCTTCGCCTGCTTGTCCTTGTCGCCGGTCACGGGGACGGTCCAGACCTCGCCACCGAGCGGGGCGACAGGTGTCTGGCCGGCCTTGTTGACCGGAACCTGCACGCTGCCGTACTTGAGGTTGGTGTCGGCGCTGAGGGCCGGGATCTGCCACGGGCCGTTGATCATCATCGCGGCCTTACCGGCCATGAACTGGTCGTTCACGTCGGCCTGCGACCAGTTGATGACGCTCTTCGACGCCGAACCCGAGTCCACGAGGTCGACCTGCAGCTGGAGGGCCTCGGCGACGGCGGGCGTCGTGAGGTCGGCCTCGTCGCCGCCGTTGGTCCACATGAACGGCAGGAACTGCCAGCTGCCCTCGTAGGTGGCGATGGAGCTGAAGGCCAGCCCGTAGGTGTCGCCCTCGGTCAGTGCAGCGGCGGCCGTCTTGAGCTCGTCCCACGTGGTCGGCGGGGTGATGCCCTTCGCCGCGAGGAGGTCCTCGTTGTAGAAGAGGCCGAGGGTGTTGACCGTCGGCGCCAGGCCGTAGACCTCCCCCTCGTAGCTCGCCGCGTCGAGGATGCCCTTCGCGAAGCCCGAGGTGTCGACGCCGTAGTCGCTGAGCGGCGAGAGGCCGCCGGTCGCGGCGATCTCCTGGACGTCCGGGTTGTCGAGCATGAGGACGTCGGGCAGCGTCTTGGACGACGACTGCTGGAGCACCTTCTGGATGAGGTCCTTGCCGGGGACGGTCTCGCGCTTGATCTTCACGCCGACGTCGTCCGCGCACCGGTCGAGGGCGTCGCCCACGAGGGTCTTGTCGGGTTCGTTGTTGTAGTAGTCGAGGATCGTGAGGGTGCCGGCGTCGCCTCCGGCCGCCGCGCCACCGCCACCGCTGCACGCGGTGAGGGCGAACGGGGTGATCGCGAGGATCGCGAGCGATCCGAGCACATGCGGCCGACGGATGATGCGTGGCCGGGTGTCGCGGGTGGTCGTGGATCTCATGTCATGGCTCCTTTGCCTGGTGAGTGGTGTTCGTGATGCGGTGGTGATCGTGGTGCGGTGGGTGGTTCGGTCAGTGGTCGAGTGGGATCCAGGCGGCGCCTGCGTCGGCGCTCGCCGAGACCGCGGTGAGCACGCGCTGCACCAGGAGGCCGTCGGCGAAGCCAGGTTCGGGCGCCCGGCCGGCGGCGAGGTCGCGGGCGAGGTCGGCGACCTCGTGGACGAAGGTGTGCTCGTAGCCGAGGCCGTGCCCGGCAGGCCACCAGGCGTCCGCGTACGGGTGACCGGGTTCGGTGACGAGGATGCGCCGGAAGCCCGCCTCCTCGGCCGGGAGGGTGTGGTCGTGGAACTGCAGCTCGTTCATGCGCTCGAAGTCGAAGACGAGCGATCCGTCGGAACCGTCGACCTCGAGCCGCATCGCGTTCTTGCGACCGGTGGCGAAGCGGGTGGCCTCGAACGTCGCCAGGGCGCCGCCGTCGGTACGCGCGATGAACACGACCGCGTCGTCGACGGTCACCCGCCCGGTGAGGGGTTCCGCCGCGTCGCCATCCTCAGGATCGTCGCCCGCGGTGGCGCTGAGGCCGCTCGACGAGGTGGGGAGCGGCCGCTCGGTGACGAAGGTCGAGGTCAGGGCGCTCACGCCGGTCAGCTCCTGCCCGGTGACGAACCGTGCGAGATCGATGATGTGGGCGCCGAGGTCACCGAGCGCACCGGAGCCGGCCTGGTCGGCGTCGAGCCGCCAGACGAGCGGGAACGTCGGATCCGCGATCCAGTCCTGCAGGTACTGGGCCCGGATGTGACGGATCGTCCCGAGGCGACCGTCGGCGACGAGCCGTCGTGCATAGGCGAGTGCGGGGGTGCGCCGATAGCTGAAGCCGACCATCGCGTGAACGCCGCGCGCCGCAGCTCGCTCGGCCGCGGCGTTCATCCGCTCGGCCTCCTCGAGCGTGTTCGCGAGCGGCTTCTCGCACAGGACGTGGATACCGGCGTCGAGTGCCGCGATCGCGATCTCGGCGTGGAGGTGGCCAGGGGTGCAGATGTCGATCACGTCGATGTCGCCGCGGGTGAGGAGCGCTCGCCAGTCCGTCTCGACGTCGGCGATCCCGAACCGGTCGGCGAACGCGCGGGCGGCGTCGGCATCGCGACCGCTGACCGCGACGAGGTCGACCCCGCGGCCGAGGTCGAAGAAGCGGGGAGCGGTGGTCCAGGCCTGCGCGTGGATCGTGCCCATGAAGCTGTACCCGACGATCGCGACGCGCAGTGGCTGCTCGGACCGGCGGTCCTCCGTGGTCGGTACAGGCATCAGCACGGCTCCTTCGCCGGTCGAGGTCGGATCGCGCAGACCAGAAAGTTAACCGGTTTACTGCGCGCTTCGGGAACCAGCATGCACCGCGTCGCCGGAGTCGTCAAGGAGCAATTTAACCGGTTTACCGAATCGTGATCCGTGAGAGACTGACCGGACAGCACCGCACCTGAACGGGGATCCATGGCAACGATGCGTGACGTCGCGCGACTCGCAGGGGTCTCGGTCGCCACGGTGTCGTTCGTCGTCAACGATTCGAAGCCCGTATCCCCGGCAACCCGACTGCGGGTGGAGTCGGCGATGGTCGAGCTGGACTTCCGCCGGAACGCGGTGGCCCGCGCGCTCGCGAGCCGGCGGACCCGCATCATCGCACTGCTGTTCCCGGTCCTCCAGCATCGACTGTCCGACAACGCGGCCCGCTTCTTCACCGGTGCTGCGGAGGCTGCCGCTGAGCTCGGGTACACCGTCGTCCTCTGGCCGGAGCCGAGCGACCCAGACGCGCTTCGCGAGTTCACCTCCGACGGCCTCATCGACGGCGTCATCCTCATGGAGGTGCGGCTCGACGACCATCGGGTCGACCGTCTGCTCGCGGCCGGGACGCCACTGACGCTCATCGGTCGGACGCGCGACCCCTCCGGTCTCGACTATGTCGACGTCGACTTCGAGGGGATGGTCGAGTTGTCCATCGACCGCTTGCAGGCCCTCGGTCATCGGGAGTTCGCCCTGCTCGAGGAGGTCGAGCGGGCCGATCTCGACGGTTACGGCCCGGTGGTCCGCGTGCAGGAGACCTTCCACGCCGTGTGCGCGGCCCGTGGACTGCGCGCTCGGACACTCCAGTGCACTCCCGATCCGGCCGGTGGTCGCGCGATCGCGGCGGCCATCCAGCAAGAGGCGCCCGAGGTCACCGCCGTCCTCGTGCTCAACGATCGGGCGGCCCTCGGTTTCGTGAGCGAGCTCGGCAGGCGCGGCGTCTCGGTCCCCGACGACCTGTCCGTCGTCCTCGTCGCCTCCACACGAGAGGTGTCAGAAGCGGCCGACCCGGCACTCGCCGTCACGTTGCTGCCCGCCGCCCAACTCGGCAGGATGGGCGTCGAGACCCTCATCGGCCGTCTCGACGGCACCCTCGGTGAACTGCGTCACGAACTCGTCATGGGCGCCTTCCTCGAGGGCGCGTCCCTCGCGCCGCCGCCCGATTGAGTCATCTCGTCGCGTGCATGGCCCGCGAGCGACCGGTCACCGCACCTCGGGGGGCCGGGAGGACTCCACCGCTCGGTTCGCGATCGCCCGGTGCCGTGCCTGCCCGATCAGTGATTGGGTGTAGCCGACGCGGTTCATGGTGTCGTGTCGGGCGAAGTCGGTCGAGATCGGGACCTGCTCGGTGTAGGTGTACGGGCCGGCCTGGACGTTCACGGAGACGAACCCCGAGACACGCCTCTCCTTCGCGAACAGGAACAGCAGGCTGAGGAAGAAGAACCAGATCAACACGATGACCAGCACGATGGCCCACGCCGGGGTGTGGGTGGTCGTCGAGGTCTGATCGCTCGACGTCACGTTGACGTCCGCGAGTGGCCACGTGCCGGCGGGTGTCATGATCACGTCCTCAGTGACCCTGATGTTGCCGATCTGGACGAGGAGGGGCTGTGGCATCGGCGGGAGCGGGGTGGTCATGGGCATCGACCATAACCAATCGGTCCAGACCGCCGCCGAAGTTCTCCACAGCCCACGATGGAGTGGAAGCCGGGTCGCGGAGCCCCGTCCCCGTCACGGTCGTTGGAGACCGATCCGCGGGTAGAGCGCACGGAGCGTCTGGTCCAGCCCGCCCGTGAGCGAGCTGGCGCCGTGGTCGCCACCCGGTATCGCGAAGGTCTGGACCCTCCAGCCGGCCGCCGTCGCGGTGGATGCGGCGCGCCGCATCATGTCGGTGTAGACCGCGTCCGCCGTCCCCGCGGAGAAGAACGCCTCGGTGTCGGCGTACGTCGTCTTCGCCATGATGGTCGCCGGTTTGATCGCGTCGTACGCGTTCTGGTCGCCGTTGAACATCACGCGCAGGTTGTCCGCCGGGAGGCCGGCTCCGGGATACTCCTCGCCCGAGACACTGACGACGTTGCCGAAGGTCTGCGGGTACTTGGCTCCGTAGTAGATCGCACAGCTGCCGCCGGCCGAGTACCCGGCGACCGTCCAATCCTTCGGCGACTGGAGGATGTGCAGGTTCGCCTTCGCCCAGGGGAGGACGTCCTGCGTGACGTAGGTCTCCACCTTCCCGTACCGCCCGTCGATGCACAGCGGATCCACCGAGGGGTCGCCGAGCTGGTCCACGACGAGCGCGATGGGGGCGAGCCCCTGGTGGTCGGCGGCGATCGCGTCGAGCGCCTCGCCGATCCACTTCGCGTCGGGGTCACCCGGTTGTCCCATCATCATGAGGACGAACGGGAGCGCCGGGGGATCCTTCACGAGTGCGGCGGGTGGGTAGTAGACCTGCGCCGGGCGGGCGTTGAACCCGGAGTTCGTGTTCGGGATCCGGTCGCCCGTGGGAAGCGGGCCGAACCTGCCTGTCTTCGGCAGATCGGCCGGCGGCTTCCACGTCTCGTACAGCGGGCGGGCCGGATCGCCGGTGGGCGTGCTGGTCGGCGTCACGAGGGTGATCGGCTTGCCGTTCTGGACGTGGAACATCGACCCGAGGGTGGTCTGGACACCGTACGCGCCGTTGACGCCCAGCGCCGCGGTGGCGCCGAAGACGAGGGTGCACGCGACGGCGATGACGCGCCGCTGCCATGAGACGCGCCAGCAGATCGTCAGGACGGCGAGCGCGATGCCGGCGAAGACGCCGATCAACCAGGGCTCCGCGGAGCGGATCAACGGCCCGCCGAAGAGGTTGAGCACGTCGAAGACCAGCCACACCGTCCCCAGGGCGAGGAGCGCGCCGGCCAGGAGGGCGATGGCTGCGCTCAGGTACCACAGCAGCCCGGACCGACGGATGACGAGGTACAGCAGGCCGGCGATGCTGAGCCCGTCGAGCACCCAGACGAGTGGACCGTCGATGACGTCGAGGTTCCACAGCCAATCCATCGATGCTCCATCCTGCGTACCGCGATGGTTGTCAGGCTAAGTGGCCGCCCTGAGCGGGACAAGGGCCGTTGGGCGTCCTCACGGGCTCGCCCATAGGATTGAGGGGTTCCGGGAGCGGGCGCCAGCCAGGCGTCAGCACCGGAAGGTACCGCCGCATGGCAAGCGGCACGGAGGATCCACACCCATGGCAGAGCAGTCCCATCTCGAGTCCGTCATCACCCTGGCCCAGCACCGCGGCTTCGTCTTCCCCTCGGGAGACATCTACGGCGGCACGCGGTCTGCGTGGGATTACGGGCCCCTGGGTGTCGAGCTCAAGGAGAACATCAAGCGCCAGTGGTGGAACGCGTTCGTCCGCGGCCGTGGCGACATGGTCGGTCTCGACTCCGCCGTCATCCTGCCCACCCCGGTCTGGGAGGCGTCCGGTCACGTCAAGGTCTTCAGCGACCCGCTGACCGAATCGCTCATCACCCACAAGCGGTACCGGGCCGACCACCTCTTCGAGGCGTACGAGGCCGAGCACGGCCACCCGCCGGAGAACGGCCTCGCCGACATCCCCGACCCCGAGCACCCCTCGAAGGTCGGCCAGTGGACCGAGATCCGTCAGATGTCCGGCCTCCTGAAGACCTTCCTCGGCGTCGTCGACGACGAGTCCGGTCTCCACTACCTGCGTCCCGAGACCGCCCAGGGCATCTTCACGAACTTCGCGAACGTGCTGCAGACGGCCCGCAAGAAGCCGCCGTTCGGCATCGGCCAGATCGGCAAGGCGTTCCGCAACGAGATCACGCCCGGTAACTTCATCTTCCGCACCCGCGAGTTCGAGCAGATGGAGATCGAATTCTTCGTCGAGCCCGGCACGGACGACGAGTGGCAGCAGACCTGGATGGACCTCTGCTGGGCCTGGTTCATCGACCTCGGCATGACGCCCGACAACATCCGTTGGTTCGAGCACCCGCAGGAGAAGCTGGCGCACTACTCGAAGCGCACCGTCGACATCGAGTACAAGTTCGGCTTCGCCGGAAGCGAGTGGGGCGAGCTCATGGGCGTCGCGAACCGCACCGACTACGACCTCAAGGTGCACGCCGAGCAGTCCGGCAAGGACCTCAGCTACTTCGATCAGGCCAAGAACGAGCGGTACATGCCGTACGTCATCGAGCCGTCGTTCGGTCTGACCCGTGCGCTCATGGCCTTCCTCGTCGACGCGTACGAGGAGCAGGAGCTGCCGCCGAACGCCAAGGGCAAGATCGAGAAGCGCACCGTGCTGCACCTCGACCCGCGTCTCGCGCCCGTCAAGGTCGCCGTGCTGCCGCTGTCGCGCAACGAGGCGCTGTCGCCGCTCGCCCGCCAGATCGGCGACGAGCTGCGCGGCTCGTGGAACATCGACTTCGACGACTCGGGCGCGATCGGCCGCCGCTACCGTCGTCAGGACGAGATCGGTACTCCGTACTGCGTGACCGTCGACTTCGACTCGCTCGAGGACAACGCCGTGACGGTCCGCGACCGCGACAGCATGCAGCAGGAGCGCGTCGCCATCGACGAGCTGTACGCCTACCTCGCCACCCGCCTCAAGGGCGCGTAGGCCTCCGTCGTTTCACCCGAACGCCCGCTCGCCCATGTTTGGGCGAGCGGGCGTTTCTTCGCCCAGAAACGGGCGAACGGACACGGATGGCTCGGGCTAGGCGTTGCCGAGTGAGGTGTCGAGGAACGCGAGTGTCTTCACCCAGGCGTCGGCGGCCGCGTCCTCGCGGTACGTGATCGTGTTGGTGTCGTTGAAGAAGGCGTGACCGGCGTCGGGGTAGACGGTCGCGGTGAACTCGACACGCGCGTCCTCCATCGTCGTGGTCAGCTCGGGCAGGCTCTGCATGAGGCCCTCGTCCTGGTCGCCGTAGAACGCGAGGACGGGGCAGGCGATGCTCGTCACGGCCTCGGGCTCCGGCGGGTAGCCGTAGAACGGGACAGCGGCGCGGATGCGGCGGTCGGCCGCGGCGAGCGCGAAGCTGTAGCCACCACCGAAGCAGAAGCCGACGACGGCGACGCGGCCGTCGATCCCCTCCTCGTCGAACAGGGCGTCGACGGCCTCCCCCAGGTACCCGAGCGCCTCCTCGGCGTACTCGGGCGACTTCGAGGCCGAGAGCTTCTCGCGCAGCTTCGGCTGTGCCGCGGTCCTCGTCGCCTCGTCGCTGTTGAAGACGAGGCTCTCCAGCTCCGCACCGATCTCGGGCGTGACGCCGGCGCCACTCAGGATGTCGGGTGCGATGACGAGGTACCCCTCCGCGGCGAACCGGTCGGCGACGTCGGTGATGTGTGGGACGAGGCCCCAGATCTCGTGGATGAGCACGAGCCCGCCGCGGAGCTCGACGCCCTTCGGCGGGTCGGCGCGGTAGGCGGTGAGGCCCTTGGTCAGCGTGATGGTCGTCATATCGCCAGTGTTCCAGCCGACCCTCCGCACCGGCTGGGGGTTGCGCTGCCTCGCGAGTTATCCACAGATTCCGAACGAGCATCCGAACTGATGTTTCAGATGACTACAGTCGAGCTGTGGCGTGCCCACGGGCCGGCTCTCCTCACCGCGAGGTGGCCCCTGGACCTCGACCCACTCCGCTCGGAGTCGTCGACATGCCGACCTGCCCCCTCGTTCCATCCGCGATCAACACCCTCGGAGGTTCTCTCGTCGTGCCCGTTCGACCACTCGCCATCGTCGGCCTGTCCGCCCGCTTCGGTAACGCGGCAGACGCCCACCAGTACTGGCGCAACATCCTGGCGGCCCGACGCAGCGGCTCCGCCGTCCCCCGCTCGAGATGGGATCACGCCTCCTTCTTCGCGCCGCACGACCCCCGATCGGTGCATCACGCCTACTCCGACCAGGGGTCCTTCATCGACGGCGTCGAGCAGTTCGCCGCTCGGCACTTCCGCATCCCACCCAGTCGCGCGCACGCGATGGACCCGCAACATCGCCTGCTCCTCGAGGCAGCGCGAGCCGCCTGGATCGACGCCGGGTTCGAACGTCGTCGCATCGACCGGTCGTCCATCGGCGTCTTCGTCGGGATGGCTGCGAACGATTACCGCGAACTCTCCTCGCTCCGCATCCGGGCGCAACTCCTCGGCGACGACTCGGTCCACGCGGAACACGCCGGCCCCGACCTCACGGCGGCGATGGGCGCGCGCGTCGCCGGTGTGCGCCCGTTCCACGCGTTCTCGATGCCGGGATGCCTGCCCAACATGGGGCCGGCGCTGGTGAGCAGCACGCTCGACCTCGGCGGCCCGAGCTTCGCGGTCGACGCCGCGTGCTCCAGCAGCCTCGTCGCGCTCCACCAGGCGATCGCCGCTATCCGGTCCGGGCAGTGCTCGGCGGCGCTCGTCGGCGGTGTCAACCTCAGCCTCGTCCCGGACGCGATGGTCGCCTTCTCGCGGATCGGCGCGCTGTCACGAAGCGGGGTGTGCCGGCCGTTCGACGGCGATGCCGATGGATTCCTCCTGGGCGAGGGTGTCGGCATGATCGTCGTCAAACCGCTCGAGGCCGCCATCGACGACCATGACGACGTCTACGCGGTCATCCGCGGCTCCGGGGTGTCCAACGACGGCCGGGCCGAAGGACCGATGACGCCGACGACGGACGGACAGCTGGCAGCACTCCGCCGGGCCTACGAGGACGCCGCTGCCGACCCCGCCGACCTGGGCGTCGTCGAGGCGCACGGCACGGCCACCCCGGTGGGTGACCGCACCGAGCTGGAATCGCTGGCGGCGCTGCGTCGTCTCGGGGCATCGCCGCGCCGGACCGCCACGGTCACGGCGGTGAAGGCGCTCGTCGGACACACGATGGCGGCGGCCGGGATCGCCAGCATCGTCAAAGCGGCACTCATGGCGAGGCATCGGGTCGTCCCCGGGCAGCCCCAGCTCCGTTCGACGGCCCACGCCGACGCCCTCCGCGACGGCCGCCTGGAGCTCGCCTCCCGCACCGCCGAACCGGGCGACGACGGTCTGGGGCTGATCGGCGTCAGCTCGTTCGGGTTCGGCGGCACCAATGCGCACGTAGTGCTCGAATCCCCGCCGACGCGAGCGGGTCGAGTCCGTCGGCGTGCCGCCGGGGGACCGGCCGACGAAACGCTCCCGCACCTGCTCGTGTTCTCGGCCGCCGACCCCACGCTGCTCGGCGAACACCTCCGAGCGGTCCTCGCTGTCCTCGAGGCCGCCGACGCACCGTCCATCGCCGGCCTCGCACGGACCTTGAGCTCCCGGTCGCTCGCGAGCACCCGTCTGGCGATCGTGTGCCGCACCGCCGCCGAGCTGATCTCCGGGCTGTCGGCCGCCGTGGAGCAGCTCGCTAGCGGAGCCACCGGGGCGATCTCCGCGGACGTCTGCAGCGGTGTCCGTGTCGACGAGGCCGCTCGGCGGATCGCCTTCGTCTTCCCCGGGCAGGGCAGCCAGACACCGCGGATGCAGTCGGACCTCGTCGACCGGTTCCCCGCCTTCCGCACAGCGGCCGAGACCTTGAACGAGCAGGTGCTCGACGAGACCGGGGTCGATGTGCTCGCGGCGCTCTCCGCGGCCGATGCCGACACCCCCTCCGGAATCGACCGTCTCACGTCCACCGAGGTCTGCCAACCCGCGCTCGCGGTGACGGCGATCGCCGCCGTGGCGCTGTTGCGCGAGATCGGCGTGGAGCCCGACCTCGTCATCGGGCACAGTGTCGGCGAGCTGCCCGCCATGGCGACGGCGGGCGCGCTCGATGCGCCCGACGCCGTACGGCTCGCCGCGGTCCGCGGACACCACATGCGGTCGGCTGCGACGCGATCCGGCGACGGCATGACGGCCCTCGGCTGCGACGCCGAGCGGGCCGCAGCGCTCCTCAGTGGTATCGACGACGCGTGGATCGCAGCCGCCAACGACCCCCGGCAGACGGTGGTGAGTGGAACCGGCGAGGCCCTGCGCACCGTCGCGGAACGGTGCGTCGAGCACGGGGTGTCGACCCAATCGCTGCGCGTCGCCACCGGGTTCCACTCGCCCCTGCTCGAGCCGATCCGGCCGGCCCTCGTGGCGGACCTGTCGCGATTCCGACCTCGCGCGCCGCAGGTCCAGCTCGTCTCCACCGTGACGGGCCGCACGGTGGAGACGAGCGAGGAGCTGGGCCGTCAGCTCGAGGAGAACGTCTTCTCCACGGTGCGGTTCCGCGAGGCGATCGAGTCGGCGTCCGCATCCGACGTCAATGTCTACGTCCAGATCGGTGGAGGTTCGGCACTGCTCGGGTCCATCCGACGCTCCCTGGGCGATGCGCCCGACGTGCACGTCATCCCGAGCAGCGCGTCGGCGCCGGACGACGCGTCGACCTTCCTCCGACTCCTCGGTCGGCTGACGGTACTGGGGGCCGACCTCGACCTGGCATCGCTCGTGCCACCGGACACCGCGGGTGTGGCGCTGCCGATCGCGCCGCTGCCGACCGAGCCGTACTGGGTCGTCCGACCGGACGCAACCGCCCCGACGACCACACCCCGAGAACCCACATCCGAACCGCACCGACCACCCTCCCCCGTCGAACAGGATCCCCACTCCATGCACCACAACCCCCGCGATCTGCCGTCCTCCCCCCTCGCCGGACGACCGTCGGCAGGACCGTCGATCCAGCCGCGAGCCGCCGACGCCCAGGCCGACCACCTGCCCGGACTGCTCGCCCTCATGAACCGCCAGCTGAGCCTCATCGAGGGTTCCGGGCAGGCCGGACGTGCGCCCGCGTCGACGGATCCGTTCGGTTTGTCAACGGAACCCGGCTCTCCGCAGGCGGAGGTGGTCGCACGGATGGGTCTCGCAGCCTCCCGGTCGCATCGTGCGGAGTCCGACGCGGTCATCCTCGGCATGGTGTCGCGCATCAGCGGGTTCCCGCTGGACCTGATCCGGCCGGACATGCACCTCGTCGAGCAGCTCGGATTCGATTCGCTGATGATGCGTGAGCTGATCACCCAGCTGCACACGGAGTGGCCATCGCTGCCGACCCCCGCCCAGCTCGGCGAGCGCTTCGCCGGGCGGCCCACGGTGGAGCAGGTGCTGGACGGCGTCGGGTCCCTGCTGCACCCGTTCGCCGAGGAGCCGCAGCACCGGCTCCCGCGGGTCGAGACGAAACCAGTGGCAGCCGCGTGCCCTGCGCCGGTCGACCGCCCGACCCGATGGACCGAGGCCGACGCCCGCATCGAGTGCTTCCCGGAGGCGGTCGCCATGCGGGAACGCCGGCAGCAGACGGACCGCAATCCCTACTTCCTGCTCCATGAGGGGATCATCGACGCGACGACGACGATCGGCGACGCCCAGCTCGTGAGCTTCTCGAGCTACAACTACCTCGGTGTCACCGGCCACCCCGTGGTCGCCGAGACGATCGCCGACGCCGTGGCCCGATACGGCAGCTCGGTGTCCGCCAGCCGGTTCCTGTCCGGTGAGCGCCCGATCCATGCCGAGCTCGAGCAGGAGCTCGCCGACCTCCTCCAGGTGGAGTCCGCGCTCACCCTGGTGAGCGGCCACGCGACGAACGTGAGCGTCATCGGGCACCTGGTGGAACCGGGCGATCTCATCGTCCACGACAGCCTCGCGCACGACAGCATCATCCAGGGGGCGAAACTCTCCGGAGCCACCCGGCGGTCCTTCCCCCACAACGACCTGAGCGCGCTCGACGACCTTCTCGGCGCGATCCGCGGCGGGTTCCGCCGAGTCCTCATCGTCGTGGAGGGCGTCTACAGCATGGACGGCGACCTCGTACCGCTCCCGCAGCTCATCGAGCTGAAGCGGCGGCACGGCGCACTGGTGCTCATCGACGAAGCGCACAGCATCGGGACGGTCGGCGCGAACGGGGGCGGGGTCGGCGAACACTTCGGTGTCGACCGCTCGGACATCGACCTCTGGTGCGGCACGATGTCGAAGTCGCTCGCCGGATGCGGCGGCTACGTCGGTGGCACCGCCGCCGCGGTCGACTACCTCAAGTACTCCGTGCCCGGGTTCGTGTACAGCGTCGGCATCACCCCGGCGAACGCGGCTGCGTCACTCGCCGCCCTCCGGCTCATGCGCGACGAGCCCGAGCGACTCAGCCGCCTGCGGCAGAACGCCGACCGCTTCCGCGAGACGGCCCGGGCCGCCGGCATCGACATCGGCGACAGTGCCGACTCGCCCGTCGTGCCGTGCATCGTCGGCAGCTCGGAACGGGCACTCGCCCTGGCGACGGCGCTCTTCGACCACGGCTTCAGCGTCAACCCGATCCTGTACCCGGCCGTGCCGGACGACCAGGCGCGGCTCCGCTTCTTCATCACCGCGGAGCACACCGCCGAGCAGATCCAGCGGGTCGTGGACATCACGGCATCCGAACTCAACCGCATCACCCACGACATCGAGGTATCCGCATGACGAACCACTCCAGAACGACACCCAGACGACGGGCGGTGATCACGCTCCTGATCGGCCTGGTGTTCGCGATCGTGGCGGGCATCGCGGGGGCCGACGTCCTCGACAACCTCAAGACGGGAGGGTTCGACGACCCGCAGTCCGACTCCGTGGCCGCAGCGGACGTGCTCGCCGACCGGTTCCCGGGCAGCGACCCGAAACTCGTCCTCGTCGTGGATGTCTCCGACGGACTCGACAGCGCCGCAGGCAGGGAGGCGCTCGACGACATCGTCGGCGCTGTGGACGACGTGGACGGCGCCAGCGTCACCGGCTCCTACGCCGACGCGGAGCAGCTGCGGAGCGACACCGACCGCGGCGTCGTGCTCGTGGCGCTCGCCGGAGACGAGGACACCGTGCAGCGCGCGACCACCGCGCTCCGCGGGACGATCACCGACGAGGTGACGTCGGCCACGGTCCGGTTCGGCGGCATCGCGGGGATCAACGACGACCTGAACGCGCAGGTCAAGACGGACATCATCGTCGCGGAGACGATCGCCATCCCGATCACCCTCGTGCTGCTGTTCTTCGCGTTCCGCGGTGTGGTGGCCGCGCTGCTGCCCGTCGGCGTCGCGGGCGTCACGATCCTCGGTTCCCTCGGCCTGCTGAACGTGGTCGCGCAGCTCACCTCGGTCTCCCTGTTCGCAGTCAACCTCGTCACCGCGTTGGGCCTCGGACTCGCCATCGACTACTGCCTGCTGTTCCTCACCCGCTATCGGGACGAACGCTCGGGCGGAGCCACCGACGAGGAGGCGTTGCGGATCGCTCGGCGGACGACCGGCCGGACCATCGTGTTCAGCGGCGTCGTCGTCGCCGCGGCGCTCGCCACGCTGATGCTGTTCGACCAGTACTTCCTGCGCTCGTTCGCCATCGCCGGACTCGTCATCGTGGCCTGCTCCGTGGTGGGCGCGGTCGTCCTGCTGCCCGCAGCCCTCACCCTCCTAGGGCGCCGGATCGACTGGGGCCGTCTGCGCTCGCGGCGCCCGGCCGGGGCCGAGGGTCGATTCTGGTACCGGGTGGGCGACCACGCGTATCGCCGTCCGTGGTTGGCGGTGCCCGTGATCGCGCTGCTCATCGCCATGGCCGCGCCGTTCGCGCACGCGGAGTTCGGGGTACCCGACGAACGAGTGCTCCCCGCCGACGCCGAGAGTCGTGTCGTGGCGGACATCATGCGGTCCGACTTCGACGTCGCCGAGGCGGACGCCGTCTCCGTCGTCACCGAGGACTGGGCGGGGACGGACCGCGAGCTCGAGGAGTACGCCACCGGACTCTCCTCGATCGCGGACGTCGAGGCCGTCACGACGTCCCTCGGCAGCTTCGTCGACGGACGACTCGTCGTCCCGGCCGACGCGCGGACGGAGCAGCACTTCCGTGACGGTTCGGCGCTCTGGCTGCAGGTCGCGACCGACGTCGTCCCGTACTCGCCCGAGGGCTCGGAGCTCGTCCGCGACGTCCGTGCGGTGGACCCTGGAGCCGGCTCTACCGTCCTGGTCGGTGGGCTCGCGGCGCAGATGATCGACATCGGTGACTCCATCTCGGCGCGTCTGCCGTTCGCCGCCGCGGCCATCGCGCTCATGACGCTGATCATCCTCTTCCTGTTCACGGGGAGCGTGCTGCTCCCGATCAAGGCGCTGGTGCTGAACGTGGTCGGGCTGGTCGGCATCCTGGGCGTCATCGTGTTCCTCTTCCAGGACGGCAATCTGTCGGACGTGCTCGGCTTCACCCCGTCGCCCATCGCCATCTCGATCCCGATCCTGCTGTTCTGCATCGCCTTCGGACTCTCGATGGACTACGAGGTGTTCCTCCTCGCGCGGATCCAGGAACGGTTCCGTGCCACGGGCGATCTCGCTGAGGCGGTGCGGAGCGGGCTCGGTGCGAGCGGCCCGATCATCACGGCCGCTGCGGCGATCCTCGCGGTGTCGTTCTTCGCCATGGCGACCTCCGGGGTGTCGATCATCAAGATGCTCGGCATCGGTACCGGTATCGCGATCCTCATCGACGCCATCCTGATCCGCGGCGTGCTCGTCCCGGTCTTCATGCGCGTCGCCGGACGATACAACTGGTGGGCGCCGCGGTGGCTCGCGGCGGTCCACCGTCGCATCGGGATCACGGAGGGCTGAATGGACGCGCGGTTCAGAGGCCTGTCGGCCGATGACGACCTCTCGGCGCTCGTGTCCGAGGCGGCTCGTGCGGCGAACGCCCACAACACGCAGCCGTGGGGCGTGGACTGTCAGGGCGACGAACTCGTCCTCCGCCGGGATCGCACTCGCACCCTCGGCGCGAGCGATCCGCGAGGACGCGACACGATGCTGTCGTTCGGGGCGTTCGTCGAGTCACTCCTCATCTGTGCGGCGTCGGCCGGTGTCGGACTGCGCTTCGAGGCCTCCACCGGCGGTGACGCGGAGACCGATGAGGTCGGCCGGTTCTCGCGCCACCCGGAGGGCTACCAGACGACGTTCTCCTCGGCGGACGTCCGTGGACGACGCGTCTGGCGAGGGCGATGGCGGGACGGCGCTCCTCCGCCCGACGTCCTCACTGCGGCCGCTGCGGAGGCGGAGCGTGCGGGGTTCCGGCTCGTCTCGATGCCGACCCGGGACGCCCGTCCGTTCCTCATCCGAGCCAACCGGTGGTTCTTCGGCGACGCGGCGATCGTCGCCGAGCTCCACCGGTGGACCCGCCTGTCGCCGCGCCACGCCGACTACGGCGAGGACGGACTCAACGACGCGATGCTCGTGCTGTCGAAGGTCGAACGAGCCGGCCTGCGGATGCTGATCAGCCCGCGGGTGTTCCGCGCGCTTCGCGGCGTCGGGCTGCCCGGGTTGTTGGCGAGGATGTCGGCCTCCGCGACCCAGGGCTCCGGCACCGTCCTCGGCGTGGTCAGTCCCACCGAGGCTCCACAGGAACTCGCCGCTGGGCGACTGCTCACCCGGCTCTGGCTCGGCTTCCAGCGCCACGGCCTGTACGTGCATCCCCAGAGCGCGCCGCTCGACTGTCCGGAGACCAGAGCCATGCTCGAAGAACGCTGGCAAATCGCCCGGGACGAGCAGCTCGTCGCCTGGTTCCGGGTCGGCATCCCCGCCTCCCACCCCGCGGCGCGCGTGGCGTCCCCGCGTCGGTCGGGTGGCTGAATCCGCAGCCGCGGTCGTCGACGCTCTCCGGATGCAGGTGCCGTCGGGCGTCGTCGTCTCGGCGTCCGTCGGCACCGCACCCGGGCCGTTCGGGGACCGTCCGACTCAGGCTCTTCGGAGCACCGAATCCCGCTCGGTGCGCGACTGCGCCAGGGCGGCACTCGCGACGCTCGGCCAGCGCTACGCGGACATCCCGACGGGGGAGGGTGGGCAACCGGTCTGGCCGACCGGCTTCGTCGGGAGTCTCTCGCACTGCCCCGGTTTCACGATCGCAGCCGTCTGTCGCGTCGGTGTCGCGAGTGCCATCGGGATCGACGTCGAGGTGCACCGGCCCGTCCGTCCCGCCGTCGCGGCGACGATCGTCTGCGGGAGTGAGGAGTCCATGCTCACGCGGCTCGCCTCGAGCCATCCGGCCGTCGCGTGGAGCGCCGTGTTGTGGAGCGTCAAGGAGAGCGTCTTCAAGGCGTGGTACCCGCTCACCGGCCGATGGGTCGACTACACGGCGTGCGAGGTGGTGATCCACCCGGATCGTGGGTCGTTCGATGCGCGGGTCGTCGCGCCGGCCGGCCCGACAGAGTGTTCGACCATGCCGCGGGCCTTCGCCGGCCGGTGGTCGGTGGTGGGCACCCACCTCTGCAGCGTCGTCATCGTCCCGGCCTCGCAGCGACAGGACGGGTGATCGGCTGATTCGGTCGGCGCGGGTACCGTTGAGGACGATGTCGTAGACCGCAGGAGGAGGGGCCATGTCGGACGAGGAACGGACGACGACGGACTGGCGTGCAGTGGCCGCCGCCCTCGCGAACGACGACGCCCGGACGGTGTACGCGCAACTCGTCCTCGGGCAGGAGCCCGACCTCGGCGCCACCCAGCGTGCTGTGCGGCGAGCCGAGCAGAGCGTTCAGGCGTTGTCTCGGGTGGGCCTGCTGGATGTTGACGGACGCACTTCGGGCAGGGCGTTCCGGGACCTCCTCGCGGCCGCCGCACCGCCGAAGCGCGAAGGGATCGACCGCTTCCTGGTCGACGGTCGGATCGTGCAGTACCCGTCGAATCCGGACGAGCGGCAGGCGCTGTTGCAGCGCGTCGCGGCATCAGCGCTCCAGCCGGGCGAGGTGGTCGACGAAGCCGAGATCAACGAGCGGTTGTCCGCGTTCCACGACGACGTCGCGGTGCTCCGGCGATACCTCGTCGACGCGCAGCTCGTCGAACGCACGCGCTCGGGGAACGAGTACGCGCTCGTCACCTGAGGCGGACGCCCTTTTACAGGCTCAGGAGTCGAAGCGCGCGACGGTGGACCTCCTCCGGTCACTGAGCTTGTCGAAGTGGACACGGGGCTCGTGCGGGGCTGCCCTTCGACAGGCTCAGGGACCGGTGCGCGCGACGGCGGCCCTCTTCCGGTCACTGAGCTTGTCGAAGTGCGCACGGGGTCTTGTGGGGCCGCCCTTTGACAGGCTCAGGGGTCGAAGCGCGCGACGGTGGACCTCCTCCGGTCACTGAGCCTGTCGAAGTGCGCACGAGGGGCTTGCGGGGCCCTTCGACAGGCTCAGGGACCGAGTTGGGGCTCGGGGACCAGGCGGGAGGCTTAGGGACCGACGGGAGGCTTCGGGACCGGGCGGGAGGCTCAAGGCCCGCCGCCGGCGTCAGGCGCGGATGTCCTTCGTGAGTTCGGCGACGAGGGCGGCCCGCTGCTCGCGGGTGGACGGCCGACCCTCGGCGTCGGGACGCTCCTGCCACGGGAACGGTCCCGAAGCGCGGCGGTACTCGACCCCGAGGGCGTCGAGGCGGGCGAGGTGCTGCTGCAGCCGCGCCTCGAAGCCCGCGAGGTCGCGCTCGCGGCCGACCCAGGCGACCTCGGCGAGGGCGCACAGCCGCGGGTATGCCTGGTAGTCGATGACGCGGGCGGAGTCCATGTGCTCGGTCCAGATGTTCGCCTGCACCCCGATGATGTGCTCGGCCTGCGCCTCCGTCAGCTCAGCCGGCACCGGCTCGAAGGTGTACACCTCCGCGACGGTCAGCGGTGGCCCGACCGGGATCGGCTCACCCGGCAGCTCCGACTCGCGGTAATCGAGGTAGACGCGGTCGTCCGGGCAGGCGATGACGTCGTACCCCTGGCGTGCGGCGGCGACCGCACCGAACTCGCCGCGCCATGAAGCGACGGTCGCGTCTTTCGGCAATCCGCCGCCCTCGAGGATCTCGTCCCAGCCGTACAGGCGTCGGCCGGAGGCGGACAGGTGCGCCTCGAGCTGGCGGATGAACCACGCCTGCAGCGCTTCGACGGAGTCGAGCCCGCGCTCGGCCATGAGGGCTTGCGTTCGAGCGCTCGCTGCCCAGCGGGTCTTCTTCGCCTCGTCGCCACCGACGCCGATGAAGGTCGAGGGGAAGAGCTCCATGACCTCGTCGAACACGGTGCGGAAGAAGGCGACCGTCTCCTCGCCCATGTCGAGGATCGCCTCGTTGATCCCCCACCGCGTCCACACCGACGGCTCGTCCGCCTCCTGCGCCACATCCGGCACGCCCAGCTCCGGGTACGCGGCGATGATCGCTCGCGCATGACCGGGCAGGTCGATCTCGGGGACGACCGTGATGGACCGCTCAGCGGCGTAGGCGACGATCTCGCGCAGGTCGTCCTTCGTGTAGAAGCCGCCGTGCGGGCGGCCGTCGCCGGGAGCGTGCCGTGCTGCGCCGTGCTGGCTCTCGGTCCGCCACCCGCCGACCTCGGTCAGCTTCGGGAACGCGTCGATCTGGATCCGCCAGCCCTGGTCGTCGGTGAGGTGGAAATGGAGGACGTTGAGCTTGTGGCGCGCGGCGAGGTCGATGAACCGCAGCACGTCGGACGTGGGGAGGAAGTGCCTGGCCACGTCGAGCATGACGCCGCGCCACCCGAAGCGTGGGGCGTCGTCGATGGTCGTCGCCGGGACGGTCCAGTCGACTCCGGGGACGAGCGCACGGCGGTTGACCGCAGGGGGAAGGAGCTGGGTCAGGGTCACCGCACCCGAGAACGCGCCGGAGGCGTCGGCGGCGACGATGCGCACACCGTCCGCGTCGACCACGAGCCGGTAGCCGCCGGCCGCGACGGTGTCGTCGTGGATGAACGCGATGCTGTCGGTCCGCAGGTCGATCCGTGCGTCGAGGTCGAACCCGGTCGACGTCTGCAGCACCCCGCGCAACCAGCGGGTCGCGGCCGTGAAGCGGCGGTCACCGCCGAGCCCGGTCGTCTCGCTCAGCGTGAAGGCGCCGTCGTGCTGCTGGATGGATACGGGCAGTGGAAGCATCGGTGGTTCTCTCCTCGAGTGCTGATGGGCCGTTCTCAGGACCTCTGCGGCGCGGCTGGCCGGGAACCCGGTGACACGCCGGAGGACTCCTGAGAAAGGTCTCGGATGGTGGAGGTCAGGACGGGCGGTCGACGAGGGTGGTGAGCCGGTCGGCGATCAGCGTATCCGAGACGACGGTGAGCGGCGACTGACCGGCCTCGGCGGCGAGCTCGGCGATGCTGCGGCCGACGAGCTCGCGGAGGTCGGGGTGCGACACCTGCGCAATGCGCACAGCGGACCAGTCGACGCGCTCGTCGAACGGCGGCTCGGCGAAGGCGCGTTCGAGTTCGTCGACGATGGCGTCGTCCCGGAGACGGTCGATGACGGCGTCGCCGCCACCGCCCGTCACCCAGGTGGGCAGCAGGGCGGTGAGGGCGGTGCCGCGGAGGACGCCGCCCGGGCGGATGGTGCCGGTGCCGTGATCCATGGGCCGCTCTCCAGTCGTCGGGCGATTGCGCATGTTGCAACGGAGGTTGCGTCAATGCCCGACAACTGTAAAGGGTCCGAACAAACGTGTCAACGGTGTGGCGACGGGGTTGCGGGGGAGGGTTGCTCGGCACTTCGACAGGCTCAGTGACCGCGGGAGGGTGGCTCAGTGACCGGGGAAGGGTGGGCCTCGTGACCGGTGGCCGGTCGGCCAGCGAGCGGGGAGGGTTGCTCGGCACTTCGACAGGCTCAGTGACCGGGGATGCGGCTCAGTGGCATGGGAAGGGCGGGCTCGGTGACCGGACAAGCCCGGCTCTTTGACCGGACAAGCCCGGCTCGGTGACCGGACCCGCCCGGCTCAGTGACCGGGCGGGTCCGGGCCCGGCGGCCGGGCGGGCGGCTACTCCACGAGGCGGAGGCGGACCGCCATGAACTGGCGACCGGGCAGGTCGACCCGGACCGTACCGGTGTACGTGCCGGGGAGGGTCTCGACCGTCATGTTCCAGGTGTCGAGCACGTCGACGTGGAACTCGCCCTCGGGGAGGAAGACGTTGCGGAACCGCGGCCGGTTGAAGCCGAAGTAGCCGATGACGTAGCGGCCGGAGACTCCGCCCCACGGCACGTCCCAGTCGCCGGGCAGCGGGTCGAGGACACCCGTCGGGGACTCCGCCGAGATGCGCTCCAGGAACGCGATGCGGTCGGGACTCGAACCGATGAGCGGCCCGCCCTTCGACCAGAACAGCTCCTCCCGGTCGTTGAGGTAGGTCTCGCCGTGGCCGACGTAGCCGCCGCGGATCGCACCCTCCCAGAACCGTCGCACCATCTCCTCGCCGGTGATGTTGCCCCAGCCCTGGTCGATGTCGCCCTCGTAGGCGCACTCGTCGATGACGATCGGCTTGCCCCACTGCTCGCGCCAGGCGTCGGTGTTCTCCGCGGTCCGGTAGACGTCGACGCGCTGCACGCTGCAGTGCGTGATCCAGGGCTTCGTGTAGTCGTAGAACCCCTGGCAGTTGTGGATGGAGTTGAGGTGGCCGTGCGGGTCCTCCGCGCCGACGACAGCCGCGAGCCGCTCCCAGTCGTCGTTCGTCTTCGCCCAGAGCAGGTCGTACTCGTTCGCCATAGACCACCACACGTTCGCGAACGCGGCGAGCCGACGGACGGCGTAGCGGAGGTACCGTTCGTCGACGGCCGGACCGAGGTCAGCGAAGCCCCAGCGGTCGTAGGCGTGGAAGAGGATCAGGTCCGCCTCGATGCCGAGCGCGCCGAGCTGGGTGATGCGCCGCTCGAGGTTCGCCCAGTACTTCGGGTCGAAGCGCTCGTGGTCGAACCCTTCTGCGAGTGAGCCGACGAAGGGGAACGTCTCCGGCTCGTTCGCGTTGTAGAGGTACGACTTCGGGAACACGCACATGCGGATCTTCGTGAACGGCGCGGTCTCCAGGGCGCGCAGCGTCTGCTCCTGCAGCTCCTCGGGCTGGTGGGTCCAGGCGTAGGCGGTCGTGCCGAGCGGGCGATGACGGGTGCCGTCCGCGTGGGCGAAGTGGAAGCCGTCGACGCGCACCGGTCCGTGGCTGCCCGTCGCCGCGGCCGACACGGTGAACGCGCCGGCGACGCCGTCGAGTGATCGGGCGGTCGAGCTCGTGGTGAACGACCACTCGCCCTGCTCCTCGGCGAGCAGCCGCACCAGGTACCGGCCGTCGCCGTCGTAGAACCCGCCGACGGTGAGCTCGCGTGCGCCGTTCGTGAACGTCGCGCCGAGTTCCACGTCGACGAACGGGTTGCCGTGCGACGGCCCGTCCAGCCGGATCTCCACGACGCCGTACTGCGGGACGTCGCCGGGGACCGCCATGGTCGCCGAGCCGCGCGGGACGTCCTCTCCCTCGTAGTCGGGAGCGGGCTCGATCGCGGCGCCATAGGGTGCGCGGGCCTCGGGACCGTCGTCGACCTGTGCGAGCGCCGCCCAGAGACGATCCTTCGCCGCGTCGTCCTGCAGTTCCGGCACGATCGCCGACAGCTGCCCGAGACGGATGCTGCGGAACTGTTTGGCCATCGGCGACGCGGCGATGCCGGGCAGGAACTGCTCGAGGACGGTGCGACCCGCCGGGCTCTCGATGACGTCTCCGAAGGCGGAACTGCGGTCGAACATGGATCTCCTGTGGTCGGCCGAGCGGGTCGGCGGCGGGTGCTACTGGTGCAGGCGGTGCGAGTGTTGCACGTGGAACGGTCGAGTGGGGGTTATCGCGCAACTCCTGGTGTCGGAGTGGCTGCGGCCAGCGCCGCGTCCACGTCGTCGAGCATCGACGGCGGCGTGAACATGAGGAGCTGACGGACGGTCCGACCACGACTCCACTGGGTGCCGCGGCGGATGTCGTCGGCCTTGGCCTGATCGTGGGCACCCACCGAGTTGAGGAGGGCGTCGTACGCGGCCGGTCGGTCGATGATCTCGGAGAGCGGCGAGTCGAGGCCGAGCGTGATGTCGTCATCGGCACTCGAGCCGGCGTCCGTGACCTCGGCCGTCCACTCGTGACGACCGGACCCGACCGTCTCCTCCGCGGCACCCGGCAGTGCGACCGTCGCCGTCGTGTTCGGCGGCACGACCGCAGACACCCGGAGTGACGACCCTTCGCGTCGCCACGCCACCGACGCCTCGCCGTAGGGCGTGACGTGTCGGGCCTCGGCGTGGTCGAGCCCGTCGATCGGCCGCGGTGCGATCCGGAGTTCGCGGTAGCCGGGAGCCGCGGGGGCGAGGCCGGCCACGGTGCGGTGCAGCCAGTCGGCGACGGCACCGAGCGCGTAGTGGTTGAACGAGGTCATCTCGCCCGGGTTGACCGAGCCGTCCTCGAGCAGGCTGTCCCAACGCTCCCAGATCGTGGTCGCGCCCTTGGTGACGGGCGAGAGCCAGGAGGGGTTCTCGGTCTGGAGCATGAGGCGGCCGGCCGCGCGGAGGTGTCCGCCGTCGGCGAGTGCGTCGGTGATGAGCGGCGTCCCCACGAAGCCGGTGCCGATGCGGTAGCCGTCGGCACGGACGAGGTCGGCGAGGCGGTCCGCGAGGCGCTGCCGCAGGGTGGGGTCGTCGACGAGGTCGAACCGGAGGGCGAGGGCGTACGCGGTCGGCGCGTCGGACATCATCCGGCCGGCGGGGGTCACGTACTCGGCGGTGAAGGCCGCCCGACTCCGCTCGGCCAGTTCGCCGTACCGCTCGGCGTCCGCCGTCTCTCCGAGGAGCCCGGCGGTGTCGGCGAGGATCCGGAGGGATCGCGCGTGATAGGCGCTCGCGACGATGTCCGAGTCGACCCTGGCCTTCGCCGGCTGGTCCGGCGGCGCGCTCGGGTCGAGCCAGTCGCCGAGCTGGAAGGTGTTCGACCAGAGACCGTCGGTGCTCACCCGGAGGACGGCCTCCACCCAGGAGCGCATCGACGGGTACTGCTCGCGCAGGATCCCGAGGTCGCCGTAGCGCTCGTGGAGCACCCACGGCACGACGGTCGCGGCGTCGCCCCAGGCCGCGGTCGGGCCGCCACCGGCGAATCCGGACAGCGCGGCCGGGACCACCATCGGGACGACACCGTCCTGGTGTCCCTGCTCGAGCGCGAGGTCGCGCAGCCAGGAGTCGAGGAAGGCGGAGCTGTCGTAGAGGAAGCTCGCGGTCGGTGCGAAGACCTGCAGGTCACCCGTCCAGCCGAGCCGCTCGTCGCGCTGCGGGCAGTCGGTCGGGATGCTCAGGAAGTTGCCGCGCATGCCCCAGACGACGTTCTCGTGGAGGCGGTCGAGCAGCTCGTGCGAGGAGGAGAACCAACCCGTGCGCGTGAGGTCGCTGTGGAGGACGACGGCGGTGACCGATGCCGGGTCAAACGCGCCCGGACAGCCGTCGATCTGTGCGTAGCGGAAGCCGTGGAAGGTGAAGCGGGGCTCGATCGTCTGCTCGCCGTCGCCCGAGAGCGTGACGTGGTCGGTGGCCGCGGCGTTGCGGAGGGGGCGCAGGGCGAGTTCGCCCTCGTCGAGGACCTCCGCGTGCCGGAGCGTGAGCGTCGTGCCCCGCGGGCCGGCGACGGTGAGCCGGAGGCGGCCGACGAGGTTCTGGCCGAAGTCGAGGATGGTCGCGCCCGACGGCGAGGTGAGCACCTCCGCCACCGCGCGCTCCTCGATGCGACGGACGGGCGCGGCGATGCGAGCCTCCGGCACCGGGTGCGCAGCGTCGTCGACGAGGGCCGGGGCCCAGGTGGACGCGTCGAACGCCGTCGTCGACCAGCCGAGTTCGGCGAGGGTGGTGTCGATCGCCTCGCCGCCGTAGATGCCGCTGTCGACGAGCTCGGCACCGTCGGCCGCCGACCAGCTCGCATCGGTGACGAGCGTCTCCGTCGTCCCGTCGAGGTAGTCGAGCTGCAGCTGGGCGGCGAAGCGTGGCTGGTCGCCGTAGACGCGCTCGGCGAACTGGAAGAACCCGTACCGCTCGGTGTACCAGGCGCCGGCGACGGTCGCGGCGATGACGTTCTCACCCGGCTCGACGAGCGCGGTGACGTCGACGGTCTCGTGCACGAGGCGGTCGCCGTAGGCGGTCCAGCCGGGGGAGAGGACGTCTTCCGAGGCGGGCATCCCGTTCAGCTGCGGTTCGGCGGCACCGAGCGCGGTCCAGAACAGCCGGGCGCGACGGACGGGCCCGCCGACCGTGAAGGTGCGGCGCACCCGGATCGGTTGCGCAGGACGCTCGGGCGCTGCGAGACCGATGAAGCGGGCGGTCCAGGCTCCGTCGGCCAGGAACGCGGCCTCGACGACGGTCGGCTCGCTCCAGGGTGTCTCCTCCCCAGCAGTCGACGCGGCACGGACCTCGACGGTGCGCACCTCGTCTGGGCCGAGTGGTGGGAACGGCCAGGAGACGAGGACGGAGTCGCGGCCCTCGACACGTGCCGTGGCACCACTGCCGTCCCGGAGCTCGGCCCAGGCCTGCACCCAGTCGGAGCCAGCGGTCTCGACGGTCCAGCTCAACCGAGGCGTCGGCGTCGCAACCGCGGGGCTGTCGTCACGGGTCTCCGCCCGCAGTCGGCCGATCCGCGCGACGTGCGCGGTCATCGGGAGGTCCCGGCTGCGATGGTGACGACATGCTCGTCCACGAGGTCGACGACGGACGATCCGATCCGGAGGGTGACGTCGCCTGGCTCGACCTGCCAGCCGTCCGCCCAGTGGGCGAAGACCCGGGCCGGCAGCGCGACCTCCCAGGCGACCGATTCGCCGGCGCCCGCGCGGACGACAGCCGATCCGACGAGCCAGCGCACGGGGCGGTCGACCGATGAGTCCGGTCGCTCCGCGTACACCTGCACGACGTGCTTGCCGGCGCGGTCGCCGGTGTTCGTCGCGGTCCCGGAGACGCGGGCGTCACCGGAGGCGACGTCACCCGAGACTTCGCCACCGTCGATGGACCAGCTCGTGTACCCGAGCCCGTGGCCGAACCAGTAGGCGGGCGTGGCACCTGAGCGGAGCCACGCGCGGTAGCCGATGTGGATGCCCTCTTCGTAGCGGAGCACGCCGTCCACCGGGGTGACGTCGAGCACCGGGACGTCGTCGAGCGCCGCAGCCCAGGTGGTGCTCAGGCGACCACCGGGTTCGGCGACCCCGAGCAGCACGTCGGCCAGGGCGTTGCCCATCTCCTGTCCGCCGAACCAGCCGAGGAGCACGGCGGCGACCTCGTCGCTCCAGGGGAGCAGGACCGGGGCGCCGGAGTTGACGATCACGACGGTGCGCGGGTTCACGGCGGCGACAGCCCGGACGAGCTCGTCCTGACGGCCGGGGAGGGTGAGGTCGCTGCGGTCCCAGCCCTCCGATTCGACCTTCGAGTTCGTGCCGACGACCACGACGGCGACATCGGCCGCGCGGGCCGCCTCGACCGCCTGGGCGATGAGGGCGTCGGGGTCGGAGTCGTCGGGAGCGCGACCGACGGTGACGCTGATCGCGCCGAGACCGTTCTCGCTCGGGGAGAGGTCGAACTCCGCGCGGAGTTCGACGGCGACGTCGGCCTGGGCGGCGAACGCCCCGGTCGCCGACGGCGGGGCGAGCAGCGCCGCGCCGAGGTCGTTCCCGACGACCACGGGTTGCTCGTCGACGAGGAGGACGCCGTCGACGAAGAGTCGGCCGTGGAGCCCCGTGGCGAAGCCGAGTCGCAGTTGCTCGGTGGCCTCCGGCGTGTACGTGGTGGTGAGCACGAGCTGCGACGCCGTGGTGACCGGGGCGTCGCCGCCGAACCAGACGAGCGCGGTGGACCGGCGGTCCTCGGTGAAGAGTTCCGCGCCGTCGGCATCGAGGAACGTGGCGACGAGACCGGGGTCACCCGTGCGCGGGTTGGTGAGGCGCTCGAGCGGAAGCTCGGCGACGCCCTCCTGCACGATCGCGCCGACGGCGTAGTCGATCGTCGCCTCGGGGAGCGCGAGTCGGAGTCCCTCGAGTGGGCTGACGGTGTGCTCGGGGAGGACCGTCGCACTGCCGCCGCCCTGGGTGCGCGAGTCGCGGGCGTTGTGCCCGATGACGGCGACGCGGGTGAGCGAGGCCGCGTCGAGGGGGAGCGTGCCGTCGTTGTCGAGCAGCACGATGCCCTCAGTCTCGGCCTCGCGGGAGAAGGCGACCCCGTCGACCGGAGCGGGCGCCA
The DNA here is from genome assembly GCF_050587365.1 of Plantibacter auratus. NCBI lineage: Bacteria > Bacillati > Actinomycetota > Actinomycetes > Micrococcales > Microbacteriaceae > Plantibacter > Plantibacter auratus. The sequence continues at coordinate 732,409 of NZ_JBOBFV010000002.1, read as the reverse complement.
GTGCTTCCTCGCCGAGGGCACCGACGCGGACCGCGAGCGCGAGGAGCCGGGCGACCTTGCGGTCGACGTCGGCTTCGGCGACGCGGCCGTCGCGGACGGCCTCGACGAGGGCCGCGCTCCATGCGGGAGCAGGGCCGGGCATGGCGAGGTCCTGCGACGCCGGTGCCGAGCCGAGGCTGCGGACGCCGGTCCAGTCGCTGACGACGACGCCGTCGAAGCCCCACTCCGAGTTGAGCGGCGTCTCCAGGAGGTCGTTCTCGCTCATCGTGACGCCGTCGACGGAGTTGTAGGCGCTCATGATCGCCCAGGTGCCGGCTTCGGTCACCGTGCGCTCGAACGGCGCGAGGTAGAGCTCGCGGAGGGCACGCTCGCTCGCGTGCACGTCGACCGTGAAGCGGTCGGTCTCGGAGTCGTTGGCGACGTAGTGCTTGGGGGTCGCGGCGACGCCGTTGTCCTGCAGGCCGCTGACGTAGGCGGCCGCGAGCGATCCGGTGAGTTCCGGGTCCTCGCTGAACGCCTCGAAGTGCCGCCCGCCGAGCGGGGACCGGTGGAGGTTGATGGTCGGGCCGAGGACGACGTCGACGCCTTTGCGGCGGGCCTCGGCCGCGGCGACGGCGCCGTATCGGTAGGCGAGCGACGGATCCCACGAGGACGCCAGCGCGGTCGCTGACGGGAGGTTGATGGACGGCGAGCGCTCGTCCCACAGCGGGCCGCGGACGCCGGCCGGGCCGTCGGACAGGACCATGGCGCGGAGGCCGATCTTCTCGAGCGGCACCGTGGTCCAGAAGTCGGCGCCGGAGACGAGCGCGACCTTCTCCTCGAGGTCGAGCCGGGCGACGAGGGCGGCGATCGCCGCGGTGTCGACGGGCTTCGTGGCGGCGGCGTGCCGGGGAGTGGTGATGGTCATGCGATGTGGGTCCGTTCTGGGGTGGCCCTTCGACAAGCTCAGGGACCGGATGGTGGGTCTCAGAGACCGGGTGTGGGTCTCGGGGACGGGATGTGGGCCCTTCGACAAGCTCAGGGACCGAGTGATGTGCGTGGTGCGCCCGGCCGGCCAGGTTCCTGGCCCCGGCCGACCGGGCGGTCGAAGCGACGGTCAGGCGGCGGACTCCGCCGCACGCTGCTCGTCGATGAGGCGGCGTCGCTCCACCCGGCGGTCCTCCTGGCGGTCCGGGTCGGGGATCGGTGCCGCCATGAACAGGCGCTGCGTGTAGGGGTGGGCCGGGTGCGCCGTCACCTGGTCGCCGTCGCCGGACTCGACGATCTCGCCGTGGTACATGACCGCCACGCGGTGGCTGATGTGCCGGACGACCGCGAGGTCGTGCGAGATGAACAGGTAGGCGACGCCCGTCTGTTCCTGGATGTCGATGAAGAGGTCGAGGACCCGCGCCTGCGTCGACAGGTCGAGGGCCGACACGGGCTCGTCGCACACGATGAGCTTCGGATCGAGGGCGAGCGCCCGGGCGATCGCGATGCGCTGCCGCTGGCCGCCCGAGAACTCCCGGGGGAGCCGTGAGGCCGCGCCGGTCGGCAGCTGCACCTGGTCGAGCAGGGATCCGACGCGCTTGCGGGCGTCGGCACCGGAGACGCCGCGGACGGTGAGTGGCTCGGTGAGGATCTGCTCGATCGTGAGCGAGGGGTTGAGCGAGGAGTACGGGTCCTGGAACACGACCTGGATCTCCGAACTCAGCGCTCGGCGCTCCTTGCGCTTCAAATGCCCGATCTCCTGGTCGCGGTAGCGGATGCTGCCGCCGGTGACCGGGGCGAGGCCCAGCACGGCGCGACCGAGTGTGGTCTTGCCGGAGCCGGACTCGCCGACGAGACCGACGGTCTCACCGGGCTTGATGTCGATCGACACGCCCTTGAGCGCCTTGAACGACTGGGCACGGAACCCCTTGCCCGGGTACTCGACTTCGAGGTCCTTCACCTCGAGCAGTGACGACGTCATCGGGTCTCTCCTGTCAGGTTCGTCGCGAGTGCCGGTCGGGCGGGACCCTCGTCGAGGATCGCGCCGAGCAGCGACTGCGTGTACGGGTGCTGCGCGTGGTTGAAGATCGAGCGCACCGGCCCGGTCTCCACGATGAGACCGTTCTGCATGACCGAGACGCGGTCGCAGAGGTCGGCGACCACCCCGAAGTTGTGCGTCACGAGGAGCATCGCCATGTGGCGCTCCGCCTGGAGGTCGCGCAACAGGTCGAGGACCTCCGCCTGCACGGTGACGTCGAGGGCGGTGGTGGGCTCGTCGGCGATGATGATGTCCGGGTCCGTGGAGACGGCGCCGGCGATGAGCACACGCTGCGCCATACCGCCCGAGACCTCGTGCGGGAACGCGGCGAAGGTGCGCTTGGGGTTCGGGATGCCGACCCGCTCGAGCAGGGCGAGCGCCTTGTCCGTCGCCTCCTTCTTGCTCAGGCCGAGGGTGACGCGCAGGGGTTCGACGAGCTGGCTGCCGATCGTGAACGCCGGGTCGAGGTTCGACATCGGCTCCTGCGGGATGTAGCCGATGCGCTTGCCGCGGATGGCCGTGTACTCGCGCTCCCCGAGGGTGTCGAGTCGGGTGCCCTCGTAGCGGATCGTGCCGTCGGTGACCCGGCCGCCGCGGGGCAGGAGTCCGAGGACGCCCCACGCCGTCTGGGTCTTGCCCGAGCCGGATTCACCGATGAGGCCGTGGACCTCGCCCTTGTGGATGTCGAGGTCGACGCCGTGGACGACCTCGGTGACCCGGCCGCCCTCCTGGTCGTAGCCGACGCGGAGGTCGCGGACGCTGAGGACGAGCTCCTCGGCGCGAGCGGAGGCGCGGGCGTCGTCGTCGTGACGGATGGGCGGGACGCCGACGATCTCGTCCTCGCTGATCCCGGAGGTGCTGATCGACTGGGTGACGATCGTGTTGGAGCCCGTCTTCGACGTCGTCACGATCTTGCGACGGCGCCGACGGACGGACACGGTGCGCTCGAGCTCGTCGCGCATCGCGTTGGCGAGCAGGGTGAGCGCGATGCAGGTGAGTGCGATCGCGAGCGACGGCCAGACCATGAGGATCGGTGCCTTGTAGATGTTCGTGAAGCCGTCGTTCAGCATCGAACCCCAGGTCGGCACCGACAGGTCGCCGAGACCGAGGAACTCGAGGCCGGACTGGATCGCGATGGCGATGCCCGCGATGATCGCCGACTGGATGATGATCGGTGCGCGGACGACGGAGAGGATGTGCTTGCCGATGATGCGCGGGTCGCTGAGGCCTGAGACCCGGGCGGCGTCCACGTAGAGCTCCGAGCGCACGGCCGTGACCGCCGCATAGACGAGGCGGAAGTAGGAGGGCGAGAGCAGGATGCCGAAGATCGCCATCGAGATCCAGACCGACGGGCCGAGGACGGCGCGGGCGGCGAGGAGGACGACGATGCCGGGCAGCGCCATGATGAGGCCCGTGAACCAGGACGACACGGAGTCGAACCAGCCCTGGTAGTACCCGGCGATCAGCCCGGCGACGACCCCGATGACGATCGCGACGACGAGGGCGAGGAGCGCTGCGGCGACGCTGATCTGGGTGGCGGCGAGCAGACGGGAGAACACGTCGCGCCCGGCGCTGTCCGCTCCGAGGAGGTGGTCGGCGCTCGGTGGCGCCAGGACCTGCTGCAGGGACGCGAGGTTCGGGTCCTGCGGGGCGATGAGCGGTCCGAAGATCGCGACGATCCCGATGAGCGCGAGGAACACGAGCGACGCGGCGCCGATCGGGCGCTTGAGGAGCCGACGCAGGAGGTTGACGCGGACCTGCGGGGTCGGGACGGTGAGTGGGGTTTCGATGGCGGTCATGACAGTCGCACCTTCGGGTTGAGCGCAGCCTGCGCGAGGTCGATGAGCAGGTTGACGACGACGACGATGATGGCCGTCGCGATGACGACCCCCATGACGATGGGGATGTCGCCCTGAGTCGTGGCCTGCACGGCGAGCTGACCGATGCCCGGGAGGGCGAAGATCTGCTCGATGATGACCGCGCCGCCGAGGAGGCCGATGAACTGCACGGCGAGGACCGCGAGGGCCGGGCCGCCGGCGTTCCGCAGCACGTGCTTGTAGATGACGCGGCCCGTGCCGAGCCCGCGACTGCGGAGCGTCCGGACGTAGTCCTTCGACATCGCGTCGACGACCGAACCGCGCACCTGCTGCGAGACCGTCGCGATGGCGCCGATCGCGAGGGCGATGATCGGCAATGTCACCGAGGCGACCCAGCCGGAGAAGGACGTGGTGATCGGGATGTACCCGGTGGCCTTGAACAGGCGGAGGTTGATCGCGAAGGTGATGACGAGCACGAGCGCGATGAGGAAGCTGGGGATTGCGAAGCCGATGACGGAGATGAACTGGACGACGTTGTCGATCCATCCACCGCGACGGGCGGCGAGGACACCGAGGATGACGGACACGATCGCGGCGATGATGGTCGCGCCGAGCACGATCGAGAGGGTGACGGCGAGGCGGCCGGTGACGCCGGAGGAGACGAGCTGGCCGGTGAACCACGAGCGGCCGAGGTCGCCCTGGAAGGCGGAGGTGATCCAGTCGAAGTACTGCACCGGCAGCGGGCGGTCGAGGCCGAGTTCAGCGGCCTTCTTCGCGACGGTCTCGGTGGTGGCGCTCTGGCCGAGGATCCGGCGGGCGATGTCGCCGCCGCCGAGGTAGAGGAGGGAGTACGCGATCACGGAGATCACGAAGATGAGGACGACGCCGGACACCAGGCGTCTGAGGATGAATCCGAGCATGGGTCACTCCAGGAAGTGGGTGAGTGAGGGGTGTTGGGGCCGGCCCGCCCGAGCGCTGGGCACTCGGGCGGGCCGGGGTCGAACCGACGTGCGGCCGGCCGGTCCCGGTCCCTGAGCCGGTCGACGGGCGAACCCCTCGACCGGCTCAGGATCAGCGGACTACTTCGGCTGGATGTCGTAGATGGACGGGTACGCGTTCGTCGGGATCATCTTGACGGTCGTGTTGGCGTCCGTCGCGAAGCTGCCCTGCACCCGGTAGAAGGGGGCGAACCAGGCCTGCTCGACGATGTAGGCGTTCAGTTCCTTGGCGACCTTGCCCTGCGTCGCCTCATCGCCGTACTGGATCTGCTTGATGTACTCGTCGACCTTCGGGTCGTCGTACTTGAAGGGGTTGAAGACGGCGTTCGGGGCGATCATGAACTGGATGAGCTGCCAGTCCGGGTTCTGCTCCAGCGCCATGAAGGAGACGGGGAACTTCGGGGCCAGGAGGTCGGCGATGAAGTTGTTGCCCGGGTCCGTGTACTCGGCGGTGATGCCGACGTCGGCCAGCTGCTGCGAGATCAGCGTGTAGGTGGTGGCGCCCAGCACCGTGGAGGACGGCATCGAGAGCGTCAGGCCGTCGGCGTAGCCCGCCTCGGCGAGCAGTTCCTTGGCCTTCTCGGGGTCGTAGCCGTAGCGGTCGTCGAGCGACTTGTCGTAGGCGGGGGAGTTCTCCGGGAAGACCTGACCCGTGACCGTGCCGTTGTCGTTCTGCAGCGCCTTGAGCAGCGCCGGGCGATCGAACGCGTAGTTGATGGCCTGGCGGACGCGGACGTCGGCGATCGCCGGGTTCATCGTGCCGGCGCGGTCGAGGAGCAGCATGCCCTGGAAGTCGAGTTCGTTGGCGTTGACGGTCCAGCCGGCGCCCTCGACCTCGGCGAGGTTGTCGTTGTTGGCGAGCTTGATGCCGTTGACCTCGCCAGACTTGACGGCGTTCAGGCCGGCGGTCGCGTCCTGGAGGACGTTGATGGTCAGCTTGTCGTAGTGCTGCCAGTCCTTGTTCCAGTAGTCGGGGTTCGCGGTGTAGCTGTAGCTCGTGCCCGTGACGGTCGCGGCCGTGTCGAGCATGTACGGTCCGGAGCCGACCGGGTTGGTGGCGAGGTCGGGGCTGTCGAACGACTCGGCGCTGGCGATCAGGCCGGGGTCGCGGGTGAGGTAGTTGAGCATGGCCGGGTCGGGTGCACTCAGGGTGATGACGACGGTGGTGTCGTCGGGCGCCTCGACGGAGGCGACGCCCGCGAAGTAGCCGGCGTCGGGGGAGGTGCCGGTCTTGAACCGCTCGAGGTTCTGCTTGACGACGTCGGCGGTGAGCTTCGACTTGTCGGTGAAGGTGACGTCGTCGCGGATCTTGAGCGTCAGGACGGTGTTGTCGTCGTTGTACTCGTAGGAGGTCGCGAGCGACGGGACGATCTCACCGTCGGCGGTGGCGACGAGCAGGGTGTCGAAGACGGCCTGGTAGAAGGGCGAGCGGTTGCCCCACTCGGAGCCGGCCGGGTCGAACGTGGTGGGGGGAGTGATCGCACCCAGGATCAGGGTGCCACCGGAGCCGCTGTCAGAGCCGGAGGTGCTACCGGAGCATCCGGTGAGCACGAGTGCAGCAGCGGTGACCGCGACGGCTGCGGTCGTCTTCCATCGGAACATCTTTGTCCATTCGCTGTGAGCAATCCCTCATCGGATCGCTGGTGATTGAGGACGCTAGCATGAAACCCGAGTGGTCACTAGCTTTTTGTTTTCGGCCATGTCACAGTTGGATCACGACCAGGCCGCGGCGTTCGACGGGGAACGCGCTATCGTGAAGCCGTCCGAAGGGGGAGGTCGTCCGATGACATCGGTCAAGACCGGGAACAAGCCGCAGGGGAAGCCCCGCGGCGCATATGCGAAAACCGGTATGAAGCGCGTCGCGATCCTCGACGCCGCGCTCGCCGTCTTCGCCAACGGGGGATATCGCGCGGGTTCACTGCGGGAGGTGGCCGCGCAGGTGGGCATGAGCGAGGCCGGACTCCTGCACCACTTCCCGAACAAGAGCGCGCTGCTCGCCGCGGTGCTCTCACACCGCGACGACCTCTCGGCGACGCTCGTCCCGATGGACGGCGACGACCCGATCGAGACGCTCCGGGGGTTGGTCGCACTCGCCCGGTACAACGCTTCCGTGCCCGGCGTGGTCGCGCTCTACTGCACGCTGTCGGCGGAGGCGACCTCGCCCGACCACCCGGCACACGACTACTTCGTCGAGCGCTACGAGGGCACGCGCGGGCGGCTCGAGCGCACCTTCGGGCTACTCGTCTCCGCAGGACGGGTGCGGGCTGACTTCCCCACCACCAGCGCGGCGTTCATGACCCTCGCGCTCATGGACGGACTGCAGGTCCAGTGGCTGCTCGCACCCGAGTCGGTCGACATGGCGGACGAGCTCCACGCCTTCCTGTCGGGGCTCCTCGGCGCCGAGCTGTAGGCGGCCGAGCGGTCGGCGCGGCAGCAGGAGATCCGCCTGGGGCCAGGCGCCTTCGAGCGAGTGGGTCCTGCTCCGGCGCTGATCTCCTGCTGTCGGGCTACGGCGTGGTCGTGCGGGCGTCGCGTAGGTCCGCGCCGACGGAGACGTACGAGACGCCGCGGCGGTGCCGGGTGAACGGTACGGAGACGACGGCCGTGGTGACGATGATGAAGCTGAGGATCCCGATGATCCCGACGATCGTCTGGGTGAGGCCGCTCGTGGCGTCGGGTATCTGCGCGGCGGTCGTCGTGGCGATGTACGGCAGGGCCACGACGGACCCGCGGTAGAGGCGGCGTGCCACCGAGCCGCGTCCGTCCGGCCACTGCGGGGCGAGCCAGACGAGACGTTGCCCGAGCGACGCGCCGCTCCCGATGAGCGCCGGCAGGACGATCACGAGGACGACCGTGCCCGCGCCGATGCTGAGCACCTCGGGCAGCGTCGGGTCGTTGGCGGTCCCGGTCGCGCCCGTGAGCAGGACGCGTGGGACGACGAAGACGAGCGACAACACCGTGATCGACAGGTTCACGGCGAACGCGTCGAGCACCATGCCGAACCAGCGTCGCCAGACGGTGATGGGTCGCGCCCGGTCGCGGGTGGCGCGCAGGGCTCGCGCGCTCGGCATCCACCCGAGGACGATCGGGGCGATGAGTGCTCCGATCGCGGCGCCCGCCGTGTTCGTGATCACGTCGTCGACGTCCGCCACCCGGTAGGCGCACTCGTACAAGCCCCAGATGCCCGTGTACTGCGTCGACTCGATCAGCAAGGAGACGAGCGCCCCGAGCAGGATGGAGACACCGAGCCCGCGGTTCCAGTAGCGCCGCGCGATGGCGCCGAACGGGATGAAGAGGATCACGTTCAGGACGACCTGGAGGAACGCGTGGCTCGTCAGGGTGCTCAGGACGGAGAGCCCAGCGGTCTCCCGTGCGATGTCCCCGATCGAATGGCCGGGGATCAGCTCGAGCGCCCCGTGGGCCGTGCTGCAGTTCGCGCGCTCGTCCGGCAGCGGCAGCAGCGTGTACGCCACGAGGGCCACCGCGTAGACACTGACCGCCGCAGCACCGGTCACCCGGGGGAGCGACATCTGGCCGTACCGACGGAGCTGCACGAGCAGGATCGGACCGAGGACGGCGAAGAAGATCACCGTGCCGCCGACGAGTCCGACCCACGCCTGCCATGTCCACCCGCTCATTCCGACAACTGTAGGGCGCTCGCCGCGCCGTCGGCATCAGTCGGCGGACGGACCCCGGTCATCCTGCGGAGGGTGCCGAACGGCGGATCCCGCGTCCGATGCAGGCGATGATGGAGTGTGCCGACGCTCATCGTGACCACCCATCCCGACCCCGACTCCCTCACCCACCACCTCGCCCAGCGGCTCGCGCAGGAGCTGCGATCGACCGCCGGCTCGACCAGCGTCGAGGTCGCAAACCTGGCTGCGGAGGGCTTCGACCCGCGGTACACGCTCGCCGACCGCCACACCTACCGCGTCGGCGGGGACTTCACCCCGGACGTCGCCGCCGAGCAGGAGCGGCTCGACCGGGCCACCGACCTCGTCCTCGTGTTCCCGGTGTACTGGTGGTCGGCGCCCGCACTCCTCAAGGGCTGGTTCGACCGCGTGTTCGTCAACGGCTGGGCGTTCGGCCTCGACGCGGACGGCGGGATCGTCCGGAAGCTCGACCGCCTGCGCGTGCACCTCGTGCCGATCGCGGGCGACGACGCCGGGGTCTACGACCGCCACGGCTACGAGCAGGCGATGCGGACGCAGCTCGAGCACGGCATCGTCGACTTCTGCGGCGCTCGACGCGGCGTGACGACCTTCGTCCACGACTCGGAGGGCGAGGACGCCGCCGCCCGGACGCGTGCGGTCGAGGCGGCGGTTGCCGCGGTCGTCGAGGCGATCCGCGCCTGAGCGCCCTTCGACAAGCTCAGGGACCGGGACTCGGTCACTGACCCGAACCCCGGTCACTGAGTAGCCCCCTCCGGTCACTGAGCTTGTCGAAGTGCGGCCCCGGACGGGATCCAGTCTCTGAGCCGAACCCCGGTCACTGAACCGAACCCCGGTCACTGAGCCTGTCGAAGTGCTACGCCGTGAGGGTGCGGTTCAGGCGCTCGGTCGCGGTGTCCATGTGGTGCTGCATCGCGGCCGTGGCCGCGGCGGGGTCGCCCGACATGATCGCCTCGTAGACGGCCTCGTGCTCCTCGAAGGCGCGCTGTGCGTCGACGTCCTCGTGGATGCCGCGCTCCACCCAGATGCGGAGCAGCGAGCGGATGCTCTGCAGGAGGTCGGACAGCACGCGGTTGCCGGTGGCCGAGGCGAGCTCCAGGTGGAACTTGAGGTCGGCTTCGATGAACTTGGTGCGGTTGGCACCCGCCTCGCTCATCGCGGTGAGGTGGTTGCGGAGCCGGTTGCGCGCCATGTCGTCCATGCGCGTCGCGGCGAGGCCGGCGGCGAAGACCTCGAGCTGCCCGCGCACCTCGATGAGTTCGCGGGTCCGTGGTTCGCCGAGCATGAGGCCCCAGCTGAGCGTCTCGGGGAGGAGCTCGGAGACACTGCCGCGGAGGTAGGTGCCGCTGCCCGGGCGGACGTCGACGACGCCGAGGATCTCGAGCGCCGCGAGGGCCTCGCGGACGGCTGAGCGCCCGATGCCGAGAGACGCGGCGAGCTGGCGTTCCGGGGGGAGCCTGGTGCCGGGTGCGATGTCGCCGCTCGTGAAGTGGTCGAGCAGGCGCTTCGCGACGGCGGAGACGGCGGATCCCACGGCGACCGGTCCGAGGCTGGACGAGATGTCGTCGGTCGGCCGATCCGGGAACGCAGGCATGGGTTCACTGTATCGCGGCGGCCTGCCGCCCCTGCTTCCTGACCGCTTCGAACCGGGCGGTCGTCGTCCGCGGATGGCCCTCGATGGTCTTCGGGATCGAGACCTCGCCCGGTCCTCTGAGCCTGTCAGTACAGCGGTTCTCGCGGCCGGCGAGGGGGTCATCACTCGGTATGGTCGGTGACGAGGGCATACTCGGTGCCGGAGCTGGTGCGCTCGACAAACTCGAAGTCGACGAGGTAGCGGCGGAGCGCAGCCACGTCGGGGTGGAAGGCGCGGAGCCTTTCATTCATCTCCTGCTCGTTGATGACCTCGCCCGGTTGCAGCGCATGGGACGCCACGTACTCGAGCAAGCGGGCGCGCTCGTCGGGGTTCGCCGGATACTGGACGATGCGCCCACTCGAGAGGAACCTCTCGACCCCAGTCGCCTTCGGTGGCGCCGAGGTGACCAGAATCCTTCGGAGGAAGCCACCGTCCACCGCTCCCTCCGAATCGAGGACGCCCGCGCGGCGGAGGGTGTCCACACAGCGTTCGGTGGCTCGGATCCTCCGCAGTGAGTCGCCGAGATCTGGTCTCTCTCCGAGGACGATCTGTGCGAACACGGTTCGTGTGTCGTCATGGGCGATGGCGGCGATGAGCGGCCGCCAATCCAACATGTTGCTGTCCGCGTCAGGCATGTGGTTCCGTTCCGAGGTTCGGTGCTTGTTGAGGCTCGGGCGCGGTCGCCGTTACTTGGGTCGATCGCTTGCGGCGGGCCAGTACGGCGATCGCGACGTACAGGATGCAGGACATGCCGACGGCAGGGGTGAGGCCTGCACTCTGCCCGATCCATCCGATCAGCGGAGCGACAAGTGCGACGACGAGTGAGTCGAGCAACGAGACGATCGAGCTGGCCGTGGCTCGGATCTCATTGGTGACGAGGGAATGGAACTGCCCAGAGGCGAGCACAATCAGGACCGTGTGGAGGAGGACATGGAGAGCGAACGTCATCGCTAGGGAGACAGAGTCCGAGGAAACAGCGAACAGGCCCGCGGCCAGGGCGTTGCACGACGCAGCGAGCCCAATTGAACGGGTCTTCACCGGAACACGTTGCAGAACGAGAGGTGCGATCAGGCGCGCTCCGTTCATGAGTAAGAAGCCGAGCAAGATGAAGCTGACGGAGACCTGATTGAACTTGATCTGCCAGATGAGGAATGGAGCCACTGCGCTGGCATTGACAAGAATCAACACGACCGTCGATCTCATGCGCACGACCGAGAACGCCCTGTTCGAGTACGTCCGCCACGGAATCTTCTCGACTGCGGCTCGAGTGTCGTCGAACCCCAGGATGATGACGGCGGCCGCGAGATAGAAGCCGATCGCTGCGAGCCAGATGGTTCGAGGAATCAACGTGTACAGACAGATTCCGACGATGCCGCCGACCAAGCTGGCGCCAGCCACCAGATACGTGATGCGCCCGAATGCTCTGGTGGCTCCAGTGTCGTCGACTGATGCGCTGACCTGGTTGATCACCAGAGCGTTCGATGTGCCACTCGCGGCGGCCACAGCGATTCCTGCGATGACCTGCGCGAGCAGAAGCATCTGCGGGTCGACGCTCCAGAAGAACAGCGCGAACGCCCCGATGCGCGCAAGATTTCCGACCTGAAGCGCGAGTTTGTTCGAGTATCGGTCGAACAGGATGGCGAAGGGTAGCTCAGTCGCGGTAACAGCGAGATTGAACGCCGCAGCCATGAGACCGATGAAGGCGAGGCTGTAGCCGAGAGTCTGGAAGTACACCACGTCGACAACGCTGAAACAGGCGACCCCAGCAGCCGAGAGGACTATGAAACCATAGGCACGTCTCATGGCGACTCACATGAAGAGGGAACCAGCGTATTCCACGCGTGGTTCGGGGTGTCGGAGCATTGCGGCGATCTGTGCAAAGCGGTCGTTCCGCCTCGTATAGGTGGTATCCATGGCCGAGATGCTGGACATCAGGGTCCTCACGACCGCGAACGCCTCGCCTTCGATGAGCACGACACGGAAGAGTCGCAGGTTTTGAGATAGTGCTGCTTGAACGATGTGCTCGCGCAACTGGCGACTCGACTCGATCCGGGGCAAGCGCCCCAAGGCGGCTTGACCTGATGTCGTGAAGAATTGCGGAAAAGTGGCTCGTGCCTTGCCGGTGAACCAGAGGTGGCGCATATCAGTCGCGGACGGCTCGACGGCGAGGCCGCTGTCAAGGGATTCAAGCATCTGTATGCACTCGCTGTGAGCGCGACGGAGCGCGAGTTCGAGGGAGAAGGACGCGCCCGTTCCGCGAGCGGTCCGGGTAGCGTGGCGTCCGCCGCTTGCGAATGAGACCTGGACGACAGGCAGGTTGAAAGGGTTCTCGAGGAACTGAACGGTGAAGATTCCGTCTTGGGTTTCCATCGAGTCACGAAGATCCCGCGGGATACTGCTCTCGGGGATGGATGGAGGGACAGTCCCCGTTCTGGCGTAGTACCAGAACGCGTCACGCTCAATCAACTCGAGAAGAGATTGAGTGGTTGCGTCATCCACCGTTCGTCCAGCAGCCGCGCCGTTCGTGCTAGTGGTCGAGAAGACGCTTGCGCCGTCACGTGCCACGTAGGGGCAGTAGACAAGGTTTGCAGGAACCCATGTCGCTCGTCCGAAGGGGAGTTCTTCGCCCCCTACCCACTCGATGGGCATTTCGGGAACGTACTGCTCGATCGAATCGGCTGTATCGATCGCAGGATAGCCGAAATCGATGTGGGGGTCGGCGAAGTGTCCGTCGAACCCCGTTGCGGCGGTGATGATCGTTCGTGGCTTCACAACACCAGTGAGGAAGTATCTTTCAAGTCCTTCGCCCAAGCAGCTCGCCAATGCTTGTTCGAACGTTGAGCCCTTTCCGCCGGCGACCTCGTGATGTTCGGGGTTCATGGTCATCATCACGGGCCCGTTCATCAGCGCGGCTGCTGACTGTGTCTCGACAGTGACCGGATTGCCGATGATGGAAGTGAATCCGAATGCGGCCCGATTCTCGGTGACGAAGTGTTCCGGTCCGATCGAGCGCATATGGTCGGACTGCTCCGCTGAAATCAGGGGCGCGGCCCGCTTGAGCCCGACATTCGGGAGGACAAAATTACGAACACTCCGCTCTGACCCGCGACACGTCTCGCAGAACGGCAGCGGCGTCATGAGCGACCAGTTCTGAGGGTCGTACATCCCCGTCATCGATAGGGCCAGGCCATGGACAGAGAACAGCGCGGCGATGGCACGAGCGGACTTGTGCTCATCGAAGACCTCTGATTCCAGACCCTCGTAGAAGTAACCGATGCCCGCGACACGGCCAAGCACACAGTCCGGGCACCCGGAGCGCCAGTCGCTTTCGACGAGTGCGACTGTCAACCGATTCGTCGTGGTGGGCACGACCATGACTACATCCGTTTCGCCTCGAAAACGCTTTGCCTCGGCCGCTCCTCGGACGACTGGCGTCGTCTCATGTGTCGGGGGTGGTATCACCGCCGGAAGGTTGAAGATCTTGCAGAGATCTCGGTAGACCTCTCGTACCGTCTCGTCCACTGCGCCTCTCATTGGAAGTCGGAAGGATGCAACGGGCGCGCCAGTGCGGCGCGCCCGTTGGGGACTACTGGGCCGGGCCGTAGCTCTGCTTGGACTGGCGACCGACGAAGACCTTGTTGGGCTTCGGAGCGAGGATCGAAGACTTGACCATGGTTCACATCCTTGGGTAGGCGCGAGCGCGGTACTCGCCTTTGAAATCTAAAGTCTTAGTCTCAAAATATCAAGGGGGCCGACCAACCGTGTTGCCGCGACTCGTGGATCGCTTGAATTGGTCAACCGGTTGATGTATCGTTCATTCCGGTCCGGCCCGGACCACGCCCTGCCCGCGGCATCGATGCCGCCCACCCGAGGAGTCATAGTGGACACCACCGCCCCCGCGGCCAATCCGGCTGTCGAGCGATCAGCCATCCGGAAGGTCTCGATCCGTCTCGTGCCGTTCGTGGCGCTGATGTTCTTCATCAACTACCTGGACCGCACCGCGATCGGCTTCGCCGCCCCCAACGGCATGAACGAGGACCTCGCGCTCTCCGCCGCCCAGTTCGGCTTCGCGTCCGGCGTCTTCTTCATCGGCTACATCCTGCTCGAGGTGCCCAGCAACCTCGCGCTCAACAAGTTCGGTGCCCGCCGCTGGCTCGCCCGCATCATGGTCACCTGGGGCATCGTCGCGGTCCTGTTCACCTGGGTCGCCAACTTCGAGCAGCTCGCGATCCTCCGCTTCGTGCTCGGTGTGGCCGAAGCCGGCTTCTTCCCCGGCGCGATCCTCTTCCTGAGCCTCTGGGTCCCGGCCAAGCACCGCAGCAAGATCCTCGCCCTCTTCTACCTGGCGCAGCCGCTCACCACCGTCATCGGCGCACCCCTCGCCGGGTGGCTCATCGGCCAGCACGGCGTGTTCTTCGGTCTCGAGGGCTGGCGCTTCATGTTCCTCGGCGTCGGTCTCCCGGCCATCCTCATCGGAGTCATCGCCTGGTTCTACCTGAAGGACCGCCCCGCGGACGCCAAGTGGCTCACCACCGAGGAGCAGGTCTGGCTCACGGCGGCCCTCGCACACGAGAAGGCCACCACCGAGCAGAAGCAGGGCCACGTCAGCCTCAAGCACGCGTTCACGAGCGGTCGCGTCTGGATGCTCGCGTTCATCTACTTCGGCTTCATCTACGGCCTCTACGCGCTCGGCTTCTTCCTCCCCACGATCATCGAGGGCTTCCAGGAGACGTTCGGAACCGAGTTCAACGTCATGCAGAAGGGCCTCATCACGGCCATCCCATACGTGCCGGCCGCCATCGCCCTGTACTTCTGGTCTCGTGACGCGACGCGTCGTGGTCTGAAGACCTGGCACATCGTGATCCCCGCGATCGTCGGCGCCGTGAGCATCCCGCTCGCGCTCTTCGCCAACTCGCCCGCCCTCACCATCGCGATCATCGCGGTCACCGCCATGGCGATCTTCGCCGCGCTGCCGAACTTCTGGACGCTGCCCACGCAGTTCCTCACCGGTGCGGCAGCGGCTGCCGGCATCGCACTCATCAACACGGTCGGCAACCTCGCCGGGTTCTCGGCGCCGTACATCACCGGTGCCGTCGCGGACCTCACCAAGGTCGGCGACACCCCGCAGTACGTCGTCCCGATGTTCATCGTCGGTGGCTTCATGATGATCTCCGCCACGCTCATGGTGATCCTCTCGAAGCAGCGGAGCTCTCGCGAGCTGCGCGTCTCGCACGACGACCTCACCGGTAAGACCCGATGACGCGCCTCTTCAACGATCCGGCGGACTTCGCCGACGAGATGATCGACGGCTTCGTCGCCGCGAACCGCAACCAGGTCCGGCGCGTGACCGGCGGCGTCGTCCGGAGCACCCGGACGCCCGAGGGCACGGTCGCGCTCGTCATCGGCGGTGGCTCCGGCCACTACCCGGCGTTCGGCGGCATCGTCGGCCAGGGGCTCGCGCACGGTGCGGCGATGGGCAACCTGTTCGCGTCGCCGTCCGCCCACCAGGTCGAGTCGGTCGCGAAGGCCGCGCAGCGTGGCGGCGGCGTCCTCCTGAGCTACGGCAACTACGCGGGTGACGTGCTCCACTTCACCCAGGCGCAGGACGCGCTGAACGCGGCGGGCATCCCCACCCGCAGCGTCGCCGTCACCGACGACATCTCGAGCGCGCCCCTCGCCGAGAAGCACAAGCGTCGCGGTATCGCGGGCGACCTCACCGTCTTCAAGTCCGCCGCCGCCGCGGCCGAGGCGGGCTACGACCTCGACGAGGTCGTCCGCGTCGCCACCCACGCGAACGAGCGCACCCGGTCCTTCGGTGTCGCCTTCAGCGGCTGCACCCTGCCGGGCGCGACCGAGCCGCTGTTCACCGTGCCCGAGCGCCGCATGGCGGTCGGGATGGGCATCCACGGCGAGCCCGGTATCGACGAGACAGACGTGCCGACGGCCGATGAGCTCGCCTCGCTGCTCGTCTCCTCGCTGCTCGCGGAACTGCCCGAGGGCGTCTCCGAGGCCACGGGCGCGCGCGTCGGGGTCATCCTCAACGGCCTCGGCTCCGTCAAGTACGAGGAGCTCTTCGTCGTCTACCGCGCCGTCGCGGCCCAGCTGGAAGCCGCGGGCGTCGAGGTCGTCGATCCCGAGGTCGGCGAGCTCGTCACGAGCTTCGACATGGCCGGCGTCTCGCTCACGCTCTTCTGGTTGGACGAGGAACTCGAGGGCTTCTGGGCTGCCGGTGCCGACACCCCCGCCTACCGCAAGGGCGCCGTCGCAGGGGCCGAGCAGCTCGACCCCTCGGAGCTCGTCGCCGAGACGGCTGCCGAGATCCCCGAGTCCACTGACGAGTCACGGGCCGCCGCCGCGGTCGTGGTCGAGGCCCTCGACGCGCTGGTCCAGGTCATCGACACGAACGTCGAGGAGCTCGGACGGATCGACGCCGTCGCGGGTGACGGCGACCACGGCATCGGCATGCAGCGCGGTGCTCGTGCCGCCGTCACCGCCGCACACGCCGCCGCCGATGCCGGGGCCGGTGCCCACACCGTCCTGCACCTGGCCGGCGACGCCTGGGCGGACCGCGCCGGCGGCACGTCCGGCGCCCTGTGGGGCCTCGCCCTCCGCTCGGTCGGAACCGCCCTCGGCGACGAGGTCGCACCAGGCCGCACCGACGTCGCGACCGGCGTGCAGGCCGCGGTCGACGGCATCATGTCGTTCGGCAAGGCCGAGGTCGGACAGAAGACGATGGTCGACGCGCTCGTGCCGTTCACCACCACGTTGCGTGCAGCCGTCGCCGACGGTTCCGACCTCGTCACTGCCTGGAGGACCGCCGCTGCGGCTGCCTCCACCGCTGCCGCTGAGACCGCGGACCTCCTGCCGAAGATGGGCCGCGCCCGTCCGCACGCGGAGAAGAGCCTCGGTACCGTCGACGCCGGTGCCTACTCGTTCGGCCTGATCGTCACGGCGATCGTCCCCGTCCTCGAGCGCGCCGCCGGCACCACTACGCCGGACGGCTCCACCAGCACCACCACCAACGAAGGAGTACACGCATGACCGATCAGCTGCGCATCGTCATCGGCTCGGATGACGCCGGGTTCGACTACAAGGAGATCGTCAAGCGCGACCTCGAGCAGCACGACGGCGTCGCCTCGCTCGTCGACGTGGGCGTGGACGCCGATGGTCACACCGCTTACCCGCGCGTCGCGATCGCCGCTGCGGAACTCGTCGCGTCCGGCCAGGCCGACCGCGCGCTCCTCTTCTGCGGCACCGGCCTGGGCGTCGCGATCGCCGCCAACAAGGTCGCCGGCATCCGCGCCGTCACGGCACACGACAGCTTCTCGGTCGAGCGCGGTGTCCTCAGCAACAACGCGCAGGTCCTGACGATGGGCCAGCGCGTCATCGGCATCGAGCTCGCCCGCCGCCTCGTCCGCGAGTGGCTCACCTACCGCTTCGACGAGACCAGCGCGAGCGCCGAGAAGGTCGCCGTCATCGGTGAGTACGAGGCGACGGGCTCCTGCTGATGACCACCCCGTCCCCGTCGGCCGTGCCCACGTCGACCGCGCCCCGCGTGGTCGGCGTGAGCCTGAAGATGTACTTCGGCCACGCGCAGACCCTCGAGTGGATCGAGCAGGTGGGCGCCTTGGCCCGTCGGCACGAAGCCGTGGTCGATGGTCGCGTGCGATTGTTCGTCATCCCCGGCTACCTCGCGGTCGCGCCGTCGGTGGCGGCCCTCGCCGGGACGGGCGTGCTGGTCGGTGCACAGGACCTCGCGAGCGCGGACCGTGGCGCGTTCACCGGTGAGGTCGGCGGCCCCGAGCTCGCCGAGGTCGGCGTCGCCGTGGTCGAGGTCGGCCACGCCGAGCGCCGCTCCCTCTTCGGCGAGACCGACGAGGTCGTCGCCGAGAAGACCGCCGCGGCCCTCCGCAACGGCCTCTCGCCGGTCCTCTGCATCGGCGAGGTCGAGCGCACGACGCCCGAGGCGGCTGCGACGGAGTGCGTGCGCCAGCTGGACTCCGCGCTCGCCGATGCTGTGGCGGGGCCGGTGATCGTCGCTTACGAGCCCGTGTGGGCGATCGGTGCGGCTGAACCCGCGTCTGCCGAGTACGTGCGAGCCGTCGGCGCGATCCTGAAACAATCGATCGCCGAGCGTCCCGACCGGGTCGGTAGTTCCGTCATCTACGGCGGCAGTGCGGGTCCCGGTCTGCTGACCGCCCTCGGTGACGACGTCGACGGCGTGTTCCTCGGACGCTTCGCCCACGACGTCGCGGCGCTCGAGGCCGTGCTCGACGAGGCGGCCCGCGCATGATCGGCTTCGGCACCTACACCTTCTTCTGGGAGGGCTCCGAGCTCGCACTCGAGCGCTTGAGCGTCATCGGCATGATCGAGCGCACGGCCGACGCCGGCGTCGAGCTCTTCCAGATCTGCGACGACGCCCGCATCGAGGCGATGTCCGACGATGAGCTGCGCCAGATCGCCGAGGTCGCGCGCGAGCGTGGGGTCACGCTCGAACTCGGGACGAAGGGGATCGCGGTCGCGCACCTCGAACGCTTCCTCCACATCGCCACCGTGCTGGGCGCGAAGCTCCTGCGCAGCATGGTCACGTCGGGCGACGACCGGCCGTCCCACGCGGACGCCGTCGATCGACTCCGCGCGGTGCTCCCGGCGTTCGAAGCGGCCGGCGTGACGATCGCGCTCGAGACCTACGAGCAGCTGTCGTCGCAGGAGCTCGTCGACCTCGTGAGCGCCGTCGACCACCCGAAGCTCGGCATCTGCCTCGACCCCGCCAACACCGTGGCCCGGCTCGAGCACCCGAGTGACGTCATCGAGCGCACCGCTCCGTACGTCCGCAACATCCACGTCAAGGACTTCGCGTTCACCCGCCGGGGCGGCTGGGTCGGCTTCACCCTCGAGGGCGCCCCGCTCGGCACCGGCCTGCTCGACTACCCCGCCCTCACCGCCGTCGTCCGACCGGACGAGCGCGGCGTCAACCAGATCATCGAACACTGGCTCCCGCTCGGCGACTCCATCACGGAGACGATCGAGCTCGAGCGCACGTGGACCGCACACAACCTGCAGTACCTGAGAGAAGGAAGATCATGACCGACACCACCACCGTCGCGGACCAGCTCACCATCGCCGTCATCGGCGCGGGCGGCAAGATGGGCATGCGCGTCTCCAACAACCTCGTGAAGACCAGCCACACCGTCTTCTACAGCGAGGTCTCGCCCGCCGGCCAGGAGCGCGTGACCGAGGCCGGTCGCGAGCTCACCGAGACCGATGCGGCCGTCACCGACGCCGACGTCGTCATCCTCGCCGTCCCGGACCTCGCCCTCAAGGCCGTGTCCGCCGGCGTCGTCCCGCTCATGAAGTCGGGCGCCGTGCTCCTCACGCTCGACCCGGCCGCAGCGTACGCGGGTCTGCTGACGCGTCGCGACGACGTCATCCAGGCCGTCACGCACCCCTGCCACCCGTCGGTCTTCGTCGAGCGCCACACGCCCGAGGAGTACGCGGACACCTTCGGTGGCATCGCCGCCCTCCAGGACGCCATCGCGGCGATCGAGTCCGACGACGCCGAGAAGCAGGCGCAGGTCGAGGCCGTCGTCCGGGCGATCTTCGCCCCCGTCGGTGAGGTCCACTGGGTCACGGTCAAGCAGCTCGCGCAGCTCGAGCCGACCCTCGTGGAGACGATCGCCTGCATGATCGGTGCGCTCCTCAAGGAGTCGCTCGACGAGGCCGTCAACACCATGGGTGTGCCGGAGCCGGCCGCTCGTGCGATCCTCCTCGGCCACACGCAGGTCGCCCTCGCGAACTCGCTCAAGGGCGACAACCCGTTCTCCGACGCGTGCCTCATCGCGATGGACTACGGCCGCAGCGCGATCATCAAGGACGACTGGAAGAAGGTCTTCCAGGACGACGAGCTCGACAAGAACCTCGCCGCCATGCTCCACCTCGACAAGATCGCGCGGTAACCCGCTTCCCCGACTGTTCGCAATTCAGGACGTGCCCGGCGCGTCGGCCCGCTCCACCCCCGATCCGGGCCGGCGCGCCGCGGTCGTCCTGAGTTGCGAACGTCGCATGCGGTCAACCGGTTGTGCCGGATAGGCTGCAGACGACCCGATGCACCACCCCGCGACAGCCACTGCGACACCCGCGAAACCACCCCCGCAACACCGCACGAGAGACAGGCGACGATGACTGGACGACTTGCAGGAAAGACCGCGCTCGTGACGGGTGCCGGATCGGGGATCGGACGTTCGGTCGCCGAACGGTTCGCGCGGGAGGATGCCGCCGTCGTCTTCTCCGACCGCGACATCCAGGCCGCCCGCGATGCGGCGGCAGCCTTCCCGACCGCCATCGCCGTGCGACTCGACATCGCCGACGAAGCGAGCGTCGAGGCCGCCTTCGCGGTCATGGACGCAGCAGGCAAGACCCCGGACGTCGTCGTCGCGAACGCCGGCGTGCAGCTCTTCGGCCAGGACGCGAAGATCGCCGACCTCGACCTCGAGGTCTGGCAGCGCACGGTCGACATCAACCTCACCGGAACCTTCCTCACGACGAAGCACGCCGTCCGTGCCATGCTCGGACGCGGCGGCTCGATCATCCTCACGGGCAGCCCGACCGGCCTCAACGGCGAGGGCGCCGACTTCACGGCGTACAGCTCGACGAAGGCCGGGATCCACGGCCTCGGCCGGACCGTCGCCGCGGCCTACGCCGATCAAGGCATCCGCGTGAACACCGTCGTCCCCGGCTACACGGAGACCCCGCTCGTCACCGCGATCTCCGGCGACCCCGAGTCCCGCGCCGCGATCGTCGGGCGCATCCCGCTCGGTCGTCCCGGCCAGGCCTCGGACGTCGAGGGCATCATGGTGTACCTCGCCAGCGACGAGTCGAGCTTCGCCACCGGAGCGACCTTCCGGGTCGACGGCGGCATGACGAGCCTCTGAGCCGACGATCATGACCTCGCGTTCGGGAACCACCTTCCGCGTCGCATCCGACCTCCTGCTCGACCGCGAGCGCGACGCCCTCGCTGTCGGCCGGGGGCCCTGGTCGGCCTCGCTCCGCGGGTCGGAGCTGGACGACATCGCCTTCGACGGCGAGCTCGTGCTGCGCAGCATCCGCTTCGTCGTCCGCGACCAGGACTGGAAGACGCTGCCCGTCATCGTCGACGCGGTCGACCACACGACGAGCGGCCTGCACTTGCGCGGCCGCGCCGGTGACGGCGGCGAGGTCGTCGCCTGGTCCCTGTCGGTCGACCTCGGCGCGTCGACACTGCGGGTCGCCGTCCGGGCCGAGGTGACCGCCGCGTTCCGCCGGGCGCGCATCGGCCTCATCGTGCTGCAGTCGCCGACCCTGGCCGGCACCGAGCTCGTCGTCGGCCACCCGGAGGGCTCCACGACGACCACGCGCCTCCCGGATCACGTCGCTCCGCATCAGCCGGCGATCCGCATCGAGTCCCTCGCCTGGACCGGCGACCGCATCGCGACCACGGCCCGCTTCAGCGGTGACGTCTTCGAGATGGAGGACCAGCGCAACTGGACCGACGCCTCGTTCAAGACCTACTCGACGCCGCTCTCGTTGCCGTTCCCCGTCGCGCTGGCGGTCGGTGACGTCGTCGAGCAGTCCGTCGAGGTCAGCTGTGCGCGGGTCGACGCTGCCGAGCCCGCCGACGCCCCGCTGGCGACGCCGCTCGCCGTGACCGTCGTGCCCGAGACGGAGTTCACGGCGCAACGAGAGGACCCGGTACCTGAGCCTGTCGACGGGCGGATCGGCGCGCCACTCGACAGCGTCGTCCCGGCGATCTCGACCTCGGTCTCCAGCGACCCCGATGGCGGTCGCGCTGGTGCGGTGGTCCCCGAAACGATCACCGGGATCCTCGTGGAGATCGATCCGACGAACCAGGACTGGCCGGCCATCCTCGACCGAGCCGTGCGCCAGGCCGGCACCAGACCCCTCGACCTCCGACTCGTGCTCGGGACGGGCGAGGAGGCCGAGCCGGTGCTGCGGCGACTCCGCGACGCGACCGTGCCCGTCGTGCGCGTCGGGGCGTTCCATCGCCGCACCCACCTCTCGGAGGTCACGCTGCTGACCGCGCTCGGCGACGTCCTGCGAACCCTGTGGGCCGAGGGCCCGCCGCACCCCGAGCTCGTCGGCGGCACGCGCGCGCACTTCACGGAGCTCAACCGCAACCACGCGCGCCTCGAGCGCTGGACGGGCCCAGTGGCGTTCAGCATCACGCCGTTCATGCACGACCGCGGCGGGCACCAGCTCGTCGAGTCGCTCGGCATGCAGGCGGTCGTCGTGGCGGACGCTGTCAGGATCGCCGACGGCCGCCCGTTGCACGTCGGGCCGGTCACGCTCGGCGCCCGCTACAACGCGGTCGCCACCACGCGGGCGAGCGCCGGTGACTCCCGTGACCCGGAACTCCGCGCGGGCTTCGGCGCGGAGCACGTACCCGGCGCGACGGACGACCGGCAGTCGGCCGAGGCACTCGGCGCCTGGGTCGTCGGCAGTGTCGCGGCGCTGGCCGTCTCCGGTGTCGAATCGCTGTCGTACTTCGAGGCGACCGGACCGCGTGGGCTCGTCGCGGCCGACGGGACGCTCACGGCTGCCGGCCGTGCGCTCGAGTGGATCGCCGAGCTCAGCGGACGGCAACGCGTCGCGGTCGAGATCGGCGGGATGTCGCTCGGTGCCGGGTCGCCCGTCGCCGGGCCACCCGTCTCGTTGACCGGTGTGACCGCGATCGCCGCCGTCGATGCCGCCGGCGAGACCGTCGTGATCCTCGGCAACCTCGGCGAGACACCGGTCCAGGTCGTCCTGACCGGCGCGTCCGAGCCGCACACCGTGGAACTCGCTGCGGGTGCGGTCGCCCGGGTCGTGATCGCCCGTTCGGGTTCGTAGATCCTGCTCAGGCGAGCGTGCGGCGCAGGATGGCGAGGTCGAGCCAGCGGCCGAACTTCGTCCCGACCTCCGGCAGCAGGCCGACCTGCTCGAACCCGAGCTTCGTGTGCAGGGCGATCGATGCGGTGTTCTCGGCCTCGATGAGGGCGAGCATGACGTGGTGGCCGTCGGCCGTGGCGCGTTCCAGCAGCTCGACCATGAGCGCCTTACCGAGGCCGCGCCCCTGTGCGTCCGGGTGCACGTACACGGAGTTCTCGACGGTGTGGCGGTACCCGTCCTTCGCGGCGTACGGACCGTAACTGCCGTAGGCGAGGACGTCACCCTCGGGGAGCGCGTCGTCGGGGCCGTCGGCGATGGCGACGAGCGCGACCCGGCCCGGCTCCTGGTGGCGGGCGAGCCACGCCTCGCGCTCGGCGAGGTCGGGTGTGACCTCGGTCCAGATCGCGACACCGTTCGCGACGGCGTCGGTGTGGATGGCGAGGACGCCAGGCAGGTCGGCGGGTTCGGCGAGACGGATGCGCATGCATCGATCGTAGAGCGCCCTTCGACAGGCTCAGGGACCGACGCTGTTGGGGGCTCAGGGACCGGTGGTGGTTGGGCTCAGGGACCGGGAAGCCCAGGGCTCAGGGACCGGGAAGCCCAGGGCTCAGGGGCCTGTTGCCCGCGACGGGTAGATTCGAGGCATGTCCTCTTCCACTCCGCTCCCGATGGAGCAGCTCACCGCCGTCCTGAACGCCGAAGTCGCCCGCTACGCCGCGCGCGGATGGACGGTGTCGTCGGTGCAGGGCCAGCAGGCCGTGCTGCAGCGACAGAAGCGCATCGGGTGGTTCTGGAACCTCGTCCTCACGCTCATCACCGGCGGGCTCTGGCTCATCGTCGTGATCATCCGCGTCGTGAACCGGAAGATCGAGTCGCTCATCGTCACGGTCGACGCCTACGGCCGCATCTCCACGCGCCGCTGACGGCCGGAGCATGACCGACAGCGCTGAGCCCGATACGAGCAGCACCGCTACCATCGCGGGCATCACCGCCGAACGCGCGCGGGTGCAGCGGCGGACGCTCACCGTCGTCGTCATCAGCCAGGTGCTCGGCGGAGCCGGCCTCGCCGCCGGCGTGACGGTCGGTGCGCTGCTCGTGCAGGACGTCCTCGGGAGCACGAGCCTCGCGGGCGTCGCGGCCGCCCTCCTCACCCTGGGGTCCGCGCTCACGGCGTTCCTCGTCGGCCGCGTCACGCAACGCCTCGGCCGGCGGATCGGGCTCGGCATCGGGTTCGTCGCGGGCGGGGTCGGCGCGATCGGCGTGGTCGTGGCTGCCACCACGGCGCTGGTGCCGCTACTGTTCGTGTCGCTGTTCGTCTACGGTGCCGGGACCGCCACGAACCTGCAGGCCCGCTACGCAGGCACCGACCTCGCGACCCCGGCCCGACGTGGTTCGGCGATCAGCGTCGCGATGGTGTCGACGACACTCGGCGCCGTCGCCGGACCCAACCTCGTCGAGCCGCTGGGATCGTTCGCGACCGGCCTCGGGCTGCCGTCGCTCGCCGGGCCGTTCCTCCTCGCCGCGATCGCCTACCTCGCGGCCGGGACGGCGTTCCTCGTGCTGCTCCGACCCGACCCGTTCCTCCTCGCCCGCCGTCTTGACGCCGAGCTCGCGCAGCTGGAGGTGGAGCGGACCGCCGCGGAGCAGGTGGGGTCGAAGCAGGTGTCGCCGACGACCGCCGCACGCCCGGGTCCCGGCGTCGGCGCCTACGTCGGCGCCGCGGTCATGGTGGTCACGCAGATCGCGATGGTCGCCATCATGACGATGACCCCCGTGCACATGCGGGCCCACCACCACGGCCTCGGCGAGGTCGGGCTCGTGATCGGGATCCACATCGCCGCGATGTACCTCCCCTCGCTCGTGACCGGCGTCCTGGTCGACCGCATCGGCCGCACGCCGATGGCGATCGCCGCCGGCGTGACCCTCCTGCTCGCCGGTGTCACGGGAGCCCTCGCGCCGGCGGACTCGCTCGGCCTGCTCATCCTGGCGCTCGCGCTCCTCGGACTCGGCTGGAACTTCGGGCTCATCGCGGGCACCGCGCTCGTCGTCGACCACACCGTGCCCGCCAACCGCGCCCGCACCCAGGGCACGCTCGACGTCCTCATCGCGCTCGCCGGTGCCGGAGCCGGTGTCATGTCCGGCGTCGTGATGGCGGGTGTCGGTTACGGTGCACTGTCGATCGCGGGCGGCGTGCTCGCCCTCCTGCTGATCCCCGTGCTGCTCTGGGCCCGACGGGTCACCCCACAGACCAGAGTCGACTGAGAGGGCGCGAGCTACTCCGCCGCAGCCGGAACGCGGACCGTGAGGGCGCCGGGCTCGATCCAGGTGTTGATCGCGACGGCCTTGCCGAAACCGTCGCCGTCGAGCTCGATCTCCTCAGGCTTCGACATGCGGGCGACGAAGCGCTTCGCGGTGCCGTAGCGGAGCTCGCCGTCGTCCTTCTGCTTGCCGGCGAGGGCCTTGCCCGCCTTCGTCCGGCGGAGGACGCCGTTCACCCAGGCGACCTTCGCCCAGATGCGGATCCAGCCGAGGATTCCGCCGGGACGCATGAACATGAGGTCGAACAGCCCGTCATCGACGACCGCGTCGGGCAACAAGAGGATGTTGGCCGGGAGCGAGCCGCAGTTCCCGATGATGACGGTGTGGACGGTCGCGCGCGTCTGCGGCTCGTCGTCGATCCGGAACCGCAGGTGCAGCTCGTCCGGGTCGCGCAACGACTTCACGATCGCATCGACGTAGGCGGCCCAACCGGCCTTGGCCTTGAGGTCGTCGTCGGTGTTCTTGATCATCTTCGCGTCGATGCCCATGCCGGCCATGACGACGAACACATGGCGGTCGCGGGAGTGGTCGGCGCGCTCGATGTCGATGACACCGAGGTCGATCGCCTTGTCCGTGCCGGTGAAGGCCGTGATGACGGAGCCGGGCAGGTCGTTGAGCGTGAGGTCGAGGTTCCGGGCGAGCAGGTTGCCGGTGCCCGACGGGAGCAGGGCGAGCGGGACGCCGCTGCCGCGGAGGCCCTCCGAGACGGCGCGGACGGTGCCGTCACCGCCGGCCGCGATGACGAGGTCGACGCCCGCTGCGATGGCCTCGGCGGTGACCCCCTGGCCGACGTCGTCGACGGACGTCTCGAACCAGAGCGACTCGGCCCATCCGGCGTCGGACGCCGAGCGCTCGACCGATTCACGGAGTGCGTCGAGGTCGACCTTCACCGGGTTGTAGATGATGGCGGCGACCTTCGTGGCGGTGGCGTCGGTCGGCGCGGTCGTGCTCTCAGGAGTCGTCATCCGATCAGCATAGGAGCGGATTCCGGCAGCGTGGAGATCTCGTCTCCGGGTTGACGCGGCACGTGGGTTCTGTAGGCGGCGGAAGAGTATCGTTGACTCCTTGCAGGCACCGTCCATGCCCGCCACGAACGCAGTGTCCGCGGCGGCCTCCCCATCGTGATTGCGACATCGTGAAGATCCTCTCCATCCAGTCAGCCGTGGCCTACGGGCACGTCGGCAACTCCGCGGCCGTGTTCCCCCTCCAGCGCATCGGCGTCGAGGTGATCCCGGTCAACACGGTGAACTTCTCGAACCACACCGGGTACGGCGCGTGGCGCGGGCCCCTGATCTCGCCCGAGCAGGTCGGCGAGGTCATCACCGGTGTCGAGGAGCGCGGTGCGTTCCCGCAGATCGACGTCGTGCTCTCGGGCTACCAGGGCGGCGTCGGCATCGGCGACGTCATCGTGGACGCGGTACAGCGGGTCAAGGCGGCGAACCCCGACGCGCTGTACGCGTGCGACCCGGTCATGGGCAACGCGAAGTCCGGCTGCTTCGTCGCCCCGGAGATCCCCGACCTGCTGCGCGACCGCGTCGTGCCGAACGCCGACATCATCACGCCGAACCAGTTCGAGCTGGGCTTCCTCACGGGCACCGAGCCCGCATCGCTCGAGTCCACGCTCGCGTCGGTCGAGCTGGCGCGCGCGATGGGCCCGTCGGTCGTCCTGGTGACGAGCGTCGAGCGTCCCGACCGCGACCCCGAGACGATCGAGATGCTCGTCGTGGACGACGCCGGTCGGTGGATCGTCCAGACGCCGCTGCTGCCGTTCAAGGCGAACGGTTCCGGCGACGTCACGGCAGCCCTGTTCGCCGCGCACTACGGCGAGACGCGCGACGCCAAGCTCGCCCTCGAGCGCACGGCGTCGAGTGTGTTCGACCTCGTCGAGCTCACGTACCGCTCGGGCCAGCGGGAGCTGCAGCTCGTCGAGGCGCAGGAGTTCTACGCGAACCCGCGGATGCAGTTCACCGCGACGGCGGTCTGAGCCCGACTCCAGCTCCTGAGCTCCCCTTCCGGTCCCTCAGCTCCCTTTCCGGTCCCTGAGCTTGTCGAAGGGCGCGGTTGTCCGTGTGCACTTCGACAGGCTCAGTGACCGGGGGCGGCTCAGTGACCGGGGGCGGCTCAGTGACCGGGGAAGGTGTCTCGAACGGGTTCCGGTCCCTGAGCTTGTCGAGGGGCGGCACTTCGACAAGCTCAGTGACCAGGGTGGCTCAGCGCCCTCCGTCACCGCACGGCGCGGCAGGCGAGGTGGAGCGCGAGGCGCACCTCCGGGTCCGCCATGTCGACGCCGAGGAGCTCCTGCGCGCGGGTGATCCGCGTCGCGACGGTGTTGCGGTGCAACCCGAGCGCGGCGGCCGTCGGTGCGACCGCGGACTCGTGGTCGAGGTAGGCGGACAACGTCGTCAGCAGTTCACCGTTGCCGGTCTGCAACGGTGCGAGGAGCGACCGCGCCGCCGGGACGAAGGTGTCGTTGCCGGTCCAGGCGAGCAGGAGCTGTTCCAGGCCGAGGCCGTCCACCCGCACGAACCAGCCCGTCGTCGACCGGTTCGCGGCGATGCGCACCGCGTCGGACGCCTCCCCGAGTGATGAGGTGAGACCCGCCGATCCGCTCGCCAGCGACCCGACGGCCGTCGCGACGTTGAACGAGCGCCGCGCCTCCACGTGCAGGTCGCGGAGGGCGGCGATGTACCGCTCGACCTGAGGTGGCTCCGGTGGCTCGGCGAAGGTCAGCCAACCGCTCACCCCGCGTCCGCTCGTCGTCGCGTGGGAGTCCACGGCGATCCGCCCGAGTGCGCCGGTCACGAAGCGGAGGAGTTGCAGGGCGTCCACCCGGCTCCGGCCGACGATGCGGAACGCGAGGTGGTAGCCGGTCGTCCGCCAGCCCCGCTCGAGCATGCGGCGTTCGACGTCGGGATCGGGGCGGCCTCGGAGGTCCACGAAGTCCCGCAGGACGCCGGACGACACGGATGCGTCACTGACCTCGGCGACCTCGTCGATGAGGATCCGCGCCGCGACGGCGGGCATGGCGACCTCGGCGGCGACCGCGAGCGCACTCAGTTGTCGGTCGTCGAGTCCGTCCCCGAAGAACGCGACCCGGAGGCCCTCCCGGCTCGGGCTGTCGACCCGGACCGATGCCGCAGCGCCCTGCCCGGCCTTCGTCAGGTCGACCCAGGGGCCGAAGTCGATCGCCGCGTGCACCTCCGACGGCAACCGCCCGCCGGCCTCGAGCAGGACGCCCTCGCTGTCGATGAGGGCGATCCCGTGGCCGATGCTCGTCGAGAGGTGGCGGAGCAGGTCGGCCAGTCCCTCGGCGTGGTACTCGATGGACTGCGCGACCTTGCGGACGTACCCGAGGGTCAGGGAGTCGCGGGCCTCGACGAGCTGCCAGCACGCCTTCGCGAGCAGCATGGGTCGGTCGACGTGCAGGAGCGAGAAGCCGAGTCGGTCGGCGAGCGCGCGCGTCCCCGCGCCGAAGCCGTCGGCCTCCGGGATCGCCAGGGCGAGGAAGCCGCGATCCCGGGTGCGGCGGACGAGTGCGTCCTGCTGCCATGGCCTCGTGGGTGGGGCTCCGGTCACCACGGCGAGTCGGCCGGCCCCCTCCTCGGGGAGAGCCGCCTCGTTCGTCTCGACCACCACGCCGGCCCAGTTGGCGTCGGCCGGGCCGGCGACGAGCCGCACGCCACCGTTGTCGGGGTGCGCGAGGAGCGCGCCCAACTGCAGGCGATCGCTCATGCCGGGACCTCGTCGGTCCGGATCTCGTCGAGCTCGTCCAGGCCGTAGGCGGACGGGAGCACATGGCGGAGTCGTTCCGGGGAGCCGGACCACCAGCCCGGACCGTCGACCCGGATGACGGCGACGTGTCTCGCCATCGAGATCGCCGTGACCTCGAGGATGTCCCGCGAGACGGCGTCGACCACGACGATGAGGTCCGGCGCGGCGGCTTCGAGTCGTCCGTCGGTCATGAACGCGAGCGTCTCGGAGCGGGCGACGAGACGGTGCAGCGCACCACTGCTCCCGTCGATCCCGAAGGTGAGCACGTGCGGGTCCCGGGAGTCCGGCTCGATGCTGCTGACCCGTCCCTCCGCGAGGAGCCGTCCACCCAGCGACTCGGCCAGGGCGGTCAGCGGGCCGTCGATCCGTGCGAGGAACGCTCCGCCCAGCTCGAGTGCCCGAGCGGCGTTCCCGACGATGGCGTGCGCTCGGAGGTCGCCGACGGTGAAGCCCGCGAACACCATGCCGCCACTGCCGCCGGCCTGCACGATCGCCGCGCGGACGACGCGTTCGATGTCGAGGGCGCGTTCGGTCTCGACGAGGGCGACCCCGCCGGCACCGGTGTCGCAGGTGACGACGATGCCCGGGATCTCGTCCACGAGGATCGACATCTGGTCGAGCGAGGGGACGGCGCGTCCGGTCAGATCAGCGTCGACGATGGTCCTCCCCGCGGCGAACGCGAAGGGGGTGAGCCCGTTGACCCCGCCACCCTCCAACGAACAGATGGCCGGGATGCGGTGTCCGAGCCAGCGTTCCGCGGCCCCGATCAGCCGCCCGAACGGGTCCGTGCCGGGCAGGCGCTCACTGAGCAGCATCGTGGAACCGACGAAGCCGACGGCGAGACACGGGGTCTCCGGGTCGAGGTCGTCGACGCTGTGGAGGTCGAACGGCCAGGCGCGCTCGTCGCGGAGGGCCAGCTCGAGCATCGTCGTCGCACCGCCACCTCCCGAGCCCAGGATCGCGAACCCCGTCGCCAGGGCGGGGAGGCGATCGCGCTCGAGGAGGGTCGGCATGCCCTCAGCCTAGGCTCGGACCGCCTGACCAGCGGCGAACGCATCCGCGGCTTCTGCGGCCATCGCCTCGCCCTCCACCGGGACGAACGGCTCCGTCAGCCCGAACGCGGTCGGCCCGAAGGCGCGCAGTGCGTCCGGCGTGCGCATGAGGGCTGGCGTCGAGATCCCGAGGACCCGCACGCGTTGGCCGTAGCGGAGGCCCTCCGTGGTGATCGGCTCGGCGGTCTCGTGGTCGACGATGCAGATGAGGTCCGGGACGATCGCGACGACCTCACCGTTCCATCGCGCGATGAGGTTTTCGTTCTGGAACGAGATCTCAAGGCGTTCGGAGCTCGACGGGTCGGCCGACCAGATGACGGCCGTGCCCTTGGCGAAGCCCTCGGTGGTGCGGCGCTCCACGTCGGCGACCTTCCCGACGAAGAGCTCCCGGACGTGCGAGTAGAGCGTCGTGGACAGCGTGTCGGCGATGGCGGCGAACGGCGAACGGTGCTCCTCGCGCGCGACCCGGATCGCCCGGCCGAGGGCCAGCGCCATCGAGATCGTCCGCGGCACCGCGGTGCGACGCACGTCCGCCCCGCTCATTGCGTACTCGGCGATGTGGGCGACGCCGCCGAGACGGATCGCGATGCCGCGCGCCAACCACTCCATCTGTCGGTCGTCGTCGCCGGTGTCGATGATCACGCGCTCCCCGCGTTCCCCGGCGATGGCGAGCGGCGAACCGTGCACGCCGTACACCGCGAAGGTCTCCATGGAGAGCTCCGGGAAGGCCCGGCCCATGCCGTCGGCGTCGACGACCGGCAGCCCGGTCTCGGCGGCCACGATGAGCGGGATCATCGAGTTGATGCCACCGCACTCGATCGGCATGGTCGCGTCGGCGGTGCGCCCGAGGTGCTCCTCCAGTGTCCGCAGGGCGAGTGTCGGTTCGAACCCGGCCGGGATCTTCTCGACCATGACCGTTGGAGCGCCCATCTGCGCGGTGGGGATGACGAAGAGGTCGTCGGCGAGGTCGTCGGGGTCGAGGATCGTGATGGAGCGGTCGCCGAGCACCTGCTTCACGAGCATCATGCCGATGTACGGGTCACCTCCGCCGCCGGTCCCGAGGAGGGTGGCGCCTCGAGCGAGGTCGGGCAGGTCGTCCGCGGTCAGCGTCCAGCTCATGCGGCGACCTCCGGCGCGTCCGGCGCAGGCGTCTCGGCCGTGCCGTCGAAGCGGTGCGAGGGCACCTCGTACCCGAAGTACCCCGGCCCGACCATCGCCAGCGCCTCAGGACTGTGCCAGCGGTCGTCGCTCGGTGCCGAGATCACGCGGACACGCTGTCCGTAGCGGAGCCCCTCGGTGGTGATGGGCTCGCCGGAGTCGTGCTCGAGCACCATGATGAGGTCGGGCGTCGTCACGAGGGTGACGCCGTCGAGCGCGGCCATGAGGTGCTCGTTCTGGAACGACAGCTCGAGGCTCGCGTCGACCCCGTCGATCCGTGCGCGACCTCGGGCGAACCCGGTGGTGGTCGCGCGCTCGACGTCGACGACCTTGCCGGAGAACAGTTCGCGACCGCCGAGCAGCTGCACGGTCCGCTCCACGGGGTCGGCCTTCTCGGCTCGGGCCGCTTCGATGCCGTCGCCGATCTCGCGGCACAGCGACAGCGAGTCGGCCACGAGCGCCTCGCGCGCCTGCGCGCCGGACATCGGGAAGCCGGAGATCATGACCGAGCAGCCCATCTCGACACAGGCCACGCGGGCGATGCGTTCTGTCCAGCTGTTGTCGACGGTCGTGAGGACGCCCGTGTTGCCCTTCTCGTCGCTGAACGCGAGCGGGGAGGCGTCGATGCCGTACAGGGTCGGGAGCACCATCTGCAGCTCGGGGAAGGCCCGCCCCATCCCGTCGGCGTCGATGAGGGGGAGCCCGAGCGCTGCCGCTGCGGCGATCGGGATGGTCGAGTTCACGCCGCCGACCTCGGCGCACGCGATGTGGGTGACCGGACGACCGAGGGACGCGCTGAGGGCGTGGACCGGTGCGACGACCTCGGTGAGGCTCGGCAGCTTCTCGACCATGACGGTCGGGGCGCCCATCATCGCGACGGTGAGGACGAGCGCGTCGTCGGGGACCTCGTCGAGGGTGACGACGGTGACGTCGCCGTGCTCGCGGAGTGCCTGCGCGGCGAGCAGTGCGCCGATGTACGGGTCACCGCCACCGCCGGTCCCGAGGACGGCGGCTCCGCGGGCGAGGCCGGGGATGAGCTCGGCGGAGATGGTCCAGCTCATCGGAGGCCTCCCATGTCGAGGTCGCCGACGGCCTTCACCCGGATGCGCGTGGCGTTCCCGGGGAGATAGGGGATCGGGACCTCGTCGAAATCGACGATCGCGACCGACGCGGGGGAGGCGCCGGCCGCGATCGCCTTGTCGATCGCCTCGGCACGGACCTCGGCGATCGCCTCCTCACGCCGGCCGGGTTCGATGGCGTAGACCTTGTCGATCTCGCCCCCGACCTGCGCGATGGAAGCACCGATGGCATTCGCCACGGCGTAGTTGTCGGGCCGGTGGACGGCGCCGAAGATGGGGAGTTCGTCGGAGAGCAGGATCGACCCGCCGCCGACCGCCACCACGGGGATCGGCTCTGGGGAGGTCCGCATGCGGTCGACGGCCTCGGCGATGCGTTCGCCGATCCGCTCGAGGACGCGCTCCACGAAGACCGGGTCGAGATGGGCGACCTTCGAGGCGTCACCGATCGACGCGCGACCGGCGGCCACGGCGATGTCCGTCGCGGTGAGGGTGCTGCCGCCGAAGACGAGGGCCTCGGTCATGAGCTTGTACCCGACGGATGCCGGCCCGACCTCGGCGGTCTCCTCGTCGACGATGCTGCCGCCGCCGATCCCGATGGACAGGACATCGGGCATCCGGAAGTTCGTGCGGATGCCGGCGACCTTGACCTCGTTCGCCGTCTCGCGAGGGAAGCCGTTGATGAGCAGGCCGATGTCCGCCGTGGTGCCGCCGATGTCGACGACCGCGCACGTCGCGAGCCCGCTCGTCAGTGCCGCCCCGCGCATCGAGTTGGTGGGGCCGGAGGCGAACGTCGCGACGGGGTAGAGGCGCACGTAGTCCTCGTCCATGAGCGTGCCGTCGTTCTGGCTGAGGAAGATGGGCGCCTCGATGCCCTGCTTCCGGACGGCGGCGGTCAGCCCGTCGACGATCTCCGAGGCGAGCTCGCGCAGGGCTGCGTTGATGATCGTCGCGTTCTCGCGCTCCAGGAGGCCGATGCGCCCGATCTCGTGCGAGAGCGAGATGGCCACGTCCGGGCCGAGGACCTCGCCGACGATCCGCGCCGCCTCGACCTCGAGGTCGTGGTTGACGGGGCTGAAGACGGAGGAGATCGCGACGGAGCGGATGCCGTTGACACGCATGTCCTCGGCGTGTGCCCGCAGCTCGTCCGGGTCGATCGGCGAGATGGGGCGTCCGTCGAACTCGTAGCCGCCATGCGCGAGGTAGCTGCGTGCACTGATCGCCTCGACGAGCTCCGCCGGCCAGTCGACGAGCGGCGGCAACGCGCGGGTCGCCGGGAGCCCGAGCCGCAGTGCCGCGGTGGGTGCGAGCCGCTTGGCCTGCACGAGGGCGTTGATGAAGTGCGTCGTGCCGATCATCACCGCGGTGATCTGCTCGCCGTCGAAGTGGTGTCCGCTCCGCAGTTCGCCGATCGCCTGGACGATCCCGTCGGTCACGTCCGGGGTGGTCGCGTGCTTGACGGCCGCCAGGGTGGTGGTGCCGTCCATGAGCACGGCGTCGGTGTTGGTGCCGCCGACATCGATACCGATGTGCATATGAGGGGTTCGCTTTCTGTTGGTGCGGTGGAGCGGTGTGCGGTGGAACGGTGACGGATCAGTGCGCGACGGTCACTTCGAGGCGGTGGCGGGGCTGTCCACCGTCGCGTCCGCCTCGATCTGCGAGGTGTGGGCGACGCCGACACCGCGGACCAGGCCGAGCTTGCCGGCGGCGATGTACAGCACCATCGAGAGGATGAGCGACAGGACGGCGGGGATGCCCCACGTGACGAAGTAGCCGGTGATCGCGGACACGGCCCAGATGACGATGGTCGCCGGGACGATGCGCGGGGCGGTCGTGGGCAGGCGGCCCGAGGCGCGCGTCTCGTCGAGCTCGCCGCGCCAGCGCTTCACGATGAAGTACTCGGCGACCATGATGCCGGCGATGGGCGGGAAGGCGACGCCGAGGATGATGAGGAAGCCGGAGAACTGACCGAGGATGCCGACCGCCGCGAGGATGGAGCCGACCACACCGAGCACGATGGTGGTGGTCACGCGGTTGAGGTTCTTGCCGAACGCGGTCGAGATGAAGTTGACCAGCCCGAGCGTCGACGAGTACAGGTTCCAGTCGTTGATCTTGAGCGTCCCGGTGATGACGATGATGAGGCCGATGAGCCCGACCGACGACGTGACGATCGCGACGACGTTGCCCGAGGCCGCGGCGTGGGCGAGCAGGACGCCCGAGAGGCCGATGACGAACTCACCGAGCGAGACGCCGACGACGGTCTGCTTGATGACGTCGGCGCGGGACCGGTTGAAGCGGGTCATGTCGGCGGTGATGATGGCGCCGACGATGAGGCCGCCCGCGACGATGCCGGTGCCGGCCCAGACGCTCATGGTGGGGCCGGGTGCCGGGCCGGTGACGAGTTCCATGAAGTCGTGCTGGGTGAGTTCGCTGATGATCGACCAGCCGACGAGGATCAGGAACAGCGGGACGGTGATGTTCGCGAGCCACTGCATGCCCTTGAACCCGTAGGCGACGATGGCGGTGACGGCGAGACCGAAGATGAGGCTCCAGGCCCACACCGGCATGAAGCCGGGGAGGAGGGCGTCGAGCGACTCGGCGGAGATGGCGCTTTGGATGCCGAACCAACCGATGAGGCTGATGCCGATCGCGAGTCCGACGAGTGACGCGCCGATCTCGCCGAAGCCGGTCCAGCGGGCGAGGAGGGCGGTGTTGAGGCCCTCCTTCTGGCCGATGATGCCGACGATGCACATGATCACCTCGAGGATGATCGAGCCGAGGAGTAGAGCGAGGAACGCCTCGCCGAAGGTCATGCTGTAGCCGAGGGTGGCGCCGAGGAGGAACTGGGACAGGGCCGACACCTGTCCGAAGCGTTGGACGGCGATGCCGAACCAGGGCTTCTGTGCGTCGGGACGGACGCGGGACAGGGCGAAGTCGTCTGCGTGTGCCATGCGAGCCATGCTGGTCTCCAGAAGTGGGGGAGGGAGCGGTGCGGGTGGCGGCAACGTTACTGACGGCCCGCCCGCAGCAGAATGTGCATGATGCAGGAATGTGCGCGCGATATCAGCACTCTGCACAGGAGCCCCGTCTCGCCCCGTCGCTGTGTGACTCACCTGGTCCCTGAGCTCCTTCCCTCCCGGTCCCTGAGCCTGTCGAAGGGGGTGTCCTCCGTGTGCACTTCGACAAGCTCAGTGACCGAGGAAGGCGGCTTGGTTGGTCTCGGTCTCTGAGCCGGCTCAGAGCGAGGCCTGGATCACCTCGAAGGTCCGTGCCCCGTCGAGCGCCGCCATGTCGTGGCGGATGCCCGGGAACCGCGTGACGGTCCAGCCCAGGTGTTCGTAGCGAGGGACGTGGCTGCTCGGAAGGACGAGCTTCGCGTCGTCCGACAGCACCAGCGTCGAGGGGACGATCGGCGCCGACGGCGTCACCGGGGTCGCTGCGACGTCCTGCAGCACCTCCGCGATCATCGAGCGGTCCCACGCGGCATGGGCGGCCTCGGCGAGCGCGACGTTCGCGGGACCCGTCGCTGGGTCCGTGCGGTCGTAGAACCAGGCCAGGAGCCGAGGCAGCCCTGGGATGCTCCAGAACAGTCGTGCGCCGAGGCCTCGGCCCGGCAGTTTCAGGCCGAACCCGGGATCGAGGTAGATCGCGTGCGCCGGGCGGAGCGGCCCCACGATGTCGATGAGGAGCCGCCCGCCGAGGGAGTGGCCGACGATCGCGTCGAGGCCGTTCGGCAACGTCTCGACGAGGTCGGCCGCGAGTGAGGCGATGTCGTAGCGCTCGCCTCGGGTCCGATCGGCGCGTGGGCTGGAGCCGTGACCGCGGAGGTCGACGAGCAGCAACGTGTACCGCTCCGGGTCGGCCGCTGCGACGACGTCGGTCCAGGCGGCTCCGTCGGCCAGGAATCCGTGGATGAGGGCGATCCGGACCGGGCCGTGCCCGCGTTCCTCGACGTGCAGTCGCATGGCCCTCCTCCGTCGGTGCTGGGGACGACTCTACGCGGCGACACCACGCTCCGTCGCTGCGCTCAGGACCGCACGAGCAACCATGCGAAGGCACCGAAGGACACGAGTCCGAGTGCTGCGCCGACGATCGACCCGATGAGGCTGAAGGTGGGCCAGGGGGCGCCGGGTTGGCGACTCATCCTGATGCCCTGGACCGCGAACAGCAGGGGCACGAAGCAGGCGAGC
Organism: Plantibacter auratus; assembly: GCF_050587365.1. Classification (NCBI taxonomy): domain Bacteria; kingdom Bacillati; phylum Actinomycetota; class Actinomycetes; order Micrococcales; family Microbacteriaceae; genus Plantibacter; species Plantibacter auratus. The sequence goes on along the minus strand of NZ_JBOBFV010000002.1, from coordinate 695,795 downwards.
ACCGAGAACGTCCATGACCCGCCGTCTCTCGCCGTCGACGCGACGATGTAGATGGAGAACGCGGCGATGGCGATGCTGAGGATCGCACACGCGCGTGCCGAGATCGGTTCGTTCTTCGCAGCCATGGGCACAGGGTATCGACTGGTGCCAGTCACCGACCAGAGCAGAATGGAGGGCATGACCGACGCGACTCCGCCGACCCTGACGGAACGACTGACGCTCGCCCGCCCCGCCGAGCGCGACCTGCCGGAGCTCCACGACCTCCATGCCGACCCCGCGGTCTGGACGCACCTGCCGTCCGCCCGACACACGGCGCTCGCCGAGACTCGTGAGCTGATCGAGCGGTACCAGGCCGGCTGGGAGGCGAACGGTCTCGACGTGTGGGTGGCGCGCGACACCGCGACGGGTGCCTTGGTCGGCATCGGCGGCCCGAGCCTGCGTGGCGGGGTCGCCTGGAACCTCTACTACCGTCTGGCGCCCGCGGCCTGGGGGCGCGGATACGCACAGGAGCTCATCGCGGCCGCGCGAGCCGCGGCACCGGCGTCGGCACCGGATCTGCCCGTCGTGGCGTTCCTCCTGGAGCACAACGAGGGTTCACGTCGGGCTGCCGAACGGGCGGGGTTGGAGGTCGTGTGGCGTGGCCCCGACGCGGGCAACCCGGATCCGGATGCCGTGCGCCTGGTGTTCGCCGACCGCGTGCTCAGCGACGAGGCGCTCCGCGTGTTCGTGGGCTGAACGACCGCTGCACCCGATCTCCGAGCGTGTCGAAGGACGCCGCTTCCGGGCGCGACCGGGTATTTTCGGGCAACCGGCCGCGAAACGCAAGCAGTCTGTTCACCGACGACGTTCCTCGATACGGTTGGAAGATATGTCAGCCACGGTCGAGATGGAACACATGAGTCAGGTAGAACGCGAACGCCCGCTCCTGCGCAAGGGGAGCGAGGCGAGTTTCGTCCGGTGGGCCTTCGACGGTCGCTCATGGTGCGCCGACCTGGTGAGCGGTCAGTACCGAGGCGCGACGAAGACCGGCTGGCTCTTGCAGACCGAGAACGAGCAGCGGGAACTCTCCAACCAGGAGTGGGCTCCCTGCATGGCGTGAGCGTGCCGTCCACATCCACCCGCGCCACGCACCGAGGAGCCCACGCATGACCGACCGCATCCTGACCACGCACGCCGGGAGCCTGCCGCGCACGCCCGAGTTGACCCGGTTGCTCGTGGCCCGCGACCAGCGGCGGTCGTTCGACGTCGCCGAGCTGGAGGAGGTCACGGCGGATGCGGTGGCCTCGACGGTCGCCGCACAGCTCGCCACCGGTCTCGATCTCATCAACGACGGCGAGGTCCCGCGCGTTGGCTTCTCCACCTATGTGCTGGAACGCATCGAGGGCTTCGGCGGTGCAGGACACCGCAAGCCGACGCTCGACTCCGTGCGATTCCCGGACTACGCGGCGTTCCAGGCGAAGCAGATCGTCGAGGGGGCAGACGTCGCACGGGTGTGGGATCCGCCGATGGCCCAGGGGCAGCTCGTGTACGACCCGACGCTGTCCGGCATCACCGCCGATCTCGACGGCTTCGAACGGGAGCTCGCCGTGCAGGCCGGCCAGGGACGCACACCCGCCGGCACCTTCTTCTCCGCGGCGACGCCCGGGATCGTGTCGACGACACTGCTGCTCGATGCCGCGAACCCCTTCTACGGCGACGATCGCGCCTACGTGTTCGCGCTCGCCGAGCAACTGCGGATCGAGTATGAGGCGATCGTCGCCCGGGGGCACGTCCTGCAGCTCGACGCCCCGGACCTCGCCATGGAGCGGGTCATCCAGTTCGGTGACGCTACGCTCGAGGAGTTCCTCGCGGCCGTGGACCTGCACGTCGACGCCCTCAACCACGCCATCCGGAACATCCCCCGTGAGCAGGTCCGGCTCCACGTCTGCTGGGGCAACTGGCAGGGGCCGCACCAGGACGACGTCCCGGTCGACGTGCTCCTCCCGCACCTCTACCGGGCGCGGGTGGGCGCGTTCAGCATCCCGCTCGGCAACCCGCGGCACCAGCACGAGGCGCCGGCGTTCCGCGAGCACCCGCTCCCCGAGGGCGCGCTCCTCATCCCGGGGGTCGTCGACGTGACCACCAACTATCTGGAGCACCCGCAGGTCATCGCGAACCGCATCGTCGAGGTCGCCGAAGCGGTCGGCGATCCGACGCGCGTCATCGCCGGCACCGACTGCGGGCTCTCCACGTTCGCAAGCTATGAGTTCGTCGCGACCGATGTCGCGTGGGCGAAGCTCGGTGCGCTCGTCGAGGGTGCTGCGATCGCGTCGAAGCGGCTGTTCGGCGCCTGAGCCCTCGGCTCGTCGCCGCGCTCAGACGGTGATCGACGGCTCGTCGCTCACCGAGAGCGTGAGCACGGCCTTGCCGATGAGGTCGTCCTGCTCGAGGTCGCCCTCGAGTCGGCGGAGCTGACGCGCGACGTCGTTCTCGCGGTCGTCGCCGACGAGGTCGACCGACGCGACGAGGAAGAGGCGTTCCGGCCCGCTGAACTCGAGGTACAGCGCCGTCACCCGTTCGATCTCCGGGTGCGAGAGGAGCGCGGTGATCGTCTGCGCGCGGTACGCGGGGCTCGGCGAGGCTCCGAGGAGATAGCGCCGGTTGCGGTTGATGAGCAGCAGCGCGACGCCGCCGAGCAGGACGCCGATCGCGATCGAGCCGATCGCATCCCACACCGGGTCGCCGGTCACCTGGTGGAGGCCGATGCCGGCCCCGGCGATGATGAGGCCGAGCAGTGCTGCGGAGTCCTCGAAGAACACCGAGCGGAGCGTCGTGTTGGAGCCGTTCACGATGTAGTCGAAGAAGCCGCGGCCGTACTTCTTCGCCGTGCGCCGACCCTCGAGGATCGACTGGGTGAAGGAGAAGCCCTCGAGGAGGAAGGCGACGCCGAGCACGAGGTAGCTGAGGGCGTAGTCCTCCATCGCCTCCGGTGCGGTGAGGCTCTGGATACCGTGCTGGATCGAGACGACCGCACCGACGGTGAAGATCCCGAAGGCGGCGAACAGCGAGAAGATGTAGGCGTCACGGCCGTAGCCGAGCGGATGTGCGGCGTCTCGTTGCTTGTCCGCCCGTTTGTCGGCGATGAGGAGGAAGATCTCGTTCCCCGCGTCGGCCCACGAGTGGGCGGCCTCGGCCAGCATCGACGCCGACCCGGTGAGCGCGGCGACGATGGACTTGGCGATGGCGACGATGACGTTGGCCAGGAAGGCGATCACGACGGTCATGCGCCAACGCTACGCCTAGCCGGGGTCCGTCGTGGACGTCCGGGTGTCTGTGCATCGGGCCGCCAGGGGGAGAGCCTCAGGACTTCAGGACGCGAAGCGCGGAGCCCTTGTGTGCGGCCTTCGCGCCGGTCTTCTCGGACTCCACGATGAACGCGGGCTCGTCCGTCGACGCCGTGAAGTGCTGGCCGTCGAATTGGAAGTCCGCGGTCTTCCGCTCGACGACCTTCCCCTGCGTCCGCCCCTGCGAGGTGCCCCACGACACGCGGTCGCCCACTCGTACGTCTGCCATGCTGCCTCCTCGGCGCTCCACGCCGCGCGCGCGACGTGACAGCGACGATGCCAGCGTGTCGGCGGCCGGACAAGCGCTTGCGCCGCGCGAGTGTAGGGGATATCCCCCGAGGCCCGCGGGCTCCGCGGGGTTAGCGTGTCCCCATGGCCTCGTTCACTCCGGGAAGACCCCGACTCGCGCTCGGCATCGGCATCGTGGCTGTCGTACTCGGGGTGGCGCTCATCCCGGTCGCCGTCGCGAACGCCCACGGCGAGTACGGCTTCCATTTCTGGTGGATCGTCATCGTCCCGATCCTCGCCGGCCTGTACTTCGGTGTGGCCGGAGCCGTCGGGCTCCGCAACCGCCGCTGAGGCCCGCGGCGGCCGCAGGCGCCCCCGGAATCTCGCGTACCGTTGGCGGGATGAGTGACGACGCCGCGACCGATGAGCACCGCAGAACCGCTGCGCACGCCTACAGCGCGCTCGGCTGCCTGCTCCTCGACGCCGGCACCTCCGTCACCGACGTCCGCGACTCCCTGGAGCGCGCCACGGTCGCATCGGGCGACGAAGGCCTCGCCTTCTCGGTGCTGCCGCAGCTCATCATCGTGAACGACGTGCGCACCGGCGCGGTGCTCGCGGCCGGCAACACGCACGGCGAGCTGTCGTTCCGCGGGGCTGCCCGGGCGAACCGGCTCATGCGCGAACTCGAGCTCGGACACTGGCCGGTCGGGGATCTGCCGGCCCGTATCCAGTCGATCCGGGAGACGCCGCGCCCGCACGCGTCGATGCACTGGGTGGTCGGGAACCTGCTGCTCGCGGGTGGGCTCGCGCTGCTGTTCCGCTGCCCCTGGTGGGCGATCGTCGCATCCATGCTCGTCGGTGCCTTCGTCGGCCTCGTCATCACCCTGCTGGCGCGGTGGCGGGGAGCGGTCGCGATCGCCCCCTTCGTGACGGCGTTCGTGTCGACGACGCTCGTCGGGACGCTCGCATCGGCGATGGATCTCGGCCCCGTGCCGCTGTTCGCCGTCTGCGCGCCGATCGCGATCCTCGTGCCCGGCGCGCTCATCACCAACGCCCTGCTGGAATTGACGGCGACGGACATCGTGACGGGCTCGGCGCGCCTGATGTACGGGCTCATCGTGCTCGCCTTCATGGCGGCCGGGATCTCGGCCGGGGCGCTGCTCACCGGCCTGTCGATCGACCCCGACTCGACGGCGCTCGTCGGTCAGGTGGGCCGCGGGAGTTCGGATCTGGTCGGGTGGGAGTCGGTCCCGCCGCTGTGGTTCACGTGGATCGGCGTCGTGATGCTCGCGGCCGGGATCGGGATCGCGTTCGGCTCGGGCCGCTCCCTGACGCTGCTGACCATCTGCGTGATGGCGCTGACCTATGCGGGCATCGTCCTGTTCGCCCCGCTCGTGGGGAACGCGGTCGCGACGGGGCTCACCGCCGGAATCGTGTTCGTCGTCGCTCGCATCGTCGAGCGGTACTCGGCGGCGGTGCCGTCCAACGTCACGTTCCAGCCGGCCCTGCTCATGCTCGTGCCGGGCACCGTCGGCCTGGTCTCCCTCGCGACGCTCGAGGGCTCAGCGGTCACGGCGGCGCTGACGGTCTTCATCAGCCTCTGTGTCGGCGTCAAGACGGCGGCGGTCCTGACCGGGGTCGTCATCCCGCCGGTGCGTGCGAGCGCCCGTTCCTGAGCCGCCCGGAATCGTCCGAAACCGAGCCGAATTCGCGCAGATCCGGGCGACTCAGCGGCTCAGGGCTGCACGCGCCCGCGCCTTGATCGCGAGGATGACCTCGGTCTTCGCATCGGCGTAGTCGTTCATGTCGTTCCAGGACCTCCCGAGCAGCTCCCGCTTGGTGCGCTCGTACAACGCGCGGTCGTCGGCGTCGGAACGCAGGTGGTCGCGGAGGAGGAGATACTCGTCGATCTCCGGCGCGCCCTGTTCGTAGAGGTGCACGTGGACGTCGCGCTCCGGCGTCCGGACCATCCGGTGGCGGGGTTCACGGACGCGCAGCACGTAGCCGGCGGCCAGCAGGGGGTCGAGGTAGTCCTCCTCCGCCGTGATGTCCTCCACGGCGACCACGATGTCGACGATCGGCTTCGCCGCGAGTCCGGGCACCGAGGTCGAGCCGATGTGCTCGATCGCGACGGCGCTGGACCCGCTCGCGCTCGTTCCGAGGGCGTCGATGATCCGCTGCCGGTGCTCCCGGTACCGCTCGGGCCACGCAGGGTCGGCGTCGTGCAGCTCGATCCGGACTGGCTCGGGGCCGCCGACCAGCTCGAGCGTCGTGACGTCCGGGCGGCGGGGGCGTCGGCGCAAGCCGTTCTGAATGGCGCGGATGTTGTCGCCGAGTACTCCCGATGCCAGCAGTCCGCTGCCGAGCGGCCCTGACGGATCGGTGCCGAGTGCCGGCAGGAGCCGGAGTGCCGACCGGACCGGCGCACTCACGTGTTCGAGCTGCCAGGCGATCTCCATTGCGCTGGCGCCGGCCCGGTGCAACTCGGCGGCCTTCGCCGCGTAGGCGGCGGCACCGAGCGCGTGGGCGCCCATGTGCGCGACACCTGCGGCCTGCCCGGCCGACCACGCGGCGGCTTTGGCGGCGGGCGAGGACACCACCTGCGAGGCCCGGTTGGCGACGAAGCGGCGGCGGATCTCACCGGCGGTGTCGAGCTCGCCACTCGCGTATGCCCGCGCGCGGGCGATCGCGTCACGTGGACGATCGTCGTCCGGGGCCTCTGCTTCGAACAGTGGCAGCACCCGCTCGGCGCAATCGGCGGCCCACGAGGCGACGAGACGGCGGTCGGCTTCACTGAGTGACTGCGGCGAGAGCATGCTCCACCCTCGCACACCGGTCATGCGCACCGCGTGGGCTGCCGGGCTAGCGTAGAGGGATGGCCGCCTTGAACCTGCCCGTGATCTCCTGCAGCCTCGATCCGGCGAGTCGGAGTCGGACCCTCGCTTCGGCGAGCAGCGGGTTGCTGCGCGAGCAAGGTCATGACTCGTCCGTCATCGATCTGGCCGAGATGGAACTGCCGCCGTTCGACAACGACCGGGTCTTCGAGAGCCCTGCGTTCCGTCGCCTGCATGCGTTGATCACTGCTGCGGACGGCGTCGTCCTCGCCTTCCCGATCTACAACTGGGCGCCGGCCGCGTCGGTGAAGTCGCTCATCGAGGCGACCGGCGCGACCGGTGAGGACGGCAGGGTCGCCGCCTGGTTCGACAAGGTCGTGACCTTCGTCTGCGCCGCAGGCCTGCCGCACAGTTACATGGCGACCGCCACGCTCGGGCAGTCGCTCATGCTGGACTTCAAGTGCGTCATCAACCCGTACACGGCCTACCTGTCGGAGCGGGACTGGGAGCGTCCCGAGGTGCTGAAGGCGGACCGCGCCGAGCGGCTCGCCAAGACGATGAGCGTGCACGCGGAGTTGTCGGCGCTGCTCGCCGAGCGGAGCTACCGTTCGACCTGGGAGGTGTGAGGGCGGAGCGTCACGGTCCCGCGCCTCACAACCGCACGACGAGCTTGCGGGCTGAGACGCCGCCGTGGAGTCGGTCGAGGGCCGGCTGGATCGCTTCGAGGCCTTCGCCGACCACCTCGGGGGCTGGCGCGCAGACGTGTCGTCCGCCGGCGAGCGCGCCCGGCAGGTAGTCCTCCCACAGCATCGGCCCGACCTCGTTGGTCATCAGCGAGCTGCCCCACACGTACCGCGCGGAGATCCCCGCCCGACGGGCACGGATCTGCAGCGCGACGTTGGCCGCCACGAGCCGGGTCATGGTGCGGACGAACGTCAGACTCGGGCCGGCCCGACGAGGCAACGACCCGAACGACACCGACGGGCTCGCGAGTGCGACGCGGCGTGCCCCGGTGGCGGCGGCGACGGCGACGGCTGGTTCTGCGGAGCCGGTCCCGACGGCGAGCACGCCGACGACCGAGGATCCGCGGAGGGCGCTGACGAGATCCGCCACGACGGTCGGGCTGCGGTAGTCGAACACGATGTCGGCACCGAGCTCGCGCATCCGGTCGTGGTTGTGCGGCGAGGCGGTGGTCGCGACCCGGTGGCCGGAGGCGGCCGCGAGCTGGATGGCGTTGCTGCCGACGCTCGTGGCACCGCCCCAGACGACGACGGCCGTCCCGGTGGGGGTGGGGTGCTCCGAGGGGTGGGGGAGCGCGAGGTGGTCGCGTTGGAAGAGAGCGGTCGCGGCCGTGGAGATCCCGAGCGGCAGGACGACGGCGTCCTCGTCTCGCAGACCGTCCGGGATCGGGGCAGCGAGGTCCGCCCGCACGACGGTGAACTGCTGGAACCCGCCCTCGGCGTCATGGCGCCGACCGCGCTCCATGCCGACCGCGTACGCCACGACGCGGTCGCCGACTGCGAACCGACGGACACCCGGCCCGACGGCCACGACCTCGCCCGCGACATCCTCACCGAGCACGGCGGGCACTGGCAGCCACCGGTACATGAGGTTCCCGGTCTGCTGCTTGACGTCGTCGAGCGGGTTCACCGCGACCGCTCGGTTCCGGATGAGGAGTTCGCCAGGGCCGGGTTCGTGCATCGCGGCCGGACCGACGACGAAGTCCGCTCGGGGTGCTGGCAGCCAGGCTGCGGTGTTCGTCGGCATGAGGTCTCCAAGGGTGTTGCGGATTGGCGTGGCGATGATGACACGGTGTGTCATCACTGTACACCTGACGACACGACGTGTCATCGGTTATCCTGATCGCATGGCACGATGGGCACCCGACGCCGCTCTCCGACTCGAGGGCGCTGCGATGGCGCTGTTCGCCGACCGGGGCTTCGCGGCGACGACGGTCCCGGAGATCGCCGAGGCCGCCGGGCTCACCACCCGCACGTTCTTCCGTCACTTCGCCGACAAGCGCGACGTGCTCTTCCTCCGCGAGCGCGAGCTCCCGACGGTGGTGGGACGGCTGGTCGCCGCGGCGCCAGCAGGGCTCGACCCGCTCGCCCTGGTGATGTCCGGCCTCGAGACCGTGGCCGCCGGTGAGCTGCAGCGCTGGCGGGACGACATCGCCGCCCGCCATGCTGTCATCCGGTCGGAACCGCAGCTGCGCGAGCGGGAACGGTTGAAGTCGGCGGTCCTCATCGACGCGATGCGCGATGCCCTCATGGAGAGTGGTGTCACGTCAGCCGACGCGGCGCTCGCCGCGTCCATCGGTTCGGCACTCTTCGACGCCTCCCTCGAGCAGTGGCTCGCCGGACCGGACGACGTGCTCCTCGTCGACGTGCTCCGCGCGATGCGCGCCCGACTCGGCGACCTCGCGGGTCGCTGACCGAGCAGACAGGGAACCGGTTGCGCGCGCAGCGTGGCCGTTCTATTCACGACCCCGTCGTCGCCCGGTCGTACGGTGAGACCATGACACTGAGACTCGGCTTCATCGGCATCGTGACGAACGACATGGCGGCCTCGCTCGCCTTCTATCGAGCCTTGGGCGTGCCCATCGAGCCCGGTCAGGACGACGCTCCCCACGTGGATGCACTCCTGGACGGAGGGGTGGCGCTCGCATGGGACACCGTCGAGACGATCCGCGGTTTCGACCCGACCTTCGTTCCGGCGTCCGGCGGCCACCGGATCGCCCTCGCCTTCGACCAGGGGAGTCCGGCTGCCGTCGACGCCACCTTCGCCACGCTCGTCGATGCCGGATACGCCGGGCACGTCGAGCCCTGGGACGCAGTGTGGGGCCAGCGGTACGCGACCCTCCTCGACCCGGACGGGAACTCGGTCGACCTCTACGCCGCGCTCGCCGCGAACTGAGCGGGGCTCGAGCCGACGAGGCGCCTGAACTCGCGGGAGAGGTGGGGTTGGTCGGCATAGCCCGCCGATGCGGCGACGTCGGCGATCGACGAGCCAGAGCGGAGTGATGATCGAGCTCGATGTGCGCGATCGAGGCGCACGAGCGTGGCGTAGCCGTATCCGAAGGTGGCGAGCATCCGCCGCCGGAAGGACCGTTCGGAGCCGCTCATCGTCGCGGCGACGTCACGCGCCGGCGTCGCCTCGAACGCCGCTCGGCGGACGGCGTCCGACCAGCGACTCGCTTCGGCAAGCTGGGCCGAGAACGCCGCGAGCGTGCCGATCGGGGCGGGTCCGGCTTCGAGCGGGATCATCGCCTCGCGCAGCCGTGCCGCGGTCCGCCGATCGGTGACGTCGTCGAGCGGTACGAGCTGGTCCGCGATCGCTGCGAGATCGAGGCCGAGCAGGAGCCTGGCCCGCCCCGGCTGCATCCTGAAGCCGAACGACCCGGCGACCCCGTCGGGACCGGTGGCCAGCCACCGTGTGGACGGTCCGGCCACCTCGACCCGGCCGTCGCGGAGGATCAGGTCGACGCAGCCGTCGGCCGGGACGACCGCCCCGCCAGCGCTGTCTTCCGAGCGCCACAGCGCGTTGCCGGAGAGGAGGACACGCTCGGAGTACACCTGCCCAGTGTCTCAATCGGCGCGTGATGGTGTCGACACCGATCGGGCCGATGTCGACCGACGACGGCCGTGGTCCGCCGCTCACCACCACCCGCTACGGCGATGGCGGCGCGGTCGGTCAGCGGTGTTCCGCGGAGGATCGACCGCCCTGACCGACCGGCTGCTCCGGGAGCCCGACCTGCCACAGGATGAATGCCACCACGCTGCAGACCGCGAGCGCGGCGCCGATGATCAGTGCAGCCGTCCCGGTGGAGGCGAGCCAGTCGTGGTGGCTGATCCAGCCGGGATCGTCCTGCGGGAAGTCGAGGAACGACGCGTAGATCGAGATGCTCACGACGCCTGCCCCCAGGAACGTCGCGGCCAAGACTGATGCGCACCAGGACAGGGTCAGCCAGCCTCGGGCGTGGGTCGCGCCCGGGCGCGCTCGTGTGCCTCGCGATTCCCCCATGCAGCGAGGCTATCGCGACGCCGTGCCATGAGGTCGATCGATGGAGCGGCGTCCGATGGTCGAGGATGAGGGCATGTCGAAGCAGCAGTCGGGCTCGAAGGAGCACCGCGATCCCACCACCAACCCCTACCGGATGAGTCGACGGCGCATCACGACGTGGACTGGCGCGCTCATCGCCTCCGTGGTGCTGCTCGTCGTCGTCGCGATCGTCTTGGCCGCCATCGGCGGCGACCGTGCCGAGTCCTGGGTCGCGATCGTCCTGTTCGTGGCGTTCGGCGTACCCGTCGCTGCGGCCGCCGTCTTGGGCGGGTTGGCGATCGCCTCATGGGGGTGGGTGGCCGGCACGGTGTTCGGTGTCGGGTGGCTGACGCTGCTCGTCGTCGTCGTGAACAACGGGTTCCACCTGCTCTTCGACGGTCAGGCCGTGGGGCCCGTGATCTACGACGAGGCGATCTGGCAGACCGCCGGGGTGGGCGGGCTGGTCGTCGGTGGAGCGTTGTTCTTCGTCGCCGGCTGGGGGAGTGGGGTGCCGATGTGGATCGGTGGACCGGCAGGCGGCGTCGACGTCTCGCGCCGGAAGCGCTCGGGCGAGGGGGACGCGGTGGTCCCGCCACCGAAGCGGAAGCCGCGTCCGAAACCGAAGCGTCGCCCGAAGCAGCAGCGACGTCGCTGACGGCTGACGCGGCCCGGGCGGACCGGTCAGTCACCGCCGCCCCCACCGCCCCCGTCTCCGCCGCCGCCGGAGTCGCCGCCACCGCCACCGTCCCAACCGCCGGAGTCGCTTCCGCCGTGGTGGCCACCGCCGTGGTGGCCGCCTCCATGGTGACCGTTGCTGTCGAGGATGAACGGCATGCCGGAGTCCGAACTCGTACCCCCGCGATGCTTCGTCCCGCCGGCACGTCGTCTGGCCTGCACGGTGATCGTGAAGACGATGACTGCAACGGCGGCGAGGACCACGATCATGATGACGGTTGAGCTGTCCATGGCTCGACCGTAGCGATGTCCGACGGCTGTCGCATCACCCGCGCGGTGACTATCTGCGTCCGACCGGACCTCAGCGCCTCGGGATCGTGGAACCGCGGAGGACGAGGCGGCCCGGCAGGTACTCGACGCCCGGTGCGACGTCCGTACCCTCGATCGCCTCGAAGATGCGGGTCGCGGCGAGTCGGCCGAGCTGTTGCAGGTTGGCGTCGATCGACGACAGCTCCGGGCGCGAGTTGGTGGCCAGGATCTCCCAGTTGTCGAAGCTGACGACCGCGACGTCGCTCGGGACGTCGCGCCCGAGGTCGCGGACGGTGTCGAGCACGCCGCGGGCGATCTGGTCGGAACCGGCCACGATGCCGTCGATCTCCGGGTGCTGTGCGAGCAGCATCGCCGCCGCATCGCGACCCCAGTGCTCGGTCCACTCCGAGAACATCGGCGTGCCGACGAGGTCCAGGCCCGCCGCGGCGAGGGCGTTCTGCACGCCCGTCACGCGATCCCTGGCCGCCGCATACTGCGGCTCACCCGTGATCATCGCGATCCGGGAACGCCCGCAGGCGATCAGGTGCTCGACGGCGAGGCGGCCGCCGTCGCGGTTGTCGGGGGTGATCGACACGTCGGTCGGGTCGTCGGACGGCGCGTAGGCGTAGACGACCGGGACGGGTAGTTTGTGGCCGAGCGAGGGGCGTGGGTCCGTCGTGCGGCCCACGACGATGATGCCGTCGACGCGCCGGGTGAGGAGCGCGTTCAGATGGTGCTGCTCGCGGATCGCATCGCCCCGGGCGTCGCACAGGAACACGTTGACCTGCCCGGCTCCGAACGCGTCCTCGGCGCCCATGAGGATGGGGATGACGAAGCGGCCCTCGAGGTCGCTCGTCAGGAGACCGACGGTGCCGGTGCGCCCGTTGATCAGGCTCCTCGCGAGTTCGTTGGGCGTGAAGGCGACTTCCTTCGCGGCGTCGAGCACCCGCTGACGGGTCTTCGGTGCGACCTCGCTCCGTCCGTTGATGGCCTTCGAGGCGGTGGCCATCGAGACGCCTGCGATGCGCGCGACGTCGCCCAAGGTCGCCGCTCGGCCGGGGGTACCGGTTGCCGACGCACTGACGTCACTGTCTGGCATTGCTCCCCCTCTTCGTTTCCGAAACGTTACCGGACTTCGCTCTTGACGCTACACCGATCCCAGGCTAGCTTTACCGAAAGGCGTTTCGACAGTTTCGAAAACCTCCCATGCACCGCCGGACCCGACCGGTCCGCTCAACGATGAGTCAGAGGAGTCACCATGCGCAGCACGCACACCAGACGGATGCAGCGGGTCGGAGGGGTGTTGGCCGCCAGCGCCCTCCTCGTCGGCCTCGCCGCCTGTTCCTCCGGGGGCGGCGGCAGTTCCCCGCTCGCCAGTGCCGGGCCCGAGGGCGTCGACGACGGCTCCGAGCTCACGCTCTGGACCCGCGCCCCACTCGAGAAGCAGGCGAAGCTCCTCGTCGAGGCCTACAACGCCTCGCACGAGAACCAGGTCAAGCTCACCGTCGTCCCGAACGACGACTATGTCGCGAAGGTCGGTGCGGCGGCCGGCTCCGACAGCCTCCCCGACCTGTTCGCCGCCGACATCGTGTACGTCCCGAACTGGGTCGAGCAGGGCCTGTTCCAGGACCTCACCGCGAACATCGACGGACTCGACTTCAAGGACGAGATCAACAAGGGTCACCTGGCCGCCGGCACCGCGGACGGCAAGGAGCACGTGCTTCCGTTCGTGCTCGACCTGTCGATGCTCTTCTGGAACAAGGAGCTCTACAAGGAGGCCGGGCTCGACCCCGAGCAGGGCCCGACCACGCTGGCCGAGTTCGCCGAGGACGCGAAGGCCGTCCAGGCCCTGAACAAGCCCGACACCTACGGCACCGCGACCGGCCTCAACTGCGGCGGTTGCCTCGTCTTCACCTGGTTCCCCAGTGTGTGGGCCGACGGCGAGCAGGTCATGAACAAGGAGGGCACCGAGTCACTCCTCGCTGAGGACGGCGCCAAGGAGGTCTACAGCACCTGGGCCGACCTCTGGAAGTCGGGCGCCGTGCTCCCGTCCTCGAAGGACGAGGCCGGACCCACCTGGACCGCCGGCTTCACCGAGGGCAAGGTCGGCGTCATGCCGTACCCGGCGACGCTCCTCTCCTCCACTCCCTTCGACGTGGGCGTGTCCGGCATCCCCGGCCCGAAGGGCGGCGACTCGACCTTCGTCGGTGGCGACGGGATCGGCGTCTCGAAGGACAGCAAGAAGGCCGCACAGTCGTGGAACTTCCTCAGCTGGCTGATGTCCGAGGACGCACAGGTCGGTGTCCTCGCGAAGGATAACGACGTGGTCTCCCGCTCCGACCTCGCGGAGAACGAGTACTCGAGCAAGGACCCGCGCCTCGTCACGATCAACGAGGTCGCCTCGAAGGGTGACACCCCGTACTCGCTGAACTTCCAGGAGGCCTTCAACTCGCCGACCAGCCCCTGGCTGACGCTCGTGCGCAACGCGGTCCTCGAGGGCACCGACTCCGTCGACGCCGACAACGACGCCATCACGGACGTGCTCTCGCAGTAGTCCGACCGCCGGTGCGCCACCGTGATCCCCCCATCGCGACGGCGCACCGGCGCCCACCCGTTCGAAAGGTCCCACCCATGAGTACCACCCTCGCCAGACGAGGCCCGACGGACTCGGTCGGTGCCAGGAAGCGCCGCGCCGCGCAGGCCCGCACCGGCTGGCTGTTCGCGCTCCCGACCGCCGTCTTCGTCATCCTCCTCTTCCTCGTCCCGCTCGGGCTCGTCTTCCAGATGGCGGGGTCCGACTGGCCGCTCCTCGGCGGCAACCAGGGTGTGAACTTCCCCGAGAACTTCCCGAAGGCGATCGACAACCGCTTCTTCCTCGACTCGGTGGTCTTCACGCTGAAGTACACCGTCATCGCGACCGTCCTGCTCATCGGCCTCGGGCTCGGCCTCGCGCTCCTCGTCCAGGAGTCCAGCCGATGGAAGGGCTTCCTCCGCACCGCCTTCCTCATCCCGAGCGCGCTCGGCCTCGCCTCGGCGTCGCTCCTGTTCTACGTGCTGTACTCGCCGATCGCCGGCCCGTTCGCGGACCTCACCAAGGCGATGGGCTTCACCTTCCTCGGGACCCCGGACGCGGCGCTCTGGTCGACGGTCTTCCTCATCGTCTGGCGTTTCGCCGGCTTCTACATGCTGCTCATGCTCGTCGGGCTGCAGGGCATCCCGGAGGAGGTCTACGAGGCCGCCCGCATCGACGGCGCGTCGCGTTGGCAGACCTTCCGCGACATCACCGTCCCGCTGCTGAAGCCGACCCTCGCCCTCACCACGGTGATGTGCGTCACCGGCTCGCTCCTCGCGTTCGAGCAGTTCTACATCCTCACCAAGGGCGGTCCCGACAACAGCACCATCACCGTCGTCCAGCTCATCTACAACGTGGCGTTCCAGGGCCCCAACAACCTCGGCGTCGCCGGTGCGCTGTCGGTCATCGTGCTCGCCGCGCTCATCGTCATCAACATCGTGCAGATCCGCGCGTTCAGCAAGAAGGTCGAGGACTGAGCATGACCATCACCCGAAAGGAACCGGCCACCGTCACCTCGACGATGCCCGACGTCCGTGCTCGCCGCGGCGGGCCCCGACGCGGCTCCGGCGGACCCGAGAAGTCCACCAACTTCTTCGGCATCGCGATCAAGATGCCGTTCTGGCTCTTCTCCGGCGCACTCGCCGTGATCTTCCTCTACCCGCTCGTGTGGACGGCCGTACGATCGGTCTCCCCGCTGGCTGGCACGAACCAGACCGAGGGCTGGGGGCTCGGCAACTACATCACCCTCGCCGGCTACCAGGACGGCATCCTGCAGTACATCGGCAACTCGGCGTTCGTCTCGCTGCTCACCGTGGTCCTGACGCTCGTCATCTCGCTGTTCGGCGGCTACGCCTTCGCCAGGTTCCAGTTCCGCGGCAAGAACGCCCTGTTCCTCGCGACCATCGCGATCCTCATGGTCCCGTACGCCACGCTGCTCATCCCGCTCTACGTGCTCCTCAACCTGGTCGGTCTCTCCAACTCGCTCGTCGGGGTGGCGCTCGTGCTCACCATGTTCCAGCTGCCGTTCTCGACCTTCATGATGCGGATCGCCTTCGAGTCGATCCCGAAGGAGCTCGATGAGGCGGCGATGGTCGACGGCTGCAACTCCTGGACCGTGCTCTGGAAGGTGCTCGTCCCGGCGGTCAAGCCCGGCCTCATCACCGTGGGACTGTTCGCGTTCCTCGCCGCCTGGAACGACTTCATGGCGCCGCTGATCCTCATCAACGACTCCGCGAAGATGACCCTGCCGCTCGCCGTCTCCAACCTGCGCGGCCAGGTCCAGGGCGTCGTGGACTACGGCGCGACCGAAGCCGGCGTCGTCGTCCTCGCGTTGCCGTGCTTCCTCCTCTTCCTCATCCTCCAACGTCACTACGTGCGCGGCTTCATGTCCGGCGCCTTCAAGGGGTAACCATGAGCACCACCACCAGCACCACGCCCACGACGTCCACTACGTCGGTGACCGTCGCAGCCCCGGTCGTCCCCACCACCGGCGCGCTCACACCGCTCGGCCTCGACGAGGTGCGCATCACCGACGGCTTCTGGGCCGACCGCCAGCGGGTCAACGGCACGGCGACGCTGCCGCACGTCGAACACTGGCTCGAGCGGGAGGGCTGGCTCCGCAACTTCGACCTCGCCGCCGCCGGCACGCTTCCCGAGGGTCGCCGCGGACGCGAGTTCGCCGACTCCGAGGTCTACAAGTACCTCGAGGCCGTCGCGTGGGAGCTCGGACGGCTCGGCGGTGACGAAGCGCTCGAGTCGCGGTTCCGCGCGATCGTCGACCGGGTCGCCGCCGCACAGGAGGCGGACGGCTATCTGAACACCCGCTTCGGTCGCCCGGGTCAGGGTGAGCGCTGGTCGGATCTCGAGTGGGGGCACGAGCTGTACTGCCTCGGCCACCTCTTCCAGGCGGCCGTCGCCCGGGAGCGGACGAGCCCTGGCTCCGACGACGGGCTCCTCGGGATCGCGACGCGGGCCGCCGACCTCATCTGCGAGGTCTTCGGCACCGACGGCATCCAGTCCGTGTGCGGGCACGCCGAGGTCGAGGTGGGGCTCGCGGAGCTGTCGCGGGTGACGGGCGAGCCGCGCTATCTCGAACTCGCGTCGTTGTTCGTCGAGCGTCGCGGCACCGGCGTGCTCCAGGACATCGAGTGGGGCCGTGCCTACTTCCAGGACGACGTGCCGATCCGCGAGGCCGAGGCGTTGCGGGGTCATGCGGTCCGCGCGAACTACCTCGCGGCCGGTGCCACCGACATCGCGGTCGAGCAGAGTGATGCCGGCTTGCTCGACGCCCTCCGCGGCCAGTGGGACCGGACGATCGCCCGCCGCACCTACCTGACCGGCGGTCAAGGATCGCACCACCAGGACGAGGCGTTCGGCGAGGACTTCGAGCTGCCGTCCGACCGCGCCTACTCCGAGACCTGTGCCGGCATCGCGTCGATCATGTTCAGCTGGCGGCTGCTGCTCGAAGACCGGGACGTCCGGTACGCCGACCACATCGAGCGCGTCCTCTACAACGTCGTCGCGACCTCGCCGTCGGCCGCCGGCACCGCGTTCTTCTACGCCAACACCCTCCACCAGCGCACGCCGGGGGAGTCGAGCCCGGACGACGAGGTGTCGCCCCGAGCGTCGTCCTCCGAGCGTGCGCCCTGGTTCGACGTGTCGTGCTGTCCACCGAACGTGGCCCGGACACTCGCGAGCCTGGCGGCGTTCGTCGCCACGAGCGACGACCGCGGCGTGCAGATCCATCAGTTCGCATCGGCGACGATCGACACGGTCATCGGCGGCGAGCATGGCGGGCGGTTCCGGGCCGAGCTCGTGACCGACTACCCGCGCTCCGGTGTCGTCACCATGCGGATCGTGGAGGCGCCGAGTGGACCGGTGACCGTCTCGCTCCGCGTGCCGTCGTGGGCTGATGACGCGGTGGTGACCGTCCGGCCCGTCGACGGGGAGCCCACCGATCGCGCCGTCACCCCGGGCTACGCCGACATCGAGCGGTCCTTCGTCCCCGGTGACGTCGTGGAGCTCGCGTTCAGCGTCCGTCCGCGGGTCACCCTGCCGGATCCCCGCGTGGACGCCATCCGTGGCAGCGTCGCGATCGAGCGCGGACCCGAGGTCTACTGCGTCGAGTCGGTGGACCTCCCGGGTGGTGACGAGGCGATCGCGCGTATCGAGGTGGGGGAGGGTGTCGTGCCCGTCGAGGACGCGGACGGTCGGCTGTCGATCGAGCTGCGTACCCGGAGTCTCGCCGACACCGCCTGGCCGTACGGCGATGCGTTCGCCGGGTCGGGACCCGATGAGACCTTCACCGCGAGCATCGCGCCGTACCATTCGTGGGCCGAGCGCGGGCCGTCCACGATGCGTGTCTGGATCCCGATCGCCCGGGCGTGAGGGCGGAGCGCGTCATACTGGTGTCCTGTCGACCAGCGATCCGGAAGCAGCCATGACGTATCCTCCGAACCCCCAGGTCCCCTCCGGCCAGCCGCAGGGCGGCCAGCCACAGTCCGGCCAGGCGCCCTACGGGCAACCATACGGGCAGCCCCAGTACGGCCAAGCACCCTACGGCCAACCGCAGTACGGCCAGGCACCGTACGGTCAGCCGCAGTACATCGCGCCCCCGCCCCGGGGTGCCAGCTCGCCGGACGACCTGACCCTGCCGCTCTACGGGGCCACGTTCCGCCAGGCCACCAAGCGGTTCTTCAAGCAGTACGCGAACTTCTCGGGGCGCGCGTCGCTCAGCGAGTACTGGTGGAGCACCTTGTTCACCACCTTGCTGATCCTGGTCCCGACCCTGGTGGTGACGGTCGGCGCCGTCCTCGTCGGCGTCACCGTGGCGACGTACTCGACGCAGGAGCAGGGCCTGTCGAGTGACGGCTACGACTTCGCTGAGCCTGGCCCCTTGGACTTCGGTGTCCGGGTGCTCCTCATCGTCGGCGTGGTCCTGCTGCTCGTCGTGTGGTTCGCGCTCCTCGTGCCGAGCCTGTCGATCACGTGGCGACGATTGCACGACGCAGGCTTCCCCGGCCCGTATTACTTCTTCACACTCGTCCCCTCGATCGGAAGCGTCATCATCCTGGTCCTCGTGCTGCTTCCGTCGAAGCCCGAAGGGCAGCGCTTCGATCGTCCGGCGCAGGTGTCGTCCGGGCGCTGAGGTCGCAGGAGACGCGGTTCACTGCGGCAGTTCGGCGGCCTTCCAGAGCAGGACGTCGCGCTCACGGTCGTTCGCTGCGAGGTGCGCGGCGGTCAGGAGTTCCGAGCGCGCCTCCTCGATGCGCCCCAGCCGTGCGAGCAGTTCGCCGCGGACGCTCGGGATGAGGTGCGACCCCCGGAGTGACGCATCGTCGGCGAGACCGTCGACGATGCGGAGCGCCGTCGCCGGGCCGGTCGCCATCGACACCGCGATCGCGCGGTTGAGTTCGACGACCGGGTTCGGGGCGATCCGTCCGAGCGCCTCGTAGAGGATCACGATCTGCTCCCAGTCCGTTGCCTCCACGCTCGGAGCGACCGAGTGGCACTGCGCGATGGCCGCCTGGAGCGCGTAAGCGCCGCGTCCCCGTCCGAGGGCGTCGGCGCGGCTGAGCGCCGCCGTCCCTCGGACGATCTGCGCCCGGTCCCAACGCTCGCGGTGCTGGTCGGCGAGCAGGATCGCGGAGCCGTCGGGTGCGACGCGGGCGGCGAAGCGTGAGGCCTGGAACTCCATGAGGGCGACGAGCGCGTGCGCCTCCGGCTCGCGGGGGACGAGAGCGACGAGGCGTCGGCCCAGCCGCAGGGCCTCGTTCGCGAGCTCGGCGCGGATCCAGGTCGGTCCGCTCGTCGCCGCGTAGCCCTCGGTGAAGAGCAGGTAGACGACGCCGAGGACGGCCGACAGGCGCCGGGGCCACTCGGCCGGGTCCGGCGCCTCGAAGTGGACGTTCGCCGCGGCGAGCGTCTTCTTGGCGCGGGTGATCCTCGCCTGCACCGTCGGCACCGGGACGAGGAGCATCCGGGCGATCTCCTGGGTGGTGAGGCCGCTGACGACCCGCAGCGTCAGCGCCACCTGCGACTCCCGCGACAGCGCCGGGTGGCACGCGGTGAAGACGAGCCGCAGCACGTCGTCCCCGATCGGCTCCCAGTCGAGGTCGCTCGCCTGCTCAAGATCCCGGGCGAGCGAGCGGTACCGCTCATCGAGGGCTGCCCGACGTCGCCACCCGTCGATCGCGCGACGCTTCGCCACCATTGTCAGCCACGCACCCGGGTTGCGTGGCACGCCGTCGCGCGGCCACTGCTCGAGGGCCTCCAGCAGCGCCTCCTGGGCGAGATCCTCCGCCAGACCGAGGTCGCCGGTCAGCTTCGTGAGGGTGGCGACGATCTGCGCGCTCTCGATCCGCCAGACGCTGTCGACCACGCGGCGGGCGGCCTCGTCGCCGTCCGCCGCGTCGGTCTCGGTCAGGTCGGCGTCGGTCATGTCCGTCTCGCCTCGGTCGTGCTCAGGCCGGGTCGGCCGCCGGCTTCGCCACGCGCTCCTGCGCCCGCCACTCCTGCTCCTTCTGGAGGTACTCGTTGTCGGCATGGTCGGCGAAGTCCGTCTCGTCGGTCACGCGGCGCACCTCGATCTTGTTGCCGGGGCCGAGCGGCGCACGGCCGGCCCATTCGATGGCCTCCTCGCGGGTGGCGACCTCGATGGTCCAGAACCCGTTGAAGAGTTCGTGGAGTTCGCCGTAGGGGCCGTCGGTGACGATCGGCGCCTCGGTCGTGAACTCGACGACGGCGCCCTGTGCGGCGTCGGTGAGACCGTCACCGCCGACCATCACGCCGGCGTTGATCATCGACTCGTTGTAGGCGCCCATCGCGTTGATGACCGCTTCGAAGTCCATGTCCTCGAGCTTCTCGACGGACCCGCTGTTGCGCATGATGAGCATGTACTTCGACATCGTCTTCTCCTGTCGTCAGGGGCGCTGATCGCCCGCCTCACTCTGACGTCGAACGGCGAACACGGAAATCGACATCGCGGTCAGAATATCCTCGGCGGGTGCCCGATGGGGAGGGTGAACGGATCGCGGCGGCCAGGTGTCCGGCGGGAGAACAGCGGCGGACGGAAGTCGCGATTCACAGCCCAGGCAACAACTGTGGGTTGATACTGAGTCCATGGCAACTGAGATCGACCACGAAGAGATCATCCGTCAGCTCACCGCGAAGCTGAGTGAGAAGTACTCGGGGGTCGATTCCGCTCGGATCGGCGAGCTCGTGCGCGAAGAGGTCAGCGCGCTCGCCGAACGCCCGGTCCAGGATTACGTGACCGTCCTCGCCGAGCGTGCGGTCAAGAAGTCGCTGAAGCGCGCCGAGAAGTAACGGTCCCACCACCGGCCGGATCGCTACCGGTCAGGTCTGCTCGTCAGCGCCTCGATCGAGACCACGATGACGATGCAGACGACGAGCAGGATGAACACGTTCGGGTTCAGGGTCAGCGCGTAGAGGACGACGGCGATCAGCACGAGGACGCCGATGATGACGATCGCGCGGCGTGGTGATCTCCGCCTCGTCCGGTTCAGGTCTGCCATGGTGCCCCCTCGCTGATGGTCGGTCGAATCTCCAGACTATGAGTGCCCGGCCACCCGCGCGCCCAGTCTCTGTCGATAGACTCGGCTCGGGTACTTTTGTCGATGAGTCGACAGAAGCGGTCCGGCTCGGTGTCCGTCACCGATCCGATCGCCCGTCGGTGCCCGCCCGAAGCTACGAAGGAGTACCCATGAGCGCACCGTCCGTGCAGCTGTACACCGTCCGCGACGCCATCACCGAGGACCTGCAGGGCGCCGTCGCCCGCATCGCCGAGATCGGCTTCACGAAGGTCGAGCCATACGCGTTCGTCGAGCGCGCTGCCGAGTTCGAGACCGCTTTCGCCGCCGCTGGTGTCATGGCCCCGTCCGGCCACGCGCCCGTCATCGACGCCGCCGACCCGGCGGTCGCGTTCGACGCGGCATCGCGGCTCGGGATCGGGACGGTCATCGACCCCTTCATCCCCACCGATCGCTGGCAGACCGCCGACGACGCGGCACGTCTCGCCGAGCGCGTCAACGAGCTCGCCGTCCAAGCAGCGGCGTCCGGCCTGAAGTTCGGTTACCACAACCACAACTGGGAGTTCTCGACCCACGTCGACGGGCGCCCGATCTTCGAGCTGTTCGTCGAGCAGCTGTCGCCCGAGGTCGTCCTCGAGATCGACACCTTCTGGTCGACGGTCGGCGGTGCCGACACCCCGGCGTTCCTCCGTTCGCTCGGTGACCGCGTGCAGTTCCTGCACATCAAGGACGGCATCATCTCCGGTGACATCGCCACCGCACTGCCGAGCAGCGAGAGTGCGCTCGTCGTGCCCGACGCGCTCGCTCAGGCGTTCGCGAACCAGCAGCCCGCGGGTCAGGGCCAGGTCGACATCCCGGCGATCCTCGCTGCCGCACCGCACGCGACCCGCGTCGTGGAGTTCGACGGCTACAGCAAGGAGATCTTCGGCGGCGTCGCCGAGTCCTACGCCTGGCTCGCCGAGAACGACAAGTAGGCGCGCACCTCGACAGGCTCGGTGAGCGGGGCGCCCGTTCCCCGAGCTGCGCCGCACTGAGCCTGTCGAGGTGTCGAAGGGCCCACGGGGAGTCGTTCTGTGGCCGTGGACGTGTGCTCGGGGGCACTTCGACAAGCTCAGTGACCGAAGTTGGCTCAGTCACCGAGGTCGGCTCAGTGACCGAGGTCGGCTCGGTGAGCGGGGCGCCCGTTCCCTGAGCCTGTCGAAGGGCCTACGGGGAGTCGTTCTGTGGCCGTGGACGTGTGCTCGGGGGGCACTTCGACAAGCTCAGTGACCGGGTGTGTGGCTCAGTGACCGAGTGCGGCTCAGTGACCGGGGCGCGGGCGTGCGCAACCCCAGGACGATCGGCCGCGGCTCGGTCAGGATGGAATCATGAGCGACCAGTCCGACACCACCACCCAGCCCGATCCCGACACCGTACCCGGCATCCCGGACGCGGAGTCGCTGGAGCCGACGAAGCGCACCATCGCCATCCTCGGCGCCAACGGCGACCTGGCCAAGCGGCTCCTAATCCCCGGCCTCGGCGAGGTCGTCGACGCCGCACGCGACATCTCGCTGCAGATCATCGGCGCCGCCCGCACGCCGCAGCCGAACGAGGAGTGGCGTGCGACCGTCCGCGCCAGTCTCGAGGACGCCGGCATCGGCGCCCGGACCGTCGACGCGCTGGTGTCGACGACGGAGTTCATCCCGACCGACGCCTCCGACCCCGACGAACTGCGTGCACTGCTCGACTCCTGCACCGGCTCGCCGATCCTCTACATCGCGCTCCCACCGTCCGCCGGGCGCAAGGTCGCCGAGGCGCTCGCGCAGATCGACCTGCCCGACGACCTCCTCATCGCCATCGAGAAGCCCTTCGGCGACGACCTCGCCGACGCCCAGGCGCTCAACGCGGCGCTCGCCGAGGTCGTGCCGGAGGAGCGTCTGTGGCGCATCGACCACTTCCTCGGCAACGCGACCGTCCTCGGGATGCTCGGCCTCCGCTTCGGCAACCGGCTCCTCGAGGCGGGCTGGAACGCGGAGCAGATCGAGAAGGTGGAGATCTTCTACGACGAGGAGCTGGGGCTCGAGGGGCGTGCAGCGTTCTACGACCAGACCGGCGCTCTGCGCGACATGTTGCAGAGCCACCTGCTCATGGTCCTCGCCCTCACGGCGATGGAGCGTCCGGACGCGGTGACGCCGACCGACGTCCACGACCGCATCGCCGAGGTCCTCGGCGCCGTGCGACTGTGGAAGGACGACCCGTCGACCGCCCGTCGCGCCCGCTACACCGAGGGCCGGGTCGGCGACCGGCTCTTCCCGTCCTATGTGGACGAGCCCGACGTCGACGCCTCCCGCGAGACGGAGACGCTCGCACAGCTCCTGCTCCAGGTCGACACCCCGCGTTGGCAGGGCGTGCCGTTCGTCCTGCGCTCCGGCAAGGGCATCGGTGACCCGCGCCGCGAGGTCGCCGTGCACTTCCGCCGCTCGGCTGCGCCGACCGGACTGGACGCTCCGGACGGACACTCCGACACCGTCCTCCGCATGTCGCTCAAGGGCGGTGCGGTGCACCTCGACCTCATCGTGACCGGAGCCGATGACGTCGACGGCCTGCGCCGGGTCGAGCTCGAGGCCGATCCCGGAGCTGCTACCCTCAGCGCCTACGCGCAGGTGCTCGCCGGCCTCCTGCAGGAGAACACGCTGCTGTCGGTGCGCGGCGACATCGCCGAGCAGTGCTGGCGCATCGTCACCCCGGTCGTCACCGCCTGGGCCGCCGGCGAGACGCCGCTCGAGGAGTACGAGGCGGGGAGCGCCGGTCCGACGGACTGGTGACCGGGTCCTGACGCACTGCTGACCGCCTGACACGAAACGACCCGCGCCGAACGATCGGCGCGGGTCGTTTTGTACAGCGGGCGGTCACGCCGACGGCTTCAGGACGACCTTGGTGCAGCCGTCCCGGTGCCGCCAGGTCACGCCGAGAAATGCAGCTACGCCGACGGCTTCAGGACGACCTTGATGCAGCCGTCCTCCTTCTTCTGGAAGGTCTCGTACATCGCCGGAGCTTCGGCGAGCGGCACGCGGTGGGTCGCGAGGTCGAGCACACCGAGCGGGTCGGTGCTGTCCTCGACGAGGGGGAGCAGCGTCGGGATCCAGCGGGCGACGTTGCACTGACCCATCCGGAGCGACACCTGCTTGTCGAACATCGACTTCATCGGCATGATGTCCGCCTCACCGGCGTAGACGCCGCTCAGGGACACGACGCCGCCACGGCGGACGAGCTCGAGCGCGGTGTGCAGGGCGGCGAGCCGGTCGATGCCGGCGTGCTCCATGGCCGGTCGCGCGATCGCGTCGGGCAGCACGCCGACGGCCGTCTGTGCCGCAGCCGCGATCGGTGACCCGTGGGCCTCCATGCCGACGGCGTCGACGACCCCGTCCGGGCCGCGTCCGCCGGTGGCGTCGCGGAGCTCCGCGACCACGTCGTCCGAGAGGTCGAGCGCACGGATGCCGTAGCGCTCGGCGAGGGCACGGCGCTCCGGCACCGGGTCCACGGCGAAGACCTCGAGACCGCGGTGCTTGGCGATGCGAGCCGCGAGCTGACCGACCGGGCCGAGGCCGAGCACGGTGATCGAGCCGCCGTCCGGCACCTCGGCGTACTCGACGCCCTGCCAGGCGGTCGGGAGGATGTCGCTCAGGTAGAGGTAGGACTCGTCCGGCAGGTCGCGACCGACGACGATGCAGTTCGCGTCGGCGAGCCGCACCTGCAGGAACTCGGCCTGTCCGCCCGGCACCTGCCCGTAGAGCTTCGTGTAGCCGTAGAGGGAGGCGCCGCTGCCGTGCTCGGTGACCTGGGTCGTCTCGCACTGCGACTGCAGCCCGTTGCGACACATGAAGCACTCGCCGCACGCGATGGTGAACGGGATGACGACCCGGTCGCCGACCGCGACGCGGGTGACCTCCGAGCCGACGGCTTCGACGACACCCATCGTCTCGTGGCCGAGGACGTCGCCGCGGTCGAGGAACGGGCCGAACAGTTCGTAGAGGTGGAGGTCGGAGCCGCAGATGGCTGCCGAGGTGACACGGATGATCGCATCGGTGGGGGCGGTGATCGCGGGGTCCGGGACGGTCTCGACCGACACCGAACGGCGACCCTGGTACGTGAGTGCGCGCATGGATGCTCCTTCGTCGTTGTCCTTCCACCCTGCGCCTCCTGGACGTCGGGCGACTGGGGGTGGACGTCTCGTCGGAGGGCTGATACGAGCTCAGCGTGCTGCTTCGGCGGCCACGCGCTGGAGGCTGGCGAGCACCGACCGGACCGCGGATCGCGCCATCGCCTCCGGTCTCGCCAGGACGTCGACGTGCCGGACGAGGACCGCGCCGGCGACCGGTCGGAGGACCATGCCGTCGACCGCCAACGGTGCCGCCGTGGTGCGCGGCATGACGGCGATCGCCGCCCCCGTGCGGACGACCTGGGCGGCGACCGAGAACTCGTTGATACGGTGGTCGATCCGCGGCGCCCGGCCGCTCAGCGCGCCCAAGTGATGGAGGACGCCGGCGAGCGGGAAGCCCTCATGCGTGGAGATCCAGCGTTCGTCGCGCAGATCCTCCGGTCGCAGCTCCGACCGCGCCGCGAGCGGATGCGCCTCGTGCATCGCGATGTCGAGGGGTTCGACGAGCAGCGGCGTCATCACGAGGCGGTCGAGCGGCCACGCCGGTTCGTGCGGGAGGCGGTGGGCGATGACGAGGTCGTAGTCGGCGGTGAGCCCGGCGAACCGGTCCTGCGCGACGTCGGCGTCAGCGAGGATGAGCCGCGGAACCGAACCGGTCGCGTCCGCTCCGGGAATGGAGCCGCTCGCGAGCAGCGGTCCGAAGAACGCCAGCCCCGCGCTGTGGAACGCGGAGACGCTCACGGGGCGCTGCTCGTGTTGGAGGAACGAGTCCACGGCGTCCCTGGCCTCGGCGAGAGCCTCCTCGACGCGCGCGGCGGCGACGGCCAGGGCTTCGCCGGCCTCGGTGAGGACGAGCCGGCGTCCATGCTTCTCGGTGAGTGGCACCGGCAGGGTGGCCTGCAGCGCGGCGAGCTGCTGCGACACGGCCGAGGCGCTGACGTGCATGGCTGCGGCGACCGCGGCGACGCTGCCACGGTCACCGAGTTCGCGGAGGAGTCGGAGGCGCGCGGGATCCATAAGCTTTTCCTTCATCGTCGATCCAGACACTGCCTGTTGTTCTGTCGTGTCCGTCTCCAGGAGAGTAGCGGCATGGCCCGCCGCGCACCCTCCGAACTCATCGTCGATGTGCTGCTCGTCGGGGTCGCGGCGGTGTGGGGCGCCAGCTTCCTCGCGGCGAAGGACCTCGCCGCCGTCACCGGTGTGCCGGCCGCGGTCGCCCTGCGGTTCCTGGTGGCGGTGATCGCCATCGGGCTCATCTGTCTCGTGCGGCGGGAGCGGATCCCTCGCGGACGGGGCCTGCTGATCGCGGCGGCACTCGGCTGCTCGCAGGCCGCGATCATCGGCCTCGAGACGTGGGGCGTGCACCTGACTTCGGCGACGAACGCCGGGCTGCTCATCAGCCTCGCGCTCGTCATGACGCCGGTGCTCGACGGTGTCGCGTCGCGGTCCTGGCTCCCGAGGTCCTACTTCGTCGCGGCGGTCGCAGCCGTGGTCGGTGTCGCGCTGCTCGTGTCGGACGGCGGTCTCCGCGCACCCACCGCGGGCGACGCGCTCGTGATCGCCGCCGCCGTCGTCCGTGCGGTGCACGTGACGTCGAGTGCGCACCTGACGCGAGGTCGAACCGACAGCACGCTCGGCGTGGTGTTCGTCCAGATGCTCGTGTGCGCCGGGGCGTTCAGCCTCATCGCCGGTGACGGGCTCGCTGCGGCTGTCACGCTGCTGGATCTGCGCGGCTGGCTGGACGTGCTGTTCCTCGGTCTGCTGTGTTCCGTGTTCGCGTTCGTCGTCCAGCTGTGGGCGGTGCGGCGGACCTCGGCGTCGCGCGCGAGCATCCTCATGGGGACGGAACCCGTCTGGGCGCTCCTCGTCGGCGTGCTCATCGCGGGGGAGGTGATCGGCCCGCTGGGTGCGCTCGGTGCGGCGCTGATCATCGTGGCGAGCTATGTCGGCCAGGCGATCGAACGCCGCCACCGCGCGCGGACGACGGGCACGGCACCCACGGTGCAGCAGGAGCCGGCGCCCGTCTGACGGGGTCTACGGTGTGGTCGCCGCGCCCGTGAGCGGAGTTCCCAGCGGTGCTGCGTCCTCGATCCGGCACACGCGGACGTCGATCTCATGGATCGGCGTCCCCTCCATCGACGACGCGAGTACCCCACGGATCGCATCGCCGACGAGACGCAGGGTCGCCGGGACCGGAGCCCCGTCGGTCACGCCGATGGTCACGCCGATCGTCAGCGCGCCGTCGGCTCCGCGACCGACGGCCACCTTCGTCGGCTCCTCGTCGTCACGGCCGACCGCGTCGGCGACGGTCCGCAGGACGGCACGGATCGGCGACCCGGACGCGTAGACCGTCGTGACCCCCGGTGTCGCAGCGACGACGGCGGTGAGCTGCTGCGAGAGCGCGGCGTCGGTGTCCATCAGGAGTCCTCCGGCCGGGCGACGCGCTGCGTGTGGATGTCGATGATCGTGACGTCGACGGCGACCACGTTGAGCTCGGTGTGCGTGGCCAGTTCCGCGACGACGCGATCCCGGATGAGCTGCGACAGCCGTTCGAGGTTGTTGCCGAACGCGGCCGAGGCGGTGATCGCCACCGTGATGGGCGCGTCCAGGGTCGTCACATCGCCGTCGAGCCGGACCCGACCGACGATGACCCCGCCGACGCTGTCGCCCACCCCGCGGATCAGGGTGCGGACGGAGCCCTCCGTGATACGGAGGTGCACCTCGGGGTCCGGGTGCCTGAGTGGGATGTCCCGACCGGCGTGCGCCTCGAGCGAGATGTTCTGGAGGACCGCGTGCATCCAGGAGCGGTCCTGCTCGGAGTGCGTCGCCGCCTCCGACTTGAGGAGCGCCCAGGTCTGGGTGCGCAGCCGGAGCAGGGCGTCGAGGGCGAGTTGGCAACCGGGGGAGGCTTCGATGTCGGGGTCGAGGGGCTCACGGCCGCTGTCGAGGTAGTCGGAGAGCTCGTCGATGGTGTGCCCGTCGAGGTCGGCGCCGGCCAGGCCGTCGAGCATGGACTCGTGGTCGTCGTCGTTCATCGCCACACCTCCATCTCCCGCAGGACGGTCTGTCTGGCTCGCGCGAGCTGACCGCGCACCGTCGACGTCGGGACCCCGAGCGACTCTGCGATCTCGACGTACGACAGCCCGCCCGTCTCCTTGAGCATCCAGCACTCACGCTGCATGGCGGGGAGTCGGTCGAGGACCGAAGCGAGCGCGCTCATCTGCATGCGCACCTCGACGACCCGTTCCGGGGACTGATGGGACGGGGCGGGGGCATTCCAATCCTCGATCTCGCTGTGTTCGCGGCGGCGTCTGATGCGGTCGATCGCCCGGTTCGAGACCATTCGCATCAGCCAGGACTTCACCGCGTTCGGGTCGTTCAGCCGGTCCAGCTGGCCCCACGCCTGGATGAGGACGTCCTGCACGACGTCCTCCGCCTCCGACTGGTTGCCCAGCACGCGGACGGCGTAGGCGCGCATGAGTGAACCGTGCCGGAAGACGAGGACCTCGAAGGCGGTGGCGTCTCCGTCGGCAGCGCGCTCGGCGAGGATGCCGTCCGGGAGGACCTCGAGCGAGCGCTTCACCGTGTGGCTAGAGGACGGCGAACGCGGTGAAGGCGACGGCGGTCGCGGACACGATCGCGGACGCGGCGACAGCGGCGACGTACGGAAACTGGAGCGTCTTCGCCGGGCCGTTCTCCACCGCCTCCTTGGCGCGGAGCAGGGAGACGAAGACCCCGAGGTCCTTGCCGGTGCTCGAGGCGGCGACGAAGCGGCCGTCCCGGAACTCGACCATGCCGGCATACTCGCCGTCGACCGAGGCGACCCAGAGGGTCGCGTCCGGCTCAGCCCAGGCGACCGTGGTCCCTGTGCCTCGCTCCAACACCGTGCTCATGACTGCTCCTTGCTCAACGTTCGTGTTGTTAGAGAATCTAGCTATTCATGCGTCTGCATGTACCCCACTTGACATCGCGATCCAGACTCCGCTAGACAATCTCGTTACGAGAACCACTACTGTTGGACTTCATGACCGCCCAAGCCGTTGACGCGCAGCACTACTGGTACGAACAGGACGAGCACGACCGCGGCCGCCGCATGCTCGAGGCCATGCGTCTGTACCGTGCCGCCGAGGCCGCCATGCGTCGTCGGACCCGCGACGAGATGCACATGGGCGAGAACGACCTCCTCGCGCTGCGGTTCATGCTGCGCGCCAAGCAGGAGCACCGCCTGGTCAGCCCCACGGATCTCGGTGCCTACCTCGGCATCAAGACCTCATCGGTCACGGTCATGCTCGACCGCCTGGAGGCGGCGGGTCACGTCGTCCGTCGGCCGAGCGAGACCGACCGTCGCCGCGTCACCGTCTCGACCACCGACTTCGCCGACTCCGAGGTCCGCAAGACCTTGAGCCACATGCACCACCGCATGATGGAGGCGACCACCGGGATCGAGCCGGAGATCGCTGCAGGCATCGTCGACTTCCTCGACCGCATGCGCGAGGCCGTCGACTCGATCGACCGCACCGAGCCCGAGGGGCAGCCGCAGCGCTGAACCACGGCTCTGAGGCGTCGATGGGCCGGGAGGCCACTCGGTCTTCCCCACCTGGTCTGAGGGGAAACAGCGAGGCGGGCCGCACGGTCTGATCCGTGTGACCCGCCTCCGAATGTCTTCGACGATTTCGACCGCGCGCTGCGGGCCCTCCAGGCACCGCTCGAGCCGACTCTCAGAAGTCCCCGACCTTCGATGATCCGATGGTAATCGAGCACGTGTCGGACGACCGATGCTTGAACGGTCGGACCGCTTGTGCTACCCGGGATCGTGCCGGTGGCTGTGCCTCAGTTGTCGGCGGACAGCTCCGGGTAGTCGGTCTCCGGCATCAGCTCGAGTCCCGCCGGCGTGTGGGTGCGGTCGAGCATGGCCTGCAACCAGGTGCGGTTGAGTGCGACCGGGCGGGAGCCGGTGAACCGGAAGACGATGGGGACACCGGTCTCGATCCAGATCGCGTAGCGGCCCGAGCCGTGTGCGGGGTCGATCGTCCACGAGAGGAGGAACGCCTCACCCTTGCGGAGTTTCGAGACGACGACCATCTGCACATGGGCGAGGGTCCGGTCCTCGAGTTCGAGTGCTTCGTTCCCGTACCGCAGCGTTCCCATGTTCCCCAGCCCCCTGTCGTCGTGTGTGCGGTGGATCACCGCGCCGACAATTCTGGCAGCTCCCGTCCACGAGCGGCGAACCCGAGGGGCGGGGGCACCGGTCAGTCGGCGTCGAGGACGGCGTCGAGGAGGCCCGGGAACCGGGTGTCGAGGTCGTCACGCCGCAGGGTGAGCGTGCGGTGGCGACCGTTCGGCTCGTTCCGGATGACGCCGGCCTCGCGGAGCACCTTCATGAGGTGGGACTTCGTCGACTTCGGGATCGTGGGGTCGAGGGCGGTGCAGTTCGCGGCGTCCATCGGTCCGTCCCGGAGCTGCCGCACCATCTCGAGTCGGTCGGGATCGCTGAGCGCGAAGAGCACGGCCGGCAGCTCGATCGCCTCGCGGTCGGGGTGCGTGAGATCGGCTGGTGCAGGCATGGTTCGATAATAGTTGAACAATCAGCGGAAAGCGCGTATCGTCCAATCGTTCGACATTTTTGGAACCGAAGGATGCCCGCCCCGTGCAGACGACGACCCCGTCACCCCCGACCCGACCCGTGCCCACCGCGGCTGCCGGCGCGCCCGTGCTGCCGCGCCGTCGCTTCGGCTTCGTCCTCGCTGGGCTCGGCAGCACGCTCATGCTCGCCGGCGCCAGCGCCCCGTCACCGTTCTACCCGGAGCTCCAGGAACGGCTCGGCATCGGCCCGATCGGCGTCACCATCGCCTTCTCTGCCTACGCGCTCGCCCTGCTCGTCGCGCTCCTCACGATCGGTTCGGTCTCGGACCACCTCGGACGTCGCCCGGTCATCACCGCCGGGTTCGTCGTGCTCGCCGGGAGCATGCTGCTCCTCTGGCACGTGGACTCCGGAGCGCTGCTGTACCTCGCCCGCGTGCTCCAAGGGCTCGCCAGTGGGGCGCTGCTCTCCACGCTGTCGGCGACGATCATCGATCTGGCCCCGCCCGAGCGGCCACGAGCGGCGACCCTGCTGAACGCCATCGCACCGATGATCGGTCTCGCCTCCGGCACGATCCTCGCGGGCGTCCTGCTGCAGACGGTCGCCGACCCGTCGAGCTGGACGTTCCTGCCGCTGGCGGTCGCCTACCTGCTCATCGCGGCGTCCATCTGGATCGTGCCGGAGACCTCCGCCCGCGCTCCCGGATGGGCTCGCGCCATCCGTCCCCGCGCAGCCGTCCCCGTCGACGCCCGACGGTTGTTCGTCGTGAGCATCCCGATCGTCCTCGGCGGGTGGGCGACCGGCGGGCTGTTCCTCTCCCTCGGGCCGAGCATCATGCACACGGAACTCGGCGTGGACGGCCAGCTCGGAGGGGCGCTCCTCATCGGGCTGCTGCCGGCCGCTGGGGCCGTCGCCGCCGCGGTGCTGCACCGTCGCCGACCCGTCGTCGCGGCGGTCTACGGGGCGTCCGCGCTGTCCGCCGGGACCGTGCTCCTGCTCGTCGCCCTGATCCTCGGGTCGCTCCCGATCGCGGTGGTCGCCGTCGTGATCGCCGGCACCGGGTTCGGCACGGCGTTCATGGGCACGATCGCCTCGCTCGTCCCGCTCGCGCCGGCCGACGAGCGCGCTGAGCTGTTCGCCGCGCTGTACATCGTCGCGTACCTGTCCTTCGGCGTGCCGGCCGTCATCGCCGGCCTGCTCGCCTCGGCCATCGGGCTCCACGCCACGGTGCTCGGTTACGGCACGGTCGTCGCGATCGCCGCGGGCACGGCCGCTGTGGTGCGCGCCCGGTCGGCGCGCTGACGGTTCGAGCGCGCTGACGACCTCAGCGCGCTGACGGCCCCTCGGCGAGGCGATCGAGGAGGGTCGACGCGCGGTAGGGGATGACCTCGATGAGTGAGACCTTCGTGTTCGTCCGGACCACGCCCGGAGCCGCGAGCAGCACACCGGCGATACGGTGCAGGTCCTCAGTGTCGTGCGCGACGACCTTCGCGAAGAGGTCGGCGTCTCCGGTGGTCGCGTGCACCTCGACGATCTCCGGGATCGACTCGAGGGCCGCGTAGGCCTCGGTCGCGAGGTCCTGCCGGATGGAGATCTCGATGAACGCGGTGAGGGGATAGCCCAGCGCCGACAGTCGCACCCGGCGACTCGGGGCGCCGAGTGCGCCGCTCGTCTCGAGTCGACGCAGGCGGGCGTGGACGGTGTTCCTCGCGACGCCGAGGGTGCGTGCGAGGGCGAGGGCCGTCATGGACGGGTCGTCGTCGAGCGCGGTCAGGATGCGCGCGTCGAGGTGGTCGATGGTCGCGGGATGAGGCATGTTGCTCACTCTCGGGCTGGAAATCGAGCACGATGACCACTGCACTCTACTCGTCTTGCGCAAGACGATGAGCTGACGCATCGTTGGCGGAATGAGCACCCAGCAGCCGAGCGCCGCGACGTCGAGCGCGCAGCAGGCTCCCTCCACCCCTGCCCCGGCGCCGTCTCCGGTCCGACACGGGGTGGTCGAGGACATCCTCGGCCTGCTCGTCGGCGTCACGGTCGTGTCGTTCGGCCTCTTCATCCTGAAGGCGGGATCGGCGGTGACCGGCGGGACGGCCGGCCTGTCGCTCCTCGTCAGCTACCTCGCGCCCGTGCCGTTCCCGGTGCTCTTCATCGCGATCAACCTGCCGTTCTTCCTGCTCGCGATCCGCGGCAAGGGGTGGGTGTTCACGCTGCGGAGCGGCGGCGCGATCGTGCTCGTGTCCGTCCTGTCCGGGGTGCACCCGCTGTTCCTGCCGGTCGGGCACATCGACCCGTTCTACGCGGCCGTGGTCGGCAACGTGCTCTGCGGCGTCGGCATCCTCATCCTGTTCCGACACCGAGCCAGTCTCGGCGGGTTCAACATCGTCGCGCTCATCCTCCAGGACCGGTTCGGCATCCGCGCGGGCTACGTCCTCATGGCCGTCGACACCGTGGTGGTGCTCGTGTCGCTCGTCGCCGTGCCGCCGCTCAACGTGCTCGTGTCGGCGCTCGGCGCGATCCTCCTGAACCTCATCCTCGCGCTCAACCACCGGCCGGGCCGCTACCTCGGCGTCTAGGGCAGGAGATCCGCTCGGCAGCAGGACGTGCTGCTCGAGAACGTCCTGCTACCGCGCTGATGTCCTGCTGTCGCGCGCCTACTGCTTGTAAGACGACAGGAAGTTCCCGAGCCGCTCGATCGCGTCCGTCAGCACGCGCTCCTCGGGCAGGGTCACGACCCGCAGGTGGTCAGGGTCCGGCCAGTTGAAGCCCGTGCCCTGGACGAGCAGGATGTGCTCCGCGATCAGCAGGTCGTGGACGAGCTGCTCGTCGTCGTGGATCTCGTGGACCTCGGGGTCGAGACGCGGGAAGGCGTAGAGCGCACCCATGGGCTTGGTGCAGGAGACGCCGGGGATCGAGTTGAGGCCGGCCCAGGTGGCGTCGCGCTGCTCGAGCAGGCGACCACTCGGTGCGATGAGGGCGTCGATCGACTGCACACCGGAGAGCGCCGCCTGGACGGCGTGCTGCGCCGGCACGTTCGGGCACAGACGCGTGGACGCCAGGAGGGTGATGCCCTCGAGGAAGCCGCGCGCGTGGTCGCGCGGCCCCGTGATGACGAGCCAGCCGGACCGGTAGCCGGCGACGCGATAGGTCTTCGACAGGCCGTTGAAGGTGAGGCAGAGGAGGTCTGGGGCGACGGTCGCCATCGGGATGTGGACGGCGTTGTCGTACAGGATGCGGTCGTAGATCTCGTCGGCGAGCAGCAGGAGCCCGTGTTCACGCGCGACGCCGGCGATCTGCTCCAGCACCTCACGGGAGTACACCGCGCCCGTGGGGTTGTTCGGGTTGATGACGACGATCGCCTTGGTGTTCGGCGTGATCTTGGAGCGGATGTCCTCGATGTCGGGCGCCCAGTCGGCTTCCTCATCGCAGCGGTAGTGCACCGGGGTGCCACCCGCGAGACTGGTCATCGCCGTCCACAGCGGGTAGTCGGGCGCGGGGATGAGAACCTCGTCGCCGTCGTCGAGCAGTGCCTGCATCGTCATCGTGATCAGCTCGGAGACGCCGTTGCCGAGGAACACCCACTCCGGATCGACCCGGGGGAACCCCTCCATCTCCTCGTAGCGGTAGGAGACGGCCTGGCGCGCGGAGAGGATGCCGCGGCTGTCGCTGTACCCGTGGGAGTGGGGGAGCGCGGCGATCATGTCGCGCACGATCTGGTGCGGTGCCTCGAAGTCGAAGATCGCGGGGTTGCCGGTGTTGAGCTTCAGAATGCGGTGCCCGTCGGCCTCGAGACGCACGGCCTCGACGAGGGCCTTCCCCCGGATCTCATAGAGGACGCTTTTCAGCTTGGAGGACTGGTCGAGGGTGCGGCGGGTGGTCATCCCCACAGGCTACTGCGGGGATGTGAGCGCGTGGCAGTGCCACTGCCAACCGCATGGCTCGTGAGGCATTCGCGCGGGATGGTCACGCGTCGCTGGGATCCGTGACCCCGTGCCAGTACAAGGAGTTGCTCGTCACCAAGCGGTGAACCGCGTCCGCGAACGTGGTGTCGTTGCGGACCTGCATGACCATGTGCCCGAGGACGGAGATGACGCCCCACGGTGCGCCGACGAAGTCGCGAGGCCTGACTCCAGGCGCAAACGCTCCGGAGAACAATCGAGGCTGATCCTGTTGGACAGGCCGGTTCCAGATGCGGCCGTGGTGCGCGCACACGTTCCTGAATACGGCGACCGCACGAAGGTTGGACGAGGCCGAAGAGAAGAGCCCGTCGTCGTAACCGAAGCGCTTCGCCACCCGCCGCTGGGTCTCCCGGCCGGCGAGAAGCCCGAACATCCGAGACAGCGTCCCGAACGACATCGCCTCGGTCGCGACCCAGAGCGGCACCGAACCGTCTCCCGTCGCGCGATGATGCCTGACGTGACGCTCCTTCGACCGCGCGATGTCGTCGCGAATGTCTGAGAGCAGTTTCGCTCGGTGGCTTCTCCCGCTGGCATCGACTCTGTCCGAGTAGGTCGTCTCCTGGAGATACTCGGTCCCGAGGTCGCCCGGTGTGCACAGATTTGCGATCAACGACGCCCGGAGCGCCACTTCGACCTCGGAGATGCCTTCGAGCAGGAGGTTCCGAAGCTCAGCGTCGAGGCGGTAGACGTCGAGAACCTCCAAGAACTCCGTTCCATGAAGGAATGCGTTCCTCCCTGCACTCGGATCAATCTGGAAATACCGCCAGTACCCAGAGAGCCGGAAGTAGCCGTGTGTCATGAGCGCGCGGGGGAGATGGCCCGCCTCGTCGACGAGTCCCCGGGCTTCGAGCAACCCGACTTGCTCAGAGATCGAAAGTGAGCGCTTACCCCCGCCCGCCGCGTGCGTCGACAATGGCCCCCCGACCGATACAAAAAGGCCCCCCGACCGATCCCGGCATCCGCTGAGGGACACTGCAGGATCCCCGGGGGGAACTGTTAGGACAATCGTAACAGGCCCATCCGGTGGCGAACATGCTTGTGGACAGTTCGCGATGGCGCTGTCCGGCTGGGCACCCGCTGTCAACGTCGGGGACACGATTCGTCCACGTTCAGGGTAGAGGAGTACCGTCAGACGCTGGCGGTCAAGACTGCCTGGTCAGAGGCACGGAGGAATCGTGACCGGAAACGCAACTACCCGATTCGACAATGTGGCCATGTTGTCGGTGGCGAGCACGCTGCCGTCCGCAGTGGTGACCTCGGTCGAGATCGAAGAGGGCCTCGCGGCCGCGATGAAACGCGCCCGCCTCCCGAAGGGCATCCTGCGACGCGTCGCCGGTGTGGTCGAGCGACGACACTGGGGCCCCGGTGAGAACTCGGATGACGCCACCGTGTCGGCCGGACGCCGTGCGCTGGCCGAGGCCGGCATCTCGCCCTCGCAGATCGGGCTCATGATCAACACCTCGGTCACGCGGCAACACCTCGAGCCCTCCGTCGCCGTCCGCATCCACGACGGTCTCGGCCTCCCGAGCTCGGCCATCAACTTCGACATCGCCAACGCCTGCCTCGGCTTCGTGACCGGCATGACGATGGCGGCCGCGATGATCGAGTCCGGTCAGATCGAGTACGCGCTCATCGTCAACGGCGAGGACGCGAGCGAGGTGCACGCCAACACCATCGAGCGCCTCAGCGGCAGCACCATCGACCGCGACGACTTCATGAGCGAGTTCGCCTCCCTCACCCTCGGCTCCGGGGCCGCCGCCGCCGTCATCGGGCCGGCCGACCGCCACCCCGAGGGGCACCGCATCCTCGGCGGGGTCACCCGCGCGGCGACGGAGTTCAACCACCTCTGCGTCGGCAGCGTCGACGGCATGTTCACGGACGCCCGAGCACTCCTCAAGGGTGGGCTCGACCTCGTCGTCTCCGCGTGGAAGGAGGCCGCCGGCGACTCGTGGCGGTGGTCGAAGATGGACCGCTACATCACCCACCAGGTGTCGTCCATCCACACGGACTCCATGGTGAAGGCCGCCTCGCTCGACCGCAGTCGCGTCCCGGTCACCTATCCCTACCTCGGCAACGTCGGGCCGGCCTCCATCCCGATCACCCTCGCCGACCAGCAGTCGACCCTGAACAAGGGCGACCGCGTCCTCCTCATGGGCGTCGGCTCGGGGTTGAACACCGGCCTCATGGAACTCGCGTGGTAGCGGGCACCGTCGCCGCGAACGTCGGTCTGCGGACCATGGGGGTGCGCGCCGCAGGTCTGCCCGGCCTGCCCGCCGCCTTCTCCCACCGCATCGACGTCCCCGGCCGCTTGGCCGACGCCGGCACCACGCGCAACTGGCACTACCTCGACACCGCCTCGGCGCTCGCCGAAGCCGGCGCGACACCGGTCGGCACCGTGCTCGCCGTCCACGGGAACCCGACGTGGTCGTACCTCTGGCGCTCGCTCGTCACCCAGTCGGTCGAGCAGGCGTCCTCCGGTGGCGACGCCTGGCGCGTCGTCGCGGTGGACCAGCTGGAGATGGGCTGGTCGGAGCGCACCGAGACCACCCGGACCCTCGAACAGCGGATCGCCGACCTCGCCGCCTTCACCGAGGCGCTCGGCATCACCGGTCCCGTCGTCACGCTCGGCCACGACTGGGGCGGCGTCATCTCCCTCGGCTGGGCGACGGAGCACCCGGAGGAGCTCGTCGGCTCGATGCTCCTCAACACCGCCGTGCACCACCCGGAGGGCACGGCGATCCCCGCGCCGCTGCGTCTCGCAGGCGCTCGAGGCATGCTCGGTGCCGGATCGGTCCAGACCACGGCGTTCCTCGACACGACGCTCTCCCTCGCGTCACCGCCGCTCGACCGCGACGTCCGCGACGCCTACCGGAGCCCGTACGGGTCGCCGGCCCGCCGTCGGGGGATCGGTGCGTTCGTCGCCGACATCCCCGCGACGCCCGACCACGTCAGCTTCCCGCGCCTCGAGCGCCTCGCCGACGACGTCGCCCAGCTCCGCGTCCCGGCCGTCATGCTCTGGGGCCCGCGCGATCCGATCTTCAGCGACCGCTACCTCGACGACCTGGCCGACCGCCTTCCGCACGCCGAGGTCCACCGCTTCGAGGGCGCCGGCCACCTCGTCATCGACGACGCCCCCGTCGCCGAATCGCTGCTCACCTGGCTCGGCGACCGCCTGCCGCAGGGTGCGGCCGCGGCGACCGTGCCGACTGCTCCCGCCGAGGCGTCCGCGTCCGACACCGGCTTCGAGCCGCTGTGGCGTCGGCTCGACCAGCGTCGCACCGACGACGGCGACGCCATCGTCGAGCAGCGCGGGTCCGGAACCGCACGTCGCGTCAGCTGGCGGCAGCTCGACGATCGCGTGACCCGCCTGGCCGCCGGCCTCCACCGCATCGGTGTGCGACGGGGCGACCGCGTCTCGCTACTCGTCACGCCTGGCGCCACGCTCACCGCCGTCATCTACGCCTGCCTGCGCATCGGCGCGGTCGTGGTCGTCGCCGACGCCGGTCTCGGCGTCAAGGGACTCCACCGAGCCGTGCGCGGTGCCTGGCCCGCCTACGTCATCGGTGAGACCAAGGGGCTCGCCGCAGCCCGGGCGCTCGGCTGGCCCGGCGTGAAGGTCTCAGCCGCCCGCCTTCCCGGCGCGACAGCAGCAGCGCTCGGCGTCTCCTACAGCCTCAAGGACCTGCTCGACACCCGCACGACGCCTGAGCTGCCCAGCGAACCCGGCCCGACCGACCTCGCGGCGATCCTGTACACCTCTGGATCGACCGGCCCGGCTAAGGGTGTGAAGTACACCCACGCCCAGCTGTCGTCGCTCCGTGACGTCCTCTCGGAGCACTTCGCGATCACCGCCGATTCGGGACTCGTCACCGGCTTCGCTCCGTTCGCCCTCCTCGGTCCGGCGCTCGGTGCCCGTTCCTCGACGCCGGAGATGGACATCTCGGCGCCCCGGACGCTCACCGCCCGGGCGGTCGCTGCCGCCGTGGCCGAGACGGACGCCGACATCGTGTTCCTCTCGCCGGCCGCCATCCTGAACGTGGTCGCGACGGCCGACGCGCTCGACGCAGCGGACCGACAAGCGCTCCAGGGCGTCAGGACCGTGCTCTCGACGGGCGCGCCCGTCAGTCGCCAGCTCCTCACGGCACTCGTGGGTGTCCTGCCCAACGCATCCGCGCACGCGGTGTACGGCATGACCGAGTGCCTGCTCGTCGCGGACATCACCCTCGAAACGCTGCCCGACGAGGACACCGAGCACACGGGTGTGTGCGTCGGGACGCCCATCGGCGGCGTCGACGTGCGCATCAGCCCGCTCGACGAGGCCGGACGCGCCACGGGTGCGCCGACGCAGGACGCGGACCGCCTGGGCGAGGTCATCATCTCGGCCGATCACCTCAAGTCGCAGTACGACCGCCTCTGGCTGACCGACCGGGCCGCAGTCCGCGACGTCGCCGATGATGGACGCTGGCACCGCACCGGCGATGTCGGGCATCTCGACGCCGATGGCCGCCTCTGGATCGAGGGCCGTCTGCCGCACGTGATCGCGACCCAGGACGGTCCGATCGCTCCGGTCGGACCGGAGCAGGCGATCGAGACGGTGCCGCTCGTTCGCCGCGCCGCCGTCGTGGGCGTCGGCCCCGAGGGCCTCCGCCAGTGCGTCGCGATCGTCGAGACGACCACGGGTACGAAGCGGGTCCAGCTCGCCGAAGCCCAGCTCGCAGCACAGGTGCGGGATGCTTCGACGCAGCCGCTCGTCGCGGTGTTCGTCGTACCCGAGCTGCCGACGGACATCCGCCACAACTCCAAGATCGACCGCACCCGCCTGTCGGTGTGGTCGGAAGGCATCCTGGCCGGTGAACGGCTGAGCACCCCGTGACGGTCCTCGTCACCGGCGCGAGCGGCATGCTCGGCCGCGAGGTCGCCCTCGAGCTGCTCCGCGGTGGACATCGCGTCCGGGTGTTGCAGCGTGGACCGTCGGCACTCACCGACGTCGAGGAGGTGCGCGGATCCATCACCGACGCAGCCGTCGTCGAGTCGGCGATGGACGGTGTCGACGCGGTCGTGCATTTGGCCGCGAAGGTCTCGTTGGCGGGTGATCCGGCGGAGTTCGAGCGGGTCAACGTCACCGGGGCCGAGGTCGTCCTCGACGCGGCCGAGACCGCGGGTGTCTCACGGTTCGTCCACATCTCCTCGCCGTCCGTCGCGCACGGTGGCTCGGCGCTCGTGGGTGTCGGTGCGGAACTGGCCGACCCGGACGCGGCACGCGGGGAGTACGCGCGGACGAAGGCGCAGGGCGAACTGCACGCCCTCGCGCGGGACCGTCGCGGCTTCGCGGTCGTCGTCGTGCGGCCGCACCTCGTCTGGGGCCCGGGCGACCCGCAGCTCGTCGAGCGCATCGTCGACCGCGCACGCCGCGGCCGGTTGCCGTTGCTCGACGACGGAACCGCCCTCATCGACAGCACGTACGTCGCGAACGCGGCGTCGGCCATCGCGGCGGCACTCGAGCACGCGGAGACGGCACATGGCCGTGCGTTCGTGGTGACGAACGGGGAGCCGCGGCCGGTCGGCGAGCTGCTCGCGGGCATCTGCCGTGCAGCCGGTGTGAAGCCGCCCGCCTTCAGCATCCCCGCCGGCGTCGC
This sequence comes from Plantibacter auratus, assembly GCF_050587365.1. NCBI lineage: Bacteria > Bacillati > Actinomycetota > Actinomycetes > Micrococcales > Microbacteriaceae > Plantibacter > Plantibacter auratus. The sequence goes on along the minus strand of NZ_JBOBFV010000002.1, from coordinate 655,450 downwards.
CCGAGCTGCCGGTGGGCTCGTCGAGCGCCTGTGGAGCATCCGCCCCGGCGCCGATGAGCCGCCGATGACGCGCTTCCTCGCGGAACAGCTGTCGACCGCCCACTGGTTCGACCAGCGTCAGACCCGCGCGGCCTTGCACTGGACGCCGGCGGTCTCGATCGACGAGGGCCTCGAGCGCCTGGCGGCCCACTACCGCGGCTGACCCCGTCTCGTCATCGGGGGCCCGCGTTCCGGCCGCTCATCGTTCGGCGATCGCCGGCAACGCCCGGTCGCTGTCGGCGATGCGCGTGAGCTTGGCCGTGAGTGGCCTCAGCAAGGCGGACGTCAGGACACGGTCGGCGACACGTCGCGCTGCCAGTCCCAGACGGGTCTGCGGGTAGGCGAAGTTGACGATGCCTTTGGGGATGTTCTGGATCTGGTCGATCAAGGGGCGCATCCACTCGTCGAACGCGGCGAGTGCCGTGTTCAGGTCGCGGCGATCGAGCGGGTCAGTCGGCCCGCCGACCTTCGACAGCGACGCCGCGAGGACGTATCCGCTCGTCACCGCCAGGGAGGCGCCACCACCGCCCATCGGAGTGACGCACCAGGCGGCGTCTCCGATGACGCAGACGCGACCTCGGTGCCAGCTGGGCATCCGGATCTGCGTCAGCTCGTCGACGTAGACGTCCTCGGACGAGGCGAACCCGTCCAGGACGCGTTCGGACTGCCAGCCTGCGTCCGCGTATCGCTCGCGGAGACGCGCCTGCACGGCGCCCCGCTCGAGGCCGGCCAGATCGTCTCGGCCGGCGTACGCGAGGATCGCGCGAGTCGTGCCGTACGGGTCGGGTCGCAGGTGCACCTGACGGCCGCCGATCGCGTTGTACCAGCGCCATCGGTCGTCGTCGGAAGGGGTGCGCGGGATCGTGCCGAATGCCATCGTCACGCCGAGGTCCCGGGCGTCCACTTCCCCCGGCTTGGAGAAGAGACGGTCGCGAGTGCGCGATCGGACCCCTTCGGCGATGACGAGCAGGTCTGCGTCCAGCACTCGTCCCGTGGTGGTGGTCGCCGTGAGCCGGCCTTGCGCCGTGTCCGCGTCGACACCGTCCAGATGCTCGATGGACTCGCCGAAGCAGAACTCCACTCCGGTCGGCAAGGAGTCGAGGATGGTGCGCGCAAGGTCGCCGCGCAGCACCTCGAGTTCGGCTGTCGCGCCGTCGACCCCGTCGGAGGGCAGCTCTGCGGTGACTTTCCCGTTCCGGTCGACGAGCACTGCTCCCGTCTCGGTGGTGTTGGCGGCCTTCACCGCGTCCATGAGGCCCATACGGTCCAGGACGTCCCGAGCGGCACCGCGGACATCCACGTTCTGCCCGCCGTCGCGGAAGGAGGGCGCGCGCTCGACGACGGTCACGGCCCAGCCGGTCCGGTGGAGCCACCAGGCGGCCGAGAGCCCCGCGATGCTGGCCCCCGAGATGATTGCATGCGGTACGGTCATCGCTGATCTCTCTGTCGTGTGTGACCGATCGCTGTTCGACCGGTCGACGTTATTGCTTTACAGTCAAGATACTACACAGTAAAGGTAAATGTATGGATGACATCGACCCCGTAGACGGGGCGTGGACCGACCGCGAGGTGGCCATGATGCAGGGGTTGCGGGATTGGGCCGTCGCCTTCGACGAGCTCAATCGCCATCTGTCGACGTGGATGCATCTGCCTGTGTCGGATGCGAACGCGCTCGGACGGATCGTCTGGGCGGAGCAGGCTGGGGAGCCGATGTCACCGGCGCTGTTGTCGCGCCACCTCGGCCTCACGTCGGGGGCCACTTCCGTGCTGATCGACAGGCTGGAGGCCGCCGGGCATGTGACCCGTCATCGTGACACGGTCGATCGGCGCCGGGTCGGTCTGCGTCCGACGGAGGGGGCGCGTCGCGCGAGCGATCGGTTCCTCGCGTTCTCCGGCGCGGAGATCGCGCGCACCCTGCACGAGACCGCGCCTGAGGAGGCGAGAGTCATCATCGCCTTCCTGGCGCGCATGACCTCGGCTGCGACGGCCGCGAACGGCCGCTTGGCGGAGCGCTCGAAAGCTGCCGCTGCATCTGCTTGACCGCAGACCCAGCCCCGCCGCCGCGGTCCAGGCACCCGAGTGCCGGCTCAAGCGGCGGCGGGGTCTGGGCCACACCCGGGCGAGGGAGCCCGGTAGTGACGATGTTACGCGCTTCACCCCGCTCTCCCGACGGAATGCGCGGCTTGTTCGGAAGATGGCTATGAGAGCTCCGATGCATGGTCCCAGCCCCGCCGCGGCGATCCAGACATTCGGGTGCCGGCTCAAGCGGCGGCGGGGTCTGGGCCACGACCGGGAAGGGAAGTCCCGGTGTGGATGATGGTACGCGCCAGGCCGGGCGGTGTCATCAGCGGGCGTTCGACATCGCGCCCGTCCGATCCTCGGTCTACCGTATGAGTCATGGCGACACGCGGTGGCTCCGAACCCGGCCCAGCGGACGACGGTGGACGACGCGAGCAGGCGCCCACGTCCCGTCGTCGGGTGGTCGGACGGATCATCGGCGTCGCCGCGTTGGTGGCGTTCATCGTGGCGGCACCTGCCGTCGCGCGGCTGCTCGACTTCGGCGTCCGCGTGGGGGAGGGGGCGGCGGTCGAGTCCTCGGTGGAGGGCTTCTACGGGTCGGCTACGCCCACACCGGCGTCGACCTCCGCGACGCCGGGGACGATCGTGCGGAGTGAGCCCGTCGTCGGCGCGCCGGACGGTGCCACGGCGCTGCGGGTCGTCTACCACTCGACCGATGTCGACGGCGCCGACATCCTCGTCTCCGGCCTGATCGTCGCACCGAGTGGACCGGCGGCGGCCGGGAGCCGAACGGTCGTGTCCTGGGCGCACCCGACGACCGGCACCGCACCGCACTGTGCGCCGTCGAGCGGTATCGCGCCGTTCGCGCTCATCGAGGGGCTCACCGACCTCCTCGCGGACGGCAACGTCGTCGTCGCCACCGACTACGCGGGTATGGGGATCCCCGGCCCGGCGTCGTTCCTCATCGGCGCGACCGAGGCGGCGAACGTCCTCGACATCGCCCGTGCCGCGCAGCACGTCGAGGGCATCGGCGCGAGCGACCGCGTCGTGCTGTGGGGGCACTCGCAGGGTGGACACGGCGCCCTGTTCGCGGCGCAGCGTGCCGCCACCTATGCGCCGGACCTCGACGTGCGGGGCGTCGCGGTCGCGGCTCCGGCGAGCGACCTGGCGGCGCTCCTCGAGGACGACATCCGCGACGTCTCCGGTGTCACGATCGGGGCCTACGCCTTCAACGCCTACGCCGAGGCCTATGCAGACCGACTCCCTGCGGAGCCGCTCAGCACCATCCTCTCTCCGGCCGGAGTGGCGGCCGTGCCCGCTATGGCGAAGCTGTGTCTCCTCGGCGAGAACCAGCAGCTGCACGACATCGCCGACCCGATGATCGGCTCGTTCCTGACCGAGGACCCGGCGACGGCCCCCGTGTGGAGTGACCTCCTGCGGGAGAACACGCCGACCGAGCGGATCACCGTGCCGCTGTTCGTCGCGCAGGGATCGAAGGACACGCTCATCCGGCCTGCCGTGACCGCCGCCTACGTCGCCGCGCAGGAACAGGCCGGCGCCTCGGTGACCTCACGCGTCTACCCCGACGCCGATCACGCCACTGTCGCCCTCACGGCCCTCGCCGACCTCCGGGTCTGGATGCGCACACTGGGTTGAAGCGCAACGGCTGCCAGACTGGACGCATGGTCGACACGTTCTTGCGCCCGTGGGACGCCGACGATGCGCAGTCCCTCCAAGCCGCCTACGTCGAGAACGTCGACCTGGCTCCGCAATTCGGCGACGCGGACCTGTCGACGGTCCAGGACGCCGTCCACTTCATCGAGCGCGCGCTGACCTCCTCCGAGTCCCGACTCAACTGGGCGATCGTCCGCAACGGTTCGGTGGTCGGCAACGTCGGTGTCTCCGCGATCGACCGTCGGCACTCCACAGCTTGGCTGTCCTACTGGCTGATCAGGGGTGCGCGGGGCGGCGGTCTCGCGACGCGAGCGGTCAGGACGGTCGCCGATCACGCATTCCGCGAGGGGCTGTTCCGCCTGGAGCTGGGGCATCGGGTCAACAACCCTGCGTCCTGCGGGGTCGCGACACGGGCCGGCTTCCTCCCCGAGGGCATCGAACGGCAGAAGCTCGCGTACGGCGACGATCGCTTCGATGTCGAGCTGCACGCCCGCTTGGCGACTGATCCGGCGCCTGACGGCGATCTGCTTCTTCCGGTTCGTTAGGAGGTCCGGAGCTCCCGCATCAACTGGCGGACGAAACCTGGATCCAACTGCGGCTCACGGCTCACGCGCGGCTCAGGCTCTGCTCGTCGATGAAGATGTTGAGGCGCCGCAAGTGCTCCGGCGAGCGGGTGCGCGCACGCTCCCGCAGGCTGTCGAACTGGGAGACGAACCATGGCTCGGGCAGCGGCGTCAGCTCGGGCCATCGTGCGGTGAGCGCATCAGGCAGTGCTCGGCCGTAATGGGCCCGGAACAGGGTGTCCCATCCGGTGTCCGGGAGTTGCTCTGGAGGTCTGGCGAACAGCGGATCAGTCGCAAGGTCGGGCTCGACTGCGACTTTCTGCGCCGCTTGCGTCAGCAGGCGGAGGGCGAAGGTGCGATCTCCCTCGATGAGTGCGTCGCTCATCGCCTGGGAGACCCCGGCGGGCGAGAACCGAGCGGCGGGTGATGACGACTCGACCGCGTTGATGACGATGTCCTTCCCCAGGGCGCGCAGTGCCCGCTCGAGCGATGCCAGCTTGATCGTCGCGTCCTCCTCGGACTTCAAGAGCTGCGAGATCGCCCCAGGCGTGACGTGCAGGCGCCGAGCCAGTTCGGCCCCGCTCGTCCCCGCAGCGCTCATCGTGTCCCGAATCAGCGTACTCATCGACTCCTCCGATCATTAGCTATAGCTAAATGATACCAGGGCGTCGTGGTCACACACCGTCGCTGCGCATCGTTCATCCCTGTCGGACGTCTGCTCTAGCGTCGACCGCATGCGCTCGTTCCGGATCCAGGTGCCCGATGCCGACCTCGAAGACCTGCGGCGGCGACTCGACACGGTTCGCCTCCCCGCCGCGATCGGTGACGCCGACGAGGAGAGCGCCCTCTCGCTCGACCGGTTGCGGTCGCTCGTCGACCACTGGCGGGACGGCTTCGACTGGCGGCGCATCGAACGCGAACTTCAGGATGTGCCGCAGTTCGAGGCGGAGGTCGACGGGCAGCGGCTGCATGTCGCGCGGCTACCGGCACCGGACGGCGTCACGGTGACGGTCCCGGTGATCGCGTTCCACGGCTGGCCGTACTCCTTCATCGAGATGCTGCCGCTGGCGAGGGAACTCGCAGGACGCACGGTCGACCTCGGCGACGGCCGGACACTCGGCTTCGAGGTCGTCGTCCCATCCCTGCCCGGGTACGGGTTCTCAGCGCCCCTCGTGGACCGGCCGTTCACCGGCCCGGTGGTCGCCGAACTCATGCACGCACTCATGACCGAGGTGCTGGGGCACGCGAGCTACCTCACCTACGGCGAGGACGTCGGGTCGACGACGAGCGACTGGCTTGCGGCGCTCCATCCCGAGTCGGTCATCGGTCAGTTCGCGACGCATGCCGCCTTCCCGTCGGCGTCCCGAGCGCGCGACCTCACCGCCGAGGAGCAGGACTGGCTCGATCGACACGACCAGGAGTGGGCTCGCGGTCTCGCCTATGCCCGTGTGCAGGCAACCAGGCCCGAGATCCTCGCGACGGCCCTGCACGACTCGCCGGTGGGCCTCGCCGCATGGATCGCGGAGAAGCTCCTCGCGTGGGCGGGCGACGGCACCTGGTGGACCGACGACGAGCTGCTGACCACGGTCTCGCTGTACTGGTTCACGCAGGGCATCGGATCATCGTTCCGGCCGTATCGCGACCACCCCAAGCAGCCCGAACTCCCGCTGATCGAGGTGCCCGTGGCCGTCGCCGTGCAGACGGGCGAACGCGGACTCCCGCGCTCCTACGCGGCAAGGGCCTACAGCGACATCCGGAGCTGGACGGAACTGGATCGCGGGGCGCACTTCACGGCCTGGCAGGTCCCGGTCGCTGTGGCGGACCGGATCCAGGCGTTCGTGGAGACCCTTCCCATCACCGACTGACGGGTGCCTCAGCGCTCGTCGTCGCGAAGTGATCGGATCATGCTGCGCAGGACGACGAGTGCTTCCCGTTGCTGCTCGGCGGTCAGGCCGCTCAGCATCCTGACCTCGACCGATCGCACGGCAGCGGTCGCCTGCGCGAGGTGCTCACGACCGAGCGGCGTGAGCCGGGTCGGCAGCGCCTTGCCGACGGGAGCCTGTTCGGGGCGGCTGACGAAGCCGTCGCGCTCGAGGGCCTGCAGGAGCACGTTCATCGATTGTCGGGTGACGAAGGCGCCGCGGGCCAGCTCGGAGTTCGACAGCCCAGGTCGCTGGGTGAGGAGTTCGAGGCAGGAGTAGTGCGTGATCGTCATGCCGAGTGGCCGCAGCACCGCCTCCATGGCTGAGCGGAGTGCGCTCGACGCCTCCTTCAGGAGGTACCCCAGCGAGGTGTCCAGTTCGATCCCGTCTTGACTCATGTCAGTATTCTGACATAGGCTGAGTGTGTCAGATAACTGACACGACAGAAATGGACGCACATCATGCCCGTCACCGGACCGGACTTCATCTCCCTCCAGGTCGCCGACCTCGACGCCTCGCAGGCGTTCTACGAGCGGTACCTCGGCCTCGTCCGCTCGCAGGCCGGCCCGCCGCACGCGGTCGTCTTCGAGACGTCGCCGACCGCCTTCGCCCTGCGCGACATCGTCCCCGGAACCGATCTCGCCTCCGCACCCCAGCCTGGGATCGGCGCGGCGATCTGGCTGCACTCCACGGACGTCCAGGAGATCCACGACGCCCTCGTCGCCGACGGCCACACGATCGTCTCGGCGCCGATCGACGGCCCGTTCGGTCGCACCTTCACCTTCGCCGACCCGGACGGCTACCAGCTGACCCTCCACGACCGCGCCTGAGCTCGTCCGCGTCCGACCGGTCAGAATGGACGGATGCGACGATCGAGAGTGCACGTGATGGGTGCGAGTGGCAGTGGCGTGACCACGCTCGGGCGGGCGCTCGCCGACCACTGGTCCGTCCCGCACGCCGACGCCGACGACTACTTCTGGGTGCCGACCGACCCGCCCTATGTCACCAAGCGTTCTGACGCGGAGCGGGTGCAACTCATGCGCGAGCTGTTCGTACCGCGCGAGGCCTGGGTCCTGTCGGGCTCGATGTCCGGCTGGGGTGACGAGATCGTCGCCGAATGCGACGCGATCGTCTTCGTGACCCTCGATCCGGCGGAGCGGCTGCGGCGTCTGGAGGCCCGAGAGATCGAGCGGCGGGCCGGCGAACCGCATGACGACCGTGCGTGGCGGGAGTTCCGTGAATGGGCGAGCGGCTACGACGACCCTGCGTTCGACGGCCGGAGTCGGGCGTCGCACGAGGCCTGGCTCGTGACTCTGCCGCAACCGGTCCTCCAGGTCGACAGTGGGCTGTCGCGAGCTGAGCTCCTCGAGGTCGTCCTGGCCTGGGAGCCACGCTGACGGGTGTCGGTGCCAGGGCGCTGTCAACGGGGTGCCGGCCGCCGGATCGAGGCGCATACTGGAACGGTCAGACTTATCTGACACACGTCGCTTAGTGAGCGACTGCGGCGTGCGGTTCCGACGCTCGAGGAGGATGTCTCACCATGAAGGCACTGCGGTACACGAAGATCGGCTCGGCCCCCGAGGTCGTCGAGATCGAGAAGCCGACACCGGGGCCGGGTGAGATCCTCCTGAAGGTCACCGCCGCCGGTGTCTGCCACTCCGACGACTACGTCATGAGCCTCCCCGAGGAGGACTACCTCGCGCAGCAGTACCCGCTGCCGCTCACGCTCGGACACGAGGGCGCCGGCGTCATCGAGTCGTTCGGTGAGGGTGTCGAGACGAGCCTGCAGATCGGCGACGCGGTCGCCGTCTACGGACCGTGGGGCTGTGGTCACTGCCTGAACTGCTCGCAGGGCAAGGAGAACTACTGCACGAACGCCGTCGCCGAGGGGATCCGTCCTCCCGGACTCGGCAGCCAGGGCTCGATGGCCGAGTACATGATCGTCGACGACGTGCGTCACCTGGTGCCGATCGGCGACCTCGACCCCGTGAAGAACGTGTCGCTCACCGATGCCGGCCTCACGCCGTACCACGCGATCAAGCGCAGCCTGCCGAAGCTCGGAGCCGGAACCTTCGCCGTCGTCATCGGATCCGGTGGTCTCGGTCACGTCGGCATCCAGATGCTCAAGGCGCTCTCCGGCGCGACGGTCATCGTCCTCGACGTGAGCGACGAGAAGCTCGAGCTGGCGAAGCACGTCGGCGCCGACGTCACGCTCATCAGCGACGAGTCAGCCGCGGGCAAGATCCGCGAGCTGACCGGCGGGGTCGGGGTCGACGCGGTGTTCGACTTCGTCGGCGCCAACCCGACGATCGCCACGGCCACCGCAGTCGCAGCCATGGAGGCCGACGTGACGATCGTCGGCATCGGTGGCGGTTCGGCCACCGTCGGCTTCGGGTCGATCGCCTACGATGCCGCCGTGCGCGTGCCGTACTGGGGTTCGCGGAGCGAGCTCATCGAGGTCTTCGAGCTCGCGAAGGCGGGCAAGGTCGACGTCGAGGTGCAGCCGTACTCGCTCGACGACGCCCCGAAGGCCTACGAGGACCTGCACGCGGGCACGATCCGCGGGCGTGCGGTCATCGTTCCGTAACCACGACTCCCGGAACCGGCGTCCTTCGCACTCGCGACGGGCGCCGGTTCGGCGTTCCAGTGCACCTCGGCGCAGGGTTCACACCCCGGAAACATTTTCGACACTGCATCGAAACTCCACCCACGCATACTTTCAATACAATATCGAAATCAGTCGCGGCGAGGCAGCGACGCAACCGGAGGAGCATCCCATGACCGTCGTCGAGACCGTTACCACCGTGGAGTCCGTCCGCGCCCGACTGCAGGAGGCCGGCGTCAAGTACGCGATGGCGAGCTTCGTGGACATGCACGGCAGCATCAAGACCAAGTTCGTCCCGCTGTCGCACCTCGAGCGCATGGCCGGGGGATCGGAGCTCTTCACGGGGGCCGCGCTCGACGGCCTCCCGCAGGCGATCAGCGACGAGGAGCTCTCCGCCCGTCCCGACCTCGACAGCGCCGTGCAGTTGCCGTGGCGGAAGGACGTCGCCTTCTTCGCGAGCGACCTCTACACGAAGGGCGAGCCGTTCGAGGCGGCGTCGCGCAACATCCTCAAGCGCCAGCTCGATGCCGCGGCCGAGATGGGCTTCACCTTCAACCTCGGGATCGAGACCGAGTTCTTCGTCCTCAAGGACACCCCGGAGGGCGTGGCCGAGGTCAGCGACCGCGACGACCTCGCGAAGCCCTGCTACACGGCGACCGCCGCGCTCGACAACCTCGATTGGCTCACCGAGCTGGTCGAGGCGATGACCGAGATGGGCTGGGGCGTGTACTCGTTCGACCACGAGGACGCCCCGGGGCAGTTCGAGATCGACTTCAACTACTCCGACGCGCTCACCATGGCCGACCGCGCCGTGTTCTTCCGGCTGATGGCCAACGAGATCGTCCGCAAGCACGGCTACTTCGCGACCTTCATGCCGAAGCCGTTCGCCGACCGGAGCGGGTCGGGTGCGCACTTCAACATGTCGCTCGCCGACATCGAGACCGGCGAGAACCTCTTCGAGACGGACGACGACCCGCGTGGTTGCGGCATCTCGGAGCTCGGCTACAAGTTCATCGCCGGTGTCCTCAAGCACGCGCCGGCACTCTCGGCGGTCATCGCGCCGACGGTCAACAGCTACAAGCGGCTCGTGCGTCAGGGCAGCATGTCGGGTTCCACCTGGGCGCCGGTCTTCGTGAGCTACGGCAACAACAACCGGACGAACATGCTCCGCGTGCCGCTCCAGGGTGGGCGCGTGGAGTGCCGGGCGGCCGACATCAGCTGCAACCCGTACCTCGGGGCGGCACTCATCCTCGCCGCGGGCCTCGAGGGCATCCGTGAGGACCTCGACCCGGGAGCGCCGCACACCGAGAACATGTACGACTACACCGAGGCACAGGTCGCGCAGCTCGGCATCGGCATGCTGCCTCGCAGCCTCGGCGAGGCGGTCGACGAGTTCGCCACCGACTCGCTGTCGCGTGCCGTGTTCGGCGAGGCGATGTACGACGCGTTCATCGACTACAAGCGCCAGGAATGGAACGAGTATCAGGCGCACGTGTCGGACTGGGAGACCGCCCGCTACCTGAAGTTCTTCTGATCCCGATGCACCAGGTTCTCGACCTCGGGAGGTTCGCGCTGGAGTCCGGCGCGGACCTCCCGGAGGCGCGGCTCGCGTACACGACGCAGGGCGCGCTGAACGCCGACGGCGACAACGCCGTCCTGCTCCCGAGCTACTACACCGGGACACACGCGAGCTACGAGCCGTGGATCGGGTCGGGCCGGGCGCTCGACCCGGCCCGCTGGTTCATCGTCTCGGTGAACCTGTTCGGCAACGGCGTCTCGACGTCGCCGTCGAACGCGGCTGAGGAGGTGCGCGGTGCCGCGTTCCCCGAGGTCTCGATCGGCGACGACGTCCGTGCGCAACGGCAGCTCGCCGAGCACCTCGGTGTTCGTCGCTGGCGGCTGATCGCCGGCTGGTCGATGGGCGCGCTGCAGGCGTACGAGTGGGCGGTGCGGTACCCGGAGTTCGTCGACGCGTTCCTCCCCGTCGCCGGTGCCGCGCGGTGTTCCCCCCACAACGCCGTCTTCCTGGCGGGTGTCGAGGCGGCGCTCCGGGCAGATCCGGCCTTCGATGGCGGCCGCTACACGACACCGCCGCTGGCCGGACTCCGCGCATTCGGGACGGTGTATGCGGGGTGGGCCTACTCGCAGGCGTTCTTCCGCGACGGCACCTACCGTGAGCTCGGGTACGCCGACGTCGCAGACCTCCTCGAGGACTGGGCGGCCGACCACGAGCGGTGGGACGCGAACGACCTGCTCGCGATGCTGTGCACCTGGCAGCGGGCGGATCCCGGGCGAGGGGTCGAGGGCGGTTTCGCCGCGGCCCTCGGGGGTGTGCGCGCGCGGAGCATCGTCATGCCGTCGTCGACCGACCTCTACTTCACCGTCGAGGACAACGTCCTGGAGTCGGCGATGATGCGTCGGAGCGAGGTGCGGGTGATCGAGTCCGACCTCGGCCATGTCGCGGGGCGGCCTGGCGTGCGTGCGGCCGAGACGGCCGTGATCGGGGCGGCCATGCGGGAGCTGCTGGCCGAGAGGTGAGCCGTCCTGCCCGCCCGTAGGATTGGTGGAGGTGTCCGCGAGCAGGGAGTGGTGATCGATGGCCGGCCGCACAGGAGCATCGCCCGGTCGTCCTCGCGCGAGCGGCATCGCCGCTGAGGATCCTCGTGAGGAGATCATCCAGGTCGCGACCAGGTTGTTCGCGGAGCGCGGGTACGAGCGCACGAGCATGACGATGCTGGCCGAGGCGTGCGGGATGAAGCAGTCCTCGCTCTACTACTGGTTCGCAAACAAGCGCGAGGTGCTGCGGGCGACCGCCGCCTCGAACCGCCAGTCGGTCGGCGCCGCGGAAGCCCTCGGTCCGATCGAGGCTGAGGTTCCCGCGAAGCTCTACCGCGTCCTCTACGAGGATGGCGTCGCGATCTGCGAGGCGCCCTTCGACTACAACGAGATCGAGCGGCTCGCAGCGGAGCATCCCGACGACCTCGCGTCGTTCTGGGACGACTACCGCACGTTGTTCACGTTCATCGCCGGACTCATCCGCGACGGGGTCGAGCAGGGGACCCTCGTCCTCGGCGGCAGCGAGACGCCGGAGTGGGCGGCAGCGGCGGCACTCCACGCCAACGAGGGCATGCAGAAGGCCTACCGCTATGGCTCCGGCGACATCGCCGCGCAGTACCCGCCGGTCGAGGCCGCCGAGGGTGCGAGCGAGACGGACCGCATCAGGGCCTTCGCGCGGCGCACCGCCTCCGCCACCCTCCACAGCCTGTTGGTCGACCGCGCTGCACTCACCGACGTCGAGCGGGCTGCGCTCCAACTTGACCTCGCGGCCAGCTGATCTGCCGATGGCGCGTCGTGACCGCTAGAGGGTGCCCGCTCCGCTGATCCCGTAACGAACACGAAACGAATTCGATACTGCATTGAAACCGGTCATCGTGACAATTGGATGACCTATTGAAAATGCGGTCGTCCGTTTCGGATCCCGCGCGAACCCTGGAGGTCCGGATGGACACGGCTGCAATCGCGGGCAACACGGCATGGCTCCTGACGGCGGTGGTGGCCGTGGCGCTCATGCTGCCCGGCCTGGCCATGTTCTACGGCGGGATGGTCAGCCGTCGCGTCACCATGAACACGATGATGATGATCTTCGCGTCGTTCTGTCTCGTCGGGATCCTCTGGGTGGCCTTCGGCTACTCGATGGTGTTCGGTGACAGCATCGGCGGCCTCGGACTCGTCGGCGACCCGACCGAGTACCCGGGCCTCGGCCAACTACTCGTCGCGCCGGAGGGGAGCACGCTGCCGCCGCTGGCGCTCGCCGCACTCCACCTGATGTTCGCCGGTCTCACGATCGGGATCGTCGCGGGAGCGGCCGCCGGTCGGATGAAGTTCGGCGCGTGGATGGTCTTCGCCGGTGTGTGGTCGACGCTCGTCTACTTCCCGGTCGCGCACTGGGTCTTCGCCTTCGACTCGGCCGACGGCAGCGTGCAGGGCGGGTGGCTCGCCAACACGATCGGCTCGATCGACTACGCGGGCAGCACCGCGATCCACGTCAACTCCGGGGTCGCCGCCCTCGCACTCGCCATCGTCCTCGGCAAGCGCAACGGCTTCCCCTCGCAGCCCAAGGCGCACAGCCTCCCGCTCACCCTGCTCGGCGCCGGACTCCTCTTCGTCGGTTGGATCGGCTTCGACGGCAGCGCCCTCGGTGCGGCCGACAACAACGCCGCCGTCGCGGTCTTCAACACCGTCGCCGCCACCTGCGCCGGCGTCATCGTCTGGCTCGTCGTCGAGAAGCTGCGCGACGGTCACCCGACCACGCTGGGCGCCTGCTCGGGTGCGATCGCCGCACTCGTCGCCATCACGCCCTCCTGCGGCGCGGTCACCCCGCTCGGCTCGCTCGCGATCGGCGCCGCCGCCGCGGTCGTCTGCTACTTCGCCGTCAGCCTCAAGGTCCGCTTCGGCTTCGACGACGCCCTCGACGTCACCGCCCTCCACTTCGTCGGCGGCGTCGTCGGGGGTCTCCTCATCGGTGTCCTCGCGGTGCCGCTCGCGCCCAGCGGCGGCGAGGGACTCCTCGCGGGCGGCGGCTTCCTCCTCCTCGGCAAGCAGGCGCTCGCGATCGTGGCCGTCTTCGCCTACACCTTCACCATCACCTGGGTGCTCGCCAAGGTCCTCGACAAGACGATGGGCATCCGGGTGTCGGCCGAGACCGAGGCGCAGGGGCTCGACGTCGCCCTCCACGCGGAGAACGCGTACGAGATCAGCACGCACGAGGCGCTCGCCCCGCGCGGGCACGCCGAGCCGAAGGTCCCGGCCGTCGTCGAGTAGTCCCGGACGGCCCCCGCGGTCGACCGTCCCCTGCCGAGGACACCACCGCGGTAGGGGGTGGTCGATACCCCAGGGTGATGCCCGGCGTCCGTCCGCTTCGTAGCGTCGGAGCATGGACGTCATCAACGAACTCATCCTCGGCGCCGTGACCTCACCATGGCTCTACCTGGTGATGTTCGCAGCGGCCGTGATCGACGGCTTCTTCCCGCCGATCCCCAGCGAGACGGTGCTCGTCGCCGCCGCGGCGGTCGCCGTCTCGACCGGTGGGTCGAACCTCCTGCTGCTCTGCGCCGTCGCGGCGGTGGGGGCGGCGATCGGCGACAACCTCGCCTACCTCATCGGCCGTGGCGTCGGCACGACCCGCTTCGCCTGGATGCGGCGTCCGCGCATCGCCGCGGCCTTCGACCGGGCCGGGCGGACCCTCGGCCGGCGGGGCGCGCCGCTCATCCTGGGTGCGCGCTACATCCCCGTCGGACGGGTCGCCGTCAACATGTCGGCGGGTGCCCTCCGGTACCCGTGGCGTCGTTTCCTGCCCCTGAGCGTCATCGGTGGCGTGACCTGGGCCGCCTACAGCGCGCTCATCGGCGTCGTGGCCGGGAAGCTCTTCGAGGACCAGCCGTTCCTCAGCTCCGTCATCGGGGTCGCCGTGGCGCTCGTCCTCGGTCTCGTCGTCGACCGGGTCGCAGCGGCGCGTCGTCGTCGTCGCGAGCGCTCGGAGGCCGCTGCCGGGGCGAGTGGGACCGAGGAGGCGGAGGCGGACGACCACCCCGTCCTGGTGCTGGTGGGAGAATGACGACCATGGATCGCACGTCGCCCGGCATCACTCGTCGGACCGTCATCCTCATCGTCCTCGCGGGCGTCGGAGTTGTCCTGCTCAGTGTCCTCGTGCCGATCCAGAGCCTCCTCTACGGCACCGTGCTCCCGGCGTCGTTCCTCCTCGGAGCCGCGATCTGCGGGGCACCTGTCCTCTCCGTGGTCCTTCCGCGCGTCGCGATCGCGCTGTTCGCCGCCGCCGCGTTCGTGCTCCCGCTCATCGCCTCGGCCGATCACGACCCGGTCTGGCCGTGGCCGTGGTCCGTACCCGCGCTCATCGCGTTCGCCGTCCTCGTCGGGGCCGTCACCTTCCTGCACGGCTGGTTGCCGGGGCTCATCACCCTGCTCGTGAACATCGCCGGCTCACTCGTCGCAGCGCTGCTCGTGCCGTCCGCCGCCGACCCGACCGCCATGGCCGCCGACCTCATCGTCGCGTCCTCCATCGCTGCCGTGGCGTTCCTCGTCGCGCTCCTCGTCTCCGGGCGCGTGCGCATCGGCGAGGAGCTCAACCGGGAGCGCCAGGTCTCGGCCACCGAGCAGTCGCGGCGGCTGCTCGTCGAGGAGCGCACGCGGATCGCCCGCGAGCTGCACGACGTCGTCGCACACAGCATGTCCGTGATCCAGGTGCAGGCCTCGACCGCCAAGTACCGGGTGCCCGGCCTCGCGGACGAAGCCACGGCGGAGTTCGACGACATCGCAGCGACCGCCCGGGCGTCGCTCGTGGAGATGCGTCGCCTGCTCGGCGTCCTGCGGACCGAGGATCAGGTGGCCGAGTTGACGCCGCAGCAGGGCATCGCCGATCTCCCGGCGCTCGCGGAGAGCCTGCGCCGGGTGGGCGCCGACATCACCCTCCAGGTGACCGACACCGACGGCGCCGAGGTCCCGCCGTCTGTGCAGATCGCCGCCTTCCGCATCGTCCAGGAGGGCATGAGCAACGCGGTACGGCACGCGCCCGGCGCACCGGTCGCCGTGGACGTCCGGGTCGACGACGCCGCGGTGCACCTGCGCATCCACAACGGAGCGTCCCGGTCGGCTGGTGAACACGGGGCCGGACACGGCCTGCGCGGCATGCTGGAGCGTGCGGAACTCCTCGGCGGTAGCCTGAGCGCCGGGCCGGACGGCGAGGGTGGCTGGCGCGTCGTCGCCACGTTGCCGGTCGCCGTGTCGTCCGAGCCACGGACCTCGACACCCTCGTCCCCCTCTCGACCCGTCTCCACGAAGGATCGCCCGTGACCATCGACGTCCTCATCGCCGACGACCAGGCCATGGTCCGCGCCGGGTTCGGTGCCCTCCTCGACGCCCACGAGGGCATCCGGGTGACCGGTCAGGCGGCGAACGGCGCGGAAGCCGTGAAACTGTCCGCACGCCTCGACCCCGACGTGATCCTCATGGACGTCCGCATGCCCGAGCTCGACGGCATCGAGGCGGCGAAGCGCATCCTCGGCCCGGGCTACCCGGCGGCGAAGGTCCCTCGCATCATCATGCTCACCACCTTCGACATCGACGACTACGTCTACGACGCCCTGCAGGCCGGGGCGAGCGGCTTCCTCCTCAAGGACGCGCTGCCCGAGGACCTCGTGCACGCCGTGCGGGTGGTCGCGGCCGGTGACGCACTGCTGGCCCCCAGCGTCACCCGGCGGATGATCGCGCAGTTCGCCGCGCAGAAGCCTCGAGCCTCGCATGGCGCCGCGCGGCTGGCGGAGCTCACCGAGCGCGAGCGCGAGGTGCTCGTCCTCATCGGCCATGGGCGGTCGAACAGCGAGATCGCCGCGACCCTGTTCATCGCGGAACAGACCGTGAAGACCCATGTCGGCAAGGTCCTCGCGAAGGTCGGCGCGCGCGACCGCGTGCAGGCCGTGATCTTCGCCTACGACACCGGACTCGTCGCCCCGTCCTGACCCGGACCCCGCGCGTCGGCGCCTCACCCCTGGGTACGGGGCGCGACGACACCGCCGGGTGATGTGCCCTCGGGTGCCGCGTTCATAACCTCCTCGGACATCACCGAGGAGGACCGTCATGGCCATCACCCACGCAGCACCGATCAACGCCAGAACCGATCGCGCCAGACCGGTCCGCACCGGGCCCGATCGAACCAGGGGCGAACGCGACCGCGGCATCGACCTCGTGCGTGCCTGCTGCATCGTCGGTGTCGTCGTCCTGCACGCGATGATGGTCGGCGTGACGGTGACCTCCGCCGGTCCCGTGTTCGAGAACGCGAGTGACGGCACCGCTTGGATCGCCCCGCTCAGCTGGATCCTCCAGGTCATGCCGCTCTTCTTCGTCATCGGCGGGTTCGCCGGCCTGCTCGCGTATCGACGCCACCGGTCGCACGGCGCGCCGGCCTCGGCGTTCGTCGCCGCGCGGCTCCATCGCCTGTTGCTCCCCGCGGTCGTCACCATCAGCTGTGTTGGAGCTGCCCTCACGATGCTGACCGTGGCCGGTGTCCCCGCCGACCTCGTCGCCATGGCCGGCTTCCGGTTCGGCCAGCCACTCTGGTTCCTCGGCGTCTTCCTGCTCTGCCAGGCACTGCTGCCTGCGCTCGCCGCCGCCCACGAGCGCGCACCGCTCCCGTCGATCGTGTCGCTCGCCACCACGGCCGTGCTGGTCGACGTCCTGCGTGCGACCACCGGTCTCGACGCCCTCGGATTCATCAACCTCGTCCTCGTCTGGACCGCGCTCCAGCAACTCGGGTTCTTCCTGGCGGACGGCTCGATCGGTGCGCTCAGCCGGCGTGTCCGGGCGCTCGCCGGTGTCGGGGCGGTCGTCGTCCTCGTGCTCACGTGGTGGACCGGCGTGTACTCCAGTGACCTCATCGCGAACATCAACCCGCCCACCGCGGCGCTGCTCCTCGTCGGGGTCGCCCACACGGCACTGCTGTCGCTCGTCCGCGAACGACTGACTCGGCTGAGCGCGCGTCGCCGGATCGCGTTCGTGACCGACTTCGTCACCCGTCGCGCCATGACGATCTACCTCTGGCACATGCCGGTACTCCTCGCCATGGCCGGCGCGTCCGCCGTGTTCGCGCTGACGACCGGCATGGTCCTCCCCGCGCCGGACAGCCTCGGGTGGTGGCTCGGACGGCCCCTCTGGCTGGTGGTGGCACTGACGCTGACCGCACTGGTCGCGACGGTGTTCGCCCGTGTCGAGCAGGTTCCGAGCCCGGTCGCGACCGGTGTACGACGGCGACTCGCGATCGCCGTCCTGCTGGGGCTGAGCGCGATCGTGGCCCTCCTCGTGGTCGGTACGACGGTGCTCACCGCGGCGCTCGCCGTCGTACTGATCCTCGCCGCGCTACTCCTGAGCGCAGAGACCGTCGCGGATCATCGCAGCCAGTGCCGCGCGCCGGCGCTGGTGCACCTCGGGTGCGTCGGCGGACGTGGCGACGACCGTCATGGACGCCTGGGCCCAGGTCGCCGCGGTCGAGATGAGCAGTGCCCACACGTCGGTCGGGTCGAGGTCGGCGCGGATCGACCCGGCTCGTTGCTCGGCCTCGATGTCTTGGAGGTGGCGGAGGTCGTGGTCCTCGAGGCCGCTGTAGAGGTAGCCGGTGCTCTCGCGCTCGAGCCGTTTCCACATGACGAGGCGGGCGAGCGCCGGATCGGCGAGGTAGTCGTCGTACAGCCGGGCCGCGTACTCGGGGAGCTCGGCGGCGGTGAACGGCACGCGGTCGCCGTTCGCGATGACGTGGGCGTGGAAGACGGCGTCGAACAGCTGGTCCTTCGCGCCGTAGTAGGCGTAGATCATCGGTTTGCTCATGCCCGAACGCTGGGCGATCCTGTCCACCCGTGCGCCGGCGATGCCGTGGGTGGCGAACTCCTCGGTCGCGGCGTCGAGGATGCGCTGACGAGTCTGTTCTGCGGTGTTCATCGCTCGAGTGTAGCGACACTACCAACTAGTAGGTAGTATCAGCCCATGCGCACAACCGCCCTCATGTCCACCGCTGCTCCCCGCTCCCTCCGACCGACCGTCATCGATCGCCGCGACCTCCGCCCGGACGATGTCGACGTGCGGGTCACGCACTGCGGCGTCTGCCACAGCGACCTGCACGCCCTCGCCTCCGCGGGACCCGCGGCCGGACTCGTGCCCGGACACGAGTTCGTCGGGGAGGTCGTCGCCGTCGGCTCCGAGGTGACGTCCTTCGCCCCCGGCGATGCCGTCGCCGTCGGCAACATCGTCGACTCGTGCGGTACCTGCACCATGTGTCTGCGCAGCCAGGAGAACTCCTGCTTGGAGTTCCCGACCCTCACCTACGGTGGCCGGGACCGCATCGACGGGAGCACGACGCTCGGCGGCTACTCCGGGCGCTATGTCGTCCGCGACAGCTTCGTCTATCACCGCCCGGCCTCCCTGGATCCGGCGGGTGTGGCACCCCTGATGTGCGCCGGCATCACCGTCTGGGAGCCGCTCCGCACCAACGGCGTGGGGGAGGGGACGCGGCTCGGCATTGTCGGCCTCGGCGGTCTGGGGCACCTCGCCGTCCGACTCGGCCACGCGCTCGGCGCCGACGTCACGGTCTTCACCACCTCCGAGGGCAAGGCGACCGACGCGCTGCGGCTCGGGGCCTCCCGAGTGGTGGTCTCGACCGACGCCGAGGCGATGGCCGCAGCGGCCGGCAGTCTCGACCTCGTCATCGACACGGTCTCCGTGGAGCACGACCTCACACCGTACCTCCGCGTCCTCGACCTCGACGGGACCCTGTGCTCGCTCGGTTACCTCGGACCGATCTCCATCCAGACGATGGACCTGCTCCTCGGCCGGAAGCGACTGACATCGTCGGGCAGTGGCGGTCACCGGTGGACGCAGGACCTGCTGGACTTCTGCGGCGCTCACGGTGTGACGGCCGACGTCGAGCTCGTCCCGGCGGCGGACGTGGACGTGGCGCTCGACCGGCTCGCCCGCAACGACGTCCGGTACCGCTTCGTCCTGGACCTCGCCGACATCGACGCCGAGCTCGCCTGACGATCAGGAGTGCGTCGTCTGCCGTCCCATCACGCCGTCGAAGAACGCCGCGAGCTCCGCGGTGGCCGTGAGCGGGAGCACGTGGGCGACGTACTGGTCCGGACGCACGACGACGACGGCACCCGCTCGGTCGACGCCGCGCCCGGCGAAGATGTCGACGTCGGGATGGCGGGCGTAGACCTTCTCGTAGTCGATGAGGTCGAACGGGCCGACGCGCGGCAGGAACACCGGCGGAACGGTGCCGAGGTCGATGTCGGTGTGGCGCTGCTGGTAGACGATCTTCACGTCGAACCAGTCGTCGGCCCGCACGCCGTCAGGCACCGCGCGGAGCGGTGACTCCGGGTCGTCCTGCAGCCAGGCGGCGAGCTCCGCCGATCGGCCAGACGCTGGCGAAGCGGCATCCGCGAAGACGTAGATCCGCCAGCGCCCGTCGGCCGTGGCGTGGTGTCCGAGATGGATGTGGTTGGCGTCCGCGACGCGCGAGGTGAGGGCGGACTTGAACCGCTTGCCGATCGGGAAGCCACTCGCGAGGTGCTGGTGGGTCGCCTCGCCGACGATCGCCGACGGGCTGTACTCGGTCATGAAGCCGGCCGGGAACTCCGCGGTGCGCACGTAGAAGTCGGCGAGCTCGGACGGGTCGGCGAACTCCTCCGGTCGCTTCGCCATGAGCGTCGACCACTCCCGGTCGAAGCCGATGAGGTCCTGCGCGACCACCTGCCGCTCGGCCGAGTAGGTCGCGAGCAGACTCTCCGGGCTGCGGCCCTCGAGCACATGTCCGAGCTTCCACGCGAGGTTGAACCCGTCCTGCATCGACACGTTCATTCCCTGGCCGGCCTTCGCGCTGTGGGTGTGGCAGGCGTCACCGGTGATGAAGACGCGCGGCGTGCGCGTGCCGAGTTCGTCGAGCGGGACGTCGTCGAAGCGGTCCGTCAGGCGATGGCCGACCTCGTAGACGCTGTGCCAGGCGACGTGCTTCACGTCGAGCCGATAGGGGCTCAGGATGGTGTTCGCGTGGTCGATGATCTGCTCGATCGAGGTCGACCGCACGGCCTCGCTGCCGCCCGACGGCACCTCGCCGAGATCGACGTACATGCGGAACAGGTGCCCGCCCTCGCGGGGGATGAGCAGGATGCTGCCGCCGGAACCCGACTGGATGGCGCACTTCGTGCGGATGTCGGGGAAGTCGGTGACCGCGAGGGCGTCCATGACGCCCCACGCGTGGTTCGCCTGGTCGCCGGCCAAGGTGCAGCCGATCGCCTGGCGGACGGCACTCCGGGCGCCGTCGGCCCCGATGACGTACTTCGCGCGGACGGTCCTGCTCTCGCCGGAGGACTCATCGCTCGTGTCCAGCAGCGTGACCGCGACCGGGTACTCCGCGTCGTCGTCGATCTCGAGTCCCTGGAACGCCCACCCGTAGTCGGGGCGCATCCGGGTCGGGGCGTTCGCCATGTACTCGGCGAAGTAGTCGAGCACGCGAGCCTGGTTCACGATGAGGTGCGGGTACTCGCTGACGCCCGTCGTGTCGTCGAGCGGGCGTGCGCCGCGGACGATGCGGCTCGGGTCGTCGAGGTCGGGCTTCCAGAACGCCATCTCGGTGATCCGGTACGCCTCGGCGGTGATGCGCTCGGCGAAGCCGAAGGCGTCGAAGGTCTCGACGCTGCGCGCCTGGATGCCGTCCGCCTGGCCGATCGCGAGGCGTCCCGGTCGGCGCTCGACGATCCGCGTGGTGATCGTCGGGAAGCGGGACAGCTGGGCGGCGGCGATCATGCCGGCCGGCCCGCTGCCCACGATGAGGACGTCCATCTCCTCCGGGAGGTCATCGGGCCGGTCGACACCGACGCCCGCTGCGGGCAGGACGCGCGGATCACCGGAGACATAGCCGTGGTGGTGGAACTGCATCGATTCCTCACTTCATCGTCAAGAATTCGATAATGGAACACGCTGTTCGCTTATCGCACGGCAGACACTACCCTGCACCGGCGCACGGTGGAAGACCGTTCGCCGGTGCAGGTGCAGCTCGAGTCGCGGGAGCTCAGTCCTTCGTCGCCCAGGTGCCGAGGTCCTTGACCTCGATGACCGTGGGCAGGGCGTCCTTGTCGCCGAGGAAGGCCTGGCAGGCGACGAGCGGGGCGTCGGGGGACACCCCGGCCGTCGCGTTGCCGTCCGGAGTGCAGTCGAACTGACCCAGGACCTTGATGGGCTGGTAGCTGCCCGTGCCGCTGAGCTTCCATTCGTCCGTGGTCGGCACGGGAAGTGCGGAGCGGTCGGCGTCCTTGATGTCGCCGTCCGTCAGCGTGACCGAGTAGGTGACGAAGTACGGGGTCTTCCCCTCGTCCGACGGCGTCGACTGCACGCCCATCTCGGCGAGGTCGCTGAGCTTCCCCTCTCGGACGTCGTCGATGGCGAACGACATCTCGACGCCCATCCCGACCTCGACGGCCACACCCGTGCCGAGCGCCAGGGCGTCGTCGGGGGCTTGCTGCGGGCTCGAGCAGCCGGTGAGGGCGATCCCGGCGGTCGCTGCGACGAGGGCGGTCAGGGCGAGGGTGCGGTGCATGCGGATCATGTCATCGACGGTATCGGGGACGGCCGCCCGAGGCCTACGGGGACAACTCCCCATCTGTCGGGGAGGAAGCGCGACTCGCCGTCGTCCAGTGCCCCGGTCGGTCGAGGGTGGTCGGCAAGAGCGTCGACTCGTCGCCGAGAGCCGCGTTGAGCTGCATCTGGGTGAGGAACAGGGTGTCCGAGAGGTCGGCTCCGTCGAGGCGCGCGCCTCGAAGGTCCGCGCCCAGCAGGTCGACCCCGGACAGGTCGACGCCGCGGAGGTCCGCGGCGAT
The DNA here is from genome assembly GCF_050587365.1 of Plantibacter auratus. Lineage (NCBI taxonomy): Bacteria > Bacillati > Actinomycetota > Actinomycetes > Micrococcales > Microbacteriaceae > Plantibacter > Plantibacter auratus. The sequence continues at coordinate 633,198 of NZ_JBOBFV010000002.1, read as the reverse complement.
AAGGGTCGCACCGCGGAGGTCGGCCCCGCACAGTCGGCGTGCTCGCAGATCGCGGCCCGCCAGGTCGGCGGAGGGGTGCAGGCCGTCGTGCTGCTCGGCTTCGGCGGTCGCGAGGTAGCCGCCACGTGCCTCCTCGCTGGCCTCGACGAGCACGTGTCGGACCTCGTCGCGAAGGGAAGCGATGTCGCAGTCGAGGATGACGGCGGTGCCGCCGCCGATGATCCCCTGGATGCTGTTGTCGAGGCGGTGGGCGTGGTCGGCGATATCCGGCGAGGCCATCCGCTCGGCGGCTTCGACGAGGTACCAGCGCATCTCCTGCAGCTGTCGGACGACGGAGAACGTGGCGAACATCTCGGCGCTCGTGTCGGGGCGTTCCCGCCAGCTCGTGCCGCCGAAGAGCTCCTGCGACACGAGTTGGCCCGCGCCGAAACAGTCGAAGACGGTGCACCCGCGGAACCCTCTCGGACGCAGGGATTCGTGGATGGTGCAGGAGAAGTCGTCCGCCAGATTGAGGCAGGGCGTTTCCGCTGGTTTGTCGATCGGGAAGTCGGTCGATCGTTGGAACCCGAAGGCGGTGCAGCAGAGCGCGAAGCAGTCAGCGCAGTTCGCGCGAAGCGCCGAGCGGCCGTCGGAGTGGGTGGAGGAAGCGTCGATGGACGTCATGCGTGGGTGTTCTTTCCGGAGTGGTTTCGAATGGGGGCCGGGGTGCAGGGGAACTCCGCAGGGAGCTCCCGTTCCGGGCGCACGAAATCACCGCCCCTCGTGGGAGGAGCGAACGGGTGTCGCTGAAAGGCCTCTGGGTCACAGAGAGGAAGAACGGTTCACTGCGTTCAGGCTACCCCGCCCGGTTGTGCACGTGCCAGGCTGCGACGCAGTCCTGCATCGGCAGGCCGACGGCGAGGTAGACGGTGCGATCGTGCGCGGACCGGGCGATCCGCTCACCCCGGAGCACCAGGCTGATCGGTGTGGTCGGTCGCTGCAGGATCGGCTCGACGAGGGCTGGGTCGTCGGCGTAGCGGGTCGCACCCGCCAGGGTCTCCTCGGGAAGCTCGCGTTTGCCGGGTTCGTCCATGCCGAGCACCGTGATGTGCTCGCAGGCCGCGAGCGCCGCGGCTTCGGCGACCGGCCGGCGTCCCCAGGTCGCTGTCATCGCCGAGGTCGCCGTCGTCAACGCCTGCTCGACCGTCGCCGCGACCGTCGAGCCCTCGCCCAGCTCGGCCCGCAGTGACTCGGCTCGGGCGGCATCCGGGTCGTGGATCCGGAATCCGACCGAGGGGCGTCGACGCTGCAGGGCTCGCGCGAAGGTCGCCCCTTGGACGCCGGCTCCGATGATCGCCACCGGTCCCGGTGTCGCGGCTGCGGTCAGGTGGTCGTGGACGTACGCGGCACTGAGCGCGGTTCGTTGTGCCGTGAGCCAGCCGCTGTCCATGATCGACAACAGGGCGCCGTCGGGCAGGCGGTGGAGCAGGATGGTCCCGTGCACGGCCTCGCGTGCGGTCGGGTTCTTCGCATGGACCTTCACCGTGTAGGCCGGGATGCCCTCGTGGCGACCGGGCACGAGGACCATGGCCGTGAGGTTGTCGTTGATCGGGACGCGGATGCGTTGCGGCGCACCCTCGCCCGTGTACGAGCGGAGTGCTGCACCGAGTTCCTCGGTGAGCTGCTCGACGTCCACAGCGGCGCGGACCTGTTCCCGGTCCAGGACCTGCGGTGATGTCATACGTCCACTCCAGCACAGCCACGGGAGCCGGTCCAATCCCGCGCATTCGCGGTGATGGTGGTACAGGGCCGGAGCGGCCGTGTCGGCGGTATCTTCTAGCGTGTCTCCGTGAAGATCCTCCTGCTGTCCCGCCAACCGGGCGCCATGGCGCCGTTCCTCGCCGAGTCGACCGATGCGGCGGGTCGTCGGCTGCGACTCGGGTACGTCGACGACGCGCAGGTGGCGTTCGCCGAGGCTCCCTTCGTCCGCGCCGAGCGCGAGTCGGTGGAGGCCCTCGGCCACGAGGTCGTTCGGGTCACCGTCCGCGAGACCGCGCCTGCCGACCTCGACCGCACGCTGGCGGACCTGGACGCGGTCTACGTCGCGAGTGGAAGCACCTTCGCCCTGCTCGAGGCGTTGCGGAGCTCCGGGAACGACACGGTGATCACCAGGCACGTGCGGGCGGGCCTGCCGTACATCGGTGCCAGCGCCGGATCGATCATCGCCGGACCGGACGCCACCCCAGTCTCGCTCCTGGACGACCCTGCCGACGGCCCGACACTCACCGGATTCGCCGGGCTCGCGCTGATCGACCGAACGGTGATCCCGCACGCCGACGGCCAGTTGCCGCCGTACCCGCCGGAGCTCATCAGCCGGACGCTGGAGCAGTACGCCGACGACTACCCGCTGGTCCCGCTCCGCGACGATCAGGCCCTGCTGATCGACGGCGCGACGGCGACGGTGATCCCGTCGAGTCCGTGAGGCCGGCGAGCACGTGCAGCGACGCGCCCCGCGTATCTGACGGACGCCGAGTTCGATCTGCTGCACGACCTGCTCGCATCGCCGCCGGAGGTCGACGTCGTCCTGGACATCTCCGGCTTCACGATCGACCGACAGCTCGAGGCGATCCGCGACGTGTGGTCGTCGTACCGCTGACCCCGTCGGGGGTTCAGTCCCGGATGAGCTGGTTCAGTGCGGCCCAGCCGAGCGTGGGCGGTGATGCGGGAGCTGCATCGGGCGTCTCGAGCATCGCCGTCGCCCACTGCTGCGCGAGGCTGTAAGCGGCTTCCGCGATCGACGAACCAGCGCTGATGCGACTCGCGCCGGCTCTCGCGAGCTCGCTGATCGTCAGCGTTCCCGGACCGAAGGCGACGTTGAGCGGCAGCGTCGTCGCATCGGCGAGCCGCTCGATCGTGTCGGCTCGGAGGGCACCGAGCACGAAGATCCCGCTCGCGCCGGCCCGTGCATACGCAGCGGCACGCGTCACCGTCTCGTCGAACCAACGGTCGTCTCCGATGTCGCCGAGTCGATGCGTGTCGATCCGGGCATTGATGAAGAGGGGGATCCCGGCCTGGTCAGCGGCAGACCGTGCTTCCTCGATCCGTCGTTCCTGTTCCGCGATCGGGCGGAGGGAGTCCTCGAGGTTCACCCCGGAGGCGCCCGCGTCGATGCAGGAGGCGGTCGTGCCGGCGACCTCGTCCGGTGTCTCTCCGTAGCCGCCCTCGATGTCCGCGGTGAGCGGGACGGGCACCGCGGATGCAATCCGTCGCACGGTATCGAGGGCGACGTCGCGGGTCAGCTCGTTCCCATCGCGGTGCCCGAGCGACCAGGCGACCCCGGCACTCGTCGTCGCGATCGCGCGGGCGCCGGACGCCAGGATGGCGCGGGCGGAGGCGACGTCCCAGGCGTTCGGCAGGATCAGCGGGTTTCCGGGGACGTGCATCGCCTGCAGGACGAGCGCGCGTTCGAGCGGTGTGGTCATCAGGCAAGTCCAGCACATCTCGCCTGGCCGTTCGACCGCGTGGGTGGCTGAGACCCTGGGGGTCAGCGGACGGAAGGCGTGAGGGCTGAGCTCAAGCGGGACATCGGGATCGCGCCGGGGAACGGCTCGCGCGTCGGCTCCCAGCCCGGTTCGGTGAGACGCCGCTCGGTGACGTTCGTCGTCTGCCCGTCCCAGATCCTTGTGAGGACATTGCCGGTGCGCCGGCTCAACATCGTGATGATCAGGTTGAGCGGCGAGATCGGGACGGGCATCTCGACGTCGAGCAGGATGCAGAGCCGACCCGAGTACAAAAACTTCGGATCGTGGTTCACGAACCACCCGCCGCCGCCGATCCGCAGGTAGGTCTCGCCGATGTATCGCGTGGCACCGTCGTTGAAATCGGTGTCCTGCTCCTGCGCAAAGGCGTGGCGGTCCGGCCAACGGTGGAGGATGAGCCGCTCGAGGGAGACGAGCGAGTCCCGCGAGTAATCGGTGACGACCTCGCGCGGTGTGAGGAAGTCCCCGAATCGTGCGAGGCGTGGTTGCATGATCTCCAGCCACTCGATCAGCAGCTTGTCCTGCTCTGGTGTGTGTGACTGCTCGCCGGTCTCGGTGCGTCCGTCGTCGCTCATCCCTCGAACGTACGCGGTGCGCGACAGGCAGGGAATGGGGACATCTCCCCTCGGTGTGGTTGGCTGGGCCACATCTGATCGAATTCGTGACCCTAGGAGGTAGCCGTGCGTGTCTTCGGTGTCTTTGCCCTCGTACTCGCCGCTCTCGGCCTCGTGGTCGCCTCGCTGGTCGTGATCGGCAACCCGGATCTGGCCGCACCCGGTCCGCAACTCCTGCCGTACCAGGCGTACGACTCCTGGCGCTTCACCCTCGGCCTCCTGCTGTGGGGTGCGGGTGTCTGGCTCGCGGTCGGCATCCTCGCGGTGTCGCGTCAGCCGGGGCTCGCATGGCTCGTGCTGCTCGCGTTCATCCCGCTACTCGTGGTCGACCTGATCGGCGGCGGGCTGATGCCGAGCTTCGTCCTGGCGCTCCTCGCGGTCGTCGTCCTCGGCCTGGTCGTCCCGGTGATCGTCGGGGTCGTCGGCGTCGCGATCGGCGGGGCTGTCCGGCGTCGGAAGCTGCGGACAGCACCGACGGCCTGAACCGTTCGGCCGGCGCTTCCGCTACCGCGCACCCTCGAAGGTCTGCGTCCCGAGCACGGCGAGGAGCTTGAGCTTGCCCTCCGCCGGTGTGTGAGGCGCGGCCGTGAGGACGAGGAGTGCCTGCGACTGGTCCTCGGTGAACAGGGCCTGGCAGTCCAGCTCGATGGGGCCGATCTCGGGGTGGATGAGCACCTTGTGGTCCTCGAAGCGCCGCCCGACCTCGTGCGTCGCCCACAGCCGCCGGAACTCCTCACTGTGCCCGGTGAGGGCCTCGACGATGTCGCCCGCCGGCGACTGCGCCCCCAACGAGCCGTAGGCCGCACGCAGCGACGCGACCTGCGCTCGACTCTGCCGGTCCCGGTCCTCGGCGGGGTATCGCTCGCGTTCCTCCGGGTGCAGGAACCAGCGGTAGATCGCGCTGCGTTCCAGGCCCCGGTACCGGTTCGCATCGCCGAACAGCGCCCGGGCCGGGTCATTCTGGACGAGCGTCTCGCCGAGCGCCGACAGGATCAGCGCGGGTGCGTCGGTGAGCCGGTCGAGGACGCGCAGAAGCGCCGGCGCGACGTAGTCGGTCGCTGCGAGGCGGGTCGGCGCGTTGTGTCCGGCGATCCGATACAGGTAGTCGCGTTCCTCTGCACTCAATCGGAGCGCCCGCGCGAGCGAACCCAGCATCTGCGTGCTCGGCTGCGGACCCCGCTGCTGCTCGAGCCGCGCGTAGTAGTCGGTCGACATCGCTGCGAGCTGTGCGACCTCCTCGCGTCGGAGCCCGGCCGTCCGTCGCCGAGGTCCGCTGCTCAGACCGACGTCCGCGGGCTGCAACGCCGATCGGTGTCGGAGGAGGAAGTCGGCGAGCGCTGGGCGATCCATCCCGCCAGTATCCGCCTCCGCGGCCAGGCGATCCAGGGATCGCGGATCCATGGATCGCCGCACCCTGGTGCGGCCGTCGTCACCGACGGAGACTCGATCCATGCAGATCACCGGAAACACCGTCTTCATCCCCGGCGCGACGAGCGGCATCGGCCTCGCTCTCGCACGACGCCTCCACGCAGCCGGCAACACCGTCATCATCGGCGGGCGACGCACCGAACTCCTCGAGTCGATCGCCGCCGACGAGCCCGGCCTCCACACCGTGCGGATCGACACAGCAGATCCTGCGAGCATCGAAGCCGCGGCGAAGCAGGTCATCGCGGAGCACCCGGAGATGAACGTGCTCATCACGATGGCCGGCGTCATGCGCGGGGAGGACTGGACCGGTTCCGACTTCGTCGCGACCGCCGAGGAGATCATCACGACGAACGTCCTCGGGCCCATCCGGCTCATCGGTGCGTTCATCGAGCAGCTCCGCAGCCGACCGGACGCGACGATCATGACCGTATCGTCCGGGCTCGCCTTCACCCCGCTGCGGGTGACGCCGACCTACAACGCGAGCAAGGCGGCCATCCACATGCTGAGCGAGTCGATCCGCCTCCAGCTGGCGGACACGGGCGTCCGTGTCGTCGAGCTCGTCCCGCCGGCCGTCCGCACTTCGCTCATGCCCGGCCAGGAGGAGAGCGACTTCGCGATGCCACTCGACGCGTTCGCCGACGAGGTCATGGGCCTCATCGAGTCGCAGCCCGACGCCACGGAGATCCAGGTCGAGAACGTCAAGTTCCTGCGCTACGCCGAGGTCCGCGGCGAGTACGACCAGACCGTCGCGATGCTCAACCGCCTCGACCCGCACTAGGCGCGTTCGTTCGCCCGGATCTGCACGAAATCAGGCTGAGATCGTGCAGAATCGGGCGACTCAGCGCGTGCGGAGCCCGCCAGATGGCGGTGCGATGCCGGGAAGACGGGCACGTTCGGCGGGTGAGTCGGGCCGTCGCGAGCAGCAGACTGGGGACACCGTCATCCGCTGTGGACATTGGAGTTCATCATGACCGCGACCGCGAACCACCCGCCCTTCGATCCCGAGCTCGCCGCGGTCCTCGCCGCCGTCGGTGATCTGATGCCCTCGACCCTCACCGCCGACATGATCCCGATGCTGCGTCAGGCGTCGCCGGTCTCGCTCCCCGTGGACGAGATGCTCGCCGAGGCCGGGGTCGAGCGCCGCGATCTGACCATCGCCGGGTACGAGGGTGCCGAGATCTCCGTCTCCGTGCTCGCGCGAGCCGGCAAGGTCGGCACCGGCCCCGGAGTGTTCCACACCCACGGCGGCGGGATGGTCATGGGCGACCGCTTCGTGGGGCTCGGCCAGTTCCTGCCATGGATCGTCGAACTCGACGCCACGGTCGTCACCGTCGAGTACCGACTCGCACCGGAGTTCCCCGACCCGTACCCGGTGGAGGACTGCTACGCCGCACTCGTCTGGACGGCGGAGCACGCGCAGGAACTCGGCATCGATCCGGCTCGGTTCATCATCGCGGGAGCGAGCGCCGGTGGAGGGCTCGCCGCTGGTGTCGCGCTCCTGGCCCGCGATCGGAGCGGTCCGGAGCTCGCCGGCCAGGTCCTCATCTACCCGATGCTCGACGATCGCGACGCCACCGTCTCGACCACGCAGATCGACGGGGTCGGCGTCTGGGACCGGGGCAGCAACATCACCGGCTGGACCGCACTGCTCGGCGACCGTGTCGGAGGCGACGACGTCTCCATCTATGCCGCCCCGGCACGCGCAACCTATCTGACCGGCCTGCCACCCGCCTTCATCGACTGCGGCAGTGCAGAGGTCTTCCGTGACGAGGACGTCGCCTACGCGACGTCGCTCTGGCAGGCCGGCGTCCAAGCCGAGCTCCACGTGTGGCCGGGTGGGTTCCACGGATTCGACATGCTCGCGCCGCACGCCGAACTCGCTCGGGCCATGACCGCCGCCCGGAACGCCTGGGTCGCTCGCCTGCTCGCGCCCTGAGGGCATCGCCCGTGACGGCCCGGTTCCCTATGCTGGGTCGTCACAGGCACATCGGAGTGACGCCATGCAGGAACTCGTCGGCCGCCTCACCGCTTTGGACCCCGAGGCGAGTGAAGGCCTCAAGGTCATCGCCTACTTCGACGCGCTCGTCGCGGGCGGGGTGAACACCGAGGCGCTCACCCGCGGAGCAGCCGTCCTGGCCGGGGTGCCCGCAGGAGCGCGTACGCCCGAGGCCGCCGTCCGCGTCGATCCTGCCGGCCACCGCCTGCCCGTCGACCCCGCGGACTGGCCGACGCGCACGGTCGCCGGTGACGGGTCCGTCTGGTTGGAACGCGTCGGAGTCGCCCACGCCAACGACGCGATCGTGCTCGAACGGTTCGCGCTCGCCGTGGCCCTGCTGCGGTCGCGGCGTCACCCGCAGGCGGACTCGTCGGTGCAGATCCTGCTCGATGCCGACCGTTCCGAGTCGGAACGATCGCAGGCCGCCGAACGACTGTCCCTCTCCGGCTCGACCCTGCGGGTGATCGCGACGTCACCGTCGGTGCACCCGCTCGGCGGTCCGTCGGCCCTCACGGTCGGCACCGGTGGCGTGCTGCGGGCCACGATCGTCAGCGGTCCCGACTCGGTGCCGGGACCGTCTACTGTCGACGGCGTCGCCGGGATCGGACGCCCGGGCGTCGCGACCCAGCTGGTGCGATCGTGGGCGGACGCGCAGTTGGCCATCAGCATGACGGACGCCTCCCACCGGGTCGTCGACATCGCGGACCTCGGTATCCTCGCTGACGCGGTCCGGGAGTTGGCCGCCACCGCCGCTGGGGTGCCGGACGTCTCGGCGCTCGCCGCACTCGACGATCGTGCCGTGCGGGTGCTCGACGCGCTGGTGCGAGGCGACAGTGTGCGGTCAGCAGCGCAGGAGCTCGGCATGCACCACTCGACGTTGCAGGGCAAGCACGAGCACTTCACCCGGATCCTGGGATATGACCCTCGCGAGCCGGTCGGACGGGCGCGCTACGAACTCGCCTCGCTGCTGCTCAGATCCATGGGGCGTTGAGTCGCCCCGTTCTGCACGGAATACGGCGATGTCCGTGCAGAATCGGGCGACTCAGCGAGCCGCTGCCTCCAGATCCACGACGACGTCGTCGAGGCTGGCGCCGCTCACCGTCACCGTGATGGCACCGGGCCCGCTCGGCCGGACGATCGCCAGCGCTCGTCCGTCGAAGGTGGTGCGCGTGGTCGCGTCGAAGCGCTCGGTCGTCTTCGGGGTGCCGGTTCCGAAGCCCGCGAGCCGCCCCGCCCCCGCGACGCTGACCGAGACCTCGCGGTCAGCGCCGGTGACCAGGACGCCGGCCGCGTCCCGCAGCTCGATCGCGATGAAGGCGAGATCGGTGTCGTCGGCGCGGAGCGTCGTCCGGTCGGCGGTCGCCACGAGCCTGGTCGGGCCGGTGGCGGAGACGAGCGCGGTGCGTCCGACCTCCGCGCCCGAGCGGAACGCGACCGCCTCGAGCGTGCCCGGCCGGTAGACGGTCTCGAACACGGCGAGCTTCGGCCGGCGTCCACCCACCGGCCCACGCGCCACCTCCACACCGTCGAGCAGTAGGGCCACCTCGTCGGCATCGGCGGCGACCTCGACCGTCACCGGCGCGCCCTCGAAACCGGGCCACGTCCACGAGTCGACCGAGTCGCTCCATGCCCACGGCGACTGCATCGTGATCGTGTGCCCGTGGTGTTCCGGTCGGAGCACCGCGATGGCCGGCTCGGACCGCAGGCCGAAGACGATCTCCCGGTAGTACGACACCGGCCGCCGCCAGCCGGTGATGTCGAAGTCGCCGCACCACGCGGTGAGGTACGGGAACTCGCGCTCGAGTGCGCCGTTCGCCTCCGGGTCCTCAGCGTAGGAGGTCGCACCGATGCCGACCTCGCCGAGGTAGTCCCAGCCGGTCCAGGTGAAGTCGCCGATCACGTTCGGGTTCACCTCGACGAGCGGCCAGAGGTCGCCGATCTGCGTCGGGAAGGTCTCCGAGCCGACGATCACGCGGTGCGGGAACCGCTCGGCATCGCTCGCGTAGCGGCCGTCCGCGTAATTGAGACCGAGGACGTCGAGGGCTGCACTGGACTCCTCGGTGCGCGTCGTGACGGCGTCGGAGGAACCGATGAGGCTCATCATGTTCGCGCCCGCTTCGCCCATCAGCTCGTTCAACCCCTGGTCCGACGCCATGATGCCGTCCAGATCGTCGAGCACGGCCAGGGTCGCGTTCACGCCGTTCGTCACGAGTCGTGTCGGATCCAACGCGCGCACGTGCTCGGCGAGTTCCCGCGCCTGGATCGCACCGTGCGGGGTGCCGACCTCGACGATCTCGTTGCCGATCGAGTACATGATCACGCTCGGATGGTTCATGTCCTTCGCCACCATCGACTCCAGATCGGCCCGCCACCACTGCGCGAAGTCGAGGGAGTAGTCGTGGTCCGTCTTGCCCCGGCCCCACATGTCGAAGGCCTCGTCCATGACGAGCATGCCGATGCGGTCGCAGGCGTCGAGCATGGCGGGCGACGCCGGATTGTGGGCCGCGCGGATCGCGTTGAAGCCGGCGTCCTTGAGGAGCTGGATACGCCGTTCCTCGGCGCGCGCGATCGACGCTGCACCGAGCGGACCGTTGTCGCTGTGGACACAGGCGCCGCGCAGGAGCACCGGCTCGCCGTTGATGCGGAGACCCTTCCGAGGGTCGACGGTGACCGTGCGGATGCCGTGGACCGTGTGGACGACGGCCGCCTCGTCGGCGGGTCGGTCGTCGACCTCGAGCGAGGTCCTCGCCGAGTACAGTGCCGGCGAGTCGACGCTCCACAGGGCTGCGTCCGGCACGTACAGGCGCTGGCGGATGAGCGCGCTACCGCCTGGCGCGACGGTGACCGGCGTGCGCTCGCCCTCCACCACGCTCCCGTCCGGGCCGGCGAGTTCCGTCACGAGGACGCGCGCGCTCCTGGTGAGACCCCGGTTGACGATGGTCGTCGCCACTTCGAGCACCGCCTGGTCGTCCTCGATCCGGATCGTCGTGATGCGGACACCGTCGGGTTCGACGTGCGTGGGCTCGTCGACGTGCAGGAGGACCGGGCGGTGCAGGCCGGCTCCGGCGTACCAGCGGGAGTCCTGCCCTGCGCGGGTCTCGATGCGCAGCGTGTTCGTCTCGCCGAAACGGAGGAACGGGGTGAGCTCGACGAAGAAGCGCGCGAAGCCGTCGGCACGATTGCCGGCGAACTCGTCGTTGAGGTACACCATCGCGTGACGGAACGCGCCCTGGATCTCGAGCCGGACGATGCGACCGGACCACTCGGCGGGGACCTCGAAGGTCTTCACCTGGCTGAACGCGCCGGCGGGGAAGTAGGCGGCCCCGCCCTTCGCGACTGCGTCCGGCGAGCGCTCGGTATCGCGCAGGGCGTCGTGCGGGAGGGTCACGGCCAGCGAGTCGTCGGCACCGCCCTGGACGGCGGCGAACGGGCCTCGGGGTGCGCGGACGATCCAGTCGCCGGTGAACGGGATGGTGGTCATGACGTGCTCCAGTGCAGATCGGGATGACGAAAGTCTTTCGGCGTCGTGCGCCCTGACCCCGAAGGTAGGCTGAGCGGCCACGCGTCGTCAACGCGTCGATTCGAAACTGTTTCGCTAGGCTGGGCGCGTCGGACGGCTGCCCGCTGCGGGACGAGGGAGAGGCTCCATGGCACGCACACCAATGACGGGTCCGACGCTGGCGTCGATCGCAGAGCGCGCCGGTGTCTCGATCGCGACCGTCTCGAAGGTGATCAACGGTCGTTCGGGCATGTCCGAGGCGACCCGTGCCCGGGTCGAGACGGCCGTGCGTGAGCTCGGGTACCGCCCGACACCCCGGTCGATCCCCGGTGCTCCGCGAACCATCCACGTCGTGTTCGACACCCTGCACAGCGTCTACTCCCTCCGTGTCCTCGACGGCATGGTCGCCGCGGCACAGCGGTCGGACGTCGATCTCGTGACGCGGGTGCTGTCGCCCGGTTCCGGCTTCGGGTCCACGGATGCGACCGGAGACGAGGTGGCGCTCGACCGCAGCTTCGTCGACGGCGTCGCGGCGCGAGGTGCGATCGGCATGATCGTCGTCACGACGCCCATCGCAGCCGACGTCGTCGATGCCTGCCTCGACGCGGGCATTGCGCTCGTCGCGGTCGACTCGCCGGATCCGCTCGACCGCTCGGTGGCGAGCATCGGGTCGAGCCATGCGGCCGGTGGTCAGCAGGCGGTCGAGCACCTCGTCGGCCTCGGGCATCGGCGGATCGCCTTCGTGGGCGGACATCCGGCGAATCCCGGCCTCCATGCGCGGGCGATCGGCTATCGAGAGGCGCTCTTGTCGGCCGGTGTCAGGCTCGACCCAGGGCTCGTCTCGGAGGAGGGGATGGGCACCTCGGCGCGGGCGGTCGAGCGCATGCTCGCACTCGACGACCCGCCGACCGCCGTGTTCGCGACCAACGACGCCGACGCCTTCGCCGTCATCCGCACGGTCGTCCAGGCCGGTCTCCGCGTGCCGGAGGACGTGAGCGTGGTCGGCTACGACGACACGTACTCGGCGATGCTGACCGTTCCGCTCCTGACGACCGTCCACACCTCGATGCACGACATCGGCCGGGCGGCGGTCGACACCGTCCTCCGCCTGCATGCCGGCGAGCGGCCGTTCTCCCATCACCTCGAGCTCGCGACGACGCTCATCGCGCGGGAGTCGACGGGGCCGGTCCCGCCCTCGACGCCCTGAGTTGCCCGAATCTGTGCGTTTCAGCCCGAATTTCGAGCAGTTTCGGGCGACTCAGCGGGACGAGCGCGGCAGGCGGAGGTCGTGGAGCGTGAAGCGGCCGACGGGGAGCGCGGCACGGATCCGGGACTCGTCGAAGCGGCGTGAGGGACGGAGGTCCGCGGGGAGTTCCGGTGCCGCTGGGGCCGCCTCGCTCACTCCTTCCGCCAGCATCTGCGCCTGCGCCTTCGCCACCAACGGCGTCTTCATGAGGCGTTCCGTCGCGCGCGCGAGCAGGCGGATCGTCCACACGGGGACCGGGACGTACAGCGGGCGGCGTCCGGCCACGTGCGCGATCCGGCGCACGGCCGCACCCAGCTCGAGCTCCTCGGCGCCCATGACCGCGACGGTCGGCTCCGACACCCGGCCCTCGAGTGCTGCGACGAGGACGTCGACGGCGTCCGCGACCGGCACCGGACGCACGCGGCGCTCGCGGTAGCCGACGGTCGCGAACACCGGGAAGGTGCGGACGGCCTTGGTGACGTGATCGACCATGTGGTCGCCTGCGCCGTAGATCATGCCGAACTTGAGGACGGTGTGCGCGATGCCCGAGCCCCGCACGATCTCCTCGGCCGCCCACTTCGTCTCGTGGTACCCGGAGCCGCAGTCGGGGCGCGCGCGGAGGAAACTCACCAGCACGATGCGACCGACGCCGGCGCGACGGGCCGCGTCCACGACCGCCCGGGTGCCGTCGACGTGCACGCGCTGGAAGGTCTGGTCGCCGAGCTCCCGGTTGATCCCGGCGCAGTGCGCGACCGCGTCGCAGTCGGCGAACGCGGCGGTCAACGCCTCGACGTCGTCGATCTCCACGCCGGTGCGTCGGGAGACGACGACGATCTCGTGCCCGTCGTGCTGCAGTCGCTCGGCCAGGTGTCGTCCGACGAACCCGGTCCCACCGGTGATGGCCACTCGCATGCTGTCTCCTTCGCTTGTTAGCAATATAGCGAAACTGTATATCGCAATTGTGCTAGATTGCAAACATGGCAGATACAGCGTCGGACATCTTCGCCGCGCTCGCTCATCCGACGCGGCGGCAGATCCTGCAGGACCTCAAAGACGGCGAGCTCGCCGCGGGGGAGATCGCCGCACGCTTCGACGCCACCGGTCCGACCATCTCGCGGCACCTGAGCGTCCTGCGCCAGGCCGGCCTCGTCTCCGAGCGCCGCGATGCGAACCGCATCCTCTACTCACTCGTCGGTGAGCGCCTCGCGCTGTCGGTGGGCGACTTCCTGTCCACCGTCTGTCCGGAGCAGATGGTCCTGCGCGAGGTCCGGAAGCGCCGGACCGCGTAGCTCGGTCTCGATCCGGCCCTGAGTCGCCCGAAGATGTCCGATTCCGCCGCGATCTCGAGCCGTTTCGCGCGACTCAGCGCAGCCCGCGCGTGACGCTGTGGACGATCGTCTGCGTGGCGGCATGTCCGGCGCGGGTCGGCAGCAGTGCCCAGACGTGGAACTGTCCGGCGCCCTCGTGGTAGTCGACCGTGACGCCGGCCGCTTCGGCTCGGTCGACGAGCAACTCGGCGTCGGGGTTGAGGACGTCGCGGGTCCCGCTCAAGACCGTGAGCGGCCCGAGCTCGGCGAGGTCGCCGAACAGGGGGCTCACGGTCGGATCGGTGATGTCCAGGTCGCCGCGCCAGTGCTCCGCGAACACGCGTCCGCCGGGCGTCGCCAGCCAGGGGTCGCTCGGCTGCACGAGCGGGATCCGCGGGTTGCTCCAGGTGAGGTCGAGCGCTGGAGACAACAGGGTGGTCATCGGCAGGACGACGCCCTCGTCTCTGAGTCGGAGCGCGGCCGACAGGGCGATCTGACCGCCGGCCGAGTCGCCCGCGAGGACGGTCGGCCCGTGCCGCTCGATGCTGCGCCGGACCAGCTCGACGACACCGGTCTGTGCCACGGCCGCGGTGCCGTAGGGCACGAGCGGATAGATCGGCAGCGTGACCACCGCACCGGTCTCCGCGGCGATGGTGGCGGCCAGCGTCCAGTGCTGCGGTGCGATCTCGCCGACCCAGCCGCCGCCGTGCGCGTACACGACCCCGCCGATCGCCGGTCGTCGCGTGGGGGACACGGTGTACACCGGCCAGTCTCCGAAACGTTCGACGTCGACCCGGACGTCGCTGCGGAGGGTGCCGGGCGGGCCGTAGGACGCCGGCCGGAGGGTGCGTTCCCGGATCCGGCGGCGCGCGCCGGCCTCACTCACGAAGGCGCGGTTCGCGCGGATCAGTCGGAGCGCGGGGCCGACGACGGCGCCTGGGATGGTGAGCACGGTGCCTCCGCGGTTGACGGGTTCCTGGGTCTCGCCACGGTAGCAGCGCAGGCTGGGCAGGAGTCCCCGTCATGCTGGAGGTGAAGCGCTCCGACGGGTCTGCGTCGTGGGACACTGGCAGACGGCGGCGACGTGCCGATCGCGCCGCAGTAGCCGTCCCGAAGGAACCGCATGCCCGAGCTGAACCCCGTCGTCATCGAGCGAGTCGCCTGGGACGACGAGCGGGCCGTGCGGCTCCGCGCCGCGATGGACGAGGAGATGGACGCCCGGTACGCGTCGGCCTGGGAGGCCTGGGACCCCGAGGCTGCCGAGCGAGCGCTGACCGCGTTCACCGTCGATCCTGCCGACATCAGCGCGACCTTCCTGGCCCTCATCGACGGCGAGCCGGTCGGCCACGCCGCCCTGCGCCGACTGCACGGCGAATGGGAGCTCAAGCGCGTCGTCACCCTCCCGGCTCATCGCGGGCGGGGCGTCTCGAAGCGTCTGATCATCGCCGTCGAGGACACCGCCCGTGCCGAGGGGGCGTCCCGCCTCATCCTGCAGACCGGCGACCGCCAGCCCGAGGCCGTGCGGCTCTACGAGTGGCTCGGCTACGAGCCCATCCCGATCTACTCGCCGTACGAGGTCATCCCGATGTCGCTCTGCTACGCCCGCCCGCTCCGCTGACGCTCGGCAGCGCGGCTGTCTCCGCTAGTGAGTAGCTTTCGCGGGCTGGTTCCGTGACCGCAGGCGCGAGATCCCGGTCACGATCGCGACGACGATCAGACCGAGGACGAGTCCGAACACGGCGGACATCGCGGTGTCGGCGATCCAGACGACGACCGGTCCGGCGGCCTCGATCGCGTGGGTGACGACGTGCAGGAGGTCGTACGGGACGTGCCAGAACGTCTCGGCGAGGTTCGCGATCACGAGGTGGCCGCCGACCCAGAGCATCGCGACCGTGCCGACGATGCTGATGACGCGGAAGACCGCGGGCATCGACGCGACGATCCGTGCGCCGGTGCGGCGGACGCCGCGTGACGGGTTCTTCATGAGCCGGAGTCCGATGTCGTCGATCTTCACGAGCAGGGCGACCGCGCCGTAGACGACCGCCGTCATGACGAGGCCGATGACCAGGAGGGCGCCCAGTGTCATCCAGATGCCGAGCCCGGAGTCGAGGCTGGCGAGGGAGATGAGCATGATCTCCGTGCTGAGGATGAGGTCGGTGCGGACCGCCCCGGAGACGAGCTTCTTCTCGTCGCGGACGTCCTCCTCCGCCTCCGCGTGGTGCAGGCCGAACCACTCCATGACCTTCTCCGCGCCCTCGAAGCACAGGTAGGTGCCTCCGATGATGAGGAGGAACGGCAGCACCCAGGGCGCGAACGCCGTGAGCAGCAGGGCGATCGGGATGATGATGACGAACTTGTTGATGAGGCTGCCGCGGGCGATCCGCCACACGACCGGCAGTTCCCGCGCGGGGGTGAGCCCCTGCACGTACTGCGGGGTGACGGCCGCATCGTCGATGACGACGCCGGCGGTCTTCGCACTCGCCTTGAGGGCTGCGCTGAGGATGTCATCGACAACGGCGAGCAGGCCGACCGACATGTGCTTCTCCTTGGCTCGGGGGTCACACCGCTGCGGGCTCGGCGGGGACGGAGTCCACAGTACTGTCGATCGCCGAAGGGTGTACTGCTGGACACTCCCTCGCCGACGTGCACGGTCGTAGCGTCGTCCGTATGCAGATCCAACCGAAACCCGCGACGATCAAGAACCCCGCCGAGCAGTTCACCGGCGACGTCTACCTCGACCTGCTGGCCGCGCCGCAGCAGGACGGCCAGCACATGGTGGTCGCAAAGGTGCGGTTCCTCCCCGGCGCCCGCACCGCATGGCACTCGCATGCCAACGGGCAGACCCTCCACGTCACCGAGGGAGTCGCCCTCATGGGCACGCGCGACGGTGCCGTTCTCGTCGTCCAGCCGGGTCAGACGGTCTACACCCCGCCCGGCGAGGAGCACTGGCACGGAGCCACGCCCGACGATTACATGGAGCACCTCGCGATGTTCGAACGGGCGGACGACCCGGCAATGAGCACGACCTGGCTCGAGCACGTCGCCGAAGCCGACTACCACCGCCCCTGACCGACTGCCCGACCGCGACCCCGCTTCTCCGCTGTGGAGAAGCGGGAGTCCTCCCCAGAGGTAGGGAGGCCTCCCTTCCATGCGGATGCCACCCCGGTACTGTTGGCACTCACGACAGATTGGGGATTTCGAATGGTCGAGACCACACCGCGCCGCTCACGGTCGGCAGTGCTCGCGCTGACCTTGACGATCGGAACGCTCGTCGCGGCGGCGATCATCGGCGGATACTTCATCATCGTCGGCGATCAGGCCGACATCGCCGGGCGGGTCTGGCTCACGCTGCTGCTGCTCGCGGCCTTCGTCGGTGCCGTGTCGCTCGACGCCGCAGCCGGCCACGGACCCAACAAGTGGTACCTCGCGGTGTCGACGTTGGTGAACATCTTCCTCGTCACCGTCGGCCTCCTGAAGCTGTGGAACGGGTGGCTCCAGCCGCCGAACACCTCCGACGGGTTCGTCTGGTCCACGCAGATCATGCTGTTCCTCGGCATCCTCATCATCGTGCGTCTGGCGCTCATCATCATCCAGGTGTACTTCCTCCACTTCGTCACCCGCGCCACGTCCACCGTGGTCAGGGCCACCGGCATCGTGACGATCGCGCTCATCATCGCCACGGTCCTCGTGCTCGTGCTGCCCATGGCGTTCCCCGAGGGCACCTGGGCTGACTGGTGGTGGCGCATCGCCGCGGCCACGACGCTCGCTGCGGCGATCTCCGCCGTGATCCCCGTGATCGTGCGGGCGTTCTCGCCGAAGCCGGAGGGCGAGCGGGTGAGCTACGGGCAGCAGCCGTACCGTCCGGAGGTCTACCAGCAGGCCGCACCTGGTTACCCCGTGCAGGGTTACCCGGGTCAGCAGGGATACCAGGGCCAGCAGGGCTACCCGGGACAGCAACCGCAGCAGCCGTACCAGGGGCAGCCGTACCCCCAGCAGCCGTACCAGGGGCAGCAGCAGCCGTATGGCGGCCAGCCGAACCCCGGCCAGTATGGGCAGGGGCACCCGGGGCAGGGCTACCAGGGGCAGCCATACCAGGGGCAGCCGGCCCCGCAGCAGCCCACCCCGCAGCAGCCGGGCCAGCAGTGGCCCACGCCCTCCTGGCAGGGGTCCGCGCCCGGGCAGCCTGCTCCCGCACAGCCCGCGCCGCAGCAGTGGGGGCCTCCGCAGCCACAGGCTCCGTCGTCGCCGGTTCCGCCCGCCCCTCCGCAGCAGGACCAGCAGCGTCCGCAGGAACCGAAGCAGCCGACGGAGCCGCAGCAGCCGACGGAGCCGCAGCAGCCGCAGAGCCCGCCGCCCGCCGAGTAGGCGAACCGACCACGAGCCGGCTCGAAGCCCACCGCTTCCAGTCGGCTCCGTCGTCGGTCGCACTCGAAGCCTCGCTTCGCTTGCGCACAACTGCGTAGCCACGTCGGGCACGTCTTCGCCCAGCGGCGGATGTGGCGATGCGCTCGCTCCGTGAGTATGGAATCGGCGCGGTGCGACCGCCCGCCGCCGACTCCTCACGATGGGTGACGATGCGCAAGCTCCTGAAGGTTCCACTGATCTCGATCGCCACGATCGCCGGCCTCGTCGCGGCGGGCCTCGCGACGACGAGCATCGTGAACGCCGTCGCGAGTTCGTCGGAAGCGGGCGAACTGCAGCCCTACGGGCAGTTGGTCGACGTCGACGGTAAGGACATGAACGTCGTCATCAGTGGTTCCGGCGCCGAGACGATCGTCCTGCTGCCCGGGCAGGGCACCGCGGCACCCGGCCTCGACTTCGAGCCGCTCGTCGATGAGCTCAGCGACCAGTACCGGCTGGTGGTCGTCGAGCCGTTCGGCTATGGCCTCAGCGATCAGACGGACGTGCCCCGGACCTCGGCCAACATCGCCGGTGAGGTGCACGCCGCCCTGCAGCACCTCGGCATCGACCGGTACGTCCTCGCCGGACACTCGATCGCCGGCATCTACGCCCTCGAGTATCTGGAGCGGTTCCGCGCCGAGGTGACGGCGTTCATCGGGAT
This sequence comes from Plantibacter auratus, assembly GCF_050587365.1. Taxonomy (NCBI): domain Bacteria; kingdom Bacillati; phylum Actinomycetota; class Actinomycetes; order Micrococcales; family Microbacteriaceae; genus Plantibacter; species Plantibacter auratus. The sequence continues at coordinate 614,528 of NZ_JBOBFV010000002.1, read as the reverse complement.
CGACACGAGCGTCCCGACCCAGCCCGGAAGTGACGAGCCGACACCGACCGACGGCGTCGAGACGCTGAAGGCCCTCGGCATCCTCCGCCTCCTCACCGCCAGCGCGCCCGACCCGTACGAGGGCCTCCCGTACGACGCCGCCACGAAGCGCCAACTCGCGATCCTGACGAACCGCAATGCGATGTCGCCGACGCTGCTCGACGAGATCGCCCACACGCCCGGCAACTTCAAGGCGGCCCGATCCCAAGCGTTCCCGGCCGACCTGCCGATCCTCATGTTCGTCGTCGGCGACGACCCGGAACTCTCCGACTGGGTGCCCCTTCACGAGGAGCAGCTCGCCGGAGTCGACCGGAGTGAACTCGTCCGACTCGACGGCGGCCACTACCTGCACCACACCGAGGCGACGGTGATGGGCGAGGACATCAAGCGGTTCCTCGCCGACACGCCGGGAGACTGAATCCCCGGCCGATCCGGGCTGGCGTGTCGTTGGATGTCGGGTTAGGCTCACTCTCTATCGAACGTATGTTCGAACGACGGGAGGCCACGCATGTTGATCACGAGCACCGAGATCGCGGTCTGGACGACGCCGGCAGGCGTGCCGGAGCGACTCTTCTGGGATGGAGCCCGGTACCTCGTCACCGACACCCCGACACCACTCGAGCCGAACGTCTCGTTCGTCACCCATCCGCCCGCGGCGACCCCCGCCTGGCGGTTCCAGGCGACCGCTGCAGACGGCCGGTCCTTCGTCTTCGACATCCGACTCGACGCCGCGCGCGGACGCTGGCAGCTCCTCCGAGCGTACGAATGAACCGCTCGGACCGTCGCCCGCGCCGACGTCGCTCCGGGTGTCAGGCGGCCGGCTGCAACCGCACGACGATCGCCTTCGAGACCGGGGTGTTGCTCCGGTCGGCCGTCGAATCGAGCGGGACGAGGACGTTCGCCTCGGGGAAGTACGCCGCGGCACATCCACGAGCGGTCGGGTAGGAGACGACGCGGAAGCCGCGGAGCTCCCGATCCGGCTGCCCGGCCCACTCGCTGAAGACGTCCACCGTCTGCCCGTCGTCCAAGCCGAGGTCGCGGAGGTCGTCCGGGTTGACGAAGACGACGTTCCGGCCCTTCTTGATGCCGCGGTACCGGTCGTTCAGGCTGTAGATCGTCGTGTTGAACTGGTCGTGCGAGCGCAGGGTCTGCAGGAGCAGCCGACCGGGCGGGCAGTGGATCGGTTCGAGCTCGTTGACCGTCAGCAGGGCGCGCCCCTCGGGGTTCGTGAACGTGCGGGAGTCCCGCGGTCCGTTCGGCAGGACGAAGCCGTCCTCGCGGCGGATCTGCTCGTTGTACCCCTCGCAGCCCGGCACGACCCGTCCGATGTGTTCGCGGATCGTGTCGTAGTCGTCCTCGAACGCCTGCCAGGCGATGCCCGAGTCCTCACCGAGCGTCGCACGCGCGAGGCGCGTGATGATCGCGACCTCGGAGAGCAGACCGGGCGCTGCCGGCGGGATGCGGCCGTGCGAGGCGTGGACCGCGCACACCGAGTCCTCGACGCTGACCATCTGCGGTCCGCTCGCCTGCAGGTCGATCTCGGTGCGCCCGAGGGTCGGCAGGATGATCGCCGCTTCACCGGTGACCGCGTGCGACCGGTTGAGCTTCGTGGAGATCTGCACCGACAGCTGCGTTCCGCGGATCGCGGCCTCGGCAGCGGCCGTGTCGGAGATCGCCGCGACGAAGTTGCCGCCGAGCGAGATCCACGTGCGGACCTCGCCCCGCTGCATCGCTCGGATCGCGTTCACCGCGTCGACCCCGTGCTCCCGTGGCATCGGGACCGCGAACTCGCGCTCCATGGCAGCGAGGAAGGATTCGGGCATCTGCTCCCAGATGCCCATCGTCCGGTCGCCCTGCACGTTGCTGTGCCCGCGGATCGGCGACGCACCGGCGCCCGGCTTACCGATGTTCCCGCGGAGGAGGAGCAGGTTGATGATCTCCTTGATCCCGTTGACCGCCGCCTTGTGCTGGGTCAGACCCATCGCCCAGGTGACGATCGTCGCGTTCGAGGCGATGTAGCGTTCGGCGAGTTCATCGATCTGCTCGCTCGTGAGGCCGGTCGCCTCGAGCACCGCCGCCTCGTCGAGGTCGGCCAGGTGAGCCGTGAGCTCGTCGAGTCCGAGGCAGTGCTCGGCGAGGAACGCGTGGTCGAGGATCGTCCCCGGAGCCGCCGCCTCGGCCTCCAGGACCCGCTTCGAGACCGCCTGCAGCAGCGCCATGTCGCCGCCGAGCCGGATCTGCAGGAACTGGTCGGAGATGACCGTGCCGCGCCCGACCATGCCGCGGACCGTCTGCGGGTTCTTGTACCGCTCGAGCGCCGCCTCGGGGAGCGGGTTCACCGAGACGATCGTCGCGCCCGCCTGCTTCGCGTCCTCGAGCGCCGTGAGCATGCGCGGATGGTTCGTGCCCGGGTTCTGGCCCATGACGATGATGAGGTCGGCCTGCTCGAAGTCCTCGTACCGGATGGTCGACTTCCCGACGCCGATGACCTCGCCGAGCGCCGTGCCGGTGGACTCGTGGCACATGTTCGAACAGTCGGGGAGGTTGTTGGTCCCGAAGGCGCGGACGAAGAGCTGGTAGACGAAGGCCGCCTCGTTCGACGCGCGGCCGCTCGTGTAGAAGACGGCTTCGTCGGGGGACTTCTGACCGCGCAGCTGCTCGCCGACGATGGCGAACGCCTCGTCCCAGCTCACCGGCCGATAGTGGTCCGAACCGGCCGGCTTGTAGACGGGCTCCGACAGCCGACCCTGCATGCCGAGCCAGTACTCCGACTTGTCGGCGAGATCGGTGAGCGAGTGTTCGGCCCAGAAGCCGCTCGGGATGACGACCGGTGTCGCCTCCCAGATGACGGCCTTCGCGCCGTTCTCGCAGAACTCGAGCTTCTTGCGGTCGTCCGGGTCGGGCCAGGCGCAGCTCATGCAGTCGAAGCCGCCGCGCTGGTTGATCGAGGTGAACAGCTCCGCGGTCCGCTTCGGCCCGAGTTGCCGGAGGGCGGGCTCCATCGAATGCAGGATGCCGGGCAGGCCGACGGCGACGTGCTTCGGGTGGGTGACCTCGATGTCGGCGTCCGTGACGTCCTCGACGGGCGGTTCGGCGCTCATGCGTTCGCTCCGGTCTGGAATGCGGACGCTGCCGAACCGTCGGCCGAGTCGGCGAGCCGGTGTGCTCCGCTGTAGACGACCATCGAGTCGCCGCGGAGGAAGCCGACGAGCGTCATCCCGAGTTCGGTGGCCAGTTCCGCGGCGAGCGACGACGGAGCGGAGACGGCGGCGAGCATCGGGATGCCGGCCATCGAGGCCTTCTGCGTGAGCTCGAAACTCGCGCGCCCCGATACCATCAGGACCATGGAGCGGAGCGGGAGCAACCCTTCCTTCGCTGCCCATCCGACGACCTTGTCGACAGCGTTGTGTCGGCCGACGTCCTCGCGGAGCACGAGCATCTCGCCGGTGCGGGCGTCGAACAGGCCGGCCGCGTGCAGACCGCCGGTGCGTTCGAAGACCGCCTGCTGGGCCCGGAGGCGGTCGGGGAAGGTCACGAGGAGCGCCGGGTCGAGGCGGAAGTCGTCGTCCGCGACGGAGTAGCGAGAGCTCGTCCGGACGGCGTCGATGCTCGCCTTGCCGCAGAGGCCGCACGAGCTGGTGGTGAAGAAGTTCCGTTCCAGGCTCGGATCGGGGGCGGGGACGCCGGGGGACAGGGCGACGTCGAGCACGTTGTACGTGTTGACGCCCTCGTCCGTCGCGCCGGCGCAGTACCGTGCGGTCCGGACGTCGTCACCCCGACCGATGACACCCTCGGAGACGAGGAAGCCGATCGCGAGGTCGACGTCATGGCCGGGCGTCCGCATCGTGATGGCGAGCGAACGACCACCGACGCGGATCTCGAGCGGCTCCTCGACGGCGAGGACGTCCTCGCGGGTGCGCGCGGGCTGTCCCACCGTGATGCGGGTGACGCGTCTGCGCGCCGTGATGCGAGTCATGGCTCATGGCTATCACCACCATCGGACGAGGGCAAGGTGCCTCACCGGATCCGCAGCCGCCTCGGGGGTTGGATCGCGGCCTAGGCTGGTGCCATGTCCGTCGACGCGATCATCCTCGCGGGAGGGCGGTCCTCCCGCCTCGGCGGCGTCGCGAAGGCGTCGTTGCTCCGCGACGGCCGGACGCTCCTCCAGCTCGCGATCGATGCTGCGCGGGCGGCCGGCGGCCGTGTCGTCGTGGTCGGCCCCGAGGTCGGGACGACCGCTCCGGTCCGCTTCGTCCGCGAGCGCCCCGTGTTCGGCGGTCCTGCCGCGGCCATCGCCGCAGGCCTGGACGCTCTGCGTGATGGCGTCGCGGCGGAGGGTCCCGCGCGGGTCGCCGTCCTCGCCTGCGACATGCCGGATGCCGCGCCGGCGCTCGCCGCCGTGCTCGATGCAGCCACAGCCACAGCCACAGCCGGGACCGACACCGACGGCTGGGTCGCGGTGGACGACTCCGGTCGTGAGCAGTCGCTGCTCGCCGTCTACCGTCAGGAGGCCCTGGAAAACCGGGTCGCCGCACTCCGGGCGTCACAACCGAGCGGTGACCTCGCGGGTGTCTCCGTCCGCCAGCTCCTCGCCGGACTCGTCCTCCGCCAGGTGCCCATTCCCGACGGCGGCTCGGCCGACGTCGACACCTGGGCCGATGCCACCGAACTCGGGGTCGTCACCGCCGTCGAGTCGCCGGCATCGACCGCGTCCACCATGCCGACCGCCGACCCTGAGGAGCGTCTCCCATGACCGATGACCTGCTTGCCGTCCTCGCCGACTGGACCGAACGGGTGTCCGCCGAGCTGGAGCTCGGCGACGTCGCGGTCGACATCGACGCCGTCCTCGGACTCGCGGGCACGGCAGCGCACGCCGTGCTGCGTCCGGCCGCCCCGCTCACCACCTACCTCGTCGGCATCGCCGTCGGGAAGGCGCTCGCGAGCGGGGCGGATCCGGTCGCCGCCGCCGAGGCCGCGACCGCGGCGGTCGAACGGCTGGTCGCCTCGGACTCGACCGCATGACGAGGTCCTCCTGGTCGGACGCCCGCAGCATCGCGCATGCGGCGGGTGCCGCGCAGCGGTCCGACGTCGTCGACACCCTGGCGCTCTCCGAGGCTCTCGGACATGTCCTCGCGGCGCCGCTCGTCTCGCCCATCGCGATCCCGCACTACGCCTCCTCGGCGATGGACGGCTGGGCGGTGGCCGGGGTCGGCCCGTGGACCTTGCTGACCGGTGGAGACGCCGAGCACGCACGATCGGTCGGACTCGGCGACGGTGTCGCGGTCGACGTCCTGACCGGTGGACTGATCCCGGCGGGCGCCGAGGCCGTGCTCCAGCTCGAGCACGGCATGGTCGAGCACGGTTCGGGATCAGCTCGCCTCCACCTCGCACCGTCCGCACCGAGCGGGGAGCCGCGGACGGGGCGGCACATCCGGCCCGCCGGAATCGAGTCACCCGCAGGGTCGACCGTCCTCGACGGGGGCACGCGCCTGGGGCCCGTGCACCTCGCGGTCGCCGCCGGTGCCGGCTTCGACCGCGTGTCCGTCGTGCCGACCCCGCGGGTCCGCCTGGTCCTCACGGGCGACGAGGTCGTCACGAGCGGCGTGCCCGCACCCGGGTTCGTGCGCGACAGCTTCGGTCCATCGCTCCCGGGAGTGATCGCCTCGCTCGGTGGCGTCGTCACGTCCAGTGTCCGTGTCGGCGACGACGCGTCCACCACGGCCGACGCCCTCGGGCTGACGAGTGCGGTCGGCGCTCCTGCCCGCCACCCGCGGGACCTCGTCGTGACCACGGGTGGTACCGGGGACTCCCGGGCCGATCATGTCCGAGCGCTGCTCCGCGACGCGGGTGCCGACTTCCTCGTGGACGGCGTCGACGTCCGCCCGGGTGGCCCTGCGCTGCTCGCGCGGCTGCCGGACGGCCGCCTGTTCGTCGGGCTGCCCGGCAACCCGCTCGCCGCACTGCTCAGTGTCCTCACGCTCGTGCACCCGGTGCTCGCGGGCTTCCAGGGACTCGAGCTCCCGGCCCTGCGACCGGCGGTGCTCGCCTCGCCCGTCGACGGGGTCCGTTCCGGGACGGTGCTGCGTCCGTACCGCTCGGTGCACGATCCCGATTCGGCGACGCCGCATGCGGAGCCGACGCCCTGGCACGGGGCAGCCATGCTCCGCGGGCTCGCCGACGCCGATGGCGTGCTCGTGTGCCCGGGCTCCGGCACAGCCGCGGGCGGCCTGGTACCGAGTCTCGACCTGCCCTGGTGATCGCGCCTCGGGTCAGCGGCCCCGGACGGCTGCCGCCGTCATCAGCCGCAGCAGTTCCTCGCCGGCGAGGATGCCGCGCCGCTCGGTGACCGTCAGCGTGTCGATCGTGAAGCCCTCGTCGTCGAGCTCGCCGTGCGCCGGCCGGAACGCGAGGTCGGCGGTCTCCAGCATCGACTGGTCGAGGAGCGAGTCACCGGCCGCGAGGACGAGAGGTCCGTCGAGGCGACGGGCGACCTCGCTGACGGCGTCGTGCTTCGTGAGCGTGCGCGGCACGCAGTAGAGCTTGCGTCCCTGCAGCGACACCGTCCATCCGAGCCGTTCGCACTCCTGCTCGACCTGTTCGAGCCAGCCCGCCGGGATCGCGTCGCGCTCGACGATCGAGTAGAAGAACAGCGCGTCCGCGACGTTCGTCTTGAGGATCCAGGTGGGCGAGGCAAGCTCCTCGAAGCGCGCGAGCGCCTCGTCGAGCGGAGCGGTGTGGTCGGTGAGGTGCGCTCGCACGCGACCGCGCCAGTCGGCGTCCGGGACGCCGTCGACGAGGATCTCGCCGCCGTTGCTCGTGATCGCGTAATCGGGCGCACCACCCGGCAGCTGCACCCGCTGATACTGCGCCACGGTTCGCGTCGTGACGGGCATGAAGACGGCCTGCGAGCGCAGCTCGATCAGCAGGCGCTCCGAATGGCGCGTCATGAACGAGATCGGCACGCCGTTCCAGAGCTCCGAGACGATGATCGACGGCGCATCGGGGTCCGGCGTCTCGAGCCAGAACGCCTTCGGCGAGTAGATGAGCGTTCGGTCGAGGTCGCAGGCGACGAGGGCGCTCACTGGGCGTCTCCCGCCGCGGCGTCGCTCAACGGGTTGATGAGTCCGACACAGCTGTAGGGCAAGCCGGGCACGACCTCGACCGGCACACCGCGCTGCTCGGCGAGCAGGAGCACGTGCGCGACGTCGTCGAGGGCGTCCGGCGACACGAGCACCTTCCACGGCACCCGACGGAGCAGGACGCGGGTGGTCTCGCCGACACCCGGCTTCACGAGGTTCACGGTCGGGATGTCGTACTGTTCCCGGATCCGCTCGACGGCCTCCCAGCCGATCCAGCTCGGTTCGCGATCGGCCGTGGAGGCCTCCTCGACGCCCGCTGCGACGTCGTCGACCACCTCGGCGAAGCGGCTGGAGACCGCGTCGAGGAAGGCGCCGGAGACGTCGTGACTGCTCAGCTCGCGGTAGAACTTGGCACCGTGGAACTGGTCGTCGGAGAGCAGATCGCGGTTGTACACCGTGCGGGACACGAGGCCGGAGACGGTGGAGTTCAGGCACGCGGAGGGGATGAGGTAGTCGTCGCGCGTGCCGTAGACGGGCACGCAGTGTCCGGGGTCGGCGAGGACCGCCAGTTCGTCGGAGAAGCGGATGCCGTCGGTCTCGGCGAAGAGCTCCAGCGCCGCCGTCAGTTCGCGGGCGATGGCGCCCTTGCCGGTCCAGCCGTCGACGAACGCGATCTGCTCCGGGTCGTGGTGCGCCGCGAGGTAGCGCAGCGCGGTCCCGTCGACGCCGACACCGCGCACGATGCTCATCGTGTAGTGCGGCACGTCGATCCCGCGGACCTCCTTCGCCCAGCGACGCATGAGGATCCCGATGGGCGTTCCGGCGCGGGCGAGGGAGACCAGCACTGGCCGGTTCTCGCGGGACGCCAGGACGAGGTCGGTGACGACGCCGACGGCCACCGCGAGGCGTCGGCTCGAGCGCGCGAGGGCGTCGCGGTAGAGCTCCTCGTACTCGGGGGAGGGCAGGTACTCGATGGGCAGCGACTCGGCGTAGTGCGCGCGACCGCTCTGGATAGCGGCCTCGCGTTCGGAGGCGTCGGCCTCGAGGCGGGTGTCGCCGAGGTCGGTCAGCAGCCAGCGCACCTCCGAGGCGTCGTAGGACCCGAAGTCCGGTCCGGTGAGCGGCTCGGGGAGGGCGGCGGCGTCGATGGTCACGGTGCGGGGTTCCATTCGGCTGGGGTCGGGACGGATTCGGTGAGGAGGACGACGATGACGTGGTCGGTGACGGTCCGCAGTGCCTCGACGACGCCGTCGGGCCGAAGCAGGAGCTCGCGGTCGGCGCCCGGCTCCGGGAACAGGACCACCGCCGCGAACCGTGAGCCGCCGCGGGAGAGGTTGTAGGCGAAGCGGGGTCCGAAGCCGTCGATCGTACGGTCGTGGCTGGTGAAGGACACCGCGCTCGCGATGGCGTAGTCGTCACGGTCGATGACGGCGATGGGGGACCGCGTGGTGGTCGAGAAGCGCGTCGCTCCGCGCGCGCGGTCGAGGTGGGCGGCGACGGCCAGCGGGACCGCGATGAACTCCTCGGAGCCGAGCACCACGACCTCGCCGTCCGGCAGCTCCGGAAGGACCCGGTCGGCGATCGCGGCGGTCACCGCGTCGTCCAGGCGTCCTGGCGCACCGAAGCGTGCGCTCCGCACGGGCGGCAGGTCGGAGGCGTCCACGACGACGACGTCGCCGGCTGTGGTCGATCCCGCGACCGATGCGGCGGGTGCAACGTCGATGACCGCTCGCGCTCGGGCGAGGACGTCCTCCGGAAGGTCGACGGCACCCACACCGAGTGCCACGACGGTGATCCGGGTGCCGAGCCGGTGGGCGAGGTCGTCGAAGCGCTGCCGGTCCGCATCCGAACGGAGGTCGATGAGGGCCGCGACCACCCAGTGCGCCTGCGGCGTGGTGGCGTGCAGGGCGGTGATCGTGTTGCGGACGGTGCGTCCCGTGCTCAACTCGTCGTCGACGAGCACCGTGGTGCCGCCGACCGTGGCCCACGCGGGGTCGCTCGGGTACAGGCGGTGGTCGCTCGCGTGCGAATGCTCCTCCTCGAACGGGGTGAAGGGCACGTCCGCCTCGTGTCTCGTGGAGTGGAGGTACGGCGAGCCGAGCGCGTCGGCGACGATGTGGCCGAGCCCGGTCGCCGTCTCCGCGTAGCCGACGGTGACGAGCTCCGGCCCGGCCACTGGGGCCGCATCGCGGAGCTGGGCGAGGTGCTCGCGGACGGCGGTGAGGGCGGCGAGACCGTCAGCGTCCGGCCGTTCCCGACGGGCCAGGAGCTGCGCCACGGTGTCGAACGGAGCCGTCTCCGGATCGCTGCCGTCGAGCGCGCTCCGCACCAGCAGTCCGAGCAGTTCTCCGGCGGCGAGTGCCAGGCCGGGCACGGTCGGCACGTGTTTGGCGAGGACCGTCGACACGAGCAGCTGCGCGCGTTTGGGGTTGTCGCGGAGTGCGAGACCGACGAGGTCCTCCACCGGGATCAGGCTTCGGGACGCGTCCGAGCGCAGGCCGATGCCGACGGCGTCACTGACGAAGCGGCCCGTCCATACGGTCACCGCATGCTCGTCTCGAGGAGGTCGACGAACGTCGTCTCCTCCGCTGCCACCCCGAAGGCGTCCGCGCGGAGCAGGGTCTTGCGCGCCCACGCCTGGTGCGGCTTCATCTCGTTCATCTTGTTCCGGTAGGGGGAGGCGTTGGCACCGCCGCCCACATCGCCGACGACCGAGAGGGCGTCGACGTACTCCTCGTGGCTCACGACCGACATCGCGTGGACGACCGGCACGTGGCTCGGGTGGATGACCGTCTTGCCGAGCAGCCCGTTCGCCTGGTCGAGCGCGATCTCGCGGATGAGGCCGTCGAGTCCCTTGAGGAGGAGCTTCTGACGCAGCTGCGCCTCGTTCGCGTCCTGGAACGGCGTCATGCGCAGCTGCGGGCGCATGAGCCGCTCCGCGTTGTGGAAGTGCTCCCAGACCGTGCCGGTGATGACGAAGTCGTCGCCCGGTCGACCGAAGACGTTGACGACGTCGGCGATGACCGAGGAGACGAGTTTCACGTCGTACACGGTGAGGTCGCGGGAGCGCCGGAGCGAGAAGGCGCTCGAGAGGTCGGTGGCGCCGATGCGGACCGCCAGGACGTCCTCGCGGTGGGCCTTGGTGACGTCGACGATCCCGGAGAGGGTGTCGTCGCGGGTCTCGCGGTGGATCATCCGCGGCGACTCGAGGATCGGCATGACCCGGAGGCGACGCGCGCCGTTCGACCCGTCCTGCCCGTAGTCGCGCTGCACGCGACCGAGCGCTTCGAAGAAGCGGTCCGCCACCCCGTCGCTGTTCTCGTACTTGGGGATGACGAAGCCGCTCAGGAGGTCGAGTCCCGGACCGAGGAGCCCGGCGACCCGCTCGAGCTGCTCGGGCGTGCGGACGCGGATGAAGAGCAGCGGCAACACGGGGCGCTTGGACCCCGAGCTCTTGGCGGCGAGCTGCTGCATCGCCTCCGCGACGTTCGTCTCGGCGAACTCGACCGCGTCGTCGGGTACCGAGTCCTCGAGGCACAGCACCATGCTCAGGCAGCCGTGCTTCGCCTGCTTCACGACGTCCTTCGCGAGCGTCGGGCGCGTGCCGGGACTGTAGAGCGTGGCGCCGAGTGCCGCCGCCACGTGTTCCGGCGGGGAGTCGATGCTGATGGGGCTCGGGAGCTTGTGGAACAGCCGCGACGCGCGCTTGTCGTCGACGTAACTGAAGTGGCGCATGGTCATCGTCTCCGGGGTTCGCGGGCGACGACGTACGGCGTCGGCTCGAAGCCGAACTGCTGCAGGAGCGTCTCGAGGGGGATCTCGGCGGGAAGGGGTTCGAGGCGGAGTTCGAGTCTCGACCCGATGCGCAACAGCGAGACGACCGGAGCGGCACCGGTCTCATCGGCGGCGGCGAAGCTCTCGCCGTCGAAGAGCTGCACCGTCAGTGGGTGGCCGGCTGTGCCGACGAACAACGCCCGCCGGATGAGGTGCACGTGCCGGAGCGCGAGGATCGCGTCGCCGCCGTCGAAGCCGAGCAGCGGCCGGTTGCCGGGCGTCGTCACGGGCGTGCCGTCGATGCCGTCGGCCGTCGCGACCCCCGTCACGAGTTCGACGGTCTCCCACACGATCGCCGTCGCTCCGCCGATGATGAGGCTGCCGATCGCGGACTGACGTGGGTCGAGCCGGACCAGTGGGGTCTCGTCGTCGAGGACGCGGACCTCCTCGGCTGTCGGGGCCGGGAAGGGCTGCGGGGTCGTCGGAGCTGCGGCGGGTGTGGTGGCGGGGCGTCCCGACGGCGTAGCGGGAGCGGGCGACGAGGATCCGCCGAGCGAGAGTCCTGTCGAGGGTGCAGACGGTGCAGACGGCGCTGCCGATGCCGCCGGGGCAGGGGGTGCGGCGGCGGGCGTCGACGGCCCGCCGAGCGTGAGTCCCGTCGACGGTGCTGCCGACGCGGCGGGCGTTGCGGGGGGAGGTGCCGCCGGGGCGCTCGCCACCGGTTCCGCCTGCGCCACCGGCTCAGGTCTCGGCTTCACCCGACGACGGAGGTAGTCGATGTCCCGTCGCACCGGGGAGGTGTTGAGCGGCACGGCTCAGAGGTCGATTCTGAAGTCGCGCGCCACGCCGGCGAGCCCACCGGCGTACCCCTGCCCGAGGGCGCGGAACTTCCAGTCCGAGCGGTGCCGGTACAGCTCGGCCAGGAGCAGCGCCTGGCTGCTGCGGACCTCCGCGATCGGCACGTCGAAGCGCACGAGCTCCCGACCGTCGGGTGTGGCGACGCGGACGAACGCCGAGCGCACAGGCGAGAAGTCGCCGGGACCGCGGACGTCGGGGTCGATGTAGAGCAGGAAGGCGATCTTCGACACGGCGTCCGGCACCCGCGACAGCTCGACGTCGATCTCCTCGTCGTCGGCCTCGGACGAGAAGGTGACCGCGCCGTCCTGGCTTTCGACCTGGTTGAAGAACACGAGGTGGTCGTCGGACAGCGCCTTGCCGTCGTCGCCGCACATGATCGCCAGCGGCACGGGTTCGCTCTGCGGCCCGCGGCTCGCGATGACGTCCCAGCCGAACCCGATGAGCACGGCGTCGAGGCCGGGGTTCTCGGCGGTGAGCGCGGCGTTCGCGCCCGCGATCAGCGACGCCATCAGTGCGCCCCCAGCACGAGACCGGCGTCGGGCTCCTGGAACTTGTCGGAGAGGAAGCGACCGTGCGTCGAGAGTTCGGCGATCGCGCCGATGCGGATCTGGTTGAGGAGGTCGCGGATGGTCTCCTCGATGAGCTCCAGCTGACGGGCGAAGACGATCGTGCTGCGGGAGTCGTCGGTGCGGTCCGCGGCCGGCAGCGCGAGGAAGGAGCGCAGCGGGCTCGGGAGGTAGTCCGTCACCATCGCGGCGAGGAGCACGCGCTGCTCGGTCGACGCACCCTGGTCGGCGATGGTCGCGACGACGAGGCGCAACTGGTCGTCGATCTGTCGGAGCTGCGAGGTGAGCAGCGTGGGGAGGTCGCGCCCCACGGAGCGCACCGAGTCGCGGAGTTCGTCGAGGTGCCGGGCCGTCTGCTCGTCCTCGGTCTCACCGACGGGCGCCGGCGTGGCGTCGATGACGCCGAGCGGCTCGGCCCCGCCGGTCCGCAGTGCGTTCAGCAGTCGTCCGAATGCCATCCCTCGTCCCCCTTCGTCCTCAGCGACCCGTGCGCCCGATCACCCGAGCGTGAGGCTACCGCAGTTCGCGCTGCTCGGCCTGACGGCTGCGCTCGAGGTACGGCTTCGCCTTCTCGAGACCAGACTCGAGCGCGTTGACGGTGCCCTCCATGTTCTTGGCGGCTTCGGCACGGAAGGTGTCGATCGCGTCCATGGTCTGGAAGACGTTGTCGAACGCGCGCTGCAGGGTCTCGACGCTGACACCCGCGGTGGAGGCCTGCTGGTGGATGCGCGTGGTCTGGTCCTTCAGCATCTCGCTCGTCTGCAGGATCATGTTGTTCGTCGTGGTGTTGATCGCGTCGATCTGGTCGAGGACCATCTTCTGGTTCGCGAGGGCCTGCGCGACGACGACGGCGGTCCGCAGGGCGGCGATCGTCGTGGTGCGAGCGCGGTCGACACCCTTGATGAGCTCGAGGTTGTTCTTGCGAATGAGGTCCATCGCCAGGTAGCCCTGCACCGAGACGGCGAGCTGCGTGAGGATGTCCTGGTGACGCTGGCGGACGGGGAAGAGGACGTCGGCCTCGAGCTTCTGGGCTTCCTCGATGCGTCCGGAGGAGCGGGCTTCGTCGATCTTGGCGACGCAGGCGGCGTCGAGCGCCTTCGCGAAGACGGCGTACTCACTGAGCGCCTGCATCGTCTCCCAGAGCTGGACCTTCTCGCCGGCGAGGGCGGCGTTGTCCTTCAGGAGCTCGTCCTGACCGGCCATGAGCGACTTGATGATCTTGTCGAGCTGGGTCTGCGCGGACTCGTACTTCTGGAAGTACTTGGCGAGCTTGTTGCCGCCCGGGATGAACCCGAGGATCTTGCGCCCGACGCCGAGGTCCGCCTGGTTCGGCGTGAGGTCCTCGACGGTGCTGCGGAGGTCGCCGAGCGTGGTCGCGACCTTGATCTGCGCGCTGTCACCCGAACGCTTCGCACCGGCGACCGAGGTCGACGAGCGGTCGAGCATGCGGGAGGAGTACCCGCTCGACTGCACCATCTCCTTGCCGCCGATCTGGGAGATACCCTCGATCTTCTGCGTGAACTCGGGCGAGCGCGGGTCGAGCGTCGCGACCTCCGTCACGAAGGAGCGCGCCTGCTGCTGGATCTCCGTCTGGCGCTCCGCCGGGACGGGGACCATGCCCGGTGCCTCTTCGGCCTGCACGACGTCCGGTGCATCCGGAGCGTGCAGCACGAGGGAGGCTGCTGCCTGTTCGTTGGCGTCTGGCGGAGTGAGTGGCGTGCTCATACGGTCGACCTTGCTCTCGTGTGTGGCTTGCTCGTGGTGGAGGCGTCGGTGCTCAGCCGAGCGGGACGCCGAAGTCGCCGGCGATGCCGGCAAGACCGGTGGTGTAGCCCTGGCCGACGGCCTTGAACTTCCACTCGGATCCGTTGCGGTAGAGCTCCGAGAACAGCATGGCGGTCTCGGGGGCGGCGTCCTCGCTGAGGTCGAAGCGGACGATCTCGGTGCCGTCCTGGTCGACGATGCGGCAGTACGCTCCGCGGACCTGGCCGAAGTTCTGGCGACGCTCGTCCGCCTTGTCGATCGACACGGCGATGATCACGCGCTCGACGTCTGCCCCGACCGCGTTCAGGTCGACCGAGATCTGCTCGTCGTCGCCCTCGCCGTCGCCGGTGCGGTTGTCGCCGAGGTGCTTGACGGAGCCGTCCGCCGAGGCGGGCTGGTTGTAGAAGATGAAGTCGGCGGAGGAGCGCACCTTGCCGTTCGCGCCGACGAGCAGCGCGGAGGCGTCGAGGTCGAAGGCCTCACCGCTCGTGGTGCGCGGGTCCCACCCGAGACCGACCGTCGCGACCGTCAGGCCGGGGCTGGTCTTGGTGAGCGAGAGGTTGTTGCCCTTTTCGAGGGTGAGTCCTGCCATGGTGATCGCTTCTCCTTCGGAACTGCGCTGGCGCGCGGGGGACTGCTGCGGGTGGTGCTCAGAGGGCCTGGGCGGCCGGGCCGAGGAGGTCCATGACGGAACGCCCGTTGGCGCGCTCGCCGATCGCCTTGAAGGTCCAGCCGTTGCCCTCGCGCGAGACCTTCGACATGATCATCGCGGTGTGCGGACCGGAGTCGGTGAGCTGGTAGCGGGCGACCTCGGGCGAGCCGGGGGTCGAGTCGTCGATGATCCGGCTGAAGGCGTTCTGCACGGTGTCGAAGGTCTGGCGGCTGTAGCTGCTGATCACGAACACGATCTGCTGGACGGACGGGGCGACCCTCGAGAGGTCGACGAGGATCGTCTCGTCGTCGCCGTCGCCGGCACCCGTGAGGTTGTCGCCGGTGTGGCTGGCCGAGCCGTCCTTGCTCGCGAGCTGCTGGAACCAGATGGTGTCGAGCACCTTGCCGGTGGCGTCGAAGAAGATCGCTGAGGCGTCCAGGTCGATGTCGGGTGCGGACGAGCGGCCGAAGAAGCCGCGCTTCACCGGTGCGACGCCGTCCCAGCCGAGACCGAGGCGGATCCGCGTGAGCGACCCGCCGTCCTGCTTCGTCAGTGAGAGCGACTGGCCCTTTTCCAGACTCAGACCCATGGTTCCGTCTCCTAGATGCTTCATCGTGTTGCTGGTGGTGAGGTGTGGGACGTGCGCCCCCGGCCGAAGCTGGGAGCGCACGTCCACGTTATCGGTTCAGCCGGGCGAGCGCCCGGATTCCCGGTCCGTTCAGAGCAGGCCGCGTGAGTCGGAGCTCTTCGCCTGCAGCTCGTGGGCCCGGGCGAGCAGCCGCTGGAGCTCCTCGTCGTCGGCCGCCTTCGCCTGGTGCTTGGGCTTCAGGTTCGCGAACGACTTCTGGCGCTCGACCATGCGGGTGTAGCTCGTCTCGAGTTCGACCTCGTCCACGTGGTGACCGTCCGGGATGTCCTCCGGGGAGTCGGCGTGGTCGACGATCTTCTTCGCCTGGGTGCGGGCGTCGCTGATGATCGTGTGTGCACGACCGGCCGGGCTGAGGAGCGAGGCGAGGACCGTGACGGTCAGGATGCCGATGATGACGATGAGCGACAGCCCAGTGCTGATCTCGAACACCGGGATGTGCTCGCCACCGTTGAGGAACGGCAGGGTGTTCTCGTGGAGCGCGTGCAGGACGAGCTTCACACCGATGAAGCCGAGGATCGCCGCCAGGCCGTAGCTCAGGAAGATGAGGCGGTCGAGCAGGCCGTCGATGAGGAAGTAGAGCTGACGGAGGCCGAGCAGCGAGAACGCCGTCGCGGTGAAGACGATGTACGGGTTCTGCGTGAGGCCGAAGATCGCGGGGATCGAGTCGAGCGCGAAGAGCAGGTCGGTGCCGCCGATGGCGACCATGACGAGCAGCATCGGCGTGAGGACCTTCTTGCCGTTCTCGATGGTGACGAGCTTGTCGCCGTCGTAGCGGTCGGTCGTCTTGAAGAGACGCTTGGCGAGACGGATGACGAAGTTGTTCGCGTCGTCGCTCTCCTCCTCCGGGCGGAGGAGCTTGATCGCCGTGAAGATGAGGAACGCGCCGAAGATGTAGAACAGCCAGGACCAGGCGTTGACCGCGGCGGCACCGAGGAAGATGAAGCCGGTGCGGGCGATGAGGGCGAAGACGATGCCGAAGAGGAGCACCTTCTGCTGGTCGGCCCGCGGCACGCGGAAGCTCGACATGATGATGAGGAAGACGAAGAGGTTGTCGACCGACAGGGCCTTCTCCGTGATGTAGCCGGCGAAGTACTCGGATCCGAGTGTGCCACCGCCGAAGAAGAGGACGCCGAGGCCGAAGACGATGGCGATACCGACGTAGAGGGCCGACCACTTCGCGGCTTCCGGCAGCGTCGGCTCGTGGGCCTTGCGCACGTGGAAGATGAAGTCGAAGGCGAGGAGGGCCAGAATGCCGACGATCGTCAGCAGCCAGACGTATCCGGGGATTTCCATGGGCTGTGTTCTCCGCAGCGCTCGAGGTGGGGACGGGTGATGTTTAGTTGGTGCCGTCCCACTATATAGTTGGTATGGTCGAACCAACACCCGAACGCACGTATTCAGAAAGAATTCAGCTATGAGCGATGACGTCGACCCCGCCGAGGCGGGAGCCGTCATCCAGGCGTCCCTCGCGACGGTGCTCCGGTGGTCCACCAGGGCCGACAACCGGCGTTCACTGCACGACGCCGAGGGTGCCGCCCTCACCGCCACGGACGCGTGGCTCCTCGAATACGTCATCACCGCCGGGCCGATCCGCATGTCCACGGTCGCGGGCTGGATGGACGTCGACAAGTCGACCGCGACGGCCGAGGTGCGTCGCCTCGAGGAGGGCGGTCTCGTCGTCCGGGCGACGGATCCGAGTGATCGCCGCGCGGTGCTCGTGAGCGCGACGGAGGAGGGACGGACCGCCCTCGAACGACACCGGCAGGCGGCGCAGCAGGTCTACAACACCCTCGTCGGCAAGTGGAGCGAGCGCGATCGAGCGGAACTCGCCCGGTTGCTCTCGCGGTTCGTCGACGAGTTCTCCTGGGTCAGCGACGCCGTCTCGCAGCACAACGCGAGTCGCTGACCGGACGGCCTCACGGGTCGACGCGCACGGGGATCGGCCCCGTCCGCTCCGCCCGCGGTCCGTACACCCAGAAGCGGTAGAGCACGAAGCGGAACGCGGAACCGAGGGCCAGCCCGACGATGTTCGCCGACACGTTGTCCGCCAGCGGCGTCGTCAGGTGCATCGCGTCGTGGGAGACCCAGAGGCAGGCCAGGGCGATCGCGCCGCCCGCGAGACTCACCAGACCGAATTCGAGCGCTTCGCGGGCGACGTCCGAGCGCCGATGCGCGCGGAAGGTGAGGAGCCGGTTGCCCACCCAGTTGGCCACGATGGCGAGGGTCGTCGAGATGCCCTTCGCCACGAGCAGCCCGGAGGTGCCGGTGTGGAGGAACACGGTGTACGCGAGCAGGTTGAAGACCCCGACGTCGACGAGGAAGCCGGCGCCGCCGACGAGGCCGAAGGTGGCGACCTCGCGGACGATCGGTCGCCGGAGCAGTGCGCGCGGATCGGGAAGGGCTCGGATCACCATCGCGTCACGACCTGACCAGCTCGAAGACGATGCTGCGGTGGACGGGGATCCGCTGCTCGACGTGGTAGCCGAGCGCCTCCAGATCCGCCACGTTCGGAGAGGTGCTCGAGCCCTCGACGACCCAGACGGTGTCGTGGCCGATGAGCCGGTCGTGGATCTCGGACAGCGGCGCGGCGAGATCCCAGAGCTCGGGGCGGTCGCGGTAGCTCGTCTCGAGCGCCACGTCGTCGAGACCGGCGAAGGCCTGCGGGTAGAGGTCGATCGCGAGCCGCGACTTGCGCGAGGGCTTCACCGACTGGTCGAAGACGACCGCGTCGCCCGGCGAGGCATGGGCCTGGACGACCTCCGCGGTCTGCCGGAGGTCGCTGCCGTCGTCCTTCGCGAACGGGCCGCGCTGTTCCGCGAGGACCGGGATCGCGAGCGCCAGCACGAGCGCGACACCGACCGCGGTCGCCACCGCGCGGTCCACCCGCTTCGGCAGGAGGTCGACGATCGTCCGGAGTCCGAGCGCCATCATGATAGCGACGGCCGGGACGCAGAAGGTGACGTAGCGGAGGTTGTACATCGGCGTCACGAGGGTGTTGCCGATGATGAGCAGCGCGGTCGGTGCGAGCGCCCAGACGGCGATCATCGCCAGGGCGCGACGCTGTCGGGAGGATCGGCGCACCACGAGGACCCCGATGGGAGCGAGCACGATGAGCAGCCACGCGAGCACGGCGAAGGCCGGCGTCTGGAACCACTGGCCGACGAGCACCGATTCCGGCGTCGCGTAGTCCCGCCTGCCGAGGAACGCGATCTGCTCGCGCTGCGCGATGCCCGCGATCACGATCGGAGCGCCGAGGACCAGTGCGCCGACCAGGGACCAGCCCCACGCTCGCATCACCCTCCGCCCGGGGCGTTGGAGCACCATCCAGGTTGCGTGCACGAGGAGGAGCATCGCGAGGTACAGGAACAGGTACATCGAGGCGGCGCTCGCGATGGCGAAGAGCGCCCAGCTGCGGCGCGATGTGGACCGGCGGCGAACGAGCGACACGAACCAGACCGTCAGCCACACGACCGTGGCCATACCCAGTGCATAGGAACGCGTCTCGGCGCCCATCCTGGTGACCTGGGGGATGACGGCGAACACGAGGCCCGCCGTGATGCCGATCGCCGGGGTGAAGATGGACCGCGCGAGCACGACCGTCCCGGCCGCGGCCAGGCCGACGCCGATCGCGCTCGGGAACCGCGTGACGGCCTCGGCGGTGCCGAAGGCACCGGTCCAGACGTGCAGGAACGCGTAGTACAGGCCGTGGACGGCGTCGATGTGGCCGATCATCCCGAACATGACGGGGAGGGGGCGTTCAGCGGCGAGGACGCTCGCCGCCTCGTCACCCCAGTACGACGGCGTGCCGATGCCGATGAGGGAGACGAGGGTGGCGAACAGGCCGACGACCCATGGTGCGGCGCGGCCGCCGAGGAGGGTGTGGAGGGCGTCCCACCGACGGCGCGAGGGCGCGGTCGGGACGGTGATCGTCGCAGTCATGGGTTCCCCTCGGACGCGACAACCTGGCGCGTCGTCTCATCGTCCGCCGCTCGGATGAACGCCAGCAGAGAGATTCCTGAGAGGCCGCGGGGGATCCTGCCGGGACCCGACGGCAGGAGCCCGGCCGCCCCGGTGGGGAGTTGTCCCCATCGCGCGGCAACGGCGCGCGGGACAGACTGCTGGAGTCCGCCGCCGAAAGGAATCCCGATGCAGCTCTCCCGCGTCACCGCCCTGATCACCCTCCCCGTCGCAGCCATGCTCGTGCTGGCCGGATGCTCCACGCCGTCGGCCCCCGACGCGAAGCCGACGGAGAAGGCTTCGTCGTCTGCGACGTCGAAGCCGACCTCGACCGGATCGGCGGACGGTGAGGTCACCGAGCCTGGAGCGCAGGTCGGGATCGATGAACCGATCGTCTACGAGTCGCAGGGCACCGACGGCGTCACCGCACTCATCAGCGCGAAGCTGACCGAGGTCACCCCCGCGACGGCCGACCAGGTCGCGTTCCTCAAGACGCAGTTCGACGGCGGAGAGCTCGACGGCTACGACATCACGCTCATCCGGCTCGAGATGACCAAGGTGTCGGGCGACCCGGTGGCGTTCAACAGCGACGCGACCTCCTTCTCGCCCGTCGACGCCGATGGGGAGAAGGTCCAGGAGGCCACGCTCATCGGGTGGGACGAGTGCGGATCCGACTCGTTCACCGAGGAGTTCGACGCTGGCGCGCCGATCACGCAGTGCTACGTCGCGGCGGCTCCCGCCGGCGGCAAGGCTCCGGCCGGCCTCATGTACGACGGCGGCTTCACCGACCCGAACCCGTACGACTCCTTCGACGGCGACCCGATCCTGCTCATCAAGGACTAGCTGTGCTGCAGGCCTAGGTGCCCTTCGACAGGCTCAGGGACCGGAGCATCGCGGGTGAACCTCTCCCGCTCACTGAGCCTGTCGAAGTGCCCGCGAGGAACCCGCATAGTTCCGGGCACACCTCTCCCGGTCACTGAGCTTGTCGAAGTGCCTGAGTGCCCTTCGACAGGCTCAGGGACCGGATCATTCCCGGTGAACATCTCCCGGTCACTGAGCCTGTCGAAGTGCCCGCGAGGATGCTTCATCGTTCCGGGCGAACATCTCCCGGTCACTGAGCCTGTCGAAGTGCCCACGAGGAACCCTCATCGTTCCGGGCACACCTCTCCCGGTCACTGAGCTTGTCGAAGTGCCCACGAGGAACCCTTCCGGCGGGAACACGGCCGGAACGACCGAGTCTGCGAGCGCGTCCGCATATGCGGCAGAGCGAGCCAGCAAGCGCGCTTCTCGCGCATCGAGAGCAGCCCGCAGCCGGTGGATCTCCGCGTACTCGTCCGAGAACTCCACCAGCCGTGCGGCGTACTCGTCGCTCGCGCGGATCGCGGCGGTGGTGGTGTCGGTCATGGAACCAGTCCACCATGGACCACTGACATTCCAGATGCTGATTCGGGACGGCTGTGGAAGTTGCTCGTGGGCCCTTCGACAGGCTCAGGGAGCGGAGGAGGCATGCCGGACTGGTGGGGTTCACCCGTGGGCCCTTCGGCAGGCTCAGGGGCCGGGGGAGGAGGAGTCTGGGATCGGGGGAGTCAGGGACCGAGGGACAACAGACGAACGCCGGTGACCCGCGAGGGCGGGTCACCGGCGTTCGTGTGATCGGGAGGTCAGTTCTTGAACGCGTCCTTCACGTTCTCACCGGCCTGCTTCACGTCGGACTTGGCCTGGTCGGCCTTGCCCTCCGCGACGAGCTTGTCGTTGTCGGTCGCCTTGCCGACGGCCTCTTTGGCCTTGCCCGCGAGGTCTTCGGCGGCGTTCTTGATCTTGTCTGCTGCGCTCATATGGTGCTCCTCACATGTTCTTCGGGCTGTCGATCCGCACTGATCGAATCCGACAGGGCGACCTGGTGGACGCCCTTCACTTCTACACCCGGGAGCTCCACGTCCGGGCGGGGCTCCAGCAGACTCCCAGAGAACTCCCCGGACCGCTGCACCAGCACACCCGTCGTCGGTTCGTCCCCGACAGCCAGGACCCTGGCCATCAGACCACGCCGCTCGTGCCGAGCAGGGTGCCGATGGCGAAGGTGACGGCGAGGGCGAGCGCTCCACCGACCACGACCCGGACGGTCGGGCGGAGCGCGGGGTTGCCGCCGATCCTCGCGCTCGTGAAGCCGGTGAGCGCCAGCGCGATGAGCACGACGACGAAGGTGATCGGGACGCGCACCTCGGGCGGCGGCAGCAGGATCGCGAGCAGGGGGAGCAGCGCCCCGATCGTGAAGGCGAGCGCTGATGCGCCGGCGGCCGCCCAGGGGCTGACGACGGCGTCCTCGGTGATGCCGAGTTCGGCCTCGAGGTGTGCCGTGAGCGGGTCGTGTGCGGTCAGCTCCTCGGCGACCCGCCTCGCGGTCGTCGGCTGGAGCCCCTTCGCCTCGTAGATCCCGGCGAGTTCCGCGAGCTCCGCCGCGGGGTCGTCGGAGAGCTCCCGCCGCTCCTTCGCGATGAGGGCCCGCTGGCTGTCCCGCTGGCTGCTCACCGACACGTACTCGCCGAGGGCCATGGAGATCGCACCACCGACCAGCCCCGCGACACCCGCTGCGAGGAGCGGGGCGCTGTCGGTCGTGGCACCGGCGACACCGACGACGAGGGACGCGACGGAGACGATGCCGTCGTTCGCGCCGAGCACACCCGCACGGAGCCAGTTCAAGCGGCCCGCGAGGTCACCGCGGTGCGGTTCGTCCGGGTGGCCGCCGGTCGGTGGTGAGGAGCTCATGGATGCATCCAAGCACTGCGCAGGCCGCCTGCGCACGGTTCCCGGCCGATCCCCCACCCGATCGCCTAGAATGGAGGCTGGTGCGCCGGGAAGTCTGGTCGGCGGGCGATCGATCGAGATCGCTCTGCTGCTCGACCGAACCCTCACCCGAAGGATCCGCATGCCCGACGCGCACCGCTCCCACGACCTGCCGGCCGACCAGGCCCCGCACTCGATCTGGCGTGGCATCCACCAGACGCTCCAACAAGACACCGTCGGTGGCGCCCTCCTCGTCGTCGCCACCGCACTTGCGCTCGTGCTCGCCAACACCGGTGCTTCCGAGTTCTACCTGAGCGTCCGGGACTTCACCTTCGGTCCGGAGGCACTCCATCTGAACCTCTCCGTCGGTGCCTGGGCGGCCGACGGGCTCCTCGCGATCTTCTTCTTCGTCGTCGGTCTGGAACTCAAGGAGGAGTTCGTCGCCGGGAAGCTCCGGAACCCCAAGACCGCGGTGCTCCCCATCGCCGCTGCGGTCGGCGGAGTGGCCGTGCCCGCCGTCATCTACGTCCTCGTGAACCTGAGCGCCGGGCCCGACGCACTGCAGGGCTGGGCGATCCCGGCCGCCACGGACATCGCGTTCGCCGTCGCGGTGATCGCGGTGGTCGGCAAGTTCCTGCCGCCGGCACTGCGCACCTTCCTGCTCACACTCGCCGTGGTGGACGACCTCATCGCCATCAGCATCATCGCGATCTTCTACACCGACCACATCGAGTTCCTGCCGCTGGCGCTCGCCGCGGTGCCGCTCGCCATCTTCGCCGTGCTCGTCCAGCGCGGCGTCCGGGCCTGGTGGGTGCTCATCCCGCTCGGTCTGTGCACCTGGGCGCTCATCCACGCGTCCGGTATCCACGCGACCGTCGCCGGCGTGCTGCTCGGCTTCATGGTGCCGGTCATCGCGACCAAGCGCGCGCGCGTGCAGGTGGGGACCACCGCTGAGGGACGACCGGTCTACGACGGGCTCGCCGCGCACTTCGCCGACCGCTGGAGCGTCGTGTCGACCGCTGTCGCGGTCCCGATCTTCGCGTTCTTCTCCGCGGGCGTGGTCATCGGTGGGATCTCGGGGCTCGTCGAGTCGTTCCAGGACACCATCGCAGTCGGGATCATCGCCGGGCTCGTCCTCGGCAAACCGATCGGCATCACGGTGACGACGTTCCTCGTCACGCGCCTGCCCGGGCTCAGGCTCGACCCCTCGATCCGCTGGGTCGACCTCGTCGGCATGGCGTTCGTCGCGGGCATCGGCTTCACCGTCTCGCTCCTCGTCGGTGAGCTGTCCTTCGGTGTCGGCAGCGCGTCCGACGACCATGTCAAGGTCGGTGTGCTCGCCGGCTCGCTCATCGCCGCCACCATCGGTGCCGCGATCCTCGCCGCCCGCAACCGCGTCTACCGGCGTGCGGTCACGGCTGGAAGTAGTACGCCGAGTGCAGGCGGCAGCCAGGATTGAACCGGGCGTCGCAGTTCGGGCAGGCGTCGACCTGCAAGTAGCGGTCGATCGTCAGTTCCGTCGAGCACACGCCGCACAGGATCGCCTCGCGGTCGCGCTGCTCGCGCGGCCACTGCTCGGCCGGGTGGTCGGCGCACTCCGCGTGGCACAGGTGGCACGGGTAGTACTCGCCGCAGCAGGCGAAGCGGATCGCGATGACGTCGAGCGCGGTCGCGTAGTGGACGCAGCGCGTCTCGTCGTCGACCGTCTTCCCGAGGACGCGCACGGTGTCGCCGCCGCTCACCGGACGCCCCGGGCGGTGAGGGCCTCGCCGAGCTCGTCGGCATGCTTCAGCGACACCACGAGGAACGGCACGACGAAGGTCACGAGGTTCGACCCGGCCCCACGCGCCCGCTGCGCTTCCCGGACGCTCGTGGCCAAGCGGGCGAGGACGGGCACCGTGTTGATGGCGACGGCGAGCATCAGGGCGATGCGCGAGGGGTCGACACCGAAGCGACCCAGGGGCTGGAGGACGCGCTCGAAGGCGTCGAGCAGGTCGGCGACCCGCGTGCTCAGCACCAGGAGCGCCGCGAGCAGGACGGCGGCGACGATCCGGGAGGTGTTCGACACGGCGGACTCGACGTCGAGGAACAGCAGTTGGCCGGCCACCGTGATCGTGATGATCCAGCGGATGAGCAGGAGCTGCCGTCCGAGCTCGCCGAGGCCGAGGCCCGAGACGAGGTAGGCGAGGACGGTCACCGTGGTGGCGATGCCCGCGGTCCACCAACTTGTCGGCAGGAGCGAGATCGCGAGCACCACGACGAGGATGCCGAGCGCCTTCGGGCCGGCCGGCGCGCGGTGGAGCCAGCCGGAGCCGGGACGGTAGAGAGTGATCACGCGGTCACGCCCGCAGACTCGCGCGGTAGGCCGCGATCACGTCGTCCGGTGCTCCCTGCGCGACGACCCGCCCACCGTCGAAGAGCAGCGCGGTGTCGCAGCGGGCGGCGAGCTCCAGGTCATGGGTGACGAGGAGGAGCTGATGGCCTGCCTCGGGGTGGAGGAGGTGATCGGCGACGGCGGCGCTGTTGCGGGCATCGAGGTAAGCGGTGGGTTCATCGGCGATGAGCAGCGCCGGCCGGCGGATCACGGCCCCGCAGAGCGCCAGCAACTGCTTCTGGCCGCCGGAGAGTTCGTAGGCGGACCGGTCGGCGAGGGCAGTCAGGCCGAACTCGTCGAGCGCATCGGCGACCTGCGCGGCGATGTCGGCCTTCGACGCCTTCGTGCCGCGGAGGGAGAACGCGACGTCCTCCGCCACCGTCGGCATGACGATCTGCGCGTCCGGGTTGCTGAACACGATGCTGACGAGTCGTCGAAGGGTCGCCGTGTCCTTGGCTGCGTCGACCCCGTGGACCTGGACGCTGCCGACGGTCGCCCGGGTGAGGCCGCCGACGAGCCGCGCGAAGGTGGACTTCCCCGAGCCGTTCGCCCCGATGACCGCGATGCGCGCATCGTCGAGGTGGAGCGTCACGTCGTCGAGTGCGACGGTGTCGCCGAGACGAGCGGTGACGCCGTCGAGACGGATGGCGGATGACTGGTCGATGTCCCCGATCATCGCACGACCTCGAACACCGCGGCGACGCCGAGACCGCCGCCGACCGAGGCCGCAGCCACCCCGATCGTGCCCGCCGGAGCTCCGCCACGGACGAGCCGCGAGAACAGGCGGACCACGGCGACCGCACCGCTCGCGCCCCACGGATGACCGAGCGCGAGGGCGCCACCGTCGGCGCAGAGACGCTCGTCGTCCTCGGCGACACCGAGTCGGTCGAGCACGGCGAGCGTCTGGGCCGCGAACGCCTCCACGATCTCGAACGCGGCGATCTGCGCGAGGTCCACGCCGGCCCGATCGAGAGTGTCGAGGATCGCCGGCGCGGCCCCGATCCCCGGCAGTGCCGGGTCGCAGCCGACGACGGCGTGCGCCCGGACGGCGAGACCGGGCGTCGTGCTCCCGTGGGCGGGCCCGCCGGGCATGACGAGCACGGCGGCCGCACCGTCGCTCACCCGGCAGGTGTTGCCTGCGGTGAGGGAGCCTTCGGAGAAGAGCGGGGTGAACCGGGGGAGGAGCCGCTCGATCCCGCTGCGCGGCGCCTCATCGTGCTCCGCCGCCCCGACCAGCGCGACGAGCTCGTCGGTGAACCGCCCGGCGGCGACGGCGCTCGCCGCACGATGCGCGCTCCGCGTCGCGTAGGCGTCCTGGCGTTCGCGGGAGATCCCGTCGTGCTCGGCGAGGTCCTCCGCGGCGCGGGTCATGTCGGGGTCGTGCCAACCCGCCGGTGCGAACGGTGCGCGTGCGTAGGCGATGCCGTCGACGGAGCGGGTCGGCGCGGTCGACGCGCTCTCGACACCGCCGGCGATCCGTGGCCGATGGTCGCCGGCGCTGATCGCCGTGGACGCCTCGATGATCGCCGCGAGGCCGCTGCCGCACTGCCGGTCGACGGAGAGCCCTGGAACGTCGAAGCCGAGGCCGGCCCCGAGCGCGGCGACGCGGGCCGGGTTGCCGCCGGGGCCCATGCAGTTCCCGAAGACGACGTCCGCCACCACCGGCGGCAGGCCCAGGACGTGCGTCGCGTCGTCGTGCACGGCGCGGACGACGGGGACCGCCAGCTGCTCGACCGTGAGTGCGGCGAGGGCGCGCCCGCGCGTCGCGATCGGCGTCCGTCGGGCCGCGACGATGCGCGGGAGGGCGTGCGACTCAGTCAAGGGACGCCACCGTCCCTGCCGCGAGACGACCGGCGAGCTCCGCGCGGGCGGCCTTGCCGGTGACGGTGCGGGGCAGCTCGTCGACGACGAACCACCGTCGGGGCCGATGGGTCGGCGGCAGCAACGGTGCGAGGGCGTCGCGGAGCATCGCGCGGGTCGGACGCGCGCCCGGGTGCAGTTCCAACACGGCCGTCACGAGCGATCCGACCCCGGCGTTCGGCAGACCGAGCACGACGGCGTCGTCCACCTCGTCGAGTCGGCGCAGAGCCTCCTCGACATCGGCGGGGATGACGGTCGCCGCGGCCGTGAGGATCGCATCGTCGGATCGTCCGAGGAGCGTGACGATCCCGTCGTCGGTCCGTGCGCGGTCGCCGACGGTTGACCAGTCGCCGTCGCGTCGGAGCGGGCCCGAGCCCCCAAGGTACCCGGTCGCGACGAACGGCGATCGGACCCAGAGGACGTCGTCGTCGCGGACCTCGAGCTCGACGCCGGGGAACGCGCGGAGGCCCGGTCGATCCGGATCGACACCGTCATCGACCGCCACGAAGGAGAGCTCGGCGGCTCCGTAGTAGGACACGACGCGGATGCCGAGGTCCTCCGCCCTGGCGCGGAGTCCGGGGTCGAGTGAGGCGCCTCCGATCAACGCCACCCGCAGGTGGGGCGGCACCTCGCCGTCGAGGAGTGCCCGGAGGCCGTTCGGGGTCCCGTGGAACCGGGTCGCGTCACGAGCGTCGTCGGCGGTGAGCGCGTGGGTGGTCGGGAGGGCGAGCGAGCAGCCGACGGCGGCCGCATGGGCGACCGAGAACAGCGACAGCGACGACGCGGGCGGCGACGACAGCGCCAGGACGTCGTCCGGCCCGAGGTCGAGCAGCGCGCCGACGGCCGGGAAGGAGTCCGCCCACGACGCGGCGGTCCTGAGCACGATGCGCGGCTCGCCCGTGGTGCCGGAGGTCAGCGTCGCCCACCCCTGGCCAGGCTGTGGACCGGACGCGGTGCTGCGCTCGCGGACGGAACGCCAATACGACTCGCTCCACCGGTCGTCGCCGATCAACGGCACGCCGCCGGCCGCCCGCACCTCGAGCGCCCGACGGACGAGGTCGGTCGGCGCCCCGCCGCGCAGCGGGACGAGGTGCCCTGGACGCACGGTCATCCGATCCGGGCGGGCTCGCCGGGACGCGTGGAGCCGGCGCCGGCCGCGTTGCGGAACGCGCGCGGGTAGGCGCGGGCGAGCGTCATCGTGATGACCGTCGCGAGCACGACCTTCACGAGGTCGCCGGGCACGAAGACGAGGCTCTGCAGGGCGGTCTCGCCGAGTGGCAGGCGGGTGACGAGCGACTGCACCGGGATGCCGAACGCGTAGATGACGCCGATGCCGCCGGCGAAGACGCCGAGCGCGGTGCGCCACCAGCGCAGCCGACTCCCGCCGGCGTGCACGATGAGCCCGATCACGAAGACGCCGACGATCCAGCCGAGGAGATATCCGGCACTCGGTCCGACGAAGACGCCGATCCCGCCGCGACCGCCGGACAGGAGAGGGAGGCCGATGGCGACGAGCGCCAGCAGCACCAGCATGGAGAGCATGCCGCGCCACGGGCCGAGGATCGCGCCGGCGAGCATGACGCCGAGGGTCTGCGCCGTGATGGGCACCGCGCCGAGCACCGAAAACGCGCCGGGCAGGCCCAGGGCGGCCACGATGGCGGCGAACACGGCAATGCGTGCGATGTCGGTCGCGTCGATCCGGAGTCTGCTCATGCTGGGTCCTTCGTCGGGATGGTCGGTTCGCCTGGGGCGGGTGGATCGCACCTGAACGGTGTTCACCTGAACAGCGTTCACTATAGTGGTGCTCATGTCCGGTCCCGAAACAGTGCGTCGCCATCGGCGCGACGATGTGGCTCAGGTGGCCCTCCGCATCCTCGACGATCACGGCCTGGCCGACCTCACGATGCGCCGCCTCGCCGCGTCGCTCGACGTCCAGCCGAGCGCGCTGTACTGGCACTTCGAGAACAAGCAGACCCTCATCGCCGAGCTCGCCGACCGGATTGTCGATGCGCACCCGGCACCGGGTGACGCGGTGTCCGAGGCCGGTTCCGACTGGCGCGAGCGGACGCGCGTGGAGGCGGAGGCGCTGCGCGACGCTCTCCTCGCCTATCGCGACGGCGCCGAGGTGGTGTCGAGCACCTACGCGCTCGGGCTCGGTTCCGGGCGGGCGCTCACCCGGCTGACGGATGCGGTGTCGGTGGCCGGGTTCGACGAGGCGACGAGTCGACGTGCGGGCACGGTGCTGCTCCACTTCATCCTCGGGCACGTGTCGCACGAGCAGCAACGGATGCAGTACGACAGCGTCGGCGTGCTGGCTGACGCTGCGACGGATCCGCTCGGCCAGGAGGACCAGGCACAGGCGTTCGCCTTCGGGGTCGGTCTCCTCGTCGACGGCCTGGCGGCGCTCTCCGTCCGCTGACGGCTCGTCGTGCGCGATAGCACAGGGTGGATGGAACCGCCCACCGTCTGGATCGGCGGCGGCCCACGGTAGCGTTGGTGCAGGCAGGACGCGAGGGAGGCAGGCGATGGCGAAGGGTGATGACGACGACGTCGACATCGTCATCGACGCCTGGGCGAACGCGCTGCCCGACGTGGACTTCGCACCGCTCGACGTGGTGTCCCGCCTCCGCCGGCTCGTGCCGCACCTGCAGGAGGTTCGACGCCTGTCGTTCGCCGCGAGCAACCTGCGGCCGTGGGAGTTCGAGTTCCTCTCCATCCTCCGCCAGCACGGAGCGGACGGACTGACGCCGTCCATCCTCGCCACCCGACTGGGCATCACGAGCGGCAACCTCGCGAGTCAGCTCGATCGTCTGGCCGCTCGCTCGCTCGTCGCCCGGCAGAAGAACGAGGCCGACGGTCGGAGCAAGATCGTCGTCCTGACGACCCTCGGTCAGCAGCGGGTCGACGAGGCGATGCGTCGGCTGGTGGACGACGAGAACGCGATGCTCGCCGGGCTCAGCCATGAGCAGGTGGCCGTGCTCATCGAGAGCCTCCGGGTCATCGGCGCGGCGCTCGAGCGTCGGTAGGGGTCTGTTCCGCTGCCCTTCGACAGGCTCAGGACAACGCCCTTCGACGGGCGCAGGGACCGGACCCGCCTCAGAACCGCAGGTCGGACGGGCCGCTCAGCTCGATCCAGGTGTCGGTGTCGGGACGCACTGTCGCGGGAGTCGGCTCGAGGACGTCGGCGGAGGCGAGGGCACCGAAGTCGAGACCGGTGACGCTCGCGAGGTCGAGGATCGGCAGCTGGAAGGTCCGGAACGGGCCGAGTGGGGGCACGTCGGTGGCATCGTGCGTGTCGTCGATCGCACTGGACCGGCCGAGGTCGAGGTCGTCGAGCTGCGCCGACTGGTCGAGGAGGTAGCCGCTCGCCGCGAGCGCTCCGTCGTTCGACCACGCCGCCACCTTCCAGAACCGGCGCGGGATCTGCACGCCGCGGTAGAGCGGGTCCGTGTCGGCGAACACCGGCCCGGTGAAGATCGACAGTCGCCGGCGCCCGGCCGAGGCGTACTCGAGGACGAGGTCCTCCAGGCCGTTCCAGAGCTCGAGTGACTGGTTGAAGTCCGCAGCCTGCGGGGCGGCGTTCGTGTAGCAGAAGGTGTCGACGTTGGCCTGCCGGGCGATCTCGACGGGCCCCCAGACCGGGTCCCTCCGCCGCACGAGGTGGCCGCGGTCGAGGTCGTTGCGGGCGTAGAGCTCCGGGCCGGCCTGCTCCTCGACCGGGATGCGGTCGTCGAGGTGCCAGTCGTCGCCGCGCCCGAGGTCGAGGAGGGCGGCGCCGTCGATGTCGACTCCGGTCGCGGCTGCCAGGCGGCGGTCGGGGTCGAGGAGCACGGTGAAGTGCGTGTAGTCGAGACGGCGGAGGCGCGCCAGCTCGGCGGGATCGGTGGGTGCCGGGAGCTGCAGCTGGTCGGCGAGGTCGAGGAAGCCTGAATCGAAGCCGGTCATGGCAATGAGTCGATCATGAATCCGATCGAATCGGAACGGGGGACCCGCCCGATGGCCACGACGTCACCGACCGTTCACGATCATGCACCCGTTCCGCAACAAATGAGAGCGCTCTCTTGACCTCGTCCAACCCAGCGCTTAGTGTGTCCTGCATGCCCGTGGGAACGTTCCCACGGCGTCGCGCCGCGGATCCCGGATGGGTGGCCGGCCGACACCGAAGCGCACACACAAAGGAGTGACTGTGAACAGCAAACGCCGCGGCATCACCGCCGCATCCATCGCGGGGGCATCGATCCTCGCCGTCCTGGCCTCGGGGTGCAGTTCCCCCGCCGGCAGTGGCGGAGACGAGAAGATCACCCTCTCGGTCACCACGTTCGGCACCATGGGCGTCGACGCCAACTACGAGCAGTACATGGAGGAGCACCCCAACATCACCATCGAGGCCACCAACCTGGAGGGTGGTGGAGCAGCGCGCGACGACGCCTACGCCAAGATCGCCGCCGGAACCGGCCTCAGCGACGTCGTGGCCATCGAGGAGGGCTGGCTCGGAACCATCTCCGAGGTCAGCGACTCCTTCGTCGACCTTCGCGACTACGGCATCGAGGACGTCAAGGACACCTGGCTGGACTGGAAGTACGAGCAGGGCACGGACGCCGACGGGCGCGTGATCGGCGCCGGTCTCGACATCGGACCGCAGGGCATCTGCTACCGCGGTGACCTGTTCGCGGCAGCCGGTCTGCCGAGCGAGCGCAGCGAGGTCGCTGCGTACTTCGGCGGCGAGGACGCGACCTGGGACCGGTTCTTCGAGGTCGGTGAGGAGTACGTCGGTGCCACCGGGAAGGCGTTCTATCACAGCCCCCGGTTCTTCTGGAACTCCTTCGTGAACCAGCAGGAGGAGGGCTACTACAAGGCCGACGGCGAGACCCTGAACATCGAGGGCAACGACGTGCTGAAGGAGCAGTTCGCGAAGATCGTCGAGGCCGAACAGGCCGGGCTCG
Organism: Plantibacter auratus; assembly: GCF_050587365.1. Taxonomy (NCBI): domain Bacteria; kingdom Bacillati; phylum Actinomycetota; class Actinomycetes; order Micrococcales; family Microbacteriaceae; genus Plantibacter; species Plantibacter auratus. The sequence continues at coordinate 583,232 of NZ_JBOBFV010000002.1, read as the reverse complement.
GTGCCGGTCTTCCCGGCTGGGACGTCGGCCCGGAGGCCAAGGAGGGCAAGTTCGCGACCTACATGTGCCCGAGCTGGATGCTCGGCATCGTGCAGGGCTACTACGACGAGGGCACGACCGACAGTGGTTGGGACTTCGCCGACGTGATGCCCGGCGGCGCTGCCAACTGGGGCGGTGCGTTCCTCGGCGTCGCCGAGAACTCCGAGCACAAGGAGGAGGCGGCCGAGCTCGCCCTCTGGCTCGCATCCCCTGAGGCGCAGGCCGCATCGTTCGAACTCGCCGGTCCGTTCCCGAGCACGCTCGACGGCCAGGAGCTCGTGAAGGACTCCACCAACCCGTTCTTCAACGACGCACCGGTGGGCGAGATCTTCGCCGCGCGGTCGGAGGGGGTCGTGGCCCAAGTGAAGGGTCCTGAGGACTCCAACATCCAGGACAACGTGTTCGGTCCGATCCTCGACCGGGTGAGCCAGGGCGAGATCACCGATGGTGACACCGCCTGGAACGAGGCGCTCAAGCTGCTCGACCAGCTCGTCGGCTGACCTCCTCTCCGACGCAGCTCGCCGGGGCGTCCGTTCGCACGCGGACGCCCCGGCACCCCTCCCGCTCCCTCTCCCGGATTGGCAGAGCCATGACCAGCACCGCAACCGTCCGCCGGCCACCTGCCGCGTTGACGTTCAGACAGAAGCTGAACCGCTTCGACTACCGCGCCTCGCCGTACCTGTACATCGCGCCGTTCTTCATCCTCTTCGCACTCATCGGCATCTTCCCGATCGTCTACACCTTCAACGTGTCGCTGTACGAGTGGCATCTGTTGAAGGGCCAGGGCGACTTCGTCGGACTCGACAACTACGTCTCCGTCCTCTCGGACCCGTTCTTCTGGAACGCGTTCGGCAACACCGTCAGCATCTTCCTGCTCTCGGCGGTGCCGCAGCTCGTCATCGCGACGCTGATCGCCGCCCTCCTCGACCAGACGCTCCGCGGACGCACGTTCTGGCGGATGAGCATCCTGCTGCCGTACATCGTGGCGCCGGTCGCCGTCGCGGTCATCTTCCTGCAGATCTTCAACCAGTACCACGGACCGGTCGCCGGCCTCCTCGAACTCTTCGGGCTCGACCCGATCCGGTGGGCGTTCGACGTCTTCCCCTCGCACGTCGCCATCGCGAGCATGGTGAACTGGCGGTGGACCGGCTACAACGCCCTCATCCTCCTCGCTGCGATGCAGGCGATTCCACGGGACGTCTACGAGTCCGCCGCGCTGGACGGCGCGAACAAGCTCCGACGGTTCTGGTCGATCACGATCCCGATGATCCGCCCGACGCTCATCTTCGTCGTCATCACCTCGACGATCGGCGGGCTGCAGATCTTCACGGAACCGAAGCTGTTCGATCCCCGGAGCAACGGCGGATCCGACCGGCAGTTCCAGACGATCGTCCTGTATCTGTACGAGCTCGCCTTCCCGAGGCGGGACTTCGGTCGAGCATCCGCCACCGCCTGGATCCTGTTCCTCGTGATCATCCTCGCGGGCCTGATCAACTTCGCCATCACCAGGGCCATCCGGACGAACGACGCACGTCCGGTGCGGATCCCGAAGGTGCGCGACACCCTCATCACGACGCGGTCCGTCAGCACCAGCCCGGCCCGCTCGCGTTCGACGACCACGAGCACCACCGACCAGCGAGGCGGACGAGCATGAGCACCCTGATGGAACGCACGCGGACCGAACCGACCGCGACCACGGAGGCCCCGCGGTACCGCAAGGGCAAGGACCACGAGCGGCCGGGCATCCTCACCTACGCCATCCTCATCGCGTTCTTCGCCATCTCGGCGTTCCCGTTGTGGTGGTCGTTCGTCATCTCGAGTCGGCAGTCCTCCGACACGAACCTCGTGCCGCCCGCCGTCCTCCCCGGCCCGAACTTCCTCGGCAACGCGGCGAAGGTGTTCGAGACCGCCCCGTTCCTGCAGGCGCTCGCGAACAGCGTCATCATCTCGGGCGCGATCACGGTCTCGGTGGTGTTCTTCTCGACCCTCGCCGGCTACTCCTTCGCGAAGCTGAAGTTCCGGGCCAGCAACGGGCTGCTCCTCGCGGTGATCGCCACGATGGCGATCCCCACCCAACTCGGCATCATCCCGTTGTTCATGCTCATGGCCGAGTGGGAGTGGGTGGGGACGCTCCAGGCGGTGATCCTGCCGGGGCTCGTGACCGCGTTCGGTGTGTTCTTCATGCGCCAGTACCTCGTCGACGTCATCCCCGACGAGCTCATCGAGGCCGCGCGCGTCGACGGCGCGTCGATGTGGGGCACCTTCTGGCATGTCGCGCTGCCGGCCGCCCGACCGGCGATGGCCGTCCTCGCGCTCTTCACCTTCATGGCCGCGTGGACCGACTTCCTCTGGCCACTCCTCGTCCTCGGTCCGCGGAACCCGAGTGTGCAGACGGCGCTCGCGGCCCTGAGCGCGAGCGGCGGACAGACCCCGGACCACTCACTCGTGCTCGCTGGCGCGGTGCTCTCGGTGATCCCGCTGCTGATCCTCTTCGTCCTCGCCGGGAAGCAGCTCGTGGCGGGCATCATGCAGGGCGCGGTCAAGGGATGACGCCCGCGCCGCATACAGTGTCTTCACACCGGCACGACTGAGGAGACACACCATCGACACCGAGACGGACTCCACCGTCCCCACGCTCATCGCGGTGGCAGCGCTCGCGGGCGTCTCCAAGTCCACCGCCTCCCGCGTCATCAACGGGTCCTCCCAGGTGACGCCGGAGGCGGTCGCGTCCGTGACCGCGGCCGTCGAGCAGCTGCACTACGTCCCGAACCGCGCGGCACGCAGCCTCGTGCGTCGGCGTGCTCAGACGATCGCGATGGTCATCCCGCAACGCACCGCCGAGTTCTTCGCCGACCCCTACTTCGCCGAGGTCATCCAGGGTGCCGCGATGTACGCGTCGTCGACCGACTACACGCTGACGCTGCTGATCGAATCCGACGTCGACCCGGACAAGACCCGTCGGTTCCTCACCGGCGGCAACGTGGACGGCGCGCTCGTCCTCTCGCATCACACGAGCATGCAGGCGTACGCGAAGCTGTCGACGTCCCTCCCGGTCGTGTTCGGGGTGCGGGCGCTCGAGGAGACGACGCCACCTGGACATGTCGTCGACGTCGACAACGTGGAGGCGGGCGCCCTGGCGACCCGGCGTCTGGTGGAGGCCGGTCGGTCCCGCATCGCCACGATCACCGGCCCGCTCGACACCGCGGCCGGTATCGACCGCCGTGCCGGGTGGCGGCGCGCCCTCCTCGAGGCGGGACTCGAGCCGGGACCCGAGGAGGAGGGTGACTTCACGCCAACGAGCGGCGCGCGCGCGATGGAACGGCTCCTCGCGGACGGCCGGCAGGTCGATGCGGTGTTCGCGGCGTCGGCGCAGATGGCGACCGGAGCGCTCGGGGTGCTTCGAGACCGGGGGATCCCGGTGCCGGCGCAGATCGCCATGACCGCGGTCGACAACAACGTGTTCGCCGTGGACGCCTACCCGGCGTTGACGACCGTGGACCTGCACACGGCGGACAAGGGTGCGCTGCTCGTCGAGACCCTGCACCGCCTCATCGCAGGAGAGGAAGTGCCGGAGATGACCACGATCCCGATCGACCTCGTGGAGCGCGCCTCGGTCTGATCCCCGCCAGGGCTCGTAGGCGGGAGTCGCCGCACCTGACTGCACTTACTAGAATTTCACACTTTTGTTTCAGTTGGTTTTTTGATATATTACTTTTCATGACCACGATCTACGAAACCACGCGCCGCACCGAAGATTCGCGCATGCTCGCAGCTCTCGTGTCCGCCACATTCCTGCTCGACGCGCTGATCGTGTTCGGCATCGGCTTCATCCCCGGCGTCTCGCCGCTCGAAGGCGGACCGACGGCGATGACCGCAGCGGTGCTGACCGCCGTCCTCTTCGCCGTTCAGCTCGTGATCGTCGTCGTGATGGCACGTGCCGCCCGGGCCTCCATCGCCTGAGGGCATCGCTTCGGCGAGGTGCTCAGAGATGGATCTGCGTCTTCGGTCCGCCGGAGCTCGCGCGGGGGAGTCCCTCGGCGAGGACCCGCGGCACCTCGTCCAGGGTGATGACGGTGCCGATGAGTCGGCGGATCCGGTCACCCATGAGCGCAAACCGTCGTGCCGCCTCGTCGATCTCGGCCGAGCCGCCGAGCACCGCGTGGACGGCGGCATCGAGGGCGATGAGTCTGCCCGACGGGAGTCCGACGTCACCGTCGGGGACCCCGAGCAGCGCGATGCGGACGCCGACGGTGGCGTTGTCGAGCAGCCGACGCGTGACCTCGGCTGAGCCGGTCGCTTCGATGACCACGTCGAAGCGCTCGTCGCCGAGCGTCGCGGGGTCGCGGGTCTTGAGGCCGAACCCCGTGGCGAAGTCCCGGTCGGATTCGCGGCGCGCGGCGACGGCCACCTCGGCGCCGGCGTCCGCGGCGAACAGGGCGGCGAACATGCCGAGGGTCCCGGCGCCCCAGACGAGCACGCGGTCGCCCGGGCCGGTCTCGGTGAGTCGGATGCCGCGAAGCGAGCACGACGCCGGCTCGACCATCGCGCCCAGGTCCGCATCGACACCGGGTGGGAGGCGGTGTACGGCCCGCTCGGGGAGCACGAGGAGTTCCGCGAGTGCGCCGTCCAGCTGGCCGAGGACGCCGAGTTCGAGGTGGTCGGGGCAGCGGTGGTGGTGTCCGGCGGCGCAGCGAGCGCATGCGCCGCACCCGATGAACGTGTCGCCGGTGACGAGGTCGCCCGGCCCCACACGGCTGACGCCGTCGCCCACGGCGACCACTCGGCCGGCCCACTCGTGGCCGGGCTGGAGCGGCAGGGTCGTCCGTCCGTCGGCGAGGTACGGCATGGTGCCGCGGAAGAGTGCCACGTCGGTGCCGCAGAGTCCGGCGCGCTCGATCCGGATGAGGACCTCACCCGGTCCAGCCGGTGGATCCGGTCGCTCGAGGACGGTGGCCTCGTTCGGTGCGGTGATGCGTACGGCTCGCATGCGGTCTCCTCGTCGTGACGGCGCTGGTCAGAGCGTAGTGGGGGTATGCCGCCGTCGATCTGCATGCGGAAGGACGCGGTGTCCTCGTGGGCACTTCGACAGGCTCAGTGACCGGAGGGGGTGTGCTCGGGACGCTCTGGTCCCTGAGCCTGTCGAAGGGCAGTCGGGCCGGGTGGCCTCGGCTCGCCCGCGTCAGCTCACCAGGACGACTTGCCTCCGCCTGCGACGACCGCGCTGGGCCGCTGCACCTCGGCGAGACGGGAGGTCCGGAGCGGCGTCGTCTCCCACCAGGCGTCGAAGGTGCCGGACGCCGGGTCGATCTCGAGGTGCATGCGGTGGGGTGTCTCGATGAAGATCGCGTCGACGCGGAGGACCCGCGCTCCGTCCTCGCCGCCGGTGCCCCAGGCGGCACTCGCCGTGATCGGTCCATGCGTCCGCCACGCGCCGACACCGGGGACGAGCTCCACCCGGTCGTCGCCCTCGTGCACGACCAGCACGATGTCGTCACCCTCGCCCGCCGTCACCTCGAGCGCCGTCAGCTGCGCCAGGCCGGTATCGGCGGCGGCCGAGAACGTCCGTCCGACGAGCTCGCGCAGTGACGAAGCCCCGCCGGTCTCGTCGGACGCGTCGAGCGGCGGCAGGGCAAGCCCCGCCAGGCGTGCGAGCAGCGACTGATCGGCGTCCGAGGTCGGACCGCGGTCTGCGTCACTACGCTCGCCAGTCCCGAACGCCGGCAGCAGGTGCTCCCACGCGGCGTTCAGCACGGCCTGCATGTCGAGACTCTGCCCGGTGATCGCCAGGACCACGTCGTGCTCCGGCAGGACGACACAGTACTGACCGTAGGCGCCGTCGCCGCGGAACCCGTGACGGGCCATCCAGAACTGGAACCCGTACCCCTGCGCCCAGTCCGACTCAGGGTCGTCGCCGTTCGCGATGTGGGAACGTGTCGCCTCGGCGACCCAGGCGGCCGGCAGCAGCTGCCGATCATCCCAGGCGCCGCCCTGCAGATAGAGCTGACCGAGTGCGGCGATCGCCTCCGTCGTCGCGTGCAGGCCGCTGTACCCGAGCTCGAAGCCCTCGTCGTCCTGCTGCCAGTCGAACTCGCCGATACCCAGTGGCTCGAGTAACCGCGGTCGCAGGTAGTCGGTCATCGTCCCGCCTGTGACGCGCTGGACGATCGCCGCGGCCGTGTAGGTGCAGGGCTGGTTGTACGCGAAGACGGTTCCCGGGTCATCGTCGGGTGGGAGGAGCAGGAAGCCGCGGACGAGGTTCGTCGGGTCGATCGCAGCGGCCCGCATGATCGTCTCCTCGCGGTGCCCGCTCGCCATCGCGAGCACGTGTCGCACGCGCATGGCGCGGCTGCGGGGGTCGGTGATCTCGGCGTCGAGCTCCGGGAAGTGGCTGATGATCGTGTCGTCGAGTCCGAGCAGGCCCTCCTCGACGGCGAGGCCGACGGCGGTCGAGGTGAAGCTCTTGCTCAGCGAGTACAGCAGGTGCACCCGATCAGCCGAGTACGGCGCCCACCAGCCCTCGGCGACGACATTCCCGCCGCGCAGGAGCATCAGGCTGTGCGGTTCGACGTTCGGCGTGTGCTCGAGGGCCGTGATGAACGCCTCGATCCCGGCGGCGTCGACGTGCTGGGCGGACGGAGTGCTTCGCTGCAGGCTCATCCCTCCATGCTGCCATCTGCCGGCGGTGGGATCGACCCGACGCTCAGTCCTGGTCGGCGTCGAGCTGGTCTCGGAGTCCCTGGTTGATGTCCTCGAGATCGAGCACGCGAGCGATGCCGGCGAGGTTGACGCCGTCGTCGCGGAGGTCGGTGACGCGCTTGAGTCGCTCGATGTCATCCTCGCTGTAGCGACGGGTGCCGCCCTCGGTCCGGGACGGGGTGAGGAGGCCTTTGCTCTCGAAGAGCCGCAGGGACGCCTCCGGGACGCCGGCGAGCTGGGCTGCGACGGCGATGCCGTACACGGGTGTCGCGCCGTCACGATCGGTCATGCTTGAGGTTTCCTTTGAACGGGTTGCAATGGATCAGGTTTCGGATGTATAAAAAATCTACACCACAAAGTGCAGATCTGAACCACCGGATCTGTGGCTTCCGGGCACTGACAATCGATGAGCCCGATCCGTCATCGGGCGACAGGGAAGGAGAACACCCATGGCAATGACCCTCGATCCCATCAGCCAGCTCGACCGCTTCGCGGCCTCCGTACTGGACTCCGTGCGCGCACCCCGGCCCATGCCGGTGGACCTCTTCCGTGACGGCGACCGGTACATGATGGTCGCCGACCTCCCCGGCATCGACCCCGGATCCATCGACGTCGACGTCGACGGAGGTCAGCTGACCATCCGTGCCCAGCGCACGGCCGACAGCCGCGAGGGTGTCCGCTGGCTCGCACGCGAGCGCGGTGGCGGCCACTTCCTGCGGCAGTTCACCCTCGGCGAGGGAGTCGACCTCGACGGCATCACCGCGTCCTACGACAGCGGTGTGCTCTCCGTGATCATCCCGGTGAGCGAGCGTGCGAAGCCGCGGAAGATCACCGTCGACTCCACGACCGACCACCCGCAGTCGATCAACGCCTGAGCCAGGATCGACCCTGAGCCGGGATCGACACTGAGCCGGGATCGACACCCGTCCGGATCGAACGAACCGAACGCCCCGCCCACGATCCGTGGGTGGGGCGTTCGCCCGTGTGCGACCGGCGGTCGGCATACTGGGGGCATGTCCCGCGTCCAACGGATCCTCGTAGCGTCAGCCCTGCTCGTGATCGCCGCACTCGGCCTGTTGGTCGCGGCGACGCAGACCACGATGATCTGGTACCAGGCGCCGGGCGCCGACGGCATCGCGACGGAACAGGTCGCGGTGTTCGAGCCGGCGGTGGTCGGCACCGTGATCGCCGCGGTGGCGGTGCTCGCGCTCCTGGCCCACCTGGTCCTCGTGATCCGACGCGCGGTGCCTCGGATGCAGTGGGTCGTCGCCATCGCGCTGACCGTCGTGACCGTGATCGCCGCGGTCCTCGTGTCCATCGCGGATCGGCCGGTGTTCTAGCGCACGTCGAGCTCAGCCGAGCAGCTCGGCCAACAGGGCCCGAGTCGTCTCCTCGCTCGCCCCGGGGGCCTGCAGACGCACCCAGTCGTCGCCACGACGAGCGTGCGCCGAGTGCTCGCTCCCGGCCGCATCCACGGCGCCGACCGGACTGTCCTCGCGAAGCACCCACGCGCCTCCGGGGAGCGCCGTGAACCGGACGAGCTCGCGGGAGTCCGCGGACAGCAGCCGGCAGTCGAGTCCGCCGAGCCGCTGGAGCGAGTCCTGCACGAGGTGGTAGCTCGGTGTCGCGGTGCTCACGTAGCTCGCGCCGGTGGCGGCTGTGCCGAGGTGTGCTGCAGCGATGTCCACCGGCAGCGCCGTGGCGCAGGAGCGCGAGGTGGGCGCCGACGACGGGGGTGCGGCGGGCGCCGGAACCGGGGCTGCCGCGAGCGCTGCGCGAGCCAGTTCCTCCGTGCGCGTCCCAGCCGGGTCGTCGACCCCCGCCGCATCGACCTCGATGAACCGCTCGCCGTCGAGGGCGTGGACGGAGCAGGCGCCGTCCGAGCACATCGTCCCGTTGATCTCGCCGACGCTGTCACGCCAGTCGGTGTGCTCGTACCAGTGGTTGAAGGTTGCCCAGTGGTCGACACCCTCTCCGACGAGTCGGACGGTAAATGAGGTGCCGGCCGCTTCGTCGGCCCAGGCGCAGACGGTCCCGCCGTCCTGCAGGACCGGGGCGTCGTCGACGGTGAGCGGTTGCGGCGCGGCTGCGGCGCCCAGGAAGGATGCGACCTCCGCGTCGGGGACGAGCGCGTCGCAGGCGAGCCCCGGGAAGGTGGACGTCGGCGCGGGTGGGAGCGCCGCCGATGCATTCGGTGGGGATCCGGTCGGAGTCCCGGTGGGCACCCCCGACGGCGGCGCGCTACACGCCGCAAGGACGCCCAGCAGCGCGGCGATCGTGAGGACGCGTGCGCCACGTGCGATCGTGGGCACCGTTCGACTCAGCCCACTGCTCATCGTCGCCGGAACAACCCTCGCTTGCGGCGATGGAACGGCGGGACACTGGTCAGGAGATGCTTCGCGCCAGGCGCCACGTACATGACGTCGATCGGCACGCTTGCCGAGTATGTCGCGAGGGCTCGTGCGAGCGGACCGCTGATCGTCTCACGGGCGGTCGGGGCGCCGACGATGACGAGGAGGTAGCACTCGTCGAACGTGCCGCCCTCCTGCGGGGTGACCTTCCAGCCCAGCACCGCTTCGTCGACCTCGCCGTACTCGGCGAGGACCGCGGTCAGGGTCTCGGTCATCCCTGGTGGGATGCGAGCCGGCTGTCCCACCATGACCTCGGTCTCGCGCTCGACCACGCGTGGTGTGAGCACCGCCTCGCCGTCGAGCAGCTGGGCGACTTCGCCGGGGAGGAACTCCTTGCCGTGCGTGGAATGCGGGTTCAGGACCAGCCTCGCGCCTCGGGTCATCTGCCACAGGACGCGGCAAGGGAGGGCGAGGAGGTGCTGTTCGAACGACGGGACGACCTGGAGTGTCTCCTGGAAGCGCGCCTTCGAGGTGTAGAACGGCTGCACCGAGCTGCCGTCCGAGTCGAGGAGGTCAGCCAGGGTCGCCATGCCGTCGTCGGTCACGGTCCCTGCCACGATCACGGTGCTCTCGAGGAGCGCCGTCAGGAACGCGGGGGCGTTCGAGCGGTCGTTCGCGGCTGCGGCGAGGAGGGCTTCGATGTCGGGAGCGTCGGGTGCGTCGTCGGCGGCAGGCATGCCAGCAGCGTATCCCGGCCGTGTGGGAAGGTGCGCGTGCTCAGCAGCAGTCGCAGGTGTCCGTGTTCTCCGAGGTGAGCGATGAGACCGGCCGCTTGCACGCGTCTCCACGCCAGGCTTCGACGCCCTCACGGACCGCGAAGCCGGCGATGACGAGGGCGGCGACGCCGTCCGCCCAGGCCCAGCCGAGGGTGCTGTTGAGGACCAGCCCGATGAGGACCGCGGCCGACAGGTAGAAGCAGATGAGCGTCTGCTTCGAGTCGGCGACGGCGGAGGCGGAGCCGAGTTCCTTGCCGGTCCGGCGCTCGAACAGCGAGAACGCCGGCATGATCACGACGCTGACCGCCGCGAGGACGATGCCGACGGTCGAGTGCTGGACTTCGGCGAACCCGAGCAGCGAGCGGGCGGCGTCGACGCTCACGAACGCGGCGAGGCCGAAGAACGACAGGGCGATCACCCGGAGGGCGATCCGTTCCCGACGATGGGGATCGGGGCTCGAGAACTGCCAGGCGACCGCGGCGGCGGACAGGACCTCGACGATCGAGTCGAGACCGAAGCCGACGAGGGCTGCCGATGAGGCGACGGTCCCGGCCGACAGGGCGATGACGGCCTCGACGACGTTGTAGGCGATGGTCGCCGCGACGATCCAGCGGATCCGGCGCTGCAGCGTCGTGCGTCTGGCGGGGCTCAGCTGGGCGCGGAGCCGGGGGCTCGGCAGGCCGACGTCGCTCATACGCAGGTGCAGCTCTCACCCGAGCAGCAGGCGGGATCGACGATCAGGACGAGCCGGAGGAGGTCGTCGAGCGCCGGCGCCAGGTGGCTGTCCGCCAGGCGGTACCAGGTGTTGCGTCCTTCCTTGACGCCTTCGACGAGGCCGCAGCCGCGGAGACAGGCGAGCTGGTTCGACATGACCTGTCGGGAGACGCCGAGTGCGTCCGCGAGATCGGAGGGGAAGGCCGGTGCCTCGCGCAGGGTCAGGAGGATCCGGGCCCGGGTCTCGTCCGACAGGGCGTGCCCCAGCCTCGCGAGCGCGGCGGTGTGCGTCAGGGTCGCGGTCGGTGTCATGGTGTCGGTCACGCGAACGACAGTACACGAAACGCTGTATCGAGCAAGTCTCGCGGTCGCCCGAACAGCCGCGTTAGGTGAGGCGAAACGCTGGCAATCGGGCGTCTCGGCTTGCTGCCGCCGCACGGCGCTGGCAACGTTGACGGGTCCTCGCGGCATGGCGCCCGAACGCATCTCCGCGTCCAGGACGCATCACAGGAAGACCTCGCGACATGACGTTCTGGCCGCTGCTCCTCATCGCGCTCGGCGTCTCCGCCGACGCCTTCGCCGTCGCCCTCACCAAGGGTCTGCACATGCGGCGGTTCAACGTGCGTCACGCGCTCGTGATCGCCGCGACCTTCGGACTCTTCCAAGCGGTCATGCCGCTCATCGGCTGGTTCCTCGGCACGCAGTTCGCGCGGTACATCACGGAGGTCGACCACTGGGTCGCCTTCGGCCTGCTCGCCCTCGTGGGCGGCAAGATGCTCTGGGAGGCGTTCTCGAGCCACGAGGACACCGAGGTCGACTCCGACCGCATCGACGTCCGGCGACTCCTCATCCTCGCGCTCGCCACGAGCATCGACGCGCTCGCCATCGGCATCACGCTCGCGTTCCTGCCCGGTTCGATCCTCGAAGCTGTCGTCCTCATCGGACTGACGACGTTCGTGCTCGCCTTCCTGGGCGTCTTCATCGGCCGTCGCGTCGGTCAGCGCTTCGGCAAGCCGGCGGAGATCGCCGGTGGAGTCATCCTGATCCTCATCGGTGTCAAGATCCTCATCGACCACCTCACCGGCTAGTCGGAGGTCACCGCTTCCGGGTGAAGATCGCGCCGGTCGACACGTCCTCGCCGAGCGCCTCGAGGCTCCGCCCACGCGTCTCGGGTACCTGGGTGGCGACGAAGAGGAGCGCGAGTGCGCCGACACCCGCGAACAGGAAGAAGGTCCCGGTGATGCCGAGGCCGTCGACGAGCGACGGGAAGTACAGCGCCAGGAACCCGTTGGCGACCCAGAGCATGAAGATCGAGACGCCCATCCCGAGGCCGCGCATCTGGAGCGGGAAGACCTCGGCGAGGTACACCCAGACCGCCACGTTGAGGAACGTCTGCATGGAGCCGACGAACACGACCACGAGGACCAGGATGACCCAGGGACGCATCGGGTCGCCCGGCTCGAGCACCGTCGAGGAGAAGCCGATGAGCAGATGGCACGCGGTCGTGAGCGAGAAGCCGATGACGAACGTCTTCCGTCGGTCGAGTCGGTCCATGTAGGTGAGGGCGATGAAGCCCCCGACGACGGCGATGATCCCGGGCGCGATGTTGGCGATGAGCGCGGCGCTCTCGTCGAAGCCCGACTCCACGAGCACGGTCTGCCCGTAATACATGATCGAGTTGATCCCCGTGAGCTGCTGGGCGATCCCGACGCCGACACCGACGAGCAGGATGCGCACGAGCCACGGGTTGCGGAGGACGGCCCCGAGCCCGATCCGGTGTTGGTCGCGCTGCGCGGTGATGGACGCCTCCACCTCCGCGAGTTCGGCGACGGCGCGGTCGTCGGAGCGGACGGTCCGCAGGACGTCCAGGGCGTCCTCGCGGCGACCGTGGTCGACGAGCCACCGCGGTGACTCGGGCATCCGCAGCATGCCGACGAACAGCGCGACCGCCGGGAGGGCGCAGACGGCGAACATGATGCGCCAGACGCTCGTGTGCTCGCTGAACACGGTGCCGATGACCGCGTTGATCACGAACGCCGACAACTGTCCGAGGACGATCGCGACCTCGTTCCGGCCGGTGATCGACCCGCGGATCTCATACGGAGCGAGCTCCGCCAGGTAGACAGGGACGACGGCGGAGGCACCGCCGACGGCGAGACCGAGAAGGATGCGACCGGCGACGAGGAGCTCGACGTTCGGTGAGCAGACGACGACCAGCGTGCCGACGAAGAAGAGGACGGCCAGCACGATGATGCTCCGACGTCGGCCCCAGGCGTCCGACACCCGCCCGCCGAGCAGCGCACCGACGGCGGCCGCGAAGACGAGTGAACTCGTCACGACACCCTCGGTGAGCGGGGTGAGGCCGAGCTCCGCGGTCATCGGTCGCAGTGCGCCGTTGATGACGCCGGTGTCGTACCCGAAGAGCAGGCCGCCGAAACAGGCGACGATGGAGATCAGGCCGAGGTGGCGGCGGTGCGGCCCGGGCGTGAGGGCCGGCAGCGTGCTCGCCGACTGTCGGGCTGTGGGGGATCCGGCCATCGTGCTTCCTCGTCTGCTGGGTCCCGGTGCCGAGCGGCGACGTGGACACGACGACAGTACCGGTTCAGTCGTCCGCGCCCGGCCGCAGCAGGCCGCTCTCGTACGCGAGGATGACGAGCTGGGCGCGGTCGTGGGCGGCGACCTTCGTCATGATGCGGTTCACATGGGTCTTCGAGGTGTGCGGTGAGATGACGAGGTCGTCGGCGATCTGCTGGTTGGAGCGTCCGCGGGCCACGAGGAGCAACACTTCCAGCTCCCGCTCGGTGAGGAGCGCCAGCTCGGTGGGGACCTGGCGCGGGCTCGTCGGTTCGTCCGCAGCGACGACGTACCTGGTGATGAGACTCCGGGTCGCCGCGGGGGACAGGAGTGCGTCTCCGGCGTGCACCGCGCGCACGGCGCGGACGATCTCCTCGGGCTCCGAGCCCTTGCCGATGAACCCGCTCGCGCCGGCGCGCAGGGTCGCGATGAGGTTCTCGTCCTCCTCGAACGTGGTGAGGATGAGGACCCGGGTGTCCGCGAGCTCGGGGTCGGCGCAGATCGCCGAGGTCGCACCGATGCCGTCCAGCACGGGCATGCGGATGTCCATGAGCACGACGTCCGGTCGCAACTCGCGCGCGAGTGACACCGCCTGCGCGCCGTCCACGGCTTCGCCCACGACCTCGAGGTCGGCCTCGGAGGAGAGGATGTCGGCGACCGCCTGGCGGATGAGCGACTGGTCGTCGACGACGAGCACGGTGGTCATGCGGGGGACTCCTCGGGGTGTGTCGTGTCTCCGTGCATCGGTTCGCCGGTCGGGAGGCTCGCGGACAACCGCCAGCCGCCCGGGGTCACGCCGACGTCGACGGCCCCGCGGACGGCGGCGACGCGCTCGCGGATGCCGAGGAGTCCGTGCCCGGTGGTCGGCGCCGCGTCGGCCTGCTCACGCGGGACGCCGGGGGCCGTCGGATTGCTCACGCTGACGACGATCCTTCCGTCGCCGCCCTCCACGAGCACGTGTGCACGACGCTCCGGACCGTGCTTCAGTGCGTTCGTCAGCCCCTCCTGGACGACGCGGTACGCGACCATGTCCGTGGCGGTCGACAGCTCTGGTGCGTCGGGGTCGATCCGTGTCGTGATGTCGAGGCCTGCGGTGGTGAACTCGGCGATCAATGCGTCGAGTCGGTCGAGTCCCGGCTGCGGCAGCGTTCCACGGGAGCCTGCGCCAGCGTCCCCGCCGTCGCTCCGCAGGACCTCGAGCAGGTCACCGATCTCGCCGAGCACCGTCCGTGACGCCCGGCGGATCGAGACGAGCGCCTCCTTCGCCTTCTCCGGCCGCGACTCCAGGGAGCTCGAAGCCACCCCGGCGTTCAGGCTGATCACCGAGATCTGATGCGCGACGGTGTCGTGGAGGTCGCGTGCGATCCGGAGACGCTCCTCAGTCACCCGACGCCTCGCCTCGGCCTCGCGGGTCTGTTCGGCCCGCTCCGCGCGTTCGGTGATCGCCAGGATGTACGCGCGGCGTGATCGCGTCCCGTCGCCGGCTGCGGCGGCGAACGCGATCATCACCGCGAACTGGACCGTCCGCGGATCGAAGCTGCCGATCGATGCCAGCAGGCTGAGGAGGGCGACGGCGACCATCGTCGCGACGGCCGTGATCAGGGTCGTCCGACGCGCCGAGCGAACGGCCACCCCGAACATCGCGATCGCGGCCGCGATCACGACACCGGGAGCGAGGGTCCCCGTGATCGCCGCCGCACCGTAACAGGCGATGACGGCAGCGAGCACCGGGATGGGCCAACGTCGGCGGAGCGGGAGCAGGAGTGCCGGCGCGACGACCAGGGCGACGACGAGCGGGCTGCCCGGCCGGAACTCCGCATTGGGGAAGGGGATGAACGCCGAGGCGATGATGAGGACCGCGGCGACCACGTCGTGCACCCACGCCGGAGGTCTCCGACGCGGATCGCGCACCCGGTGATCCTGCGTCGCGGAGGTCATTGGCCCAGTCTGCCGGGAACCGGCGCCGGGCGACTCCTCCGCACGTGGCATTCCGCGGTACCACGGACGCGGTACACGGGTGTCCGCCGGTGGGGGACGCGCCGGACGGGCGACGCCGCGAGTCTGGAGTGGAGCCGGAGCACCCGGCCCCAGACGAGGAGACACCATGCAGAGCACCACAGCGCCGCCGATCATCTCGGTCCGGGACGTCCGGCGTTCCTACGGTCGCGGTCAGAACCGGTTCGACGCGCTGAAGGGGGTGAGCTTCGACATCCACGCCGGCGAGAGCGTCGCGATCGTCGGGAAGAGCGGCTCCGGCAAGTCCACGCTCATGCACGTGCTCGCGCTCCTCGACGCACCGAGTTTCGGCACCGTCGAGCTCGAAGGGGTCGACACGAGCACCCTCCGCGGTCGCCGCCTCAACACGACCAGGAACAAGACCTTCGGGTTCGTGTTCCAGCAGTTCTTCCTCACCGCCAACGCGACGGTGCTCGAGAACGTCCTGCTCCCGATGAAGATCGCCGGCGTCCGCCGCGGTGACCGGCGTCGCCGGGCGCTCGCCGCACTCGCGCAGCTCCAGCTCGAGGACAAGGCGCGGAACCGTGCGGTGAACCTCTCCGGCGGGCAGAAACAGCGGACGGTGATCGCCCGCGCGCTCGTCAACAACCCGCGGATCATCTTCGCCGACGAGCCGACCGGCAACCTCGACACGGCGACCGGCGCCGTCGTGGAGGACATCCTCTTCTCCCTCAATCGGGAGAGCGGCATCACCCTCATCGTCGTCACGCACGACGAGGAGCTGGCGGCACGCTGCGATCGGCGGATCCTCATCCGCGACGGACTGCTCGTCGAGGACGAGGCGGTGGCCGCATGAGAACCGTCGACCTCATCGGGACCGCCGTCGCGAACACGTTCCGGTCCAAGACCCGCACCATCCTGACCATCCTGGCGATCTTCGTCGGGGCGTTCACGCTCACGCTCACCAACGGGCTCGGCACGGGCATCAACGCCTACATCGACGACACGGTGTCGAGCGTCGGCGCGTCCGACACGATGACCGTCACCAAGACGTCCGAGACCGCAGGCGGGTTGGGTGCGGCGACGAGCGGGCCGAAGGAGTACGACCCGGACGCGGTCGCCGCCACCGGTGCCGGCGCGCCGGGATCGACCGTCGTCGCCCTGACACCGACCGACCTCGACGAGCTCGGCAGGATCGACGGCGTCCTCGACGTCCAGGCCGTGAAGTCGATCTCGACCGACTACATCGAGGCGGGCGGCGGCACGAAGTACGTCGTCGGTGTCGGTGGGCTCATCTCCGGGCAGAGCGTCACGCTGGTGGACGGTGCACAGCCCGACGACGACACCGACACGCTCCAGCTCGTGCTCCCCACGTCCTACGTGGAACCGCTCGGCTTCGGAAGCGACGCCGACGCGGTCGGGCAGACGGTCACGGTCGCGATCACGGATGCGCAGCGCACGCAGCACACCGTGGACGCGACCGTCGTCGGAGTCGCCGAGGAGAGTCTCGCTTCGCCCACCGGCGCCTCGATCGTGCCGAACGCCGCGCTCACCGACCTCCTCTACGAGACGCAGAACATCGGCGTCCCGTCCGACCAAGTCGACCGGTACGCGCAGGCGTCCATCCGGTTCAGCGCGGACGCCACCGACGAGCAGGTCACGGCGTTGAAGGACCGACTCACCGACGCGGGCTACACCGGCACGACCGTCGCGGACCAGCTCGGCACCATCAAGACGGTGATCGACGGGATCGTCCTCGTCCTCAACGCCTTCGCGATCATCGCGCTCCTCGCGGCCAGCTTCGGGATCGTGAACACCCTCCTCATGTCCGTGCAGGAGCGCACCCGCGAGATCGGGCTGATGAAGGCCATGGGGATGGGGAGCGGGAAGGTCTTCGGGTTGTTCAGCCTCGAGGCCGCGTTCATCGGCTTCCTCGGCAGTGCGATCGGCGTCGGTATCGCGGCGCTCGCCGGCACCGGCATCAGTGCCGCGCTGTCCGGATCGCTCCTCGCCGACCTGCCGGGCCTCGACCTCATCGCGTTCGACCCGGTGTCGCTCGGGATCATCGTCCTGGTCGTCATGGTGATCGCGTTCCTCGCCGGCACCCTGCCCGCCGCCCGTGCCGCCAAGGCCGATCCGGTGGAGTCGCTCCGCTACGAGTGAGGTGCAGTGGTCGGGAATGCCGGGTGGCGGCTGTGGGGCGTGGCGGAAGCGACGCCCCACAGCCGCGCCGGCGCCAGGTTGAGGAGCAGCGCCGGCGCAGACGCTCAGGTCGCGTCTGCGGCGTCCACGTTACGACAAGCGGCCGTCCCGTCGTCGGAGGTTGAGGCTCCGCGCCCGCTTCTTCTACGCTTCGCGCTTCGGGGTGGTGACGTGCTCGGGTCTGAGACCGATCCCGATGAACCTCGCCGCAAGCGGTCGGACGACGGGTCCGGCGAGCCGCATCAGCCGGATCACCGACCGCGGCGCGATGCGGTCGCCCGTGGTCGTGCGGGAGATCACCCGATGCCCCGCTCGCTGGATGCGCTGCATGATCCTCACCGGCCGCTCGCGTCGACGTTGGACGGCCGCGAGGACCCCGGACGGTGCGTCCCCTGCGGCGAGGTGGTCGGCGATCGCGTTGGACAGGGCGACCGCATCCTGGATCGCGTAGTTGACCCCGACGCCGAACATCGGTGACATCGCGTGCGCGGCGTCGCCGATGGCGATGAAGCCCGGGCGGTGCCAGCGGTCGAGGCGGTTGAGCTGGACTGAGAGGAGCTTGACCTGGTCCCAGTCGGTCAGGGTGTCGACCACCTGACGCAGGACGGGCGCGGCATCGACGATCCGGCGGCGGAGCGCCGGCAGGCCCTCGGCTCGGAGCAGCTCCGCGCCGCCCTTCCGGATGACCATGCCGGACTGGTACCGGTCACCCCGGTCGATCGTGAGCACCATGCCGCGCGGCGAGAGGTAGGCGAGGGTCGGGGGCGGCGGGTCGGCCGGCTTCGGCAGGCTGAACCACAGGACGTCGATCGGCACGCCGCTCTCGTCGGGGATGAGTCCGGCCGCGTCGCGGAGTGCCGAGGTGCGTCCGTCCGCCGCGACCGTGAGGGTGGCTCGGATCTCGATCTCGATCTCGATGTCGGTGGAGGTGCTGGTCGCCGGGTCGGTTTCGCTCGCTGGGCCTTCGGCGGTCGTCGTGGTCGCGCGCAGGCCACGGACCTGGCCCTGCTCCATGATCAGGCCGGTCGCCTCCGTGCGGAGGCGGAGCTCGAAGTTCGGCAGTGCGGCCGCCTCCTCGGCGAGGAAGTTCAGGAAGTCCCACTGCGGCGCGAGGACGAGGAAGCGGTCGGGTGCTGGCAGGGTGCGGAAGTCGACCATCGTCATCCGCAGGCCGTCGATCACGGCGTCCATCGCCTGCAACCGGTTGAGCGGCAGCCGCAGGAACCGCTCGCGCAGGCCGAGCTCGCCGAGCAAGGTGATGGTCGACGGGTGGATCGTGTCGCCGCGGAAGTCGCGGAAGAAGTCGGCGTGTTTCTCGAGCACGGTCACGCGGAGGCCGGACCGGGCGAGGAGGTAGCCGAGCACCATGCCGGCCGGGCCGCCACCCGCGATGACGCAGTCGCGGTCCGTGGTGTGGTCGGCAGTGTGGTCGCCGTGATCGCTGTCGGTGGGGGTCGTCGGTTTCATCGCGCTGCTCCCGTCGGTCTCTTCCGGACACTACTCCGGAACCCATATCGTCGACATCATGCGTGTGTTGCAGCGGGCGGGACTGCCGCTTCTCGTGTCCGGAACGATCGTGCTCGCGCTGTCGGCGTGCACTGGTGGCGGTGGGCCCGGTGGCGGCTCCGCCGGCAGCGCATCGCCCGCTGCGTCGGTGCCGGCGGAGTCGTCGAGCGGGGGCTCGGGAGACGGATCGTCCCTCCAGGTCGACTGCGCGGCGGTGGAGGCGGCCGTCGCGCCGTACATCGAGGGGCTCGTCGCGCGGGAGGACAACGGGGCGGACGAGTACGGGACCGTCTGCGGGTGGGAGGCGCCGGAGGGGACGATCGATGCGGCGGACATCCGCTCGGTGGAGATCGTCGTCTCGCCCGAGTCGAGCGAGGCACTGTCGGCCGATGAGCTCGCCGCCGCCGGGCTCACGCCGATCCCGGATGCGACCATCGAGGCTGCTGGCGGGACCGCTTACAGTGCGACGGTCGAGACCGGTGTCGCCGCGGTGATCGTCACGACGGTGGTGCTGCCGGAGACGGAGATATCCGTCACCGGTGGGCAGTGGGCCGGTCATCCGTCGCTCGACGGACCGGCCGCGGTCGAGGTCGTGAAGGCGCTCATGGGCCGGTGAGCGGCCCGGGAGCTGCTGGCCCATCCGGTCCCTGAGCAACCCACTCCGGTCCGCGAGCAACCCTCGCCCGTCCCTAAGCGACCCTCGTCCGTCCCTGAGCAACCCACTCAGGTCCCTGAGCAACCCCCTCCGGTCCCTGAGCAACCCCCTCCGGTCCCTGAGCTTGTCGAAGGGCCCACGGGGCGAACCCTGCGAATCCGGTATGCCTCCTCCGGTCCCTGAGCCTGTCGAAGGGCCCACGATCAACTTCCACAACCGCTTCGACTCAGCATCTGGAATGTCAGTGGTCCGTGGTGGACTGAAGTCATGACCGAGACCACCACCTCCGCAGTTCGAGCTGGCGATGATTACGCCGCGCAGCTCGCGGAGTTCTCGGACGAGTACGCGGAGATCCAACGGCTGCGAGCGGCGCTCGACGCACGGGAGGCACGCTTGCTGGCTCGCTCCGCCGCATATGCCGACGCCCTCGCCGACTCGGTCGTCCCGGCGATCTACCCGCCGGCCGAGCGACTGGCCCTGTCGCGCCGCTCCACGTGCGCAGCCCTCGCGATGGCGACGCGCACGCCCGAGCAGACGGTCCAGCGGGCGACGAACGACGCTGAGCGTCTCGTCAATGACGCACCCGCCGTGCTCGCGTCCCTCGAGGCCGGCCGCATCTCGGCCCGGCACGCGCAGACGATCATCGACCAACTCAGCGACGTGCCGACCGCAGGGCGGGCGGTGTTCCTCGCCGAGGTCCTGCCGGTCGCGGAAGAGTCCACCAACGCGAACCTCCGCAGGCGAGCCCGCGTCCTGCGCGAACGCCTCCACCCCGAGTCCATCACCGCCCGAGCGGTCCGCTCGGAGGCCGACCGCCGGGTCGAGTTCGAACCCGCGGCGGACGGCATGGCCTGGGTGCACCTCTTCACCACAGCACCCATCGCCCAGGGCATCATCGAGCGCGTCGAAGCCGCGGCAGCAGAGTCACGCAACGCCGGCGACACCCGCACCTGCGGACAACTGCAGGCCGACGCCCTGGCAGCTCTCGCACTCACCGGCGTCACCCCCGACGACGTCATGTCGAACCCGGTCCTCCCGCACCCGATCGAGGTGCAGGAGCACATCAAGCCCACCGTGCAGATCACCGTCCCGGCGCTCACTGTGGCCGGCGTGAGCGACGCTCCGGCCACCCTCGACGGCTACGGACCCATCGACGCCGAGACCGCCGCCCGTATCGCGGTGAACGCACCCAGCTTCACCCGGATCCTCGTCCAGCCCGAGACCGGCGCGGTCTTGTCGGTCGGGCGCAACCAGTACCGCGTTCCGGCGGACCTCCAACGCGCGGTCCGGCTTCGGGACGGCACCTGTCGGGCACCGGGCTGCGGCAGGCGAGCCAGAGCGTGCGACCTCGACCACTCGGTCGCCTGGGAAGACGGCGGCGCGACGGATGTCGGTAACCTCGCGTGTCTCTGTCGACATCATCACCGGATGAAGCATCTGCCCGGCTGGAACCTCGACCACGGGCCCGGCGGGGTCCTCGTGTGGACGACACCCGACGGCAAACACCATCGAACGAAACCGGACCCTGCCCCATTCTGACTCCCGCCGGTCCCTGAGCCTGTCGAAGGGTTCCTCGTGGGCACTTCGACAGGCTCAGTGACCGGGAGGGGTGTACCCGGAACGTTCAGGCGTGCTCGTGGGCACTTCGACAGGCTCAGTGACCGGGAGGGGTGTGCCCGGAACCGGTTCGGTCCCTGAGCTTGTCGAAGGGCACTCGGGTTGCGCTGCCTCAGTGACCGGGGAGAGGTGTGCCCGGAGCGTTGAGGGTTCCTCGTGGGCACTTCGACAGGCTCAGTGACCGAGCTGGACTGTGCTCGGATGCATTTCGGTCCCTGAGCTTGTCGAAGGGCACTCGGGTTGCGCTGCCTCAGTTACCGGGGAGAGGTGTGCCCGGAACGTTGAGGCGTGCTCGTGCGCACTTCGACAAGCTCAGTGATCGGGAGAGGTGTGTCCGGAACGTTTCGGTCCCTGAGCTTGTCGAAGGGCAGGCAGCCCCGGCGTGCTTCCGGGACCACCTCCGCACCCCGCCGGGTAGGCTCCAGACGTGGGCACCGACGAAGACCAGATGCTGTCACTTGTGTACGCGAGCACGGCGACACAGCCGTTCACCGACGACGACCTCACCGCCCTGCTCGCCGTCTGCCGCGAGAACAACGCCCGCGCACAGCTCACCGGCATGCTCGTCCACCGTGACGGACGGTTCCTCCAGGTCCTCGAGGGCCCCGAGGCCGCCGTCCGCGAGCTGATGGTCACCCTCGCGGCCGACCCGCGCCACGCCGGTATCCGCGTGATGTTCGAGGAGCCCATCCGCGAACGCCAGTTCGCCGCCTGGACCATGGGCTTCGAACGCGCCGACACCGGCTCCGCCGCAGACCTCGACGGCTACCGCGACACCTTCGACGACCTCGACCGCGACGACCCGACCGCCACCATGCGCGCCCTGCAGGAACTCGCCCGCTGGTTCCGCAGCCGCGCCACGCGGAGCTGAGCCACGCTCAAGCCCGCGCTCACACCCGCAGTCAGCCTGCGAGCTTGCCGATCGGGCTGTCGTCGAGGTTCGCGAGCAGCTCGGCGACGTCGCCGTAGACCGCGACAGCACCCGCGTCACGGAGCTCCTGCTCGCCGAACCCACCGCTGCGCACCCCGATGCACTCCACACCGGCCCGCGCAGCCGCCTCGATGTCCCAGACGGCATCGCCGACCATGACCGCTCGCGACGCCGGCACGCCCGCACGATCGAGGGCGACCTCGACGATGTCGGGCTCCGGCTTGGCGGTCTCCACGTCACCGGACGAGGTCGCCGCGAAGATCGCATCGTCGACGTCGAGCAGCTCCCGCAGGATCTCGAGCTCGTTCTCCGGAGCCGAGGTCGCCAGCACGACCGCGATCCCGCGGCCTGCCAACTCGCCGAGCAGCTCGCGCGCACCACCGATCACCCGCAGCCGGGAGGTGTTCTGGAGGTAGTACTCGCTGTGCAGCTCCTTCGCCCGCTCGCCGTACTGCTCGACCTCGTCGGACCCGTCGAGCAGCGATTCGAGCAACTCGCCGCCGTCCTTGCCGATCGAGCGATGGATCCGCCACGCGTCGACCGGCCTGCCGGCATCGGCGAACGCGCGATCCCACGCGTCGACGTGCAGGTAGTTCGAGTCGACGAGCGTCCCGTCGATGTCGAAGAGCACCGCGATGCGGTCGTCGGCGTTCTCGGGGACGGTGGTGTCAGCTGATTCGGACATGCGTCCAGTCAAACCCGCGAGCCCGCGATTGTGAAGCGGTGGTCATTCTCCACGGAACATGCGAGCCCGCAGCGCCGCCCGCTACTGGAACCGACTCGTGAGGATCACGGAGCTGGTCGTGTCGTCGAGGAACACCTGCGTCGAGCGGCCGTCCTGCGAGAAGGCGTCGTCGAGAGCGGACGAACGTACAAGCGGTCCCGGCGGCAGTGCGTCGTCGAGTCCGGCGTCGAGGTCCGGGAGCTCCGCCTCCGCGTCCGAGCCCGCCTCACCTGGCGCGAGCGCCCGCAGTTCCGCGTATCCGGCCTCGTCCAGGACGACGACCGCGTCGATCCAGTACGTGCTCGGGCCCGGAACCCGCTCGTCGCCCATGGTCCCCGACATCCAGGTCGCCGAGAGCGCGGTGGCGAGCTGCGGGAAGCGGTCGGTGAGCGGGCCGAGCTCGTGCCGGATCTCACCGGTGCCCGAGCGGGTGGCGGAGTCCGATGCCGCGGCGGATGCCGCCGTCGTCCGGTCCGGCGACGGTGACGACGCGCAGCCGGCGAGCAGACCGGCGACCACGACGACCACCGTGGCCACGACGGTCGCGCGCGGCGCGAGACGGTGACGTCGATCGTGCATCCGAGCAGTCGTGTCCATGCCAGCAGCCTAGAGGTCGTCGATCACTGTCCGTTCGGCCAGCCCGGGACTGTGCGGCAGGCGGGGGTGCCCGGAGCGGCTTGCGCCGAGGCTGGATCCATGAACCTCTCCACTCATCCCATCGAGGCTCGCGGGCTCCGCAAGACCTTCCACGGTCGCCCGCGCGTCGATGACGTGTCCTTCACCGTCGACCCTGGCCGGGTCGTCGGACTCCTCGGCCCCAACGGCGCCGGGAAGACCACCACCATCCGCCTGCTGCTGGGACTCGCCCGTCCTGACGCGGGGGACGGCCTCATCCTCGGTCGCCCGTACCGCGAGCTCGAGCAGCCGGCGCGCACCGTCGGCGCCGTCCTCGACGCGGGCGGACTCCACCCGGCTCGCACCGGGCGGCAGCACCTCCGCATCGCCGCCGCACGGATCGGGGTCGACGCCTCCCGCATCGACGCGGTCCTCACCGAAGTAGGCATGGCACGCGACGCCGACCGCCCCGCCGGCGGGTACTCGCTCGGGATGCGTCAGCGCATCGCGATCGCGGCAGCGCTCCTCGGCGAGCCGGCCGTGCTCATCCTCGACGAGCCGTCGAACGGCCTGGACCCAGCAGGCATGCAGTGGCTGCGACTCCGGCTGCGTGCGTTCGCCGACGCGGGTGGAACGGTGCTGCTCTCGTCCCATCTGCTCTCCGACGTCCAGGACATCGCGGACGACGTGGTCGTCATCACCGACGGGCGCGTCGTGGCCCAGTCGTCGATGGACGACATCCTCGCCGCATCGAGCGGCGACCTCGAGGCGTACTACCTCCAGGTCACCGGAACCGCCCAGCTCCCCGAGAACGGGCAGGTGCGCTGATGTTCCGCGCTGAACTCATCGGGCTCGTCACCACGACCGCGACGAAGGTCACCGCGGCGGTCGCCGTCGTGGGACTCATCGTCACGCAACTCGCCTTCGTCACCCTCATGCCCGCCCTCGCCGAGGGCGACATCGGCCCTGGCCTCGACGCCCTCGGGAGCGACTTCCCCGTCCTGGACCTCGCCTCCCGCGCCGTCCAACTCGACGCGCTCAACCCCCTCGGTGCGTCGATGGGCAGCGGCTCCATCGGCGTCGCACTCCTGGCGATCACCCTGCTCGGCGTGCTCGCCGGCACGAGTGACGACCGCTACGGCGGCATCGTCGGCGCTGTCCTCGCCTCGCCGAAGCGGTTCCGCATCGTCGCAGCCAAGGCGGGCGCCGTCGCAGTCGTCGGCGCCGCTCTCGGTGTCGTACTCGCCCTCGTCAGCCTGGTCACGCTCGTGATCACCCTGGCAGCGACCGGGACGCCGTTCGTCCTCGGACTCCCGGACCTCGCAGCACGGTTCGGGCTCGGTGTCCTCGCCGTCACCGCCCTGTCGGTCATCGGACTCGCGGTCGGACTCATCGTCCGCACCCAGCTCGCCGGCGTTCTGACGATGATCGCGATCCTCATCCTCGAACCGGTCGTCGTCTCCTCGATCCAGCTGGTCACCGGCGGCACCGTGCCGGCCTGGACCCAGTTCCTGCCCGTCGCCCTCGCACAGGGCGTCATCCACGGCGGAACGGACGGGCTCGGACCGATCGTCGTCATCCTCGCCCTCGTGGCCCTCACCGCCGCCCTCACCGCGGCCGCATCCGCTGCGCTCGCGCGCCGCGACATCTGAAAGGAACCACCCACATGAACGACCAGACCCAGACCCACACTCAGACCAAGACGCAGCACCAGACTCGTCACCGCACGATCATCGCCGTCTCGGCCGCCGCCGCCCTGCTCGCCGGAACCGTCTCGCTCAGCGCCTGTTCCAGCGCCACGGAGCAGACCGCCGGCACCGGCTCCGCATCCGGGCCGCTGCAGGACCGGATGCAGTCGCTCGTCGACGCCGGTTACCCCGCCGCACTCGCCTCGGTGATCGGGCCGGACGGCGAGGCGACCGACGTCGCCGCCGGCATCGGCGACCTCGCGACCGACGAGCCGGCCCCGGTCGACGGCGAGGTGCGGATCGCGAGCAACACGAAGATGTTCGTCTCGACCGTCGTCCTGCAACTCGTCCAGGAGGGGAAGGTCGCGCTCGACGCCCCGATCGACACCTACCTCCCCGGGCTCATCACCGGCGACGGTATCGACGGCACCCGCATCACGGTCCGTCAGCTGCTCCAGCACACGGCAGGGCTCCCCGAGTACGCCGACCAGATCGCCGCCGACGCGTTCGCGGCACAGGAGCGCTACACCTCACCCCGCGACATGCTCGACATCGCCCTCGCAAAGCCGGCCGTGTTCGCGCCAGGGGAGCGGTGGGCGTACAGCAACACGAACTACCTCGTGCTGGGGCTCATGGTCGAGAGCGTCACCGACCGGGCACTCGCCCAGCAGATCGACGAGCGCATCGTCAAGCCGCTCGACCTCGAGCGCACCTACTTCCCTGCGCCGGGCGAACGCGAGCTGCGCGGCGAGCACCCGCACGGGTACCACGCGAAGACCGTCGGCGACCTCCTGGACATCACGGCCCTCGACACCTCGTTCGCCTGGTCCGCCGGTGCGCTCGTCTCGACACCGCACGAGCTCAACGTCTTCATGAAGGCCCTGCTCGACGGTGAACTCCTGAACGAGGAGACCCTCGCCGAGATGCAGACCACGGTTCCGGCTGGTGACGAGCTGTGGCCGGGAGCGGGGTATGGATTGGGCCTGCAGAGCTACCCGCTGAGCTGCGGCGGTGTGGCGTGGGGCCATGGCGGCGACATCCCCGGAACCCAGACGCGCAACGCGGTCGGCCCCGACGGCACGGCCGTCACCATCGCCGTCACCTCGCTGCCGTGGGCGGTCGTGTCGCCCGATGACAACGAGCGGTTGATGAAGCAGTACCGGATCGTCGTCGACGCCCTCGACGCGACCCTCTGCGAGCGATGATCGCTGCCCACCGGACGCCGAGGGCCGGCCCCCACCGGGGTCGGCGCTCGGCGTGGTTGACTCGACCCATGACCTCTTCCGCGCGGCCAGCCCCTGTCGCGGCCCGTCTGCGCTCGGCGCTCCCGCCGGTTTTGGTCCTCGCCGGTGCGGTGGGGTACCTCGGGGTCGTGCCGTGGGTCGACGAGCTGCACGCCGTGCCGGGTCAGGTGTCGCCGTGGGCGCACGCGGGGCTGGTCGTGCTCCAGGCCATCGCCCTGCTCTTCCGGCGTCGGCACCCTGTCGCGGTGTTCGGCGTGGCGGTCCTCCTCGACCTCCTGGTCCTCGGGTCCAGTGGTGGCGAACTCGGGATCGGCTCGTTCGGCGTGATCCTCGCCACCTACGCGCTCGCTCGTCGCGCGGAGCGGCGGACGGTCATCCGCGCGCTGGTGGCCGGTGCGGTCGCGACGACGGTGGTCGGCGGCATCGCGATGATCTTCGGGTCGTCCGAGGAGCCGCTCATCCTCGTGTTCGCGGCCGTTGCGCGAATCGTGTTGCAGTACGTGCTCCCGGCCGGTGTCGCCGAGTACGCCAGGGGTCGCGAGCGCCTGCTGTCGGCGATCGAGGACCAGGCACGCATGGCCGAGAACGAGCGTCGCATCAGCGTGCAGAACGACCTCCGCGCTGAGCGCACCGCCCTCGCGCGGGAGCTGCACGACATCGCCGGACATCACCTGTCAGGGATCATCGTCAGTGCGCAGGCGGCCAGCGCCCTGGTGGAGCGCGACCCGGAACGTGCTCGGGAGATGCTCCAGACGGTGCAGTCCGATGCCCGCACGACGCTCGTGGACCTGCGGCGGACGGTCGGCCTGCTGCGCAGCGACGATGCGGACGCCCAGGGAGGCGGAGACGGATCGACGCTCGGGCCGGCGACCATTCCGACGATCGCGGCGATCCCGGAACTCGTCGAGGCGGCGCGGTCGCGGGGGCAGCACGTCGCCTACACCGTGACCGGCGAGCCTCGTGTGCTGGGGCCGCTCGCGGAGACGGCCGCGTACCGGACCGTCCAGGAATCGCTGGCGAACGCCGCCCGGCACGCGCCCGGAGCCGTTTGTCGCGTGTCGGTGCGGTTCGAGGTGGACGCGATCGAGCTCACCGTGACGAACGCAGCGTCGTCGCAGCGGCCTGCTTCGCCGTCGCGTGACGGCTACGGACTCTGGGGCATGCGCGAGCGTGCCGAGCTCATCGGAGCGAGTTTGACCTCAGCACCGACGGACGAGGGTGGGTGGCGAAACCGCCTGACCATCCCCGACGAACACCGTCCCGATCAGCAGGGTCCCGACCAGCATCGGAGTGACGCATGATCCGCCTCCTCATCGCCGACGACCAGGCGGTCGTCCGCGCCGGCCTCTCGGTGATCCTCGGTGCCGAGCCCGACATCGAGGTGGTGGGCGAGGCGATCGACGGTGCCGACGCGGTGCGGTTGGCGAAGGAGCTGCGTCCGGACCTGATCTGCATGGACATCCGGATGCCGGGTACGGACGGGATCGCGGCGACCCGCACGATCACGGCGGATCCGGATCTCGACGCCGACGTCCTCATCCTGACGACGTTCGATGTCGATGCGGACGTGTTCGCCGCCCTCGAGGCCGGTGCGGCCGGCTTCCTGCTCAAGGGCGCCGATGAGGCGACGCTGCTTGCCGCGATCCGGTCCGTCGCAGCGGGGGAGGGAACGCTCGACCAACGCCTCACCCGTCGCATCCTCCGCGAGTTCTCGGAGCGCCGGCGCGAGACGCCCGCGGCCGCGACGGCACCGGCGGAGTCGCCGCTGACCGACCGCGAGTTCGAGGTCCTCGACCTCCTGGCGCAGGGACTCTCCAACGCGGAGATCGCCGACCGCCTGTTCGTCGAACCCACGACGGTGAAGTACCACCTCGCCGGCCTGCTGCAGAAGACGGGAGCGCGCGACCGCCTCCAGGCCGTGCTCTGGGGCATCCGCGCGGGGCTCGTCGACCCGCGGTGAGCTGCGGCTAACGAGCCGTAAAGACATAATCACAATTATCGGGCATATTCCCGGTGAGTTATCCACAGGTTGATGCGGTCCGATGTCGACCAGAAATGAGAGCACGGCTACGTCCACGCCGGTGTGACGAGCGCGATCGCGGACAGCGCCGGAGCCTACGCTGCCCTCACGCTGATGGACCAGGGCTCGGAAGTGCTGACCGTTGAGTACAAGATCAACCTGCTCGCACCTGCGGCAGGCCGTCATCATGGTCATTGTCGCCAGCGTAGCCATGACTGCGGTACTGACGCGCGAACAACCGGTGAGGGTTCAACCGCCGCGGGTCGATCCTCAGTACACGCTCTTGATCACGAAATACGTGCCGCGGATGGTGCCGGCGAGTTTCGACTTCTGGCGGGCGAACTTGAACCTCGACTCGAGTTCGGCAGGCACGTCCATACCGTCGGAGAGCTTGAACCCGACGGCGCGTTTCCCACCGTCCTCGATCGTGTACATGACGTTGATGGAGAGTCCGGACTCGTAAAACACATAGGACATGTCGATGCCCTCCACCTCGAACCTGGTGGCTTCGAGCGGTCTGGATTCGATCGTCAGGCTGCGCTCGTCCTGCAAGATGCGGTGCACTCGTTCGATGATCTCCGGCACTTGGCTCGCGGGGCTGACGGTGAAGACGTGGTCGTACTTGTTCTTGAAGTAGCGGGCCTCGTTGGCCCGCAGTCCGGCCAGTGCCGCAGCCACCGGCGACGACTCGAGCCCGACCTCCGACACCGTGACGAAATCGACGACGTACGACATTGGTTCCTCCTCGGTTACCGACCCATCCGACTGTAGGGCGAAATGCACACGCGGTGGCCGTCAGCGGGTTTGGGGGCGTTCCTGGATCACCCAGGCGTTCCCGCCGGGGTCGGCGAAGAAGACGAATGAGTTCCAGTCGCCACCTCGGCCCTCGAGGCGGACGCCGTCTTCGAAGTGTGTCACTGGACTCACGTCGACACCGCGGTCGGCCAACTCGGCGCGTGCCTGATCGATGTCGTCGACGATGAGCTGCAAGCCCTCCAGCCGGGTCTCACCGGTCTTGAGTTGGATGCTGCTACCTGAGCCGGGCGGTGTGAGTTGCACGATGCGGAGCTCGTCACTGATTCGGACGTCGAGGTCCAAGTGGAATCCGACCTGCTGGGCGTAGAAGTCCTTCGCCTGATCGACGTCGGCGACGCTGACGGGAACGACTTCGAGACTCCACTGCACCGGGCACTCCTTCGCGACGATCACGGGTTCGAATGCCCGTCGTGCTCCAGTGTGCTCGGCCGGCACGTGTTTCGACAAGCGGGTGTGTCACCGGCAGGTCTGGTGGGGGCGCGTTGGCGTCGGTTCTGTCAGAACTCTCAGGGTGTCGGTCCGCGTTCGAGGGCGCAGCGCCGCTCGGCGTGCGAGGCTCGGGAGATGATCCACACCGGTCTCTTCGACCCTCAGTCCATCATCCAGAGCAGTGGCGGGTGGGCGCTTGCCGTCGTGTGTCTGATCATCTTCGTCGAGACGGGATTGCTGATCGGGTTCGTGCTTCCGGGCGACACCCTGCTCTTCTTCACGGGGGTGCTGACGTTCTCCGGCGTGATCGACGTGCCCGTCGCAGTCGTCATTCTCGCGGTCGCCGTGTCGGCGGTCGCAGGGGATCAGCTCGGATACCTCATCGGGAGGCGGCTCGGCCCTCGGGTCTTCGAGCGGAAGGCCGCGGGACTCATCAGTCGGGCCACCCTCGAGCGCACGAACGGATTTTTCGACCGATACGGTTCGGCGACGGTGACGATCGCGAGATTCGTCCCCGTGGTCCGCACCGTCGCACCGGTCGCCGCCGGCACGGCCCGGATGCACTATCCGCGGTTCCTGCTCTTCAACATTGTCGGCGGCATCGCCTGGCCGACCCTGCTGATTCTCGCTGGGTTCTTCCTTGGACAGATCCCCGGCGTGGCGGACTTCGTGTCGCAATACATCGACCTGATCCTCGGCGGCATCGTTGTCATCTCCATTCTGTCGATCATCGTCAGCGTGATCCGGAGTCGTCGCGCGGGACGCACAGACCGCTGAACCAGCCGTCCGGGACGCGCGGGCGCCGCGCATTCTGTGAGCACCCTCACGAATGCGGGTCGTCAACGTCAGGCCGGCTGCAGGGTGGAGCGGGAGCGTTGAGGCATGACCTCGACACTCGAATCCACTCGCGTCAGTGACCTGCTGCTCAGCAAGGTCCCCCAGATCACCTTGGCCTTCTGGGTGATCAAAGTGTTCTCCACTACCGTCGGCGAGACCGCGGCCGACTACTTCAACGACACGCTCGGCTTCGGACTGACGGCGACGTCGATCGTGACGGGCGCACTGTTCCTCGTCGCCCTCGCCGTCCAGTTCCGGACGCGCCGCTACGTGCCGACGGTCTACTGGATCACCGTCGTGTTGATCAGCGTCGTCGGCACCCTCATCACCGACAACCTCACCGACGTCGTGGGGGTGCCGCTGTGGGCTTCGACGCTCGGCTTCGCCGTCCTGCTCGGGGCGACCTTCACGGTGTGGTTCCGGCGCGAGCGGACCCTGTCGATCCACTCCATCGTGACCCGCCGGCGCGAGGCGTTCTACTGGTTGGCGATCCTGTTCACTTTCGCGCTCGGTACTGCGGCGGGAGACTTCCTGTCGGAGGCGCTCGGCCTCGGCTACGTGCTCGCCGCGGTCCTGTTCGCCGCGGTCATCGCGGCCGTCGCCATCGCGTATGTCGTCTTCCATGCCAACGCCGTGGTGTGTTTCTGGATCGCCTACGTCCTCACCCGCCCGCTCGGTGCTTCACTCGGCGATCTCGCCTCCCAACCGGTCGCGGACGGCGGGCTGGGGCTCGGGACGACCGCCACGAGCGCGGTGTTCGGCATCGTCATCATCGCCCTCGTCGTCTTCATGACAGTGCAGCTCGCGCGTCAGCGTCGACAGCTTGTGGCGTCCGATCCGTCGGTCGTCTCAGCGGTAGCCGGCGCCCGGCGACACGCTGCGTCCTAGGATGTGGAAACGGGGGCCGGGCGGGCATTGCCGGCAACAGGCGGGAGGGGGCAGGTCGTGAGGATCCTCGTCGTCGACGATGAGCACGAGATGACGGAACTGCTTGCTCGCGGGCTGGCGTCCGACGGCCACGAGGTCGTCGAGTCACACGACGGTATCGACGCCATCGGACTCGCGACGGACACGGGGTTCGAGCTCGCGGTCGTCGACGTGATGCTTCCGGGGATGTCGGGGTTCGAGCTCAGCCGCCGGTTGAAAGAGCTGGATCCCACGATCGCGATCATCCTCCTGACCGCTCGGCACGCCGTCGACGATCGGGTGCGGGGGCTCGACGCCGGTGCTGACGATTACATGGTCAAACCGTTCGACCTGGCCGAGCTGTCCGCGCGCATCAGAGCCGTCCGCCGCCGCGACGCGCTGCACGCACCCGCCCGCATCCTGCTCGGCGACCTGACGGTCGATCTCGCACGCCATCGTGCCCGGCTGGGCGACCGGGAGATCCCGCTGAGCCGCACGGAGTTCGACGTGCTCCGCGTGCTCGCGCTTCGCGTCGAGGACACCGTGACCCGCGCCGAGATCCTCGCCGAGGTCTGGGAAACCAGCGAGCACATCGATCCGAACATCGTCGACCAGTACGTGAGCTACTTGCGGCGGAAGCTCGAGCAGAGCGGGGCGGGCGTGCGCATCCTGACCACCCGCGGCGTCGGCTTCCGGCTCGTCGCCTCACAGGGTCCGTGACGGGCCCCGTGTCGACGGCCCGCAGACTGATCGACCGTCTCGGCATCCGGATGAGGATCGCCGGGGGCAGTCTCCTCATCGCGATCCTCATCGCAGTCGCCGCGGGCATCGTCCTGAACGCGCAGATCGAACGCATCGTCCGTGACGGCACCAGCTCGGTCCTCTCAAGCGACAGCGCCCCCTACGTCGTCGCCCTGCAGACGGAACCGGACGACTCCTTCGACGCGCCCGGGCCATCACAACTCGTCGCCGTCCTGGCTCCCGACGGCTCGACGCCCATCAACACGCTGCCGACCTCACTTGCCGACAAACTGCCGAATGTGGGCGGATCCGGGCAGGCGCACGACGTCCGGGTGGGAGATGCGTCCTTCATCGTCCTGTCGACGACGGTCGCAGTCGCCGGTGGGGACTGGGTTGTGGTGGCAGCCCGAGACGCCCAGGAAGAGACGACCGTGCTCGCGCAGATGCGCGCGCTGCTCTTCACGGGCCTCGCGGTGATCGCCGTCGGTGCTGCCGGGACCGCCTGGGCGCTCACCAGTCTGTCCCTCGGCCCAGTCCGTCGCCTTCGCCGGAGTGCGGATGCGCTCAGCGCCGGGTCGTCCTCGGAACTCCTCGCGGTCGGCGAGGCTCGCGACGAGATCTCGGACCTCGCCCGCACCTTGAACGAGCTCATCGAGCGGCTGCGCGACTCCGCCCGCCGGGAACGGCAACTCGTCTCCGACGCCAGCCACGAGCTCCGCACGCCGATCGCGTTGCTGAACACCCAACTGCAGGTCGCGGTCGCTGAAGCGTCCTCGGTGGAACAGATGGTGCGAGACGTCGACGGTGCCAGACGGAACGTCGCCCGCCTGGCGGCCCTCGTGACCTCCCTGCTGGAACTTTCGGCCATCGAAGCCGCCCACGACGGTGTTCGAAGCTCGATCGGAGCACTCGATCGTGAAGCCGACGATGCGACCGACCGCGCACGGTTCCGCGCACAGGACACGGCGATCTCGATTCTGTACGACGGGCCGGAGCTCCTGGCGTCCGACGACGGGACAGAGGACACCGGCAGCTTCCCGATCGGCGCTGAGGCGTTCGGACGCATCCTGGACAACCTGCTCAACAATGCACTGCGCGCCGTCGGCCACGGCGGGGTGATCGACGTCCAGCTGACCGTTGGAGGAGGATTCGCATGGCTCCTCGTAACCGACACCGGCGGTGGGATGGATCCGGCGTTCGAGCCGTTCGCGCTCGACCGCTTCACCCGTCAAGATGCCTCGCGGACCGGCGGTCAGGGAACCGGTCTCGGACTCGCGATCGTCGCCGCACTGGTTCGGAACGCCGGTGGCAGCATCGAGCTGGACAACCGGCCGGGCGACGGGCTGACGATCCGCATCGGCCTGCCTGCCGTTCAGGCGGCGTCGTCGCACGACAGCTGACCGGCGCCGCCTGAACGTTTTCCGGCGGGCATCGGGTTGCGGGCGTGGCGTCGCGCTAAGACGGCGACGAGTCCAATCGCGAGGGCAAGAGCGACCAGCGTCACCGGACCCGTTCCGAAACCCAGACCGCCTCGCGAAGGCACCACCGCGAGCCCGTCCGCAATCGACGCACCGAGCGGTCTCGTGACGATGTACGACGCCCAGAACATCGCGACCGCCGACCAACCCAAGAACCGGTATGCCAGACCCGGTAGCAGGAACAGTACGCCGAAGAGGATGGCGGACCCGCCGTAGCCGAGAGCGAGGTCGTGCGCGGCGAGGTCACCGACGGCGGTGCCGAGCGCGAAGGTCGCGCACACCGTCGCCCAGTAGAACACCTCCCGCCGGCGACTCGTGATCGAGTGGATCGACAACGTGCCCTCGAATCGCCACCACACGCCCAGCACCACGGCGAGTGCCACGGCGAACGCCGCCGTCGAGACGATGTACG
Source organism: Plantibacter auratus (assembly GCF_050587365.1). Taxonomy (NCBI): domain Bacteria; kingdom Bacillati; phylum Actinomycetota; class Actinomycetes; order Micrococcales; family Microbacteriaceae; genus Plantibacter; species Plantibacter auratus. Next base: position 549,305 of record NZ_JBOBFV010000002.1, on the reverse strand, counting down.
GCACCCCGACGACGATGTGCGCGACATCGGCGACCATCGTCCCGAACACCCCGATCATGCCCACCAACAACCAGTACCGCCACACCGAGTACCGCGGCGCCCGCAGCTGGATTGTCAGACACGCGCCGAACACCACCGCCGTGCCCAGCACGACCGATACCGGATCGAGGTGCACGACCATCCAGTCGGACGCCGTCTCACCGAGCCCCGTGGTCAGCAGCTTCAGCGCCCAGAAGAACGCCGTGATCTCGGGCACCTTCGACGCGACGAACGACGCGGGCGCAGGCACAACACTCATGAACGGAGCCTGCACGCGCGTCCCGAGAGATGACACGGAAAGCGAGCGCGGAGCTCTGAGAGCACTCTCAGCCAGCGCCACCCCGCTCGGTGTCGGCACGCCAAGCGAACAACCAGCCCCAGCCGCGATGAGATCCGTCGGCGTCATGACGGTTGGCTCCGACCAGGGAAGCGTTTGCGGCACCCCCTGTCGTGACGTATCGCCTCACCGTCCGCGAAACATCGTCTCCCGGCAGACCCCAGCACCACCGAGTCCCTAACGCGTCTTGGCCGTCCGTGCGCGGGTTCGGAGTCCGAGGAGCGCGTCGACGACGACGAAGGCGGCGAGGCTGAGCCCGCCTGGATCGACTGCGGCGTACCGATCTTCTTCCGGTTCGAGGGTTCCCGGCCCATCGCGATCAACCGCTTCTGACTGGAGGCGATGATGGATCGGTCGTTCACCCTCGCTGGCCTCGACGTCATGCCGGAGAGCGAACACCCCGACACGTCACCCGACGCATAGTTCATCGCGGTCGCGAACGGTTCGAGCTACGAATGCTCGCCGTCGTCCTCTGGCACCTGCTTCGGCTTGCGTGGCCACCGGAGCACGAGCAGTGTCACGTTGCCGACCAGCAACACGATGAATGCCACCTTCAACGGCGTTTGCATCGTCGGGCTGACCAGCAAGATCAACGCCAGGAACACGATGAACGCCAAGCGAGCCCACGAGGCTTTGGCCGAGGTCTTCATGTCGGCAGCAGATCGCGAACGCATCTGAGGGGCATGGTCGCGACTGTAGCATTGCCGTCGACGTCAGCTAGGGCGTCAGTGAAGGCGCATCCCGTGTCCATAAAACCGGAATGACGAGTCATAACATGGGTTATCAGTCTTATTCCCGAGGAGTTATACACAGGCGGGAGGCTTCCGAACCGGTCCGTTTCGCGCACCGAAACCTTCCCAGCGTGAATCATGCCGGGTGGAGACACTGCGGTGTCACACGTGCGTATGTGGAGCCGGTCCCGATGAACTCGGCACGGTGGCGGTGACGGTTCGAGCGGAGAAGGCGTCGAGATTCGGCAGAGCGTGCTCTGCTCGATGTTCTGCCTTGAGTGCGACGGCTTCGGCATGGCTCAGGCGACCAGGCGCGAACGCGGCGCCGGACCCCGGGCCCGACGCCGTCGCTCGTGCTGGGATTTTAGATCCCCGTGTCGCGAAGCCACTGTGCAACAGAACGAGGAGAGATGCCGAGCAGCGTCTGCGCGGACCGGGACTCGTCGATGCGCTCGTCGGGCATCGACCATCGTGCGTGGTACGACGCGATGACGGGCTCAACGCCCGCGGCTCCGAAGAGTGGGGTGATCAGCTTCCCGTAGTCGTCGGGGTTCTGGCTCTCGAAGGTGACCGGCGTGTTCAGGTGTGCCGAGAATCCTTCAGCGAGGTCGTCGCCGAGCAGGGCCGGCAGTGCACCTGCGGTGACAACGCCCTGCACGCCGACGTTGTCGGTGAGGAGCTGCACTGCGATGTCAGCCATGTCCAGGTGGGAGATCCACGAGATGGCGTAGTCCTCACGGATCGGGTAGCGAAGCTTCCCCTCTATGCGGGCGGGGTCGAGGGTGACCGGCAACAGCAGGTTCTCGAGGAACGTCTTCGGAGCGATGACGGCGTAAGCCACTCCTGACTTCTCCAGTCTGTCGTGGAGGATGCCGTGCGCAGTGCTGGTGCCATCGGGCAGGGTCAGCGGGTAGCCGCTGGTCGAGAACACGACTCGCTTGGGGCGCGCCTTCGCGACCGCGTCGCCGATCGCCGTCGCGAACGTTACCTGCTGGTCCGGGCTTCCCAGGGGCAGGTGAACGAAGACACCGTCTGCGCCTTGGTACGCCTCGGCGAGGGACGCCGCCGAATCGAAGTCGACGGAGACAGCCTTCCCGTCGACCTTCGCCGTGTCGCGCACCGCCGCAATGGCGTCGTGGCCTGCCGCGTGCAGGAGGGAGAAGATGGGGGCGCCCTGGGCACCCGTTGCACCATGAATGATAAATGTCATGACACCATTAGTGCATACGATGCACTAGTTACTTCAAGTGCACTAAGGAGGCATCATGGGATTCACAGCACAGACCTGGCCAGCGTGCGGGATCGCTCGATTCCTGTCGCTTCTGGAGGGTCCGTGGGCGACCTTGATCGTTCGAGAGCTGCTGAACGGACCTCACCGTTTTGGCCGGTTGAAGGACGCACTGCCAGGGATCAGTGCTCACACGTTGACGGATCGGCTGCGTCGCTTCGAGACCTATGGAATCGTCACCCGAACCTCGCACCCGGAAATTCCTCCCCGAGTGGAGTACGAGCTCACCGAACTGGGCCAGGGCCTACGGCCCGTCCTTGACGCCATGAACGCCTGGGCACTGACCGTTCCAGCCGCGGCAGACGAAGAAGATGCTGTCGCGCTCCCGGCATCGTGCACTGGTGTGGTTTACCAGCCGACCACGCACTCCTGACGCAGGGCGTAGCGGTCAGCTGGAAACGATTGTTTCGGAGCACTCGCCTGTTGGTCCGGTGCAGTTGGCGAGGTCCCACACACGTCGGGTGCTCAGAACTTGTTGTCGAAACCCAACCTGCGAGGTTCAGCTGACCGGTGTTCGTTCCCGAACCAGCAGTGGGACGAGCCGCACGAACACGACCATGCCGACCAGCTCGACGAGCGTCTGCGTAACGACCACCACGGGCGCGAGCGCCAGTGACGGGGGCAGCGCGAGCGCGAGCGGCAGGACCACGAGACTGTTCCGGGTGGCACCGCTGAACACCAGGGCACGGGTCGCCGGGACGTCGAGGCGGAACAGGCGCCCGGCACCCGTGCCGACGAACGCCATGACGACGAGGAACGCCGCATACAGCGGCACGAGCACGAGCAATTGCAGGGCCGCGGTGCTCACGGCCCCCGCCTGCGAGGCAACGACCGTGAACAGGGTCGCGACCATCAGCGGCACCATGAGCGCCAGCATGGTGCGTTCGATCCCGCGCCCGATCCGGTGCCGCTTGGCGAGCCACTGGGTCGCCGCGGCCGCGGTCAGTGGCAGCACGATGAGCAGCAGGAACGCGCGCACGAACGGGCCGAGCTCGACGGCCGCGACACCGCTGGGACCGACGAACAGCAGCAGGTAGACGGGCAGCAAGAGGATCTGCGTGAGCATCAGCAATGGAGCCGCCGCGAGCAGACGCTCCGCGGCTCCTCCCGCGAGGCCGGCGAACACGATCACGTAGTCGATGCACGGCGTCAGCAGCACCAACAGCACCCCGAATAGCAGCGCCGGTTGATCCGCGACGAACCGCGACAGACCGTAGGCGACGAGCGGCACGATGACGAAGTTCACGAACCCGACCGCGCTGAGGAACCGGACGTCGCGAAGCGCGCGGCCGATCGCGGCGAACGGAACTCCGAGGAACGTCGCGAACAGCAGCAGCGCGAGCACCGGCTCGATCGCCATCTCCAGATGATGCGCGCCAGGTAGGAGCAGGCCGAGGACGCCGCCAGCAGCGATCGCCGCGAGGTAGAGGACGATCTGGTGACGTTCCAGCCACGGGACGACCGCCGCCACGAGGGACCGAGAGTTGAGGGGCACGAGGCTCAACCGTAAACATTCGAGCCACTGGAAGGTCAAGCCGGGTTCCCAGCCGTAGGATCGGCGCATGCGCATCTCGGAGGTCAGCAAACGCACCGGCGTCGCACCGACCGCACTGCGCTATTACGAGAGCATCGGGCTCATCGCCCCCGGCCGCACCCGCAACGGTTACCGCGACTATGACACCGCCGTGCTCGGGCGGCTCGACCTGATCGAAGCGAGCAAAGAACTCGGCCTGCCACTCGCTGACATCGGTCGGCATCTCCGGTCGCTGGAGGACGACTCCTGCACCGACGTTCGCGACCAGCTCCGCCCGCTCCTGGCGGAACGGGTGCGCCAGATCGACGAGAAACGCGCCCGCCTCGACGAGCTGCGCGCCCGCCTCGACCAGGCCGACATGGGACTCGCGAACTGTCCAGATCGAGCCGAACACTGCTCAACCGAATGCGTGTTTCACCCGGCCGAGCGATCAGCCTCGACCCACACTTCCGGTGTGCCCCAGGAGCTCGATTGACTTGAGCATGCGTGCAACCTGCCTTGGAGTGTCACGGTGTTCGTGTCGTGGTGTCGGTCTGGTGTCTGTAGAGCGTCGCCCTGCTCCAGCCGACGAGTGCGGCGGCTTCTGCTGCGGTGCGCCCGCGATCGCGGGTCCTGGGTCCGCAATCACCTCGACGAAGCACCGTCCGGAAGCGTCTCGATCACTTTCCCTTCGATGAGCTGCCGAAGCGCCGCGATCTCGCTCGTGAGTGCTTCGATGTGCGCACTGGTGATCGCTTCGGATGCGGCTTCCCTTTGTTCGACGCGTTCGACGATCCATGAAGCAAGAGTGGCAGTGACGACACCGATGAGGGCGATCCCACCGATCATGACTCCGACGGCAACCAACTGTCCGGTGTACGTCACGGGGAAGTAGTCGCCGTAGCCGACGGTGGTGATGGTGACGAATGCCCACCAAAGGGCTTGGCCAAATGTCTGGATCGAGCCGTCGCCGCTGCGTTCAGCATCAAGGACCGCAAGACCTGCGACGTACACCAGGAGGGTGGATGCGCCGGCGGCATAGATGATGACCCGTCCTCGGAAGGCGGCGCCGGCGGTCCGGTTCAGGATCGCCAGGAGCGTGACGAGCCGGAGCAGGCGCAACGGCCGGAGCATCGGGAGGACGACGATCGCGAGATCGAGAAGGTGCGTGTAGAACCATCGCCATCGCGGTTTCGCGAGCAGCAGATTGACGACGTAGTCGGCTACGAAGACCACCCACGTCGCCGCGATGATGACCTCGGCGACGTTTCCGCCGGGTTCGGCGATCACCTCGTAGGAGTACGCCGCGAGGAAGACGACCGCAGCGATCGCGAGGGGCCATTCAGTGAGCTTCTGCCAACGTGCCTGGGTCATGCCGCGAGCGTATCTGGAGGAGCCGTCAGCGTTGGGCATCCGCCCAAGGCTCGTCGACCCGCCCCGAGGGGTATTTCGAGGCCTGAACAGGGCCGATTCGCACCCTGGACTCAGGTAAGGCTATCCTTCCTAGGTCCCACCCCTCGAATGAAGGAGACGACGTGCACCAGCGCGCCGCCATTAGCCTCGTCCTCGCCGCGGCACTCGCCGTCGGACTGTCCGCCTGCGGCGCGTCCGAAGCGGTCGAGCCCGCATCGACAGCCGCCGCCGGGCAAGGGAAGACCGAGTATCCGCTCACGCTCGACAACTGCGGCACCGAGGTCACGATCGACGCCGCACCCCAGCGGGTCGTCTCCCTCGACCAGAACTCCACCGAGATCCTGCTGTCCCTCGGTCTCGAAGACCGCATGGTCGGCACCGCCTCCTGGACGGACCCCGTCCTTGACTCACTCGCCGACGCGAACGCCGACGTCCCGCGCCTGGCCGACAATGCCCCCACGTACGAGGTCGTCCTCGGTGCCGACCCGGACTTCGTCACCGCGTCCTTCGGCCGCCACTACAACGAGGGCGGCGTCGCGCCACGCGAGCGGTTCGCCGAGACCGGTGTCGCCAGCTACCTCTCGCCCACCGACTGCGACAACGGCACGAGCATCAACGGCGGCGGGACGCGCACGACGCCGCTCACCATCGACGCGCTGTACCAGGAGATCACCGAGATGGGAGAGGTCTTCGACGTCTCCGACCGTGCTGCTGCGCTCGTCGCCGAGCTGCAGGGTCGTGCCGCGAAGGCGACCGAGGGTGTCGATTTCGACGGCACGACGGTCGCGTTCTGGTTCGCCGACACGAAGACCCCCTACGTCGGCGGTGGGCTCGGATCCGCCGCACTGCTCGCCTCGACCACCGGGCTCGACAACGTCTTCGGCGAGCTCGAGGACGACTGGCCGGCCACCACCTGGGAAGACCTCGTCGACCGCGACCCGCAGGTCCTCGTCCTCGGCGACCTGCAGCGCGACCGGTTCCCCGGCGACCGCCTCGACGACAAGGTCGCGTTCCTGGAGTCCGACCCGCTCACGAAGACCATGGACGCGGTGCGCAACCAGCGCTACATCGCCCTCCACGGCGCCGAGCTGAACCCGTCCATCCGCTTCGTCGACGGCCTCGAGAAGATCAAGGTGTGGTGGGTCGAACACGAGGACGAGCTCTGAACCCGGAGACGGTGACGAGCACCGAACCGGTGACGAGCGGCGACACGGCGCGGCGACCCGCCTCACGCGCACGCCGCGCGACGATCACCGGCCTGCTCGTCCTCGCCGGCGTGATCCTCCTCCTCGCCTCGGTCGGCGTGGCGATCACGCTCGGACCGGCGGACATCCTGCTCGTGAACGTGCGGGACATCGTCGCGAACCACCTCGGCTTCACCGACATCCCGGTGAAGCTGTCGAAGGACGCGATCGTGTGGGAGGAACGCCTGCCGCGGGCCTTCGTCGCGGCAGCCTGCGGAGCCGGGCTCGGGCTCTGCGGCGTCATCATGCAGTCGCTCCTCCGCAACCCGCTGGCCGACCCGTTCATCCTCGGCATCTCCTCCGGGGCGTCGACCGGGGCGGTCGCGATCGGGATCCTCGGACTCGGCGGGGCATCGATCGGGCTCTCCGGCGGCGCGTTCATCGGCGCGCTCGTCGCTTTCGGACTCGTGCTCCTGCTCTCCCGTCTGTCGGGCGGCGGTACTGACCGGGTCGTGCTCGCGGGCGTCGCCAGCACGCAACTCTTCTCCGCACTGACCTCGCTGATCATCTTCGCGTTCGCCGACTCGGACGAGACGCGCGGCGTGATGTTCTGGCTGCTCGGCTCGCTCGAGGGCGTGCGCTGGGACGACGTGGCACTCTGCGCAATCGTCGTCGTCGCCGGGTCGCTCCTGTGCCTGCGGTACGCCAATGCACTCGACGCGTTCGCCTTCGGTGAGGACGTCGCGGCGTCACTCGGCATCCACGTCGCGAGGACGCGGGCGATCCTGCTCATCGCGACGGCGCTCATCACGGCGACGCTGGTGAGCGTCGCGGGGGCGATCGGCTTCGTCGGGCTCGTCCTGCCCCACGCCGCCCGCTTGCTCGTCGGGCCCCGTCACGGTCGGCTCATCCCGGCCACAGCGATCATCGGTGCGATCTTCATGGTCTGGGTGGATGCCGGCTCGCGCGTCGCGTTCTCGCCGACACCGCTGCCGGTCGGCGTCGGGACAGCGCTCGTCGGGGTGCCGGTCTTCATCGCCCTGCTGGCGCGGAGGAGGACGCGGGTATGACACTCCACGCTGAGCACGTGTCCTGGAACCGCGGCGGTGCGCTCGTCGTCGACGGCGTGACGCTGCACCCCGAGCCGGGACAGACCGTCGGCCTCCTCGGGCCGAACGGGTCGGGCAAGTCGTCGCTCCTGCGGGTGCTCCACGGACTCGTGAAGCCGACCGCGGGCCTCGTGACGCTCGACGGTGTCGACCTGGCGTCGGTCGGTCGACGGCGCATCGCGCGTTCGGTCGCCTCGGTGACGCAGCACGCCGACACCGACGTCGACATCACGGTGCGCGACATCGCACGACTCGGTCGGATCCCGCACCGCTCGGGGCTCGGCGGTGACACCGCAGCCGACGAGACCGCCGTCGACCGCGCGCTCGCCCACGTCGGCCTGCTCGACCAGGCCGGCCGCCTGTGGCACACCCTGTCCGGAGGCGAACGCCAGCGGGCACAGATCGCGCGGGCGCTCGCCCAGGAGCCACGTGAGCTCCTCCTCGACGAACCGACCAACCACCTCGACATCCGACACCAGTTGGAGCTGCTCGACCTCGTCTGTGCGCTCCCGGTCACGACCGTGATCGCCATTCACGACCTCAATCTCGCCGCGATGTACTGCGACACGGTCGTCGTGCTGCGGGCCGGTCGGGTGGTCGCTGCCGGGGCACCCAGCGAGGTGCTGACCGCGGCGCTGATCGCGGACGTCTACGGCGTGGCGGCCGAGGTGACGCTGGACGTCGAGCGCGGGTATCCGGTGGTCACGTTCACGAGATCGGCTGCGCCGTCCCCGTCACGGTGATGCCGCCGGTGACCGGGACGTCGACCGTCAGCAGACTGGGCGCGCCGACGTGGTGGCCCTGGCGGATGAGGATCCGAGCCGGTGGGGTGAGGAGGCCGAGCGCCCGCAGGTAGCCACCGAAGGAGGCGGCTGCGGAACCGGTCGCCGGATCCTCGGTGATGGCTCCGACCGGGAAGAGGTTGCGGGCCTCGACGAGCAGCTGGCCGTCCGCGTCGATCCCGTGATCGTGTACGACCGTCACCGTCCCGGCCCAACCCTGCTCATCCATCAGCGTGCGCAGGGCGGTCGGGTCGAAGGTGAAGGCGTCGAAGACCTGTTGCTCGCGGACCGCGACGACCGGGTGCCGGTTGCCGGCGAACGACTCGCGGAGCGGCCACCGCTCGTCGAGGTCGGAGCGTTCGAGCCCGAGCAGTGACAGCAGACGATCGGCGACCCCGGCGTCGAGATCGCGCACGGTGGGTTCGACGCTCGTGAACGACGCGGTGATCGAGCTGGCGTCGCCGTTCGTGTCGGCGTCGGATGCGGTCTCGACGACGAGGGGTCCGACGTTCGTCTCCAGCGTGAAGCGTCCGACGCCACGGCGCTCAGCCAGGGCGACGGCGGTGGCGATGGTCGCGTGCCCACAGAACGGCACCTCGGCACCGGGGGAGAAGTAGCGCATGCGCAGGTGGCGGTCGTCACCATCGATACCCGGGTCGACGACGAACGCCGTCTCCGGATACGCGACCTCGGTGGCGATCGCCTGCATCTCAGCGTCGGTGAGCACCGAGGCGTCGAGGACGACACCCGCGGGATTGCCTCCACCGGGTTCGGCGGCGAAGGCCGTGAGGCGGAGGATCTCGGGAGGTCGCGTGGTCGACATCCGACGATGCTAACCCGCGTCGCCGTCCTCGCCGACTGCTGAGACCTCCACGATCCAGGCCCGTTCCGGTGCGGACGACGGGGTCTGGAGGCCCGAGTGCGACAGCATCGCCCCGGAGGCGACCACTCCGGTCCACCCGGCGAGCGGGCCGTCCACCTCGTCCTCCTCGCCGAACCAGGCGGGCACGGCGCGACCGCCGGTCGGCTCACCGATGCGCAACGGCCGAACCCGGTAGCGACGCTCCGGGTCGAGTCCGCGCAGGGTGAACCGCCCGATCCTCGCGACGTCCGAGCGGCTGAGGAACGTGAGTGAGAACAGGGCACGCGACCGGTCCTCGGCCACCACACCCGTGATCTGGAGCGCGTCGTCGAAGACGTCCTCGCGCACGAGCCTCCCCGTGTGCAACAGGTCACGCGTCCGGCGGTAGAGCCCGAACCATCCGCGCAGTTCCTCCAGTTCCGCCGGGGACGCCTGCCGCAGGTCCCACTCGACCCCGAGATGACCGAAGATCGCGGTCGCCGCACGGAAGGACAGCTCGTGCGAGCGGCCCGTGGTGTGCGAGCGCCCGGAGGCGATGTGGGCGCCGAGCCGCTCCAGGGGGACCAGCTGGGCGGTCCAGCGGTTGATCTGCTGCCGCTCGAGCGGGTCGCTGCAGTCCGAGGCCCACACGCGGTGCGTGCGCTCGAGGACGCCGAGGTCGACGCGTGAGCCGCCGGAGGAGCAGGACTCGATCTCCAGCTCCGGGAACCGACGCGTGAGTTCGTCCATCAACCGGTACACGGCCGCCGTCTGACGATGCACGCCGGCCCGACCGTCGGGTGCCGACCCGGCGTCGACGAGGTCGCGGTTCTGATCCCACTTGATGTACGCGATGTCGACCTCGGTGAGGATCGCGGTCATCCGTTCCAGGACGGCGGCGAAGGCCTCTGGTCGGCCGAGATCGAGGACCTGCTGGTTCCTGGCGGGGATCGGCAATCGTCCACCCGTCTGCATGATCCAGTCCGGGTGCTCCCGGGCCAGATCGGAGTCGAGGTTCACCATCTCCGGCTCGAACCACAGACCGAACTCCATCCCCAGGCTCCGGACCCGGTCGGCGAGCGGCTGCAGCCCGTCGGGCCACACCTCCTCGTCGACGAACCAGTCGCCGAGCCCCGCGCGGTCGTGTCGTCGCCCGCGGAACCAGCCGTCGTCGAGGACGAACCGCTCGATCCCGAGCGAGGACGCGACCTCGGCCAACTGCATCAGAGCCTCGGCGTCGTGATCGAAGTAGACCGCCTCCCACACGTTGAGCGTGAGCGGTCGGTCCCGTGCCGGATGGCCGGGTTGCGCGCGCAGGTGCTCGTGGAACAGCGCGGCCTGCGCGTCGAGCCCGTCCCCGTAGGCGCCGTACACCCAGGGGCTCGTGTAGGTGTCACCCCTGGCGAGGCGGATCTCGTCGGGCAGCAGCAGTTCGCCGCCCCCGATCACCTGGTCGCCGGTCGAGAGCCGTTCCGCGAGGTGTCGCTGGTTGCCGCTCCACCCCACGTGGACGCCCCAGACCTCGCCCGTGGCGAAGCCGAACCCGGGGACGCCCACGTTCAGGACGAGCGGCGCGTCCGGCCCGGTCCGCCCGCGGCGGTCATCGCGCACCCAGGCGCCGACCCGGAGCGGCGAGCGCTGCGGCGTCCGCTCCTTGCCCCACCGGCCGGCGAGGTCGAGGACCTCGCGGGCGCGAGCCGGGATCGGGAGCGCGAGATGCAGGTCGTCGAGCCGGTAGACGCCGTCGGCGACGTTGCGGAGCGTCGCGCGGACACGCAGGAGACCGGCCTCGCTCAGCTCGAACTCGACGCGGATCGCCAGCCCCGCCTCGGCGTCCTCGCCGTCGACGGTCACCGTGCGCGGGGTCACCTGCGCCGGCTCCATCGTGAACAGCGGCGACCAGTCGCGTCCGTCCCGGCTGCCGGTGATGCCCGGCCGACCGAGCCAGGCCTCGCTCTGCTCCGGCAGCACCGCGAGGCGGGTCGGGCGGTCGGGGGCGTTCTCCGTGACGAACCGCTCCGCGCCGCGCACGACATCGGCGAGCTCCGCAGCGTCGAGCGCACCGAGGTCGGCTCCCCAGTGCGCGATCGACGGCAGATGTCCGTCGTGCAGGTCGATCACGACGCTCACGGCGCGCGATCGCAGGTGGACGACGGGCTGTCGGGTGTCGGTGGACATGGGGTCCTTTCGGATGGGTGCGGTGGTCAGTCCGCGGACGGGCGTGCGAGCTGGCCGTCCCAGGGGACGAAGGTGGCGAGGTCGACGTCGTGCACGGTTCCGTCGGTCCACCGTGCGACCAGTCGGGTCCCGGTCACGTCCACCGCGACCGGCAGGTCGGGTGTCTCGCCGTCGTCGAAGCGGAGGGTGTGGAGTGCGGCCAGGACGGTGTGCCCCGGAGTGCTGACGGCGTACAGTACCGGGACCGCCGAGTGGGGACCGAACGCGTTGGCGTCACGGTAGGCGACGGCCTCCGCGCGGTCCCAACCGTGCAGCCCGACGATGGTCGCTGCGAGCCCGTCACGACCGACCACCGTGGCCCGCGGCGCGGCCCCGGCGGGATCGACCACGGAGGGATCGACCACGGAGGGATCGACCACGGCGGGATCGACCACGGTGCGCAGGATGGCGTCGTCGGCGACGGCCGCACCGCCCTCGCGGACGGTCCAGGCGCGCGTCGATTCGACGAGGTGCGCGCGGAGCTCCTGATCACCGTGGACGATGCTGACCGTGGTGACGGCGCAGCCCGGCCACACCCGGCCGTCGAGCTGTGGGAGGTGCACCGAGCCGGAGACCTCGCCGACGGTCCGCATCCCGCGGATCGCGGCGCGTCGACTCGCCCGCCCGTCCTCGTCGAGCAGCGCGAGATGGCCGTCGACGTTCTCGTCCCACGCCGCGCCCGTCCCCGGGGCCGTGTGCGAGGAGTACCCGAACTTGGCGTAGTGCGGATCGTCCGCGTCGGCGCGAGCGGGCTCGACGGGGATCTCGCAGTGGTCGCTGCCGTGGTTGGCGAGCGTCACGACACCGTCCCGCTGCGAGCGCAGGATCCATCCGACCGCCGGCAGCACGGTGGTCTCCGGCGGCCCGTCGGTCGGTTGCGGGCGTTCCGGAGCGGTCCACACCGGGTCGTCGCGGTCGATGGCGAGCCCGAGGAACCCGATACCCGCGAGGTAGGGCGAGCCGAAGCCGCTGTAGCTCTGCGCGGTGGGCTCCCACGGCCCGTACCAACCGAGACTCAGCGGGCCGTCGACGCCGACGCCGTGCCGGACGAACCCCGAGACCACCCCGGAGGCCAGGCGTCGCGTCGCGCCGGGACTCAACGGGTTCACCCCCGAGAGCTCGGCGCACCAGAGCGCGGTGAGGGCGGCCGTCCGATAGCTCAGCGAGCGGCCGACGTGCACCATCGACCCGTCGGGTGCGACCATGCGCGCGAAGGAGCCGGTGAAGTCGTGCAGCCGTTCCAGATGCCGTGAGCCGTCGGCCGTGCCCGTGCGGTCGGTCATGCGGTACCAGGCCCAGAGGTAGGGGTGGATCGCCCACGCGTTGTAGTAGTCGATCGCGTGTTCCGGACCGTCGGTGTACCAGCCCTGCTCCAGGTGCCACGACTCGACCCGGGCGACGTTCCTCGTGCCGTTCAGCCCGGTGACGTCCTCGTCGACCGAGCGGAGGAACGCCTCCGCCATCGCCGGGAAGAGCTGCCAGTTGTTGTGCCAGACCTCGAGGCGCGCATGGTGGCGCAGCCAGTCGGCGATCTGCACCTGCTCCTTCCGGGTGAGCCCCGCCCACAGTCGGTCGCGACTGACGTACAGGCCGAACGCGATGTTCGCCGCCTCCACGATCGAGTTGGTGACGCCCGTGCCGGGGGCCCGACACGTCACGCCCAGCGGCCAGGACTCCGGACCGTCCGGGGCCGTACCGGCGAGGAGTGCCCGGCTGTACCAGGCGACGAGGTCCTCGACCCCGTCTCCACCGCCGTCTCCACCGCCGTCTCCACCGCCGGCGATCCGCGGTGCGGCGAGGAGGAAGGAGCGACCGACCGCTTCCATGCCCTCGCGGGCGACACCGTCGCGGGTGACCCGACCGGGCAGCCGAGGGATGCCGCCGAGCGGACTCTCGAACCGGCGGACCTCCGCCAGCCACCGGTCGGCCGTGGCCTCCCAGTGCGCCCGCGTCCACCCGGTGAAGGGTGCGGCGACGGGGTCCGCGGCCGGTAGACGGAACGGCGGGAGCGGGTCGGGCGTCATCGTCGGGCCTCCATCGGTGCTCCCGGTTCCGGGTACTGTTCCGCGCGGCGCACCCGCAGCGCGTGTGACCCGCTCGTCGCGGTGGCGCGCTGCACGAGCCGGATGCGGAAGACGGCCGACCCCCAGACCTCATGGAGCTTCGGGTCGTCAATGTCGATCCGGTCCACCGCCACCTCGAACGCGGGGTCGGTGTCCAGGCGGGCGTCGCCGACCAGGACACCGTGATCGTCGGCGACCGGCTCGGCAGCCGTCAGGAAGGTCAGCGTCATCTGCAACGGTTCGGCGAACGCCCAGTGGTCGTCGACGAGGACGGCGCCGGCGGCACGGTCGAGCGTCACCGTGCGGTCCAGTGCTGTGAGTCGGGCCTCGGGCGGATACGCACCCAGGAGGGACGTGGCGAGGACGGAGCGGTCGCCCTCGTCGGAGAACCGTGTCCCGCTCGCCGTGAAGGACCGACCATACGGTTGCTCGACCCCGGCAGGGAGGGGGACGTTGTGGAAGGCGCTCCGCATGGTCCAGATGCCGTAGCGGGTGTCCGGCATGAAGGTGTCGCGGTGGTACACGCCGACACCCACGTCGATGAGGACGGGCTCACCGTCGAGCGAGACGATGACCCCGCCGACGTCGTTGTGGTTGTGGCTGACGTCGTTGTGACCACCCTTCGCGGCGACCGCCCAGCCGTCCACGCGACCGGCGTGCTCGCGGAACACCGCCACCTCCGTTCCCGGTGCGTACCAGGAGGAGGGCATCCCCGGCGTGGCGGCGCCGGCCGTGGTCCACGCCGGGTCGAGCAGCTCCGCAAGCGTGCGGCGGAACAACGGAGCCAACTGCCCCGAGAAGCCGAGCGGATGCGAGCGCCCCATCCAGCGGGCGTGGGCAGCCACCTCGTCGTCGCCCACGCGCTCGCCGAAGCGGGCGAGCAGGTTCCACGTCGCGTTCGCCGGCAGGCTCGCGGACCCGTCCGAGAAGTTGACCTGTGACGTGGCCGACAGCTGCATGACCATCGGGAACCGGGCCATCGCGGCGACCGGCGGGACCGCGAAGCCGTCGAAGACGCCGCCCGTCAGGTCGCCGAGCAGGTCGAGGGCCTCGAACAGGGTCGCGCCCGCCCACCACCAGTACGTCGCACCCTCGTCGCAGCTCCCGTCCTCGGCGTACCCGGCACGGAAACGGTCGAGGACGGCGACCGCGCGGTCCACCGACGCCGCCAGCTCGGACCGATCGGTCTCGACCACGGCGGAGCACACGAGCACGTTCGAGACGATCCACGGGGCCCAGTTGTTCGGCGGTCCGTCGAGCCCGTGCCAGAAGTCCACCTCGTCGCGCCACGGGTCCAGGACCCGACGACGGATCTCGGCGTGCACCCGTGCGCGCAGTCCGGGGAAGGTCCGCTCCAGGCGGTCCCCGGCGATCGTGTCGATCGCGGCGAGCATCCCGCCGATGTAGGCGTCTGAGAGGTCGAGCACGTCACGACCGGGGATCGGGAGGAAGGGGCGCTCGCCGGACTCGGGCAGCGCGTAGTGCGAGGGCAGACACCAGGCGGTCAGTTCGCAGAGCCGCCAGACGCGGTCACCGAGCTCGCCGACCCAGGCGTCGGCCCCGGTGGCACCGAGCGCGAGGGCCGAGGCGGCGACGGACCCGAGGAGGGCCTGCTGCGCCGTCTCGTACGGGGTCCGGTCGCCTTCCGCGCTGTACGTGGCCCACAGCGACAGGGTCGGTGGGTTGCGGTCCGCCTCCGCGCACCAGCGGTGGGCCGCATCGACGAGGGCCAGCCGGTCGCGCTCGGCGACGCGGCCCCAGGCCTCGCGGTCGTCGACCGACGGCCCGGCGCTCCAGTGCCCGACCCGCAGTGCGCGGCGGGCCCGGACGTCGAACCGTCCGGCGAAGCTCGTGGTCGTCGGCGCGGTGCGGTCTGTCTCGAGGGTCATGGTCTGGCCTCTGGTGTTCGGTGGTCGGTTCACGCCTGCAGCGCGAGGGCGGCGAGGGTGATCGGTCGATGGAAGGTGCCGAACCGGACGAAATGCAGGGCCTCGTCAACCGTGTTGGCTGCGAGACGTGCGAGCTCGTTCCCGGCCGAGCCGGCGATGTGCGGCGTGATGACCGTGTTGGGGGTCGACCACAGTCGGGAGGAGGGCGGCAGGATCTCCGGCGAGGTGACGTCGAGGATCGCGACCAGGTCGCCGCGGTCGAGTCGGTCGGCGAGCGCGTCGTGGTCGATGAGGTCGCCTCGGGCGGTGTTGATGACCGTGGTCCCGGGCCGCATCAGCTGGAGGAGGGACCGGTCGACGAGGTGTCTGGTGGAGGGGAGTGCCGGGGCGTGGAGCGTGACGATGTCGCTGTGCGCGGCCAGCTCGTCGAGCGTGACGCAGGGTACCCCGAGGGCCGCCTGCTCCTCGTGGTCGAGGGTCGGATCGGCGACGACGACCCGCACGTCCAGGGAGGCGAGGCGCTCGACGACGAGTCGGCCGATCCGGGAGGCGCCGACGACGCCCACCGTGATCCCGTGGCTGCCGACCGTCGGCCACGCCCGCTCCGCATCGACGGGGGCTCGAGAGGCCCGCAGCGTCTCGGCGGCCCAGAACGTGCGCTTCGCGGCGAGGATCACCATCGCCATCGTGAACTCGGCGACCGGGACCGCGTTGGCCGTCGCACTGGAGGTGAGGGCGATCCGGCGTTCGAGAAGGGCGTCGGTGACGATGCCGCGCACGCTGCCGGCCGAGTGCGCCACGGCCCGGAGTGACGGCAGGGATCGCAGGAGCGTCTCGTCGAGCACGGGGGAGCCCCAGCCCGTCACGAGCACCTCGACCGCGGCCAGCCGGGCGCGGTCCGCCGCGCGCTCGAGCCGGAGCGGGCGGTCCCACGGCAGTCGAGCGTGCGACTCCGACCGCAGCCGGGCGAGGTCCGGCTCGGAGAACACCCGGTCGAAGGTGCCGTCCGGCATGAGGAAGCCGATCGTGCCCGTCGGGGCGCTCTCGCTCTGCGGCATCGTCGCCTCCTGGTCGTCTCGGCAGCAGGCTCAATCCCAATCGGAGCCGCCCGATCGTGTCAAGCACGCCCGTTCAAACGAACAGGAATCGAACAGCGCCGTGCTATCGCGGTGGCGCGGTCGACTCGCGGAGGCTCAGACTCGGCCGCAGGCTCATGTGGCGTGCGGAGAAGCCCTGCTGGGCCGCGGCCGAGATGCGCTCGAAGCACATCGTCGCCGCGAACCGGCCGATGTCGCGTTTGGGCGGTGCGACCGCCGTGAGCGGCACCCGGGCGAGCCCGGCCACCTCGTCGTCGTACGCCACGATCGACAGGTCGTCGGGGATCGAGAGCCCGAAGTCGAGCGCCGCGTCCGCGAACTCGACGGCGTAGTGGTCCGAGTGCATGAACACCGCGGTCGTGCCGGACGCCACGCACGCCTCGAGGTACCGCCTCGTCTGCTCGCCGACGCCGTGCCGGTCGTCGATGATCGCCGTGCTGGCGTCCTCGCGCAGGCCGAGCTGGCGTCGGGCGCGCTCGTAGCCGAGCCGCAACGAGGGCGTCGTCGGGGTGTCGAAGGCCGCCATCCCGACCCGCTCGTGACCGAGGGCGGCGAGGTGCCGGAGCGCGATGGCGGCGCCGGCGGCATGGTCGGTACGCACGAACTCGAGTCCGTCGCCCACCGGGGACTCCGCGACCGAGCGCTCCACGAGGACGACGGGGACCGGTGCGCGCTCGAGGAGCTCGAGCGTCGCGAAGGCGTCGAGGACCGAGGTGGTCACGAGGAGGCCGTCCACTCCGCCGGCCAGCAGTCGCTCGATCTGGTCGCGCTCGCGGGCGGGGTCGTAGCGCGAGACACCGAGGACGATCCGACCGCCGAGCGACTGCGCCCGCTCCACGGCACCGGCCACGATCGTCGGGAAGTAGTAGCTCGGATCGGGCACGACGAACCCGAAGGTGAACAGGGTGTCGGCGGCACCGGGGGCCGGCGTGGGGCGGGCGCCCGGCCGGTGCGGGATGCCCGTGGTCGGCTGCGTGTCGATCGAGACGGCCCCGCCGTGCACCCGACGGAGGCGGCCCTGCTCCCCGAGCTCGCGCAGGTCCCGCCGGACGGTCATCGCGGAGATGCCCATGCGCTCGGCGAAGTCGGCCGCGGAGAGACTGCCGTGGATCCGCAGTTCGGCGAGGATGCGGTCGTGACGTTGCGAGAGCTCCATGATCGACTCCGATGTTCGATATCTGTTCGGATGATTAGATGATCTTGACTTTACTCAACGGCCCCGCGAAAGATTGCCAACGTTCGAGAGAACGACGCGGAAGCACCCGACGGGGCCTCCGCTGCGAGCAAGGGAGCTGCTGTGAGCGCGACGACGACCGATCGGCCGGAGACCATCCGACCACCGATCGCACCCGCAGGTTCCGGCGGCCGGCCGACGAAGCGCAAGGTGCCGTTCGGGATGCAGTTCCGTCGCGACTCGCCACTGCTCATCATGGTGACGCCGGCGGTCGTGCTGCTGCTGCTGTTCGTCTACATCCCGCTGCTCGGGAACGTCATCGCGTTCATGGACTACCAGCCGTACATCCCGATCCCGGACAGCCCGTGGGTGGGCTTCGCCAACTTCTCGGCGCTCTTCGGCGATCCGGCGTTCTGGAACGCGGTCTCCAACACCCTCCAGATCACGTTCATCCAGCTGGTCCTCTTCTTCCCGGTCCCCATCGCGCTGGCCATCTTCATCCACTCGCTGACCTGGCCCTGGCTCCGCTCCATCGTGCAGTCGGTGCTCTACCTGCCGCACTTCCTGTCCTGGGTCATCGTCGTCGGCTTCTTCCAGCAGAGTCTCGGATCGGGAGGGGTGCTCAACACCTGGCTGCGGCAACTTGACCTCGGGACCGTCTCCGTCATGTCCGACCCGGCCACCTTCAAGCTCCTGCTTTCCTCGCAGGTGATCTGGAAGGACGCGGGCTGGGGCACCATCATCTTCCTCGCGGCGCTCGCGGCCATCGACGACTCGCTCTACGAGGCCGCCGCCATCGACGGAGCGGGCGCCTGGAGCCGGTTCTGGCACATCACCCTGCCTGGGATCCGGCCCATCATCGTGCTGCTGCTCATCCTGCGGCTCGGCGAGGCGCTGTCCGTCGGCTTCGAGCAGATCATCCTGCAACGCAACGCCGTCGGCCCCGGAGCCGCCGAAGTGCTCGACACCTACGTCTACTACCACGGCGTCATCGACGGGAACTGGAGTACCGGCATCGCCGCCGGCCTCATCAAGGGTCTCGTCGGTCTCGTCCTCATCCTCGTCGCCAACAAGGCGGCGCACATGCTCGGCGAGCAGGGAGTGTATTCCAAATCATGAGCACCATCGTCCGACCGGTCTGGGCGGGGAAACCGAAGCCCGTCGTCCTCGCGCTCAAGGCGCTCGCGATCGTCATGATCCTCGCCGTCATCCTGTTCCCGTTCCTCATCGTGGTCTCCACGAGTGTGTCGACCGCCGAGGACGTCACGGCCGCCGGTGGCTACGTCGTGTGGCCAAAGTCCTTCACGCTCGACGCGTACCAGCAGATCCTCGCCGGGGGCGTGGTCACCCGCGCGATCCTGGTGACGCTGTTCGTGACCGTCGTCGGCACGCTCATCAGCCTCGTCTGCACCGTGTCGGCAGCGTGGGCCCTCAGCCGGCGTTCGTTCTTCCAGCGCCCCGTACTGATGATCGTGCTCGCCACGTTCCTCTTCACCCCGGGGCTCATCCCGCTGTACCTGATGGTGAAGCAGCTCGGTCTGCTCGACAACGTCTGGGCGCTCATCCTGCCCGGTGCGTTCAGCGTGTTCAACATGGTGGTCGTCCGCGGCTTCATGATGGGCATCCCGCAGGAGCTCATCGACAGCGCGAAGATCGACGGCGCCGGGGAGTTCCGCATCCTCGGCACGATCGTCCTGCCGCTGTCCCGCGCGGTGATCGCCGTCGTCGCTCTCTTCTACGCGGTCGGGTACTGGAACGCGTTCTTCAACGCGCTGCTGTACATCAACGACACCTCCAAGTGGACGCTCCAGCTCGTCCTGCGCACCTACGTGCTGCAAGGGTCCTCGCTCGTCGGTGGAGCTTCGGACGCCTCGGTGCTGCCACCGGCCGAGTCCCTGCAGATGGCCGTCGTGCTCATCGCCATCGTCCCGATCCTCATCGCCTACCCACTCGTGCAACGCCACCTCACGAAGGGTGTGCTGACCGGCGCCGTCAAGGGCTGACCGGTCCGCACACCTCCACCCGGCACCGTCGCCGGGACCTCACCCGCGCCCCTGGCGCCAGCCCCACCTCGAAGGAGACCACGATGAACGACACCACCTCCGGCCTGTCACGCCGCACCTTCCTCACCGCGGCCGGCGTCGGCCTCGCCGTCCTCGGCCTCGGTTCCGCGCTCGCCGGCTGCACGCCAGGCGGCGCGACGTCCGGTGCCGCGGGTTCCGGAGCCCTCGTCCCGCTGCCCACGTACGTGCCGATCACGAAGGGACCGACCCCGGACCTCGCCGGCTCGGCCACGGTCCAGCCCGTCTACCTCTCGGCACCGAAGGAGGCCGAGCT
Source organism: Plantibacter auratus (assembly GCF_050587365.1). NCBI lineage: Bacteria > Bacillati > Actinomycetota > Actinomycetes > Micrococcales > Microbacteriaceae > Plantibacter > Plantibacter auratus. The sequence goes on along the minus strand of NZ_JBOBFV010000002.1, from coordinate 529,291 downwards.
CTTCACCTCGGTGTCCGGGAAGGCCGCCGTGAGCGGCACGGTGTCCGGGTTCGTCATCTCGTACAGCCCGCCGGCACCCGCGTCGAACAGCTACCTCCAGGCGGCCGAGCAGGAACTCGGCTGCAAGCTCGACCTGCAGGTGGTCCCGGCCGACTCGTTCGCGCCCAAGTTCGCGACGGTCATGGCCGGCGGCAGTGTGCCGGACCTCGTCGAGTTCCTCGCGTTCCAGCTGCCGCCGTCCTACCCGCAGCTGCTGAAGGCCCAGTTCGCGGACCTGTCCGACCACCTCTCGGGCGACAAGGTGAAGGCATACCCCAACCTCGCGAACCTGCCCACCCCGTCCTGGGAGGGCTGCCGGATCAACGGCCGGATCTACGGCGTCCCGGTGAACCGCCCGCCGTTCGGCAACATGCTCATCTCCCGACCGGACGTCATCAAGGACCTCACGGGAGCGGAACCCGCTCCGAAGACGAAGGACGAGTTCACCGAGCTGTGCAAGGCGGTCACCGACGCCAAGCGCAACCGGTACGCGATCAGCGGGCAGAGCAACGGCGACAGCGTCGACTGGGGGTACGACTTCATGGGCGCGATGTTCGGGGTGCCGAACGGTTGGGAGCTGCAGGGCTCGAAGCTCGTCCACAAGTGGGAGTCGGACCGCTGGCTCGAGACGCTGTCGTACATCAAGGAGTTGAAGGACGCCGGGTACTACCACCCGGACACCCCGAGCATCTCCGGCTCCCAGGCGAAGACCTACATGGCCAACGGCACGGTGCTCATGCACCAGGACGGCATCTCGGCGATCATCGACCCCAGTGCCCCCGAGGGCGTGGTCTACGACGCGATCCTCCCGTTCGCGGCGGACGGCGGCGACGGCATCGTCTACCAGGGCTCGTCGATGTTCTCCTTCACCGCCATCAAGCAGGCGGACGACGCTCGCGTGAAGGAACTGCTGACGCTGCTCAACCACCTCGCGGCGCCCTACGGCAGCACCGAGGGGTTCTTCCTCCAGTACGGCCGGGCCGGCGAGCACCACACGCGTGAAGCGGACGGTCGCGTCGTCCTGACCGAGGCGGGATCGGCACAGATCGGCCCCACCTCGCTGAACCGGCTCGCCGCCGCACCACAGATCCTCGCGAGCGCGGTGCCGATGGAGGAACGGCTGCGTCGCTCGCACGCCTGGCAGGAGCAGGCCTCCCCGATGCTCCAGAAGAGCCCGATCACCGGGCTGTACTCGGAGACCGCGGGCAAGACGTCGTCGTCGACGAACGCCCTGTCGTCGACGATGAACGAGTACGTCCTCGGCCGGACCGGTTTCGACGCCGTGAAGTCGGGCATCGCCTCGTGGAAGAAGTCGACGAACGACAAGGTCCGTGCGGAGTACCAGGAGCAGCTCGAGAAGCTGTCCTGACGGCGGCCGGCGGTCAGGCGCGAGGTCTGGCCCACATGACGACGCCGTACCAGGCGATGACCGCCACGACACCGGCGATCAGCCCTCCGAGGACGAGGTCGCCGAACGGGTCGTCGCCCGCGACGCCGTTCAGGGTCCAGATGCCCAGGATCACTGCGGCGGCGAGGGCCGACGGGGTCAGCCAGCGCACCGCGTCGCGGAGCAGACCCGGCTTCGGGGCCCGGCGCCGGGCCGACCCGAGGGCGCCGATCACGGAACCGAGGATGGCAAGCCCGGCGAGGACCACCGTGAAGAGCCCCGGTGCCAGCGCCACCGTCCGGGCCCAGGCCGCGGCATCGGCGTCGGTACCGGCGACCGTCCCGGCCGGGAGGTCGAGGACCACGCCGAGGTCGTCGCCACGGACGTCGAGCGGCCATCCGCCGTCGTCGTCAGGCGTGAGCTCGATGGTCGCCGTCTCGCGGCCGGAACCACCCTCGGACGCCGCCGGTCGCCAAGTCCCTGCCTCGGTGGGGGTCCACCCGGCATCGACGGCGTCGTCGAGGAGTTCGTCGTCGGCGGTGAAGCTGAGCCGGAACGGCCCCTGCGCGACGTCCTCGTCCCAGGCGACACCGCTCGTCCAGCCGTCGAGGAACCCGACCCAGCTGACCCGGTCGACGTCCCGTCCATCGACAGTCGCGGAGACGGCCGGCCTCGTGGCGGTCGTCTGGATCACGACGTCGCGCAGGCCGGTGCGCACGTCGGCGAAGGTCGTTCGGAGCAGCAGCCGACCCTCCGCGCGTTCCGTCGTGAAGGGCGCGTCATCGCCATCGACCGTCACCCGATCGACCGTGAGGCCCAGGTCTTGGCCGTCGACCACGGCCGGCCATTCGCGCACCACCTGGGCGGGCACCGAGCCCTCGTCGGAGAAGTCCACACCCAGGCGTTCGGTCACGCGCAGTCGCGCACCGTCGCCGTCGGTCCGCGTGAGCTGCGCGTCGAGGTCGGCTGTCGCGATCGTCGTGAGGGTCGATCCGGGGATGTCGCCCGTGTAGGAGCGCGCGGTCTCGGGCTCCAGCGACGAAGCCGGGAGGACGTTCACTGCGACGATCGCGCCGACGACGAGGAGCGCGGCGAGCACCCGGACGGCGATCCGCGGGCCGGTCAGGAAGCCCGCTGACGACCCGTCGGGCGGCGAGGTGGGATCGGTCGAGGCCGCCGGCATCGTGATCTCCGGGGCGATCAGGGCCGCCACGCGCCGGCCGGTCGCCCGAGGTGGGGCGCCGAGCACGGCGTAGGGCAGGAGACGGTCGCGCAGGGAGGCGCGATCGAGCAGCTGCGTCCGTTCGGCGAACACCCGGATGCCGAGCAGGTGCTGCTTCACGAGCGCACCCTTGCGAGTCAGTGGCCGGGCGGTTAGGGCGATCGCGAGCACGATGGCGGCGAAGACGGTCGAGAGGGCGACGAAGGCGAGCGGCCACCACACCACCGCGAGCACGGTCTGATGGGAGAGCTGCCGGACGATGCCCCACTGGAGGAGGGTCAGCGCGATCGGTGCGGCGATGAACCAGTCACGCACGAAGCCCTTCGGCACCCGGCGGAGACCCGCCTGGATCTGCCCGGCGCGTTCCGGCCCGGTCAGGTACCGGCGCAGGGCACGGGGTCGGTCGCCCAAGCGGCCGGCCCGCTTGGCGGCACCGGCCGCCGCGATGAGGCGCGCCTGTCGTTTGGCCTGCTGCTTCGTGCCGCTCACCGCGGCGTCCTTGAGTCGTTCGGCGAGCTCCATCGTCGCGGGCGACCGGAGGAGGTGCGCGGCGATGCGCGGCGAGATGCCCTCCGGCGGTTCCGACTGGGCGAGGTACCACGGACGTCCACGCGCATCACCCCACGCGACCGCACGGGCCGCGAACGACAGCAGGAGCGTCGCAGCGAGGACGAGCATCGGCAGGACGGGGCCGAAGGTCTGCACCCAGAAGATCCAGGACTGCGGGGGCATCGTGATCGAGCCGGCTTCGAACGGCATGGTGAACCGCGCCTGCGCGTGCGGTGGGGCCGCGTCGTCGCTCGTGAACGCGTAGGCCACCTCGCCGGGTGGGGCGTCCGGCTCCGGGGTCAGCCACTGCCCGGCACCCACGAGGGTCCATGCGAGGGAGCCGCGCGGTTGCCGGACGAGACGGTCGTCGAGCTCCTGTGGGATGGTCACCCGCACGTCGAGCTTCGCCACGGCCTGCTGCAGGTCGGGGCCGAACACGTCCCACCGGAGCAGGTCGACGGGCTGCCCGGTGGCGGGGTCCGGAGCGACGTAGGCGAGATCGGAGAGCCGGTACCGGATGACGAGCTCGTGGTCGCCCGTGAGCTGCTCGCCGGGATCGACGACGAGCCTGAGGAAGACCGCGGCCCGCTCCCGGGTCACGTCCTGCTTCACGCCGTCCAACGTCACCGTGATCCCCGACGGCTCGAGGGCGTGCCCCTGGTACTCGGTCGCGAGCACCCGCTCGATGGCGCGGTCGTCGAGGTCCTTCGGGAAGAACGCGTCGATGCGCTCCTCGACGTCGGTGACGAGTCGGCCGTCCTCATCGGTGGTCACGCGGTAGTCGGCGCTGAAGGAGCGGGCGATCCAGGTGTCGGTGACGTCGGATGCCTCGTCGGTGAGGTCGTCGAGAGTGAGGGGCGGGTTGATGACCGGGCCGACGAGGAGGAGGATCCCGCCGACGGCCACGAGCCCCCAGAGCTGCCACAGCCCGCCGCGGAGGCGGGAGCCGCCACGAGACTGCAACCATCGCTCGACCCGCAGGAGCCAGGCGGAGAGGACGGTCCACAGTGGCGTGTGCCGGGGCGCGGGATCCGGGATGCGGCTGTCGGGTTCGCCCACGCCGTCCGGTTCCGTCACGTCGTCGAGTGTAATCCCGTGGCGTCGCGCGCCCGGACGCCAGCCGTCGCTCGGCGACGCCGGGAGCTCAGCGACGCCGGGTGTTCAGCGACGCCGAGAGCTGAAGGCGACCGCCTGGTGACCCGTCTCGGTGACGTCGCGCTCGGCCGCGGCCCGCTCGCGGTCCAGGTCGAGCGACCGGGAGAGGAGCACGTACGCGATCGCGGACGCGGCGAGACCGATGAACAGGGCGAGGTCGGCACCGCCGAGCGCCTGCGCGATCGGACCGGTGAACCACACCGTGACCACGAACGGGATCATCGCGACGATGCCGATCGCGTAGGCGAGGAGGCCGCGCCAGCCCCAGGCACCGTAGACGCCGTTCGGGGTGAAGATGTCGCGGACCACGTAGTGGCCCTTCCGCACGAGGTAGTAGTCGACGAGGTTGATCGAGGTCCACGGCACGAGGACGTAGAGCAGGACGACGAGGAAGCTGCTGAAGTTCGCCAGGAACTCGCCGGTGCTCAGCAGTGAGCCGATGACGGCGGCCGTCGCGATGGCGAGACAGGTGACGACCCGCAGGGTGCGCGTCGGCCGGACCGGTCGGATCGAGTCGATGATCGTGATGGTCTCGATCGAGGCCGCGTAGATGTTCACGGTGATGACGCTGATGAGTCCTGGCAGTGCGGCGACGAGCAGCCAGGTGCCTGAGCCGGGCAGGATGGCGTCGGCGGCGTCACGGACTCCTTCGAGCGGGTCGGCGCCCTGGAACGCGCTGGCGACGAACGCTCCGAGGCCCATCAGCCAGACGGCACCGACGAACACGCCGCCGTAGGTGTAGAACAAGGCCCGCCCGGGGTTCGTCTGCGGCGGGAGGTAGCGCGAGTAGTCGGAGACGTAGGGTGCCCAACCGAGCGCGTACGCTGCGGCACCACCGAACTGCACGAGGAACGCGACCCAGCTGAAGTTCGCGAGCGACAGCGCGTCGGCCGGCAGCGGCACAACGAAGGGGACGACGACCGTGAACAGCCCGAAGGTGATGAGGAACAGCGCGGTGAGCCACGACTGCGTCCGGTGGATCCAGGAGTACCCGAAGATCGCGAGGAGGACGGCGACGCCGCTGATGAGCACATACCAGCCCGCACCGGCGTCGACTCCGGTCGTCATGGTGAGGACGTCCGCGCCGAGCATCTGGTTGAACATGTTGAAGCCGACGAGGCTGAAGACGACGATCGCGCAGATGAGGACGACGCCGCGGTAGCCGAACTGCGCACGCGACTGGATCATCTGCGGGAGTCCCAGCTGCGGCCCCTGTGCGGAGTGGAAGGCCGTGAACACGGTGCCGACGGCGACGCCGAGGACGATCGCGAGGAGGGACGTCGCGAGGTTCGCGCCGAGCGCCGCACCGAGCATGCCGGTCGCCAGGGTCGTGACCTGCGCGTTCGACATGAACCAGAGCGAGAACAGCGAGCGCGGGCGACCGTGACGCTCATTGAGCGGGACCCAGTCGATGGAGCGGGATTCGACGAGGGACGGCTGGGCGTCACCCGCTCCGGCGGCGGAACCGGACGGGGGAGTGGGGGCGGCGGGTGTCGCCATGGCTGGCCTCCAGGGCTCGGGCGGTCGAGGAGTGCGACGGGCAGCCGGGGGTCTGCCTCAGGTCGGGGACTCGCTCGTGCCGACGACGGTATCCGCAGCCCACGGACCGGCACAATCGGCCATGCCCCGATCCCAGCCATCGGGGAACACGATGGTCCCGTTCGCGAGGGCTTCGTATGATCGCTGGATGACCAGCACCGACCCCTCGGGGTTCACCGACCACGCCGACCACGACGCGCACAGCATCCGGGTTCGCGCTCAGGAACTCAGCCCCGTCCTCGGCGACCTCGACGGTAACCTGCGCACGATCGAAACGGCCGTCCGGGACGCTGTCACGGACGGGGTGCAGCTCCTCGTGCTGCCCGAACTCGCGACGAGCGGCTACTACCTGGGCAGCCCGGAGGCGGCTCGCGCCGTCGCGCTCCCGAGCGACGCGTCGGTGTTCACCGAGTGGGCGTTGCTGCTCCCCGAGGACGCCGTGGTGGTCGTCGGGTTCTGCGAGCTCGACGGCGAGGAGATCCGCAACAGCGCCCTGGTGCTCGGCGCCTCGGGTGTGCTCGGGGTCTACCGGAAGGTGCACCTGTGGGACGAGGAGCAGTCCGTCTTCGTGGCTGGTCGCGAGACCCAGCCGGTGGTCGAGACGCCGCTCGGCCGGCTCGGCATCCTCGTCTGCTACGACCTCGAGTTCCCCGAGGTGCCGCGGGGCCTGGCGCTCAGGGGCGCGGACCTCCTCGTCGTCCCGACGAACTGGCCCCTGGTCGAGCGCCCGGAGGGCGAGCGGGCACCCGAGGTCGTCCAGGCGATGGCGGCGGCACGAGCGTCCGCGATCCCGATCGTGTGCTGCGACCGCTCCGGCACCGAGGCCGGCAACCCCTGGACCGAGGGAACCACGATCATCCCGGCCGACGGGTGGCCCGTCGGTGGGAAGGACGCGCGGGGACGGGTGGACGCGACCGTCCGGATCGACCGGGGCGCGACCCGGATCGGTCCGCGCAACGACGTCCTCGCCGACCGGCGCCCCGAGCTGTACGGCGCGGTGACGGGAGAACGCTCCTCGCTAGGCTGACCGCATGACCCTCGCGCAACTCCGCGCCTTCCTCGCCGCCTACGAGAGCGGCTCCTTCACTGCCGCAGCCGCCGAGCTCGACAGCAGTCAGGCCTCCGTGTCGGAGCTCGTCAGCCGCCTCGAGCGCGAGATCGGCCTGCAGTTGTTCGCCCGCGGGGCGCGTCGGCTCGTCCCGACGGCGGCCGCCGAGGAGCTGCGCGAGCACGCCAGACGCGCGGTCGCCGCGATCGACGGTGGGCTCGACGCGCTCTCGGCGATCACCTCCCTCGACGGCGGCGTGTGCACCTTCGGCGTTCTGCGCAACGCCGCCTACTACGAGCTGTCCGACCTGGTGCAGCGCTTCCACCAGCGCTACCCCAACGTGCGCGTGCGACTCGTGGGGTTGAACTCGGCACTCGTCGCGGACTCCGTGGCGAGCGGCGAGATCGAGGCCGGGCTCGTCGTCCTCCCGGTGCCCGTCGCGGGCCTCGCCATCCGGCCCCTCTTCCGCGACGAGGTCTTCTACGCCTCCACCACCAGGGATCCCGCCGCGGGCCCGGTCGGGATCGACGAGTTCGCGGACGCCAAGCTCGTGCTCTACGACGCCTACGCCGGGTGGCGGGATCCCACTCGGCTGCAACTGCTGGAGCGCGCTCGCCTGCAGGGACGGTCGATCGAACCGGCCGTCGAGGTCGAGCACGTGGAGACCGCCCTGAGCCTCGCGGCGACCGGGGCCGCGGACACGATCGTCTCCGGCACGGTCGCCCGCACCGGCGGGTTCCCGGAGCAGCTCACGCTCACCCCCTTCGCCGAACCGCTCTACGACACGATCGCGCTCGTCCAGCGCGAGGGCGCCTACCTGTCGCCGGCCACCGCGCGGATCGCGGAGCTCGCCGAGCACACGCTGCTCGCGGCGGCCGAGCCCGACCAGGTGATCGCGACCACCCCGAGGCGCTGAGCGTCGCTTGCGAACCGGCGTATCGGATGACCCGATGGCTCGCGCAGGCACGTCCCCCGTTGTCGCCCTCACGCCGCGTTCGTACGCTCGCACCATGCGTTTCAGTCCTCCTGTGCTCCAGTCCCTCGACGGCTCCTTCCGTCACCTCAAGACCCCGCTCGTCGACGCCCCACCGGCCCAGCGCGACCCGGCCGTCATCGAGACCGTCTCCGCGATGCTCCTCGACATCGAGCGGCGCGGCATGGACGCCGTGCTCGACGCCGCGCGACGGCTCGACCGGTACGAGGGCGGCGACGTCGAGCTGACGGCCGAGCAGATCGCGACCAGCGGCGACCGCCTCCCCGCCGACCTCCGCGCCGCCATCGACCTCGGCGGCGAGCGCACCCGGGCCTTCGCCCAGGAGCAGCGCTCCCACCTGCAGGACTTCGAGACCGAGCTCGTCCCCGGGCTCGTCACGGGCGTGAAGTACGTGCCCGTCTCCCGCGTGGGCGCCTACCTCCCGGCCGGCCGGTTCCCGCTCACCGCGAGCGCGTTCATGACGGTCGGCGTCGCCAAGCAGGCTGGTGTGCCGACGGTCATCGCCTGCACCCCGCCGCAGCCCGACGGCGGCGCGAACGACGCCGTCGTCTACGCCGCGCATGTGTCCGGCGTCGACCGCGTCTTCGTCCTCGGCGGTGTGCAGGCGCTCGCCGCGATGGCCTACGGTCTGCTCGGCGAGCTGCCGATCGACATGCTCGTCGGTGCGGGCAACGCCTTCGTCGCCGAGGCCAAGCGGCAGCTGTTCGGCACGGTCGCGATCGACCTCCTCGCCGGTCCGTCCGAGGTGGCCGTCCTCGCGGACGAGACCGCGGACCCGATCCTGGTGGCCGCGGACCTGCTCGGGCAGGCCGAGCACGGTCCGAACTCGCCGGCCGCGCTCGTGACGACGTCGGAGGAGCTCGGCCGCGCGGTCATCGCCGAGGTCGAACGCCAGCTCCCGACGCTCTCGACCGAGTCGATCTGCGGGCCCGCCTGGCGCGACTACGGCTCGGTGACCGTGGCCGACGACCGCGAGACCGCCGCGGCGCTCATGGACGACCTCGCCCCGGAGCACCTCGAGGTCATCACGGCGGACGACGCCTGGTACCACGAGCGGTTGCTCAACTACGGGTCGATCTTCCTCGGTGCGTGGAGCACTGTGGCGTACTCGGACAAAGGCATGGCCGGCACGAACCACGTGCTCCCGACCGCCGGCGGCGCCAAGCACAGTGCCGGGCTCTCGGTGTCGCGGTTCCTGAAGCCGCTCACCTACCAGCGGATCGCCGAGGCGGCGACACCCGAGCTCGCCGACGCGGTGCAGGTCATCTCCGATTCGGAGGGGATGGCGGCGCACCGCGCGACGGCGACGCTTCGCACGGCCCGGCTCAGCTGAGGCGGTCGGCGGCACGGCCCCACTCCGGTCCCGGAGTTCCGATCTACGGTCCCTGAGCTTGTCGAAGGGCATTTCGACAGGCTCAATGACCGGGGCGATGGCTCAATGACCGGGGTGATGGCTCAATGACCGGGGTGATGGCTCAGTCACCCTGGCGGAGCGCGTGCTGGGCCTCCTGCACCGCCTCGTCGAAGTCGAGTTCGGGCTCGTGGAGGATCCGGGCGGTCGCGCGAGCGTGCGCGCGGGCCTCGCGCTCGACCGCCTCGGACGCAGCTGTCTGCTCGACGGGTTCGATCGAGGGCTCACCGATCGTGGCGAACGCACGCGTGAGGCTGAGCTGCACCTCGCGGTCGCCCCGGCCGAACTGCCTCGCCAGCAGCTCGGCGAGTGCCGACGCCTCCCGCTCCGGGACGACCCCTGCAGCGGTGCGCCAGGCGGCTCGGGCGACCTGATCCTCCTCGTCCTCCAGCAGTGCGAGGGTGATGGCCGACCAGGTGCGGGGGTCTCCGGTCTTCGAGAGGGTGTGGAGCGCCTGACTGCGAGCCTGTGGGAAGACCGACCCGAGTTCCTCCATCAGCCGAGGAACGGTCACCTCGGGGTCGTGCCGCACGAGTGCCCAGGTGAGCATGTCGCGCACGAAGAAGTCGGGCTCCACGGCGCAGCGGTCGACGAGGACCTCGATATAGGCGGTCCTCGGGGTGGTGCCCGCAGCGAGTGCAGCCTGGAGCCGGTCTGAAGAGGCCGGCACGCGGAGGGCGCGGGCGAGCCCGTTCGCGGCGGCGTCGTCGTATTCCGAGGACATCTCGACCACCTTCCGGGGTGTGGGGACGGGTTTCCAGCGTAGGTGTCCGGTGACGCCGACGGCCCCCTATGACGGCGCTCGTCGTGCGGACAGCCAGACTGGACCCATGATCACCATCCACCTCCGCTACCAGATCGACCCCGAGCAGCTCGACACCTTCACCGAGTACGGGCGGCGCTGGATCCGCCTCGTGAACCGGCTCGGTGGCGACCACCACGGCTACTTCCTCCCAGCGGAGGGCGACAACGACGAGGCGTTCGCGCTGTTCAGCTTCCCGTCGCTCGCCGCATACGAGCAGTACCGCATCGCCGCGGCGACGGACCCGGAGTGCATCGAGGCCTACGAGCTCGTGCGGGGCACCGGCTGCATCGTGCGCTTCGAGCGTCGCTTCCAGACACCGCTCTTCGGCGACGAGGCGGACCTCCGACCCTGAGCCTCGGTGACCCTGAGCCTCCGTGAGCGTCAGTAGGGCGCGCGGAACGTCAGGGTGAACCGGGTCGGCGCGTCCTCGGTGAGGAGGGACCCGTTCAGGAGTTCGGCGCGTTCGCTCAAGCCGACGAGGCCGTGGCCCGCGGACGACCACGAGCTGTCCGACGTGCGTGCGGGTCGGGCGTTCCGGATGACCACGGTGACCTCGTCTGCGGAGGCTTCGGCGCGCACGTCGACCGCGGCGCCCGGCGCATGCTTCCGCGCGTTCGTCAGTCCCTCCTGCACGGTCCGGTAGATCGCCCGCTGCACGGGTGCGGGGAGGCCGTCCGGCAACTCGATGGCGGAGGTGACGTCGATGCCGCTGTCCGCGATCAACCGGTCGAGGTCGTCGACCGTCGGTTGCGGGGCCAGCGGCGCATGACCGGTCTCCGCGCGCAGCAGCGTCACCATGTCCCGCAGCTCGTCGAGCGTGCGCGACGCGAGCGAACGGATCGTCACCGCCATCCGCTTCGTCCCGGGTTCCTCGGTCTGCACCTGGATCGCGCCGGCCTGGACAGCGATCAGACTGACCTGGTGGGAGACGACGTCGTGCATCTCCCGGGCGATGCGCGTGCGCTCCTCGACGAGGACGTCGGAGGCGATGCGTGCCCGCTCGCTGCGTCGGACCTGTTCGAGGTCGTGTATGCGGTCGAACAGTTCGCGGCGGGTGCGGACGAGCAGGCCGAAGGCGATCGGTGCCGCTGCGTAGAGCGCGGCGTACACGATGGACAGGATCGTGTAATTGGGCGACGTCCACCCCCACCACGGCACCGCGGCGAGGACGAAGACCACGGCGCCCGTCGTGACGAGCCGCCAGCGTCGCCGTTCCCGCACCGCGACGGAGAAGAGCGACGCCAACCCGGCCAGGGTGGCGAGGTTGAGGGTGAAGGCCGGCACGGCGAGGATGAGCGACAGCCACGGCCAGCGTCGCCGGAAGATCAGACCGACGGCAGCGGCGATCGCCAGGCCGGACTCCCAGGGCGTCGCCCACTCGAGCGTCGTCAGGCTCTCGACGGCCGCCGCCGCGATGAGGGCGAGTTCGAGGAGGACCGACCAGAGCCGCGAGCGCCGCTTCACCGGGGGTCCGCTTCGTCGCCGCGGACCCCGGCACGCTCGGCGATGATGGCGGCTTCGAGTCGGGTCGTCACCTCGAGTTTGCCGAGGATGGCACTCACGTGGTCCTTCACGGTCGCGCGGCTGAGGTGCAGTGCCTCGCCGATCTCGGTGTTGGACGCGCCCGTCCGGAGCGCCGCGAGCACGTCCTGTTCGCGGCCCGTCAGCCCGGACAGTCGCTTCGCCGCCTCGCGGTCGGCGGTGCGGGCGAATCCGCCGACGAGCGTCCGGGACACCTGCGGCGAGAGCACGATGCCGCCCGCGGAGAGGGATCGGAGCAGCATCGGAAGCTGCTCCGGGTCCGTGTCCTTCACGAGGAACCCCGCGGCACCGCTGCGCAGAGCTCGGGCGATGTAGTCGTCGGAGTCGAAGGTGGTGAGGATCGCGACGACGGGCGGGTCGTCCCAGGTCTGCAGCTCGTCGAGGATGTCGAGCCCGTTGCGCCCGGGCATGCGGACGTCCAGGAGGACCACGTCGGGACGGCTCGAGCGGATCGCCTCCACGGCGCCGATCCCGTCGACCGAGGCGACGACCTCGATGTCCTCGACGGCACCCAGGATGAGTTCGAATCCGGACCGCACCAACGCCTCGTCGTCGACGATGGCCACTCCGATCACGGTGTCCTCCTCAGCTCGACTCTCACCCTACGAGTCCCGGGAACCGGGCGGCGACGGCCGGGAGGCTGAACCCGCCAGGTGGCGGGGGTGGAATAGCCCGCAGCAGGATGCGCGTCGCGCCGACCCGGGCGGATACTGAAGCGCCCCGGTGACGTGCGCGCCACTCGGAGCATCGACATCGAGGGTGTCGATCGAACGTCCGGGGGAAGCACGATGCGAGAACAGTCATGACACGAGTGCGCGTGGAGCAGCGGATCCCGCTGTCGAAGCCCTTCCACGCCGCGGGCGAACTCGAACAGCTCGAACGCGTCCTCGCCGGAGACCACGTCCACGGCGACGGTGCCTTCACCGCGTCGGCATCCGAGCGCCTCAGGGACCTCACGGGCGCGCCGCACGTGCTCCTGACCACCTCGGGGACCCACGCGCTCGAGATGATGACCCGCCTGATCGGCGTCGGTCCCGGCGACGAGGTCATCCTGCCGACCTTCACCTTCCCGTCGGCGGCGAACGCGGTCGTCCTCGCCGGAGCGACGCCGGTCTTCGTCGACAGCGACCCGGTGACGGGCAACCTGGATCCCCAGCACGTCGCCGACGCCATCGGACCACGCACGCGGGCGATCTCGGTCATGCACTACGGCGGTGTCCCCGTGGACGTGCCCGCGTTCCAGCAGCTCACGGGCGAGCACGGGCTGCACCTGCTCGAGGACAATGCGCACGGCCTCGGGGTCGCCGGCGACGGTGTCCGCCTCGGCACGGTCGGAGCGATGGCGGCCCAGAGCTTCCACGACACGAAGAACGTGCACTGCGGCGAGGGCGGCGCCCTGCTCATCTCCGACGAGACCGTCCTCCTCCGCGCCGAGATCATGCGCGAGAAGGGGACCGATCGGGCCCAGTTCCTCCGCGGGCAGGTCGACAAGTACAGCTGGGCGGACCTCGGGTCGAGCTACCTGCCGAGCGAGCTCAACGCCGCCGTCCTCGACGCCCAGCTCCGCGACTTCGACGTCATCCAGGGGCATCGGCATCGCATCTGGGACCGCTATGCGGCCGAACTCGCCGAGTGGGCTCACGATCGCGGCGCGACGCTCATGGACCCGCCCGGTGGCGTGCATGCCGCGCACCTGTTCTTCCTCCTGCTGCCGGATGCGCAGGTGCAGCAGGAGTTCCTGCGTCACCTCCAGGCGCACGGTGTCGGAGCGGCCTTCCACTACGTGCCACTGCACTCGAGCGCGGCGGGCCGGCGCTACGGCAGAGTGGTCACCGAGCCGCAGCACGCGGTCCGGTTCGCCGAGCGTCTCGTCCGGCTCCCGTTGTGGCCGGCCATGACGGACGACGAGGTGGACCGGGTCATCACGGCGGTCCGCGCGTTCGGACCCGTGACACCAGCGGCACCAGCAGCACCTGCGGCACTCGCAGCGACGGCATCGACGGGACAGGACTCCATATGGGCATGATCGGGCAGGGGCTCCGAGCCATCCGCGGCGAGGGCGTCCGATCGACGCTCTGGCGCGCCGCGCACTTCGCCGACGGACGGTTCAACCCGATGCGGCGCAAGCCGACGGACCTGTACCCGAGCGACGCCATCGCCGCGGACTGGACGGTGCCGCGGAACTTCAACGCCGTCGAGTTCCCGGAGGGCCCCTACGAGGTGGCGTGGTTGATCTCGCCGCCGAGCCGGACCTCGGGCGGGCACCAGAACGCCTTCCGGTTCATGGAGTTCCTCGAGCGCGCCGGGCACCGGCTCACGATCTACCTGTACCAGGCGTCGGCCCAGCCCGCGGTCGACATCCCCGGGATCAGGGCGATGATGGCCGCGAGCAGCGCGTACCCGGAGCTGCAGGCCGACCTCGTCCGGTACGACCCGACGATCGGCATCGCGCCGGGCGCGGACGTCGTCGTGTCCTCCGACTGGCAGACGGCCTACCCCGCGTTCCGCTACGAGGGGCCGGCCAAACGGTTCTCCTTCGTGCAGGACTTCGAACCGTGGTTCTACCCGGCCAGCAGTGAGTACGTGCTCGCGGAGAACACCTACCGGTTCGGGTTCCACGGCTTCTCCGCTGGGCCGTGGCTCGCGCAGAAGGTCGCGGACGAGTACGGGATGAGCTGCGACCACTTCGACTACTCGGTCGACAAGCAGCACTACTCGCACGTGAACGACGCGCCCCGCACCGAGATCCTGTTCTACGCCCGCCCGCCGACTCCTCGACGCGGTTGGGAGATCGGCGAACTCGCCCTGACCGAGTTCCACCGGCTGCGGCCCGACATCACGATCAACCTCGTCGGCTGGGACATGTCGGGATACGAGACCGGGTTCCCGTTCGTCAACCGGTCGGCGATGGACATCTCGGAGCTCAACGCGGTCTACAACCGGTGCGCCGCGGGTCTCGTCCTCTCGCTGACCGACATGTCGTTGCTGCCGCTGGAGATCATGTCCTCCGGCGTCGTGCCCGTCGTCAATGACAGCCCGAACACGACCGGGGTCCTCGACAGCGAGCACATCGAGTACGTCCCGTTGTCGCCTGCGGCCATCGCCCGTCGCCTCGTCGACATCGTCGAACGGCCCGACGCGGTCGAGCACGCGAAGCGGATCTCGGCGTCCATCACCGCCGCGGACTGGTCCGACCCGGGCACGCAGTTCGTGGCGCAGTTCGAGCGCGCGATGCGCACGTCGATCTGACGAGCCTCCGCCGCGTCAGCCCGCCCGCACCTGTCGGCCACGCGAGTCGAAGTCGGGCACCGTGGCGGTGGTAGCCGCTTCGCGCGAGCCGAGGGCGGTGAGCGCGAGCTCGACCGCCTCCCGCACGCTCAAGCCGGTCGCCGTGAGGGTGTTCAGCTGCGCGAGGGCCTCGGGATCCACGATGACGACCGAGACGGGCGACTCGGGCCCCGCCTCGCCCACGGCGGACCCGGCGCGAGCCCGACGGGTGGCGAGCCCGCGAGCGATCCACGCCCGGTTCCGCTCGACGTCGATCTTCAACAACCGTTTGTTGTTCCGGACCCGTTCGGCGACGAGTCTGCCCTCGTGGATGTCGGAGTACACCTGCCAGCGCGGGTAGAGGAGCCGGGTCGCGAGGTCGGTCGGTCGCAGTGGGATCGGGAGGTCGTCGATGAAGTCCTGCAGCACGGCGTCGGCGAGCGCCTCGCGGAGCGGTCGCCGACGCAGGGTGTCGTCGGGCGAAGCTGGGAACGGCAGGGTCATGGGGATCCGGTGGTCAGAGGTCGGGTATGGTCCAGTGTCACTCCGGGTCCTGCGCCCCGGGTGGACTTCACCTGGAAACCACCCCGGAACCAACCCCTGCAATCCGTTGACCGTGCAGGTGCCGGTCTCATCGCACGGACCTGATCGGCAGCACGGCGAGTCCGCCGAGGACGGCGAACACGATCGCCGCGACATACAGCGCGTGATAGTTCTCCCCGCCACCGAGCGCGAGCAGGGGGACGGCGACGATCGGTACGAGCAGCTGTGGGAGCTGGTACGACAGTGAGACGATGCCGAGGTCCTTGCCGGCCTCGTCGAACGACGGCAAGACCTCCGTCATGAGGGCGATGTCGACGGACACGTAGGCCCCCTGCGCCGCTCCGACGATGAAGATGCCGACGAGGAACACGGTGACGTCGGGGGAGATGATCGCGACCCCGAGTCCGACCGCGCTCAGGAGGCTGGAGACGAGCACGATCGGCTTGCGTCGCCCGGTCCGGTCGGAGATCCAACCGAACAGGACCGTCATGGCGATGTTCCCGACCGTGAAGATGATGAGCGCGTTCGCCTGGACGCCCGAGGCCTGCTCCTTCGGGATGCCCAACTGGTCGATGATGAAGAACAACAGGTAGATCGACACCGAGACGATCGACATCGTCACGAGCAGGCGGCAGGCCCACGCCCAGAAGAAGTCGCGATAGCGCACGGGGTTCAGCCAGTACGTGGACAGGATGTCGGCCACGCGCAACGGCGGAGCAGGGACAGTCCGCACGATGTCCCGGAGCCCGAACACGAGCGCGGTGCTCAGCACGCCGCCGATCAGGCCCGGCACGACGAACCAGGTCCACCGCGCGTCATTGGGGAGGGCGGCGACGATCTGCGCACCGACGATCAGGGCGAGCCCGCCCGAGACGCTGGCGGCGGCCGCGACGCGCGCCCTGATCCGTGCCGGGATCTGATCGGCGAGCAGCGCGTGCACCGCCATGTTCGTCGCCCCGAAGCCGAGCTGCACGATGCTCCACCCCAGGATCGTCACCGCGAGGCTGTCACCCGTCGCCAGGATCGCGACCCCGCCGAGCGCCACGATCGCACCGCCGAGCATCCACGGCCGCCGCATCCCGAAGCGCGAACGCGAACGGTCGGACAGCCGGCCGAACAGCGGCGTGATGATCATGATGACGATGCCGCCGACCGCCGCGACGATCGAGAGGTTCGTCCCTTTGGTCGCATCGTCGAGGAACGCGAGGGCCTTGGGGATCGACGCCCCGCTGATGGTGCCGAGCGCCAGCGTGACCCCGAACCAGGCCAGGACGAACAGCGGCAGGAAGCCGCGCGCCTGCGGTGAGCCGGGGACGGCGTCCGGATCGACCGCCGCCACGGGGACGGCGTCACCGATCCGCGGCTCCGGCTCGACGGGGCCCGTGGACGGACCGGTGGGTGGGGTGTGAGCTGACATCATCGTCTCCTCGGCTGGGTCGGTTCGGGCGCGAGCGCGTTCGTCCCGTAGGCCTCACGGAGCGCGGTGGCCTGGACCGCTTGCCACTCCCTCGCGCCCGCCATGACGGCCGTGAGACCACCCGACGCATGGACGTGGCCGCGCCCGATCCACGTCATCGTCGGGACCCCCGCCTCCACGAGTCGGCCTCCGTACGCCAGACCCGCGTCGCGGAGCGGGTCGTGCTCGGCGACTTGGATCAGCGTGGGTGGCAGGCCCGAGAGGTCGCCGGCCTCGAGCGGGGAGGCATAGGCGTCCGCCGCCCGCGGACCGCCGAGGTAGAGCGGCACGAGTGCCTCCGCGTCGTCCAGCCCGAACCCGCGCGCGTACCGTGTGGCGGAGTCGCCCGACGGGGTCAGCGACACCGCGGGGACCTCGAGCGCCTGATGGACGAGGGGGAGGTCACCCGAGTCACGCAGGTGGAGGACGGCGCTCGCCGCGATCCCGCCACCCGCCGAGTTGCCGGCGATGCCCAGGCGGCCTGGATCGACGTCGAAACGGCTCGGGCCTGCTTCGGAGGTCAGGACCTGCAGGGCGTGGATGGTGTCGTCGACGGCGGCCGGATAGGGGTGCTCGGGTGCGAGCCGGTATCCGAGCGCGACGACCTGGATCCCGGCGGCGAAGGCCCTGGCTGCGAGCAGTCGGTCGTTTAGGAGCTCGTGGACGGTGCCGGACGTGAAGCCGCCGCCGTGCAGCGCGAGTTGGGTCGGCGCCGGAGACGGGAGCCCCTCCGGGCGGTACCGGCGGAGCTCGAGCGGCCCGGCCGGTCCGTCGATCCAGCTCGAGGTGATCTCGACCGACGGTGGCGCGGGTTCGGTGAACTCCTCCGCCAGGAGGTCGGAGAGCCGCCGCGCCGCCTGCCGACGGAGGGCGAGGTCCGAGGAGCGGAGTGCCGGCAGCTGCTCCGCGTGCTGCTCGATCCGCGCAGCCCAGGCGAGGATGCCCGGGTCCAACCGCAGCTCCTCCACGGACGTCACCGCGAGGCCTCCGCCGGCTCGCGGAGCGGCGCGCCGTAGCTCACCGGCTCCTCGTGCAGCGTCCGCAGGGTCGTGATGACGTCGCGGTGCAGGTGGTCTGCGGCCGGGACGTGACCGGTCAGCCCGCCGGAGGTGTGCGTCTGCCCGATGTAACGGACGCAGCTCACCGGCACGCCGGCCTCGCTCAGCACGCGGGCGTAGGCCTCGCCGTCTCCGCGGAGCGGGTCCATCTCCGCCGTGTAGATGACGGCCGGTGGCAGATCCCGGTGGTCGGTCGCGAGGAGTGGCGACGCGTACGGTTCGTGCTGCGTCGCCCGGTCCGGCCCCAGGTACTGGAGCACGAGCTGGCGCGCGAGGCGACGCAGGATGGCACCCGGCACCTGCGTGATCCCGCGGGCGTCGAGGTGTCCGCGCGTCAGGTCGAGCGCCGGAGCCTCGAGCAGCTGCAGCCGGATCGGCCGCTTGGTGCGGTCCCGGTTCATGAGGGTCACGGCGGCGGCGAGGTTCCCGCCCGATGATGCACCGCCGATCGCGAGTCGGTCGGGGTCACCGCCGAGTGAACGCGCGTGTTCGGCCGCCCACTCGAACACGGACCAGCACTGCTCCGGCTGTGCGGGGTACCGGACCTCCGGGGCCAAGGAGTACTCGCCGGCGACGATGATGACACCGGCCTCCCTGGCGCGGCGACGGAACCCGGCGTCCCAACCGATCCAGTCGATCCCGGCGATCGTGAAGCCACCGCCGAAGAAGTACACGAGGACGGGTCGGCCACCGGACACACCGTCGGCCAGGGCGGGGAGTCGCTGCTGGTCGGGCCAGTAGACGCGGAGCCGTGCGTCCGGGTGGCCGGGCACTCGGACGGTGTGGTCCTCGGTCGCTGCCACGAGGGTCTCGGTGCCGAGCGCCTCGGAGGACACCCGGTCGAAGGCGGCCGCGTGTGCACGCCGCCCGGCGGGATCCTTCGGCTCGGGCGTCTGCAGCGCTGCCAGACGCCCGGTGATCGCCGTGACGAACGCGTCGACGGCGGGCTTGCTCCGAGCCATGGTGTTCCTCCGATCCCGGCATCGATGCCGTGTCCGGTTCGAGTATCCGCTATCGAAGAACTTCGATCAAAGAACTTTTTACGAGCTAGGATCGTCGGAGGAGGTGCGCCATGGACGAGCGACCGCAGAAGGCGACGATCTACGCGGTGGCCAAGCGTGCCGGCGTGAGCATCTCGACCGTCTCCCTGGCCATCAACCACCCGCAGCGGGTGAACGAGGCGACGCGACGATCGGTCATCGCCGCAGCGACGGAGCTCGGTTACCGCGGTGGTGCCGCCGCGAGCGGTGCTCAGCGGATCGCCGTCGCTGCGCCGTTCTCGAGTTACGCCTCCTACTACCGGCGACTCTCGGGGATCATGGAGCGCGCCGCGATGGACTCGGTCGAGATCGTCGTGCACGACCTCCCCTCGGCGGCGGGGAGCGACAGTCCCGTCCTCGACGCGCTGCCCATGCGAGCGGGGATCGACGGCATCGTGGTGATGGGCGTGCCGCTGTCACCGGCCGCGTTGGAGTCGAAGGCGCTCCCCGGCCCGCCGGTCGTCCTCGTCGACGTCCCGGACGGCGCGCAGCGGCGGCTCGGGCTGCCCTCCGTCCTCATCGACGACGAACGGGGTGGTGAACTCATCGCGCGACATCTCGCGGAGCTCGGTCACGAACGCGTGATGTTCCTCCACGAGCCGCAACGCTCCGAGGAGTACGTGTCGGCCGGCATGCTGCGGGCGCGCGGCCTCGGTCACCTGCTCTCCGTCTCCGAGGCCGTGGCCGACGTCGCCGCGACAGACCTCGTCGAAGCCGTCGGTGCCGCGCTCGAGCGGGCGTTCCGGGTCGATCCGGAAGCGACCGCCGTGGTCGCCAATCACGACGAGCTGGCCGCCGCCGCGCACCGGGCGTTCCGCGTCACCGGCGCGCACCTGCCCGTGGGACGCTCGCTCGTCGGCTACGACGACGGACCGCTGGCTTCCGCGCTCGACCTCACGACGGTCCGCCAGCCGTTCGAGGAGTCCGGGTACGCGGCGCTCGATCTCCTGCTCGGTCGGCTCTCGGGTGAGCACGCCCGCGTCTCATCGGTCCAGCTCGCACCCGACCTGGTCGTCCGAGGCACCACCTTCCGCGTCTGACCCGACCTCGCGAGCGCCCGCCGCCGCGACTCTGTTAGCCTCGACGCACGAACACCACCGTTGAGGGAGGAATCGTCATGGGCAACGACGCCGGACGACAGGACCGAGCACGCGCAGGATCGAAGCGGGACGGAGCGCTGCAGCCCGCGGGTGGCGGGGAGGCGGAACCCGTCCTGGTCCAGGATCCGGAGCTGCCGCCCACGGCGGTCGACGAGGCCGACCTCGCCCCGAGATGGACCCCGGCGAAAGTGATCCTGTGGGTCGCCATCGCCTTGCTCGGCGGTCTCGCCTGGACGATGCTCGCCCTCGTCCGGGGTGAGACGGTCAACGCGATCTGGTTCGTCTTCGCGGCGGTCTGCACCTACCTCATCGCCTACCGCTTCTACTCGAAGCTCATCGAACGCAAGCTGCTGCGCCCCGACGACCGACGAGCCACCCCGGCCGAGTACCTCGCCAACGGCAAGGACTTCGTCCCCACCGACCGCCGGGTGCTGTACGGCCACCACTTCGCGGCGATCGCCGGAGCCGGTCCACTCGTCGGCCCGGTGCTCGCGGCACAGATGGGCTACCTGCCCGGCACCATCTGGATCATCATCGGCGTGATCCTGGCGGGTGCCGTGCAGGACTACCTCGTCCTCTTCTTCTCGATGCGCCGCGGCGGCCGCTCCCTCGGCCAGATGGCGCGCGACGAACTCGGTGTGATCGGCGGGACGGCGGCGATCATCGCGACGCTCGCGATCATGGTCATCATCGTCGCGATCCTCGCCCTCGTGGTCGTCAACGCGCTCGGCGAGAGCCCGTGGGGTGTCTTCAGCGTCTCCATGACGATCCCGATCGCACTCTTCATGGGCGTGTACCTGCGCTTCATCCGGCCAGGCAAGATCACCGAGATCTCGATCATCGGTTTCGTCCTGCTCATGTTCGCGATCGTCGCCGGCGGCTGGGTCGCCGAGACCGAGTGGGGCGCCGCGGCGTTCACCCTCGACCGCACGGTCATCGCCGTCGGGATCATCGTCTACGGCTTCGTCGCCGCGATCCTGCCGGTGTGGCTGCTCCTCGCACCACGCGACTACCTCTCCACGTTCATGAAGATCGGCACGATCGTCATGCTCGCGGGCGCGATCGTCCTCGTCCGCCCGGAGATCACGGTGCCGGCGTTCAGCGAGTTCGCCGGTGGCGACGCCGGCCCGGTCGTGAGCGGCTCGCTGTTCCCGTTCCTCTTCGTCACGATCGCGTGCGGCGCCCTCTCCGGCTTCCACGCGCTCATCGCGTCCGGCACCACGCCCAAGCTGATCGAGAAGGAGCGCCAGACCCGTTTCATCGGGTACGGCGGCATGCTCATGGAGTCGTTCGTCGCGATCATGGCCCTCGTCGCGGCGCTGTCGATCGACCGCGGCATCTACTTCGCGATGAACTCCTCCGCAGCGGCCACGGGCGGCACCGTCGAGGGCGCGGTCGCCTTCGTGAACTCGCTCGGCCTCGCCGGAGTGAACCTCACGCCCGACGTGCTCACGCAGACGGCGGCGAACGTGGGGGAGGAGTCGATCGTCTCCCGCACCGGCGGTGCGCCGACGCTCGCCCTCGGCCTCGCGCACATCATGCAGCAACTCATCGGCGGCACGTCGCTCATGTCGTTCTGGTACCACTTCGCGATCATGTTCGAGGCGCTGTTCATCCTCACCGCGGTCGACGCTGGGACGCGCGTGGCACGCTTCATGCTGCAGGACACCTTCGGCAACATCATCCCGAAGTTCCGCGACCCGGACTGGCGGGTCGGAGCGTGGATCTGCACCGCGGTCATGGTGGCGGCGTGGGGAGCGATCCTCATCATGGGCGTCACCGATCCACTCGGCGGCATCAACACCCTCTTCCCGCTGTTCGGCATCGCGAACCAGCTACTCGCCGCCATCGCGCTCGCCGTGTGCATGGCGATCGTGGCGAAACGCGGGAACTTCCGCTGGCTGTGGATCGTCGCCGTCCCGCTGGCGTTCACCGCCGTGGTGACGATCACCGCGTCGATGTTCAAGATCTTCTCGCCGGTTCCGGCCGTCGGCTACTGGGCGCAGAACGCGGCGTTCCGTGAGGCGCTCGCGGCGGGCGAGGACAGCTTCGGAAATGCACCGACGCGGGCGGCGATGGAGGCGGTCGTGCGGAACACCACCGTGCAGGGGGTGCTCTCGATCCTGTTCGTGACCCTCGCGATCATCGTCATCTTCTTCGCGATCCTCCACACCGTGCGGTCGTTCCGCTCGGGTGGCGGGCCGAGTTCGGAGGATCCGGCGCTGCCGTCGCGACGGTACGCGCCGTCGGGGCTCATCGCCACGAAGGCGGAGAAGGTGCTCGAGCGCGAGTGGTCGACCGTGGACGCCGACAAGCGACCCGCGCGGTCGGGGCACTGATGGCCGGCTTGCGGCGGGGTTGGGCGTCGGTGCGGTGGTTCGTCACCTCGCTCATGGGTGACACCGCCTACGCCACGTTCGTGGACCACCAGCGTCGCGTCCATCCCGACGCACCGGTTCCCGACGAGCGCACATTCTGGCGGGAGCGCTTCGCGGAGCAGGACCGGACGCCCGGTTCTCGCTGCTGCTGAACGCGCGGGGCGCTCGTGCCGTCGCGTCCTACTGGTCCACCGCGTGGACGGAGAGGACGACCTGCTCCTCCGGCACGAGCGCCTCGAGAGCCTTGCGAGCGCTCGGGTAGTCGCGGCCCTCTGCCTCGATGGTGCGGGTTGCCGTCGGTCGGAAGACCGCGGTGCCGACGAGGTCGCCGTTCACCCGGCCGCCGCCGTGCAGCCCGGCGAGGGCGTGACCGGGCGGGGTGGAGGCGAGGACGGCGGCACGCAAGGCGGCGACGTCGGGTGCGGAGGCTTCGGTGGTGATGGTCGCGCGGTCGCGGACGGTGGCGATGAGCTTCACCCGTCCAGCCTACGGAACGTCGGGTTCCGGGACGAACCCCTTCCGGTCCCTGCCGAGGGACCTCCCGAATCCGGTGATCCTTTCCCGGTCCCTGAGCCTGTCGAAGGGCACACGACGGATCTCCTGCTCCGGTGATCTTCTCCCGGTCCCTGAGCTTGTCGAAGGGCCCACGAGGGACCTCCTGCTCCGGTGATCTTCTCCCGGTCCCTGAGCTTGTCGAAGGGCCCACGAGGGACCTCCTGCTCCGGTGATCTTCTCCCGGTCCCTGAGCCTGTCGAAGGGCACACGACGGATCTCCTGCTCCGGTGATCTTCTCCCGGTCCCTGAGCTTGTCGAAGGGCCCACGAGCAACTTCCACAACCGCGTCGACTCAGCATCTGGAATGTCAGTGGTTCATGGTGGACTGGTTCCATGACCGAGAGCACCTCCGCCGCAGTCCACGTCGGCGACGAGTACGCCGCGCAGCTCGCGGAGTTCTCGGACCAGTGGGCTGAGCTCCACCGCCAGCAGGCCGTCCTGGACGCCCGGAAAGCGGGCCTCCTGGCCCGCTCCGCCGCCTATGCGGACGCCTTCGCGGATGCCACGGTCCCGGCGATCTTCCCGCCGGCCGAGCGCCAGGCACTCTCTCGCCGGTCGACCTGCGCTGCTCTCGCGATGGCGACCCGGACACCGGAACGGACGATCCAGCGTGCGACGAACGACGCCGAACGCCTCGTCAACGACGCACCCGCCGTGTTCGAGTCCCTGGAGGCCGGCCGTATCTCGGCGCTGCATGCACAGGTGATCACCGACCAACTCTGCGACGTCCCGGCCGCGGGTCGGGCGGTGTTCCTCGAACAGGTACTGCCGGTCGCCGAGAGCGCGACCGCCTCGTACCTCCGGCACCGCGCTCGCGTCCTGCGCGAACGGCTCCACCCGGAATCGATCACCGCACGCGCCAAGCGTTCCGAGGCCGACCGCCGGGTCGAGTTCGAGCCCGCAGCCGACGGCATGGCCTGGGTACACCTCTTCACCACGGCACCCATCGCGCAGGGCATCATCGAGCGCGTCGAAGCAGCGGCAGCGGAATCACGTGCGGCTGGCGACACCCGGACGTGCGCTCAGCTGCAGGCGGACGCCCTCGCAGCCCTGGCCCTCACCGGTGTGACCCCTGACGACGTCATGTCGAGCCCGGTGCTCCCGCACCCGATCGAAGTGCAGGAGCACATCAGGCCGACCGTGCAGATCACGGTCCCGGCGCTCACCATGGCCGGAGTCTCGGACACCCCGGCCACCCTCGACGGCTACGGCCCCATCGACCCGGAGACCGCGGCACGCATCGCGGTGAACGCACCCAGCTTCACCCGGATCCTCGTCCAACCCGAGACCGGCGCGATCCTCTCCGTGGGGCGGAACCAGTACCGGGTCCCGGCTGATCTCCAGCGGGCGGTGCGTTTGCGAGACGGCACCTGTCGCGCACCGGGCTGCGGGCGACGAGCCAGAGCCTGCGACCTCGATCACTCGGTCACTTGGGAGGACGGCGGCACCACGGATGTCGGCAACCTCGCGTGTCTCTGCCGACATCACCATCGGATGAAGCACCTGCCCGGATGGAACCTCGACCACGGGCCCGGCGGGGTCCTCGACTGGACGACACCTGATGGGAAGCGCCACCGGACCGAGCCGGACCCCGCACCGTTCTGACCAGCTCCGGTCCCTGAGCCTGTCGAAGGGTTCCTCGTGGGCACTTCGACAAGCTCAGTGACCGGAAGAGGTTCACCGTGAACGTTTCGGTCCCTGAGCCTGTCGAAGGGTTCCTCGTGGGCTCTTCGACAAGCTCAGTGACCGGGTAGGGCGTGCCCGCGTAGCCGCTGGGGCGCTCGGGGTTGGACCGTCCTGCGTGTGCCGCTCGATGCAGGCGTGCACACCCCTCACCGCCGACGGCTCGGTAGCCTGGGCGGATGGCCGGACCGACCGATGCATCCCCGGAGTTCGAACGCATCTCGGACGGTCTGCGGATCCTCGATGCGATCGTCGGCCTCACGCCCCGTGAAGCCGCGACCCACCCGTCGCTGTGGCCGCTGCTCGGCGTCCCTGCCATCGACCGTGGTGCGCTCGTGATCTTCCCCCTGGCCGCCTGCAGCGCGACGGACCGATCAGGGCTCGAGCGGCTGCGCGAACTCTGTGCGGCACTGCAACAGGACTGCATCCACCTCTTCGGCGGGGACCACATCCACCGGGAGACCGTGCTCGACCCGGATGAGGACCCGTACGGGCGGCGTCTCGCCGAAGTCGGAGCGCACGCGACGACACCGCGCGGGGTGGTGGTGTGGCGTGTCCGCGATCGTGGCGCGGCACTCGTCCTCGTGGTCGACGAGGAGCGCGAGCAGGCGACGCTGGCCTTCCACCTGGTGCCGAAGGATTGGATCTGGAACTGGCCTCCGACGCCCACGACGAAGCGCGACGCGTCCCGTCGTCGGACCGCGGTGAAGGAACAGGCGGCCGTCGACGTCGTCTGGTCCTGGCCTGCGGCCGACCTGGCTCAGGTTCGGTGAACGGAGGGCTCGCCAGGTTCGTCCGAGGGTGTCGACCCGTTGAGCGCCGCAGCACGTTCGGTGTCCGCGGTGCGCGCGGCGAAGAGCGCGAGCGCCGCAACGAGACCGGCCACCAGTGCGAGGATCGGTGGGAACCAGAACAGCAGGTCCTCGACCTCGCCGGCGCGGATCATCATGCAGACGAGCGCCACCGTCGCGAAGAACGCGGTCCCGCCCGAGACCTGCATGGCGCGGGTGCGCGCTGCACCGTGGTCGCGTCGCCCGATCGACCACTGCATGAGGACGTTGAGGAACGCCAGGCTGTAGCAGACCGCCACGACGGGGAGCCCCGTCTCAGCCGGGAAGATGAACGTGCCCCGGTCACCCGAGTCGCCGGTACCGCGCGTCTCCGCACGCGAGAAGGTGAACGGCGACATCCAGAGCCAGCCTGCTCCGGTCACGAGCCACATGACACCGGTCACCGTGCCGACGACGCCGATGCGTCGGTAGCTCTCACCCAGGGTCCGCAACTCCTCCCGCTTCACGACTGGTCCGCCGTCTGCGCATCCGTCGCGATCGTTGAGCGACCCGGGCGCGGGTCGTCGCCGCCGAAGGCGACGACGCGGTCCCACAACCAGTCGGTGAGGCTCGCGGCCACCTCTTCGTCGTCACGTCCGGCGGCACGACGGATGAGCCGTCCGCCTGAACCCTCGATGAGGTAGGCGCCCGCATCGTCGGTGAAAAGCTGCGTGTAGTAGTCGTGCTCGGCATCCCACTGCGGCCACGCTTCCGGGTCCCGTTCGATCGCCTCGTCCATCTCGCCGATCTCGGCGCCGCTCATGAGACGGAACGGGCTGCCGTCGCCCCAGCGCCCGCCGGTACCGGGGAGCTGCCCGTCGTGCCAGGCGAGCACCTTGTCGTCACCGCCGCTCGCGCCCGCGGCGTCGAGGTCGAGCGACGGGCGCAGCGAGGCCGCCAGCTCCTCCGGGAGCAGTGGGTCCAGAGCGGCCAATGCGTCGGCGAGCCCGGCCTCGAAGAGCTTGTCGCGCAGGATCCGCCAGGCGATCTCGCCCATGCCGGCCCGGCGCAGGTCGTCCATCGTCCCGACGCCACGCTCGATGGGATCGAGGAACGCCCGCGCGACGATCATCCCGCCCTGGGCGACCTCGTCCATCGGGTCCTCACGCAGGACCCGGGCGAGGAGTTCCAGGGCCTCCTGCGGACGGTAGTCGTAGAGATAGGCGAAGGCCAGTGCCGTCGAGAGCGTCGTCTCGCTCGGATCCGCCTCGATCGCCTGCTGCGCGGCGACGAGGAATCGACCGGGTGGGGTGCCCGTCGACAGGAAGTGCACGGCTCGGAGTCCGAGCGCGCCGGCGTGGGCCTCCGGGGCGGTCCGGCCAGCGAGCTCGACCGCGTCGTCCATGAGTGCCCACCCGCGCTGGGGATCGGCTGCCATCGCGACGGCGGCCGCGTGGTCCATGTGGTCGAACCAGTCCGCCTCCGGGTCCTCGCGGAGGACGAGTTCACCGAGTCGCATGGCCTCCGCGAAGTCGCCCTCGGACCCTTCGAGATCGCGCAGGCGACGCAGTGCACCGAGGAACTGTCGGTCGCGTCGGCCGAGCAACTCCCGGAGGAGGCGTCTGGCCTCATCGACGTCGCCGCAGGCCTGCCGGTGCATGGAGAGCAGGATGATCATCCCGGTGAACTGCGGCGCCCGGGCGAGGACGCTCATCGCCAGCTCGGGGATCCGCGGGTGTTCGGGCTGGAAGTCGTAGAGCTCCCAGGCGAGGTCGCGGTCGTGTTCGATGGCCTCGCGTTCGACGCCGACGGGGTCGCTCATCGGAGCCCGTGCTGCACGCGGTACGCCCGGAGCTGGGCGAAGGTGCCGTCGTCGACACCGTATTCGAGCACCGGTGCGACCTGGTCGAACCATGATGCCGTCGAGGGGGTGAGTCCGGCTGCGGCGTCGAGCAAGGCCTGCGTCGTGACCGGCACGATGGTGCCAGCGTTCATCGAGGCGGTGAGTGACTGCTGCAGTGCGATCCTGGTCACCTGAGCGATGTCGGCACCGGAGAAGCCCTCAGTCGCTGCGGCCGCTGCGATCACATCGACCTCGTCCGTCGGTTTGCCGTCGAGGCCGCCCTGCAGGATGGCCGCTCTGGCGACGGCGTCGGGCGGGAGCACCAGGACGGTCTTGTCGATGCGGCCTGGGCGCCGCAACGCCGGATCGATGTCCCACGGGCGGTTGGTCGCGGCGAGGAAGTAGACGCCGTCGTTCTCGTCCGCCACTCCGTCGAGCTCCTCGAGCAGCTGCGTCACGATCGTACGCATCGACTGCGATCCGCCCCCGGACGTGCGGCGGCCACCGAGAGCGTCGAACTCGTCGAAGAAGATGACGCATGGAGCGGCGGCCCGAGCATCGTGGAAGACACTCTGGATCGCCTTCTCGCTGTCACCCAGCCACTTGCTCAGCAGGTCGGCGAGGGTGACGTG
The DNA here is from genome assembly GCF_050587365.1 of Plantibacter auratus. Classification (NCBI taxonomy): domain Bacteria; kingdom Bacillati; phylum Actinomycetota; class Actinomycetes; order Micrococcales; family Microbacteriaceae; genus Plantibacter; species Plantibacter auratus. The sequence goes on along the minus strand of NZ_JBOBFV010000002.1, from coordinate 501,275 downwards.
GATGAAGGACGCCCCGAGGTCACCGGCGATCGCCTTGGCGATGAACGTCTTGCCGCAGCCGGGCGGACCGTACATGAGCAGTGAACCGCCGGGCTTCTGCCCGAACGCTGCGGCGAGCTCCGGGTTGCGGAGTGGCGCGAGGAACGTCGAGTCGAGGTGCTGCTTCACGTCGGCGAGTCCCGCCACGTCCGCGAGCGTGACGGCTGGTCGTTCCGCGTCCCAGAGGCTCGGCTGGTCGATCGGCATGGTGGCGGTTTCGGCTGCCGACGGGGCGGGGATCGCCGAGCGGTCGGGCTCGATCGAGGTGTCGGTCGCTGTTCCCCGGAGTCGCGCCGCCATCACGCGGGCGCGCAAAAGCCGGACCCGCGCCGGGTCGCCCCCGAGTCGCTCGAAGGTCGTCACCTCCTGCGCCGCGCGGTCGACGTCGTGCTGCAGCAGCAGGGTGACGAAGTCCTCGCGGAGCGCGGCGTTCTGCGGATCCTGCGCGACCTCCGCCGCGATCACCTCGAGGAAGTCCTCGTCCTGCGTCATGTCGTCCCCCCGGTCGATGTGCGATTCCGACCATCCTGCCAGCGGCACACTGATCGGCGACAGGTGTCCGCCGGCATTGAGCGGGCGGAGGGGGAGCGCACCCCATCCGCCCTGACCCGCTCGTGTACCGTCGAGACGAGCGTCGGACCTGAAGGCGGCTTGAGGTCGATGCGAGGAACGAGGGTGGGACACCGTGCACAGTCCGGACGAGTTGCTCAGTGTCGGCGAGATGAGTCGTCGCACCGGCGTCGCGGTGTCGGCGCTGCACTACTACGAGCGGCTCGGCCTCATCGGTTCCGAGCGGACCGCCGGCAACCAGCGGCGATACCCCCGGCACATGCTGCGTCGCGTCGCGCTCATCTCGGTCGCGAAGCGTCTCGGTATCCCGCTCGAAGACGTGGCGGAGGCGTTCGCCGACGTGCCGCTCTCCAGCACCCCGAGTCACGAGGACTGGCAGCGTGCCTCCCGCCGCTGGCAGAAGGTCCTCGAACAGCGTCGGCGCGGGATCGAGCAACTCGAACGCGAGCTCACCGGCTGCATCGGCTGCGGCTGCCTCTCGATGAAGGCGTGCACACTCCTCAACCCCGACGACGAGCTCGGCGACACCGGCACCGGCGCGAGGCGCATCCCGGTCTGAGTGCACTGTCTGCCCGGTGTTCAGCCGTCGCGGCGTTGTCCGAACGTCGCTGGATCGACCGGCCGCAGCCGTTTCGGCAGTCCCTCGACGACGAGCAGGTACGACTCCGTGACGAGGTCGTCGACGAACGCCGGTTCGAGCTCGCCATCCGGCTTGAGCGAGATCCAGTGCCGCTTGTTCATGTGATAGCCGGGGATGATGTCGGGGAAGGCCTCGCGCAGACTGTGGCTGTCCTCGGGTCTCGCCTTCAGGGTGACGATGGGTTCGCCCGTCGCCCCCGTCTGCAGCATGAAGACCTTGCCGCGGACCTTGTAGACGTCCCACTCCTCGCCGAACGGGTGCGTCAGCTCCGCACCGGGGAGTTCGTCGGCGCGACGGGCCGCCCGGTCCTGCAGCTCCGAGCCGTGCATCGTGGTCCTCCTCGGAGTCGACGTCAGCCCTGGCTGTCCGTGGGTTTGAGCCCCGCCAGGTTCTGCAGCGGGCACCAGGCGCCGAGGCGCGGGTAGTCGATGGTCACGCCGACGACCCCGTGCTCGCCGAAGGACCGGACCCAGTCGATCGCCGCAGGCATCGGGACCGCGAGCAGCGACACCGTGGCGTCCGGCGGGACCAGCCCGTTCGCGTACGCGGCCTCCTGCGCTCGCGTCCCGCTGCTGTAGATGCCGATCAGGTTCCCGGGTTGCGCTGCGAGCGCGTACGGCCGCGGGTTGTCCTCCGGACCACGGTTGATGAAGACCCACCGGTCGAGTGCGGCGACCGCCCGCCAGAGCCGGATCTGAGCGTCGATGTCGTCCGGCGCCGCCCGGCAGGCCTCGTTCAGTGCGTCGAGCTCGGCCAGTACCTCGGGAGCGGGCTCGAGGGTGCGGCCCTGGTTCGGCTGCTCCGGGGCGTCGATCTGCTCATCGACCGGGCTGTCGTCGTTCGGGCTGCCGTCGTTCGGGCTGCCGTCGCGGCGGAACGGGTTCTTCATGGTCACTTCCTCGTGGCTCGGGATCCGGGTTCGGGGACGTGGCCAACGCTATCGCAGGGGTCCGACGGGGAGCGGGAGGTTCAGAACGCACTCCCGAAGGCGAGGGCTTCGGCCGCTGCCTGCGCCGGCGAGCCGAAGAACGCCGGGCCGTGTCCCGGCAGCACGACGGAGGCCGGGAGTCCGGCCAGCGTGGTCAACGACTGGCGGGCGCGCTGGAGATCGCCGTGGAACATCTCGGGGAGCAACTGCGGGCCGTCGTGAGGGCTGGTGGGGTGGGCGGTGACGAGTGCGTCGCCCGCGACGAGGACGCCGTGCTCGACGAGGAGAAATCCGAGGTGCCCGCGCGTGTGGCCGGGGAGGGGGAGCGGGCGGACCGCGACACCGAGGGTCGCGCGGAGCTCGGGCACGTCCTCGATCGCGGTGACCGACGTCGGCGGCACGACCTCGAGTCCGCCGGCCTCGACGGCGTGGTTGACCCAGGCGGCGACCCCGGGACGTTCCAGATGTGGCTGCACGTCGGCGAGTCCGACCTGCTCGAGCACCTCCCGGCGGACGTTGGGGATCTCGTCGCGGGACGCGAGGATGTCACACTCCGCCAACCCGGCGATGAACGTCGCGTTGCCGATGTGGTCGCTGTGTCCGTGAGTGAGGAGGATCGCCTGCACGTCCTCGACCGCGTAGCCGAGCGCGCCGAGGGTCGCGGTGACGGCCGCGCCGTCGCCGGGGTAGCCGGTGTCGATGAGGACCGGCCCGAGGTCGCCCTCGACGATGATCCAGTTGACGGACGGACCCTGCACGAGGTGTACCCGATCCGTGACAGTGGTGCTGCGGGTGGTGCCGTTCGGCACGGCGTCGATCTGGGACATGGGCGTCCTTCCGATTGCGGAGACGGGGTTCGGGGGAGGGGTCGGTGCTCGGGAGAGGGTCAGTGTTCGGCCGGTCCGGCGACGAGCTCATGAGCGGCCGCTGCGGCGGTCGTCGTGGCTGCAGCGCCGGCGGGATCGACGGTCGCGAGGATCGGCCGGATCAGGGTGATCAGTCGCTCGCTGAGCTCAGCCGCATCGTCGTCGCCGACCGTCGTGGTGACGAGTCCGAAGCAGGCGTCGAGCAGGACGTCTGCGACGCCGTCGAGGTCCGGGAGGTCGAGATCGTGCGCTGCGGCCTCCATGCGGAGGTTCGTGCGGGTGTACGCCCGCCAGTCGAACACCGTGTAGACCGGGTCGTCCATCCGTGGCAGTTCGTGCAGGAGCCGGATGGCGCCCATCGCGATGGGGGACCGCTGCGCTTCCTGCGCGGAGGCGAGGATCATCGTCACCCAGCGGAGCGCGCCGTAGGGCACCCCGATCCGTGCGTCCGCCGCCTGCCATCGTTCGTCCTGCTCCGCGATCACCGCGTGCGCGAGGCTCCGCTTCGAGGGGAACAGGTGGTACCCGATGACCGATTTCGGCTTGCCCATGACGGACGCGATGCCGGAGAACGACGTCCCGGCGTAGCCGTTCCGGCCGAACTCGAGCCCGGCGGCGTCGATGATCTCGTCGCGGACCTGGTTCATCGCGTACTGGCGCAGACCGCTCACGAGCGCTCCTTCGAGGTGGAGGGCCCGGGGCTCGGGCCGCTAGACGATCGTCTGAGTCAGACGTTCGTCTAGCTTAGACGAGCGTCTGTGAAGGAGCTGAGGGTGCATCGGATGACCGGTGGTCAGCCGGGAGCTCTTCGCCGGTTCCGCAGTCGCCCGATACATTGGAGCGTCGATTCCCCCCGCCGATTGGAAGGCAACAGCCTATGCGCGTCACCCCTCGTGTCTGGATCGGCCTGGCGATCTACGTCGGTTACGTCGCCGTCATCTTCGTCGTATCGAAGCTCAGTGGGGTGGCGTACACCGAGATCGGGACGTCCGCGGAGCTCACGTGGCGAGGTGCGGTCCTCGACCTGGCGGTCGGCGCGGTGCTGCTGGCCATCACCACCTGGCTGTTGGGATGGTGGAGGCCTGCCCTGTTCGAGCGGAGACGCTCGCACCACAAGTGGCCGATCTTCGTCCCCGCCCTCATGCTGGTCGTCGCCGTCGCGAACCTGGTCAACACCGACTGGTCGAGGTTCGACCCGTCGTTCCTCCTCTCCCTGCTCGCGCTGGGCCTGGCGGTCGGGTTCTGTGAGGAGCTGATGTCGCGCGGTCTGCTGCTGACGGCGTTCCGCTCACGTCTTTCCGAAGTGTGGGTGTGGCTGCTGACCTCCCTGCTCTTCGGAGCCATGCATCTGGTCAATGCAGCACTCGGCGCTCCATTCCTCAACACGCTCGGACAAGTGGTCCTCGCCGCGATGTCGGGCACCTGCTTCTACATCGTGCGGCGGGTGACCGGCTCCCTCATCTGGGCGATGGCGTTGCACGGCATCTGGGACGTCGCCGCGTTCTCGGTGGGCTTCGCCCCGCTCGGCACGCCCTGGGCGGCCTACCTGACGCCGGTCATCGGTATCCTCGCCGTCGCGGTCGTGTACTGGGTGATCACGGGGACAGACGAGCGACAGGTCGGATCCCGAGCGGGCGCGACACCCGCCCTGAGCTGACACTCAGACCGGGAGCGGCTCGATGAGGTGCGGGCCCGTGTTGCGGACGTTGTTCACGTCGCGCGTGACCTCGTAGTGGGTCAGGTCGTGGGCGACCGCGAAGGACTCCCGGTCGAGCAGCTGCAACAGCTGGTCGGTGTCGAGGTGGTCGCCGAGCCAGTCGTCGTAGCCGTCGGGGGTGAGGCAGGCCGGCATGCGGTCGTGGACCTCGCCCGGCGAGACGTGCGCGTCCCGCGTGATGATCGCCATCGACAGACGCCACTTGTCCGGGTCGCCCTCAGGTTTGCCGGGGTCGGGCCAGGCACTGATGATGCCCGCCATCGCGAGCTCGGCCTCGAGGTCGTGGATGAAATGCGGCTGTTTGCCGGTCTCGGTGACGACCCACTCGTAGTAACCGGTCGCCGGCACGATGCACCGTGCTGACGCGAAGGCCTTGCGGAACATGGAGGCGGTCGCGACCGTCTCCATACGCGCGTTGATGGGTTGTGGCCGTTGCTTGGCGAAGTCCTTGGCCCAGCCGGGGACGAAGCCCCAACGGGCGCTGGTCGCGGTCCGTTCCTCGTGCCGGGTGCGGACCACCGTCACCTCGGTGGTGGGCGCGACGTTGTAGTCGGGCGCAGGCGCCTCGAACTCGGCCACGAGGTCCGCGAGGAGGGTGGACGTGGAATCGGTGACGACGAAGCGACCGCACATGCGCTCAGCTTAGGAGCGCATGTGCGGTCGGTCGACCCCTACCGCTCGAGGCCTGCTCGTGCGTCACGGCGGGTCTTCGCGAGCGAGGCGACCGTCGCCACGGTGATGGTCGCGGCGATGAAGAGCAGCGAGAACCAGATCGGGATGTCGGGGATCCAGTCGATGTGCTGACCGCCGTTGATGAACGGCAGCTCGTTCACGTGGAGGGCGTGGAACACGAGCTTCACGCCGATGAAGGCGAGGATGACGGCGAGCCCCTGGGCGAGGTAGACGAGGCGTTCCAGCAGACCACCGATGAGGAAGAACAGCTGGCGGAGGCCCATCAGGGCGAAGGCGTTCGCGGTGAACACGATGTACGCCTGCTCGGTGAGGCCGTAGATCGCGGGGATCGAGTCGACCGCGAACACGAGGTCGACGAACCCGATCGCGACGATCGTCAGCAGCATCGGCGTGAAGAAGCGCTTGCCGTCGATCCTCACCGAGAGTCGGTCACCGTGATAGGTGTCGGTGATCGGGAGGATGCGGCGGGCGAATCCCACGACCTTGCCGTTGGCCGGGTCGCTCTCGTGGCTGCCGAACGCCTGGCGGTACGCGAGGAACAGCAGCAGCGCGCCCATCAGGTAGAAGATCCAGGAGTAGTTCTCGATGAGTGCGGCGCCGACGGCGATGAACGCGCCGCGCATGATGAGCGCGATGATGATGCCGATCATCAGCACCTTCTGCTGGTACGCCTTCGGGACGGCGAACCCGGCCATCACGATGAGGAAGACGAACAGGTTGTCGATCGACAGCGCCTTCTCGGTCAGGTACCCGGCGAAGTACTCGCCGCCGTACGTCCAGCCGGAGACGAGGCCGATACCGACACCGAACAGCAGGGCGAGGCTGACGTAGAAGATCGACCAGCGTGCCGACTCGGCGATCGTCGGTTCGTGGGGCTTCCGCACGTGCGCGAAGAACTCGTAGACGAAGAAGAGGATCGTGACACCGATGGTGATGATCCAGATCAGCGGGGTGACGGCCATGGTGGCTCCAGGGGCTCGAGGACGGGACTCCGACGCGATGGTCGGAACACGGTCTTCTCCACTCTCGATGAGAGCCGACACCCCGGGACCCGATGGCGGATCCGTACTGACGAGCATGTCGCGAAGGAGTACTCCCCCTGCTCCGACAAGTGTAGGTCAGGGGGTGGGCGGGGCACCTGGGAATACGCCCTTCGACAGGCTCAGGGACCGGAGGAGGGGCGGCTCAGGGACCGGAGGAGGGGCGGCTCGGGGACCGGAGGAGGGGCGGCTCGGGGACCGGAGAAGGGGCGGCTCAGGGACCGGGATGGGGCTGAGGGACCGGTGTGGGGCAGGGGCCGGGTGAGGCTCAGGGACCGGAGGTGCTCAGGGGGCGTCGACCCGGCGCCTCGCCAAGCGCTCGGCGTTCGCCGTCGCCGTGGAGTCGCGCAGGATCAGCTCCGGTACCGAGGGTGACACCACTCCCGGGGGTTCCCCGTTGACGTGGTCGAGCAGGGTCGCGAGCAGCGTCCGGCCGACCTGTTCGAAGTCCTGCCGCACGGTGGTGAGCGGCGGCGAGAGGTGCTCCGCCTCGGGGATGTCGTCGAACCCCACGACGCTGAAGTCGAGCGGGACCCGGAGTCCGCGCTCGGTGAGCGAGTGCATGAGCCCGAGGGCCATCTGGTCGTTGGCGGCGAACACCGCGGTGACCTCGTCGTCCAGCTGACGGCCGAGAGCGTATCCGGAGGTCGGCGTCCAGTCGCCGGTCCCGACGACCTGAGCGACGAGACCCGCGGTGGCGAGTTCGTCTCGCCAGCCGCGCTCGCGCTCGCGGGCGTCGATCGCGTCCGGTGGTCCGGCGAGGTGCCCGATGCGCCGGTGGCCGAGCCCGATGAGATGGGCGGTCGCGGCACGCGCGCCGGCGTACTGGTCGACGCCGACGGTGACCATGCTCGCGCGTGGTGTGGCGTGCAGGGCCACGAGCGGCACGCTGAGTTCCATCCCCGCCACGATGTCGGTGACCCCCTCGCGTGCGCTGATCACGGCGATCCCCTCGACGTTCTGGCGCAGGAACCCCTCGACCGCTGCACGCGCGGAACCCGGGTCGCTGTCCACCATGTTCGCGGTAAAGACCGACCAGCGGGCGTCGCGGGCCGCGGCGTTGAAGTGCAGGACCGAGGACGAGGGCCCGAACTCGGTGCCACCGGTGGCGATGAGGCCGATGGTGCGGGATCGCTTCGTGACGAGCGTCCGGGCGGCGGGGGAGGGGACGTAGCGCAGCTGCTTGATCGCTTCGTCGACCCGCGCCTTCGTCGCCGGGCGCACGTTCGGGAGGTCGTTGAGCACTCGTGACACGGTCTGGTGCGAGACCCCCGCGAGCCGCGCGACGTCGAAGATCGTCGCATGACGGGACGGCTCAGCCACGCGGTCCCCTCTCGTCGTCGGCGGTCGTGATCGGTTCCGGCGGGGCCTCGTCCGGCCCCTCCGAGATCGCGGCCAGCAGCTTCGAGACGGTGAGGTCGTAGTTCGGGAGGTCGGCGACCTTCCGTCGGTCGCGCAGCACGGCGATCCGGTGGCTGATGCGCAGGACCTCCTCGAGTTCGGCTGAGATGAACACGACCGACAGACCGTTCTCGGCGAGCCGGGTCACGAGCTTCTGGATCTCGGCCTTGGCGCCGATGTCGATGCCTCGGGTCGGTTCATCGAGCACGAGCAGCCGAGGAGCGAGCGCGAGCCACCTCGCCAAGAGTACCTTCTGCTGATTCCCGCCTGAGAGCTCCTTCATGAGCGCATCGGGATTCGCCGGTTTGATGCCCATCGCCTGGATGTAGCTCTCGGCCAGTTCGTTCTGCCGACGCAGCGGGATCCGCCTGAACCACCCGAGGTCCGCCTGGAGGGCCAGCGCGATGTTGTCGCGCAGGCTGAGGTCGCCGATGATCCCCTCGGTGCGACGGTTCTCCGACGCATAGACGATCCGTTGCTTGAGGGCGCGACGCGGGGATCCGAGGCGGGTGGCCCTCCCGGCCACCTCCACCGAGCCGGTGTCGGCCCGGTCGACGCCGGTCAGAAGTCTGGCGAGCTCCGTCCGTCCTGAGCCGAGCAGGCCGGCGATGCCGACGATCTCGCCCTCGTAGACCTTCAGGTCGATCGGTTCGATCGCGCCCTGGCGCCCGAGCCCGATCGCCGCGACGAACGGGTCCTCACCGTCCAGGGCGTCGCCCTCGTCGGAGGTGTCGAGCCCGCGTCGGATCTCGTCGAAGGTCGCGAGCTCCTTGCCGATCATCTTGTGGACGAGGTCGATCCGGAGCAGTTCGTGCGGGAGGTATTCGCCGACGAGACGCCCCTCCCGCAGCACGGTGAGTCGGTCGGAGATCTCGTAGACCTGGTCGAGGAAGTGCGAGATGAAGAGGATCGCGACGCCCTCGGCCTTGAGGATCGAGATGACCCGGAAGAGTTCGGTGACCTCGTCGTTGTCGAGGCTCGAGGTCGGTTCGTCGAGGACGAGCACCTTGGTGCGCACGGCGATCGCCCGGACGATCGCGACGAGCTGCTGGATCGCCGGCGGGTGGGCGGAGAGCTGCGAGGCCGGGTCGATGTCGAGTCCGACGACGGCGAGCAGTTCGCGGGCGCGCTCGCGCATGCGCCTCCCCGAGATCCCTCCCCAGGCATGGCGTGGTTCGCGGCCGAGGAGGATGTTCTCGGCGACGGTCAGGTTGGGGAGGAGGTTGACCTCCTGGTAGACGGTGCTGATCCCGTGCGCCTGGGCGTCGGCGACGCTCGAGAACGACACCTCTCGTCCCTCGAGGAGGATGCTTCCGCTGTCGATCCGATGGACCCCGGTGAGCGACTTGATCAGGGTCGATTTCCCCGCTCCGTTCTCGCCCATGAGGGAGTGGACCTCACCGGGGAACAACCGGAGGTCGACGTCGTCGAGCGCTTTGACGCCGGGGAAGCTCACGGAGACACCGCGCAACTGCACGAGTGGCGTGGGCGAGGTCATCTGCAGCTCTCCATCGAGGTGGTCGCGGCCGGGGTGTCCGCTGATCACCTGACTCTAGCGCGCGCGACGGCGCCGCCGGGAGGCCGCTCCGGAAGAATTGTGAGGGCTAACATTGCCTGTTGACAACCGGTTCGAGCCGTGGCTAATGTTCAGCACAACGCAGATGTGATCGCTAACAATCACCGACCACCTGCGTCACCGCAGCACCACGCACGTCACATTCACGCCGCACCCATCGTCGGGACCGCGGGTCTCAAAGAGGAGAACAATGTTCAAGACAACACGTGTCCGCGCACTCGCGGGCCTCGCCCTGGTCGGCGCTCTCGCGTTCAGCGCGACCGCCTGCTCGAGCGGTTCCGGAAGCTCCGACGGCGACGCCGGTTCCGACGGCGAACTCACCACCATCGGCTTCGTGGCCGTCGGTCCCGAAGGCGGATGGCGCACCGCGAACGAGAAGAACATCCAGGACTCGTTCTCGAAGGAGAACGGCTTCGACCTCAAGTACGCACCGGCGACGAACGGCGACCAGAACTCGCAGATCACCGCCTTCACCTCGTTCATCGACGAGGGCGTCGACGCCATCCTGCTGTCCGCCACCGAGGCGACCGGCTGGGAGAGCGTCCTGGAGCGCGCGAAGGAGGCCGAGATCCCCGTGGTCCTGCTGGACCGCGGCATCGAGCCGAACGACACCGAGCTCTACACGAGCCGCATCGCCCCCGACAACGTCGGCATCAGCGCCTCGGCCGCCGAGTGGGCGAACGGTCAGTTCCCCGACGGCGCCAAGTACGTCGTCCTCGAGGGCCCTCCCGGCCTCTCCGTCGTCAACGACCGCAACAAGGGCTGGGACGACACCATCGACCCGAACTTCACCAAGCTCGAGTCGCAGTCGGCGAACTGGTCCACCGAAGAGGCGAAGAGCGTCTTCGAGACCATCCTCAAGGCGAACAACAACGACGTCCAGCTCGTCTTCGCACAGAACGACGAGATGGGCCTCGGCGCTGCACTCGCCGTCGAGGAGGCCGGCCTGAAGCCCGGAACCGACGTCAAGATCATCACGATCGACGGCACCAAGGCGGCGCTCGAAGCACTCGCCGCCGGACGCCTGAGCTTCGTCGCCGAGTACAACCCGCTGTTCGGTGAGACCGCGATCGACATCGTCAAGAAGGCACTCGCCGGCGACAAGGTCGAATCGGACATCGTGGTGCCGAGCGTCACGTTCGACTCCCCGGACGCCGCGACGGCAGCACTGCCCGAACGCGCCTACTGATCCGACCCGGTCGCCCGGCAGCCACTCCCTCGCTGCCGGGCGACCGCCCACCCGCTTCCCGGGGACCAGACTCCCCGGCGACGACGCCGGATCGACCGGCAGAACGACCAGGCAGACATGGCAATCACCGAGCCGATCGTCGAGATGCGGCACATCTCCATCGAGTTCCCGGGCGTCAAAGCCCTGCAAGACGTGGACTTCCGTCTCTTCCCCGGCGAGGTCCACACGCTCATGGGCGAGAACGGCGCCGGCAAGTCGACGCTCATCAAGGCGCTCACCGGTGTGTACAAGATCGACTCCGGTACGATCCTGGTCGCCGGAGGCCCCCGTTCCTTCTCCGGAACGGCGGACGCGCAGAGCGCCGGCATCTCGACCGTCTATCAAGAAGTGAACCTCTGCGACAACCTCACCGTCGGCGAGAACGTGATGCTCGGCCACGAGGTCCGCGGTCCCTTCGGCATCAACTGGCGCCGCACCCACGAAGCTGCACACGAAGCGCTCGTCGGGCTCGGCCTCGGGCACATCGACCCCAAGCAGCCGCTCTCGAGCATCTCGCTCGCGCTGCAACAGCTCGTCGCGATCAGCCGGGCCATGGTCACCAAGTCGAAGGTGCTCATCCTCGACGAGCCGACCTCCAGCCTCGACGCCAACGAGGTGGAGGGCCTCTTCCAGGTCATGCGCCGACTGCGCGACCAGGGCGTCGCGATCCTCTTCGTCTCCCACTTCCTCGACCAGGTCTACGCGATCAGCGACCGACTCACGGTGCTCCGCAACGGTGAGTTCGTCGGGGAGTACCGCACCGCCGACCTCAACCGCACCGAGCTCATCTCCAAGATGATCGGCAAGGACTACGGCGCGCTCGCTGCCCTGGGTTCCAACCGCGGGCGCACCGGTGTGACGGACGCCCCGGCGTTCTACAGCGCCAAGGACCTCGGGCGGAAGGGCTCGATCGACCCCGTCGACATCGAGGTCCACGCCGGCGAGGTCGTCGGTCTCGCGGGGCTCCTCGGGTCGGGCCGCACCGAGCTGGGTCGGCTCATCTACGGTGCCGACCGTCCCGACTCCGGCACGGTCACGATCGACGGCACGACCGCCGAGGTCCACACGCCCATGGCCGGCCTGTCGAAGCAGATCGCCTTCTCCACGGAGAACCGACGCGACGAAGGCATCATCGGCGACCTGACCGTGCGGGAGAACCTCATCCTCGCCGTCCAGGCCCGCAGGGGCTGGGCGCGCCCGCTCTCCCGCCGCGAGCAGAACGAGCTCTGCGACAAGTACCTGCTCGAACTCAACGTCCGGCCCTCCGACCCGGAACGCCCCATCAAGAACCTCTCCGGTGGTAACCAGCAGAAGGTACTCCTCGGCCGATGGTTGGCGACGAAGCCGCAGCTGATCGTGCTCGACGAGCCGACCCGCGGCATCGACGTCGGCGCAAAGGCCGAGATCCAGGAGGCGATCGCCGCGCTCGCCGAGGACGGGATGTCCGTCGTGTTCATCTCCTCCGAGCTCGAGGAGGTCGTGCGTTTGAGCGAGCGGATCGTCGTGCTGAAGGACCACCGTAAGATCGGCGAGATCGTCAACGGACCCGAAGTCACCGCAGACACCATCGTCGACCTGATCGCCACCGAAGGGAGCGCCACGTGAGCGCCACCAGTCAGGGGCCGGCCCGTTCCGGTTCCTCCGCACGCGGCGGCCAGGGCTCAGCCCGCGGCGTCGTCAGCACCATCGTCCACCAGCCCTACATCTGGGCGATCGTGACGTTGCTGCTCCTCCTCATCATCAACCTCGTCAAGGACCCCGGCTACCTCGGCGTCTCCGTCAACGGCACGACCGGCAACCTGTCGGGCAACCCCATCGACATCCTGCGTGCGAGCGCCCCGATCATGATGATCGCGGTCGGGATGACGCTCGTGATCGCCACCCGCGGCATCGACCTCTCGGTCGGTTCCGTCATGGCCGTCTCCGGCGCCGTGTCGATGGAGTTCATGAGCAACCAGAGCGGCGGCGACGCCGGTTCGGCCATCGTCGCAGCGCTGCTCGCGCTCGCCGTGAGCGCCTTCCTCGGCACCGTCAACGGAGTGCTCGTCTCGATCGTCGGCCTACAGCCGTTCATCACCACGCTGATCACGATGCTCGCCGGCCGCGGCCTTGCGAAGGTCATCACCTCAGGGCAGAACACCTCGGCCACGAACGAGCCCTTCCGCTGGCTCGCCAACGGCACCGTGTTCGGATTCCCCGTCGTCTTCATCATCGCCGGTGTCATCGTCGCGATCGTCGCGTTCCTCGTCCGGCGCACCGCGCTCGGCCTGATGATCGAGTCCATCGGCATCAACCCGCGCGCCGCCCGGATGGCGGGTATCCGCCCCATCGGCATCCTCATCGCCGTCTACATCGTGAGCGCCGTCCTCGCGGGTGTCGCCGGGATCTTCAGCACCGCCAGCGTCATGACGGTCGAGGTGGCGAAGACCGGGTTGAACGCGGAGATGGACGCCATCCTCGCGGTCGTCATCGGCGGCACCTCGCTCGCCGGTGGCAAGTTCTCCCTCACCGGCAGCGTGATCGGCGCGCTCCTCATCGCGACCCTCGACAAGACGATCGTGTTCCTCTCCATCCCCTCCTCGGCGACGCCGGCGTTCAAGGCCGTCGTGATCGTGATCATCTGCCTCCTCCAGTCACAGCGCGTGAGAGCCCTGTTCGCCCGGCGGAAGTCCCGGACGACGCCCACGGCGTCGGTCCCCACGCGAAAGGAAACGGTGTCAGCATGAGCACCCTCACCGACCGACCGGCACCCGACGCTCCGGTGCTCCCGCGGCGCTCGCTGCTGTCCCGGCTGACGCCCAACCTCGAGACCCTGCCCACCCTGGCGGCCGTCGTCATCTTCATCGGCATGGTCGTCTACGGCGAGATCGCCTACGGACGGATCGTCCAGGCCAGCACGATCTCGAACCTGCTCATCAACAACGCCTACCTGATCATCCTCGCCGTCGGGCTCACCTTCGTGATCCTCACGGGCGGCGTGGATCTCTCCGTCGGTGCGATCATCGCCATCAGCAGTCTGATCGGGGTGATGCTCGCGAACTCGGGCTGGAACCCGATCGCGGTCATGGTGATCATGATCCTGATCGGCTCCGCGTTCGGCGTGTTCTCGGGCGTACTCGTGCAGTACTTCAACGTGCAACCGTTCATCGCCACCCTCGCGATGATGTTCCTCGGGCGCGGTCTCGCGTCGATGCTCAGCACCACCCCGGAGCGTCTCGCCGACGACTCGCCGATCCGTTCGCTGTCCACCGAGTGGAAGGTGATCGACGGCCCGAAGATCAACGACCTCATCACCACCCCGAACGTCCTGATCGCCCTGCTCGTCGTCGCCGCGGCGTTCGTGGTGCTCCACAAGACCCGCCTCGGCCGGACCGTCTACGCGATCGGCGGCTCGGAGCAGTCGGCGCTGCTCATGGGGCTGCCCGTCGTCCGCACGAAGCTCATGGTCTACGTGATCAGCGGCACGCTGGCTGGCCTCGCGGCCGTCGTCTACACCTCGAAGCTCGGCATCGCCCAGAACATCACGGGCGTCGGCTGGGAGCTCGACGCCATCGCCGCGGTCATCATCGGTGGCACGCTGCTGACCGGAGGCGCCGGCTTCGTCCTCGGCTCCGTCGTCGGTGCGCTCGTCCTCGGCCTCATGAACGTGCTCATCACCCGCGACGGCAGCATCCCGCCGGAGGCGACGACCATCATCACCGGCGGCATCCTGCTCGTCTTCGTCCTCCTCCAGCGACTCGTGGTCTCGCGCAAACGCAAGACCTGACGCCCGCCCCCCCCGCAGCACCACCCGTTCCATCCCGCTCGACAACGACGCCGAACCAGGAGAACCAACCCCCATGAGACAACTGCGCCTCAAAACGGTCGTCGCGACCTCCATCGCGGCCCTGATCCTCCCGCTCGTCGGTGCCTCCGGCGCCGCCGCAGCGGTGCCGTCGGGGGTCACCTCGACAGCGACATCCCATTCCAGCCTCCGAGCCGCCCCCACGGCGCAGGAGGATCTGGACGCCGCCGCGGCGGCGCTCTCGATCGCGAACGTCGACGACGTGCGCGGCAATCTGACCCTGCCGGGAGCCCCCGAGGGGATCGACATCGCCTGGGCGTCGTCGGACACCACCGTGATCACCACCGACGGTGTCGTGACGCGGCCCGCCACGGACACCGCCGTCACCCTGACCGCCACGCTGAGCCAGGGCGAGGCGACCGCGACGCGCGAGTTCACGGCGACCGTCCGCGCCGCGATCGCGGCCCCCGACTACGAGGGCTACGCGTTCGCCTACTTCACCGGCAACTCGCTCGCCGGCGAGAACATCTACTTCGCCGCCAGTGAGGGCAACAACGCGCTCGACTGGAACGAACTCAACGCCGGACGCCCGGTCCTCACCTCGGACGAGGGTACGAAGGGGCTGCGCGACCCGTTCCTCATCCGCTCTCCCGAGGGCGACACCTTCTACCTCATCGCCACCGACCTCTCGATCGGCAGCGGCACGTCCTGGGGTGACTCGGTCCGGAAGGGCAGCCACTACCTCGAGGTGTGGGAGTCCCACGACCTCGTGACCTGGTCCGACCAGCGGCACATCGAGGTCGCACCGGAGAACGCGGGCAACACCTGGGCACCCGAGGCGTACTACGACGACACCATCGGCGCGTACGTGGTCTTCTGGGCTTCGTCGCTCTACGGCGCCGACGACCCGGACCACACCGGGAACAGCTACCACCGCATGATGTACGCGACCACCCGCGACTTCACGACGTTCAGCGAGCCGCAGGTCTGGCAGGACCAGGGTGTCTCGCGGATCGACTCGACGGTGATCAAGTCGAGCGACACCTACTACCGCTTCACCAAGGACGAGGGCGCCGGTGGCACCGGGTGCGCCGACATCATCCAGGAGTCCTCGACGGACCTGCGGGCCACGCTCGAGTCCTGGACGGTGCTCGACACCTGCATCGGTCGCGACGCCGGCACCAGCGCGGTCGAGGGGCCGACGGCGTTCGCCGCCAACCCTGGCGACGTCAACGGTGACAAGTTCTACCTCTTCGTCGACGAGTACGGCGGACGCGGCTACATCCCGCTCGAGACCGAGGACATCGCGAACCCGGACTGGCAGGTCGCGAAGGACTACGACCTGCCCGCGAGCCCGCGCCACGGTACCGTGCTACCGGTCACGGCCGCAGAGCTGCAACTGCTCGAGGACAGCCTCGGCGGAGCACCCGAGCCGGTGCCCGCGAACGAGGACGGCGAGATCGTCCGTTACGACTTCGCCGGCTCCGCAGGCTCGACGCTCAGCGACGTTTCCGGCAACGGCCTCGACGCGACGGTCGAAGGCGGTGCGACCTTCTCCGACGGTGCACTGCAGCTGGACGGCGGCGACGACTACGTCAAGCTGCCGGACAACCTGCTCGCCGGCGTGAAGGACGTCACGGTGGAGGCGGAGGTCTGGATCGACCCGACGCAGGCCAACCCGTACTTCATCTACGGGCTCGGCAACACCACCGGTGGCGCCGGCGACGGCTACCTGTTCAGCACCGGCAACGCGTATCGGACGAGCCTCGCGACCGGCAATTGGAGCACGGAGCAGACGGTGTCGCAGGGCAAGGACCTGACGCGCGGTCGCTGGGCGAAGCTGACGTACACGTTGCAGGGCACCACGGCCACGATCTACCTCGACGGCATCGCCGTCGGCACCGGAACCGTGACGTCGGATCCGGGCGACATCGGCGGCGGGTGGACGAGTGCCAACTACCTGGGCCGTTCGAACTACGACGCCGACAACCGGCTGAAGGGCGCGTTCCGCGAGTTCGCGATCTACAACCGCGCCCTCTCGGCGGACGAGGTGCTCGCCGGCTCCGGGAACACCGCTGCGCTGACCGACATCGGCCTCGAGGAGGACGTGCTGAAGACCGCTCCGATCGTCGACAACGACCGCCACGAGGTCGTCTTCCCGGTCCAGCCCGGGACGGACCGCACCGCGCTCCGCCCGACGTTCACGACCGCGGCCGGTGTCACGGCGAGCCCCGCCTCCGGGACCGCCGTCGACCTCAGCAGCCCGGTGACCGTGACGTTGACGCCGACCTCGGGTGACGCCGTGACGTGGACGATGCGGGCGGTCGAGATGAAGAGCCCGGTCATCCCCGGCCTCTACGCCGACCCGAACGTCTTCGTCTGGGGCGACACCTACTACATCTATGCGACCACCGACGGCTTCGCCGGTTGGGGTGGCAAGGAGTTCTTCGTCTGGTCGTCGAAGGACCTCGTCGACTGGGAGCGCTCGGCGGAGCCGATCCTCACGCTCGACGGCGCGAACGGGAACGTGCCGTGGGCGACCGGCAACGCCTGGGCGCCGACGATCGGGGAGAAGGACGGGAAGTTCTTCTTCTACTTCAGCGGCCACAACCCCTCGGTCGACCGGAAGACCATCGGTGTCGCCGTCGCGGACAGCCCGGCCGGTCCGTTCACAGCCCAGCCGAACGCGATGATCCTCAACGACGAAGCGGTGACCTCGGGACAGGCGATCGACCCGGCCACGTTCACCGACCCGGTGACGGGGAAGAGCTACCTGTTCTGGGGCAACGGCTCGCCGGTGTACGCCGAGCTGTCGGACGACATGCTGTCGATCAAGGCCGACACGCTCAAGCGCATCGACGGCCTGACCGACTTCCGAGAGGGGGCCTTCGTCAACTACCGGGACGGGATCTACCACCTGACGTACTCGATCGACGACACCGGTTCGGAGAACTACCGGGTCGGGTACGCGACGGCGACGAGTGTGGACGGCCCGTGGACGTACCGCGGTGTGATCCTGCAGAAGCAGCCCGAACTCGGCATCCTCGCCACCGGTCACAGCTCGATCCTCAACGTGCCGGGCACCGACGACTGGTACATCGTCTACCACCGGTTCGCCATCCCGGGTGGTGACGGTCAGCACCGCGAGACGACGATCGACCGGCTGACGTTCGACCCGGAGACGGGCCTCATGAACCCGGTCGTCCCGACCCTCGAGAGCGTCGGCCCGCAGCGGATCGCGGTGCCCGGTGCCGAGGGCACGCTGACGATCGACCAGCCGTCGGTGCGGGTGGGTGAGTCGATCTCGGTGTCCGGGTCCGGCTTCGCCGCGGGGGAGCAGGTTCGGTTCACGCTGTTCTCCACCCCGACCGACCTCGGGACCGTCGTCGCGGACGCTTCGGGTGCGTTCGTTGCGACGCTCACCGTGCCCGCTACGGTGGTGCCGGGTGCACACACCTTGCAGGCGCTGGGTGCGGACTCCGGCATCACGGCCGAGGCGGCGCTGACCGTCCTGGCTGCGGATGCCGCGGCTCCCGGCGCTGCGGGCTCCGGTCCTGGTGCGCTGTCGACCACCGGTGTCTCGGTCGTCGGATTCCTGGGTCTGGCCGGGCTGTTCTTCGCAGCCGGCGCGTGGCTGGTCGTCCGTCGCCGACGCGTCGCCGCCTAGCCCGCGCCGACACAGCATCGATCCCGTCCGAGGTGACCATCGTCACCTCGGGCGGGATCATGCGTGCGCCGTCTGACGCGTCGAGCTCCGTCAGTAGCTGAGGTCGGGGAGGAGGAGCCCTCCGACGATCGCGACGAAGCCGAGGCCGATGAAGGCGAGCGAGACGAGCGTCGCGCCGGTGACGCGGAGCAGTGTCGACGTCCGACGGTGACGACGTTCCTCGGGCGACCCGACGCCTCGCGCCGCACGGATCGCCCGCCAAGCGCTCGGAACACACCCGAGCACCGCGACAGCGGTCAGGATCTGCGCGATCCGGATGACGATCGCCGACGGCGCCGGTCCGTCGGACATGAGCGCCTGCGCGACGACGGCCCAGAACGGTGCCGCGGCGATCAGGGTGAGGATCGATCCCCGCGTCCACCAGGTGAGCAGGCGTCCACGTCGATCGGAGGGCGTGGGCTGATCGCGGCCCGCGCGACGTAGGTCTCCGAGCGGCCATGCGATCAGGGCGAGGACGAGGGCGATCAGCGACAGGGCGGCGACGATCGGGACCAGCGCGCGCTCGGTCGGCATGGGCTGCATCGTGAACGCCGGGTCGAACCCGACGGCCGTGACCAGATCGCCGTCCGTCGCAGCGGCGACCCGACGCTGACCGCCGATCTCCTGCCAGACCCATGGTTCGACCTCGACGAAGCGAAGCGGTGTCCCGGCGCTGTCGGTGATCGCGGAGATCGTGACCACGCCGTCCTGCTCGGCGGCGACCTCCACGCTCGAGAGGATGTAGAACAGTCGGACGAACGTCGATTCACCACGACGTGACAGTTGATAGGTTCCCGTCAGTGCGGCGCCGTGGTCCGCGGCCGTGTCCGTGGCCATGGGGGACTGCCGCCCCTCCGGGAAGTAGCGATCGGCGAACCCGGTCGTGATCGCGTCGCGGATCGCCGTGCTCGAGTCGCCGTGGATCCCGGTGCTGTTGAGCGAGATGAAGATGCCGGCGTCGTCATCGGGGTAGATCTCGAGTTGGGCGTGGAACGCGGTCAGGTCGCCCGCGTGGCTGAGGACGCGATGTCCGTTGCGGTCCCGCTCGAAGAAGCCGAGGGTCATCTGCGGACCGTTCACCAGGTTCCCCAACTGCTCCTCCCCGAGCGCCGGCGCGTGCATCTCGTCGAGCAGGTCAGGGGCGAGGAGGGTGCGCCCGTCGGCGGCGGGGTGGCCGAGTTGAGCGTTCATGAAATCCGCCAGATCTCCGGCGGTGGCGGTGACGGCACCCGCCGGCGACGGGCTGACCACCTCGAACGGCACCTCGGCTGAGCCGGCGAACCGGTATCCGGCCGACATGTGCTGCTGCCGTTCCGGAGAGAGCGGCTGCTCGTAGGTCGCTCCGTCCATGCCGGCTGCATCGAGGATGTGCTCGGTGGCGTACTCCTCGAACGGCTGTCCGGTGACGCGTTCGACCACGTATGCGGCGAGTCCATTGGAGTAGTTGGAGTAGGACGGCGTCGTGCCTGGCTCGAAGAGATGCTCGGGTGGGTCGACGGACACCGTGTCGCGGAGGGGCTTCGGCTCAGCGGGCGCCGACGCGATGAGGCCGCCCAACTGATCCTCGAAGCCGGCCGTGTGCGTCAGGAGGTGCCGGAGGGTGACGGGGGTGTCGAACGTCACCGGCAGGGTGAAGTCGAGGTAGGACTGGACGGGTTCGTCCAGATCGACGGCTCCCGCTTCGACCTGCTGCATGACCGCGGTCGCCGTGATCAGCTTCGACACGGACCCGATGCGGAACAGCGTCCGGTCGACGTCGACCGCCGCGGCTTCGGCGGTCCCGGTGCCAGCCCTCGCCACGCCGTAGCCGCGCTCCGCCACGATCTCGCCGCCGCTCACCACCGACACGACGGCGCCGGCGATCCCCTCGCGTTCGAGTGCGGCCGGCAGCATCCCATCGAGCCACGCGGTCGTGTCCTGTGAGGTCAGGGAAGCCGGCTCGGTCCGGGGCGTCACAGCCTCGGTGCGTTCCACTGCCAGCGCCGATCCGGCGACCGGCAGGGTACCGCAGGCGATCGCCCCTGCGACCGCGAGGGCGAGCATCCGCCATCCCCGGGATCGAGGAGCCGTCAGGACAGGGCGGCCGGATCCGCGATGGGTGTGGTTCACAGTAGTCAGTCGACCACTATTCCGCCCCGACCTCCAAAACGAGCGCGATCACCGACCGCGCTCGGCTCGTGGAGGGTCAGTCGAGCGGGACGCCGAAGTCGCCCGCGATGCCTGCCAGGCCGGTGGTGTAGCCCTGGCCGACGGCACGGAACTTCCACTCCGAGTTGTACCGATAGATCTCGGCGAACAGCATCGCCGTCTCCTGGGAGGCGTCCTCGGTGAGGTCGTAGCGGACGATCTCCTGCTGGTCCTGGTCGAGGACCCGGCAGAAGGCGTCGCGGACCTGGCCGAAGTTCTGGCGGCGGTTGTCGGCGTCGTGGATGGAGACCGCGATGACGATGCGCGAGACGTCGGGCTCCACGGCGCGGAGGTCGATCGTGATCTGCTCGTCGTCGCCGTCACCCTCACCGGTGCGGTTGTCGCCCTGGTGCACGACCGAGCCGTCGGGCGTCGACATCTGGTTGTAGAAGATGAAGTCCGCGGGGGTTCGGATCTTGCCGTTCTCGGCGACGAGGATGGCGGAGGCGTCGAGGTCGAACGCGACGCCGACGGTGGTGCGCGGGTCCCACCCGAGACCGACCGTGGCGATGGTCAGCCCTGGGCTGGTCTTCGTGAGCGAGAGGTTGTTGCCTTTGGAGAGGCTGAGGCCTGCCATGGGTGTGTTCCTTCGAGAGTGCTCGGTGATGTTCGAACCTCCATCCTGCCCTGTTCCGGCTGAGTTTGGAGTGGGTTGTGGAGGATCGACCAGCCACCCCACGGCCGCAACGGTGGTCAGGCGCCGTCCGCTCCCGGAGAGCCGACTGCCGTGACCTCGTCGAGCGGCAGTTCCTCACGGGCGACCGCAGCGGCGACGTCACCGAGCCGCCGCTGGCGGGTGCGTGCGTACTGCCGGATCATCCCGAAGGCCGTGTCCATGTCGACCCCCGCCGCGCGGGCCAGATACCCCTTCGCCTGTTCGATGGCGACCCGGCTGTCGAGTGCACGTTGGAGTTGCTCGGTGGCGAGCGTCGCGTTCTCGATCGTCCGCTGCTGGAGGAGGCTGATCGTCGCGACATCGGCCAGCGCCTGGCCGGCTCGGGCGTCGGCACCGTTGAGGGCGCCCTCGGTCTCGCGGAACAGGTTCAGTGACCCGACGGTCGTGTCGCGGAGCCGCATGGGGATCGCGTGGACGCCCGCGTATCCGCGTTCTTGTGACGCCTCGGCGAACCTCGGCCAGTGCTCCTGGAGCTCCTCGGCACTCTCCGCGGTCACCAGGACACCGCTCGTCACCGCAGCGATACAGGGTCCCTCGCCTGCGTTGAGCTGCATGAGGCCGATGAACTCGCTCCGCTCGCTCGTGGACGCGACGACCTGGAGGACGTCGTCGCGGTCGGCCAGATGGATGGCCCCGGCGGCAGCGTCGAACAATTCGACCGCCCGGTCGACCAGTGTCTGCAGCACGTCGACGACGTCGTAGTCGGCGACGAGGCTGTCGGTGAGGGTCACGAACGTCTCGATGAGCCGTGCTTCGCGGGCGTCGTCCATGGCGGTGTCAGTCCTCATCTGTTGATCAGCGGATCAACCGTAACCGAGGCCGGAGGCCGTCCATGACCGCCGCTGTCGAGACGCGCTGACGCGGATTTGCGTCGGGTCGCGGGGCCGTTCTACGCTGAACGAGCGCTGCCCCAGACCCCGGTTGCCGGATTGTTCGTCCTTTCTGATGATGCCCAGGAGCCTCATGAGCACGCACCCCGTCGGCCTTCTTCTCGCGCGCCGTCGGCGACCATCGTGGTCGACGAGACCGCCAGTCGCACCGGCGGAGGGCGTCCGATGACGGTCGAACGCAGCAGTGGGTTCCGGAGGACCGGCCCCAGTGGGAGACCCCGGACAGGCGGGACCTCGAGCTACTCCGCGATCCTCGCCGAGGTGAAGTCGGCCGGTCTGCTCCGACGACGCTACGGCTTCTACTGGACGCTGTTCGCCGTCCTGGTGCTGGCCACCGCCGGCTGCTGGGTCGCCTTCGCGTTCCTCGGCGACTCCTGGCTGCAGTTGTTGGTCGCGGCGGCGCTGGGCGTGCTGTTCACACAGTTCGCCTTCCTGTCGCACGAGGCCGCGCATCGGCAGGTGTTCGAGTCCCGTGCGTGGAACGACTGGGCGGGCCGCCTCCTCGGGACCTTCCTGGTTGGACTGAGCTACTCGTGGTGGATGAACAAGCACACCCGTCACCACGGCAACCCGAACACGGTGGGCAAGGACCCCGACATCCAGCCCGACACGATCCGCTTCCTGCCGGAGGACGTCGACACCGTGCGGAACCGGGCGGCGAAGGTCTTCTACCGCCACCAGGGTTGGCTGTTCTTCCCTCTCCTCACCCTCGAAGGCCTCAACCTGCACTGGCTCGCGATCCGTTCCGTCGTCAGCGGTGTCGGGACGCGGGCCGACGTGCGCGACCGGGTGATCGAGGGCGTGATGCTCGTCGCACGTTTCGGGATCATCCTCACGGTCGTGTTCTGGTTCCTGCCGTTCGGCATGGCGTGCGCGTTCCTCGGTGTGCAGCTCGCGGTGTTCGGCGTCATGATGGGTGCCTCGTTCGCCCCGAACCACAAGGGGATGCCGACGATCGCCAATGACGCGAACGTCGACTTCTTCTCCCGGCAGGTCCTGACGTCGCGGAACGTCGTCGGCGGATGGTGGGTGTCGTTCCTCATGGGCGGCCTGAACTACCAGGTCGAGCACCACCTGTTCCCCTCGATGCCGCGTCCCGCACTCAAAGAGGCTCGACGACTCGTTCGCGACCACTGCGCCGCACTCGACGTCCCGTACACCGAGACCACGCTGCTGCGCTCGTACGGCATCGTCATCCGCTACCTCAACCGCGTCGGCCTCGGAGCTCGCGATCCGTTCGCGTGCCCGCTCGTCGCGGAGCTCCGCATACACTGAGCCACCTCACCGACCACCATCACCCCACGGAATCAGGAACCCAAGCCATGCAGATCATCATCGTGCTCCTCGTCATCTGGGCGATCCTCTCCATCGTCGGCTTCGCGCTGAAGGGTCTGCTCTGGCTCGGGATCATCGGCATCGTCCTCATCATCGGCACGATCGTCTTCGGTGCCATCCGACGCGCTGCGAACAAGCGCTAACGCGCAGCCGGAAGCCGCACGGTCGGTTCGGGTACGCTCTGCCAGATGCGGAATCTGGACTGGGACGGCCTGCGCAACCTCAGGGATCTCGGCGGCCTGCCGACACCGCTGTCGTCCACCGGCCTGACAGCGCGCGGGCGCATCGCGCGGGGTCCTCGACGCGAGCTGCTCACCGCTGCAGGGTGGGACGCCGCGATGCGATGGGGGCTGCGGTCCGTGGTCGATCTCCGCAGCGTCGATGAGACCGGGGCGCGCGAAACCGACCCTGGTGTCCGGCCACCAGCCGAGCTGGTGATGACGCTCGCGCCGACCGAGGATCAGACCGATCCGGAGTTCCGCGCGGTGTGTCTTCCGATCCTCGACTCCCCGGAGTACTGGCCGCACAATGTGCGTATCCTGCCGGAGCTCGTCCGCGGTGCGCTCGAAGCGGTCGCATCATCCGAACCCGGGATCCTGGTGCACTGCGCAGCCGGCCGGGACCGCACCGGCATGATCAGCGCGCTCCTCCTCGCCAACGCCGGCGTCACCGATGAGGCCATCGTCGACGACTACGCGGCATCGGTGCGTGCCATGGCCGGAACAGCGCCCCACGGCGGCCCGACCCACGACCGCCAGGCCTCCTGGACCTCGGAGCAGGTCGACGCCTTCCTCGACGAGGTGACGCCGCACGTGCGAGCGTTCGTCGCCGATGCGGACGGGGTCTTCGACACCTTGGGCTTCGCCGAGGCATCTCGACAGAGGGTGCGTCAGCTCCTGCTGTGATGTCCGCGCGATCAGCTTGCGAGCCTTCGTCGACGGCGCCTTACGGCTCGTCGTCCCAAGGGACCGGCGTCGTCGTGCCCGACTGCACGTCGCTGCGGAGGATCGCGTAGGCGACCGATGCGAGCGGCTGTCCGCCGGCCACGGGCCAGCCCTCGCGGTAGTGGGCCTCCTTCACCCAGCCAGCCCGACGGAAGGCACGACGCATGGCGACGTTGTCCTCGCGGGTCTGCCCCTCGAGCTTGCGAACCGACGGGAACCGGCCGAACACCTCGGTGACGATGACCGGCAGGACCGCCGTGCCGATCCCGCGCCCTCGCGCGTCTTCGGCGAGCCGCAGGTCGATCAACGCCGTGTCGTCCTCGAGGTCCTCGAGGGTGACGATTCCCACCACCTCACCGTCTGCGAGTACCCAACATCCGAAGGCGCCGGGCCCGTCGACGATGCCGGAGGTCAGGCGTTTGCGAGCCTCCTCCGTGGTCGGTCGCGGCTGCATGTGGAACGGGAACTCGTGTGCGCTCAGGAACTCGACGAACGCGTCGTCGTCCCGAGGACGTTCGAGGGGGCGGAGGGTCAACGCTGGCATCCCTTCAGTATCGCAACGCGGCGCATCGTCGCAGGACACGCCGGCTCATCCCGCAGCCAGGGTGCGGAGGTCGGCGAGCTCGCGTTCCAGGTCCACGTCGTCGAGTGCTCCCGCCATGGCTGCGATCGACAGTCCTTCGAGGCGCCTGACGATCTGCCGGGCGAGGAACGCCCGATCGTCGACGCCGGAGACCTCGCCGAGCATCCCGACCACGACTCCTTCGGCCTGCCGGAACTGCTCCGCGAGGAGAGCGCGACGATGGTCGGCAGGCAGACCGAGGACGTATTCGTAGGCGATCGGGCGGAGGGTCGCGTCGATGTCGTGGAGCGCGGTCGCCTGTTCGGTGAGGAAGCCCTCGAGGTCGTTCGCCTCGTCTCCTGAGCGCTCGTGCGCAAGCGCGTCGAGCAAGATCTCCTCGGTGTTGGCGTATTGGTAGTACAGGCCTCCGCGCGAGACGTCCGCCGCCAGTCGGACGTGATCCATCGTCGTCCGCCAGAAGCCGCGTTCCCGGAACTCGGCGACGGCGGCCTGCCGCAGGTGTTCGCGGGCGCGTGACGACGTCGGGCTGAGCGCGTTCACGAGGCGAGGGCGTCCCGCGCGCGACCGAGGTCGCGGGTGAACCCGGGGACGGGGACAGCCGATTCGGTGGCCGACACGTGGACTTCCGACATGAGCGCCAGGATATCGTCCGTGTTGTGGTGCAGCTCCATGATGCGCCGACTGAGGACGTCCTTCCGGAACATGAGGACCATGACGCGCGCGGCGAGTGCCTCGGCCGGAACGGAGACGAGGACGAGGTCGACCGTCTCCGGATCGAACGTCACCGGGGTGAGCGGATACCGGAACGAGCGGTCGACCGGTGGCTGCTCGCGTCCGTCGAGGAGGTCGACCGTGGTGGTCGCCGGCCGGGCCCGCGGGTCGGCGTCACGAAGGAGGTGCTGGACCTCGTGGCCGGCTTCACGCAGGACGCAACCGTAGGTCACCCCGATGACGCCTCGACCCATGATGACGATGCGCATGTGCTCTCCGTTGCTGATCCGTGTGCATAATTCGACACAAGTGTCGGTTTATTGAGAGTACACGGATGCTGCTGTCCAAAGAACGCAACGGGCCACGCGCCGTCCGGCCTCGTGATTACGCTGATGCGCGACAGGACCCTTTCGCCCTGTCGGGGTTCCCGGCCGGCTTCCCCTCGATTCCGGCCGGGACCCACTTCACCGCCAGGTGGGCGTCCGGTCAGTCGGCGAGTTCGGCGCTCGCCGCGAGCAACCCGCTCGCTCCGGCGACCATCGCGGCCTCGGTCCGGGTCGCCACACCGAGCTTCCGCAGGATGGCGGACACATGGACGCTCGCGGTCTTCGCGCTGATGAACAGGCGCTCGCCGATCTGTCGATTGCTGAGCCCCTCCGCGATGAGCTGCAGCACCTGGCGCTCCCGGGCGGTCAACTCGATGGAGCCGCTCGTGCCACGCGCTCGGGGGCGGCCGTCGAGGTTCAGCGACGCTCGCTCCGCCAATGCCCGCGCACCGTCGAGCACGAGGCCGGCACCGAGCGTCGTCGCCTCGGCGACCGCGACGACGAGCGTGTCCTGTGCGCCAGGGCGATCACCGGCGGCCACGCGCGCCTCAGCCAGTCGCAGCGCCGTGTAGGGCGCGAGCACGGCCGGTGCGAACGGACGCTCGGCCATCGCGCGAGCTGCCTCCCACGCACCGACGTCGTCACCGGTGCCGTCCGGCCCGCCGAGTTCGGCGTCGACCAGCGCGCTCCACAGCGGTGCGGTCGGCCAGAACCGCTCCTCGGCGAGCAGTGCCCGCCAGCGTTCCTCCAGCTGCCGGAGCCGATCGTCGTCGACGCCGACGAAGGGCCCGGACTCCACGTCGAGGGTGCCGGTGGCCAGCGCGACGCGGACGCGGGCCAGGACGCGCGCCGCGTCCGCCAGCGCCGGCAGGTCGTAGGCCGGCATCGGGCGGTGGTCCGGTGCGTCGAATACGCCGACCCCCGCCGGTGACCAGGCCCCGGCGAGGTCGCCGGCCGCCAAACCGACCTGCATCACGACGCGGGCGACGCCGAACCTCGTCTGCACCTCCAGGCCGGACAGGGAGAGCATCCCTTTCCGCCACCGGCGGTACATGGTCGCTGCACTCTCGGTGTCACCCCGCCAGAGCGTGAGCAGGATCAGCGACTGGCGGAGGTACACCGAGAACGCGAGGGGCGGCTGCAGTGCTAGGGCCCGATGCACACGCTCCTCCGCTTCGTCCCAGCGTCCGAGCGCCACCAGCGGGTCGACCGCGTTCGACGACAGGATGAGGCCCGAGCTGCGCTCGACACCCAGCTCCTTCGCCCGCTCGACGCCTTCCAATGCCGACGCGAGCGCCTCCTCGTACGATCCGAGGAGGTTCGCCATGTCCGAGGCGTTCACCCGGTAGCGGAGCAACGCACTGCCGTCGCCGTCGGCCAGTGGCTCCGCCGTCGCGAGGAGCGCCCGCCCGGCTTCCAGCTCGCTGTGGTGGATCCGCGCGATGCCGCCGATGTTCGCCGCGACCGAGGCGTTCCGCGCCGAACCGGTCCGCGCCGCCTCCCGGGCCGCCTCGTCGGCGTACTCGATGGCCCGCTCCAGCCGCCCGATGATCATGTGACGAGCGCCGAGGCTCGTCAGCAGGACACCACGCAGATCGCCAGGGGTGCCCGGTGGAACCCGGTCAAGCGCCTGCTCCAGGAGATCGACCGAGCCCGGCCGACCGAGGTTGGCGAGGTAGAAGGCCTTGTCACGGAGGAGCTTGGCCTGGTCGAGGTCGTCGCGGTCCTCGGGCGTCGCGAGCACCTCGTCGACCATGGCGATCGCCCGGTCCGTCCAGCCGGCGTTCCGCAACGCGCTCGCCGTCCGTCGCATGAGCTCCGAACGCGAGCGGCCGACGAGTGCCGCGGCATCGGGGACCTGGTCCCAGATCTCCAGGAGACGCTCGCCGAGCTGCGACTCCGTGCTGTACGCGTATGCCGCGTGAGCCTGCTCCATGGCGCGGACGGTCGCGGGGAAGGCCCGTCCGAAGTCGCGGGCGAGCATCCAGTGGTGCGACACCGCGGCAGCGACCGGCTCACCACCGACGCCTGCCTCCAGCGCCTCGGCGAACCCCGCATGGAACCGGCTCCGTTCGCCGGGCAGCAGGTCGTCGTGGATCGCCTCCCGGACCAGTGCGTGACGGAACTCGTACGTGGTCGCGTCCGCGACGAGGACGTTCGACCCGATCGCCTCCCGCACACCGGTGTCGAGAGCGTCAGGGCCGCCCATGAACACCCGTTCCAGGAGTGCGTGCTCGACGCAGACGCCCCCGGCCGAGATCACGCGCAACAGCTGTTGGGTCGTGGGCGCGAGGCGCTCGTAGCGCGCGAGCAGGAGTTCGCGGAGCGTGTCCGGGAGCTCGTCGCCCTCGCCGTCGCGGTCCTGGTCGAGACCGAGCAGCTCCTCGACGAAGAACGGGACGCCCTCGCTCCGCGCGTACACGCTGTCGATCGATACCGTGTCGAGCGACGTGCCTCGGATGGCGATCGCCTGGCGGAGCACGTCGCTGCGGCTCAACCGTTCGAGGCTGTGCCGCTCGACGCGTCTCGTGCGGTCGAGCTCGGCGAGGAACCCGCGCAACGGGTGTCCGCGGGAGACGTCCTCGCTCCGGAAGGTGAGCACGATCATCACGCGATCGCAGGTGAGCGCGCGGACGAGGAACGCGAGCAGGCTGAGCGTCGCGCCGTCTGCCCAGTGGACGTCCTCGACGGTGACCACGACGGGCTGGTCGCGAGAGAGCGCTTCGAACAGCACGGCGACGGTCTCGTGGAGCCGCCCGACGCCGCCCTCCCGCTGATCCTCCGCGTCGGGACCGAGTGTCGGCAGCAGCGTCGCGAGGGAGGCCTTGCCCGGGCCCGCAGCTTCAAGCACCGCGTCGCGCCCGCGCTGCGCGACGAGGTCCTTCATGAGGCCGAGGACCGGTGCGTAGGGCGCGGCGACGTCACCGAGGTCCACGCACTGGCCCGTGATGACGAGCGCCGACGACCGGACCGACCGCGTGAACTCGGTGAGCAGGCGCGTCTTGCCGATGCCGGCCTCGCCGCTCAGGACCACACTTCGTGACTCGCCCGCGGTGACGGCGTCGAACACGGCCTGCAGCGCTCTGAGGTCGGAGGCACGCCCGATCATCGTCGGGCTGGTGGTGGGCAGGCTCACCACTCCATGGTCCCACCCTCGTCGGAATCGGCCGCGGCCTCCGCGAGTTGTCGCTGCTCCTCGAGTGGTCGTTCTCGGCGGCGACGCTCCCGCTCGAGATCCCGCTGGAGTTCCTGCTCGATGAAGCGTCTCGTCTCGGCGGACGTGAACGGGCTGTAACTGGCACTCGTGATCAACATGATTCCTCCGCTGCCGCACGGTGCTGGTGTCCGTGCTCGACCACTCACGTTCCTCGCTGAGGCCCCATGCCTACCTCGGGCATCTGCCCTAGTTCCGCCGGAAGCGCGTCGCTGTGGAGCCGTAGGACGGGTTCGCACCGCTCGATGGCGTACGGTTGCCCTTCGCGCACCATGACCTCATTGAGGACATCACGATGGAAAGCAGCACTCTCACGCTCGGCGGGCTCGTCTACGACCTCGACCCGAGCACGATCATCACCACCCTGAAGGACACGATGGAGCGCACCGCGCTGTCCGGAGGCGGTTTCGTCGACCTCGACGTCGTCGGCGAGGACTTCGCGAGCGTCTTCGTGAGCCCTGGGACGTCGATCTACTTCACGACCAACGACGTGTCCGAGTTGACGCACGTCGACCTCAGCCCCACGGAAGCGGTCGACTGGGAACTGGGGTTCTACGGCCTGTGATCCAGCGGGGTGGTCGTGCCCGGTCGGTCGTCGGACGGGGGAGTCCTCAGTCGGCGTTCGCCCGCAAGTAGGTCTCGAGGTCCATCGGTGGGACACCGGTGACGTCCTCGATCGACGAGCTCACCTCGGCCATCACACCGCTGCCGATGGCCGTGTACGTGCTCACCCAGGCGTCGACCTCCCAGTCGGGTGCGCCGTAGGAGGCTCGCGACGCGTAGGCCTCCTCGATGGTCTCGTCGTGGAAGGTGACCTCGCGATGGCGGACGCGACCGATCGTGGCGGCGACCTCGGCCATCGAGAGCGCCTCCGGTCCGGTG
The DNA here is from genome assembly GCF_050587365.1 of Plantibacter auratus. NCBI lineage: Bacteria > Bacillati > Actinomycetota > Actinomycetes > Micrococcales > Microbacteriaceae > Plantibacter > Plantibacter auratus. The sequence goes on along the minus strand of NZ_JBOBFV010000002.1, from coordinate 471,339 downwards.
AGGTCGTAGGTGCGACCGGCGTGGGACGCCGGGTCGACGAGGATCGTCGCAGCGGTCCGTGCGATGTCGGCGCGGGCGACGAAGGAGGCGCGACCGTCCCCGGCCGGCCCGCGGATGACACCGTCCTCACCCACGAGGGCCTCCATGAAGTCGAGGTAGAAGCCGTCGCGCAGGAACGTCCAACGCATGCCCGACGCTCGGATGTGCTCTTCGGTCGCATGGTGGTCGCGCGCCAGCGTGAACACGGCATCCGGTGCCGCCGCAGCGAACGAGGTGTACACCAGGTGCTGCACGCCGGCGGCGGAGGCCGCATCGATGAACGACCGGTGCTGGTCGACCCGGTCGGCGCTCTCGGCCCCCGACACCATGAACAGGGTGTCGACGCCCTCGAGTGCCGCGCGGGCCGCCGCCTGGTCGGTGTAGCTGAACCGGTGCACGGTGCTGAGTGGGTGCTGCGGTGCTTTCGAGGGCGTGCGCACCAGCAAGCGTTGTGGGATCCCGCGGGCGGCGAGGTCGTGCGCCACCAGGCCGCCGAGGACGCCGGTCGATCCGGTGACGGCAATGGGTCGGGGTGTGCTCGGGCTCACAGGGTTCCTCTCATCGGGCTCAGGGGCGGACGCGGACGCTGCGCCCCTCGAGGGAGACGACGTCGTCGAGCTGCAACTGCCGGCCGCGTCGGCGATCGATCTCGCCGTTGACCCGCACCGCGCCGTCGGCGATCGCCGCTTTCACGTCTCCGCCGGAGTCGAGCAGACCGGCGAACTTCAGGAACTGCCCGAGTCGGATGCCCTCGCCGCCGATCGGGACGTCGGTGATCTGTGTCGGGTTCGTCATCCCCGAATGCTAACAAGGATGCGGCGGCTGGACCCGGGGACAGGATGTGGCTGTACCCTCAGCGGTACCGGGTCACCGTGACTCGCAAAGGAGCACCATCATGGGCGAGAAGTCCGCACGGAAAGAAGGCGGCAAGACCGCACCGGCGAAGACGCTGAAGGAGAAGCGCACCGCCAAGGCCGACAAGAAGGCCGGCAATGCGCGTTCGGAGAACACCGACGCAGTCACGCGGGTCAAGAACCGCTAGTCCTGATCAGCGGCCCGTCGCGGTCGGTGATGCGCTCAGGCGTCTGTCCCCTCACGGAGACGGGCGCCTGTTCTGGTGTTCGGGCGCCTCCGTGACGAGCCGTCCCGCTATCGTCGTGGCATGTCCGACCTCAGCCCCGGCGACGACGCGCTCGAGCTCGCCCGCCTGCTCATCTCGATCGACTCCGTCAGTCCGAGCCTCGTCCCAGGGGCTCCCGGAGAAGGGCGGATCGCGGCGGTGATCGCGCAGCGACTCGAGGGAGCCGGCTTCGTGGTCGACCTCGTTCCCGCGCCGGAGGATGCGCAGCGCGTCAGCGTCGTGGCCGTGCACGCGGGATCGCGGCCGGGTCCGACGGTCGTGTTCAACGGCCATCTGGACACCGTCGGGGTCGAGGGCATGGTCGACCCCTTCAACCCGCGGGTGGCGAACGGCAAGCTGTTCGGACGCGGCGCCAGCGACATGAAGTCCGGCCTGGCGGGGTTGATCGTCGCCGCGGAGCGACTGGCCGCGGCGGACCACCCTGGCACGGTCGTCTTCACCGGTGTCGCTGATGAGGAGGACGCGAGTGTGGGTGCGGCAGCGGTCCTCCGACACCTCGCCGATCGTGGTGTGGCGGCGGACGTGTGCCTCATCGCCGAGCCCACCTGGCTGGACCGCGTAGCGGCGCACCGGGGGTACGCGGTCGTCGAGGTGACGCTGCAGGGGACGGCCGCGCACTCGTCACAGCCCGGTCTGGCCGTCGATGCGATCCGCGCTCTCGGCGCCCTGCTGCAGGAGGTGGTGCGGGCCGACGACGAGCTCCATCGGCGACCGGCGCACCCGTTGCTCGACCACGGTTCGTTCACCACGACGGTCGCCAGGGCAGGGAGTGCTCCGTTCACGATCGCCGCCGACGCGACCCTCGTCATCGAGCGACGCACCCTGCCGGGTGAACGAGCGGAGGATGCCCTCGTCGAGGTCCAGGCGATGCTCGACGCGGTCGCCGCCCGGGCGCCTGGTCTCCGCGCGGGTGCTCGGCTGACCCATCAGCGTGAGGCTTGGGAGGCCGACGAGCACGGGGCGGCTGCGCGGTTCGCCGACGTCCTCGCCGCCGAGCTCTCCCGGGACGCCGAGGCCGCACCGGCGGCGGTCGGAGCGCCGTATTGGATGGAGTCGGCGCTCTGGCAGGCGGCGGGGATCCCGACCGTCGTGTGCGGCCCCGCCGGCGGCGGACTGCACGCGGCGGAGGAATGGGTCGACCTCGACCAGCTCCGGCGGTTCCCGGAAGCGGTCATCGCCGCGACCCGCGTCGCCCTGCACGGATCGAGCGAGGCGTGACGCCCGGGGGACCCGACCGCGTCGCAGTGATCGGGCCGGGCGCGATCGGCACCGTGGTCGCGGCAGCGCTCCACGAACAGGGACGGACCCCGTTCATCGCGGGACGGTCGGAACGGTCCGAACTCCAGCTCCAGGTCGGCGATGAGACGGTGACGGTCCCCGGGCCGGTCCACACCGATCCGGGCGAGGCCCAGGGGCCGGTGGACCTCGTCTTCCTGGCGGTCAAGGCGACCCAGACGGCTGCCGCTGCGGACTGGCTCGCCGCGCTGTGCGGCCCGGAGACGGTCGTGTGCGTCCTGCAGAACGGCGTCGAGCAACGCGAGATGGTGGAGCCACTCGTCCGAGCGGGAACGGTCGTCCCCGCGGTCGTGTGGTTCCCGGCCACCCGTGAGCCCGGCGGCCCGGTCACCCTGCTGAGCCCGCCGCGCCTGTCCCTGCCGGAGGCACCCGGTGCCATCGTCGTCGAGGACGCGTTGCGCGGCTCCCGCTGCACCGTCGAGGTCTCGACCGACTTCGCGACCCTCGCCTGGCGCAAGCTCCTGCAGAACGCCGCCGCCGGACTCATGGCGTTGACCGGACGCCGATCCGGCATGTACCGGCGCGACGACATCGGCCGCTTGATGCTCGGCTACCTCGAGGAGTGCGCGGACGTCGCGCGCGCGGAGGGTGCGCGGTTGACCGACGACGAACCTCGACGGCTCCTCGACCAGTTCCGAGCCGCTCCGGTCGACCGTGGGACGTCGATCCTCGCCGACCGCGAACAGGGGCAACCGCTCGAATGGGACGTCCGCAACGCGGTGATCCAGCGGCGGGGGAGCGTGCACGGCATCCCCACGCCGATCAGCGACGTCGTCGTGCCGTTGCTCGCCGCGGCGAGCGATGGACCCGGCTGAACCGCCGGCGGTGGTGGGATCGAGCGCTTCGATAAGGTCGAAAGCATGCTTCGTCTGATCGCCTTCGCGGCTCTCGGTGCTCTGCTCGGCGGCGTCATCGTGATCACCGTCGGTCCGCCCGACGTCGGGTACGCAGTCGCCGGTGTCGCACTCCCCGTCTTCATCATGACCTCGGTGCTCACGCTCGTGGCCCGGTCGGTGGGGAACGCCGTCGGTGCTTCGCCTCAGGCCGTCCAGCAGGCCAAGGACGCTCGTCGGCTCGGGGTCGCCCGCGTCGATGCGCTCCGTCAGACCGGCACCCAGATCAACGACCAGCCGCTGTGCGAACTCGACCTGACCGTCCAGCCGCTTCACGGAGCGGCGTTCGCGAGCACGATGCGCACCGTCGTCCCGCTGACCGCCATCCCGATGTTCCAACCGGGCACCGAGCGCGATGTCGCGATCCTGCTCGACGGCGGCCCCGAGGTCGCCTTCATCGACGCCGGCGAGCTCGCTCCGGCGGAGCGTTCACGGTTGCGCGTGCCGGCTCGCGCGTCCGTCCCGTTCCTCCCCGTCGAGCCGCACCGGCGCATCGTCGACGGACGGCGACGCGGACCGTTGCTCGGCGTCGGCCGGGCCGGTCGTCCCGGCCGCTTCGCCCTGTTCGCGATCGTCGCCATCGCGGCAGCGGCCATCGTGGTCGTGCCGTACCACCAGTCCGTCGCGCAGGCGATCGCTGCCCTCGAGGACGGACGCCTCCGACCCGACCTCCGTCGCCCGGAGGCGCTCGCGGAGGCGCAGCGCGCGCTCCAGGAAGCGATCGGTCATGACCGTGTGGTGTCGATCACGGTCGCCGCCGATTTCGTCATCGTCCAGGCGCCGCTCACCGTGGGGGACACGAAGACCGACCGGTGGGAGTACCGGTATGGCCAGGTCACCAACGACGGCGCGGCGAGCATCCAACCCGAATCGGCGGCCGAGCAGTTCTCCTGGTCGGACGTCGCGCTCGACCGCGTCTGGGCGTTGATGCAGGACGGCGCAGAGCAGGTCGGCCTGCCCGTGGGTGACGCGCTCGCATACGTCGTCCGGTCGACCGACACCGACGTCGACAGCCCCACGTTCGCCCGTTCGGCCGGACCGCCGCAGATCACCTTCAGTGTCGGGGACGACTACGGTTCCACCTCGTTCGTCGCCGATGCGGACGGCTCGGGCCTCACCGCGCGGTGAGCGGCATACTGTCCTCATGAACGGTGCGCCGCAGTCATTCCCCCCGCTGGTCGTCGGATCCGCCCCGGTCCGGACGGAGCGGGCGACCCGCCCGGCGTTCGTGTTCATGTTGATCGCAGCGGCGCTGATCCCGGTGCTCGGGATGTTCCTCGCGGTGCTGACCACGGCCTCCGGCGGATTCGCCCTCGGCATGCTGGCCGGGGTGTCCTTCAGCGTCGTCTGGTGGTTCATGCTGTTCGCGGTGGTGCAGTTCGCGACGGTCCGCGGCGCGCAGTCGGTGGCTCGTACGGTGCTCACACTCGACGCGAATGGCCTTCGTGGCGTCATCCCGCAGGGTGAGGTGTTCCTCCCATGGGGTGCGATCGAGCGCGTCTCGATCCGCTCCCGCGGCAAGTGGCGGATCCTGACCTTCCACCTCGTGCCCGGTCTCACCGCGCAGTCGCCGGGCGTCTCGACGACCCTCCCGCCGCGGTCGTTCTCCATGCTCGGCAAGCTCGGGTTCCAGATCGGCGAAGCGGCGATCGACACACCCGTCGACACCGTCCTCGCCGCGACGAACGCGTTCACCGGAGGCCGTCTGCGCTGAGCCATGGTCGACGGGTCTGTCGGATGGTCTGGCACGATCGGATGTATGGACTCCGCACACGCCGCCAGCCCGGTCACCGCCCCCGATGTCGATGCCGCGAGGACGATGTGGCAGGCGTACGCCGAGTATCGCGGGGGCGGGGACGTGGGCGCGGACGACGCCGACTACACCGTCGAGCACTTCGGCGACACAGCCGGGCTGGCCGACGAGCTGTTGGACATCGTCCTGAGCGGACGGAAGCGGGCCACCGCCGAACTCGTGTCGGAGTTCGCGCATCGCGGGGACCCGCTCCCGCGGATCGGGTCGCACTGGATCGCGTGCGACAGCACCGGGGCTCCGCAGATCATCATCCGGAGCACCGCGCTGCGCATCGGACCGTTCACGAGTGCCGACGCCGACTTCGCGTTCGCCGAAGGTGAGGACGACCGCACGCTCGAGAGTTGGCAGCGCGAACACCGACGCTACTGGGAACGGACCAGTGCGGCCCGGGGCGCGGAGTGGTCGGAGTCCGAGGAGATCGTCTTCGAACACTTCGCCGTGGTGTGGCCGCCGGAGCACGCCGACTGACACGTTCCGGTCAGACCGGTTCCGTAGACTCCCCGCATGCCGATGTCCGACTACGTCGCCTCGATCCGCGCCCACATCGGGACCGGGTTCCTCATGCTCCCCGGGGTCACCGCGGTGATCAGGGACGGGGACCGGTTCCTCCTCGGTCGCCATCACCACTCCGGCCTCTGGAGCCTGATCGGCGGCGGCGTCGAGCCGGGTGAGGAACCCGCCGACGCCCTCCTGCGCGAGGTCCTCGAGGAGACCGGCGCCCGGGTCCGCATCCGCGGGATCGTCGGGGTGTACGGCGGCGAACCGATGATGGTGCGCTACCCGAACGGCGACCACGTCGGGTACGTGACCACCGCTTACGACTGCGAGCTGCTCAGCGAAGCGACCGCGGATCCCGAGGAGCTCCTCGAACTCGGCTGGTTCGCTCGGGACGAGATCCTGACGCTGCCGCGACGTGACTGGATCGATCGCGTCATCGCCGACGCTCCTGGGCATGAGTCGGCGGGCAGCGAGGAACGGGTCGAGTCGTGATCCGCGTCGTCCTGTTCGACCTCGACGGCGTGATCCGACACTTCGATCCGGCGCAGGTGTCCGACATCGAGGCCAGGTACGGACTCCAGCCTGGGGTGCTCGCCGGGATCGCCTTCGCGGCGCCGCTCATCGACGAGGTCACCACCGGCCGGATCACGAGAGCCGAATGGGTCGGCCGGATCGGCGGTCTCGTCGGTGACCGGGCAGCGGCGGAGGAATGGGGTGCTCAGACGTGGTCGGTCGACGACGCGCTGCTGGAGCTGTCCGACGAGATCCGAACCGCGGGCTTGACGACGGCGGTGCTCACGAACGGCACGGACACCATCGCTGCTGAACTCGCAGCCTCGGGCATCGCCGACCACTTCGACGCGATCTTCAACTCGGCGGACATCGGCTTCGCGAAACCCGACGTCCGTGCGTTCCAGCACGTGCTCGATGCTCTGCAGGTACGAGGAGAAGACGTGTTCTTCAGCGACGACTCGCCTGCGAAACTCGCGGGAGCAGAACAGCTCTCGATGTCCACACACCGGTTCACGACGGTCGAAGCCCTTCGGGGTCGCCTGCGCGACGCGGGGGTGCCGGTTCGCGGTGCGCAGGCGCCCGAGCGCTCAGGCCGAGGCGAGCGCGCGGGCGGAGAGGACGCCGGTCTCGAGCGCTGAGAGCGCCACAACCTTGTATCCCTCGGCGTCGAAGAAGATGGTGACGCGGTCGGGTTCGACGCCCATGACGGTGCCCGGACCGAACTCCTCGTGGTGCACCGCCTGGTCGACGTGCAACGGCGAGGCGTCGCTGGCGCTGTCCGTCCCGGCGTGCTGCTGTGCCCGCTCCTGCTCCTGATGCGCTTCGTGCCGTTCGCAGCCGTCGCAGTTCCCGCACCACTCCGGGGCCTCGACACCGAAGTACTCCAGCAGGACCCGCCGGCGGCAGTGCGACGTCTCGGCGTAGGCGCGCATCATGGCCAGCCGCGACTCCGCGATCCGCTCGCGTGATTCGAGCGTCTCCCGAACGGCGCCGATCGCGCGCTTCGGACCGACCTCGTCGATGGCGCGGACGCCGTCGGCGGTGTCGACGAGCCCGGCGTCCGCGAGGTCGTTGACCAGGCGGGCGACCGTGCGCCGCGGCCGATCGAGCTGCTCCGCGAGATCGCCGACGGTCACGCCCGGGGTCGCGCGGATTGCCCGCCACACGGCGCGCAACGCCGACTCCGACACCGACCGCTTGGTGAAGAAGCGGCGGAGTCCGAGATCCTCCGCCCGGTAGTGCAGCGCGGTGGTCGCCGGCTCACCGTCCCGTCCCGCGCGGCCCACCTCCTGGTAGTAGGCGTCGAGCGACTCGGTGGTCGTGGCGTGCAGGACGAAACGCACATCGGCGCGGTCGATGCCCATGCCGAACGCGGAGGTCGCGACCACGACGTCGAGTTCGCCGGCGCGCCAGCGATCGTGGACGGCACGACGTTCGGTGCTCTTCAGACTCGCGTGGTAAGCGGCCACCCGGCGGCCCTCGGCCGCGATCTCGTCGGCGTACTGCTCCGTCTCGCGCCGCGTCGCGACGTAGACCAGCCCGGGCGCCGTCCAGGCGCGGGCTTCGTCGACGACCGCGGCCCGTTTCTCCGCTTCGCTCTCGTGGCGGTGGACGACGAGCCGGATCTCCGGCCGGTCGACGCCGTGCACCTGCACGTCCGGGTCGTGCATGCGCAGCCGGTCGATGATCTCCGCGCGGACAGGGCCGGACGCGGTCGCGGTCATCGCGAGGACGGGTGGATCGCCGAGTTCGCGGCGGACGTCGGCCAGGCGCAGGTAGTCGGGGCGGAAGTCGGTCCCCCACGAGGAGACACAGTGCGCCTCGTCGACGACCAGCAGCGAGACACCGGCCGTCCGGAGCCGGTCCACGGTCTCCTCGTTCGCGAGCTGCTCAGGAGCCAGCAGCACGTACACGGGGCCACCCTGGTCGACGAGCTCCCACGCGCTCGCGACCGCCGCCTGCCCGAGGGAGGCGTTGAGGGCGACGGCCGGGGGCGCGTCCGGCGCGGCTTCGATCGAGGCGAGCTGATCGGCCTGCAGCGCGACCAGCGGCGAGATCACCAGGGTCACGCCACCGCGCTGAGCACCGGCGACCTGGTACACCGCCGACTTCCCGCCGCCCGTGGCGAGGACCAACAGGGTGTCACGCCCCGCGACCGCCGACTGGATCGCCTCCCGCTGTCCTGGCAGGAACGTCTCCCATCCGAACTCATCGCGGGCGATGCGATCGACGGAACCGGGGGATGTGCGAGAGGAACCCATGTCCGTGACGGTACCTCCGCCCACCGACCTCGCGAGCCCGCTTGACGAGTGCGACGGGCTCTGCAACACCATCCCAGCTGAACGGTGTCGGTGGCTCGTTCTAGCGTGGGATCCGGTCGACGTCGCATCCCCAGCTGACAGTCCTCGGGCCTCACCGGTGAGGCTTGAGCGAGACATCTTCGCGACGTCGGCCCGCTTTCGCTCGCGCGTGCGCCAACCCTGCTGACGCGACCGCGATCAGGACGAGGACCATGAGCGTCGGCATCGCGGCCTCGACGCCTCCCTGTGCGACGAGCCAACCGGTGAGCGCGGCGCTCGCCGCGATACCTGCAGCGGAAGCGGAGTTGATCCAGGTGAACCCCTGCGTCAGTTCCTGTGGGACGACCGTCGCCTGCACGATCTGCGAGGACGAGGCGAGCAGCGGTGCGATCGCGGTCCCGCCGACGAGGAGCATGATCGCCAGCCCGGGCAGGGTCGGCCAGACGGTGCCGACGAGCACGGCGAGCGTGAGGACGACGGACGCGATCAGCTGCACGGTCGGAGGCTGTGGAGTCGATCGCAGCGCCCCGTACAGCGCGCCCGCGACGATGCTCGCGGCACTGGAGAGCGCGAGGACGAGTCCGCTGAACGGCTGGAGCCCCTGCGCCGTCGCCGCCGCAGTGACGAGGAGTGGCACCGCGCCGAAGAAGCAGCCTAGGCCGAGGTTCACCCCGAGCGCCGCGAGGAACGGCGGGGCGAGGAGAGTGGACCGGTGGGCGCCCGCCCCGCGCTCCGGTCGACATCGCGGTATCGGTGCGGTGGAGCGTTGCAAGGAGAGTGCGACGCAGCCGGTGACCACGAGGATCCCCGCAGCTGCGGATCCCGCCCACGGCGCGAGCAAGGAACTCATGAGCGTCACCAGGATTGGTCCCGACAGGAACACGACGTCGTTCGCGTTCGCCTCGAGGGAGAAGGCGGTCCGGAGCGCCTCGGGCTCCAGGAGGAGCCGTGACCAGCACGCCGCCGACAGGGCGCCGGGCTGCGGGATCGCGGCACCCGCGACGAGGACGATCGCCAGGGTGATGCCGATCGGTGAATGTCCTGCAGTGGTGATCGCGACGACGACTGCACTGACGTGCACGAGCACGGCCACCGGCACGGTCGCCGTCTGGCCCCACCGGTCGATGAGTCGTGCGATCTGCGGACCGACCACCGCCTCGGCGAGGGCGAACGCCCCCGTCGCCGCCCCCGCGGCCGCGAACGACCCCGTCGCGTGCTGGATCGAGAACAGCAGCCCGAGTCCGGTCATGGCCACGCCGAGTCGGGCGACGGCCGCAGCGAGGAAGAACTGCGGCGCCCCGGCCCGGCCGAGGACACCGCGGTACCGGCTGGCGGCTGAGCGGACGGGCCCGGGGATGGAAGGTGGGAATGAGCGAGCAGTCGTCATGGACGATGCCTCCGAGGCGGAGCGGGGGATCGGTCGGCAGACAAGTCGGCCTGGGCTTCGACGATCACCACGACACCGCGGTACCCGTCCATCGTGCCCGCCAGGCCTGTGGGGCGCAAGCGCCGCGAGCCGTCCGTGGTGGACGGTCCGCGTCAGGCGTGGGTGGGTGGTGCGGTGGGGTTCGGATCCCGTGCGCCGCGGGTGGTCCCGGCGCTGGTATCTTACGGATGGCGCCGACACCATCGGGGTATGACTCCGGATGCGGTGACGAGTGACGAGGTATCGATGCGAACGGTCGGCGTACTGGACAGTGACGACCGCGCCCGCGCGTCTGCCGTGTCGTGGCTCGACTCCCACGCGCCTGATCTGCAGGTGACGATCGCGGCGTCGTCCTGGGGCGAGATGCTCACAAACGAACGCTTCCCGCCGAGCGCGGTCGTCTTGTGCCCGCGAGTTGGGGACCGCGTCGACATCGCGTACAAGGCGCGTGTCTGTCGAATCCTCGACATCGACGTGGTCGTGCTCTCCGACGCTCCGCAGCAGGAGATCCGGTCCGGGCACCGAAGCGTCGGCGCCACGTTCGTCTCGACTGTCGAAGCGGCGGCGGGAGTGCTCCGCGCAGGAAGCTGACCCGCGCCCGCAGGCGGGCTCAGTCCGCGGTGTCGGTGAGGAGCGAGGACACGGAGGCCGCGATGCGGTCGGCCCCCTCATGGTCCTCGGCCGTGATGGTGACCACGGCGTCGCCGGCGAAGACGACGAGCTGCCCGTAGGCACCGTGGAGTCGCCAGGCCGCGCCCGGACCATCCCATCCGGCGAGCGCATACCGCTCGTACCCGGCGCCGGTTCCGGAGGGCACCCAGTCGGTGTGCATGGCGTTGATCCACTCCGGTGACAGGAGCTGCTCGCCCGCCCACCGGCCGCGGTCGCGGATGAGGCGGCCGATGCGTGCGAGTTCCGTGGTGCGGAGCTGCAGCCCTCCGCCGGCCGCGATGAATCCGCGGGGGCACCGCTCCCAGGGCGCGTCGTGGATGCCGAGTGGTGCGAGGAGTCGCTGCTCGAGGTAGTCGCCGACGTCGCCGACCCGGGTCTCGAGTGCGCGCATCGCCGTGTAGGTGCTGGCGTTCGAGTACTGGAAAACGCGACCACGGGACGGCCTGCTCAGGAACTCGAGGGTCAGGTCCGGCCAGTCGGACAGCAGGGTCGGCGACCAGGGGAGGTCGACGCCGCTCGTCATGTTCAACAGGTGCCGGAGGGTGACGTCGGCGGTGCCGTCGCCGAAGTCGGCTTCAGGGAACACGGCGCCAAGCATGGTGTCCATCGTGATGAGGCCGTCGTCGATGGCGAGGCCGGCGGCGAGCACACAGACGCCCTTCGCCGCGGAGTGGATGTCCTCACGGACGTCCTCGGTCCAGCGATGCTCGGCCTCGTCGTCACCGGCGAGCACGTGCAGGCCGTGCGCGCCGAAGCCCTGCTCGGCGACCTGCTGGACGATGCGATCGCGGAGGAGGGCTGCTCGGGTGGTGTCGGCTCGGATCGGGTCGGATCTGGTCACCGGTCCAGTCTGCCCGACGGTCGTCCCCGGCACCTACGCTGGAGACCTTGGTCCATTCGGGGAGGGATCGCATCATGCGTCGGACAATGCTCGGCCTCATCGGCATCGTCCTCGCCTGCGCGCTCGCAGGCTGTGGATCGTTGCAGATCAGGCCGGACTACGACACCACGAAGTCGGAGGCGCTCTCGCTCCGTGCCGAGTTCGAGGCGACGCTGCCTGCCGACAGCGTGTCGACGGGGGCCGAGGACGACGTCGACATCCAGTGCACCGGTGGCGCCGCGCAGTTCAACGGGATCCTGACGATCAGCGTCGCAGCGGACTTCGACCGTGCCGCCTGGTTGGACGATGCGGCCGCCATGTACGCCGGACGCGCGGGATGGAAGGTGGAGAAGAAGGTCGCCGCGGATGGATCGTCAGACGCCACTCGGGCCGTGGCGTTCACGTCTGACGACGGGTTCTACCTGCGTCTCGGGGAGTTCGCCGACGCGCCCGAAGTGGGCCCGGTCATCGTGTTGTCCGCCTCGGGGCCCTGCAGCGTCCGCTGATCACGTCGGAGCGCCGGTCGCACGCTGCGCTCACCGTCGTAGGCCTTCGCCCGCCTTCGCCGTGTCCAGTCGTCCGGCGAGCAGGACGCCGAGGAGTCCGAGTGCTGCGGTCAGCCCGAACACCGCGAGGAAGGCCGGGGTCGTCGCTCCGAGTCGGGCGACGACGGCACCACCGACACCGGCGATGGTCGCGGTGGCGAGCGTCTGTGCGAGCTGCAGACTCGCGCTGATGCTCCCCGCGGTCTCGGCCGGGGTCGCCGCCATCGTCGCCGAGGTCGCGGCGTTGAAGGCGACGCCCATGCCGATCCCGGCGATGGTCCAGCCGACGATGGCCCAGCCCGGCCACACGCCAGGCAGTGCGACGGCGACGCCCATGAGTGCCTCGCCGCCGACGAGCGCGAGGATGCCGGCGCGCGTCGACCGTGCGCGTCTGCCGGGCCGCGCAGTGTCGATCCGCGCCTGCACGAACGACCCGACGGTCCAAGCGAGCGCGCCGGCGGCTAGACCCAGGCCGGCGAGGGTGACGTCGAGTCCGTGGACACTCGTCAAGCCGAGCGGCAGGAAGGCCTCCGAACCGAAGTAGACACCGCAGAGGATGAAGCGGATGACGATCCCCACCGGGGCGCCGCGGCGGAGCCGGAGGGTTCCGGACGGCAGGATCCACCGCAGCGCCAGGACGGCGCCGACGAGTCCGCCGACGACCAGCGCCACGAGGGCGGGGAGGGCGTCCAGTTCGAGCCCGAGGAGCACGGCTCCAGTGCCGACGGCGAGCAGGATCGAGAACCACACCGGTGCCGGGAGGCGACGCCGTGAGCCGGATGTCGAGCGCTGTTCCGGACGCGACAGCCGCCGGGCGCCGGGGAGCACGAGCGGGAGGAGGACGAGCGTGAGCGGTGCGATCGACCAGAAGACGACGCGCCAGTCGAGCAGCGAGGTCAGCGCTCCGGCGAACACCGGTCCGATGAGCGACGGAATCGTCCAGGCCGAGGAGAGGAACGCGAACATCACGGCCTGCAACCGTGCCGGGTAGGCGATGCCGACGAGACTGTAGGCGTAGGCCATGATGGCGCCGATGCCCAGGCCCTGGAGGGCGCGGGCCGCGATGAAGACGCCCCACCCCGGGGCGAGTCCCGCGAGCAGGCAGCCGAGCGCGAAGACGATGGTGCCGACGAGGACGGTTCGGGCCGGTCCTCGTCGGTCGATGTCGGTGCCTGCGACGACGGTGCCGACGATGTTGGCCAGCATGAGCGCCGAGAGCCCCCAGCCGTAGCCGCCCAGGCCGCCGAGCTCCTCGGCGACCGCCGGGAGGATCGTCGCGACGCCGAGCGATTCGAACGCCACCGCACCGACGCTCGCGAGGATGCCGATCGTGAAGCCGCTGAACCGTGGTGAGAAGACCCCTCCGGTGTCGTCGTCGGTCATCGCCACTCCTCTGCTTTCATTCCACTACGGAACGTAATGAATCTAGAGTACGATCATGGAATGGAGCAAACGGAGCGTGTGGATGCGTCCGCGACGAGCCCGCCACTGCCGGGTCGCCCGCGCGACACGACGATCGACGCGAGAGCGACCGCCGCAGTCGTGGAGATGCTCGCCACGGTGCCCTACAGTGCCCTGACGCTCGAGGGGGTCGCGGCGGCTGCCGGCACGAGCAAACCGGCGTTGCGGCGCCGCTGGGGGAGCCTGCCCGGGGTTGTCGTGCACACCCTCATCTCCGTGCTCGGCACGACGCCGACGCCCGACACCGGGTGCGTCCACTGCGACCTGATCACCGGCATCTCCACCCTGGCGGACGCCTTCCAGGACTCCCCGATCACCCGGGCGCTTCCGGGGCTCGTTTCCGACCTCGAGGCGGATCCGGCGTTGCGTGAGGTCTTCCGCCGTGACTACTTCGAGGCCCGCCGGACGACCTCGCGAGCGGTGCTCGAACACGCGGTCGAGCGTGGCGACATCCAGGGCGGCCTCGACATGGAACTCACGCTCGACCTCCTGGCGGCCCCCCTCTACTACCGCGCCTTCTTCGGGCACCAGCCGATCGACGACGGCCTGGCCGAACGGGCCGTGCTGAGCGTCCTGAACGGCGTCGCGTCAGTCGACTGGCAGCGCCACCACCGAGCGCGGCCCGCCGCATCGAGCACCGGTGGCGCCTGATCGCGGCGACAGAACGTCTGCGACGTCGCGTCCAGGCTCCGCGAGGTCGGCTGACGGAGTCGGGTGCGGTGCGGCCCACCCGCCCGTCGCCCAATGGAGCGCCGGTAGGAGGACCCACGTGAGGGACACGACGAGGACGGTCGCGTTGGCGACGACCGTGGCCAAGCGGGGCCAGTCGCTGGTGAGCGGGTCGAGGCCGATGTTCAACGCGACGCTCATCGGTAGGACCCCGGCGAGGGTGACGACGGCCTGCCGCCAGGATCCGCGACGGAATCGGTGCCGATTCACGCGAAGAACCCGTCGCGCCAGCTCGGGTACCGCAACGTGAGACCTGCCGCTCTGGCGGCCGCGTTCGACACCGGTCGGCCGATTTCGCCTGAGATCGATGACGTCGGCGGCGGCGCGCCGACTGCAGCGGCGAACTGCGGCACCCACTCGTGGCCGCTGGCGGGCTCGTCGTCGACGATGTTCCACGTCCCGCGACCCCATCCGAGCGCGAGCAGGAGCGCCGCGGCGGCGTCGGAGGTGTGCACGAACGAGGTGACGGTCTCCGTGGCCGGGAGCTCGCCCGCACGGGCGGCGTCACCGAAGCGTCCGGCGGTCGAATACCAGGTTCCGGGCCCGTAGAGCTGGCCGAACCGGAGGACCCCGCCGTCGTGGAGCTCCTGCACGGCGCTCTCGAGGGCACGCACCGCGGAGATCGTCGTCTGCCGGGGCTCCGGTGCGTCCAGATCGAGCGGATCGGACTCCGTCGCGGGCTCACGACAGGGGGAGTGGACCCAGGAGATGCTCTCCGCGACCATCCGTGACGTTCCGGCCTCGTGAGCTGCGTCGACGAGGTGACGGGTGCCCGCGGTGCGCAATCGTGCGTTGCTCCGTGGGTCTCCCGCGGTCAGATCGGTCAGGAGGTGCACGATCGCGTCCGGCCGGGTGTCGACCACTGCCCGCACCGTCGCGGTCCGGTCGAGGACGTCCAGCAGGACCGGTGTCGCCCCGGTGTCGGCGACGCGCGCGAACTTCGAGAGCGACCGGGTCGTCGCGATCACCTCGTGGCCTGCTGCCCTGAGCATCGGGATGAGCGCGCGCCCGAGCACGCCTGATCCGCCCGCGATGAACACCCGCATGAGCACGTCCTTCCAGAAGATACGATTCGACCCTATTCCGCCGGTGGACCGATGATGAGGGCCAGAACGAGTCGCATATCCTGGTCCAGTGGACCTGATGCTCCAGCTGGACCCGACGTTGCCGAAGACCCGAGCCGTCGAACACGCCATCCGGACTGCGATCGCCGATGGACGGGCTCGACCCGGTATGCGATTGCCATCGTCCCGGGAACTCGCGCTCGAGCTCGGGGTGGCTCGCAACACGATCGTGGCCGTCACCGACGACCTCGTCGCCGAAGGTGTTCTCGAGGCCAGAGCCCGGGCGGGCACGTTCGTCGCGCGCAGCGTCGCGCCGCTCCACAGCGAAAGCCGGACGCCAGCGAGTGCCGGACCGGAGTTCGACCTCAGGCCGGGGCGACCTGAGGTGGGGTCCTTTCCGACCGCGCGTTGGCTCACCGCCATCCGGCGCGCCGGCGCCGCAGCTGCCGACATCGACTCCGACCGTGCCGGCAGCATGGCGCTGCGATCCGAACTCGCCTCATACCTCGCCCGCGCTCGCGGGGTGGAGACGACCGCTGACGCCATCGTGATCTGCGCCGGCTACCGGACTGCCAGCACGCTCCTCGCGGCAGCGCTCGCGGCAGGCGGAGCGTCGTCCGTCGCGATCGAGGACCCGTCGCTGTTCGGCATCGAACGCCCATGGTCGACGTCGGGGTTCTCCGTGTCCGACCTCGTCGTGGACGAGGACGGCGCGGACCTCGGTCGGCTCGATGCCCGCACGGACACCGTCGTGCTGACGCCGTCGCACCAGTTCCCACTGGGTGGGGCGTTGGCCCCGGCGCGACGTCGACTCGTCGTCGACTGGGCGATGGCGAACGACAGAGGGTTCATCGTCGAAGACGACTACGACGGCGAGTTCCGCTTCGACCGCCGGCCGGTCGCCGCGTTGCAACGGTCGGCACCGGAGCGCGTGGTCTACGCCGGCAGCGTGAGCAAGACCCTCGCTCCAGACCTCCGCCTCGGGTGGCTCGCGTTGCCGCGCGACCTCGTGCGTCCGGTCGTCGATGCGTCCGAAGCGCTCACGGGCGGCGCTCCGATGCTGAACCAACTGGCTCTCGCCGACCTCATCAGGACCGGCGAGTACGAGCGCCACATCCGCCGTCAGCGCCGCGAGTACGCCCGCCGTCGCACCCATCTCCAGCAGGCGCTGCGCAGCGTCGGTCTCGAGGTCCCCGGTCTTGCCGCCGGGCTACACGGCCTCATTCCGCTCGGCGATGCCGCCCCGACGGTGCTGTCCCGGCTCGAGTCCCAACCCGATCACGTCGGCGTCCACCGCCTCGCGCGCTACACCCGGAGCCACGAGCGCCCGGAGGCCCTCGTCGTCGGGTTCGCCACGCCGTCGCGAGCGCGGTTCGAACCTGCGATCACGGCTCTCACGTCGCTGCTGACCGATCGCGACTCCCGACCCCCGCGCTGAACGCGGTCAGCAGTCGCCGGCCCTCCGGCCAGGCGCCGAGTCCACTGGCCGAGTTCACGTGGCCCTGGCGCCCGATAGTGATCCGAGGCACGCCCCACGTTGCGGCGAACCCGGCCGCGCGTGCCTCCGAACAGTACGGGTCGTCGTCACTGGTCACGAGCAGCGCGGGTGCGGATGGCCGGACATCGAGATCCTCGGCGAACGCAGCGGCGACCCTCGGGAACCGCGGCCCGTCGGGATCGGGGGCGGCGACGAGGAACAGCCCGGCGACTCGTGCAGGGTTCGCCGCCGCCCAGCGGACGGCCAGCAGACACGAGAGGCTGTGCGCGACCAGGATCGCCGGTTCGTCCGCCACCGCTCGGTCGAGGGCGGCGGACCAGTCGTCGAGGTCCGGTTCGTCCCAGGAGGCCGGTGCGAACCGGCGGATCGCAGGCGTGTCGCGCTCCCACTGGGATTGCCAGTGGGCGTCGTCGGATCCACCGATCCCGGGCATGGTGATGATCGACATGGGATTCCTTCGTCGTGGTCGGGCGATCTGCCCTCAGCGTGCCAGTCGAACCCTCGGTCTCAGCAGCTGGAGCGTCATCATCCGTTGTTTACTAAGCAGATGACGGACGATGCTTCGCTTTCCTTCGATCGAACGGATCAGACGATCCTCGACGTGCTCCAGGTCGACGGGCGGACCACGATGACCGACCTCGCCCGGCTCGTGCATCTGTCCCAGCCGGCGGTGTCGGCGAGGGTCCGCAAGCTCGAGCTCGCCGGGTACATCACCGGCTACGGAGCTCGGGTGTCGCCGCAGAAGCTCGGGCTCACGACGCACGCCGTCGTCCGACTGCGGACGACCCACGCGCAGATCCAGGCGTCACTGACCCAGTTCGACGAGCTGCCGGAGATCCACCGGATCTACCGAGTGACCGGCGAAGACTGTTTCGTCCTCGATGTGCACGCGCCCTCGCCGGAACGCCTCGAGCAGATCATCGACGCCATCGGCCGGTTCGGTCCTGTCAGCACGGCCCTGGTGCTGCGCGAGTACCCGGCCCACCCCATCGCCAGCCGCTGAGTCTCCGTCAGCGGTACCACTCCTCGTCGCATCGGGGTGGTCGAGTGCACCCGGCGGCGACTACCGTTGACGGGTGTTCACAGCGATCAGCGTCGGCGACGGAATCGACATGCGGCCCTTGGGGCTCGGCGATGCGAAGGAGCTCGCTGCGGCGTACTCGCGGAACCGCGACCATCTGGCGCCGTGGGAGCCGGCTCGATCCGACGAGTTCTTCACCGAGGCCGGGCAATCGGCGGACCTCACCAGCAAGCTCGCGTCGAGTGCCGCCGGGACCGGATACTCCCTCGGCCTGTTCGACGGCTCGACCATCGTGGGCCGGTTCAACGTGTCGGGGATCGTCCGCGGCCCGTTCCAGAACGCCGGGTTGGGCTACTGGGTGGACGCGGAGTACGCGGGTAAGGGCCTCGCGACGGCGGCCGTGCAGGCGATCGTCCGGGTGGCGCGCGACGATCTCGGCCTGCACCGGGTCGAGGCGAGCACCCTGCTGCACAACCACGGTTCGCAACGGGTGCTCCGCAAAGCCGGGTTCGAGCACATCGGCATGGCGCCGTCCTATCTGCGGATCGCCGGCACCTGGCAGGACCACAACCTGTACCAGGTGATCCTGCACCGCTGACCATCCGGGACCGGGCGCCTTCGCTATCGTGAGCGCATGCTGATCAGACACCGGGACTGCGAACCGTCGATCCACGAGACCGCGACCGTCGCGTCGTCCGCCATGATCGTGGGCGATGTCAGGATCGAGGCGGGTGCTCGGATCCTGCACGGTGCGGTGGTGTCCGCCGAAGACGGCGAGGTCGTCATCGGCGAGGACACCGTCGTCATGGAGCACGCCCTGATCCGCGGACGGTCCGGTCACCCAGCGCTCATCGGAGCCGCCGTCATGATCGGGCCGCACACGCACGTCAACGGCAGCGTGGTGGCCGACGAGGCGTTCATCGCCACGGGTGCCTCGCTGTTCCCCGGCAGCCGAGTCGGGCACGGTGCTGAAGTCCGGATCAACGGTGTCGTCCAGGTCAACACCGTGCTGGAGCCGGGTGCCATGGTTCCCATCGGATGGGTCGCGGTCGGAACGCCGGCATCGATCCTCCCGCCCGAACGTCACGATGAGATCTGGGCGATCCAGCGACAGCTCGACTTCGGCGGGACCGTGTACGGCGTCGGACCCGAGGTGTCGATGCGCGAGCTCATGCGGCGGCAATCCGAGTTCTACGGGGCCCACGCAGGCGACGAGTCCGTCGGTCGCTGAGGCCTGTGGAGTTCCGCGCTTCCCCCATGCAGACTGGGGTGATGACAAACGCCCGTGTCGTCTCGGTCAGCAGCGATGATGAGCACCGTTTCTCCAAGCCGCGACGGGACGCGATCACGCTCGTCGCCGGGCTGGGTGTCGAGGGAGACGCGCATTTCGGTGCGACGGTGCAGCATCGATCCCGGGTGAGACGAGACCCCTCGCAGCCCAACCTCCGGCAGGTCCACCTGATCCACCGGGAGCTGTTCGCGGAGGTGGACGCCGACCTCACTCCGGGTGAGCTGGGCGAGAACATCACCACCGAGGGGCTGGACCTCCTCGACCTCCCCGCGGGTGCAGTGCTCCGACTCGGAACCGATGCCGTCGTTCAGGTGACGGGGCTGCGGAACCCGTGTGTCCAGATCGACCGCCACGAACCAGGCCTGCTCAAGCAGGTCGTCGGCACCGACGCGGAGGGTCGCACCGTCCGCAAGACGGGAGTCATGGGTGTGGTGCTCGTCGGCGGTGTCGTGCAGCCCGGTGACCCGATCACCGTGGAGCTGCCGGACGGAGCCCGCGAACCCCTCGAGCCGGTGTAGAGCCAGGCCGCGGTAGCGCGATGCGACGGCGCGCGTGGTTCCCGCCTACCGGAGTGCCAGCCGCGTCTGCGTGTGGGTCGCCCCTCCGTCGTTCTTCATGCTGCGGAGGAGGCGGTCGAGGGAGGCGGTGCCGGCGACGCGGATGTGGACGAGGTAGTCGTAGGCACCGGTGACGTGCACCGCGTCTTTGATCTCGGGGATCCGGCGGGTCCACTCCAGGAACTCCTCCGACTTGCGCGCGGGGTCGAGTCGGACGTCGATGAACGCCTCCAAGCCGTCCTCGGCGACCGGGGCATCGGAGCCGAGGATCGCACGGTACCCGGTGATGACGCCGCTGTGCTCCAGGCGACGCACACGGGCCGCCGTCGCATTCGTGCTCAAGCCGATCTGGCGACCGAGCTCACTGAACGATATCCGCCCGTCGACCCGCAGAACATCGATGATTTCACTGTCGAGCGCATCCATGCGACACAGTATGCCGTCTCACTGCCGGAACGCACTGTCGTGACCGGTGCACTGCACCAGAGTCGTCAGCATGGATGTCCTCCTCGCCCTCCTCTCCGGGTCCGTCGCCGGCCTCGCTCTTGCCGCTCCGCTCGGGGCGATCGGGATGCTGCTCCTCCAGGAGGGCATCACCCGCGGGCTGCGCAGTGGACTGCCTGCGGCCGCCGCTGTGGCGACGGTGGACGTGTCGTACTGCACGGCAGCCGTCGCTGCCGGTGCGCTCGCCGGTCCCATCGTGATCGGCTGGTCTCCCTGGCCGCAGCTCCTCGGTGGTGTCGCTGTCGTCGCACTCGGAGTGCACGGTCTCCTGCAGGGCCTCCGTGCGAAGCCGTCAGCCGGGGAACGGCCCGCAGGCCGCTCGGGCACCTCGCGTCAGCGGTACCTGCTCTTCCTCGGCCTGACGGCGATCAACCCGGCCACGCTGGTGTACTTCGCGGCGATCCTGACCGGGCTCGCCGAGTTCACGGCATCAGGGTCGACGGCGGCCGCCTTCATCGTGGGTGTCGGGCTCGCATCCTTCTGCTGGCAGACGCTGCTGGTCGCGCTCGGAGCCGGACTGCGGCGGAGGATGGGACCGGCGTTCCGGAAAAGGACGGCCATCGTCGGCAACGGCCTGATCGTCGCATTCGGTGTCGCCCTCATCATCCAGGCGCTGTGATCTTCGCCCTGTGAGCGTCGGCTCGTCCGGCGATCAGCGCCTCACCGGCACGTCCCCGCAGGCGTTCCGGGACGTCGGCGCGACGATCTGACCGCTCGAGGTCGTGCGGTGACGGCGGGCCGATTCGCTTCCCGATTCCCGTGAATCGAATATCGTATGTTGCGTTGCTTTGATGGGGTCATCGCAGTGATGCGTTCGGATTGAAGGGGGATGTCGGGTGACGGAATCGCGTGGGGGTACGCCGGCCGGTTGGTATGCGGACCCGTGGAACCCGACCGGGCAGCGGTACTGGAACGGCTCGGAGTGGACCCCGCAGGTGCACAGCGGAGTTCCGCAGCAGCAGCCGCCATCGCAGCCACGACCCGTGCAGCAGCCACCAGCCCCACAGCAGGCTCAGCGTCAGCCGCAGCAGCCACACCAGCCGAAGCGTCCTGGCAAACGGCGGGGCCGGACGATCGGCATCGTCACCGGGAGTGTCGCTATCGCGGCCGCGCTCGCCGTCGTGGCGGCGTTCGTCGTGGTCCCTGCCGTGACCGGCGGCGACGAGGGCCGTATCACCACCGACCAGTCCGCACTCTACGACTTCACCGCCCCACAGGCGGGCCTCGAACGCGACCACGAGTTCGAGATCGACGTCGACTACGACGTGAAGGCAGAGAACAAGAAGCGGGCGGACGCCGACGACCTCGACCGCGGCGGCAACGCACCCCCGTGGGCGTTCCAGGTCTTCTACGACGCGGCCCTGACGAAGCAGGCCGAGTACTCGGTGTACCAGTCCGACTCCGGTGGCGGCGTCACGATCTCCGGAACCGAACTCGGGAAGACGTTCGGGAAGACTGAGGCGGAAATCCTCGACGAAGCCGGAGCGTCCCGCGGCCGCTGGGGCCTGCACGACGAGTACTTCCTCGTAAGTCGGCTCGAGAAGGACGGCACCGAGCGGGACAAGCCGCTCGTGACCAAGTTCACCGTCGAGTCGGAGTACGCGGCACCCGAGGTGACCTTCGGGGCGGCCGACGACAGCGGCGGTGTCACGCTGTCCTGGGAGTCGGTGGAAGGCGCCGACACCTACCTGATCGTGCACCACGAGGTCACCAAGCGGGGTGACGGCGTCTTCAAGCTGGTGGCCGAGGTCGACGGGACCGAGTGGTCCTCCGCTGGCGACACCGAGAGCTTCGAGGCGAAGGAAGCCCCCTTCGTCAGTCGTCAGAACATCGGGCTGCAGGCCTACAACTACCGTTCGCAGACCGAGGACGACGTGACCGGCGGCGAGGAGCAGGACGCCGGCGAGGAGGAGATCGCCGCCGAGACGATCGGGTTCGACCTCGGCGTGATCGCCACCGACGGAACAGCCTTCTCCCCGTACAAGCCGTACGACTTCACCCGCTCCGCCGGATTCCTACCGCTCGAGGTCGCGTCGAACTCCACGCGGGCGCTGAAGAACTGGGGTGCCAGCGGCTACATCGAGGGCATCGAGAACGTGCAGAAGGTGCTGCCGTTCGTCTCCGTCGACGGGCGCACCCGCTCGACCGTCGCGTACCTCGATGACAGCGCCGTGCTCGACTACGGCGATCGATGGGTCGTCCCGCTCCGTGGGCGCAACACGCAGCTGGGGGAGTGGATCCCGATCACGAAGCGGTCGACCCCCGACCCGGTCGCAGCCATCGCCCAGTTCAACGCCGCAGCGCAGGAGGCTGCCCCGCCGACCGGCATGCCGCGGTTCGACGCCTTCGTGGCACCCGAGAACACCGACGCCGAACCGGTGTCCGAGGTGCCACCCACCGACTACCCGGTCTACGGCAGCACCGAGTTCACCCGGTTCCTCGCCGGGCACCTGATCGCCCAGACGAAGTCGATCGACATCTCCGAGTTCGTCGACACTCCGGGAGCGCCCGACCCGTACGACGCCGTGTACGAGGCGCGGGCCCAGAACCCCTACGTCTTCAACGTCAGCTACGTCGGACTCCGCGACGGGGGAGACACCCTGCTCGTGACGTATTCGCTGCCGAACGACGAGGTGGCGGCGCTGCAGGCGCAACTCAAGCAACGCGTCGACGAGGTCGTGGCGGCAGTGGCACCCGAGGGGCTGAGTGATCGGGAGAAGGTCACCGCGCTCAACGAGTGGCTCGTCTCGAATGCTGAGTACGACGACACCGCCTTCGCGACCCTGCAGGGCGACGCGTTCGACGGGGTCCCGGTCGGCTACGAGTACGCCTGGAACGCCACCGGGACGCTGCTGCAGGGGCTCGGCGTGTGTGCGAGCTACTCCTACGCCTTCAACGCGCTCGCGAACGCCGCGGTCGGGGCGTGAAGTGGTTGGGGGAGTTGGGCGTCGGGGTGGCTGTGGGGGCTTCTTGACAAAATAACTGAGTCTGCTCATAATTGAGCTAACTCGGGTCAATCCGGGGAATCGACCCGGAAGGAGCCCCCACCCATGAGGGCGTTCACCATCTCGAGCTATGCGTCCCCACTGCACGAGACCGAGGTGCCCGAGCCCGTCGTCGGCGCCGGCGACGTCCTGGTGCAGGTGCGGGCCGCCGGCCTCAACCAACTCGACGAGAAGATCCGTCTCGGCGAGTTCAAGCAGATCCTGCCGTACCAGTTGCCGATCATCCTCGGCCATGACGTCGCCGGCACCGTCATCCGCGTCGGTGCGCAGGTCAGCGGCTTCAAGCCCGGCGACGAGGTCTACGCGCGTCCTCGTGATCACCGGATCGGGACCTTCGCCGAGCGCATCGCCGTCGCAGAGGCGGATCTCGCGCTCAAGCCGGCGTCGATCAGCATGGTGGAGGCAGGATCCCTGCCGCTCGTCGCACTGACCGCCTGGCAGGCCCTCGTCGAGCTCGGCGACGTTCAGCCTGGTCAGCAGGTCCTCATCCACGCCGGTGCGGGCGGGGTCGGGTCGATCGCGATCCAACTCGCCAAGCAGCTCGGTGCTGAGGTCGCGACGACGGCCAGTGCCGCCAACGCGGACTTCGTGCGCGAACTCGGCGCGGACACCGTGATCGACTACCGCACCGAGGATTTCGAGCAGCTCCTCCAGGGGCACGACTTCGTGCTCGACAGCATCGGCGGCGAGAACCTCGAGAAGTCGCTCCGCATTCTCAAGCGCGGCGGGACGGCCGTCGGTATCGCCGGACCACCGACCCCGGACTTCGCCCGCTCCGCCGGCCTCAACGCGGTGCTCCGGCTCGCGATCTCCGCACTCAGCGGCAAGATCCGCAGGCAGGCCAAGCGGCTCGGCGTGAACTATCGGTTCCTCCTCATGCGGGCGAGTGGTGACCAGCTGCGGGAGATCACCGCCCTCGTCGACAGCGGCGCGATCCATCCCGTCGTCGGACGGGTGTTCCCCTTCCATGACACGGTGGAGGCCCTCGGCTCGCTCGCCGGTGGCGGCATCCGTGGGAAAGCCGTCATCGTGGCGTAGCCCGCGGACGAAAGCGCGCAAAATGCTCCCAAACGTCGTGCTTGGGAGCGTTTTGCGCGCTCTCGGAGCGTCAGCTGCGCACTGCTGCGAGCTGCGGGTAGACCGCCTCGAGTGTGGCGCTGAGCCCGGCCTTCAGCTGCACCGAGGTGTCGTCAGCGAGGACTTCGTACTCGCCGGCCTCCGTCGCGTCGAGCACCTTCGTCACGAGGACGGCGGGGTCGAGCTTCGGGTCGGTCGCGCCGGCGGCCATGGCCGTGTCCACATAGCCGACATGCACGCCGACGACATGCACGCCAGCGGGGGCGAGTTCGAGGCGCAGTGAGTTGGTCGCCGACCAGAGCGCGGCCTTCGTGGCGCTGTAGATGCCGGCGACGGCGTACCAGCTGAGGGCGGAGTGGATGTCGATGATCGCGGATCCGGTGTTGGCGGCGAGGATCGGAGCGAACGCGCGAGCGAGGAAGAGCGGGCCGAGGAAGTTGGTCTCCACGTTGGTGCGGATCTCCTCGTCGGTGTGCGACAGGATGCCGGGCGTCGACGCGTTCGTGCCGGCGTTGTTGATGAGGATCGTGACGTCGGGGGCCGAGGCGACGACGGCGGCGATCGAAGCGGGGTCGGTGACGTCGAGTGGGAGCGGGACGACACGCTCGTCGTCCCAGGTGCGCGGGCTCCGAGCCGTGGCGTAGACCTTGCTGGCGCCGCGTTCGAGGGCGTCGCGGACGAAGTTGGTCCCGATGCCGCCGTTCGCGCCGGTGACGAGGACGACTGCTCCGTTGAGTGAGGGCATGTGGCTGACCGTTCTGTTCGAGTGAGTGGTTCCGAAGTGGTCGTGGAACAATGAGCGACATCCAGCGATGCCGCGATCCAGTGACTATGCTCACAACTGAGCGCAATCATCTTCTATTCCCGAAGGACACCATGACCGTCGAATCCCGGCCGCTCGGTCGTCGCGAGCGCAACAAGCTCGACAAGCTCGAACGCATCACCGCGGCTGCCGGCGAGCTCTTCGCCGAGCACGGGGTCGACGACGTGACCACGCAGCAGATCGCCGACCGGGCCGACATCGGTACCGGCACGCTCTTCCTCTACGCGAAGACGAAGGGTGAGCTCCTGCTGCTCGTGCAGAACTCCACCTATGCGGATGCACTCGTCCGCGGGGTGGCCGACGCCGAGGCCGCGACCGACCCGCTCGCAGCGGTCATGGCGATCATCCGTCCGGTCGTGGAGTGCAATCGGAAGCAGGTCGACAACGGCCGCACCTACCTGCGGGAGATCGTCTTCGGCGATCCCGAGGAGCCGTATCACCGTGCCGCGCTCGCCCTCACCGTGCAGACCGAGGAGGCGATCGCCGCGGTGTTGCAACGAGACGACCTCATGGCCGCCGATCGCGCAGCGACGACGGCGCACATCGTGTCCGCGATCATGTTGGTCAGCATGGCGGCGACGATCAACGCCGGGAACACCATCGACGAGATCGTCGCTGAGATCGAAGCACAGGTGCGGGTGATCCTGCCGAGCTGAGCAGGCGACCCGCACGCCTGTCCCACGTGACGTGAACAACGGGTGAATCCGCCCGCTCACCCGTTGTCGATCCAGCGATCGAGGAGCAAGCTCGTCGCCGTGGACCCCATCATCCTGCTCTCGCTCGTCGTGATCACGGCACTCGCCTTCGACTTCACCAACGGCTTCCACGACACCGCGAACGCGATGGCGACCTCCATCGCCACCGGTGCGCTGTCGCCGAAGATCGCGGTCACCCTCTCAGCGGTGCTGAACCTCGTGGGCGCGTTCCTCAGCATCGAGGTCGCGCTCACCGTCACGAACGCGGTCGTGAAGATCCAGGACTCCTCGGGAGCTCCCGATCCCGCGCTCCTCGAGGGCGGCGGCTCGGCGCTCCTGCTGATCGTGCTCGCCGGGCTCATCGGCGGCATCATCTGGAACCTGCTCACCTGGCTGCTCGGTCTTCCGTCGAGCTCCTCGCACGCGCTCTTCGGCGGTCTCATCGGCTCGACGCTCGCTGGCCTCGGCCTGAACGGCGTGAACTGGGCCGGTGACGGCTCGAAGCTCGACGGCGTCGTCGGCAAGGTCATCCTCCCGGCGCTCATGTCGCCGTTGCTCGCCGGCGCGGTGGCTGCGATCGGCACCTGGCTCGTCTTCCGCGTCATCGGCAACCTCGCCCAGGGGCGTCTCCACCGCGGCTTCCGGATCGGGCAGATCGGCAGCGCGTCGCTCGTCTCGCTCGCCCACGGCACGAACGACGCACAGAAGACGATGGGCGTCATCACCCTCGCGCTCATCGCGGCCGGCGGCTGGGACGATACCGAGTCGGTCCCACTCTGGGTGAAGCTCGCGTGTGCCCTCGCGATCTCGCTCGGCACGTACATCGGCGGGTGGCGGATCATCCGCACCGTCGGCAAGGGCATCGTGGAATTGAACACGCCGCAGGGCATGGCCGCCGAGAGTTCCTCCGCCGCCGTCATCCTCGCGTCGAGCCACCTCGGCTTCGCCCTCAGCACCACGCACGTCGCGACCGGATCGATCCTCGGCTCCGGGGTCGGACGGCCAGGTGCGCAGGTGCGCTGGCGGGTGGCCCTGCGGATGGTCGTCGCCTGGATCATCACCCTCCCGGCTGCCGCGCTCATGGGCGCGGTGATGTGGTGGGTCGGTCACCTCGCGGGCGGGGCGATCGGCGGAATCCTCATGGTCGCGATCCTCGTGGGTGTCGCGCTCGCCATCTACCTGCGGTCGCGCCGCGACAGCATCGGATCCCACAACGTGAACGACGACTGGCAGGACGCCCCCGCCCGCTCGTCGCAGAAGACCGCAGCGTAAGGACGTCGGACATGTTCATGCTCTTCCTCGAAGCCGCCGCCCAGGTGGCCGTCATCGCGCTCGTGCTCGGCGCCGGGCTTCCCGCGCTCTTCGCGCTGGGTGTCCGCTCGTTCGCGGTCGCCGGAGGCGCCGGGTCCGACGACCGGAGCGGGTCGGGCACGCCGACGATCCCGTCGGGGCTCCTCCGTGCCATCGGCGTGCTGTGCTTCGCCGTCGTCGTCGCCGCAGTGCTGGTCGGACTCACGATCATCGTGGCCACCGGCCTGGGGCAGGAGGTCAGCTTCGACCACGTGTTCCCGACCTTCACCCCGAAGGGCTGAGGATGTCCTCCGAGAACGGGACAGACCTCACCGGCCACGGGTCCGGCGTGGTGGCGCGCGTGGTCGGCTGGCTCCGCGCCGGATACCCGACGGGTGTGCCCGAGCACGACTACGTGCCGCTGCTCGGTATCCTTCGACGGAGCCTCACGCCCGAGGAGCTGGACCAGGTCGTCGACAGATTGCTCATCGAGGCGGAGAACGCCGATGCGAGCGGTGAGCCGGTCGGCCACGATCGCCTGCGGGCGCGTGTCGAACAGCTGCTCCTCGGTCCGGCCCTCCCGGAGGACCTCGTCCGCGTCTCCGCTCGGCTCGCGAGCGCGGGGTGGCCGCTCGGGAGCCCGGACGACGTCCGTGCTGTGGCGGCCGACGATGACGACGCCGGTCGGGAGGCGCGCGCGACCCTCCTCGAGGAACGCGGAGGGCTGGTCGCGCGCATCGTGCGCTGGCTTCGAGCCGGGTACCCTGCGGGATTCCCCGACCAGGACTTCGTCCCGCTCGTGGCGCTCCTCCGTCGGCGGCTGAGCGACGCCGAGGTGGCCGAGGTGGGTGCGCGCCTCGCCGCTGAGGGCGACACGTCGCTCAGTCGGGTCGACGTCGCGACCGCGATCGCGCGGGTCACCGCGGAGCTGCCGAGCGATGAGGACGTGGAGCGTGTCCGCCGGTCGCTCGCCGAACACGGGTGGCCGAGCGACTTCGCGGTCTGACGGTCGAGTCGTGGTGCGGGGGTGACGACCACCGTGTCCTCACCCGTGGCCGGTGTCGGGGGCCCGTCGTAGGTTCGGCTCGTGCCGGAACGTGTGGAAGCGTGGTGGGCCCGTCGTCAGTGGTCGAAGGGTCTCGAGACCCCGTACCCGGTTGGCGCCTACCGACAGGCCTGGGCGTCGTTCCCCGCGCTGTGGCGTCAGTACCACGCGGATCTCAACGCCGGCATCGTCCTCAGCCAGGTGCCGCCGGCGGCCGATGTCCTGCTGCAGTGGCAGTGCGACCGGGGGCACCGGTTCGTCGCAACGCCGGCCGAGCAGCGCTCGCGGCCCGGACGCGAGCGTCGCCGCAGTGCGTGGTGCCCGGAATGCTCCGATGAGGCGGATCCGTCGAGGATCGTCGCACTGCCGATGCGGGAGTCGGTGACCGATCCGGTGCCCGCGGTCGCCGGGCTCATCCGGGAGCGTCGTGCGCGCCCGAAGCCGTCGCTGTGCGAGAAGACCCCCGACCTGCCGGTGGGGGAGGCCTTCACGTCCGTGTGCGCGCCGAAGCCGGCGTCCGCTGTCGAGGCTCAGCTGCGCGCGGACGTCCACGAGCGACTCGCGCTGACCGAAGGACTGAACGCCGTGCGGGTGCAGCGTCCGTTCTTCCAACACCTGGAGGTGTGGCCCGACCTGGTCTATCCGGAGCTACGCATCGCCATCGAGTACGACAGCATCGGCCGGCACGGTCTCGAGCACGTCGGACGCCGCGAGGAAGTGGATCGACGAAAGGACCGCGCGTTGCGGTCCGCCGGCTGGGAGGTGGTCCGCCTTCGCACCGGGAAGCTCGAGCCCCTCGGGCCCTTCGATCTCCAGCTCTCGTCGTGGAACAGTCGAGCCCTCGGACGCCTGATCGACACGCTCAGGGCCATCCGGGGTCCGTTGCTGGTCGACGCGTATCTGCGGTGAGTCCATCAGCGGGACGAGAGTGCGCGAAACGCCCCCATGAGCGGCGTTTGGGAGCGTTTTGTGCACTCTCGCCGGAATGAGATGCGTTACCCTCATCGCAGAGGGAAAAATCCCGTCGTGCTTCGGCTGGCGGAAACGCGCACGCGGCTCACGGGAGCCGTCACTTCTTCATCGAAGGAGTGCGCCCATGTTCGAACCCTCAACCTCCGCGGCTGTCGAAGACTCGCCCCCACGCCTCCGCGACGCGTGGGTCGCGCTGGCCGGCCTCTCGGCCGTGTTCCTGTTCGAGATGCTCGACAACTCCGTCCTGAACGTCGCCCTCCCGACCATCGGCCGTGAGCTCGCGGCATCCACCGCGTCGCTGCAGTGGGTGTCGGGGGCGTACTCGGTCGCGTTCGGTGGACTGATGCTGCTCTTCGGTGCGGTCGCCGACCGGTTCGGCCGGCGTCGGGTCATGCTGATCGGCCTGACGTTGCTCGCCGTCGTCAGCGTGCTGACCGTGTTCGTCGCCTCGGTGGAGCAGTTGATCGCCGTGCGCGCGCTCATGGGTGTCGCCGCGGCGATGACGACCCCGGGATCCATGGCGCTGGCGTTCCGTCTGTTCGAGCAGGACGACCTCCGTGTTCGGGCGCTCACGGTCATCTCGACCGCCGGATTGGTGGGCCTCGCGGCCGGCCCGACGATCGGTGGCTTCGTGCTCGCCGTGGCACCGTGGCAGGTGCTCATCGTCGCCAACGCCCCGATCGCGGTGATCGCCTGGATCGGGATCCGCGCCGGGATCGTTGCCGACGAGCGGTCGCACCTGCACCGGGACCGGATCGACGTGCTCGGCGCTGTGCTCGGGACCGCGACCGTCGTCGGCGTCCTCCTCACCCCGACCCTGTTCGTCGCCGGCACCGACGTCGTAGCGGCCTGGGGTGCGGCGGCGGCAACGGTGATCGCCGCGATCGGCTTCGTGGTCAGGGAGCGCACCGCTCGCCACCCGTTGCTGGATCTTCGTCTCGTGGCTCAGCCGCTCGTGGCCTCCGGCTTGGCGTACAAGGCCGCCGCCGGGCTGGCGATGGCCGGCTTGTCGTACTTGGCGACCCTGCAGCTGCAGTTCGCCTGGGGGTGGCCGCCGGCCCTGGCCGCTGTCGCGATGCTCCCGCAGGTCGTGGTGTTGTTGGCGAGCGGTCGCTTTGTCGGTCCGTTCGTGCACCGCGTGGGACTCGATCGTGCGGCATGGATGAGCGCTGCCGCGGTCGTCTCGGGGCTTGCCGTGTTCGCGCTCCTGAGCCGGTTCGGCTACCCGTGGGTCCTCGTCGCACTCGTCCTCGTCGCCGCCGGGATGCGGGTGGTCGGAGTCGTCGCTGGCAACAACGTCCTCCGCGGCCTCCCCGCGGACCGCACGTCCATCGGTGCGGCCCTCGTCGACACCGCGAGCGAGATCGCCACCGCTGTCGGGATCGCCGCGACCGGGACCATCCTCGCTGCGGTCGTCGGCGGCGGCATCACGACGATGGTCTTCACCGGGGCCCGACTGGCGGCCTTCCAGGAGGCGGTCCTCATCGCAGGCCTGGCCATCACCGCCCTCGCCGCAGCTCTCGTCGCCCTCGGCGTCCATCGCTCACGTTCCATCCCCTTCCCGCACACCGCTCAGGAGTCCTCCCATGTCTGATCTCTCGCCCCGCCCGCCCTTCGACCCCGAACTGGTCCCGTTCCTCGCCGCGCTCGAGGCGCGCGGACCGTTCACCCTGACGACCGAGATGCTCCCGAGGATGCGCAGCCTCGAGACGACCGAGGAGGCCCTCGACGAACGGCTGCGCTCCCGGGGGTTCGAGCGGCGCTCACTGACGGTGCCCGGCCATCTCGGGGATCCGATCACGCTCGCTGTCATCCAGCGGATCGGGCGCTCGGGCGCGACGACGGCGGTCTACACGATCCACGGCGGCGGGATGATGTTCGGCCATCACCTCGGCAACCTCGAGTCCTACGACGACTGGCTCCTGAACGACCACGACGTGGTGCTCATCAGCGTCGACTACCGCCTCGCCCCCGAGTACCCCGACCCGTACCCGGTGGAGGACTGCTATGCCGGACTCGTGTGGGTCGCGGAGCACGCGGATGAACTCGGTATCGACCCGGACCGCATCGTGATCGCCGGGCAGAGCGCTGGCGGCGGGCTCGCGGCCGGCACCGCCCTGCTCGCCCGGGACCGCCGCGGGCCGGCCCTGTTCGGGCAGATCCTCGTCTCGCCCATGCTCGACGACCGCGATGCCACCGTGTCGACGAAGCAGATCGACGGGGTCGGGGTCGCAGATCGGCAGATGACCCGGTTCGGCTGGGACGCGTACCTCGGACCCCGCCGTGCCGGTGAAGACGTGTCGATCTCCGCCGCACCGGCGCGGGCGACCGACCTCGTCGGCCTTCCACGCACCTACATCGACTGTGGCAGCGCCGAGGTGTTCCGTGACGAGACGGTCGCCTACGCCAGCGCGATGTGGGCTGCGGGTGGCGACGCGGAACTGCACGTCTGGCCGGGGGCGTTCCACGGCTTCACGAGCATGGTGCCGAATGCCGCCATCTCGCGGGCCGCCATCTCGGCCCTGGCCGACTGGACGCGGCGACTGCTCGGAACACCCGCCGGCGAGGTCGCTCTGCCGGGTGCATCATGAACCAGTGAACTGCGCCACGGTGTCCCAGGCCAGCTTCACGATGAGGATGGACAGGGTCACCAGGAACACGATCCGCACGAAGCCGCTTCCGCGACTCGTAGCCATCCGGGCGCCGATGAACCCGCCGGTGATGTTCATCACGGCCATGGCGAGACCGAGCGCGAGCAGGACCTCGCCGTGCACCCCGTACACGACGAGGGCAGCGAGGTTCGTGGTGAGGTTGGCGATCTTCGCGTTCACGCTGGCTTGCAGGAAGCCGTACCCCAGCACGCCGACGATGAGGATGACGAAGAACGAACCCGTTCCCGGTCCGAGGATGCCGTCGTAGAAGCCCACCAGCAGGCCGATCATCGCCGCCCGCCAGGCGACGGCGGTGGCGCGGTCGTGGCGGGGTTCGTGGTGCAGGCCCATGGTCGGCTTGAAGAGGGTGTACAGCGCCACGGCGATCACGGCCACGAGCACGATGGGCGTCAACACCTCCCGAGGGACGTACCGCGATAAGGCGGCACCGACGGTCGACCCGGCGTAGGCCCCGGCGACGAGAGGCGCCAGCAGCACGAGCTGCACCCTGATCTTGCGCAGGTACACCCAGCTCGCCGAGAGGGTGCCGAAGAACGACGACAGCTTGTTCGTGCCCAGGATGAACGGGGTCGCGACGTCGCTCGGAACGGCGATGACGAGCGCGGGCAACTGGATGAGTCCGCCGCCGCCGACGACCGCGTCGACCCAGCCGGCCACTCCCGCCGCGACGAGGAGGAGGACGAGCGCGGCCACCGAGACGGGGAGCCATTCGGCGATCAGCGGTCCATCGAGCACAGTCGCCCAGCCTAATCGTCAGAGTGACGATCCAGCGGGCGGACGTCGAACGGCGTCTTCGAGGATTCAGGCGATCCTGATGCATTCACATCTGCTTATATGTACAGATGAACGAGGATCTCGAACCCGCTGCCGAGTTGTTCAAGGCGCTGTCCTCATCCTCGCGGCTGCGGTTGCTGCGCATCCTGGCAAGCGGTACGTCCACGGTCGGTCAGCTCGCGGAACAGAGCCAGTTGTCGCAGCCGTTGGTCTCGCAGCATCTGCGGACGCTGCGATCAGCCGGCCTCGTCTCCGTGCAGCGGATCGGTCGAGAGGCGCACTACGACGTCGCTGACGTGCACGTCTCGCACATCGTCGACGATGCCGTGCAGCACGCGCTCGAGGGATAGCGAGAACCACTATCGATTAGCTGCATGTATTGCAATTCGCTTATGAATGAGATGTACTGATGACGCGTCGCCGCCCGTCGCGACACCCGATCTCTTCCTTCGAAAGGCAACCATGAGCACGACTGACATCCACGCCGAGCACTCCGTCACCGAGCACGAGCACGGAACGGACTGCGGCCACGAGGCCGTCCAGCACGACGACCACACCGACTACGTGCACGGCACGCACCACCACGCCCTGCATGACGGTCACTACGACGAGCACGAGAGCGTCGCCGAGCACACCGTCGCCGACCACGAGCACGGTGCGGCATGCGGTCACGACGCCGTCGACCACGACGGTCACGTCGACTACGTGCACGACGGCCACCAGCACGCGGCGCACGGCGAGCACTACGACGAGCACTGATCACTCGTCGTCGCACGACGCACGAGGGGGCCGGCTTTCGAGTCGGCCCCCTCGTGCCGTTGGCGGGCTGGCGTTCGGTCAGTCCTCCGTCAGTCGTTGTTCCTCGCTGGCCGTTACGCTCGCTGCATGGAACCGGACTGGATCGAACATCGGCGCTCGGAGGACCGAGAGCGGCTGGGGTGGATGAAGCCTGTCGGTGAGGGGTTCGTCGTCATCGATCTCCTGGGGCGCCAGCGAACCGATGCGCTGGATTGGTTCCATGCCGAGGAGGCGCTCGACGAGATCGGCATGGGCTATCTGGCCGACCCGCACGAGCTTCGTCTGGAGGACGGCTCCTGGTTGCGGGTTCGGATCGCCGAGGTCTCGACCGCCGGGATTCGAGTGAAGAAGGACGACTGGGGCGACATGACCGCCACGCAGCTGTACTACGAGGTCTCCTTCCCCGTGACCGAGGATCAGCTGCGACCGTTGCCGCGCTGAGCGGCATGGCGGCCCGCACGCTCTGGGCCACCACGGCCGGATGTCGGGATCGCCGTCAGCGGGGCATGGAGCAGCGTTGTCAGTTGCTGATCCGGAGCTCCTGCTGGGCGTATCGCAGGTCATCGGCCTGGGCGAGCATGAACCGGGCGAGGTCGGTGCGAGCGATGCGCAAACGGACCCGGTCGCCGGATCCGCTCGCGGTGCGCACCCTGACCGTTCCCGTTCCGGGCTTGTCGTGGGGCATCGTGACGACCACGGTCGTCCAGTCGCGATCAGAGCCGCGAATGGCCTCGCCCACCTCGGTGGACTCGGGCCCCAACCTGAGCAGGGCGTAGCTCGCTCTGCTCAATGCCCGCATCAGCGGGCTGCGGGGGATCAGAATGCTCGGCCCCCAACTGAAGACGAGTCGGCGGACCCCGTGCGCGCGCATCGCGGCCACGATGTTGCGCGTTCCGGCTGCGACGGGCAGGTCCTTGGACCCGCCGACGATCTGCGGCGTCAGGGTGGCCAGGACGGCGTCGGCACCGCGCACGACGTCCTCAACGGCGACCGCGTCGGTCAGCTCGCCCTGCACGACCCGCAGTCGGTCGTGGCGCAGGTCGAGCTTCGCCGGATTGCGGATGAACGCCACCACGTCATGCCCGGCGGCGAGTGCCTGTTCGACCAGGCGGATACCGGTGCGCCCGGTGGCGCCGAAGATGATCAGCTTCATGACGTCTCCCTTGCGAAGCCTGTGGGTCAGCCGTTGTAGGCGACGTAGTGCAGCTCGGCCTGCTGACGCTCGTCGTGCAACTGCGCCAGGGCCTCCGCGATGACCTCGGGCTCGGCGTCGGGGTGGCCGCCTCCGATGAGTGCGGTGATGCCCAGGTGTGCGACGTAGACGCCCTTCGGTTGCAGTGCGTTGTGCAGGTTGAGGGCCCAGTTGCGAAGTCCCGCTGCGGCGATGTTCACGTTGCCGAGGAAGGGCATGGGGCTGATGGATCCGCCGCCGGTCGTGATGAGGACGGTCCCCTTGCCTGCTGCGATCATGTCCGGCAGCACTGTCCCGACGGCGGCGAGCGCGCCCCCGAGATAGAAGTCGATCTGTGGTTGCAGGTTCTCCATCGTCACCTCGAGGACGTCGACGGGCGTGAGGGACGGGTCCGCGGGCGAGAACTCGAGCACGTCGATCGGGCCAAGCGTGTCCGTGATCGAACGCAGGGCGGCGGTGACGGTGTCCGGTCGGCTGATGTCGGCAGCGAACCCGTGAGCGGTGATGCCTTCGCCCGCGAGGGTCTGGGCGAGCGAGTCGAGCTTGGACTGCGTTCGTGCGACCAGCGCGACGTCGAAGCCCCTGCGTCCGAAGGCGCGGGCGATCTCGAGGCCGAGGCCTGGGCCGGCTCCGATGATGGTGATGAGCGGCATGATGTGTCCTTTCGAATCCCACGGGTTCGTGGGGCGTTGCGTCGTTGAGCTAAGTTGAGGGTGTCCTCAAACAAGCTCGAGCATAACTTGAGACCACCCTCAATATCCATAGGAGCCAGCATGACCGCGGAACGGAGTCTGCGTCGCGATGCTCAGTCGAACGTCGAGAAACTGCACGCGGCGGCGCTGACGGTGTTCTCGGATCGAGGTCTGTCCGCTCCGTTGGAGGACATCGCGAAAGCAGCCGGGGTGAGCATCGGCACGCTCTACAACCGAGTGGGGTCGCGCGATCAGTTGATCGATGCCGTCATCCCCGCGGTCGTGGGGGAGAAGCTCCTCGCGCTCAAAGAACGGACCATGGCGGAGCCGACTCCGCGAGCGCGGCTGGAGAGGTTCGTCACCTGCATGATCGACCTGCAGCTCAGCGATCCGGCCCTCAACGACGCAATGCTCCGGCGGTTCCCCGACGCAACGGCGCTCATCAACGCCTGCGATCGGTCAACGGCCCTCGGGGCGGAACTCATCGAGGATGCGCACGCCGCCGGTGTCCTCTCCCAGGACTTCACGACCGAAGACCTCATGGCGGTGTTGTGGATGGCGGGCACGGCGAGTCACGACCCGAGAGCGCCGTCCGGATGGCGACGACTCGTCGAGCGTGGTGTCGCTGCCGCCTGGATCGAGTAGACCCGGCGGCTGACGGTCGCCGTCACCAGCGCGACGTTCACGGGTCCGTGCGGCTGCAGCTGGGCGCCGGGGTGGCGGCCTCGGCTCTCGACCTCCGCCTGTGGGCGCTCGTGGACCTCGTCATCACTGTGCTGTCCTGACGACGACTTTGATTAATTAGTCATGAAAGTCCTTGACCTCTGGAGAAAGACAGGGGAGCCTGTTGAGACCGGCGCTTCAACGAGGAAGCGCGAGAGGGAGACGATGATGAAATCACATGTTCGTGCCGGACGACTGGCGCTCGCCACCGCGCTCGTGCTCGGCTTGGCAGGAGCGGCGGTCGGGCAACCGGCACCCGCTGAGGCGTTCCCGGCCAAGACGAAGGCGTCGGTGATCCAATACCTCCGTTCGATCACCGGCTCGAACGTCGTGTCGGGTCAGCACAACAAGGAGCCGGCGAGTGCGCCGGGCCAGTACACCCAGCAAGTGAAGGACATCACCGGTCAGTATCCCGGTCTCTGGGGCGGTGACCTGATGTTCCGAGCGCAGGACGCGGCCAACCGTCAGCGAGTGATCGATCAGGCGAAGACCGAGTGGGCGAACGGGTCGCTCGTCGCGTTGACGTGGCATGCATGCTCACCGACCGGCCCCTCGACCTGTGAGTTCGACGGCGGTGTCAAGACGCAGATCACCAACGCGCAGTTCACCCAGATCGTCACGGGTGGCACGGCCCTCAACACCACCTGGCGGCAGCGGATGGCCGAGGTCGTCCCGTATCTGCGGCAGCTCAAGGACGCCGGAGTCCCGGTCCTCTTCCGGCCCTTCCATGAGATGAACGAGACCTGGAACTGGTGGGGCGGCCGATCGGGAGCGAACGGCGGGGCGAAGATCTTCCAGCAGATGCGTGACTACTTCGACTCGCAGGGGCTCGACAACCTGATCTGGGTGTGGAACGTGCAGGACAACCCGGCGGGAGGGTGGGCGAACTACTACCCGGGGAACTCCTACGTCGACGTGGTCTCACTCGACGTCTGGTACAAGAACTATCCGAGCGCGGCCGACTACCAGCAGATGCAGACGATCGCCGGTACGAAGCCGATCGCGATCGCGGAGTTGGGGAAGGCGCCGGATGCGAACCTCCTGCAGTCGCAGACGCGTTGGTCGTACTTCATGATCTGGTCGGAGCAACTGCGTGGCAACAACTCCAATGCCGAGATCCAGAACGCGTACTTCCATCCGCGGGTGTTCAATCAGGGCGAAGTGGTCCTGCCGTAGGCGGGATGCCGTGACCTCGTCGGTCCGCGCCCGCTACGATGGCGCGGCCGTCGGGGCGACCTCCTGAACGAGCTGGGAGGCCGGGCCGTCGTCGAACCGGCGACTCAGCGTGTGAGCGCCGGCCCGTGTCCCGGGGCGATCGTGCCTTGTAGGACCAGCGACGCGGCGCCGATCGCTGCCGCGTCGCGCGGGTTGGCAGAGAGCTCGACCACGATCGGGTGGGCCCGCCGGGCGAAGAACCGCTGCTCGAGACGTTCGCGGATCGCGCGGGCGTAGAGCGAACCGGCCACCGCCATGCCAGGGCCGGCGAGGACGAGCCGATCGAGGTCGAGCAGGTTCGCGAGTGTCACCGTGGCCGCGGCGACCCGGTCGGCCGAGTTCTGGATCAGGTCGAGCGCCACGTCATGGCCGCTGACGGCGGCTCGGGCGAGCTGGTCGAAGTCGCGGCTGAGCGTCTCCGGTGCGAAGCCGAGCCCGAGTCCGTCGAGGCGATCCCGCGAGGCCTCAGCCGCCGCCATCACGGCTGCCGGTGCCGCGTAGCGCTCCAAGCATCCGCGGTTCCCGCAGTGGCAGGGGACGCCGTCGACCTCGATGCTGATGTGACCCAGCTCACCGGCGTTGGAGCTCGAACCACGATAGAGCGCACCGCCCAGCACCATTCCTGCGCCGATCCCGGTGCCCATGTAGACGCACGCGAAGGACTCCGTGCGCGACACCTGGCGACTCCAGAACTCGCCGACCGCCGCTGCGGCAGCGTCGTTGTCGACGACCACCGGAACGTCGAGGCTCTCCTGCAACGCCTGCTGCAGGGGGAAGTCGTCCCAGCGTACGAGCGTGGGCGGACCGAGGAGGACACCGCCGAGTTGGGCGATCGGACCGGGAGCGACGACGGCGACGCCCGCGATCGACGGGGCCGCGAGCCCGACGCCGGCGACGAAGTCGCGGTAGAGCGTGACGAGTCGGTCGGTCACCTGCTCCGGCGTGGCCGAGCCTGCGCCGTCGACGAGCTGTCGGCCGACGACGCCGCCGCGGACGTCGGTGGCGACGAGCGTGATCGACTCGAATCCGAGCTGGACCCCGACGGCGTACTTGGCGCTCGCGTTGATCTCGAGGAGGGTCCGCGGCTTGCCTCCGCGGGGCGCGGCCCGACCGGTCTCGCGGACGAGTCCGTCCTCGATGAGGCGGCGGACGATGTTGGAGATCGACGGCTGGGTCAGGCCCGTCGCCTCGGTGAGCTCGGTGCGGCTGATCGTGCCGGCCGAGCGGATGAGGTCGACGATGAGCGCCTGGCTGCCGGGACCCGACTGCACGGACTCACGTCTGGCCAACTGTCCCTCCCGGCGATGTTCGAGCGCGTAGTGTGAGGGCCACACGACCACTCCTCACGAAAGGCCGCGTCCCGATGGGTCTCGATGCCGAACAGACTATCGCGCAGCCCCGGCCGATCGGCCTCACGCTGTTCCGGGCCTCGGAGATCTACGGCGCGGAGCCGTTCTACCACGAGCTCATCGCCGGCATCGATCGCGTCGTCCGCCCGCACGGCCTGTCCGTGTTGCTCCGCGTGCTGCCGACGCGGGAGGAGGAGCTGCTGCAGCTCGGGCGCTGGCAACAGGACGGAACGGTGAGCGCCGTCATCCTCGTGGACCTCATCGACGACGACGAGCGGGTGGCCTTCGTCGAGCGGTCCGCGATCCCGGCGATCGTGATCGGCGCTCCGACGACGGCTCAGGGGCTCCCGGCGGTCTGGACCAACGACGCGGTCACGATGCACGAGGCCGTCGACCACCTCGTCTCGCTCGGGCACCGGCGTCTCGCGCACGTCACGGGTCCGCGCGAGCTCACCCACACGCTGTCCCGGATGGAGGCGTTCACCCTCGCCTCCGACCTGCCCGACGTGGACACGGTCTCGATCGGCGGCGATTACTCGCGGACGTCCGGCTACCAGGCCATGCAGACGCTGCTCGCCCGAGAGCCCAGACCGACGGCGGTCGTCTTCGACAGCGACGTGATGGCGCTCGGCGGGCTGCAGGCGGTGCAGGAGGCCGGGTTGCGGGTGCCCGACGACCTGTCGATCGTGGCGTGGGACGATTCGGCGCAATGCCAGCTGTCGGACCCGCCGATGTCGGCGCTCAGCCACGACGTGCAACGCATCGGCGAGATGGCGGGCGAGGAGCTGCTCGAGCTGCTGGCGGGTCGCCCAGGTGCCACACGGGAAGCACCGCACGCCGTGGTCATCGAGCGCTCCACCTCGGGTCCCGTCCCCGTCGCTTGAGGTTTCGAGGGCGCGAGTGGGGTGGATTCCCTGTGATCGATTTGTTATATAAATTAATAATGTTTAGTCTTGACGGGCGTGAGACGGCAGACGATGCTGGACAGCGAGCGACGAGGCGACCCGGCCCTTCGCCCCCATGAACGAAGGAGTTCCCATGTCCCGGAGACCGATCATCGGCCTCGCCGCAACGGCTGCGGCCGCGGCACTCGTCCTCAGCGGCTGTTCCGGCGGAGCCGCCAACGACGACGGCGACCCGAGCGGCGAGATCACCGTCCTCACGAACCGCACCGACCTCGTCGACACCACCTTCAAGGACTACGCGGCCGAGTTCGAGAAGCAGTACCCCGGCACCACCGTCAAGTTCGAGGCCCTGACCGACTACGAGGGCGACGCCAAGATCCGCCTCAACTCGAAGGACTACGGCGACGTGCTCCTCATCCCGTCCTCGAATGTCACCAAGGATCAGTACGCGAACTTCTTCGAGCCGCTCGGCAGCACCGAGGAGCAGTCCAAGACCTACCGCTTCGCGAACGAGGCCTCCTTCGACGGGACGGCCTACGGCGTCTCGACCTTCGGCTCCGCCATGGGCTACGTCTTCAACCGCGACGTCTGGACGAAGGCCGGGATCACCGAGCCGCCGGCCACCGAGGAGGAGTACCTCGCCGCACTCGAGAAGATCAAGGCGAACGGTTCGATCCCGTACTACACGAACTACAAGGACGGCTGGCCGCTCGCGACGCTCGAGGGCAACCTCGGTGCGGTGCAGGGCCCGGAGGTCCGTACCGAGATGATCGCCACCGACAGCCCGTGGACCGAGGGCAACGACCAGTACAACATCGACGGTCTCCTCTTCGACACCGTTGCCGCCGGCCTGAGCGAGCCTGACCCCACCACCACCAACTGGGAGGAGTCGAAGAACCTCCTCGCCTCCGGTGAGATCAGCTCGATGGTGCTCGGCTCCTGGGCCGTCTCGCAGATGCAGGACGCCGCCGAGAAGGCCGGCGAGTCCCGCGACGTGATCGGCTTCTGGCCGATGCCGTGGAAGACCGACGACGGCTTCACCTCCGTCACCGCCTCCGACAAGTTCCTGGCGGTCAGCAAGTACTCGAAGAACAAGGCGACCGCGAAGGCCTGGATCGACTGGTTCACGAACGAGTCCGGATTCGCCGCGAGCCAGGGTGCCATCAGCCCCGTCATCAGCGACCCGGCACCCGACACGCTGGCCGACTTCTCCGATCTCGGCGTCACCTACCTGGAGCTCGCTCCGGACCCGGTGGGCAAGGAGGCCGTGATCAACGACATCGCCAACGCCGCCGAGATCGACCTCTTCGGCAACACCTACCGCCAGAAGCTCATCGACATCGCCCGCGGCGCAGCCGACGGCGACAAGGAGAGCGCCTTCGCCGACCTCAACGAGCGCTGGGCGGCCGCCCGCGCGGACGTCGCCGAGTAGCACCCATCCGATCGACACCCGGGCCCGTCCCCACGGCGGGCCCGGGTGTCCTCCACCCCGCGCAGCGAAGAAGGCAACCAGCATGGTCACAGTCCAGGGAGCGTCACCCGCCACCCGAGCGGTGGTGACGAACCATCCACGCCCGCCGCGCACCCTGCGCCCGGGCAGACCCCCGAAGGCCACCGGGTCGCGTGTCACCCCCTGGCTCTTCCTCGTGGTGCCGCTCGCCTTCCTGATCGTGCTCACCTACGTGCCGGTCGCGAACATGTTCTGGTACAGCCTCACCTCGTGGGACGGACTCGAACCCGAGCAGGAGTTCGTCGGCATCGACAACTTCGTGCAGATCTTCACGAAGCCGGAGATCTTCCAGGTCTTCTTCGTGAGCCTGTACTACCTCGTCGGGGCCGTCGCCCAGCTCGTCCTGGCGCTGTACCTCGCCACGCTGTTGAGCTTCCGCACCCGCTTCAAGAACCTCTTCAAGGGCGTCATCTTCTTCCCCTACCTCATCAACGGGGTCGCGATCGGGCTGGTCTTCCTCTACTTCCTCCGCCCAGGCGGCACCCTCGACGCCCTCCTCGCGGCGGTCGGCGTGCAGGACACCCCGCAGTGGCTCGGCGACCCCTCGTTCGTGAACGCCTCCCTCGCCGCCACGTCCGTCTGGCGGTACATGGGCCTCAACTTCGTCCTGTTCCTCGGTGCGATCCAGTCGGTCCCGTCCGAGCAGTACGAGGCCGCGGACCTCGACGGCGCCAACTCGTGGCACAAGTTCCGCTTCATCATCCTGCCGAGCATCCGGCGCATCCTCGGCCTCTCGTTCATCCTGGCCATCGCCGGAGCACTGTCCGCCTTCGAGATGCCGTACGTCATGACCGGCGGTGCCAACGGCTCCGAGACCTTCGTGATCCAGACGGTGAACACGGCCTTCAAGTTCTCGAAGGTGGGTTTGGCGTCCGCGATGGCCGTCGTCCTGCTGCTGATCGTCCTGATCATCACCTTCGTCCAACGCCGGGTCTTCCCCGACGAGAAGGGAGGCGAATCGTGACCGCCACCGCCGACCGACCGGTCTCCGCTGCCACACCCGAGCCCCGACGCGCACTGCGACGGACGCGGCGCGGGCCGAAGCGCCCACAGGGTGCCGCCGCCCTCACCGCGACGACGATCAAGTACGCCTCGCTCATCATCGCGAGCCTCTTCGCGGTGGTCCCCCTGGCCACGATCTTCATGCTCGCGTTCAAGACCGACCGCGAACAGCGGACGACCGGTCCCCTCACCCCGCCGTCGAACTGGTTCAACTTCGACAACTTCGTCGTCGCCTTCGACCAGGGCGGCATGGTCACCGGCTTCCTCAACACCGCGATCATCCTGCTCGTGTCCGTCGCCGGGACCATCCTGATCGGCACCATGTCGGCCTACGCACTCGACCGGTTCCGCTTCCGCGGACGGAAGCTCGTCATGGGCCTGTTCCTCCTGGCGACGCTCGTGCCGTCGGTCACGACCCAGGTGGCCACGTTCCAGGTGGTGTCCGCACTCGAGCTGTTCAACACCCGCGGCGCCGCGATCCTGCTCTTCATGGGGACCGACATCGTCGCGATCTACATCTTCCTGCAGTTCATGCAGTCGATCCCCGTCTCCCTCGACGAGGCCGCGATGCTCGACGGCGCGAACCGCTTCACGATCTACTGGCGCATCATCCTCCCGCTGCTGAAGCCCGCTGTCGCGACGGTGGTCATCATCAAGGGCATCGCCATCTACAACGAGTTCTACATCCCCTTCCTGTACATGCCGTCGCAGGACCTGGGGGTGATCTCCACCTCGCTGTTCCGGTTCATGGGACCGTTCGGCGCCCAGTGGCAGATCATCGCGGCCGGGACGATCCTCGTGATCATCCCGACGCTCGTCGCCTTCCTCTTCCTGCAGCGATACATCTACAACGGCCTGACCTCTGGAGCAACCAAGTGAGCATCATCGACACCGCCACCGTCCGTCCCCTGACCACCCGCCTCCTGCACGAGGGGTGGAGTCTGCGTGCGGTCGGTGGCGCGATCCCCGAGGCCTTCGTCGGGACGAGCGTGCCCGCGACGGTGCCCGGCCTCGTGCACACGGACCTCCTCGACGCCGGGCTCATCCCCGACCCCTTCCTCGACCGCAACGAGCACCTCGTGACGTGGATCGGATCGACGGACTGGGAGTACCGCACCACCTTCACGTGGGAGCCGGACG
The DNA here is from genome assembly GCF_050587365.1 of Plantibacter auratus. Lineage (NCBI taxonomy): Bacteria > Bacillati > Actinomycetota > Actinomycetes > Micrococcales > Microbacteriaceae > Plantibacter > Plantibacter auratus. The sequence goes on along the minus strand of NZ_JBOBFV010000002.1, from coordinate 428,319 downwards.
GCCACGAGCGGCACGACCTCGTGTTCGAGGGACTCGACACCGTGGCGACGGTGACCGTGAACGGCTCGGTCGTCGCGACCACGCGGAACCAGCACCGCACCTACCGCATCGACGTCGGTGCCGTCCTGCGCGAGGGTGAGAACGAGCTGGTCGTGCACTTCGCGTCGCCCGTCGCGGCTGCCGACCTGGCCAGCCTCGAGATCGGCTACCGCCCCCACACCTACTCCCACCCGTTCAACGCCATCCGCAAGGCCGCGTGCAACTTCGGCTGGGACTGGGGACTGGACGCCGCTTCGTCAGGGCTCTGGAAGCCCGTGAGCCTGCAGTCGTGGTCGACGGCCCGCCTCGCCTCGGTGCGTCCGGTCGTGACGGTCGACGGCGGCGAGGGCCGGGTCGCCGTGCACGTCGACGTGGAACGCGCCGGCGACGGTGACGCGCCCCTCGCGCTCACAGCGACGGTCGCCGATGCGAGCACTGATGTCGTCCTCGCGGCCGGTGCCGACACCGCCGTGGTCGAGCTCACCGTCGCGGATGCCGAACTGTGGTGGCCGCGCGGGTACGGCGAGCAGCCGCTGTACGACCTCGACGTCGTGCTCAGGCAGGACGAGGCACGCCTCGGCGAGTGGTCGAAGCGGATCGGGTTCCGGACCGTCGCCGTCGAACTCGAACCCGACGCGGAGGGCACCTCGTTCCGCTTCGTCGTGAACGGCGAGGCCGTCTGGGTGCGAGGCGCCAACTGGATCCCCGATGACGCCTTCGTGACCCGCGTCGACCGCGCAAGGCTCTCGCGCCGGATGGACCAGGCCGAGTTCGCGAACCTCAACCTGCTCCGTATCTGGGGCGGCGGCTACTACGAGTCCGACGACTTCTACGAGCTCTGCGACGAGCGCGGGATCATGGTCTGGCAGGACTTCCTCTTCGCCTGCGCGGCCTATGCCGAGGAGGAGCCGCTGTGGAGCGAGGTCGAGGCGGAGGCGCGCGACAACATCACGCGCATCATGCCGCACGCGAGCCTCGTGCTGTGGAACGGCAACAACGAGAACATCTGGGGCTTCGAGGAGTGGGGCTGGGAGAAGCGCGTCCAGGGTCGCACGTGGGGCATGGGCTACTACCTCGATCTGCTGCCACGGCTCGTCGCCGAGCTCGACCCGGCCGGCAACTACACCGCGGGCAGCCCGTGGTCGGGCACGCCGGACATCCCGGCCAACGATCCGGACCACGGATCAGTGCACCTCTGGGAGCTGTGGAACCGCGTCGACTACCCCGCCTACCGCGACGTCTCGCCGCGCTTCGTGGCCGAGTTCGGTTGGCAGGGGCCGGCGACGTGGTCGACGATCGATCGAGCCATCTCGGACTCCCCGCTCACGCCGGAGTCGCCCGGCATGATCCACCACCAGAAGGCGACGGACGGGAACGACAAACTGACCGACGGACTCGTCGCGCACCTGCCGCTGCCGGACGACACCGAGGACTGGCACTGGGCGATGTCGCTCAACCAGGCCAACGCCGTGACCGTCGCGATCGAGCACTTCCGGTCGTGGAGCCCACGCTGCATGGGGTCGATCGTCTGGCAGCTGAACGACTGCTGGCCCGTCACGTCCTGGGCGGCCGTCGACGGCGACGAGCGCGCGAAGCCGCTGCTCTACGCCTTGCGACACGTCTACGCCGACCGGCTCGTGACCGTGCAGCCGCGAGGGGAGTCCCTCGTGGTCGCCGTGCTCAACGACGGCCCGGACGCCTGGGCGGACGACCTCGTCATCCGGCGCCTCCGGTTCGACGGGACCGAACTCGCCTCGGTGCGCGTCCCGGTCGACCTGGACCGACGCTCCTCGACGCTCGTCGAGATCCCCGAAGCGGTCGCGGTCGCGGGCTCGGCACCCGATGAAGTGCTCGTCGCCACAGTCGGGGCGGAACGCGGCTTCTGGTCCTTCGCCGAGGCACGTGATTCAACGATCCCCGCCCCTCGGTTCAGCGCCGAGGTCGCCCGCCAGGAGGACGGTTACGCCGTGACCATCACGGCCGAGTCGTTCCTCCGCGACCTCACGCTGCTCGTCGACAAGCTGGACCCGGCCGCCGTCGTCGACGACCAGCTCGTGACCCTCCTGCCGGGAGAGCGCGTGACGTTCCACGTGCGGACAGAGGTGGAACTCGGCGAGGACGAGCTCCTGTCGACCCGGGTCGTGCGCACCGCGAACCAGCTGGTCGAGGACTGGGCACGGTGACCCTGGCGGACATGACCGCGGAGCGGGATCCGTCGGGGTCGGTCGCGCTCGCGGTCGACCTCGGCGGCACCAAAGTGGAGGCCGCGCTCGTCACGGCCGAGGGCGTCGTGGTCGACGGCAGCGCGCATCGGGCGCCGACGGGGCCCGATGCAGGGCGCCGTGCACTGGAAGACGCCGTCGACCGAGTGGTCCTCGCCTCGATCGCGCACCTGCCGGACGGTTCCGCGCTCGTCGGCGTCGGCATCGGTTCGGCGGGTCCCGTCGACCTCGGCAGCGGCACCGTGAGCCCGAAGAACCTCCCGCGACTGCACGGCTTCGACCTCCGGACACACGTCGCGCGGCTGTTACCGGACGCCCCGGTGGTGGTCCGTCTCGACGGGACCTGCATCGCGCTCGCGGAACACTGGCTCGGAGCGACCCGCGGCACCGAGAACTCGATGGCGATGGTCGTCTCGACCGGTGTCGGCGGCGGGATCATCCTGCACGGGCGGTTGATCGCCGGCCGGAGCGGCAACGCCGGCCACATCGGTCAGGTGCAGATCGCCTCGCGCGTACCTGGAGAGTCCGCCGACGACGCGACGCTCGAGCGCATCGCCTCCGGACCACGGAGCGTCGCCTGGGCGCGGGCCCACGGCTGGGAAGGCCGCACCGGCGAGGAGCTCGCCGTCGACGCCTCGGCGGGGGATCCCGTCGCGCGGTCCGCCGTCGTCCGTTCGGCCACCGCGGTCGGACAGGCGATCGCGAGTGCCACGACCCTGCTCGACCTGGAGGCGGTCGCCGTCGGCGGCGGGTTCACCGCCGTCAGCACCGACTATCTCGACCTCGTCCGTGCCGCGGTGCAGGACGCCATCGTCCTCGACTACGCGGCCGGCGTCGTCGTGACCGGTTCCGCTCTCGACGGCGCGGGTCCGATCCTCGGCGCCGCAGCACTCATCCACCGACCGGAGGCACTCGGCCTCCCACCGCTCGACCCGATGCACCATCCCAGACGAAGGAGCCTGGCACGATGAATCGCACCCCCGACCCCCGCCCATCGCACCGCGACACGAGCGGCCGCCTCGCCGCCGGCATGCTCGCGGCGGCCGTCACCGCCGCACTGCTCCCGGCGCTCGCGGCGCCGGCAGCTGCCGCCCCGGCCGACTGGACCTCGCTCAACACCTCGTTCGTCGAGCGTGACGGCTCCCGCCTCGTGCTCGACGGCGAGACCTTCCGCTTCAGCGGTCCGAACATCTACTGGCTCGGTCTGGACGAGAACGTGGGCGGGGTCGACTACCCGACTGCGTTCCGCATCGCTGACACCCTCGATGCGGCGGCCAGGATGGGTTCGACCGTCGTGCGGACGCACATGATGACCTCGACGGGCCAGGACGGTGCGAACCCCCTGGCGATCATGCCGGCCCTCGGGCAGATGAACGACGAGGCGTTCGCGACGATCGACTTCGCCGTCGCGTACGCCGGCAAGCTCGGCATCCGGCTGGTGCTCCCGCTCACCGACGAGTGGGAGTACTACCACGGCGGGCATCGCGACTTCACGACCCCGTACGGGCTGACGTCGGCCGACTTCTACACCGACGAGCGGCCGATCGCCGCGTACCAGGCCTACGTCGACGCGATCCTGCAGCGGACGAACGCGCTCACCGGCGTCCGGTACACCGAGGACCCGACGATCATGGCGTGGGAGCTCGGGAACGAGTTGGAGGGGATGACCGCGCCGTGGATCGACCGGCAGGTCGCGTTCATCAAGGAACGCGCCCCGCAGCAGCTCGTCGCGGCCGGTCGTCGATTCGACATCGACCCGGACACGCTCTCGGCGCCGGGGCTCGACATCGTCGATGTGCACTACTACCCGCCCACCGCCGCACGCGTGTCCGCGGACGCGGCCACGGTCACCGCCGCGGGCAAGGTCTACCTGGCCGGCGAGTACGCCTCCACTGCTGCGAGCCCGGCGTTGCTCGAACCGCTCGTCGCCGACCCGAACGTGACCGGCATGCTGTTCTGGTCGCTGTTCGGCAACAGCGACCGTGGTGGGCTCGTCCCGCACGACGACGGGTTCACGATCCATGCACCCGGTGCGACCGATGCCGAGCGCGCCCGGGTCTCCGCGATCACCGCCTATGCCGCTGCGATCGGTGCCGTGCCGGCTGCTCCCGCCGTCGGGACACCGCTCATCACAGCGGTCGACCGCGCGGACGGCATCAACACCGTCCGATGGCGCGGGGCCGGCGGCGCGGTCTCGTACCGGCTCGAACGCTCGCTCGACGGGATCTCGTGGACCGCGGTCGACACCGGCGCGCTCCGGGCCGATGCCGGGTCCGCGACGGACTTCGCCTCGCCGACGGGAGCGGTCTACCGCGTCGTCGCGATCGACGGGGCCGGGGCCGACGCGGCGCTGTCGGACCCGGTCATGACCGAGACCGACACCCGCGTGCTCGTCGACCCGCTCGAGTCCTGGCTGCTCACCGAGGCGCACGACGGTGCGACGATCGTTCCACGCGCAGATGGGACGAGCGTGGTCGCCGCCTCCGATGGAGCCAGCGTCACCTGGAAGCAGGACCGACTCTCGGCGGCGTCGTTCATCGTCTCCGGATCGGTCGTGGTCGAGTCCAGCGCTGACGGTTCAGCCTGGGTGACCGCCGCGGCCGAGGTCGGACCCGGCGGCACGGTGATCGCTCGCGATCTGGCGGGGCCGTACCTCCGGGTGACCCTCGCCGCCGACGCGACCGTGTCGCGGGCCACCATCTGGTCGGCGGTGGACGCTCCGAGCGGGCCGCCGGCGGCGTTCGCATCCGTCTCACCGGCGCCCGGCACCGTCGATGTGACCGCGACGCCGACCTTCACCTGGGAGTCGGCGGCCGGTGCGGCCTACTACCGCTTCACGCTCGCCGCGCAGGCCGACCTCGGAAACCCGGTCGTCGTCGTCGACGGTGTCGGAACCCCCTCGGTCACCCCGACGGTCTCCCTCACGCCGGGACAGCGGTACTGGTGGTCGGTCACCGCGGTCAACGGAGCCGGGACGACCGCCTCGAGCACGGGAGCGGCGGACTTCCTCATGAAGGCGCTGCCGAGCGAACCGCTCGTCGTCGAGGACTTCGAGTCGTACGCCGATGACGCCGCCTTGCAGGCCGCCTACGTGCGGAACACCGGGGGCGGCGCCGTGACACCGACGCTCACGCCGAACCCCGACACCGGCACGAACGCGATGTCGGCCGCGTACGACCTCGCCGGTCCCGGCTATGCCGGCGTCGTCCGCACCTTCCAGACGCCGCAGGACTGGTGGGGCTACACCGGGCTCCAGCTCTGGGTGCAGGGGACACCGGGCGACGACGTCACCGTCCAGTTCGTGACGCGTGGGACGTACTGGGAGACGGTCGCGCCCATCGAGGGCGAGGGTTGGCAGCTGATCGAGATCCCGTTCTCGGCCTTCGCCCCACCGGCCTGGGCCGGCGAGGCGGCGTTCGACCCGACCTCCGTCACCCAGATCGGGTTCTACCTCGGTGGTGAGGGGGCAGGCACCCTGCTGGTCGACGACGTCGTCACGACGGTCGCGGCGGTGGAGCCGGAGCCGGAACCGGGCACGGGACAGCCGGGCACGGGACAGCCGGGCACGGGACAGCCGGGAGGGTCGGGCGGCACCGACCCGGTGGCGCCGACGGGCGACCTCGCCCGCACCGGCCTGGACGCCACGCCCTGGATCGTCGGCGCGTTCGCGCTGCTCGCGATGGGTGGTCTGCTGCTGGTCCGCGGTCGACGGCGGGCTCTCTGATGGCGCTGCACCGCATCACCAGCGACCCCAAGCGGTACGCCTGGGGGTCTACGACGGCCATCCCGGAGCTGCTGGGGGTACCCGCTGACGGTTCGCCCCAGGCGGAGCTCTGGCTCGGGGCACACCCTGGCAGCGTGACCGAGTTCGTCGAGCCGGGTCACGGTCGTCCCGACAGCCTCAACGACTGGATCGCGTCGGACCCCGACGCGGCTCTCGGTGGGCGCTCCAGGATGCCGTTCCTGGTGAAGCTGTTGGCCGCCGCGAGGCCGCTCTCCCTCCAGGTCCACCCCACGCCCGACCGGGCCAGGGCGGGGTTCGCGGACGAGGACCGCCGCGGCGTGCCGCTGGATGCACCGCATCGGAACTACAAGGACGCCTGGCACAAGCCGGAGATCATCGTCTCCCTGCAGGACGGCTTCCGCGCCCTCTGCGGATTCCGGGCGGTCGAGGAATCGCGCGCATTCCTCATGCACCTGTCCGCCTACGTCGAGGGGCCGGACCGGATGGTGCTCGAGGCGTTCGAGGCGGAGCTACGTGACGCCGGTCTGGAACCGACGGTGCGAGCGGTGCTCGAACGACGGACGCCCGGCGTGGTCGCCGCCCTGGTGACGGCCGCCGGTGTCGGCACCGGCAGCGGAGCGGTCCCGGACGCCGACCGTCGATCGCGCTGGTCGGCCGAGCGCGAGCTCATCCTGCAGCTCGCCGAAGAGTACCCGGGGGACCCCGGCATCGTCGTCGCGGCGCTCCTCAACCTCGTGACGTTGCGGGAGGGTGAGGCGTTGTTCCTGCCCGCGGGGAACATCCACGCCTACCTCTCCGGCTTTGGGGTCGAGGTCATGGCCTCGAGTGACAACGTGCTTCGCGGCGGACTGACGCCGAAACACGTCGACGTCCCGGAGCTTCTCGCGGTTCTCGATTTCGAACCGTCGCCGGTCCCGTTCGTCGAGCCGATCGTGCGAACCGGCGGTGGGGTCATGTACCCGGTGCCGGTCGACGATTTCCGGCTCGTCCGGATCGATCCCGGGACGGCGACCGACCTTGCTCGCGGCCAGGCGGCGGTGATCCTCGTGACCGGTGGTACAGCGCGGGTGGAACAGGGTGCGGACACCGTCGTGCTCGAGCGCGGGACAGCGGCGTTCGTCTCTCCGGGCCCGGAGCCGGTGACGGTGTCCACGGACGGTCGGGTTTTCGTCGCCACCGGCTGAAGGGCTGACCGGCTGACCGGCCGACACTGTCGGTGGCTGCTGTCCACCACATGGAGGCGTGAATCCGTGCGCGGACGTTCGGTCGTGACGACAGGCGTGCGCTGCTCGAGCCGCTTCGCGTCGGATGACTCTTGACGTGGTCGACCATCCTCGTCATGATTCGAAAACGATCGACGGCAACGGGCCGCCGGCACCCTCGAGAGAGACGGCCCCGATGTCCACCACGATCTTCGTCAACCTTCCCGTCAGCGACCTGGCACGGTCGCGGGTGTTCTTCGAAGCACTCGGGTACTCGATCAATGAGGGGTTCAGCGACGAGAACGCGATCAGCGTGGTCATCAGCGACACGATCACGGCGATGCTGCTCACGCGGGAGTTCTTCGCGGAGTTCACGAGCAAGTCGATCATCGACGCCACCACCTCCACCGAGGTGCAGCTCGCTCTCAGCGCTGAGAGCAAAAGCGACGTCGATTCGATTGTCGAGAAGGCCATCGCGAGCGGGGCTACGCCTGCCGGCGAACAGGACCATGGCTTCATGTACTCGAAGAGCTTCGACGACCTCGACGGCCACCACTGGGACTTCGTCTGGATGGACCCGGAGGCGGCCGCCGGCGGCGCGCCGGAGATGACCGTTGAGGAGATGCGGGCGAACACGACGCACAGCTGAGCGCCTTGATGAGAGGATCGTCCAGCGGAGACGTCTGACGCGGATGCTCGAACGAACACCGGAGAGGCCACTCATGACCACCACACGCAGGCGCATGCTGCTGCGGCGGATCGCCGCTTGGATCACTGTCCTCGGACTGCTGCCAGCGTTCCTCGTTTCAGTCACCACGGCCATGGGGGGAGGCAGCGCCGGAGGTTACATGCTCAGTGCGGTGTTCTTCGTGATCGGCATTGCCGGGCTCATCTGGTGGGTCATCCTCCGACGGTTGCAAGGCTGACGCGATCTCGTCGAGTCCGCCGGCTCAAGCCCTGCAGGTGTTGGCCTCCCGTGGGCGACTCATGCCAACCTGGCATCGGATGGAGAGAGCAGGCGACATGTCGAAGCGTTTTGAGAAAGCTCGATGACGGGTGGGTTGGAGCCTGCGTCGAGCATGGGCGATCGGGTGCAGTTGAAGATCCGTCGGGCCGTCCCGGCGGACGCAGCAGCGGTGCTGGCGCTCTTCGATGAAGCAATCGCCTGGTTCGTGCGGATCGGCAACACGCGGCAGTGGGGTACCGAACCTGCATCTGGGCAGGAGCGCTGGATCACGCGTGTCGAGCAGTGGTGTGCTTCATCCGATGCCTGGGTCGCCGAGCATCCCACGGTCGGCGTCTGCGGAGCGCTCGTGCTGGGCGAGGCGCTCGAGTACGTGCCGGCCGCCACCGAGCCGGAGGTCTACGTCCGCGTGTTGATCGGCTCGCGCGACCCGCGGGCGAAGGGTACCGGTCGCCGCTTGCTGGCATTCGCCGAGGAGCGCGCCCAGGCCGCCGGGGTCGGTCGCATGCGGGTCGACTGCTACGCGGGTGGAACGGGAGATCTCGTCCGCTTCTATGAGGCTGCTGGCTATGAGCGTGACGTGACGTTCACGGTCGGCGACGGGGCTGACGCATGGCCGGGCCAGGTGTTGTCACGGCGAGTCGATGTGGCGAACGGCCTGGTGCGATGAGGTGATGAGCGCCGGGTAACGGAGGAGGCGTGTGACACCTGCCGGGTAGAAGGGGTGATCGGTCTCGCTGATCGACACCCACCGAACCGGACTTCCCTCGTCCAGGACGTGGAGGCGGGCGTCGAGCGGTATGGCATCGATCTCGGCGGACTCGACGGCGAAGATGTGGGCGATCTCATGGCCTCGCTCACCCTCGTACTCGAAGATGTTCTCCGCGACGTCGAGCAGGGTGACGGGGCCCAGCGTGACGCCGAGCTCCTCGACGAACTCGCGGCGCAGAGCGGCTTCCGCGGTTTCGCCGAACTCGATGCCGCCCCCGATCGCGCGATGGAAGGCCTGGTCCTTCACGGTGTCCACGCCGTTCAAGACGAGTACGTGACCGTCTCGGATGGGAAGGCCGACGGAGATGTTCCGAATCGAGGGCATGTCGTCGACTCTAGAGCGACCGCTGACCTGGTGTATGGAGCGGATGACGGGAATCGAACCCGCGCTATCAGCTTGGGAAGCTGAAGTTCTACCATTGAACTACATCCGCGTGGCGCCGGAGCGTCCTGAGTAATCGTACATGACCCGGCGGGCCTCCGGTCGGACCCGGCGCGGAGGCCTCCGGTCGGACCCGGCGTGCGCCCCTTGTTCGGTCCCGGCGTGCGGCCCTTGTTCGGTCCCTGAGCTTGTCGAAGGGCGAGGTGTGGTCGTGTGCCCTTCGACAAGCTCAGGGACCGGGGTGGGCTCAGGGATCGGGGCTGGGCTCAGGGACCGGGGCTGGGCTCAGGGACCGGGGGTGGGCTCAGCGATCGGGGCTGGGCTCGGGGACCGGGGTGGGCTCGGGGTCCGGGTCCGGGTGTGGGCTCGAGGTCCGGGGATGGGACCTGCGCTCGGTCGGTCGCCGGGGCCGGCTCAGTCAATCTGCGGCCCGCAGCTAGGCTGGTTCACCGTTCCCCGAGCGGGACGGGATCGAGGGTGTGACGTGAAGCGCAGTGCAGGTGTCGTCGTGGCCGGCCTCGCCGCCGTTGCCGTCGCCGGGTTCGGGGTCGCGAGCGCCATGGTCGCCCGGCGCGTCATCGGGGCCGGACGAGTGCACTACAGCGAGGTGTTGCCGACCTCGTCGCCGATGACCGTGCGGCTCGAACGGAACGCTGCCACCGCGCTGCCGGGACGATACGGGCTCGAGTTCGACGACGGCTCGCGGGTCATCGTCGGACCAGTGATCGGCCGCGAGACGATAGACGGTTCCGTGATGCGAGCCGTGATCGCCAGCCGGGTTCCAGCCGGAGCGACCCGTGCGCGGTTCACCGGCGCAGCCGTGACACCTACGGACCTCGGGGTGGACGAGGCGCGCGTGCCGAGGACACGGTCGGGGGCGTGGCGATTCGAGGGGACCGTAGACGGCGACGCTCATGGCGACACCTGGGTCGTGCACACCCACGGACTCGGAGCATCCCCGCTCGCGACCCTCCGCTCCGTGCAGGCCGTGCAGCGCGCGGGCCTACCGTCGCTCGTCACCTGCCTCGGTTCGGCGTTCGCCGAGCGGCGCTCCGGGGCCGATGCCAGGGACGTCGAGCGCGTCGTCGCGGCCATCGACGACGCCGTGGCACTCGGTGCGCGGCGGGTGATCGTCTGCGGGTGGTCCTACGGTGCCGCCCTCAGTCTTGCGGCCGCCCGATCACGGCCCGACGCGGTGCAGGGCGCGATCCTCATCTCGCCGATGCTCGGCCTCAGCGAGACGGTGCTGCATGCTGCCGCGGTCGCCGGGGTGCCGCGGTTCCTCGTACACACGGCGCTCGCCGTGCTCTCGACGCCCGTGCTGGCGCGATCCGCCGGGGTGCGCGGCGCGGTTCCGGTCCGCGCGCTGTCCGCCGGGCCGATCGACGGCCTGCCGACGCTCGCGATCCACTCGCCCGGCGACACGACGATCCCCGTGGAACTCACGCGGGCCGTCGCTCGTCGCTCACCGTCGTTCGAGCTGGTCGAGGTCGATGCGGCGCCGCACGGGCTGGAGTGGAACGTCGCGCCGGAGGCGTTCGAGACGGCTGTGCGGGAGTGGCTCGGGGCGCGCTGATCGGAGTGCTCCTCGGTGCCTGAGGTTGTCGAAGGGCGGGGTGTGTCCGTGTGCCCTTCGACAGGCTCAGGGACCGGGATGGTTGGGGGAGCGGGTCGCTGCCGGTTGGGTGCGTGGTGCCCTTCGACAAGCTCAGGGACCGGGGTGGTTGGGGGAGCGGGTCACGGTCGGTTGGGTGCGTGGTGCCCTTCGACGGGCTCAGGGACCGGGGTGGTTGGGGGAGCGGGTCGCGGTCGGTTGGGTGCGTGGTGCCCTTCGACAAGCTCAGGGACCGAGGTGGTTGGGGCTCAGGGACTGGTGCCCTTCGACAGGCTCAGGGACTGGTGCCCTTCGACAGGTTCAGGGACTGGTGCCCTTCGACAGGCTCAGGGACCGGCCCTTCGACAGGCTCAGGGACCAGGGGCTCCGGGACCGGCGAGGCGGAACCTACTTCGCGTAGCGGTAGCGAGCCCCGGTGTGCTCTTCGGGGAGACGGTCGCCACGGCCGTGGAGCTTGTGGCGGAGGCTGCCCTCGACGTACTCCTCGGGGTAGGCGCCGCGGCGTCGCAGCTCGGGGATGACGAACTCGACGATGTCCTCGAAGGTGCCCGGAGTGATCGCGTAGGCGAGGTTGAAGCCGTCGACGTCGGTCTCCTCCACCCACTCCTGCAGGGTGTCGGCGATCTCCGACGCACTCCCGACGATCCGCGGACCGAGCCCACCGATCGCCCCCATGCGCGCGATATCCTTCACCTTGAACTCGCCACCCTCCTCGTTGGCCGCCTGGTAGTTGGCGACCGCCGACTGGATGGCGTTGCTCTTGACGTTGCCGATCGGCTCCTCCGGGTCGTACTGCGACAGGTCGATGCCCATCCAGCCCGACATGAACACGAGCGCACCCTCCTGCGACGCGTACTGCAGGTAGTCCTCGTGCTTCGCCTGGGCCTGCTCGCTCGTCTCGTCGGTGATGATCGTGAGCAGCGTGTAGATCTTCGCCGAGTACCGGTCGCGACCGGCGGCCTCCAGGGCGTCACGGATGCGTCCGACCGTCGCCTTCAAGCCTGCCTTCGTCGACGCACCGACGAAGATCGCCTCCGCGTTGCCCGCGGCGAACTGGATGCCGCGCGGCGACGCACCGGCCTGGTAGATGACCGGCGTCCGCTGCGTGGACGGCTCGGACAGGTGGATGCCGGGCACCGTGTAGTGCTTGCCGAAGTGCCCGATCTCGTGGACCTTCGTCGGGTCGGTGAACACGCCTGTCTCGCGGTCGCGCACGACGGCGTCGTCCTCCCACGAGCCCTCCCACAGCTTGTACAGGACCTCGAGGTACTCGTCGGCGACGTCGTACCGCTCGTCGTGCTCGAGCTGGTCGTCGTGCCCCATGTTGCGCGCCGCACTCGGCAGGTAGCCGGTGACGACGTTCCAGCCGACCCGCCCCTTCGTCAGGTGGTCGAGCGTCGACATGCGCCGCGCGAACGGGTACGGGTGCTCATAGGCGGTGCCGGCGGTTACCCCGAACCCGAGGTGCTTCGTCACCGCGGCCATCGCCGACACGAGCAGGATCGGGTCGTTCACCGGCACCTGTGCGCCGTTGCGGATCGCGGCCTCGTTGCTGTCGCCGTAGACGTCGTAGGTGCCGAGGACGTCGGCGATGAAGATGCCGTCGAAGTTGCCGCGCTCGAGCAGCTGTGCCAGGTCCGTCCAGTAGGAGAGGTCCTTGTAGGTGCTCGAGCGGTCGTCGGGATGACGCCACATCCCCGACGCCTGGTGGGCGACGCAGTTCATGTCGAAGGCGTTGAAGCGGATCTGTCGGGTCATACGCACGATCCTGCATCACGAGTCCCGGACGTCGCCTGGCAATCGGCCTCGCCCGTAACAGGGCGTCATCTGGGGCGCAGCGCACTACCTGTGCGAGGTGTCCTCCGCGGCGATCGCCTCGGCGTACTCCGCGTCGCTGAGCGCGCCGACCGTCGAGTGCCGGCGCCCGTACCCGAGGTAGAGCGCCGCTCCGACGAGCATCCAGATGAGGAACACGATCCAGGTCGTCCCACCGAGCGACACCATCAGCCCGAGGCACATGACGATGCCGAGCGCGGGGACCACCGGGAACAGCGGGACGGAGTAGCTGCGGTCGAGGTCCGGGCGCAGGCGACGCAGCAGGATGACCGAGAGGTTCACGAGGGCGAACGCGAACAGCGTGCCGATGCTCGTGGCGTCGGCGAGCTCGCCGAGCGGGATGAGGGCGGCGACCACGGCGACGACCGCACCGACGATGACGGTCCCGGCGACGGGCGTCCCGCTGCGACGACCCACGCGCGAGAACACCCGCGGCACCATGCCGTCCTGCGCCATCCGGTACAGGATGCGCGTCTGCCCGTAGTAGACGGTGAGCACCACGCTCGCGATCGCGATGACCGCGCCGATGGAGAAGAAGAGCGCGACGATCGGCTGCCCGGTGATCTCGGTGAGGATGCCGACGAACGCGGACTCGTCGTCCGCGAAGGCGGTCCACGGCCGGGCACCGATCGCGGCGATGGCGACGAGGATGTAGACGGCGGTGACGATCACCATCGACAGGATGATCGCGCGCGGCAGGTCGCGACGCGGGTTCGTCGCCTCATCGCCGGCGGTCGATGCCGCGTCGAAGCCGATGTAGGAGAAGAACAACCGGCTGGAGGCTGCCGCGATGCCGGCGACCCCCATGGGCGCGAGCGGTTCGAAGTTGCCGAGGGAGAACGCCGAGAACGCGATGACGACGAAGACGAGCAGCACGGCGAGCTTCACGAACACCATGATCGTGTTCGCCCAGGCGCTGTCCTTCGCACCGCGGACGAGCAGCAGCATCGCGAGCAGGACGAGGGCCGCGGCCGGCAGGTTGATCAGGCCGTCGGCGACGCCGATCGGGTTCGCGAGTGCCGGCGGCAGTCCCAGGCCGAACACCGCGAGCGCCTCGTTCACGTACTGGCCGGCACCAACGGCGACCGCAGCGACGGAGACTCCGTACTCGAGCACGAGGCACCAACCGCACACCCAGGCGACGCCCTCACCCATGGTCGCATAGGCGTAGGAGTAGCTGGATCCGGAGACCGGCACCGAACCGGCCATCTCGGCGTAGGACAGGGCCGACAAGAGCGCTGCGAGTCCGGCGACCGCGAACGCGATCCACACGGCGGGCCCGGCGAGCGGGACGGCGGTGCCGAGGACGACGAAGATACCGGTGCCGAGTGTCGCGCCGACGCTGATCATCGTGAGCTGCCAGACACCGAGCGAACGGCGGAGCGACGTCCCCGAGTCGGCGGGATCCGTCCCGAGTCGGACGAGCGGCATGCGCCGGCGCAGCTGCGCGAGGAGCGGGAGTCGGCGATCAGTCACGGGGATCCATCGTAACCGTGGGGATCCGCGGAGCTTGCCGCGGTCACCGCACCGAGCTGCGCCGGACGACGAGTTCCGGCTTGAGGACGACCGTGCGGTGCTCGTGCGTCGCCGGTTCGTCGACCTCCTCGGCGAGCAGTCCGGCTGCGATCACGCCCATCTCCCGGCCGGGCTGCGCGATCGTCGTCACCGGGACGGCGCTCTCGGCGGCGTAGTGGTTGTCGTCGTAGCCGGTGACGGCGATGTCGTCGGGGACGCTGAACCCGGCGGCGACGAGGTGCTCGATGCACCCGACGGCCAGCGAGTCGGCGGCGCAGACGACCGCGTCGGGGCGGTCCGCAACCGCGCGGTCGGCGAGCTGCTCACCGAGGATGCGGCCGACCCGCGTGGTGAGGCTGTGGGTCTCGGCGACCTCGAGCTCGACGCCTGCGTGCTCGGACACGGCGCGTCGCACGCCCGCGAGACGGTCGGCGACGGCGTGCAGGTGGAGCGGTCCACCGGCGTACAGCAGCCTGGTCCGTCCGAGACCGATGAGGTGGCTCGCGGCCAGGTAGCCGCCGAACTCCTCGTCGACGATGACGCCGCAGGACTGCGCGGGGTCGCCCGGCCAGTTCACGAACACCACCGGGCGGCCGTGGCTGCGCACACGGGCCGCGCCCCGCTGTTCGCCGTCGAGCGGAGCGAGGATGATGCCGCGCACGCGGGTCTCGTCGAACAGGTCGAGGTAGTCGTTCTGGCGTTGGAGGTCGACGTCGCTGTTGGCGAGGAGCAGCTTGAGCCCGGCTTCCGCCGCTGCGGACTCGATCCCACGTGCGATGTCGACGAAGAACGAGTTCCCGATGTCGACGAGCACGGCGCCGACGGTGTTGCCGGTGCCTTTCGCGAGCGTGCGGGCTGCGTCGTTGGGGACGAAGGCGAGGGCGTCGACCGCGGCGGCGACCTTCTCGCGCGTCGCGTCACTGAGCAGGTGGGGTCGGTTGAAGAAGTTCGACACGGTGCCGTGCGACACGCCCGCGCGCTCGGCGACGTCGCCCATCCGCGAGTCCCCGTGCTGCCCGCGCCGTGCTCTCGCTTCCGACATCTTCGCCCACCCTCGTCGTGATCCGCGTCGATCGGTGAATCGTTACCGATTCCACCTTGCGGATCGAAGCCAGTTTACCTAGTCTCATCACTTGACGCGCATCAATTGATGCGCGTCAACAACACACGGCACCGCTCGGGGCCTGCATTCAAGGAGGAATCGCAATGACACGACCCATGCGCCGGAAAGCCGTCCTGGCTCCGCTGGCCGCCAGCGCCGGAGCGCTCGCTCTCGTCCTCACCGGTTGTGGTGGCGGCGGTGGCACGACGACGGCGTCCTCGTTCACCTACCTCATCAACTCCGAGAACACGATGATCCCGGGGCAGATCACGGCCCTCAGCGAGAACCAGTGCAAGGCGGAGAACACGGCCCTACCGCTCAAGGTGGAGACGGTCCCGCAGACGAACCTCGACCAGAAGCTCCAGTTGCTCGCCGGGCAGAACTCCCTCCCCGTCATGTACGCGGCTGGTAACGCTCCCGATCTCACCAAGACGCTCGACGGCTCCGGCAACGTGGTCGACTTCGAGCAGGCCCTCACCGACCTCGACGCGCTCGACGACATCGAGCCCGCGGCGATCAGCACCATCAAGGCGCTCTACGGCGGCAAGTTCAACGTGCTGCCCTACCAGTACAACATCGAGGGGATCTGGTACAACAAGCAGATCTTCGCCGACGCCGGCGTCGAGATCCCGCAGACGTGGGACGAGCTCGTCACCGCTGCCGACACCATCTCGAAGACGGGCGTCACCCCGTTCTCCGCCTCCGGGGAGCAGGGCTGGCCGCTCACGCGTCTCGTCGGCGACTACCTCTTCCGTGACCTCGGCGCCGATGCGCTCCAGAAGGTCGCCGACGGCGATGCGAAGCTCACCGACCCCGAGTACGTCGAGGCGGCCGCTGCCGTCGCCGACCTCGGCGCGAAGGGCTACTTCGGGCAGGGCGTCGGATCGATCGACTACGACACGGCCGCGCAGCAGTTCCTCACCGGCAAGGCCGCGATGTTCTACATGGGCAGCTGGATCCTCGAGTCGATGAACGACGAGACGGCGAACCAGATCGGCATCGACAACGTCGGCTTCATGCCGTTCCCGGCCGTCGAGGGCGGCAAGGGCTCGATCGACGAGTACCCGGCGAACGTCGGGCTGCCGACGACGATGAACGCGAAGCTCTACGACGACAAGGTCGGCGACTGGCTCGGCTGTATCGCCGAGAACTACGGCAGCGCGGCGCTCCAGGATCAGGGCACCATCTCGGGCTTCAAGACGAACACCGAGGTGACCGGCGTCGCACCGCTCACCCAGGAGATCCAGACGACGATCTCCGAGTCGACGTCGAGCGTGCTCTGGTTCGAGGCGCTCTTCTCCACGAAGGCGACGACCACCAGCCAGACGAACGCCGCACAGCTCGTGACCGGGGCGATCAGCCCCGAGGAGTTCATGCAGCTCGTCCAGGCGGACCTCGACAACTGATCCGCGGCGGGCGGCGGTCTCGCGCCGTCGCCCGCCTCCAACCGCGGCTGCACACGGAAGTGACATGACATGAAACACGTTCTCGGCGACAAGCGGGCGATCGCGATCCTGCTCGGTCCCGCCCTCCTCGTCTACACCCTGGTGATGCTCGTCCCGGTCATCTGGTCGCTCGGCTACACGGTCTTCGAAGGCAACGCCATCACCGGCTTCACCTTCGTGGGCGTGGACAACTTCCTGCGCGCAGCCGGCGATCCGAAGGTCTGGGACGCGGTCCTCTTCACGGTCAAGTACGCCCTGGTCGTCACGATCGGGCAGGTCTTCATCGGGTACCTGATGTCGCTCCTGTACGTGTTCGTCCTGAAGCGTTCGTCCGGCATCATCCGCACACTGGTGTTCTTCCCGGTCGTCCTGCCGACCGTCGCGGTCGCGCTCCTCTTCCAGAAGATGTTCGAGGTGGCACCCTCCACCGGCGTCGTCAACACGGTCATCACCAGCTTCGGCGGCGACTCCGTCGACTGGTTCGGCAGCGGCGCGAACGCGTTCCTCGTGATCGCGATCATGGACATCTGGCGCTCCATCGGCTTCTACGGCGTCCTGCTGTACGCGGGCATCGTCGAGATCCCCGAGGACACGCTGGAATCCGCCCGCCTCGACGGAGCGACCGGCTGGAGCCTCGTGCGCCACATCGTCATCCCGCTGTCGCTGCCCGTCCTGCTGTCGGCGATCATCTTCAGCATCAACGGCACCCTCAAGGTCTTCGACTCGATCATCGCGCTCACGAACGGCGGGCCGGGCAACGCGACGAGCCCCCTGACGCTCTACATGTTCCAGACGTCGTTCTCCTACGGCGAGTACGGCTACGGCAGCACCATCGCCCTGTTGCTGACGATCATCTGCCTCGTCGTGACCGTGTTCATCTTCCGTTCCTCGCGTCGCGACCTCACGAAAGCCTGAGCCGATGACCTCCAGCACCCTGCCCGCCACCGCGGTTCCCGCGAAGACCCCCGAGCGCCGACCGCGCGTCTCGCCCGGCGCCCGCCGCTTCCGCCGCGGGCTGGTCAAACTGCCCCTGAACGTCCTTGTCGCGGTCATCCTCGTCATCACGATCTATCCGCTGTTCTGGCTGGTGATCAGCTCGTTCAAGACGAACGACGAGTTCATCAACGGCGACGCCTTCGCCCTGCCGTCCTCGATCGCCTGGGGCAACTACGTCGAAGCGTGGACCACCGGCAACATGGGCCAGTACCTCACGAACAGCGCGCTCGCGGTGTTCCCGGCGCTCGCGCTCATCATCGTCCTCGGGACCGCAGCCGGCTTCGCCCTCGAGGTCATGGTGTGGAAGGGGAGGAACGGCGTCCTGCTGGCGTTCCTCGTCGGCATCATGGTGCCGGGGCAGATGATCCTGCTGCCGCTGTTCACCGTCTACTTCCAGACCGGGCTCTCCGGCACGCTCTGGCCGCTCATCATCACCTACACCGCGATCGGCCTCCCGCTCACGGTGTTCATGATGGCGACCTTCTTCCGGGCGATCCCGCGCGAGGTCTTCGAAGCGTCGACCCTCGACGGCGCGAGCATCATCCGCTCGTTCTTCGTCATCGGGTTCCCGATGGTCCGGAACGGGATCTTCACGATCGCCCTCGTGCAGTTCTTCTTCATCTGGAACGACCTGCTCATCGCGCTGACCTTCACGAACAGCTCCGACCTCCGCACGATCCAGGTCGGGCTGCTCAACTTCACCGGCGAGTTCGGGGCCACGCAGTACGGCCCGCTGTTCGCAGCCATCTGCATCAACGTGTTCGGCACCCTCGTGCTCTACCTCGTGCTGAACCAGCGGGTGATGAAGGGGCTCACGGCGGGCTCCGTCAAGGGCTGATCCCTCAGTCGCCGCCGTCCCCAGCGCCCTTACTCGCGCTTCCCACCACTCCGCTCACCCGGGTCCGCTCCGACCGGGAGAAAGGCGACGTCTCGCCATGACCACCTCCATCACCGCCACCACGTCCGACCAGGCCGGACGTCCTCCCGCCGCCGCCGAGCAGGTCACCGTGACCGCGCCACGCTTCGAGCACCTCCGTGAGCCGCTCGGCATCGGCGTCGCGTCTCCGCGGTTGTCCTGGAAGCTCACCGCTCCGTCCGACTTCGAGCAGTCCGCGTATCAGGTCGAGGCGTTGCGCGCCGACGGCCGCACGGAGGCGGAGCCGGTCGCCTCCTCCGAGCAGGTGCTGGTCGACTGGCCGTTCGAGCCACTCGTGTCGCGTGAGGCGGCCGTGGTGCGGATCCGGGTCCAGGATCGTGACGGTGCGTGGTCGGCGTGGAGCGAGTCGGCGACCGTGGAGGCCGGCCTGCTGGAGCCGTCCGACTGGACGGCGGCACCGGTGGGCGGCGCGTGGGAGGAGGACCCGGAGGCCGAACGGCGACCGTCACTCGTCCGTCGGGAGTTCTCGCTGCCGGACGACGTCGTCTCCGCCCGCCTCTACGTGACCGCCCACGGGCTCGCCGAGGTCGAGATCAACGGGAGTCGTATCGGGGCGGACGCCCTGGCGCCGGACTGGACCGTCTACGGCGAGCGCCTCACGCACCGCACGTACGACGTCCTCGACGCGCTGCGTGCGGGTGGGAACGCGATCGGGGCCTGGCTCGGTGACGGCTGGTACCGCGGCCGCATCGGCTTCCACGGCGGGTATCCCAACCTGTACGGGGCCGACCTGTCGCTCATCGCGCAGCTCGAGGTGACACATGCCGACGGCACGCGCACGACGATCGCCACCGACGCCGACTGGACGGCCGGGTTCGGGCCGATCCTCCGCAGCAGCCTCTACTTCGGCGAGCACTACGACGCGCGTGAGGAGGTCGCCGGTTGGTCGCTTCCAGGGTTCGACGGGGAGGGTTTCTCGCCCGTCGCCGTCGGATCGCGCGATACCGGGACACTGGTGGCGCCGCAGGGGCCGCCGGTCCGGAACACGCAGGTCGTCTCGCCGGTGGAGGTGACCACCTCGCCCTCGGGCGCCACGGTGCTCGACTTCGGGCAGAACCTCGTGGGTCGCCTCCGCATCCGGGTCTCCGGAGCGCGCGGGACGACCGTGCAGCTCCGTCATGCGGAGGTCATGCAGGACGGCGAGATCTACACCCGTCCGCTGCGTGGTGCCCTCGCGACCGACCGGTACACGCTGCGTGGTCCGGCATCCGACGCCGCCGATGGCACGGATCATGTTGAAGTGTGGGAGCCGCGCTTCACGTTCCACGGATTCCGGTACGCCGAGATCACGGGATGGCCGGGCGCGTTCGATCCGTCGGACGTCGAGGCGCTCGTCTACCACAGCGACATGGAGCGCACGGGGTGGTTCGAATCGTCCGACCCGCTGCTCGACCGGTTGCACGAGAACGTGGTCTGGGGGATGCGCGGCAACTTCGTCGGCCTGCCGACCGACTGCCCGCAGCGGGACGAGCGGCTCGGCTGGACCGGGGACATCCAGGTGTTCGCCCCGACGGCGTCGTTCCTCTACGACTGCGCGGGGTTCCTGGGCGGGTGGTTGCGGGACGTGGAGGCGGAGCAACTCGACGACGGGACCATCCCCTGGTACGTCCCGGTCATCCCTGGTGGCAGCGAGTGGACGCCGATCCGGCCGGGCGCGGTGTGGGGCGACGTCGCCGTCCTGACGCCGTGGACCCTGTTCGAACGGTTCGGAGACCGCGGGGTGCTCGCGACGCAGTATGAGAGCGCGAAGCGGTGGGTGGACCTCGTCGACCGTCTCGCAGGGCCAGGCCACCTGTGGAACACGGGCTTCCAGCTCGGCGACTGGCTCGACCCGGCTGCACCCCCGAACGACCCAGCCGATGCCGCGACCGACCGCTACCTCGTCGCGACCGCGTACTTCGCGTGGTCGGCGAAGCGACTGGGGGAGACGGCGGCCGAACTCGGTCTGACGGCCGACGCCGAGCACTACGGGCGGCTCGCGGCGGCGGTCCGGGACGCCTTCGCCGCGGAGTACGTGCTCGAGACGGGCGAGCTGACGAGCGATGCGCAGACGGCGTATTCGTTGGCACTGGAGTTCGGACTGTTCCCGACCTCGGAGCAGCGGGACTGGGCAGGTCGTCGGCTCGCCGAGCTCGTCGCCGCGGCCGGCAACCGTATCGCGACCGGCTTCGCGGGGACACCGCTCATCACGGACGCGTTGACCGACAGCGGCCACCTGTCGACCGCCTACGACCTGTTGTTCGAGGACGAGTGCCCGTCGTGGTTGTACACGGTGAAGCAGGGTGGCACGACGATCTGGGAGCGGTGGGACAGCCTCCGCCCGGACGGGACCGTGAACCCCGGCGGGATGACGTCGTTCAACCACTACGCCCTGGGTGCTGTCGCCGACTGGATGCACCGCTCCATCGGTGGGCTCACGAGTGTCGCGCCGGGGTACCGCCGGGTGCGGATCGCGCCGCGACCGGATCCACGGCTGACGTCGGCCGCGGTCGCGCATGAGTCGCCGTACGGGCGCATCAGTGTGTCCTGGCGGGTCGCCGGGGAGGCGTTGGAGGTCGATGTGGTCGTGCCCGTCGGTGTCACCGCGGAGATCGCCCTCACCGGTGCGGAGGAGCAGGTGGTCGCGCACGGTGAGCACCGGTTCGTGGTGCCGGTCGTCTCGGACTGAGCCCGGGTCGCCCAGGTTCACCCCGTCTCGGCGAGCTCGGGTCTGGTCTCGTGTCGTCGGCCGTCGGGTGTGGTCCAGGTGAGGATGCCGCCGGGGTGGTGCTCGAGGTTCCAACCCGGCAGGTGTTTCAGCCGGTGATGATGTCGGCAGAGACAGGCCAGGTTGTCGACAGCTGTCGTGCCGCCGTCCTGCCAGGCGACCGAGTGGTCGAGGTCGCAGCTCCGGGCGGCTCGTCCGCAGCCCGGAGCCCGACACGTGGTGTCTCGCAGGCGGACGGCGCGCGCCAGGTCTGCCGGTACCCGGTACTGCTCGCGCCCGACGGACACGACGGCTCCCGTTTCCGGTTGGGTGAGGATACGGGTCATGGAAGGGGCCGTGACGGCGAGTCGGGCGGCGGTGTCGGGGTCGATCGGGCCGTAGCCGTCGAGCACGCCGGGTTCGTCGGTGACGCCGAGGGTGGACAGGGCCGGGACGGTCATCTGGACGGTGGCCCGGATGCGGGCCTCGATGCCGACGGGCTCGACGAGCAAGGGGTCGGCCCCGGCGGCGACCGCCGCCTCCGCGATCCTGGCTGCGTCGTCGAGCGGCGCGGAACCGGGCAGCCAGGTGAACGTCCCGGTCGTCTCCGGGTCGACCGGGATGGGACCGACGTCGTCGCGCACCGTGCCGGCCACGGCGAGCGACGCGAGGGCGTCGGCGCGCAGCTGCGCGAGCGTGCGGGTGTCGCCCGCGATCCGCGCCGGGACCGCGACGGCGTCGAGGCGGTTCCTGATCGCGTGCGCCAGCGGGGCGGTGGTGAACAAGTGCAGCCAGGCCATGCCGTCGGTCGCAGCTTCGAGCTCGACACGGCGGTCGGTGATCGAGCGCGTGCGTCGAGCGGTGATCGATTCGGGGTGCAGCCGCTCCCGAACGACCCTCGCGCGCTGACGCAGGCGTGCGGTCGTCGATCGGAGGGCCACGGGCAGCACCTGCTCGAGGAACACCGTGCGGCCCTCTGCCGGGACGTCGCGCAGCTGGTCGGTGATCGCGCGGGCGTGACCGCCGCTGATGGAACCCTGCGCGAGGGCCTCGAGCACGGTGGGTGCGTGGTGGACGAGGGCCTCGGCGTCGCCGACCCGCGCCTGGAGCGTCGATTCGGACATCCTCGTGGCGATCGCGAGCGACGCGCACATCGACCGCCGCGCGAGGTCGCGGGCGTCGGTCGAGGTGGTGCTCGCGGAGACGAGCGCTGACGCGGTCGCATCGGCGTAGGAGAAGGCTTCGGCCAGCAGGTGCGCCTCCTCGGCGTCGAGCGCCGCGCGGCGGCGGGTGAGATCGACGAAGCGGTCGGTGAACGACGCCATCCGAGCAGCGAACACATCGCTCGGGTGTTCCGGGTGCTCCGGATACCCCGAGCGCTCGTGCACCTCGGGGTCGTCGAACGTGGCGGTCTCGGTCATGACCCCAGTCCAACATGGACCACTGACATTCGAGATGATCACCAGGATTCGGGCCGATCGGACCCGCCCATGACCTCGCACAGACGACCGCCGAACACCAGGGCGAGCCAGCCGTCACCGGTGGCTCGTACGATGAGCGGGTGGGTATGCGTTCGCTGCTGAGTCAGCTGGCCGGGGGAATCCGAGGAGCGGCGCCGGAGGGCGTCGACGAGCAGGCGGTCATCCGCCTCAATGCGGAACGGCCCGTGCGCGAGGTGCTCGAGCTGGCCGGCCGGATCGGCGAGTCGATGCTGGCTCTCGGAGCAGCAGCGGCCGAGGTCACCGACGCCATCCGTCGCGTGTGCCGCGCGTTCGACCTCGAATGCCAGGTCGACCTCACCTTCACCTCCATCCTCATCGCGCACGACGGGTCCGAGCTGTCACCGGGCGTCACCGTGCTCCGCGTGGTCCGCTCGCCCTCCGCCGACTTCGACCGCCTCGCCAAGGTCGTCGTGGTCGCCGAGGGCATCACCAACCGATCCGAACCGATCATGACGGTCACCGACGTCGCCCGCGACGACGAGGCCGACCTCCGCGACGAACTGCACGCCCGCCTCGGCGCCGCCCACCGCGACCTCGACCGCATCCTTACCGCACGACGGACCTACCGCCGTGGCTTCGTCACCGTGCTGCTGTCGACGATGGCGGCGGCCGTCGCCGTCCTCCTCGGTGGCGGCGTCGTCTCGATGCTGCTCGCCGCCGCCACCACCGCGCTCATCGACAGCGCCTTCCGCGCACTGAACGTCTGGAAGCTGCCGGTCTTCTTCCTCCAACTCACCGGGGCGGCCATCGCCACGACCGTCGCCGTCCTCATCTCGATCCTCAGCCCCTACGTCCCGGACGAC
Organism: Plantibacter auratus; assembly: GCF_050587365.1. NCBI lineage: Bacteria > Bacillati > Actinomycetota > Actinomycetes > Micrococcales > Microbacteriaceae > Plantibacter > Plantibacter auratus. The sequence goes on along the minus strand of NZ_JBOBFV010000002.1, from coordinate 404,557 downwards.
CTCTCGGCCCTGCCGCCCGCGCTCATCGTCGCATCGGGCATCGTCGTCCTCCTCGCCGGCGCTTCGCTCGTCGGGGCGGCCGACGACGCGATCAACGGGTTCCCCGTCACCGCGAGCGGACGGCTCGTCGAGGTGATGCTCCTCACCATCGGGATCGTGGTCGGCATCGGTGGCGTCCTCGACCTCGCCCGGCGCCTCGGCATCTCCCTCGTCCTCTTCGACCTCCCGGTGAGCCCGTGGCCCGTCGCTGTGCAGATCGTCGGTGCGGCCGTGGCCTCCGCCGCCTGGGCGATGGCCTCGCAGGCGGCCATCCGTGCAGCGTTCTTCGCCGGGGTCACCGGCGCGATCGCGTTCTCCGTCTTCGTGTTCGTCTCCGGCAGTGGCGTCGCGCCCGCCGCAGCCAGTGCGCTCGCCGCGCTCATCATCGGCTTCGCCGCGGAGGCGCTCGGCCCGCGGCTGCGCATCCCGGCGATCATCCTCACCATCTGTGGGATCGTGCCGCTGCTGCCCGGGCTCGCGATCTACCGCGGCATGCTCGCGCTCGTGAACGGCGAGCAGGGTTCCGAGGGGGTCGAACAGCTGCTGCAGGCGGGCCTCACCGGCCTCGCGCTCGCCGCCGGCGTCACCCTCGGCGAGATCCTCGCCCGCCGCACGGGCGTCTCCGGCCGCGTGCTGCTGCCCGGATACATCCGGCGCTCCAAGCGCCACCCGCGCTGAGCGGAACGACTCAGGGACCGGCTGGCGAGGCCGTCCGCTGCCGCTCCTGGGGCTTCGCCGCGGACGTCAGGAACGACGCCAGGACGACGACGGCGAGCACCACGATCATCGCGCCGCGCAGACCGAAGTGCTCTCCGAGGAACCCGAGCAGCGGCGGACCGACGAGGAACGCGACGTAGCCGGCCGAGGCGACGGCGCCGACGGTCGTCGTCGGATCGTCGCTCTCACCCGCCGCCGAGAGGGTCACCGGGAAGCCGAGCGCCGCACCGAGCCCCCACAGCAGCACCGCGAGCCCCGCGACGAGGACACTGTCGGAGAACACGACGAGCGCGATCCCGACCGCCGACACCAGCGCGCTCACCCGCAGCACATTGGCCTTGCCGAAGCGGGCGAGGAGCGGTTCACCGGCGAAACGACCGATCGTCATGGCGAGGGCGAACCCGGCGAAGACGATCGATCCGACGGCGGCCGTGGTGCCGTGCCCGTCGACCATGATGAGCGGCAACCAGTCGCCGGCGGCGCCCTCGGCCAGCGCGAGGGCGAGCACGATGAGGCCGAGGAAGATCACGCGCTGCTGCCGCCAGATTGCGAGCTGCGCACGGATCCCGGGGGAGCCGGCACCCGTGTCCGACTGTCGTCCGGTCTCGGCCGGGATCTTCGGGATCGCCCACAGCAGCGCCGCCAGCGCGACGGTCGCGACGATCAGCAGATGGATCGTCACTGGGAAGGCGATCGCCGTGAGCGCGATGCCGGCGACCGAGCCGATGACGGAACCCAGGCTGTAGCAGCCGTGGAGCACGGGCAGGATGGACCGCCCGGACAGCTGCTCGATCATCGCGCCCTCGATGTTGATCGCGATCTCGGCGAGGCCGAAGCCCAGACCGATGCCGATCAGACCGAGGAAGACACCGACGCCCTGCCCGGCACCCGCCATGAGGGCGAGGAGCGCGAGTCCGATGACGAACGCCGCTCCGCCGATGATGATCGGGCGACGCGCACCGAACCGACGGACGAGCGCTGCGGACGACAGGATGCCCGTCATCGATCCGACGGAGATGCCGAAGAGGATGAGTCCCATTTCGGCGGTGCTCGCGTGCACGAGGTCGCGGACGGCCGGCGTCCGGACGATGAAGGACGACAGGCCCACGCCGACGGTGAGCATGAAGACGAAGATCGCCCCGCGCCGCCGCCGAAGAGGGGCGGACAGCGCGGGGCGGGGGTTCGCCTGACCGGCGCGAGCACTCATGCTCCGAGCCTAGAGGCGGTGATGCGGTGTGACGGGCGTGTTGCTAGCCCGACGGGTTCTCGACGGGGTCGCCGTCGGCGTCGGTCCCCGTCTCGGGGCGGTGCTCGCCTCGGACGGGCCGACGCCGGAGGATCAGCCCGACGGGTTCTCGACGGGGTCGCCCTCGGCGTCGGTCCCCGTCTCGGGGTCGACCTCCTCGGGCTTCGGCACGTCGTGCTTCACGTCGTCGTCGTGCGTGTGCGGGGGACCGGGGCGGGGGCCGTCACTCGACATCGCCACGCCATCCCTGTCCGGTCTGGCCCTCGGATTCGACGAGCTGCTTGAAGTTGCCGAGGTCCTTCTTGACCGCATGGCCGGCCACACCGACGGCTGCGCCGAGGTGCTCGAGGAGGCCCTTGGGCTCCCAGTCCAGCTGCACGGTGACACGCGTCTTGGCGTCCGCCAGGCGGTGGAAGGTGACGACGCCGGCGTGGTCCGCCTCGCCGCCGGTGCTGTTCCAGGCGACGCGCTCGTCGGGGTGCTGCTCGGTGATCTCCGCCTCGAAGGTGCGGGTCTGTCCGGCGACGGTGACCGTCCACTCCGTGAGGGTGTCGGTGACCTGCGTGATCGAGTCGACCTCGTCGAGGAACTTGGGGAAGTCCTCGAAGCGGGTCCACTGGTTGTAGGCGACGGAGACGGGAACGTCGACGTCGATGGTTTCGATGACCTGGGTCATGGGCGCCATCCTCTCTGGTTCTGCGGTACCTGCATGGGTCTCGTCCGGAAAGCCCGGACGCGACTGCGACGGTACGCGTGCAAGCTGCGATTCCGGGGGCATGGCCTCGGGCGCTGCAACCTGTTACCCTGCCCGACTCGACGCGAGCCCTCGCTCAGAGCTGGAAGCGGTACCCCATGCCGGCCTCGGTGAGCAGGTGGCGGGGAGTGGCCGGCTCAGGCTCGAGCTTCTTCCGCAGCTGCGCGATGTAGAGGCGCAGGTAGCCGGTGTCGGTCACGTGCGTCGGACCCCAGATCTCCGTAAGCAGCATCTGTCGGGTCACGAGCTTGCCGGCGTTCCGGATGAGCAGCTCGAGCACCTGCCACTCCGTCGGCGTCAGGCGGACGGTGGCCGGGGACGCACCAGGGGTCTGCCTGGTGACCTGCTTCGCGGCGAGGTCGACCACGATGTCGCCGAACCGCACGGTGGGTTCGGCCTCGGCGCCGGGGACCCGCCGGGTGAGCGCACGGATCCTGGCGAGCAGTTCGTCGATCGCGAAGGGCTTCGTCACGTAGTCGTCGGCTCCGGCGTCGAGCGCCTCGACCTTGTCGGTCGAGCCGGCACGACCGGACACCACGAGGATGGGCGCGTCGGTCCAGCCGCGGAGGCCCTCGATCACCTGCCGCCCGTCGAGCCCCGGCATGCCGAGGTCGAGCAGGTACAGGTCGGGCCGGTGCGTCGTCGCCGCGTTGAGCGCAGCGGTCCCGTCCTCGGCCGTGATGATCTCGTAGCCGCGGGCGGTGAGCGTGATGCGCAGGGCCCGGAGGATCTGCGGGTCGTCGTCGGCGATCAGGATCTTCATCGAGCGTTTCCCTCCTGATCACGTGCCGCCGGCAGTGACACCACCATGGTGAGGCCCCCACCCGGCGTGTCCTCCGGTTCGAGTGTGCCACCCATCCCCTCGACGAAGCCCTTCGACAGCGCGAGTCCCAGGCCGAGACCCGTGAGGTTGTCGGTGTCGCCGAGCCGCTGGAAGGGGACGAACACGTCCTCCCGCCGGTCGGGCGCGATGCCCGGGCCGTGGTCGACGATGCGGATCTCGACGGCGTCGCGGAACCCGCTCGTCGCGATCCGGACGGGGGTGTCGTCTGGGCTGAACCGCTGCGCGTTCGCCAGGAGGTTCACGATGACGCGCTGCAGGAGGCCGGCGTCCGCGAGGACGGGTGGAAGATCGGGCGCGAGGTCGAGCTCGGCGTCGTGCGGCCCGATACCGAGCTCGTCGAAGGCCGGCAGGATCGCGTCCTCGACGTCGATCGGCGCGACGGTCACGGCGAGGACGCCTGCCTGGAGACGACTCACGTCGAGCAGGTTGGTGACGAGGGCCGCGAGCGTGCGCAGACTGTCGTCCGCGGTCTCGAGGAGGTCGTGGCGGTCCGCCGTGGTGAGTTCGACGTCGGTCGCGCGCAGGCCGGTGACGGCGGCGGTCGCGGCGGCGAGGGGGCGCCGGAGGTCGTGACTGACCGCCGAGAGCAGCGCGCTCCGCACCCGGTCTGTGGCGGCCAGCGGGCCGACCTCCCGGGCGGTGGCGCGCAGATCGGTGTGCTCGAGCGAGGCGTCGAGCTGCGCTGCGATGACGGCGAGCAGGCGGCGGTCGGAGGCGGCGAGCACGCCACCGTGCAGTTCGAGTACCGCGCGGGTGCCGATCGGGATGCTCGTGAAGTCGCCTCCGCGGGTCGGTTCGCCGTCGACCGCGAGGACCTGCTCACCCGAGACGAGGCGCACCCCGGCGAGCGAGAAGGACTCGCGGGTCCGGCTGACGAGCGCCTGCAGGGCGCCCTCACCGCGGAGCACGCTGCCCGCGACCGTCGCGAGCAGCTCGGACTCCGCCGCCGCGCGCCTGGCCGTGCGAGCCCGCCGAGCCGAGAGGTCGACGACGCCGCTCACGATCACGGCGATGACGACGTAGAGCACGAGCGCGACGAGGTGCGCCGGGTCGTCGATGGTCACGGTGTAGAGCGGTTGGACGAAGACGAAGTCGAGCGTGACCCCGGACAGGACGGCTGCGAACACCGCCGGCCAGAACCCTCCCACGAGCGCGACGAGCACGACGAGGAGCTGGTAGGACAGCACCTCGCTCGTGATCGACTCCTCGGTGCGGGCGAGGTGGAGGAGCCAGGTGACGAGCGGCCCGCCGATGAGCGCGAGCGCGAAGCCTGCGATGTGGCGCCGTGCGCTCAGGGCACCGCCGAGCTTCGGCAGTCGGAACCGACCGCCCGCCGCTTCGTGGTTGACGATGTGGACGTCGATGTTGCCCGACTCGCGGATGACCGTGTTGCCGATGCCGGGCCCCGTGACCGCGGCGGACAGGCGACTGCGCCGGCTGACACCGATGACGAGCTGCGTCGCGTTCGCCGCTTTCGCGAAGTCCACGAGCGCACGCGGTACGTCGTCGCCGACCACCTGGTGGAAGGTGCCGCCGAGGGTGTCGACGAGTGCTCGCTGCTGCGCGAGTGCACCGGGGTTCGCGGTCCGGAGGCCGTCCTGCGTCGTCACGTGCACCGCGATGAGCTCGCCACCGGAGGAGCGTGCGGCGATCCGAGCGCCGCGCCGGAGCAGAGTCTCGCCCTCCGGGCCGCCGGTGAGGGCCACGACGACCCGCTCGCGCGCCTCCCAGGTGCTGTCGATGCCGTGTTCGGCGCGGTAGTCGCGCAGGGCGGAGTCGACCTCGTCCGCCAGCCACAGCAGCGCCAACTCGCGCAGTGCCGTGAGGTTGCCGAGGCGGAAGTAGTTGGACAGGGCGGCGTCGATCCGCTCGGCCGGGTAGACCCGGCCGCCGGCGAGCCGGTCGCGGAGTGCCTGTGGAGCGAGGTCGATGAGTTCGATCTGGTCGGCCGCCCGCAGCACGGCGTCGGGGATCGTCTCCCGCTGCGGCGCCCCGGTGATCTGCCGGACGACGTCGTTCAGCGACTCGATGTGCTGGATGTTCACCGTCGAGAGCACGGAGACACCGGCGGCGAGCAGGGCCTCGACGTCCTGCCAGCGCTTGTCGTTCGTGGAGCCGGGGGCGTTCGTGTGGGCCAGTTCGTCGACGAGCGCGAGTCCAGGGCGGCGTGCGAGGACGGCCTCGAGGTCCATCTCGTCGAGCGTCACGCCCCGGTGCTCGACGCCCCGACGCGGCAACGTCTCGAGCCCCTCCGTCAGAGCGGCGGTCGCGACCCGACCGTGGGTCTCGACGACCGCGACGACCACGTCGACGCCCTCCCCGGCGAGGCGGTGGCCCTCCTCGAGCATGGCGTAGGTCTTGCCGACCCCGGGGGCCGCGCCGAGGAGCACCCGGAGTCGTCCGCGCTGCATGGTGTTCAGTCCTCCTGGAGCATGGCGCTCTGCCTGCCGACCCCGGGGGCCGCGCTGTGTCGTCCGCGCTGCATGGTTATCCGTCCAGTCCTGCCACGGCGAGGTTGAGCTGCAGGACGTTGACCGTGGACTCCCCAAGGTAGCCGAGGTCGGGGCCCTGCGTCAGGCGCTCGACGAGGGCACGGACCTCGTCCTCGTCGAGGCCGCGCTCGGCGGCGACACGGGGCACCTGCAGCAATGCGTAGGCCGGGCTGATGTGCGGGTCGAGGCCGGACGCGGAGGCCGTCAGCGCGTCGGCGGGGATGCTCGACGGATCGACGTCCTCGAAGGCGGCGATGGCCGCGCGGCGCTCCTCGATCGAGGCGACGAGGTCGGTGTTCTCCGGCCCGAGGTTGCTGCCGCTCGACGCGCCACCGTCGTAGCCGTCGCCGGCCGCCGACGGACGCGACTGGAACCACTGCGGCAGCGGCTTGCCGTCGGCGTCGGTGAACGACTGTCCGATGAGCGCCGAGCCGACCGTCTTGTCACCCTCGGTGACGGCGGATCCGTTCGCCTGCCAGGACATCGTCGCCTGCCCGATGCCGGTGACGATGAGGGGGTAGCCGACGCCGAGGACGACGGTGAGGGCGAGCATGGCCCTGATGGCGACCCAGTACTGGGCGATGCCGCTGCGGGATGCACTCATGATGATCTGTCTGCTTTCGTGTGCTGGGTGGGGCTAGAAGCCGGGGATGAGGGTGACGACGAGGTCGATCAGCTTGATCTGGGTCGTCGGCTCAGAAGCCGGGGATCAGGGTGACGACGAGGTCGATCAGCTTGATGCCGATGAACGGCGCGATCACGCCGCCGAGTCCGTAGACCAACAGGTTCCGGCTGAGGACCTTCGAGGCGCTGAGCGGTCGGTACTTCACGCCGCGGAGGGCCAGCGGGATCAGGATCACGATGATGATCGCGTTGAAGATGATCGCCGAGAGGATCGCCGACGCGGGGGAGTGCAGCTGCATGATGTTGAGCAGTGCGAGCCCCGGGAACACCCCGGCGAACATGGCCGGGATGATCGCGAAGTACTTGGCGACGTCGTTCGCGATCGAGAACGTCGTGAGGGCGCCTCGGGTGATGAGCAGCTGCTTGCCGATCCGGACGATGTCGATGAGCTTCGTCGGGTCGGAGTCGAGGTCGACCATGTTGCCGGCCTCCTTCGCAGCGGAAGTGCCCGTGTTCATCGCGACACCGACGTCGGCCTGTGCGAGCGCCGGAGCGTCGTTCGTGCCGTCACCGGTCATCGCGACGAGGTTGCCGCCCTCCTGCTCCTTGCGGATGAGCTCGAGCTTCTGCTCGGGCGTCGCCTCGGCCAGGAAGTCGTCGACTCCGGCCTCGGCGGCGATCGCCTTCGCGGTGAGCGGGTTGTCACCCGTGATCATGACCGTGCGGATGCCCATGGCGCGCAGCTCGGCGAACCGCTCCGCGATGCCGGCCTTGACGACGTCCTTCAGGCGGACGACGCCGAGCACCCGCGCGGTGCCGGTGGTGTCGGTCTGTGCGACGACGAGCGGGGTGCCGCCGCCGGCGGACACCGCCTCGACGTGCTCCTGGAGCTCGGCGCGGGTCGCCTCGGCGAGGGGGCCGAACGACTCCACCCAGGCCAGCACGGCCGAGCCTGCGCCCTTGCGGATCTGTGCGCCGTCCGGCTGGTCGAGGCCGCTCATGCGGGTCTGCGCCGTGAACGGGACGATCTCGCCTGCCACGGACCCGTCCAGGTGGATGCCCCGCTCGGCCGCGAGGTCGACGATCGACTTGCCCTCGGGCGTCGGGTCGCTGAGCGAGGACCGGGCTGCGGCCTGCGCGAGTTCCTCCGGCGTGACACCGCGGAGGGCGATGAACTCGACCGCCTGGCGGTTGCCGTAGGTGATGGTGCCGGTCTTGTCGAGCAGCAGGGTCGTGACGTCGCCGGCGGCCTCGACCGCGCGGCCGGACATCGCGAGCACGTTGCGCTGCACGAGTCGGTCCATGCCGGCGATGCCGATGGCCGAGAGTAGGGCGCCGATGGTCGTCGGGATGAGGCAGACGAGCAGGGCGATGAGGACCGGGACGCTGACGGGAGCCGCCGCATACGAAGCGATCGGGTTGAGCGTCAGCGCGACGACCACGAAGACGATCGACAGGCTCGCGAGCAGGATGTTGAGCGCGATCTCGTTCGGCGTCTTCTGCCGCGCCGCACCCTCGACGAGGCCGATCATGCGGTCGACGAAGGTCTCGCCGGGCTTCGAGGTGATGCGGACGACGATGCGGTCGGACAGCACGCGGGTGCCGCCCGTGACGGCGCTGCGGTCGCCGCCGGACTCGCGGACGACCGGGGCCGACTCGCCCGTGATCGCCGACTCGTCGACCGAGGCGATGCCCCAGACGATGTCGCCGTCGCCCGGGACGAGCTCGCCGGCGGTCACCACGACGACGTCGCCGAGGGTGAGGTCCGCGGAGGAGACCTGGCCGATGGCGGCGTACTCCGCGGACGGATCAGCCGAGGCGTCGTAGGCCGTGACCTGGTTCGCCATGGTCGAGGTGCGCGTCTTGCGGAGGCTGTCGGCCTGCGCCTTGCCGCGGCCTTCGGCCACGGACTCCGCGAGGTTGGCGAAGACGACCGTGAGCCACAGCCAGATCGCGATGCCCCAGGTGAACGACGCCGGCACGGCCGAGCCGCCGGACTCCTGCGCACCACCGAGGAACGGTTCGGCGATCGCGAGGACGGTCGTCAGTGCCGCCCCGACCTCGACGATGAACATGACCGGGTTCTTGACCATGAGCCGCGGGTCGAGTTTGCGGAAGGCGCCCGGGCTCGCGGCGAGCAACTGCGCCGGACCGAACGCGGCCTTCGCGGGCTCGTGGTGGTGGTCCTGCTCCTGCTCGGGTTCCGCCGGGGCGGGAAGCGTGTGCGTGGTGGACATGGTTTATGACAGCCCTTCCGCCAGGGGACCTGGCGCGAGTACGGGGAGGTAGGTGGGTGCGGTGATGATCACGCGGTGTGCGTCGTGGACGTGGCTCATGACAGCCCTTCCGCCAGGGGACCCAGCGCGAGTACGGGGAAGTAGGTGAGTGCGGTGATGATGACGGCGACGCCGGTGAGGAGGCCGACGAACTGCGGCCGGTTGGTCGGGAGCGTCCCGGCGGTCGACGGGACCCGGTCCTGCGCGGCCAGCGAACCGGCGAGCGCGAGGACGAGCACGATCGGGACGAAGCGACCGAGGAGCATCGCGACACCGAGCGCGGTGTTGAACCACGGCGTGTTCGCGGTGAGTCCGGCGAAGGCGGAACCGTTGTTGTTCGCGGCGGAGGTGAAGGCGTAGAGGACCTCGGACAGGCCGTGGAGGCCCGGGTTCCAGATCGACGTCGTCTCCACGTCCGAGCGGACGCCGGGGATGGCGAAGCTCAGTGCGGTGCCGGCGAGCACGAGGGTCGGCGTCACGAGGATGTACAGGCTCGCGAGCTTGATCTCCCGTGGGCCGATCTTCTTGCCGAGGTACTCCGGGGTCCGGCCGACGAGCAGCCCACCGATGAACACGGCGATGACGGCGAGCACGAGCATGCCGTACAGGCCGGAGCCGACGCCGCCGGGGGCGATCTCGCCGAGCATCATGTTGATCATCGGCATCATGCCGCCGAGTGCCGTGTACGAGTCGTGCATCGAGTTGACGGCACCCGTCGAGGTGAGCGTCGAGGTCGAGCCGAACAGCGTCGAGGCGAAGACGCCGAAGCGCTGCTCCTTGCCCTCCATCGCGCCGCCGGCCGCCATCGGTGCTGCACCGAGGCCGCGGGCTTCGAGCGCCGTGAGGATCGAGAACGAGGCGAGGAAGATGACGCCCATGACCGCGAGGATCGTGTAGCCCTGCTTGTGGTCGCCGACCATGCGGCCGAAGGTGCGCGGCAGGGAGAACGGGATCGCGAGCATGAGGATGTTCTGCACGAGGCTCGTCCAGGCGGTCGGGTTCTCGAAGGGGTGCGCGGAGTTCGCGTTGAAGAACCCGCCGCCGTTCGTGCCGAGGAGCTTGATGGCCTCCTGCGAGGCGACCGGTCCGCCGGGGATGGTCTGCGTCGCGCCCGTGATGGTCGTCACGTCGGTGAAGCCGTTGAGGTTCTGGATGGTCCCGCCCGCGATGAGCACGACCGCCATGACGACGGAGAGCGGCAGCAGCACGCGGAGGGTGCCACGGGTGAGGTCGACCCAGAAATTGCCGATGGTGCCGCTGCGGCGACTCGCGAACCCGCGGACGAGGGCGATCGCGACCGCGATGCCGACGGCGGCGGAGACGAAGTTCTGCACCGCGAGGCCCGTGAGCTGCACGGTGTAGCCCATCGTGACTTCGGGGGAGTACGACTGCCAGTTGGTGTTCGTGACGAAGGACACGGCCGTGTTGAACGACAGTCCCTCGGGGACGGCGGGGAGGCCGAGTGCGAAGGGGAGGACGGCCTGGGCGCGCTGCAGCGCGTAGACGAGGAGGACGCCGACGAGCGAGAAGGCGAGCACCCCGCGGAGGTAGGCCTGCCAGGTCTGCTCGGAGCGGGCGTCGACACCGATCACGCGGTAGAAGCCGCGCTCGACGGCGAAGTCCTTGCTGGAGGTGTACACCCGGGCGAGGTACTCACCGAGCGGACGGTAGAGCAGCACGAGGACCAGGACGAGGGTCGAGACCTGGAGGATCGCGAAGAGGGTCTGCATCAGAACCTCTCGGGTTTCACGAGCGCGTACACGAGGTACACGACGGCGGCGACGGCCAGGACGGCGGCGAGGAGTTCGAAGACGATCACAGTCTCTCCACTCCCCGGGCGACGAGGCCGACCAGAGCGAACACGGCGATGACGCCGAGTACGTAGACGAGGTCGAGCAAGAGGACTCCAGTGGGTGCGTGGTGCGGGTGCGTGGTGCTGTGTCCCGTTCGGGACAGCTCAGAGCCAACACCCGTCAGTGACCTCAGACGGCGGTCCTCACGGTTTCCATACGCCTTCCGCGTGGATCCTCACGACCTCCCTACGGGGTGGTGTTGTCCACAGGCCGAATGCCGCCAGGCTCCTCGGCACGTCTCCGTCCGTTACGCTGGAGTCATCATGATCAGCCCGTTGCCGAAAGGCGCGGGCTGATTTTCTGTTCGGGGAGATCCATGGTCGAGTACGCCAAAGACTGGGTGTCCGTTGAGCAGCAGGTCGCCCGGCTCGAGGAGCACGGCCTCGAGGTTTCGGATCCCGATCATGCCGCCCGGGTCTTGCGATCAATCGGGTACTACCGTCTGACAGGCTTCCTGTACCCGTTTCGGACGTCCGAGGAGTACGTCGACGAGCACGGCCGAACCCGGGTCCGCGTCCTCAGCGGGTACCGGCCGGGCACGCGTCTTTCCCATGCTGAGGAGATCATCGAATTCGATCGCCGACTGCGCATGCTCGTGCTCAACGGGCTCGAGCTCATCGAGGTCGCGGTCCGTATGCGCGTCGGTTACGTGCTCGGCCGTACGTCCGCGTTCGCATACGAAGAGTCGACCCCGTTCGTCCACGCGTTCACAGCGAACGACACCGACATCCGTAATCCGAAACCCAGCAGACACGTCCTGTGGCTGCAGCGGGTCAGGGCGCGTCAGGCGGGTTCTGATGAGCGGTTCGTCGAGCACTTCCGCGACAAGTACGAAGACAGGATGCCCGTGTGGGCGCTCACCGAGATCCTCGAGCTCGGCCACCTCGCCGTTCTCTACCGAGGGTTGAACCAGGTAGACGCGGAAGAGATCGCCGTCGCACTCGGAGTGCCCACGAAGAAGTTGTTGGTGAGCTGGCTCGCCAGCCTCAACTACGTACGAAATGTCGCGGCCCACCACGCACGTCTGTTCAACCGCAAGCTGCAGAACGCGCCCTCGCGGCCGAAGGTCGGACAGATCGAGGCGCTCGATCATCTGCGTGATTCCGAGCATTCGAAACAGGTGTACGGCACCTACAACGCGCTGGCCGTGATCGCCTACCTGCTGGCATCGATTGATCCTGACACCGATTGGTCGGTGAGAGTCGCGGCGCTGCTCCGCGGCTTCCCGACATCCGAAGCCCTCACGATCGAGTCCCTGGGTGCGCCGACCCACTGGGATACCCTCGATCTCTGGCAGGCATGAGCTCCTCGGAGAGCTCCGTCAGCGTGGCTTGCTCGGCGGCCCGCACCGTGTCCAGACGCCTGTGGTCTGAGCCTTGACATGTCCTCGGCCGTCGAATCCCCGGGCTCGAACGCCCACGCGCGGGCGGGGTTGTCGCGGGTGATCGTCGACACCGCTTCCGTGCCGAGGGCCTGCGCCAGCTGCGGTGCGACGGTCGTCCGGAGCGCCGCCGGACCGTACTCCTCCGGCCGAGCACGGGAGGCGGACGTGGTCGTGTCGGCGCCGAGGAGCAGCGCGGGCAGGTGTCCGTCGTCGATGAGGGCTTCGAGGATCCGCGCCAGTCGAGCGGGGTCCATCGGATGAGCCGGCGATGGCGTGTCGAGGCACACCCACGCGCCGGAGCGGGCCGCCTCGAGGATCTGCTCGAGGTGAGGGTTCCGGCCGAGATGCCCGAGGACGATGGACCTCGGGTCCACCCCGTCGGCGTCCAGCGCCGCCAGGACGAGCTCGGCCGCCGCTCCCTGCTCGAGGTGCACCGCGATCGGCACTCCGGTGGCGTGATGCGCCACTGCGGCGGCCCGCAACGCGTCCCGCTCGTCCTCGGCGAGGCGGTCGACGCCGACACCGATCTTGATCAGTCCGCACCCGTGCCGGTCGACGTCGTCGATGAACGCCGCGGCGAGATCGTCGGCCGAGCGCGCGGGTTCCGCAGCACCGTCGGGGTAGACGCGTCGCAGATGTCGTCCGGTCGCCGCCACGACGTGGACCCCCGTCGACGCACTGATCCGCCGGAGTGCCGGGAGGCCGCGTCCGAGACCCCGAGGCGTCCACTGGACGACGGCTCCACCACCCGCCGCCGCGAACCGCTCGAGCGCGGTCGTGGCGTCAGACTCGTCGACGAGGTCGTCACCGGCCAGGACCGGTGTCCGCAGGAAGAGGTGGTCGTGGGAGTCGACCACGCCTGCCGTGGCCGGGTCGATGTCGCCGCGCACCGTGCGGATCACCCGGGTCTCGAGTCGCACCCGGGTCATCGGGCGTCGGCGTCGAGGTCGGTCGCCGGTGGTTCGGCCGCCGGCTCGGGGAGGAGTCGCAGGGCCGCCATCACCCGGGGCAGCCCGACATACGGCACGAGGTGGACGAGCGCCTCGGCGAGCTCCGTCCGGGTCATCCCGATCCGGAGCGACGTCGTGAGGTGACCGCTGAGCTGCGGGTCGACGCCGCCGAGGGCCGTCAGCGCGCCGATGATGAGCAGTTGCCGGTCGCGCGGCGTCAGGCCCTCGCGCTGGTAGGTCCCACCGAACACGGCGCCGACGATCCACTCGTCGAAGCCCGGCGCCGCCGCATCGACCGTCGCGCGCCAGGCCGCGGTCGTCGTCTCGTCCTGCAGCTCCGCCAGTCGTTCGCGGCCGGCCGCCACATCGAACACCTCGTGCATAGCCTCTCCCTGCATCGTCGCTCCCTCGCTCGTCTCGGCTGTAACGGTTGACACGTTACACTCGAACCATGGCGACCGAGACCGACTTCCGCTTCGACGGCGGAGCCACCTGGCTGAACCTGCTCGCCACGCAGGGGCAGAGCTTCGGAACGAGGCCGGTGGAGCGGATCGGGACGCCCGAGGCGGGGCGGCGGTGGCTCGGCCTGGTCGGGTTCGGGGTGGGTAACGAGCTGAGCTCCGGGGACCTCGACCGCCTCGTGCGGCTGCGGGAAGCGCTCCGCGAGCTGGCGATGGCGGCGGTCGCCGGGCGTGAACCGGCCTCGGACGACCTCGCGCGGGTGCGAGTGCACGCGTCAGGTTCGGCCGGAGCGCTGTGGAGTGGTTCTGCTCAGGCCGGAGTCCCGCTCGACGCGGCGCTCGCCGCGATCGCCGTCCAGGCGCTGGTCATGCTGCAGGGGCCGGACCGGGCGTTGTTGCATCAGTGCGCCGAGGTCGACTGCCGCTGGGTGTTCCTCGACACCTCCCGCAGGCGGCACTGGTGTCCGTCGCCGGCCTGTGCCAGTCGGGGTCGGGTCCGCGCCCACCGCGCACGACAGGGTGGCCAGAGCGCCGACTGATCCGGGTCGTCCCGTCAGCGCGTCGGTTCAGCCCCCGAGGGTGTGGGCGTGATCCGGCACGTACCGGTACCGTTCGCGCGCGGGTCGGTCGTACCCGTCGGCGCCCGGCCGCTCGGGGATGTCGATCGGCTCGGGGGCGCGCTGCTCGTAGGGGACCTGGGAGAGCAGGTGCGAGATCGCGTTCAAACGCGACGCCCGCTTGTCGTCGCTCTCGATCGTCCACCAGGGTGCGTCCGCGTGGTCGGTGGCCTCGAACATCTCGTCCTTGGCGCGCGAGTAGTCCTCCCAGCGGGTGATCGACTGGAGGTCCGTGTCGGACAGCTTCCAGCGGCGCATGGGGTCGTCCAGTCGCGAGCGGAACCGCTGCTCCTGGACGTCGTCGGAGACCGAGAACCAGTACTTGATGAGGATGATGCCGTCCTCGACGAGCATCCGCTCGAACACGGGAGTCTGGCGGAGGAATCGCCGGTACTGCTCAGGGGTGCAGTAGTCCATCACCCGTTCGACGCCGGCACGGTTGTACCAGGAGCGGTCGAACAGCACGATCTCGCCCGCCGTGGGCAGGTGCTGGATGTAACGCTGGAAGTACCACTGACCACGTTCCTGCTCACCGGGTGTCGGCAGGGCCGCGACCCGGGCGGACCGTGGGTTCAGGTATTGGACGATGCGCTTGATCGCGCCGCCCTTGCCGGCGGCGTCTCGGCCCTCGAAGACCACGACGACCCGTGCGCCGGTCTCGATCACCCAGCGCTGCATCGCGACCAGTTCGATCTGGAGTCGTTCCAGTTCCGCTTCGTAGCGGTCCTTCCGGATGCGTTTGGGTGGCTTGTTCCGGTTCGGAGCCTTCGACATGCTGCGTGTTCCCGCCCGTCCCCGAGAGGACCTGTTCGACGCCTGAGCGGCGCTGGTGCAGTGCTCGGTGCCCGCCCCGGCGGAGCGGTACTCACGCCCAGCCTGCGCCTGCCGATCGATATCCGTGGGGGCGTGTCATCCGTGCGCCGACAGGCGTATAGTCACGCGCGCGCTGCGATCAGTCCGAACGGGTCAACCCGTCGCGGAGGGCGACGAGATGGGTGCGGCTGCGGTCGAAGGCCGCGGTGGCATCGCGATCGGCGACCGCCTGCACGATCTGCTCGTGGACGATCTGGTCGTGGTCCGTCCCCGGCTCGCCGCTGAGGCGGAGCATCTGGATCATCGCCTCGCGGCTGCGCTCGGCGAAGGTGTCGAACAGTTCGGTCAGGATCTCGTTCCCGCTCGCAGCGACGATGCTCCGGTGGAGCGCGGTGTCGGCGTCGACCCGCCCCTCGATGGTCGCGCGATCGGTGTTGCGGTGGGCCAGCGCTGCCCGGATGGCGGCCAGATCGGACGCCGTGTGGCGTTGTGCGGCGAGGGCTGCCGCTTCACACTCGATGGCGATGCGCGCCTCGATGACCGAGCCGATCGCGGTCCGCAGGACGAGCGCGTCCCAATCCTGGACCGGCGTGCGCGACCGGAGGAAGTTCCCCGATCCCTGCCGGCTCGACAGCACGCCCTGGCCGGCCAGCTGGCGGATCGCCTCGCGCATGGTCGACCGGCCCACGCCGAGCTGCGATGCCAGGGTCGTCTCGCCGGGCAGCTTCTGGCCGATCTCCCACTCGCCGGCCTGGATGCGTTGCAGCAGCAAGCGTGCGACCTGGTCGGAGAGCGATTCGCGGTGCACCGTGTCCATGACTCGATCATAGTCCTCAGCTTGTCTGACAAGTTGTGTTAGCGTAGCCGCGTGATCCCCGCAGACTCCCGACTCTCCACCCCCGCCGGTCCTGTCCCGCCCTCCGCGCCGAGCTGGAACCGACAGCGGCACTCCCAGATGCCGTCCCATCGCTACCAGGACCTGTACTCGCGGGTGGACGTCCCCCTCCTCGACCGCACCTGGCCGTCGAGACGACTGACCGAGGCGCCGCTCTGGGTGCCGGTGGACCTTCGCGACGGCAACCAGGCGCTCGCCGAGCCCATGGACCCGGAGCGGAAACGGGCGTTCTTCGAGCTGATGGTCACCATGGGGTACAAGGAGATCGAGGTCGGGTACCCCTCCGCCTCGCAGACCGACTACGACTTCGTCCGCTTGATCGCCGAGACCGACATCGCTCCCGAGGACGTCACGATCGTCGTCTTCACGCCCGCCCGCCGCGACCTGATCGAGCGCACCGTCGAGTCGATCCGTGGGATCCGGAACCCGGTCGTCATCCACCTGTACACCGCGACGGCGCCGCTCTGGCGGGAGGTCGTCCTCGGACACGACCGCGACTCGCTCCGCGCGCTCATCCTCGCCGGCGGCGCCGACGTCCTCGAGTTCGCCGGCGATCTCGACGGGGTGCGGTTCGAGTTCTCCCCGGAGGTCTTCAACCTGACGGAGCCGGACTACGCCCTCGAACTCTGCGACGCCATGACGACGCTCTGGGACGCCTCTCCGGACCGCCCGGTGATCCTCAACCTGCCCGCCACCGTCGAAGCGGCGAGCCCGAACGTCTACGCGGACCAGATCGAGTACATGCACCGGAACCTCGACCGCCGCGACGCCGTCATCCTGTCGGTCCACCCGCACAACGACCGCGGCACCGGGATCGCGTGCGCTGAGCTCGCGGTCCTCGCTGGCGCCCAACGCGTCGAAGGGTGCATCTTCGGCAACGGCGAGCGGACCGGCAACGTCGACCTCGCGACCCTGGCGCTCAACCTGCACGCGCAGGGCGTCGATCCGATGATCGACTTCTCCGACATCGACCACATCCGTCGGGTCGTGGAGCACAGCAACCGCATCGAGATCCACCCGCGCCACCCGTACGTCGGCGAGCTCGTCCACACCGCGTTCTCGGGGACGCATCAGGATGCGATCAAGAAGGGCTTCGCGGAACACCGAGCGCGGGCTGAGGCCACCGGCAGCCGCCCGGAGGACCTCCCGTGGCGGGTGCCGTACCTGCCGGTCGACCCCGCGGACCTCGGTCGGAGCTACGAGGCGGTCATCCGCGTGAACTCGCAGTCCGGCAAGGGCGGCATCGCCTACCTGCTCGAACGCGACTACGGCATCGAGATGCCCCGTCGTCTCCAGGTGGACTTCTCGCGTCGCGTCCAGCAGCAGGCGGACGAGACCGGTCGCGAACTGGACGCCGAGGCGTTGCTCGCGGCGTTCGAGCGCAGCTACCTGTCGGCGACGCCGTCTCGGGTCGAGCTGCTCGAGGTCGATGTGGCGACGACCGGCGAGACCTCGCGGACGACGATCAGTCTGCGGATCGACGGGGACCGCCATGAGGCCACCTTCGCCGACGTCGGTCCGGTCGAGGCGGCGACCCGTCTCCTCGCCGACCACGGCGTCCACGTCGAGATCGTCTCCCTGCATCAGACCTCGCTCAGTGCCGGGAGTGGCGCCGAGGCCCTGACCCTCCTGGAGATCCGCCGCGGGGCGGAGACGGTGTGGGCAGCGGGTCGGCATCGCTCCGTCCTCGACGCATCCGTCCGTGCCGTCGTCAGCGCTGCGGGCCGCTAGCCGCCCTGCCCTACGCTGGGAGGCTGAGGGCGTCGAGGGGATCTGGATCAGTGGAACTGCGTTGGCTGACGGCGCCCGAACACGAGGTCGCCGCGGCGATGGCGGATGAGCGTCGCTCCGGCCGGCCCAAACGGGTGCCCACCGGGCGGAGAGTGCTCTTCCACCTCTACTTCAGCCTCGTCCTCTGGTACCTGGCGATCGCGCTCGTCTCGGTCGGGGTCAGCGTCGACGAATACCACGACCGTCGCGTCGAGCCTGATGACGTCATCGGCCTGGTCGTCGCCGCGCTCGTCCTCGTCGGGCTGCTCGTCGGTGCCTGGTTCCTGTACCGCTGGTCGCGACGCCCGCCGTCGCCGAAGGCGCGTCTCGCCGGATGGCGGACCCACCTGACGGCGGTGGCCAACGGCCTCGAGGAGGAGTCGAAAGGACGGGCGATGTTCTCCTCGCTCATCACCACGACGGGGAAGTACAACAACGCCTTCATCACCGTGCCGGGACCACAGGTGCAGTCGTATCCGCGATTCGTCCGCGGGAACATCGAGTTCGGCAACCTGGTCGACGACGTGAAGCGGTCGAGGGACTGGCATTACCTCGTGGTGCGGCTGCCGGCACCCCTCCCGCATCTGCTGCTCGATGCGACGACGAACGACACCGTGCGCAGCGATCTGCCGCCGGGCGTCGACCGGGGTCTGCAGATCTCCCTCGAGGGCGACTTCGACCGGTGGTTCCGCGTCTACGCGCCGTCCGGGTACGGAGCGGACGCGCGATACGTGCTGACCCCCGACGTGATGTCGTCGCTCGTCAGCACCGCGGCCTACTACAACGTGGAGATGGTCGACGATCGGGTCGTCTTCTTCAGCAGGCCGGCCGCCGACTTCGCCTACGCCGCCCCCTGGGTCGCCATCGACGCGATCCTCACCGACCTGGTGCCGCGTCTCATCACGAGGGCCGAACGGTACCGCGACGAACGGGTGGCGGGACAGGACGCCGAGAGCGTCCTCGAGGCGGCGCGGGACGCCATGGAGGCTGAGCAGGTCTGGACCCGGAAGGAGACGGTCGTCGGCGAGGAGGGCCGTCGCCTCACGGTGCGCGCGCGCTTCCACGCGATCTGGGTGGCTGTCGGCGCGGTCAGTTGGCTCGTCACCCGCACGCTGCTCTACTTCATCCCCGCCGCCTTCGCCTTCGCGGGGTTCATGTCCGTGGTGGACGGGCGCTAGCCTCCGCGCCCCCTGAGTCGCCCGGATCTGCTCCGATTTCGGCCGAAAACGTGCAGATCCGGGCGAGTCAGTGCGGAGGGCAGCGGAACATCCGGCGACGCGATCGCGTTCACGACGGTGTGACCCTCACCGCGACCCCTCCAGCGTCGACGATCGACACCTTCGATCGCGCACTCGCGAGCCTCGAGTGGACGATCCACGGCACCGACCGCGACCGCCTCGCCGCGGGCACACCGCTGCGGCGACCGCACACGGCGTCCGGTTTCGTCTACCTCTCCAGCGGACGCGTCCGCCTCACCGCCGCCGACGGCACCCGCGACCTCGACGCCGGCGACCTCGTCTTCTTCCCCCGCGCCCACGCCACGACGGTGGTCGCGCTCGAGGACGCCGAGCTCCTCGACGTCGCCTTCACCCCGCCGGGTCAGCGCCAACAGGTGGCGGAGACGCTGCCCGAGCACCTGTACGTCCCCGATTTCGCCGGGCAGGAGCCCTCGATGGTGGCGCTCATCGCAGGCATGGGCTGCCCGCAGGCGACTGGCCGTCCGCGGCCCGGCGACACCGTCATCTGCAGCCGCATCGCGACCACGATCGTGTCGGCCGCGCTCCGCACGTGGAACGAGGCCGGCTGTGCGCCGGACCGCTGGCTGCAGCGCATCGGCGACCCGCACATCGGCGCGGTCCTCGACGCCCTGCACGCCGAACCGGGGCGCCCGTGGACCTTCGAGACGCTCGCCCGCATCGCCATGATGTCGCGGTCGGCGTTCGCGGAGCGGTTCCGCGAGGTCGTCGGGCACACCCCGCGCGCCTACCTCACGACCGTTCGCATGGAGACGGCCAAGGGGCTCATCCTCACGGGCGACGCGTCCGTGGCCGAGCTCGCCGGCGCGCTCGGCTACGTGTCGGAAGACGGCTTCGCACGCGCCTTCCAGCGGTACACGGGCCTGACGCCGGCCCGCTGGCGCGCCGAGGCGGCGCTCGCCGCGTAGGCGCTCGGCCGGGCAGCCTTCGGCATCACCGCGCGGTGCGTGCCGACCCGAAGACGACACCACCGACGATCGCGGAGATCGCTGCGACCGTGAGCGCCGGGACGATGCCGACCGCGTCGACGAGCAGTCCGCCCGCTCCGGCACCGACGGTGATGGCGAGCTGGAACCCCGCGACGACGAGTCCGCCACCGGACTCCATGCGGTCCGGGACGAGGCGACCCATCCAGGTGCTCAGGGTCGTGAGCCAGGCGCCGAAGCCCATGCCCCAGGTGGTGATCGCGATGGTCACGATCCAGGGCTGCCCCGGGAACAGGGTCACGAGGGCGATCGAGATGCCGATGAAGGCCGGGACGACGTAGCGCAGGGCTGCGAGGTGGCGGTCGACGAGGAGCCCGATGACGAAGTTGCCGACCACGCCGCCGAGGCCGAATGCCGCGAGGAGGACGGCCACACCGGCCGCGTCGAGGTCGGGCACCCGCTCGATCGCGAGTCGGATGTAGGTGAAGGCGATGAAGTGGCCGAGGACGGTCAGGATGTGTCCCGTGAGGCCGACGCGGATGCCGGGGACCCGGAGCGTGTCGACGAGCGACCGCAGACCACCGCTGGACGGAGCCGGCGCGACGGGTGGGAGGACGAGCCGCAGCGCGACGGCCACCACCGCGGTGATGACCGCTACACCGGCGAAGATGAGGCGCCAGTCCATGACCGAACCGAGGTAGGTGCCGACCGGGACGCCGGCGACCGTCGCGACGGTGGTGCCGGTGTTCACGAGCATGATCGCCCGGCCGAGGTGGTGCGGCGCGGACAGTCGGGCGGCGATCGCGATCGACATCGCCCAGAACGCGCCGAGGGCCGCGCCGAGCAGGAGTCGGGCGATGAGCAGCATCACGAAGTCGGCGGAGATCGCGACGAGCGCGCTCGACACCGCGGCGGCCGCTGCGAGCAGGACGAGCAGGAGGCGACGGTCGAGACGCGGGACGAGGATCCCGATCGTCGGCGCGGTGAGGAAGCCGATGAACGCCGTCGCGGTGACGGCCTGGCCGGCCTGGCCCTCGGTGATCCCGAGCGACGATGCCATCGACGGCAGCAGGCTCGGCGGCAGGAACTCGGCGAGCACGAGCACGAAGCTCGTCGCCATCATGACGGCGACGGCCGCCCACGCGGTCCGCGTGCGCGGGGCGTCGGACGCGGCTGTGTTCGTCGTGGGGACCGAGCCCGTTCGTGGAGCGTCGAGCTTCTCGTCTGTCGTCATGCTCTCAGCTTGCCGGAGCCGTGACCCCTCCACCCGACGCCCAGTCCACCCGAACCGACCGTCCGTCCACCCCGGCACCCGTCCCGGCGTCGCTGAGTCGCCCGTTCCTGCACGAAAGTCGCGGATATTCGTGCAGATTCCGGCGAGTCAGCGCCCCTTCCTGGCAGATCGGTGAACACCGCGTCAACAAGTTGCACTGAGTGCATCGGTGCACGTAGTGTACCCACGTGTCCACCACCGCCCCCGCCGAGGATCGACGCGCCGCCCTTCGCGCGCGCCACCATCGGGCGATCCTCGACGCCGCCCGCGTCATGATCGCGGAGCAGGGCATCGCCGGCTTCAACGTCGACGTCATCGCCGAGCGCGCCGACGTCTCCCGCCGCACGGTGTTCAACCACTTCTCCTCGATCGACGACCTCGTCACCACCTCCTGCACCGAGGAGCTGGCCGTCGTGATCGAGAGCTTCCGGTCCGCCGTCAACGCCCGACCGGCGGGCCCGGGGTCGCGCGTCTCGATGTTCGAGGACGTCGCCGCAGCGCTCCGCACGACCGACATCCCCCGCGTCATCGCCTTCCTCTGGAACGCGCTCGGCGGCTTCGCACCCGACGACTCGCGCCCGCAGCAGCTGTTCCAGGCCACCTTCTCCCGCACCACCCAGGAGCTCGCCCACGAACTGGCCGAGCGCAACACCGACGTCGACGAACTCGAAGCCGGCTTCCTGGTCTCCTCCCTCATGCACGGTGTCGAAGTGCTCGCCCATCACTGGATCGCGAGTACCGGCGCCACCACGGACGATGAAGCCCGTGCCCTCTGGACCGACCTGCTGGAACGGCTCATCGCGAGCGTCCGCACCGGCTACGCGTCCACGCACTGATCCGCTTCCCGCTCCGTCCCCGCACACGTCACCAGCACCACCTCCCGAAGAATCGAGACTCCCTTGGCTGAACTGCTGTATCGCCTCGGACGCTTCTCCGCGCGTCGCGCGTGGGCCGTCCTCATCTCCTGGATCGTGATCCTCGGCATCTCGGTGGGCGCGTTCCTCGCCTTCGGAGGCACCCTCTCGAGCGCCGTCACCATCCCGGGCACGCCGACCGCGAAGGTCACCGACCAGCTCGAGGAGTCGTTCCCGAGCGCATCCGGCGGCACCGGGGCGATGGTGTTCCACACGAAGGACGGTGACGCCTTCACCGACAGCCAGAAGACCGCGATCGGTGAGCTGCTCGATGAGACGGCCGACCTCAAGGGCGTCGACTCCACGGTCAACCCCTTCGAGACGCAGGAGACGATCGCCGACCAGGCGAAGCAGATCTCCGACGGCAAGACGCAGATCGACGACGGCCGCACCCAGCTGACCGACGGCCAGACGCAGCTCGACGCCGGACAGCAGCAGCTGACCGACGCGCAGACCCAGCTGAGTGCCGCGCTCGCCCAGGCGCAGCAGGCCGCGGGCGGCACACTCCCGGCCGCCGCACAGGCCCAGTTCGACGCGCAGCAGACCGCGATCACGCAGCAGCAGACGGCGCTCGACGCCCAGCAGGCCACCATCACCGAGAACCTCGCGAAGCTCGACGAGCAGAGCACGAAGCTCGAACTCTCCTCGCAGCTCCTCGACCTCTCCTCGGGTATCCGCACCGTATCGACCGACGACACCACCGCGGTCGCGAACGTCGTCTTCGACAAGCGCCAGCAGGAGGTCACGCCGGAGACGAAGCAGTCGGTCATCGACCAGGTGAAGGAGGACGTCCCGTCGGGCGTCGAGGTCGAGTTCTCGAACGAGCTCGCGCAGAGCCTGCCGCAGCTGTTCGGCGTGGGTGAGGCGATCGGCCTCATCATCGCGGCGATCACGCTGCTCGTGATGCTCGGCACGGTCATCGCCGCATCGCTCCCGCTCGTCTCGGCGATCGTCGGCGTCGGTGTCGGCGTCACCGCGTCGCTCTCCCTTTCGGGCGTCGTCGACATGCTCTCGATCACGCCGGTGCTCGGCGTCATGCTCGGGCTCGCGGTCGGCATCGACTACTCGCTGTTCATCCTCAACCGGCACCGCAAGCAGCTGCTCGCGGGCGTGGAGCTGCACGAGTCCATCGGCCTCGCGAACGGCACCTCGGGCAATGCGGTCGTCTTCGCCGGATCGACCGTCCTCGTCGCGCTGCTGGCGCTCAACGTCACGGGGATCCCGTTCCTCGGCCTGATGGGCACCGTCGGCGCGATCTGCGTCGCCGTCGCGATCCTGCTCGCGGTCACCTTGACGCCCGCCCTGCTGTCGCTGCTCGGTCTCCGTATCCTCAGCCGGAAGGCTCGCGGCACCATCGGCACGCCGCGCCCGGACGCCGTCCCGACCAAGCCCATGGGTACCCTGCGCGCCGTCGGCACGCTCGTCGCCGGACTCGTCGTGCTCGGCGTCGTCGCGATCCCCGCGCTCGACATGCGTCTCGGCCTGCCGGACGGCAGCTCGGAGGCCGTCGACTCGACGCAGTACCAGTCCTACACGCTCATCGAGGACAAGTTCGGTGCCGGCGTCAACGGTCCGCTGCTCGTCGTCGCGACGCTGCCCGACGCCGCCACCGACGAGGAAGTCCTCGAGGAGCAGGTGCGGATCGGCCAGGAGATCGCCGACCAGGACGACGTCAAGGCCGTCGCGCCGGTGGGCGCATCGGACGACAACTCCGTCCTCGCCTTCCAGGTGATCCCGAAGGAGGGGCCGAACGCCGTCTCCACGGAACAGCTCGTCCGCGACCTGCGCGACCTCTCGCCGCTGTCGGGCGATGTCGAGCTCGGCGTGGCCGGCAGCGCGAGCGGCAACATCGACGTCTCGAAGCAGCTCTCCGACGCCCTTCCGCTCTACCTGGCGCTCGTGGTCGGCTTGTCGCTGATCATCATGATCCTCGTGTTCCGCTCGATCCTCGTGCCGCTCACCGCGACGCTCGGCTTCATGCTGTCCCTCGCGGCGACCTTCGGGGGCATCACGGCGATCTTCCAGTGGGGCTGGCTCGGACCGGTGTTTGGCGTGCACGACCCGGGGCCCATCCTGAGCTTCCTGCCGACGATCCTCATCGGCATCCTCTTCGGACTCGCGATGGACTACCAGCTGTTCCTCGTGTCCGGCATGCGCGAGGCGTTCGCCCACGGTGCCCCGGCGCGCCTGGCGGTCCAGCGCGGGCTGCACGCGGGCCGGACGGTCGTCGTGGCGGCGGCGATCATCATGATCTCCGTCTTCGGCGGGTTCATCTTCTCCCACTCGGCGATGATCCGGTCGATCGGGTTCGGTCTGGCGTTCGGTGTGCTCGTCGACGCGTTCGTCGTCCGTATGCTCCTCATCCCGGCGGTCATGCACCTGCTCGGGAAGAGCGCCTGGTGGATCCCGAAGTGGCTCGACCGCATCCTGCCGAACGTCGACGTCGAGGGTGCCGCGCTCGAGCGCAGCCACCCGCATGACACGGGTTCGGTCGCGACCGCCCCGTCGAGCGGCGAGCCGCGGAACGCGGTCGACGGCGCGGAGACGGCGGCCCTCGGTGCCGGCGTGACCGCGGGGACGGCTGCACACGTGGCCGCGCCGTCGAGTGATTTGACCCGCCGGGAGGCGGCGGCCGCCGCCGAGCGGACGCACCCGGCGCACGTGCTCACGACCGACCCCGACCCGGCCGACCAGCAGGTCTCACGGGTGGAGCCCGGGCTCGACGTCATCGTGCACCCGGCGACCGCCGGTGTGCAGCGCGTGGCCGTCGGTGCCTACGTCATCGCGGTCGACGCCGACAACGGCACCGCGGTCGTCGAGCCGCCCGTCGGTGGGGTCGTGGTCGTCCGCGCGCCGAGGTAGCGCGGTCTGCCCGGTCCCCGGGTGGGCTGCTCGGTCTCTGAGCGGCCTACTCAGTCCCTGAGCTGCGCCGCACTGAGCCTGTCGAAGTGTCGAAGGGCCAGCCCCCGGTCCCTGAGCTTGTCGAAGGGTATTTCGACAGGCTCAGTGACCGGGCTCGGGTCAATGACCGGGGATTTCCCGGTGGCCGGGCCGCTCGGTCACCGGGAAGGCATCTCCAGGGCGTGGTGCCGGTTGTCGCCGTCGAACGCACGCTCGGCCACGACCGCGGCTTCAGGCGAGATGCCGTAGCCGATCGCGACAGTCCGCCAATCCATCGTGCGCTCCGCTGTGTCGCGGATGATCGAAGCGGCGGCCGTCGCCGAGAGACGGAACGCATCGTGCACCGCGCGGAGTTCGCGGATGTCACGACCGTACCGTTCGCCTCCTTCGGTGATGGGAGTGGCTTCCACTCGATCTGGGCGCCGGTTCGGTTCCAGGTCGAAGACGGGCGACAGCTTCCAGCCGGTGTGTTGCCGGAGGAACCCGTGGTTCCGAAAATGGTCGTCCACGTTGCCGATGAGCAGGCTGAGTGCGACTCGTCGGAACAGTTCGGCGAGATCCACTCGCGGGGTCGGGCTTGCGAACGCGACTGCTTCGGCCAGATGGACGTACGACAGGGGCTGGTCCTCCGGTTTCGTGGTGAGCGAGTGAGCACTGAGATACCCGATGCGCTGCTCGCCGACGCGGTCGAACCGTTTCGTGAGCAGGATCGACCGGCCCTCGGCGATCCGCTCCAGCTCGAAGGCGGGTGTCTCGACACCTGACTGACGGGCGAGCGCGAGCGCCGTCGCCTCCCAGGCCATCGGGTCGGAGTATTCGGTGTCGCGAGCGAACTTCGCCATCCAGAGTGCGTCGTGATGACGGACGACCGCCTTCGGGCGCGCTCCTCCGGCGCTGGTCCCTGCTTCGATCAGCACCGCGAGCTCCTCGTCGGACTCGGTGCCCGTCTCGAATGCCCGTGCTGCGGCGAGGATCCGGCGGAGGTGGTGGACCTGAGCCACGGGGTGGGTGTGTCGCCCGAGGAACGTGCCTTCCGTCGCGAAACGTAAGGCGCCCTGACGGGTCTCGTCGTTCACGTGCAGCAGGTAGTCCAGACCGCTTCGCGCCTGCGTTCCGGCGCGGATGATCCGACGCCCCCAGCTTTCAGGCATGGCGTCGCCGAGTGCGCCGAGCGATTCGCGGCCCGACCATGCACGGAGCGGACCAGCACTTCGGGGCATGTCGGGCGACAGGTCGTAGCCGCGTGGATCGAGGAGGAACGAGTCCGCGTATCGGAAGACGATGCCCGGCGCTGCCGACCCCGGGAGCCCGTCGGTCGCGACTCGTCCAGCCGCGACTTCGACTCCGTCTGGCAGGACGACGCTGACGTTCGCCTCGACCAGGTGGTCGGGCGCCAGGTCGACGCTCATCGTTGATCGTCTGAGGGCGTCGCAGGGATCCGGACGCGCTCGACGCCAGCTCGGGCGAAGTTCCGCGAGCCGAAATCGCTCGCCAGAGGATCTGATGCGTCGACGACCTGGGACAGGATCCCGACAGCTCGGAGCGCTGCGAACAGGTTCTCGGAGGAGGTCGATCGTCCGTTCTCGATGGCGCGCAGCGTGTCCCGCGAAATGCCGGCGCGCTCTGCGACGATGTCTGCCGTGAGGCCGACGATCTTGCGCCAGGCTCGGACGTTCGATCCCAGACGGACCATCTCGCGACTCAGACCTGGACCGGCGGCCATGATGACACCTTCTCGTTAATGACGAACATATTCGCCACTATACGCGTTAATGACCGAAATTCTCTCCATATGGAGAGACTCCCGTTGGTTGCCTCCCTGCTACGGCTGCAGGCGGTCCACGATCCAGCCGCCGTCGGCCGCGAGGTAGCGGAGGCGCCGGTGCATCCGGTCGCGACTGGCGTGCCAGAACTCGACCATGTCGGGGACGAGCCGGAACCCGACCCACGTGGCCGGCCGCGGGACGTCGTCCCCCTCGCGCTCGAGCAACGCGTTCGCCTGCGCGATGAGGGCGTCGAGGGTCTCCTCCGGGCCGGCGCGGAATGGCGTTGACTGGTGGGCGACCGCCGTCGCCGCTCGTGACTTGGGCGAGCGGTCGGCGAACAGTGCGTCGGACTCCTCGTCGCTCAGCTGCTCGACGCGGCCCTCGAAGCGGAGCTGCTGCATCGTCTCGCGCCAGTACACCTGGAGGGCGGCGCTCGGGTTCTCGGCGAGCTGTCCGCCCTTGCGGCTCTCGATGGAAGTGCCGAAGACCAGGCCGCGGTCGTCGAACGTCTTCACATCGACGGTGCGCGCGCTGACGACACCGACCGAGGTGGCGGTCGCGAGGGTCATCGATCGGGGTTCGCTGACGTCCTGCTCGATCGCTGCGGCGAGCCACTGCTGAGCGAGCAGCATGGGCTCGGCGGGCGGGGTCTCGAACTCGGGCAGCTGCAGGGTGTCGTCTCCGGAGAGGGGTTCGGCGCTCATGTCGCGAGCCTACCCGTGCGCTGAGGTGAGGCATCTCGTCGCCCGGCGAGCTGCCGAGCGACGACCTGCCTCACCTCAGTGGCTTGGGCGCTCGGCACAGCTCGGGCGGGAACGCTGGGTCCAGGGCACATGGTGCACGGCCAGGCCGCGGGCTAGCCTCGGAACGCCCGCCAGGGAACACGTTCGAGGAGAGTGAGCACCGCATGCCGTACACCGACACCGACGACGTCTCGATCTACTACGAGGTGGAGGGCGACCCCGCCGACCCGGTGATCGTGCTCATCGCGGGCGGCGGTGCGCAGCTGCTCACCTGGCGTGACCCGTTCCGGGCCATGCTCGTGGACGAGGGGTTCCGCGTCGTGCGGTTCGACAACCGCGACGTCGGGTACTCGCAGCGCTTCGGTGGCGAGCACGACCTCGACGGCGGCTACTCGCTCGGCGACATGGGCGACGACGTCCTGCGGGTGCTCGACCACCTCGGGGTCGAGGAGGCGCACCTCGTCGGTCACTCGATGGGCGGGATGATGGCGCAGATGGTCGCCCTCGACCACCCGGAGCGCGTGCTGAGCCTCGGCCTGCTGTCCACGATCCCCGGCCAGGACCCGCGCTACATCCTGCACGGAGACCGCGCCGAACTGCAGGTCGAGCCCGAGCGGTACAGCCGGGAGGAGTCGGTCGCCGCGATGGCCGTCCTCGCCGCGCCCGTCCCCGGCGCCCGCTACCAGCCGGACACCGAGTGGGAGGTGTGGGCGACCGGCGAGGCCTACGACCGCGGGTACGCGCCGGAAGGGTTCAGTCGCCAGTGGGCCGCGTTGCTCCGCGCACCGGAACGGCTCGACCGGCTGCGCGAGGTGACGGTGCCGACCCTCGTGCTGCACGGACGCGAGGACGACGTGCTGCACTGGCGCTCGGCGGTGGACATCGCCGAGGCGATGCCGGCGGCCGAGCTGCACGTGCTGCCCGACATGGGGCACCTCATCCCGGCGCAGCTGTGGCCCACGCTCGTCGCGGGCGTCGTGCGGACGGCGAGGCACGCGGAGACGCTCTCGTCCGGTCGGTGAGGTCGTCGAGGGGCTGCCCTTCGACAGGCTCAGGGACCGGGGCACCTTCGTCCGGTCATTGAGCTTGTCGAAATGCGGCACGGAGGGCGTGTAGCCGACGGGAAGGCACCGCGTGGGCCCTTTGACAGGCTCAGGGACCGGGGCGGAGCGGGCCTACGGCATCCCGATGAGCCGCACCCGGCAGGCGAGCTCCGCGGCGAAGCGGACGTCCGGGTCGGCGAGGTCGAGTTCGAGCGACTGCTCGATGCGCCGGATCCGGTAGTTCACCGCGTTCGGATGCAGGTTCAGCTCGGCCCCGGCACGCGCCAGCGAGTTCCGATGGCTGAGGTAGGAGAGGAGTGTCCGCACCGAGATCGCGGCCCGCTCCGACCCGAGAGCGTCGAGTGGCGAGAGGATGTCGTCGAGGAGCGTCCGACTGAGCGGTGAGGCGTAGAAGTCGAGGAGCACCCGCCGTAGCCCGGTGACGTCCGTAGCCTCCATGGTGCCGAAGCGGCCACCCGCGATGGCAGCCTCCGCCGCGACCCGCGCCTCGGTCGCCGACTGCCGGAGCCCCGCGGCCCCGCTCTGGGGCGTCCCGAGCCCGACGGTGAACGTCCATTCCGGCCCCGCGATCGTCGAGGCGTGCGCGACGATCCGCTCCATCACGTCGCGCAGGCGTCGCTGGTGGTCGGGTGCGCCGAGCTCCTCCGACGCGATGACGACGATCTCGTCGCGCCGCATCGCGAGGTGCCACTGCTCCTCGCGCTGGTCGACGAGTTGCAGCGCGAAGAGCTCGACGGAGGGCGCGAGGACCGTGGGTGCGCGGCGGTCGGGATCACTCGCGTGCTTCGGGGTCAGCCACGCCACCGCGTGCGACAGCTGGAGCGGCAGGCCGGCCCGGACCGCGTCCATCGCGAAGCCGTCGATACGGGAGGACTCGGCGAAGATCAGCTCGATGATGAGCTCCGCCCGCGAGCGCACCGAACCGAAGCGTCCGTGCAGTTCCCGTTGCAGGGCGCGCGAGAGGACGGAGGCGATGACCGGGAGGGCGATCGCCGCGGCCGGGTCGTCGCGCTCGGCGTGGACCCGGCCGATCGGGATCTCACCGATGCACACCGCGTCCGGTTCGAGCCAGCTCGCGCTCGCGTCCTCGACGAGGGTGACCGGCACCCCCAGGGTCGTGCTGGCGACCTCGAGGATCGCCTCCCGCACGCCGACACCCGACGCCTGCTCTGCTTCAGCCGCGGACGCGCTGATCACCCGTTGGATCGCGAACTCGGCGCGCGACATCGCCTCTTCCGCTCCACCGCGGATCGTGCGGTCCATGAGCACGGCGAGGTCGGAGGCGATGCCCTCGCTCATGATGACCGGCAGGCCACCGCGGTCCGCGAGGGCCCGCGAGGTCTCGGCGACGGGGAACGCACCGACGAACACGAGGCCGGCACAGCCCGCGGCGATGGCCCGGCGGATGGCGATGTCGACCTGGTACGGCCTCGGGACGGCGCCGTCGGGGGTCGTCACGATGGCGATGGAGTGCTCGGTCGCGTCGTTCAGCTCGTCGAGCGCGAGGATCTCGACGCCGGTGACCGGGACGCCTGCGGGGACGCCGGCGACGCAGCGGGCGCCGAGATGCTCGGCTTGGAGGATGACGTCCGCAACGGTGACTTGGGCCATGAGCACATTCTGCCCCGATTGTGTGGGCTGCGGGAACATTGTCGTGCTTCCCGACCCTGCCTACGCTCGGTACATGTCAACGAACCACCCCGCTGCACGTTCCGCAGCGTCGGCCACGCCGATCACCAGCATCACCCTGGCCGACGTGCCGGCGCTCGCCGCAGGATGCGCCATCTTCGGCACCGGTGGCGGCGGCGCGGTGCAGACCCCGCAGCTCGGCGTCGAGATCGCCCTGGAGCAGTTCGGTCCGGTGCCCGTCAAACAGGTCGCCGACCTCGACGCGGACGACGTGGTCGTCGCCATGTCCGGCATCGGAGCACCTTCCGTGGGCTTCGAGATGCTCGGCGCGAGCGGCCAGGCCGAGATCATCGTCGAGGAGATCGAGCGCCTCACCGGTAAGCGCATCACCACGATCATGGCGACGGAGATCGGCGGCAGCAACGGTGTCGGCCCCGTCGGCTGGGCCGCGAGCCTCGGCCTCAGCATCCTCGACGCCGACGGCATGGGACGCGCCTTCCCGGAAGCGCCGATGACCGCGATGAACGTCGCGAACCTCCCGCCCGGATACGCGGTCCTGAGCGATGTGATCGGCAACGTCTCGATCCTGCGTCCCGTCAGCCTCGCCTGGCTCGAGCGCCACGCCCGCGCCCTCACCGTGGCGAGCGGTGCGATCTCGATCGGCGCCAACTACGTCATGGACCGCGACACCGTCCGCGGAGCCGTCATCGACGGCAGCGTCAGCCGCGCCGTGCAGGTCGGGCGCCGGCTCCTCACCGCCACCGACCCCGTCGGCGCGCTCACGGACGAACTCGGCGCGTCCCTCATCACGGGCGGCAAGGTCGTCGACATCGAGCGCCGCACCGAGGGCGGGTTCACCCGCGGTTCCGTCACGGTCGAGGGGATCGGCGAGCACCGCGGTCGCCTCACCCGCGTGGAGATCCAGAACGAGAACCTCGTCGTCATGGAGGACGGAGCGGTCATCGTCAGCGTCCCCGACCTCGTCACGATCGTCGACTCCGAGACGGGCGACGCGATCTCCACCGAGATGCTGCGCTTCGGACAGCGGGTGAGCGTCCTCGCCTGGGCCTGCGATCCACTGTGGCGCACCGAGCGCGGCCTCGAACTCGCCGGCCCGCGCGCGTTCGGCTACGACCTCGACTACGAGCCCTTCGGCGTGAGCGCCGACGAGACCATTGGAGCGACCCGATGAGCGCCGGCACCAGCACCGTCACCGACACCTCGGGCGAACTCGCGATCGGCATCGACGTCGGCGGGACCAACACCGACGCCGTCGCGCTCTCGGGCACGGGCGAGGTCGTCTCATGGACGAAGCAGCCCACCACCCGCGACGTCACGGGCGGCATCCGGGCGGCGCTCGCCGAGGTGCTCGACCAGCTCGGCGACGACCGGGGCCTCGTCACCCGCGTCATGCTCGGCACCACCCACGCGACCAACGCGATCGTCAACCGCCGCGACCTCGGACGCGTCGTCGTCATCCGGCTGGGCTCGCCCGCCGCCACCTCGCTCCCGCCGCTCGCCGGCTGGCCGCGGGAACTGCGCGACGTCGTCCTCGCGGGGAGCATCCTCGCGGGCGGTGGCCACCTCGTCGACGGCTACCCGATCGCCCCGCTCGACCGCGACCTCATCCGCCGGGAGCTCGACGCCCTGGCCGGCACCTTCGACGCGGTCGCCGTCTGCGGGATCTTCAGCCCGTCGTTCCCCGAGCAGGAGCTCGAGGTCGAGGCGCTCGTCCAGGACCACGTCGGGGTCGACATCCCGGTGTCGCTGAGCCATGAGATCGGCGCGCTCGGGTTGTTGGAGCGCGAGAACGCGACCGTCCTGAACGCGTCCCTCTACGCCGTCGCCCGCGACGTCACGAACGCGCTCACGACCGTCGTCGCCGAGGAGCGACTCGACGCGACCACGTACTTCGCCCAGAACGACGGCACGCTCATGGCCGTCGAGTACGCGGCGCGTTACCCCGTGCTCACGATCGGTTCCGGGCCGGCGAACTCCATCCGCGGCGCCGCCTTCCTCTCCGGTGCCGACAACGCGATCATCATCGACGTCGGCGGCACGACGAGCGACCTCGGCGTGCTCGTCGACCGGTTCCCCCGCGAGTCGACCCTGCCCCGCGAGGTCGGTGGCGTGCGGACGAACTTCCGCATGCCCGATATCCTGAGCGTCGGCCTCGGCGGCGGCACGATCGTCGACACCGCGACCGGTGTCCCGCGGCACGACTCGGTCGGCTATCGGCTCACCGAGGAGGCGCTGCTGTTCGGCGGCACCACGCCGACCCTCACCGACGCGGCCTCGCTCCAGTTCGGCATCGCCGACCGCGAGCTGCCGCCCCTCGACCGCGCTACCCGCCAGGCACTCGAGCACGCGCTCGGCGTCGCCCACGAACGCATCGAGTCCGCCGTCGAGCGCATGTCGCTCGGCCGCACCGGCCTCCCGCTCGTCGTCGTCGGCGGCGGTGGATTCCTCGTCCCGGACGCCGTCCTCGGCGCGAGCGAGGTCCTGCGCCCGGCGCGCGGCAACGTCGCCAACGCCGTGGGCGCGGCCATCGCGCTCGCCGGTGGGCGCTCCGATCAGCTCTGCGACTTCGCCGACCGCGCAGCCGCCATCGAGGAGGCAGGACGCTCCGCGATCGAGAAGGCGATCCAGGCCGGCGCAGACCCGCGCTCGGTCGAGATCGTCGACGTGCTCGAGACCCCCGTCTCGTACGCGACCCGCCCCACCCTGAAGGTCTCCGTGAAGGCGGCGGGTCCCCTCGCCCGCATCGGCACGGCGACCCGACAGCGCATCTGACGCACCACAGCACCAGCACAGCTCTCCACCAGCACCAGCACGGCACCTCACCCCATCTGATCCGGCCACCCGCGCACCACGGCCACCCGAGTACGAAGGATCCAGCATGAACAGCAAGCGGAAAGCCGCGGCGGCACTCGCCACCGCGGCCCTCACCGCGGTGGCCCTCACCGCGTGCACCTCCTCGCAATCCTCCGATTCCTCCGGCGAGTACGTCTCCGGCGGCACCTTCGTCACCGCGATGAGCGGCGACCCGGGCAGCCTCGTCCCCATGACGGGCATCAGCCTCGAGGCCCGCGAGATCATCAGCTTCCACTACGAGTCGCTCGTGTACGTCAACGCCGACGGCGAGCTCCTGCCCTGGCTGGCCGAGAGCTGGGAGGAGGATGCGAGCTCCACCTCCATCACCTACACGCTCAAGGACGGCATCACCTGCGCCGACGGCACCCCGTTCACCGCGGAGACCGCCGCGGCGAACATCACCTACAACGCCGACCCGGCCAACGCGACCTTCTACTACGGCGCGCAGGTCTCCGAGCGGATGACCGCGACCGCCGACGGCAATCAGCTCACCGTCACGAGCACGACGCCCGACCCGTTCATCCTCGCCAACACGGGCACCGTCGAGATGGTCTGCCAGGCCGGCCTCGACGACCCGGACTCCCTCGTCGAGACGATGAACGGCACCGGCCTGTTCGCCCTCGACAAGGCGACCCCGGGCTCCAGCTACACCTTCACCAAGCGCGACGACTACACCTGGGGCCCGGAGGACGTCACGAGCGACACCAAGGGCCTGCCGGACACCTTCGAGGTCCGCGTCGTCACCGACCCCGGGACCGCCGCGAACCTGCTGCTCTCCGGTGACGTGAACGCCGCGAGCATCGGCGGCGCCGACCAGGACCGCGTCGAGGCCGCCGGTCTCGGCAGCGAGGGCGTGCGCAACCCGATCGGCGAGATGCTCTTCAACGAGCGCCCGGAGCGCCCCACCTCCGACCCCCTCGTCCGTGAGGCCCTCGTCACCGCGATCGGCCGCGAGCAGGTCGGCGAGGTCGTCACCGACGGCACCGCCGAGGAGTCCAAGTCGCTCGTCGTGAAGAGCCCGTACCTCTGCGTCGCCGACGGCCCGCAGTGGACGCTCCCCGAGACGGACGTCGAGAAGTCCGGCGAACTGCTCGACGAGGCGGGCTGGACGCTCGGTTCCGACGGCAAGCGGTCGAAGGACGGCGAGCCGCTGACGATCAAGTTCATCTACGACGCGGCCACCCCGAGCCACGCGGCCGCAGCCGAGCTCGTGCAGCAGACCTGGGACGAGCTGGGCGTCACGACGGAGCTCTCGGGCAACGACGCGAACGCCTGGTCCGAGCAGCTGTTCTCGACCTTCGACTGGGACACCGGCTTCGTGCAGATCGCTCCGGGCGGACCGGTCATCGTGAACACCTTCTTCGGTGGCGAGACCCCGGACAAGGGCGGCAACAACTTCATGTTCGTCGACAACCCGGAGTACGACGCGCTCGCGGAGCAGGCCAAGACGGCCAGCCCGGAGGAGACCTGCGACCTCTGGCAGCAGGCCGAAGCGAAGCTCATCGAGCGGACGGACGTGTTCCCGATCGCCGACGCGCAGGACTTCCTGTACCTGAACGGCGCCGAGGTCGAGCGTCCGAACTTCATTCGCCCGACGAGCATCCGGATGGTCGGCTGATCATGACGATCCCCTCGACCGTGACCACCGAGCAGGCCACCGACCCGGCCACGGGCCCCGGCGGCCCGGCGGTCGCGCGTCGAGGGGGTCGCGGCGTCCTCGGCGGACTCTCCCCGCGGACCTCGTTCATCCTCCGACGACTCGGCCGGGTGCTCGTCTCCCTCGCCATCGTCATCGTCGCGACGTTCCTGATCGTGCAGCTCGTGCCGGGAGACCCGGTGCGGGCTGCGCTCGGGAACAGCGCGACCCCGGAACTCGTCGAGCGGACGCGCGCCGACCTCGGCCTGAACGTGCCGGTGCCGGAGCAGTTCGTCAACTACGTCAGCGGGCTGTTCCGCGGCGACTTCGGCACGGCGATCGGGTCGCAGCGGCCGGTCGCCGACACGATCGCGCAGCGGTTCCCGGTGACGCTCACCCTCGCGGTCGCGTCCTTCCTCCTCGCGGCGATCGGCGCCTTCCCCATCGGTGTCGCGACCGCGGTGTCCTCGCGTACCGGCCGCCGCCGCCTCGCCGACCTCGGCGTCTCGGGTCTACTCGGCGTGCTGATCGCCATCCCGAGCCTCCTGCTCGCCGTCGGTCTCATCGCCGTGTTCAGCATCGGGCTCAAGGTGCTCCCGGCCGCCGGCTGGGGAGGTTTCGACCAGGCGATCCTGCCGGTGGTGGCCCTCGCGGTCGGTCCGATGGCGTACCTGGCCCGCATCGTGCACGTGGAGATGCTGGCCGTCCTCGAGATGCCGTACATGACCACGGCACGGAGCAAGCGCCTGCCGACGCACCTGGTCTACCTCCGGCACGCGCTGCCGAACATGGTGACGTCCACGCTCACGATCGGCGGCATCATCCTCACGGGCATGGTCGCCGGCACCGTGCTCATCGAGACGGTCTTCGCCATCCCGGGCCTGGGGACGAGCATCGTCTCGTCGATCACCTCGAAGGACTACCCGATGATCCAGGGCATCGTCCTCGTGTACGCGATCCTCGTCCTCGGTCTCAACCTCCTCATCGACATCGCGCTCGCGACGATCGATCCGCGCTCCTCGATCACGGAGGGCTGAGCTCATGAGCACCCGTCCGACCACCTCCAGTCCCACCCCCTCACGCCGCTCCCCGGTGCTCGACCGCCTCCGCACCCCGCGCGGCCTGACCGGCGCGATCGGAGCGCTCCTCATCATCGTTGTCGCGGTCGTCGGCCCGACCGTCTGGGGGTCCGCCGCCGACACGACGTCCGTGGCCGACCGCCTCGCCGGTGCGAGCCTCGCCCACCCCTTCGGCACAGACGAGCTCGGACGCGACGTCTTCGCCCGGGTCATGGTCGCCACGCGGGTGTCCGTCCTGCTGACCCTCGGCGCCACCGCGATCTCCGTCGTCGGCGGCGTCCTGCTCGGGGCCGTCGCGACGGTCCTGCCTCGCCCGCTGCGTCGACTCGTCACCGCGCTCATCGACATCCTGTTGTCGTTCCCCTGGCTCCTCATGGCGCTGTTCTTCTCGGTGATCTGGGGCGCGAGCGCCACCGGCGCGATGCTCGCCGTCGGGTTCGCCGGCGTGCCGACCTTCGCCCGCCTCACCTACACGCTCGCGTCGTCGCTCATCGGTCGCGACTACGTGAAGGCCGCGCGGATCGCCGGCGTCGGGCAAGCGGAGGTGCTCGTCCGGCACGTCATGCCGAACATGCTGCCGCCCATGCTCGTGAACGCGGCGGTCTCCGCCTCCGGCACGCTGCTCGCCTTCGCCGGCCTGTCCTTCCTCGGTCTCGGGGTGCAGGCGCCCGAGTACGACTGGGGTCGCCTCCTCGGCCTCGGGATCGCCCGCATCTACGGAAACCCGATGGCGGCGATCGGTCCCGGCATCGCGCTCGTCGTGTGCGGCGTCATCTTCACGCAGCTCGGCGAGCTCTGGAACGAGTCGTCGAAGCGGCTCCTCGGCCTGCCCGCGCCCGCGCGTCGTCGCACCGCGGCTCCCGCGACCGCCTCGGCTGCGGCTGCGACGCCCGCCGACCAGGAGCCCGTCGTGCAGGTGCGCGATCTCCGCGTCGCCTTCCCGGACCGCGACGGCCGTCTCGTCGAGCGCGTCCACGGCATCAGCCTCACGATCATGCCCGGCGAGGTCGTCGGTGTCGTCGGCGAGTCCGGATCGGGCAAGTCGGTGAGCGCGATGGCGATCGCCGCCCTCCTCGGGCCGGACTCCTCGGTGCAGGCCTCGGAGCTGAGCTTCCGCGGGATCGACATGACCGCACCGCTGACGAAGGCCGAGCGCAGCCGCCTCGGCCTCGAGCTCGCGATGGTCTTCCAGGACCCGCTCACCTCGCTCAACCCCTCGCTCACGATCGGCAAGCAGCTCCGCGAGACCGTCGAGGTCCACGAGGGGCTGTCGGTGGCCGAGTCGACGAAACGCGCCGAGGCCGCGCTCGAGTCGGTGCGGATCCCGCTCCCGGCGAAGCGCCTGAAGCAGTTCCCACACGAGCTGTCCGGCGGCATGCGGCAACGGGCCATGATCGGTATGGGGCTCATGGGCCGCCCGAAGCTGCTCATCGCCGACGAGCCCACGACGGCGCTCGACGTGACGGTGCAGCGCCAGGTCCTCCGGGTCCTCCACGAGGCGCAGGAGCAGACGGGCGCTGCGATCCTGCTCATCTCGCACGACATCGCCCTCGTCAGCGGGTTCTGCGACCGCATCCTCGTCATGAAGGACGGCCGCATCGTCGAATCGCTCGACGCCGATCGCCTCCACGAGGCGCGGCACCCGTACACGCGTGGGCTCATCGCCTGCGTGCCCGACATGACCTCCGACCGCACCATGCCGCTCCCGGTCATCGGTGCGATCGACGAGGAGCCCCTCCCGGTCCCTGAGCTTGTCGAAGGGCCCATCACCACCGAAGGACAGCGCGCATGACCGGTCTCGAGTTCTCCGGCCTCACGGTCCGTTACGGCCACGGCGCGTCCGCGCACACCGCGGTCGACGGCTTCGACCTCACGGTCCGCCCAGGCACGTCCCACGGGCTCGTGGGGGAGTCCGGCTCGGGCAAGTCGACGGTCGCCGCGGCCGCCGTCGGTCTCGTCATCCCGAGCGCCGGCGGCATCCGACTGAACGGCGCCGACATCGTCGGGCGCTCGTCCGCTGCCCGTCGTGCACGTCGACGCGTGCAACTCGTCTTCCAGGACCCGTACTCCGCGCTCGACCCGCGCATGCCGATCGGGCTGTCGATCGCCGAGGGGTCCCGGGCGACCGGGCGCTCCTGGAGTCGCTCGGAGCAGCGGTCCCGGGTGGGCGAGCTGCTCGAGCGCGTGCACATCGACCCGGACCGCGCGAACGACCTGCCGTCGGCGTTCTCGGGTGGTCAGCGGCAGCGCATCACGATCGCCCGGGCGCTCGCGGCCGAACCGGAGGTCCTGATCGCCGACGAGATCACCTCGGCGCTCGACGTGTCGGTGCAGGGCGTCGTCCTCAACCTGCTGCGCGAGCTGCAGCGTGAGCTCGAACTCACGGTGCTGTTCATCTCCCACAACCTCGCCGTCGTGAACTACATGTGCGACACGGTGAGCGTCATGCAGGCCGGCCGGGTCGTCGAGGCGGGCCCCACGGCCACCGTCCTGGCCGCTCCCGAGGACGCCTACACCCGAGAGCTGCTGGCCTCGGTGCCCGTGATGGGCCGTCGCATGACCTGGGACGAGGAGTAAGCGGCCCAGGCTGCTCGGCCGGGCCGCGCCCGGTCGCTGAGCTCACCGCGCCCGGTCGCTGAGCTCACCGCGCCCGGTCGCTGAGCTCACCGCCGCCGGTCACTGAGCTCACCGCCGCCGGTCACTGAGCTTGTCGAAGTGCCCACGGTCTGACGTCGCCCTTCGACAGGCTCAGGGACCTGGGCCTTCCGGGTAGGCCTTTTCCGGTCACTGAGCTCACTTATTCCGGTCGCTGAGCTCACCCTTTCCGGTCACTGACCTCACCCTTTCCGGTCACTGAGCTTGTCGAAGTGCCCACGGGTGACGTCGCCCTTCGACAGGCTCAGGGACCGGGGCCTTCCGGGTAGGCCGTTTCCGGTCACTGAGCTTGTCGAAGTGCACACGGGTGACGTCGCCCTTCGACAGGCTCAGGGACCGGGGGGCAGGTCAGCCGCGCTGCTTGCGCGGCAGGGTCTCCGGCAGGAAGGCGATCCCGACGATGCCGATCGCGCTGAGCACCAGCAGGTACGCCGCCACCAACCACGGTGCACCACCGCTCGCGGCGACGAGCGCGGTCGCGACGAGCGGGACCGTCCCGCCGACGAGGGCGGCCGGGATCTCACGCGAGAGCGCGATGCCGCTCCAGCGCATCGAGGTCGGGAAGATCTCGGCGAGCAGTGCTCCCGAGGTGCCGATGGTGGCCCCCTGGATGACGGCGAGGCCCAGGATGAGGCCCAGGGCGACGAGGGCCGACTGCTCCGTGTCGTAGAGCAGGAACATCGGGAACGCGTAGACCACGCCGAAGATCGCGGCGCCCATGAGGACGGGCTTCCGACCGATGCGGTCGGCGAGGCGACCGAACAGCAGCGCCGTCGGGATGGTCAGGACCTCCGCGACGATGAGGCCGATGAGCGCCTCCGTCGGGTTCACGCTCAGCGTGCCCGTCACGTACGACAGCGAGAACACCTGCACGACGTAGACCCACGGCAGTGCGAACGCGAAGAGCCCCATGCCGCAGAGGATCACCCGCCAGTGCGAGCGGATGGCGCCGACCAGTGGTGCCGAGGTGACCGCGCCGCGCTCCTCCGCGCTCTCGAACGCCTTCGTCTCCTTGACCCGCAGCCGGAAGTACAGGGCGAACGCGACGATGACGACGCTCGCGAGGAACGGGATCCGCCAACCCCAGCTTTGGAACTGCTCGATCGGCAGGGTGCTCACCACAGCGAAGACGGTGGTCGCGAGCGCCATGCCCACGTACACGGAGGCGCCGGGGAACGACGCGGCGAACGCGCGGTGCTTCACGTCGGCGGACTCGCTCGCCATCGTGATCGCGCCGGCGAACTCGGCACCCGAGCCCATGCCCTGGAAGATCCGCAGCACGATGAGCAGGATCGGAGCCCAGATGCCGATGGCGTCGGCGGTGGGGAGGAGGCCGATGAAGGTGGTCGCGACACCCATGAAGAGGAGCGTGATGAGCAACGTCGGTTTGCGCCCGAGCTTGTCGCCGTAGTGGGCGAAGATCAGGCCGCCGATCGGGCGGGCACCGAAGCCGACCGCGAAGCCGGCGAACGCGCCGAGCAGGCCGGCGAGGTCACCGGCGCCGGGGAAGAACAGTGGCGCGAACACGAGCGCGGAGGCCAGCCCGTAGAGGGTGAAGTCGTACCACTCGATGACGGTGCCGACCGAGCTGGCGAGGATGGCGCGGCGACGCTGCACCCGGGAGTCGAGGCCGTCGCGATCGATGTCGCTCTGGCCGACGGCGGTGGTGTCTGCTCCGCGTGGGTCGCTCTCGCGCGCGCTCTGGATGGCCATGGCACTCCTTCGTGTTGGGCGCACCCGGACGGCCGGGACGCCTGACGAGGCTACCGGCCGTCTGGAGGCTCAGCCCATGTGCGGTCGGCACACTCCGAAGCCGATCCGGTGCGTCGGGAGCACACGGGGTGGGGTTCCCGAGGGTCGCCTCACCCCGGACCGTTGGCTGTGCCCATCTCCGGTCGCTGTGCCCATCTCGGGTCGCTGTGCCATCTCCGGTCACTGAGCCATCTCCGGTCACTGAGCTTGTCGAAGTGCGCTCGGGCTGACGCCCTTCGACAGGCTCAGGGACCGGGTTCGCCGGGAAGGTCTCTTCCGGTCACTGAGCTTGTCGAAGTGCAGGGACCGGGTTCGCCGGGGAGGTCTCTTCAGGTCACTGAGCTTGTCGAAGTGCACACGGGTGACGTGGCCCTTCGACAGGCGGTTCCTGAGCCTGTCGAAGGGCGGGACCGGGGGTGCTCGCTACAGCGCCTTCGACTCGCGGAGGATCCCGGCGAGCGTCTCCATCTGCTTCGCCTGCGACGTGTAGTCGAGGGCAGCGGTGTTCCAGGAGTGGATCTGACCGGCGACGAGTGCCGGGTGCGAGGCGAAGGTCGCCTGAGCCTCGAGGTCGCTCTGCTGGAAGCCCTCGACGTTCACGAGCAGGACGTCACCGGTCATCGCCTGGCCAGCGTTCTCCCAGCTGTAGATGTCCCAGTAGTAGTAGCCGTCCGGGTTCGCGTTCGTGTACTTCACGCCGAGTTCGCTGTACAGCTCGGTCTCCGGCTCGTCCTGCGGCTTGACGACGTAGACCCCGCTCGCGTCCGCGTACATCTGCGTGACCTCGAGGTCGGTCTCCTTCGCTGCGGCGGTCAGGTCTGCTGCTGCGGCGTCGTACTTCTCCTTCGCCGCGGCGATGGTGTCCTCGTCGGCTCCGAGCGCCTCCGACAGCTTGTTGAGCGAGGCGATGACGTCGGCACCCTTGCCGCCGACCTTGATGGCGACGACCGGAGCGATCTTCTCCAGCTGCTCCTGCTGCTCGACGTCGGCGACGCCGTAGTAGGGACCCTTGAGGTCGAGCGTGCCGTCGCGGTCGGTCGGGTAGATCCCGGTCACGATGAGGTCTGGTGCCGCCTCGGCGAGTGCCTCGAGGTCGATCTCGCCGTAGCTGTTGCCGACGATGGCCGTGTCGCCGAGGTCGTAGTCCGCGAAGCGCTTGTCGGTGGCGACGTCGACGCGACCGAAGACCGCGACGGGGTCGATGCCGTTGCCGTGCAGGCCGAGCGCGTAGTCGGCGAAGCTCGCGACGCGCTTCGGCTGCTGGTCGAGCTTGACCGTGGTGCCGGTGTCGTCGGTGTAGCTCCAGGCGCCGCTGCTGTCGGCGTCGGATGCGGCGGTGGGGGAGCAGCCGGCGAGGCCGACCAGGGCGAGCGCCGGCACGAGAACGAGTGCGGCGCGGCGGAGGCGTGAAGAGATCGTCATGGTACTTAGGGTAGCCGAACCTAAGTCACGAAACGATATCGGAATGCCCGATCGCCCGGATCACTCCGCGTCGAGGGCGATCGCGTCGTCGGGGTCGACGGGCACGATGAGCGGCGAGCCGCTGCTCGGGTCGGGGATGACGATGGCGTCGAGGTCGAACGCCTCCCGGAGCACGGCCGGGGTGAGGACCTCCCAGGGTGTCCCGTCGGCGATGACCCGGCCGCCGCCCACGACGACGAGCCGGTCGGAGTACCGGCCGGCGAGGGTGAGGTCGTGCAGGACCATGACGACCGTCGCGCCGCGCTCGCGGTTGATCGACCGTACGAGTCGGAGGACGTCGAGCTGGTGGCTGAGGTCGAGGAAGGTCGTCGGCTCGTCGAGCAGGATCGTGGGGGCACGCTGCGCGAGCACCAGGGCGATCCAAGCGCGCTGCAGCTGCCCGCCCGACAGGGAGGCCGTGTCGCGGTCGGCGAGCGTCTCGAGGCCGGTGGCGGCGAGGGCCTCGTCGACGGCGATCGTGTCGGCGGGCGTCCAGGGCTTGAGGAGGCTCTGGTGCGGGTGCCGCCCTCGCGAGACGAGGTCGCGGACGGTCGTCGCCGACGGCGTCAGTGGCTTCTGCGGCAGGATAGCCAGGCGGCGCGCGACCTCGCGGGTCGGGATCGAGCGCACACCGCGACCGTCGAGTTCGACCGTGCCGGCGGTCGGGGTGAGCAGACGACCGAACGCCTTCAGCAGCGTCGACTTGCCGCAACCGTTGGCGCCGATGAGCGTCGTGACCTCGCCCGTCTCGATGCGGAGGTCCAGTCCCTCGAAGACCACCATCTGGTCGTAGGCCAGGGAGACGCCCCTCGCCTCGAGGGCGGGCGTCGGGCGTTCCTTCACGAGCGAGGGGGTCGTGGCGGGGTCGGTCATGCGGAGGTCTCCCGTTCCTTGCGGCGCGTCAGCAACCAGATGAGATAGGGCGCGCCGACGATCGCGGTGATGATGCCCACCGGGATCTCGCCCGGCAGGACGCCACGGACGAGTGCGTCGCCGCCCGTCACGATGACGGCGCCGAGCAGCGCGGAGGCGAGCAGCGGCGGGCGACCGGTGCGGGCGAGGCGGCGGGCGATCTGCGGTGCGACGAAGGCGACGAACTCGATCGGCCCCGCGGCGGACACGGCTGCGGCGACGAGCAGGACCGCGCACGCGATGACGACGATCCGATGCCGCTGGACGGCGACGCCGAGGCCGGTCGACAACTCGTCACCGAGCTGGCTGATGTCGAGGCTGCTCGTCTGCAGGACCGCGATCGGCGTCAGGATCACCAGTGCGACGAGCACCGGCCACACGCTCGACCAGGAGATGCCCGAGAGGCTGCCGACGAGCCACTGCGCAGCCGCTGCCGCCTCGGTGATCTGCGCCCGGGCGATGAGGTAGCTCGTGATGCCGCCGAGGGTCGCGGTGGCACCGATGCCGATGAGGATGAGTCGGAAGCTGTCGACCCCGCCGCGCCAGGACAACGCGTAGACGGCGGCCGAGGTGACGAGCGCGCCGATCGCCGCCATGGCGGGCAAGCCCAGGCTGAGGGCGCCGGCCCCGACCGAGTAGCTGCCGCCGACCAGGACGATCGCGGCCACGGCCCCGAGCGCGGCACCCGAGGTGACACCGAGGATGTCCGGAGTGGCGAGCGGGTTGCGTGCGAAGGTCTGGGTCAGTGCCCCGGCGAGTCCGAGGGAGGCACCGACGAGGAGGCCGCCGACGACCCGGGGGAGGCGGAGCTCGAACACGATGAGTTCCTGGCCGCCGGTCCCACCACCGAGCAGGGTGGTGATCACGTCGGGG
This sequence comes from Plantibacter auratus, assembly GCF_050587365.1. Lineage (NCBI taxonomy): Bacteria > Bacillati > Actinomycetota > Actinomycetes > Micrococcales > Microbacteriaceae > Plantibacter > Plantibacter auratus. The sequence goes on along the minus strand of NZ_JBOBFV010000002.1, from coordinate 361,108 downwards.
ATCGTCAGGGACGACGAGCCGGCGACGATCCCGAGCAGGGCGAACGCCAGCGCGACGACGAGACAGGCGATCGTGACGCCGACGACCCGCCCTCGCCACAGGCGGCCGAAGAGGCGGCTGCCCTCCCGCACGGCGCTCACAGCTCCGCCATCCGTCCGCGGCGCACGATGGCGATGAAGGCGACCCCACCCACGACGGTGAGGACGACACCCACGGGCACCTCGGCGGTGCCACCGATGAGGCGACCGATCACGTCGCATGCGAGCAGCACGCTCCCGCCGACGAGTCCCGAGGCGGGGAGCAGCCAGCCGTGATGCCCGCCCACGAGCGTGCGGGCGATGTGCGGCGCGGTGAGTCCGACGAACGCGATCGGGCCGGTCAGGGCGACGGCGGCGGCCGTGAGCAGGGTGATCGCGGCGAGCCCCACGAGTCGCGCGCGGATGAGGTTCTCGCCGAGCCCGTTCGCCAGCTCTGTCCCGAGCGCCAGGGCGTTCAACGAGCGGATGTTGGCCACCGCGAACACGAGGCCGAGCCCGGCGAAGACGAGCGCCGCGTCGACGCCCGTGAGCGATCGGCCGGACAGCGAACCGACCACCCAGATGCGATAGGCGGCGAGGGTCGTCTCGTCGGACAGCACGAGGTACGAGGTCAGGGCGACGAGGAGGGCCGAGACGGCGGTGCCGGCGATCGCGAGCGGGACGGGACTCGAGAGTCCGCGGCCGAGTGCGGCGACGGAGAACACGATGACGCTGGCGACGGTGGCGCCGAGCAGAGCGAGCCAGAGCGTCGTGACCACCGAGCTCGTGCCGAGCACGTAGACCCCGACGACGACCGCGAGACTCGCGCCGGCGGAGACGCCGAACAGGCCGGGGTCGGCGAGCGGGTTGCGGGTCTGCCCCTGCATGACGGCACCGGCGATCCCGAGGCAGACGCCGACGAGGACGCCGAGCACCGTGCGCGGCACCCGCGACCCCCAGACGACGGCGCCGGTGTCCTGGGCGGGGTCGAACAGAGCGGTGAGGACGGCTACGGGACTGATGAGGTTGCTGCCGAGCATCAGACTCGCGAGGGCGATGACGAGGAGCGCGGCGGCCAGTGTGCCGACGGCGAGCGCGCGTCTCGATCGGAGGAGGGTCGCGCTGCGCATAAAGTAAGCCTAGCCTCACCTATCCCGGTCGTGATGCACACCCGTCATCGTCGGTGACGGACGGGCGGTCCATGGATCGGCGCGGGAGGTGTGGGGTTCACCCATGGGTGGGGCCTCCATCGCCCGATACCGTTGACGGGTACGGAGTACAGCGATCAGGAGGACACGCATGGCCGAGCAGCCGTCGACCGGAGCCGACACCGAAGCGGTCCTCGCCGCCACGGAACGACTCGCCGTCCCGCCCGGCTCGCTCGAGGGCGTCGTGGTCCTCGACCTCTCCCGCGTCCTCGCCGGTCCCTACGCCGCGTCGATGCTCGCCGACCTCGGCGCGACCGTCATCAAGATCGAGAACCCGAACGACCCCGACGTCTCCCGGGGCTTCCCGCCCTACCTGCGTGACGGCGACGAGGAGTTCAGCGGCTACTACGGCCAGTACAACCGCGGCAAGTTCGGCCTCGCGCTCGACCTCGCGAGCGACGCCGGCAAGGAGGTGCTGCGCGACCTCGTCGCGAGCGCCGACATCCTCGTCGAGAACTTCCGCCCGGGGACCATGGCGAAGCTCGGCCTGCCGTACGAGGCGCTCGCCGCCATCAACCCGAAACTCGTGTACACCGCGATCTCCGGCTACGGACAGACAGGCTCCCGGAGCCGCCGCCCGGCGTTCGACAACACGGCGCAGGCCGCCGGCGGGCTCTGGTCCATGAACGGCTACGCGGACCAGCCGCCCGTGCGTGTCGGCGTCACGATCGGCGACCTGTCCGCGACGATGTTCGGCGTCATCGGCACACTCGCCGCCCTCCGGCACGCCGAGCGCACCGGCGTGGGCCAGCTCGTCGACGTCGCCCAGGTCGACAGCATCATCGCGATGACCGAGACCGCCGTCGTCGACTACACCGTCGACGGGACCGTCGCCTCGCCGTCCGGCAACGAACACGCCTGGGTGCGACCCTACGAGTTGTTCCCCTGCGCCGACGGCCAGGTGTTCTTCGGCGCGTACACCGACAAGCTCTGGAAGGCGAGCTGCGAGCTGTTCGGCACGCCCGAGGCGATCGCCGACCCCGAGATCGACACCATGCGCAAGCGCTTCGACGAGGAGGTCTACGCCCGACGCGTCAAGCCGCTCGTCGTCTCCTGGTTCGCGGACCGCACCCGCGCCGAGCTCGAGGAACTGGCCGGCGACGTCGTCCCGCTCACCGCTGTCAAGACCATCGGCGAGGTCGTCGAGGACCCCGGGACCGCCGAACGCGAGATGGTCGTCGAGACCGACTACGGCTCCTTCGGCACCCTCCGCTCCTTCGGCCAGCCGATCAAACTGAGCGCGACCCCCGCGACCACCGACCGTCCCGCGAACCACATGGGCGAACATGCGGACGACGTGCTCACGGCGCTCGCCGGGTACGACGCCGACCGCATCGCCGCGTTGCGTTCCGACGGGGTGATCTAGTGGACCGCGAGGAGACGCTCGATCTGCGTCCCGCCTCCTGGTACCGCAGCACCTTCGCGACCGCGGCACCGGAACCGGTCCTCGGAGAGGGGCTCCCCACCGGTTGGGAGGGCGTCCACTTCCCGTTCGAGACGCCGTTCGCGCAGCTCCGGGAGGACGGCTCACCGGCGGAGGACGGCGTGCTGCCGGTCATCGACCTGCCGCGTCGCATGTACGCGGGGGAGGACACCGAGTTCCTGTCGCCCCTCCGCTACGGCGACGTGGTCACGCAGCGCACGAGGCTCGGTTCGCTCGTCGAGAAGCAGGGGCGGGCCGGACGGCTCGTCTTCGCCGACCTCGTGCGCGAGTACCTCGTCGACGGCGAGGTCGCCGTCCGCAGCACCTGGCACGACGTGTTCCTCGAGGCGCAGCCCGCGGTGCCCTCCCCGCGGACGGCGGCGCCCGAGGTGGCAGCCGAGGACGCGCTCGATCCCGACGCCGGAGCCGACTGGACCGTGACCCGCTCGCTCGACTCCCGCCAGCTGTTCCGCTTCTCGGCCGTGACGGGCAACACGCACCGCATCCACTACGACCGGCAGTGGGCGCGTGAGGTCGAGGGGCTCGACGACCTCCTCGTGCACGGCCCGCTCACCCGCATCCTGGTGCTCGACGCCCTCACCGCGAACGCCGGTGGTCGTCGGCTCGCGTCGGTCCGCTTCCGGGCGAAGGCGCCGGTGCTCGTCGACACGGCGTTCCGCATCGCGGGGACGGACGGCCCGGAGGGCACCTCGGTCGTCGTGCGTGCCGCCGACGGTACGGTCCTGGCCTCCGCCGACGCCACCTGGCGTCCCTGACTACCGGGGTGCCTTCCTCCGGTCACTGAGCCCTATTCCATCGGTCACTGAGCTTGTCGAAGTGCTCACGAATGACGTCGCCCTTCGACAGGCTCAGGGACCGGGGTAGGTGTTCCGGTTTGGGGCTGGGACCTCCTGGTCCGGGGTTCCTTTCTCCGGTCACTGAGCTTGTCGAAGTGCCCACGGGGTACGTCGCCCTTCGACAGGCTCAGGGACCGGCTCCCCTCTTGTGGCCGCTGCGCCTTTACCCGGTCGCTGAGCTTGTCGAAGTGCCCACGGGGTGCACTGCCCTTCGACAGGCTCAGGGACCGGGGTGGGGTGCTCAGGGACCGGGGTGGGTTGTCCGGTTTGGGACCGGATCCGCTGTTGGTCGTCGTGTCTTCCTCCGGTCACTGAGCTTGTCGAAGTGCCCACGGGGGTACGTCGCCCTTCGACAGGCTCAGGGACCGGGATGGGGTGCTCAGGGACCGGGATGGGGTGCTCGGGGGCCGGGGGCGCGCTGCGCCGCCTACGCGTCGATCACGAGCGTCGACGTCAGCGACCGCGACACACACGGGTACATGATCATCGACGCGTCGTCGGTCGTCAGGGAGTCGCGATGCTCCGGCGTCCCGTCCACCACCTGCACCGCACAGGAGCCGCAGACGCCGCGCATGCACGACCCGGCGACACCGACCCGCGCGGCCTGCATCGCCTGCAGCATCGTCTGCCCGGCGGGAACCTCCACGGTCCGCTCCGACCTCGCGCACTCGACGGTGAACGCCGTGTTCGGCAGGTAGGAGCGGGGCTTCGGCTCGAACCGCTCGAGGTGCAACCGGCAGTCCTCGGGCAGCGTCTCGGCCAGGTTCGTGAGGGTGTCCGTGAACCCGCGCGGCCCGCAGGCCGACACGTCGGTGCCCGGCTCGAGTCCCACGAGGAGGCCTGCCAGGTCGAGTCGGCCGCTCTCCGCGCTGACATGGATCCGCACATGGTCGCCCAGGGCTTCGAGTTCCGGCGCGAACGCGATGTCCTCCCGCGTGCGCACTGCGTAGACGAGGGTCCAGTCGGCGTCGCCCGCGGCCAACCGCCTCGCCATCGAGAGCAGCGGCGTGATCCCGATGCCGGCCGCGAGCAGCAGATGCCGCTTCGCGTCCGAGAGCGGGAACAGGTTCCGCGGCGGCCGGATGAACACCTTGCGACCGACCTTGAGGAAGTTGTGGATGTAGTGCGAGGCACCCCGCGAGTGCTCCTCCCGCAGGACAGCGATCCGGTACCGGTATTCGTCCGCCGGATCACCGCAGAGCGAGTACTGCCGTTCGTGGCGGGTGATGAGCTGCAGGTCGATGTGCGCTCCGGGGTCCCACGGCGGGAGCCGGCGGCCCTCCGGATCGGCGAGCACGACGCTGACGATGGTCGGCGTCTCGCGCACGATCTCCTGGACGATGAGCGGGGTCATGCCCGCGCGATTGCGCATCAGGAATCCCTCATATCGATAGCATCGCCGATCTGGAGATCAGGACCGGTCATGCCCGCGCGATTGCGCATCAGGAATCCCTCCTGCTCCCAGTCATCAGTACAGGCTCTGGTTCCCGACGGCGACCGCCTCGTCGATGGCGTCGCCGACCTCGGTGCTCAGCCCCGACATGCTCGCCCAGATCCGGCCCGCACTCGGCACCTCGGCCGCGAGCTCCTGCATCTCGGCGTCCCACAGCCCGCCGCGGAGGAGTGCCCGCCCGCAGTGCAGGTAGACCTCCTCGGTGCGCACGACGATCGCGAGCTGCGGCGTCACGTGGTCCTGCTCGAGCATCGCCATCAGTGCCGGGTCGTCGGTGACGGTGGCCGTGCCGTTGATCCGTAGGGTCTCGCTCATGCCGGGGACGAAGCACAGCATGCCGATGTGGCCGTTCTGGACGATGTTCTGCAGGGAGTCGGCCAGCCGGTTGCCGAGGCGCTCCGGGATCACGAGCGTTCGGGTGTCGAGCGCGCGGACGAACCCGGGGTAGTCCCCGCGCGGGGAGTTGTCGCACCGGCCGTCGGCGTCGGACGTCGCGATGGTGCAGAACGGCGAGTGGGCGAGGAAGGCGAGGCAGTTCTCGTCGAGCTCGTCCATGATCTTGGCCGTCGCGGCGGGATCCGGTTCGCCGAGCGACCGACGGATGGTGTCGACGTCGATCGACGCGAACGCGCTGGCCTGCATGGCGGACCCCTTCTCTGTCCCTTCGACCCTACGGTCGTCCCTCGCGCGCCTCAATGGGCTGTCGGCACACGGTTCGCGTGTTTCCTGTGCCACCGCCCCAGCCGCAGCGATCGTTCCGCCCCGGTTCATCGGCCGAACGAGCGGCGGAACATCGCCTTCGCGCGCGCCGCGGTGTCGGCTCGATGGGAATCGGGGATGCGGGTGAGCGTTGCTCCCACCATCGAGATCGCCATGAGTATGTCGTCGGGCTCGACGTGGTCGGCGATGCGGTGCGCAGCCAGTTCCTTCGCATGGAGGGCGTGCGCGAGGCGGTCGAGGCGGGTGCCGAGCGCGATCACGCGGGGGTCGTCGCCCTCGCCGAGGATCGCCTCGACGAAGGGCGAGGTGACGAGGGCCTGGTCGATCACGACGTCGAGCAGGGTGTCGAGGGTCGCATCGGGCAGCCCGGTGTGCTCCTCCAACTCACCGACGTTCTCGTCGAGCACTGCGAGCGCGAGGGAGAGTCGGTCGGGGAAGTGTCGGTACAGGCTGCCCTGTCCGACGCCCGCCCGCTTCGCGACCGCACTGAGGGGAGCGCTGAAGCCGTCCGCGGCGAACACCTGACGCGCTGCGGCGACGAGCGCTCGGCGGTTCTCGGGTCCCGCGCTCGGGCCTCGGTTCGGCTTCGGGGGCGTGGACGACATCCCGGTAGCGTAACGCCGCGCGGCCGGTCCTGAGCACCCGGCTGGGAGCCCGCCGTGAGGGCTTGGTGGCCATGACCTGGAGGGCGTAACGTGTACCGGACAATGATGTCCGGTATGGATCGAGGCCCATGCGGTCCCGCCGCTCATCGCCCTCCCGAGAACGAAGGAACCCCATGAGCGCCCTCACCGCCAACACTCCGATCGCCGCGTGGCTCGCCGACCCCACCGGTGGACCGCTCATCCGCGGCCTCCTCACCCAGCTGGGCACCGAGGAATCGCAGCTCGCCCCGATCTCGGGCCTCCCGCTCCAGCAGCTCGTCGCCCTGAGCCAGGGCAAGCTGCCCCAGTCGCTCATCGACGACCTCGTGCTTGCCGCGAACGACGGCGTCGCACCCGTCGACGACGCGCCCCAGGGGTGGCAGGAGCGCATCACCGTCGGCCGGTTCGTCGGGAAGACCGTGATCGTCACCGGGGCCGCTTCCGGCATCGGCCGTGCCACGGCATCCCGCGTCGCCCGCGAAGGCGGCCGGGTCGTGGCCGTCGACCTCTTCGAGGACAAGCTCGCCGACCTCGCCTCGAGCCTGCCGGACGCCGACCTCGTCACGGTCGCCGGCGACATCACGAAGCAGGACGACATCGACGCGATCGTCGCCGCGGCAGGGGAGCGGATCGACGCGCTCGCCAACGTCGCCGGCATCAACGACGACTTCTCCCCGCTTCACGAGACCTCCGACGCGACCTGGGAGCGGGTGATGGGCGTGAACGTCACCGGCGCCTTCAAGCTGACCCGCGCGGTCCTGCCGTCGATGGTCGCGGCCGGATCCGGCTCGGTCGTCAACATCGCGTCCGAGGCCGGGCTTCGCGGCAACGCCTCGGGGAACGCCTACACGACCTCGAAGCACGCGGTCGTCGGCATGACCAAGAGCGCCGCCTTCATGTACGGACCGCACGGCGTCCGGGTCAACGCGGTCGCTCCGGGTGGTGTCGCCACGGGGATCCCCTTCCCGCCGAACGTCTCCGAGGCGGGTTCGGCGCGGCTCGGACCGTTCCAGGCGGCGATCCCGACGATCGCGACCGCGGAGCAGCTCGCGGCGTCCATCACCTTCCTGCTGAGCGACGACGGCGTGAACATCAACGGCGTCATCCTGCCGTCCGACGGCGGATGGTCGGTGCAGTAGTCGCGCTCGCGCAGAACTTCAGCAATCGACAAGAAGAGCGATTCTTAACGACCGTTCGGGGCGGGATGAACGCGTTTCTGCTGCGAATCTTGAAGCACACGGGCCCGCTCTGCGTCGCCCGTCCCCTGCGAACGGTCTGAACGAGTACGGCCGGAACGACTGTTCGCACTGCGGTGACACCGCTCACAGGGCCCCACCGATCTTGGCGGAAGGTGGGGCCCTGCGCCGTGTCCGGGCCGATCTGCGCCGTGTGCTGGCCGCTCAGCGCGGGATCGCAGCGGCGAAGCGCCACGGCTGGGAGCGGATCGTCGCGACGGCCCGGGTGATCGCACCGAGGGCGACGACGTCCGCGCCGAGTCGCGACGCCCGCACGATCGGCGTCGGGGCGTAGGTCCCCTCGTCGAGCCAGGTCTGAGCCGCGGCGATGACGGGTGAGGCGACGCGGGCCACGCCGCCGGCGACGACGACCTCGTCCACGTCGAGCAGGCTGCCGAGCAGGACGCACACCCGCCCGAGGCGCTCCCCGAGACGTTCGACGAGTCTGCCGGCATAGGCGTCGCCCGAGGCTGCGGCGTCGATGATGCGGCCGACATCGAGGTTGCCGATCGGCATGCGGGCGAGTGGGGAGGCCGCCGGCACGGCGCCGGATCGCTGATCCTCCTCCAGCCACGACCGTGCCGCACCGTCGAGGCCCTCCGGCGAACCGACGCCCTCGACCATGCCGAGCACGCGGAGTTCGCCTGCACCGCCGGCCCCACCGTGCAGCAGTACGCCGTCCACGATGAGTCCCGCGCCGAAGCTCGCCTCGGCCAGGAGGACGGCGATGGACTCGCGCGCCACTTCTCCGAGGGCGCGCTCGGCCGTGGCCGCGAGGTTGGCGTCGTTCTCGAGCACGACGTCGCCCCAGGGGCCGAGGCGGCTCGCGAAGTCGGGGTTCATCCGGGCCCAGTAGTCGTGATCGCCGCGCGGGGAGCGGCCGTGCGCGTCCACCGGTGCCGGGACGCCGACGGCGGTCACGAGTACCTGTCCCGGGGTCGCACCGGCCTGCGCGGTCGCCTCCTCGACGACGGTCCGTGCGGTCGCGAGGCGGAGGTCTGGGTCTTCGTCCCCACCCGCGATGGGGCGTTCAGCGCGGCCGACGACCTCACCACGGAGCGTCGCGACGAGCGCCGCGACCCGATGCTGGCCCACGTCGAGTCCGACGACGAACGCGGTGTCAGCGGCGAGTTCGTAGCGCCTGGCGGGTCGTCCTCGCCGGTAGTCGCCGGCGGCCCGTGCGTCGTCGAGCTCCCGGATCCAGCCGCGGTCGGCGAGGGCGTCGCAGGCGTTCAGCACGGTCGCGCGGGTCAGGCCGGTCTCGTCCATGACGTCGCTCGCCGTGAACGCACCGTGGTCGAAGGCGTAGGCGGCGACGAGTTCGACGCTCGCCCTGCCCGTCTCGATCCCCGGTTCCGCCATGGGGTGACTGTAGCAGGGTTGCATTACTAGATATGGCCGCTATATTTAGTGGCGAAGGTCGACCACCGCCGGTCACGACAGTGCTCGGCTCCGCACCCCGAAAGGAACCGTCCGAGCATGAGCACCAGTACCGCCCCGACATCAGCAGACGCTCCGGACCTCCGGGTCGGCGTCATCGGCCTCGGCTTCGCCGGGACCACGCACCTGGACGCCTTCACCGCGCTCCCCGGTGCCACCGTCGTCGCCCTGTCCGGCCAGGAACCGGCGCGCCTCGCCGAGCTGGCCGAGAGCCGCGGGGTCCCCGAGACCTACGCCGACTGGGAGGACCTCGTCGCCCGCGACGACCTCGACATCGTCTCGATCGGTGTGCCGAACGCCCTGCACCACCCGATCGCCGTGGCCGCGCTCCGCAGCGGCAAGCACGTCTTCTGCGAGAAGCCGCTCGCCACGACCGCCGACCTCGCCGCCGAGATGGTGGAGGCCGCGACCGCCGCCGACCGCGTCCTCGAGGTCGCGTACAACCACCGCCGTCGTGCCGACGTCGCCTACCTCGCGCGCTACCTCGCCGAGGAGCCGATCGGTCGCGTCTACCACTCGCGCGCCTCCTGGCTCCGTCGCCAGGGTGTGCCCGGCATCGACTCCTGGTTCACGAACAAGGCCGCGGCCGGTGGCGGGCCGCTCATCGACCTCGGCTCCCACGTGCTCGACATCGCGCTGTCGCTCCTCGGCGAGCCGCGCGTGACGCACGTGTCGGCCGTCGCGTACAACGAGCTCGGCCGCGCCGGTCGCGGTGGCTCCTCCGGCGGCGGTCCGGTCTCGAGCCGGTCCACCCACGCCTTCGACGTCGAGGACTTCGCGTCCGCCCTCCTGCGGTTCGAGGACGGCGGCAGCCTGCACCTCGAGGCGTCGTGGGCGTCCTACTCGAAGGCCCACGAGGACATCTCGGTCGAGCTCCTCGGCTCGGAGGGCGGCGTCCGCCTCCACGTCGACAACTACAACACCGAGGGGACCGTCACGATCTACCGCGACGTCGCCGGTGCGCCGACGATCGAACGACCCGCAGTCCAGGTCCCGGCCGGCCACCACCAGTCGGTCATCGCGGAGTTCCTCGACACCATTCGCGCGGGTGAGACCGCCGGCGGTGAGCTCCGGTTCGCCGGTCACCACGGCGAGTACGCGCTGCACCGCAGCCGCGTCATCGACGCCGCCTACGCCTCGGCCGCCGCCGGGCACGAACTGGAGGTCCCCGCATGAGCACCACGACACCGATCCGCATCCGCGTCTGGAACGAGTTCGCCCACGAGTCCCGCGGCGACGCCGTGGTGCTCGGCCACTACCCCGACGGCATCCACGCCGTGATCGCGGCGGGCCTCGAGGAGTCGCTCGGCGACGCCGTGTCCGTCTCGACCGCGACCCTCCAGGATCCCGAGCACGGTCTCACCGAGGAGGTCCTCGCGAACACCGACGTCCTCTTCTGGTGGGGCCACATCGCCCACGATCAGGTCTCCGACGAGGTCGTCGAGCGGGTCGTGCGCCACGTCCACGCCGGCATGGGCATCGTCGTGCTGCACTCCGGGCACTACTCGCGGGTCTTCCAGCGGCTGATGGGAACGAGCTGCGCCCTCAAGTGGCGAAACGACGGCGAGCGAGAGCTCGTCTGGACGGTGCTCCCGGACCACCCGATCGCGCAGGGTGTCCCGCACCCCATCGTCATCGACCGCCAGGAGATGTACGGCGAGCAGTTCGACATCCCGCGTCCAGACGAGGAGGTGTTCCTCTCCACCTTCGCCGGTGGCGAGGTCTTCCGGTCAGGTGTCGCCTACCACCGCGGACGCGGGCGCGTGTTCTACTTCTCGCCCGGCGACCAGGAGTACCCGGTCTACCACCACCCCGACATCCGTCGAGTGCTGGCGAACGCGGCCGAGTGGGCGCGCCCGACGATCGAGCGCACGCCGCCGACCGCGGACCAGCACCCACGGGACTGGTTCCTGAACTAGCGCGTCCGCATCCCTGACACCAGCCCCTCCACCGATCCGTCGGGCAGCGAGAGGCTGGTGGCAGGCCGATCGGCCGACCACCGGACGATGAGGGAGGACGACATGCCCGGGAAGCAGAACCCGTCACTGAAGGATCCCGAGCTCTACGAGAAGCTCCGTGACGACGGCGCGTCGAAGGGCAAGGCTGCTCGGATCTCGAACGCCGCCGCGAAGGAGGGGCGCTCGACGATCGGGGAGAAGGGCGGCGAGGCCGGGTCCTACGAGGACTGGACGGTCGCGCAGCTCCGTGAGCGCGCAAAGGAGATCGGCCTGACCGGCTACTCCGGCAAGCGGAAGAGCGAACTCATCGCGATGCTCCGGGACAGCTGAGCAGGCGGCGCGATCGCCCGGGCTACTTCGCCTGGGCGGTCGCGTCGTCGCCGGTCGTCGCGTGCACGACGACCTCGCCGGTGTTCGCCTCGTGCATGAAGCCTTCGAGCAGTGCGCGGTCCATCTCGCCGACCTCGTCGGAGTCGAAGGAGAACTGCAGGGCGATCGCCGGGTGCAGCCAGAGCGTCGTGCGTCCGTCGCTGGTGGAGTCCTGCCGGATCGTGAGCGCGAACGACTCGTTCCGTCGCAGCTTCATGAGCGCGATCGTCTTGACATGGGCGAGCGTTCGATCGTCGAGCCGAACGCGTGCATCGCCGGTGCCGTAGACCAGTTGTCCCATGGGATCCCTCGACTTCCGACCCCTGCGATGGCCGACGACGCGAACGGCCGACTGCTGTGCGCATCCCGACGGGGTCCGGGCCGGTGAAGCGCTCTCTCAGGATACGAGACATTCTTGGCGCGCGCCCGATTATCCACAACGCGATGACTGTTCGCCGACGCGCATTGTCCGCTGCCCGAGCCATCCGCGCAATGGCCCGGGCGCCCCCGTCTCTGCGCGCTAGCGTGGCACACCTGAGAAAGGGGCTGACGATGGGATTCCTCCGCCTCGGTGCGCTCCGATCACAGGTCGACGACCAGACGCTCGCCCAACTGGAACGCGTGATCCTCACGCGCATGCTCGGTGAACGGTCGTTCCGGCTGCAGCTCCACCGCGGGCGCTTCCAATCGTCCGAGCCGGTCACCGTGTCGCCCGAGCAGCCGATCGTCTTCGCGTTCGACGCGGAGTTCGAGCCGCCGATCGACGAGCGCATGGCAGCCGAGATGCTCGAGGAGATCGAGATCACGGGCGGATTGCACGTCGTCGTCGCCTGACCAGCGGCAGACCGACACCAGCACCACATCGAAACCACCACCACAGGAAGCAGGAGCGACATGAGCGACTTCACCGGAGCAGACGCATTGGGTACCGACCCGGACATGGTGGTCGGCACGCCGCCCACCGAGATCCCGGACGAGTCGACGGATGAGGACACGGCGGACGAGCCGGACGTGCTCGAGCAGCCGGACACGGACGCTCGCTGAGTCCGTCACACGCGGAAGCGCCGCCGACCCTCGGGTCGGCGGCGCTTCGTCGTGCAGCGGGCGTGGCTCAGCCCTGCTCGGTCTCCTCGGGGTCCGCGCCCGGCCGCACGGCCGCGTCGTCGCGGATGTCGATCCGGGTCACGCCGTCGCCCTGGTCGGTGACGTCGATGCGGGGAGCCGCGTCGGCTTCGGTCGCGTTCGGTGCGGTCGTCAGCTGGTCGTGGCGGTTCTCGTCGTGCGTGGTGGGAGTCTGGTCGCTGTCGGTCATGCCCAGACGATAGCGCACGGGCGCGTGGTGCCTCCGGTATACCTTCCGGGTTGCGGATGCAAGGTCTGCCGGTCCGGCCGCTTCGGTTCCCAGAATGGTCGTATGAGGAAGTTGCACTACGCCAGCGGCTATCTGTTGATGGCTGACCAGACCTGCAAGGCGCTGCTCCGGTATGCGCGGGCCCTCTCCCAGAGCGGTGAGTCCGACATCGTGATGGTCCCGACCATCTCGGAAGGCGGCAGCCTGGGATACGCCCACCTCCTCATCGGACCGGCAAGCCAACTGTTCTCGACGCCCGTCGAGAACGCCTCGGAGGAACCGTTCGACGAACAGACCATCGTCGAACTCGAACAACGGACCGCCGAGCTGCAACCGGCGCGACCGGAGTGGGCGACGGAACTCACGGACATCGACGACCTGGAGTTCGACGAACGTTCGAGGTGAGCGGGACCGGAGACCCTGTCGGCGAGGTTCAGATGCGCGGACCCGGCTCCGGCACGAGGACGAGGCCCTGGTTCGAGTCGGCGCTGACCGCGAGCGCATCGAGCCAGGCACGGTTGAGTTCGACCGGCACGCTGCCCGCGTACTTGAAGCGGAGGGACATCGCCGGGTGCAGCCAGATCGTCGTCCGGCCGTCGCCCGACCGCGGATCGTCCTTCCACCCGAAGTAGAACGCTTCGCCGCGACGCAACTTCGCACCGATGACCTGTTGCAGGTGGGCGAGGACCCGGTCGTCGAACGTCACCGACACGTCTGCGTCGTAGATCATCTTGCCCATGGGTTCTCCTGCTCCGCTCTCCGGTCTCCACCGTAGGCCCGGTCCTGTGGAAGCACCACGTTCCCCGAGGGGGTTGCGAACTGGCGCGAGTCGCCGGACCTGACACGCCGAAGCGGCACCGGCGCGATGCCGGTGCCGCTCAGCGGTGGTGCGCGATCGCTCAGACGCTGATCGGGAGCGCCTCCGCGATCGAGGTGCGGTGCAGGACGTCCCAACGGCTGGTGTAGCTGCGCTCGGGGAGTGAGCGGAGCGCCTCGACCAGGTGGGTCGGGAGCAGGTCGCGGCGGGCCTCACGCGTCAGGTCGCTGGGGCGGCAGGGGTACTCCATGCCGCGTAGGAATTCGTCGAGCTCGGTGAACACGAGCATCTCCTCTCTGGGCGCGTCGTGGCACCCGATGTCAGGCGGGCCGGCTGCGTCGACCGGTCGTCAGACCGCCGTGCCCTCCTTCGAGTGTCCATCCCGTTCGGCCGTTCGGCGCGCTCTTGCCTTTCCGTCGTCGAGCTGCTACTCGACGGGGCCCGGGCGTCCGGACTAGCGTGTGCCCATGACGAAGCTCCGGGTCCACAATCTCGCCGTCTCGCTGGACGGGTTCGCCACGGGCGAGGGCCAGTCCTTCGAGACCCCGTTCGGCCACGCCCAGCACCGGCTCATGCAGTGGTTCTTCCCGACCCGCACCTTCGTGTCGATGAGCGGGCACGAGGACGAAGCGGTCGGCGAGGGGACGCGCGGGGTCGACGACGCGTTCGCCGCGGCCACGGGTGATCGCATCGGCGTCGAGATCATGGGCCGGCGCAAGTTCGGTCCGCAGCTCGGACCGTGGGAGGACGAGAGTTGGCAGGGATGGTGGGGCGAGGAACCGCCGTTCCACACGCCGGTCGTCGTGCTGACCCACCATGAACGCCCGGACCTGGTGGTCGGTGAGACGACGTTCCTCTTCCGCGACCTGTCCGCCGTCGACGCGTTGTCGTTCGCGACGTCGCTCGCCGACGGACTCGACGTCCGTCTCGGAGGAGGACCGACGACGGTCCGCCAGTTCCTCGAGGCCGACCTCGTCGACCATCTCCACGTGGTCGTCGTCCCGATCCTGCTCGGTCGTGGGGTGCGGCTCTGGGACGGGCTCGAAGGCCTCGAGGATCGGTTCACAGTCGAGGTGACCGCATCACCGAGCGGCGTCGTGCATTACGTGTTCGCGCGGAAGTCGCGCTGAAGGTCGATCGAGGCCGGTGACCGGGCGTCAGAGCTCGAGGCGTCGCTCCACGATGTCGCGGGCGACGTCGGCCAGGGCACGACGTCCGCCGCGAGCGTGCTTCCGGATGCGCTCGAAGGCCTCTTCGACCGAGATCGCGGCGGTGTAGGCGACGACGCCCTTCGCCTGCTCGATGACGACCCTGGACTGCAGCGCGGACTCCAGCTGCTCGCGGGTCGCGTCACTCTCGCGGAGGGTCCGCTCGTGCAGGATGCCGATGGTCGCGACGTCCGCCATCGCCTGTGCGGCTCGCGACTCGAACCGGTCGAGGGCTTCCGGTGTTGTGCGGAACAGGTTGAGGGTGCCGATGGTCGTCCGGCGGAGCCGCAGCGGGAAGGCATGAGCGGAACGGAACCCAGCGGTCGCCGCGACCTCGGCGAATCTCGGCCAGTCGGCTGCGACCGCGGCGATCTCGGGGATCGACACCGGCGTCGCATCACGGAAGCTGTCGATGCAGGGGCCTTCGTCCGCGCTCAGCTGGATGAGTTCGACGAGCTTCCCGGACTCGCTGGTCGACGCGATGAGTTCGAGGTCGCCGTGCGGGTCCGCCAGGAGGATGCCGGAGGCCTGGACGTCGAGGAGGTCGACGGTGGCGTCGACCAGGGCCTGGAGCAGGTCGACGACGTCGTAGTCGTCCACCAGGGTGTCGGCGAGCGTCGCGAACACGTCGAGCAGGGCGGTCGAGTGACGGAGCTCGGAGCCGGTCCCGTCGTCGCCGCGCTCGCTCATCGCTCGTCTTCGATCGTGTCGTCGTGCAGCACGTAACCGGTGCGACGTTCGAGGATGTCCTCGGCGACGTCCGACATCGAGCGGTTCTGGGCGAAGGCCTGCGCCTGGATGAGCAGGTGGGCGTCGTCAGGGGTGAGGCCGAGTTGCGCGATCACGAACCCGGTCGCCTGATGGATCCGGCGTCGGGCGTGGGGCTTGAGCTGCGTCGTGTCGGGGAGGCTCGCGAGTTCGAGGGTGCGTCGGAGCACGTACCGGCTGAGCGGGCGGGTGAGGGACATCATGTCCTCGACCGCCTGCGAGTCCAGCGTGCGCTCCTCGGTGTCGTACAGCTCGACCGCGCCCACCTGGAGCGGCCCGACGCGGAGGGGGAAGGCGAAGATGGAGCCGACCGCGTGGTCGCGGATCGCCTCGGTGAACGACGGCCAGGAGTCGTAGCCGTTCCGCTTGACGGCCTCCTCGAGCACCGGGCGGCCGCTTCCGACGGCGTCCCAGCAGGGGCCCTCGGAGAGGTCGAACTGCAGCTCGTCGATGAGCGCGATCTGCTCGTCGCTCGCGGCGATCGTCTCGGGGCTCAGGGTGTCGCCGAGCGTCGCGATCGAGACGCCGCTGAGGGGCATGAGCCGGAGGATCGGCTCCACCAGCTGGTCGTCCTCGTCGACCCGGTCGAGTGCGCTGTACACGATGGCGAAGGTGTCGCTCATGTCCGCATTCCTTCCGGGCTCAGGGGTGGTCTCCGCTCATCGTACGGCCATCCGGCCGCGATCGCCGGGTGGTGATCCGTCCTGCCTGGGAAAGCAAGGGGCCGCCTCAGGGGGGTGGATTCGCCTAACGTAGCGTCATGCCTCTGACGACGACAACCTCTCCGCGCCTCTCCGTCCACCGGTCCGCAGCAACCGATCGGTCGGCGCGATGAGCCGCGGGGTCGCCGTCGTCACCGGCGGAACCGCGGGGCTCGGTCGTGCGACCGTCCGTGAACTCGCCGCCCGGGGCTGGGACGTCGCTGTCCTGGCCCGCGGTGAGGACGGACTCGCGGCAACCGTCGCCGAGGTCGAGCAGGCCGGGCGTCGCGGGCTGGGCGTCCCGACGGACGTCGCCGACCGGGAGGCCGTCGAGCAGGCGGCGGACCGGGTCGAGGCGGAACTCGGACCCATCGAACTATGGGTGAACTGCGCCATGGTCGGCGTCTTCGGGGACTTCCTCACGACCGAACCCGCGGACTTCGAGCGCGCCGTCGCCGTCAACTTCTTCGGCTTCGTCAACGGCACCCGGGCCGCCCTCTCGCGCATGGTCCCGCGTGACCGTGGACACGTGATCCAGGTCGGTTCCGCCCTCGCCCACCGCGGCATCCCGCTGCAGGCCGCCTACTGCGGGTCGAAGTTCGGCGCCCGGGGCTTCACGGAGTCGGTGACCGCCGAACTGCTCCACGACCGCAGCAACGTCAAGCTGTCGACCGTGGACATGCCGGCGCTCAACACCATCCAGTTCAGCTGGGTGAAGTCGCAGCTGCCCGAGCACCCGCAGCCGGTGCCGCCGATCTACCAGCCCGAGGTCGGTGCGACCGCCATCGCCGACGTCGCAGACCGACCGCGGCGACGCACCTGGGTGGGGGAGTCCACCGTCGGCACGATCCTGGGCGATCGCTTCGCCGGCGGATTCCTCGACTGGTTCCTCGCCAGGACCGGGTACTCCGGTCAGCTCGCGCCGGACAAGCACGACCCGCGGATGCCCGACAACGTCTACACGCCGGCCCCCGGCGACCACGGCGCCCGTGGCGTGTTCAGCGACAAGGCCCACTCGTGGAGTCCGCAGACCTGGGCGATCCGCCACCGGCGGGCCGTGTACGCGACCGCCGCCGGCACCCTCGCAGCGGGGGTCGCCCTGGTGGCCGGCGCGGCGAAGCGGCGCTGAGCACGATGGCGCGGCGCGAGCAGTTCGACGCGGTGGTCGTCGGCGCGGGCCCCAACGGGCTCGCTGCCGCAGTGACCCTCGCCAGGGCCGGCCTGCACGTGCAGGTGGTCGAGCGGGGCGACACGATCGGTGGTGGTGCCAGGACCGCCGAGCTGACACTGCCCGGCTTCCACCACGACATCTGCTCCGCGGTCCACCCGATGGCGCTCGCGTCCGGGTTCTTCCGATCCTTCGGCCTCGAGCGCCGCATCGACCTCGTCGTGCCGGAGATCTCTTACGCCCACCCGCTCGACGGTGGCCGGGCCGGGATCGCCTACCGCGACATCGACCGCACCGCCGACGCCCTCGGACGCGACGGCGAGGCCTGGCGCTCGCTCATGGGACCGCTCGCCGCCGACGCCGACCGCGTCTCGCAGTTCACCGGTGGCAAGCTCCTGCAGGTGCCGCGCCACCCGGTCACGGTCGCGCGCTTCGGCCTCCGCGCGCTCGAGCAGGGCAGTCCCGCCTGGAACCTCCGGTTCCGCGAGGAGACCGCTCCGGCCATGCTCAGCGGTGTCGCCGCCCACTCCATCCGGCCGATGCCGAGCCTGTCCACCTCGGCCGCCGCCCTGTCGCTCGGTGCGTATGCGCACGCCCGCGGTTGGCCCATCCCCGTCGGCGGCAGCCAAGCGATCGTCGACGCGCTTGCCGCCGACCTGCTGGCCCACGGCGGTGAGATCGTCACCGGAACCGAGGTGCGTTCCATCGACGAGCTGCCGTCCGCCCGCGCCGTCCTGTTCGACACGACGCCGAAGGCGCTCGCCGAGATCGCGGGCAGCCGACTGCCCGACGCCTACCTCCGTCGTCTCTCCCGGTTCCGGTACGGCGACGGCGTGGCCAAGGTCGACTTCGCGCTCTCAGGTCCCGTCCCGTGGACGAACCCTGAACTGGCCCGGGCCGGCACGCTCCACCTCGGCGGCACCCGCCCGGAGATCGCCGCCGCCGAGCGCGACGTCGCCCGCGGTCGGCACAGCGAGTCGCCCTACGTCCTCGTCTCGCAGCCCGACGTCGGCGATCCTGGTCGCGCTCCCGGTGACGCCCAGGTCCTCTGGGCCTACACGCACGTGCCGAGCGGGTCCGGTCTCGACCAGACCGAGGCGATCACCCGGCAGATCGAGCGCTTCGCCCCCGGCTTCCGCGACGTGATCCTGACGTCGGCGTCGATGACCGCCCGCGACATGGCGCGGTACAACCCGAACTACGTGCTCGGCGACATCGCGGCCGGCGCTGCGAGCTTCGCGCAGCTCGTCGCGCGTCCCGTGCTCTCGAACGACCCGTGGCGGACGCCGGCACCGGGGATCTTCCTCTGCTCCTCGTCGACTCCGCCCGGCCCGGGCGTCCACGGTCTCGCCGGCTGGCACGCCGCCCGCAGCGCCCTCCGCTCGGTCTTCGGCCGCGACCGCATGCCGTCGCTCGCGCCCGACCGCCCGCGTTCGACCTCCTGACCTCGTCCCTGCTCCAGCGAAAGGAACACCACCGTGTCCCACACCACTCGGATCCTCGACTGCCCGCCCGACCGTGTCTTCGCCGTCCTCGCCGACGGCTGGCTCTTCCCGGCGTGGGTGGTCGGCGCGTCCCGCATGCGCGACGTCGGTGACCGGTGGCCGCACGTGGGCGGGAAGCTGCACCACTCCTTCGGTGTCTGGCCGGCGGTGCTGAACGACGAGACGACCGTGCTCCAGTGGGATGCTCCGCGCCGGTTCGTCATCCAGCCGAAGGGATGGCCGCTCGGTGAGGCCCGCGTCGCGGTCGAGGTGGAACCACACGAGCGTGGGTGCATCGTCCACCTGCATGAGCACGCCGTGACGGGACCTGGAGCACTGATCCCGGTCTGGCTCCTCGACATCGGGCTGCACATCCGCAACATCGAGACGCTGCGCCGACTCGCCCACCTCGCTGAGGGCGGCGCCGGTGGGACCCACCTGGTGGAGGCGGCCGAACCGACCGCAGACGATCGGAAGCGTGCCGAGTTCCCGAAGCGGTCGTTGTTCGCGCGGGTGGCGTCGGTCCTCGTCGTCGCCGTGCCGGTGGTCGCGGTGGCGCGCAAGCTCGCCCGTCACTGACGTCGATCCGACGCCGACGCACAACCGCGCGGGGATAGCAAGCACGGGGCGGGGTTCCAGAGCTGCCGTACCGTTGCGCGGATGACCTCGACCGACACCACCAGGGCTGATCCTCCGTCCACGCTCAAACGCGACATCTCCGGCAAGATGCTCTACCTGTTCATCCTCGGAGATGTGCTGGGCGCGGGCATCTACGCCCTCATCGGTCAGATCGCCGGGGAGGTCGGCGGGGTCACCTGGGTCCCGATGATCGTCGCGCTGCTGCTCGCGTTGCTCACTGCGGCGTCGTACGCAGAGCTCGTCACGAAGTATCCGAAGGCGGGTGGTTCGGCCGTGTTCGCCGAGCGCGCCTACAAGCGGCCGATCATCTCCTTCCTCGTCGGGTACTGCATGCTCGCGGCGGGTGTCGTGAGTGCGTCCGGGTTGGCGCTGGCGTTCGCCGGTGACTACCTCGCGACCTTCATCGACCTGCCGCCGGTCCTCGGCGCCGTGCTGTTCCTCCTGGTGATCGCGCTGATCAACGCCCGCGGCATCAAGGAGTCCGTCCGGGCGAACCTCGTCATGACGATGATCGAGACCACCGGCCTTGTCCTCGTCGTGGTGGCGGTCGCGATGATGCTCGGTGGAGGCAGGGGCGACCTCGGTCGTGCCACGCAGTTCGCTGAGGGTGGCAGCCCCGTCATCGCCGTCTTCGGTGCTGCACTGCTCGCCTATTACTCCTTCGTCGGGTTCGAGACGAGTGCGAACGTCATCGAAGAGGTCAAGGACCCGTCGCGGGTCTACCCGAAGGCACTCTTCGGCGCCCTTGCGACCGCCGGCGTGCTGTACGTCCTCGTCGGCACCGCGGCCTCGATCGCCGTGCCCTCCGACGAGCTCGGCGAATCGACCGGTCCGCTCCTGACCGTGATCCAGGCGACCGGCGTCGGCATCCCTGCTTGGTTGTTCAGCATCATCGCGCTCGTGGCGGTCGCGAACGGTGCGCTGCTCACGATGATCATGTCGAGCCGGCTCGCCTACGGCATGGGCTCGCAGGGTCTGTTGCCGAGCGTCTTCACGAAGGTGCTGCAGAAGCGCGGTACGCCGTGGGTCGCGATCATCGTGACCACGGGTGTCGCGATGGTCCTCACGGCCACCGGCAGTATCGCGACGCTCGCCGAGACGGTGGTCCTGCTCCTGCTCATCGTCTTCCTCAGCACGAACATCGCGGTGCTCGTCCTGCGGCGCGAGCGCGTCGAGCACGCCCACTTCCGTGCCTGGACGGTCCTGCCGGTCCTCGCGGTCCTGTCGTGCCTCGTCCTCCTCACGCAGCAGAGCGCCGAGGTCTGGTTGCGCGGAGGCATCATCGTCGCGGTCGGCGTCGTGCTCTACGCGATCACGCGTGTGGTCCGACGGCGGAAGGCGCCGGAAGCGGCGTGAGGAGTGCCTGACGGCGGTACCATCCCTCCATGCGATCTGGACGAGGTGTGACGGATGACGAGGTCGGCTGATGCCCGCCGCAAGTGACCCGGCCGACGCCCTGCCCGGGGACGGTCGCGACGAGACGCTGAACGAGCGATCCGACCGCAACTGGTCGGAGCTGCTGCAGGAGTTCCGCGTCCTGCAGACGGGCACGCAGATCCTCGCGGGTTTCCTGCTGACGCTGCCGTTCCAGCCACGGTTCACCGAGCTCAGTGGATTCGACCACGTGCTGTACCTCGTCCTCGTGGTCCTGGCCGTGACGGTGACGCTCCTCGCGCTCGCACCGGTCATCATGCACCGGCTCGTCTTCGGACGACTGGAGAAACCACAGCTGGTGCGGCTGTCCAGCAGGATCCTCATGGTGTGTCTCGGGGCGGCGTCACTGCTGTTCGCGGGGATCGTCCTGTTCGTCTTCGACTTCGTCGCATCGCCTGCGGTCGGGCTGTGGGCGGGTGGTGCCGTGGTCGTCGTCATCGGGCTGGTGTGGATCGTCGGCCCGCGCCTGATCCGGGGTGCGCGCGACCGCGTGTCCTGAGGTGATCGACGTGCCCGCGGTGAGCCCCGAGAATGGGACGATGCCCGACACCTGCACCTTCTGCCGCATCCTGCGTGACGAGCCCGACGACATCATCTGGGTGGAGCGCGAGGACGAGGCGGTCGCCTTCCGGCCGTTGCCCGAGTCGGAGCTCGCGCCCGGCCACACCCTCGTGGTGCCGCGGGCGCACAGCGTCGGCCTGCTCGACGCCGATCCGCGAGCCCTGCAGGCGACGACGGCCCTCGCTCAGCGGGTGGGACGCGCGATGCGGGCGGCGCTCGGGGCGACCGGCGTCGTCGTGCTGAGCGCGTCCGGTGCCGATGCCGGGCAGAGCGTCCCCCATCTCCACCTCCACGTCGTGCCGTGCTGGGATGACGACGGGGTCACGTTCTGGCCCGAGAGCCGCTCGAAGCACCGGGTCGACGGCGACCCGCACGAGCTCCTCGCGGAGATGTTCGAGTAGCCGGAGATCGCTGCTCCTTGAGTTGACCTCAAGACCGATTGAGGTTCTACGGTTGAAGCATGACCATTCCCACCACGCCGTCCGCTGATCCCGATGCCCTCGCCCGCGCCGCGACCGTCGACGGGTTCAAGACGGCGTTCCGTGACCACCCGGCGGGCGTCGCGCTGATCAGTGCCTCGACCGATCGGGGAGACGTCGGGCTGACGGCGTCATCGGTCGCGTCGGTGGCCGTCGACCCGCCGATGCTGTCCTTCTCGGTCACGCGGGCGACGGGGTCCGCGGGCGGACTGCTCAGCGCGGGAACGGTCGTCGTCCACCTCCTGGCGGACCACCACCTGGAGGTCGCGAAGGCGTTCGCCAAGACGGGGGAGCCGCGCTTCACCCCGGAACAGCACTGGGAGCGACTCGCGACCGGCGAGCCCTACCTGCCGAGCGCCCGTGCGGCGCTGCGCTGCCGGATCGTGCAGACGGTACCGGCCGGCAGCTCGATGCTCGTCATCGCCGAGGTGCTGGAGGTCATCCCGCCCGGCACGGACGCGCCGGCGCTCGTCTACCAGAACCGCAACTTCCACCGCCTGGAGTCCGACCCGCTCGGCTGATCAGGCGAGGAGCGCGATCGGGCCGATGTCGGCGATCGCCTCGATGACCCGCTCGGGGTGCTCGGCGATCCGGTTCAGGACGTAGAGCCACCACTCGGGTCCGTAGACGAGGTATTCGCGCGTCGCGAACCCGCGGCGGTGGAGGTCGTCGAGCAGTTCGGTGCCGAGTCCCTGCAGCATCTCGAACTCCACGTGCGGCTGGCGGAGGTCGTCGCCGAGCGCGCCCTCGAGTGCGGCGACGAGGTTCGCGTCGTGGGTGGCGAGGTTGACCCGGTGACCCGACCCAACGAGTCGTGTGACCATGCTGATGTAGGCGGCGGTCATCGGTGCGGAGTCGCGGGGGTAGGCCACCTCGGTCGATTCGAGGAAGGCGCCCTTGACGACACGGATCGGCCCGGGCCGATGCAGCACGCGGTCGAGGTCCGCGGGGGTGCGGTGCAGTCTCGCCTGCAGGGTGATGCCGGTCTCCGGGAACCGGTCGGCGATCTGCTCGAAGAGCGACAGCACCAGGTCCGTGCGGTCGGAGCCTTCAGCGGAGATCATGAGCGAGGTGTCGGCGTCCCGGGCCGCCTGCGCGAGCGCCAGACCGTTGCGCAGGCCGAGCTCGGGGGAGACGACGGAACCGATGTGGGAGAGGTCGAGCGAGATTTTCGCGGTCTGGTCGGATTCGCTGATCCGGCGGGCGAGGTCGATGAACTCCGCGGTCTGTTCGTCGGCGACACGTGCGTCGCGGACGGACTCGCCGACGAGCTCGATGCTCCAGCGATGCCCACGATCGGCGTTCGCTTCGAGCAGTCGCAAGGCCGAGGGCGCGTCCTCGCCGGCGATGTATCGCAGGGCGGCGCGCTTGGCGACGGCGGCAGCCTCCGGGTGGGCGAGGACTCGCGCTTTGAGGTCCTCGTCGAGGGCCCAGGCTCGCAGGGTGTCGGCGGCGCGCGACAGCGTCTCGTCGTTCATCAGCATGCTTCGACCCTATCCAGTCCTGGGTGGCGGTCCGGACGGCACCGGGGTCTGAGCTGCACCGAGGTCTGGGCTCCGTCGCCCGTGCGCGCTACGCTCGCTCACGTGGCGAGCTTCGAGGAGAAACCGATCCTGGACCTCACGCTCGATGAGTGGGAGGCCTACCTCGCCGGTGCGCCGAGCGACGCGGGCGTGCGGTTGAAGCTGCGGAAGAAGACGTCGAAGGCGTCGGGGATCACCTGGTCGGAGGCGCTCGACGTCGCCCTCTGCTACGGATGGATCGACGGACAGAGCAAACGGTTCGACGACGACTACACGCTGCAGGCGTTCACCCCGCGGCGGAAGAGCAGCCCGTGGTCGCAGATCAACCGGGAGCACGTCGCCCGCCTCATCGAGGAGGGGCGGATGCGTGCCGGCGGGCTCGCGGAGATCGAACGCGCCAAGGCCGACGGGCGGTGGGACGTGGCGTACCGGCAGAAGGACGCCGTCGCACCGGATGACCTCCAGGCGGCGCTCGAAGCGAACCCCGAGGCGGCGGCGTACTTCGCGACGCTCGGCCGCACCGACCGATTCCGTGTCTTCTTCCGCCTGAGCAACATCAAGACGCCCGCGATCAGGGCCGCGCGCATCGCCGACGTGGTCGAGAAGGCCGCCCGGGGCGAGCAGCACTACCGCTGATCGGGCACGCTCTGCACCTCGCCCGCGGCAGGCGTCCGAACCCACCGGCGCGAATCGTCTACAGCGTGTAGACAGGAGCCATGACCGATCGATCACGGCTGTACATCTCGGCGGATCTGGAGGGTGCGGCGACCGTCGTCTCGCCGGACGATCTTGCGCGAGGAGGGTTCGGGTTCGACGACGCCAGATCCCAATTGACACGCGAGGTCAACGCTGCCATTCGCGGAGCACTCGCGGTCGATGATGGGTTGCAGATCGTCGTCTCGGACGCGCACGGCACCTATCGGAACATCGACCCGCTGGAACTGGACGACCGTGCTCGCCTGCTCCAGGGCAAGCCTCGTCCGCTCGCCATGATGTCGGGCGTTCGCGCCGGGGACGGTGTCATGTTGATCGGATACCACGCGAGAGCTGGAATGGGCGGTGTCCTCAGCCACACCATCGATGACGCCGTTCGCGACGTGCAGTGCAACGGAAGCTCGTTCGGGGAAGCAGGGTTGAGCGCCTTGCTCGCGACGGAGGTCGGGGCGTCGATTCTTCTTGCTTCGGGAGACGATTCCCTGGCAGCGGAGCTGGCTGCGCTGGCACCCGGGCTTCCGGTCGTGCAGACGAAGGAGACCGTTTCCGCAGGGGCCGCGGTCTCCGAGCATCCGCTGCGGGTGTGTGCGGCGATCGAAGAAGCTTCCAAGCAGGCCGTCGAAGCGTGGTCGGGCGAGCACGTCCAGGTGCAGGTGCAGGGATCATCGCGCAGGGAGGTCCACCTCGAGGTCGAGTTCGGTCATCCTATCCACGCGGATCGCGCGGAGCTGCCGCCGCCCGTCACGCGTCTCGATCCCATGACCGTGACCGTGACGTGCGGGTCGGTGACCGAAGCCTATCGATGGGTGCGCACGTTGATCATGCTTGCCACCGGCTCATGAACGCGCAGGGTGTGCCAATCCGGAGCAGCTCATGTTGATCGGGCGTCGAACGCGGATGTTTCCCTCGGCGGTGTGGCCGGTCGTCCACGAGGAGCGTCGGCGGCTCGTCGCGGACCTGTCGGTGCTGAGCGACGATCAGTGGGGGAGGCCGTCGCTCTGCACCGGATGGGATGTGCATGACGTCGTCGCCCATCTCGTCGATTCGGCGAAGACGACGCGGCTGGGATTCGCCCGACGACTCATCGCCGCGCGGTTCGATTTCGACCTCGACAACGCACGCGGGGTCGAGCGGGAGCGGAGGAACGATCCGCAGGAGACGCTCCGCGCCCTGGCGGACGCCACCGAGCTGACATGCACCCCGCCGGCGAACCTCGCGACCAGGCTCGTCGAGGCCATCGTGCACGGCGAGGACGTCCGTCGACCGCTCGGCATCAGCGCGGACTACCCGATAGCCGCGGTCCTCGTGGCGTTGGAGTACCAGCTCCGCACCGGCGTCTCGATGGGCGGTGGAAAGGAACGCGCCCAGGGGGTTCGGCTCGTCGCCGAAGACGCCGGGGTGAGCTGGGGTGAGGGCCACGAGGTCCGGGGATCGGCGCTCGACCTGCTGCTCGCGGTGTCGGGGCGAGCGACCGGGCTGGCGTTGCCCGGGAGGTGAGGAAGAAGCTGGAAGTCACCCGCGTGCACCTTCCCCGTTGACCGACGTGACTGGGCTCGGCTGCCCTTCGACAGGCTCAGGGACCGGATTACTCCCGGTGAACCTCCTCCGGTCACTGAGCTTGTCGAAGTGCCCACGAAGGACCCCTCGACAGGCTCAGGGGCCGGGTGCATTCGGGTGAACCTCTTCGGTTGACCGAGGTGGCGCGGCGCGGCTGCCCTTCGACAGGCTCAGGGACCGAAACGGTTCGGGCGCACTTCTGCCGGTCACTGAGCCTGTCGAAGTGCCCTCGGAGGACCCTTCGACAGGCTCAGGGACCGGGTTCATCCGGGTGAACCTCTTCGGTTGACCGAGGTGGCGCGGCGCGGCTGCCCTTCGACAGGCTCAGGGACCGAAACGGTTCGGGCGCACTTCTGCCGGTCACTGAGCTCGTCGAAGTGCCCACGGAGGACGCCGCATCGTTCCGGGCATGCCTCTTCCGGTCACTGAGCTTGTCGAAGTGCCCACGAGGAACCCCTTCGACAGGCTCAGGGACCGGCGGAGGTCAGAACGGTGCGGGATCGGGTTCGGTCCGATACTGCTTCCCGTCGGGTGTCGTCCAGTCGAGGACCCCGCCGGGTGCGTGTTCGAGGTTCCACCCGGGCAGGTGCTTCATGCGGTGGTGATGTCGACACAGGCAGGCAAGATTGCCGACACCTGTCGTCCCGCCGTCTTCCCAGGCGACCGAGTGGTCGAGATCGCAGGCCCTGGCGCGCCTGCCGCAGCCCGGTGCCCGACAAGTGCCGTCCCGCAGCCGGACCGCCCGTTGCAGGTCGGCCGGGACCCGGTACTGGCCGCGCCCGACGGAGAGGACCGCACCCGTTTCCGGTTGGACGAGGATCCGGGTGAAGCTGGGGGCGTTCACCGCGATACGGGCGGCGGTCTCGGGGTCGATCGGACCGTAGCCGTCGAGCATGCCGGGTGCGTCGGAGACGCCGGCCATGGTGAGCGCCGGGACGGTGATCTGCACGGTCGGCTTGATGTGCTCCTGCACCTCGATGGGGTGCGGGAGGACCGGGCTCGACATGACGTCTTCCGGGGTGACGCCGGTGAGCGCGAGCGCCGCTAGGGCGTCGGCCTGCAGTTGTGCGCAGGTGCGCGTATCTCCTGCTGCTCGCGACTTCGCCGCCGCTGCTTCGACCCGCTCGACGAGCCCCTGGGCGATCGGGGCGGTGGTGAAGAGGTGCACCCACGCCATGCCATCGGCTGCGGGCTCGAACTCGACCCGGCGGTCGGCCTCCGACCGCCGGGCGCGTGCGGTGATGGACTCGGGGTGGAGTCGCTCGCGGAGCGTGCGGGCGCGCTTGCGGAGGTTCGCGTTGGTCGTCTGCTCGGCGACCGGCAGGACTTCCGCGAGGAACGCTGCCCGCCCAGCGATCGGCACGTCACTGAGTTGGTCGATGATCGTCTGCGCGTGCCGGGCCGAGATGCGCCCGGCCTCGAGCGACTCGAGCACTGCTGGGGCTTCATTGACGAGGCGTTCCGCGTCGTTCGTCGCCCGCTGGACCGTCTGCTCAGGCGTTCGGGTCGCCATGGCGAGGGCCGCGCAGGTGGAGCGGCGGGAGAGCGCAAGGCGCTCGGCCGGCGGGAAGATCGCCGGGACCGTGGCGTCGGCGAAGGCGTCCGCGTAGGCGGCAGAGCGGGCGAGGAGCCGGGCCTCCTCGGCGTCCAGAGCCGCGCGGCGGCGGTGGATGTCCGCGAAGGCATCCGAGAACTCCGCCAACTGCGCGGCGTACTCGTCACCAGCTCGAACTGCGGAGGCGGTGGTCTCGGTCATGGAACAAGTCCACCATGGACCACTGACATTCCAGATGCTGAGTTGGCATAGTTGTGGAAGGTGCTCGTGGACCCTTCGACAAGCTCAGGGACCGGGGGAGGTTGGCCGGATTGGCGGGGTATTCTGTGGGCCCTTCGACAGGGTCAGGGACCGGTGGAAGGGCGCCGGATTCCTGGGGTTCCTCGTGTGCCCTTCGACAGGCTCAGGGGCCGGAAGGGGTCCGCCGGATTGTCGAGGTCGTGGGCCCTTCGACTGGGTCAGGGGCCGGAGGAAGGGCACCCGGATTAGCAGAGTCTTCCGTGGGCCCTTCGACAGGCTCAGGGACCGGGACGGGATCACCGGAGCAGGAGGTCCCTCGTGGACCCTTCGACAAGCTCAGGGACCGGGAGAAGATCACCGGAGCGGGAGGTCCCCCGTGTGCCCTTCGACAGGCTCAGGGACCGGTGGAGGCGTGCCGGATTCGTGGAGGGTCTTCGTGTGCCCTTCGACAGGCTCAGGGAACGGGGGAAGGGTGCGGGGTTCGTGGAGCCGCTCGTGGGCCCTCCGACAGGCTTAGGGACCGGGGAAGGACGCCCGATTCGCGGGTCCGTGTGCCCTTCGACAGGCTCAGGGACCGGGGGTCGACTGGCGACCGGCTCAGGGGCCGGCGCTCGACCGGCGCCCGGCCCATTGGCCGGACGGGGTCAGACGGCCCGGGCGAGCAGGTCCGCGATGCGCTTCGCGACGGCGTCGTTCCACGCGGTGACCCCGAAGGCGGTCGGCCACAGGTCGCCGTCGTCGAGCTTCGCGGAGTCGTTGAACCCGATGGTCGCGTAGCGCGCCTTGAACTTCGCCGCCGCCTGGAAGAACACGACCGCCTTACCGTCGGCACCGACGTAGGCGGGCATGCCGTACCAGGTCTTGGCCGCGAGGCCGGAGTCGCCGCCCATGATCAGCTCATGCAACGGCTCGGCGATCGCGCGGTCGGCGTCCTCCATGTCCGCGATCGCGTCGACGACGGCCTGCAGAGCCTCCTCGCGACTCGCGGCCGCCTTCAGCTCCTTGGCGCGCTCCTTCATCGCCGCGCGCTCCTCGGCGCTGAATCCGCTCTTCGTGCTCGACT
The DNA here is from genome assembly GCF_050587365.1 of Plantibacter auratus. Taxonomy (NCBI): domain Bacteria; kingdom Bacillati; phylum Actinomycetota; class Actinomycetes; order Micrococcales; family Microbacteriaceae; genus Plantibacter; species Plantibacter auratus. The sequence continues at coordinate 332,522 of NZ_JBOBFV010000002.1, read as the reverse complement.
GCTTCTCGGCCATGTCGGCGTCCTTCCGTTCGGGGCTGTGGTCCGCCTCTCACGGTAGACCCGCGAGCCCCACGGCGCTTCTCGAATCCTGCTCGGCCCACTGAGTCGCCCGGAAGTGCTCGAAAACAGCCCGAAAACCGACCGATCCGGGCGACTCAGCCGTCCAGCGCGCCCGGCCCGAGCACCGACTCGACGATGACCCGGATCGCGTACTCGCTCGTCTCGGCGAGGTCGACGTCCGCAGGGTCGATGAGCCACTGCACCTGCAGGCCGTCCATGACCGCCAGGATGGACGCCGCCGCGCGGTGGATCGTCTCGGGCGCATCCACGCCCCGCTCGGTGCACACCACCTCGAACGCCTCCGCGATCTCGCGCCGGAGGGTCCGGTAGCGGTCGTCGAAGTAGTGCCTGGCCGGGTGGTCCTCGGTCACCGACTCCGCCGACAGGACGACGAACGCCTGCACGATCCCGGCACGCTGCGCGTTCGCGGCTGCGGTGCGGATCAGGTGCTTGAACAGGTCGATACCGCCGGGGATGTGCTGGTCGTCGAGGTCCTGCACATCCGTCGCGTCGCGGTAGCTGAGCACCTCGAGGAGGAGCTGGTCCTTCGAACCGAAGTGGTGCAGGATGCCCGCCGGCGTCATGTCGACGAGCTCGGCGATGTCGATGAGGGTGCCGTTCGCGTACCCCTTGGCGCCGAAGACGTCGAGCGCGGAGCGGACGACCTCGGCTCGTCTCGCCACAGTCGCCGGGCGTGGCTGGGCTGGTCGTTTCGCCGTGTTCTGTCGTTTCACCGTGCTCATGGTGTCCGTTCCGCGGGGGCCTCGATGCGCCCGACACTACCGCGCTTGCCAACTTACTGAATGGTCAGTAAGTTATCACCGAATCCCGACTTGCGCCGCACTGCCGCAGCGCACACCCAAGAGGAGAAAGCGATGAAGCTGAGAACCCCACTGCTGGCCGCGTTCGCGGCCACAGCCCTGCTGCTCACCGGATGCACCGGTGGCGGCGGGTCGAGCGACGGCCCCGAGAGCGGCGCCGCCCTGACGATCGCGAAGCCGGACGGCTCGATCGCCACCGAGTCCAACAACCCCTACGTCGGCGACTCGTCCGCCATGAAGCTCGGCTACATCAACGCGATCCTGGAGCCGCTCGCGATCGTCAACCTCGTCGACCCGAGCGCGGAGGTGAAGCCCTGGCTCGCGTCCGAGATCGCCTGGTCCGACGACTACACCTCCGTCGCGCTGACCGCCCGCGACGGTGTCACCTGGAACGACGGCGAGGCGTTCAGCGCCGACGACATCGCGTTCACCTTCCAGCAGTTCATCGACCACCCCGAACTCGACAACTCGGCCCTCGGCCTCACCACGGTGGCGACCGAAGGCGACACCGTCACCCTGTCGTTCACGAACCCGATGTTCGTGAAGCAGGACAAGGTGCTCCTCAAGCAGATCGTCCCGAAGCACGTGTGGGAGTCCGTCGACGACCCCGCCACCTTCGAGAACCCGGAGCCCGTCGGCACCGGCCCGTACACGCTCACGAGCTTCAGCACCGAGAGCGTCGAACTCTCCGCCCGCGACGACTACTGGGGTGAGCAGCCGGCCGTGCCGACGCTCTACTACGTGTCGTACAACGACAACACGGCCCTCACCACCGCCCTCGCGAACGGCGACGCCGACTGGGCGCAGGCCTTCATCCCGAACGTGCAGTCCGCGTACCTCGACAAGGACAAGGAGCACAACGTCTACTGGGCGGCCGCCGGTCTCGCCGTCGACGCGATGTTCGTGAACACCCAGACGAAGCCGTTCAACGACCCCGCGTTCCGCCAGGCGGTCAACCTCGTCATCGACCGCGAGCAGCACCAGCAGATCGCCCGTGAAGGCGGCGTCCCCGAGCTCAGCTCGGTGACCGGCCTCCCGACCCCGGCGGGTGACGCGTTCATCGCCTCCGAGTTCGAGGGCGAGGACTACACCGTCGACGCGAAGGCCGCGAAGCAGGTCCTGACCGACGCCGGCTACACCTGGGAGGACGACGTCCTCACCGACCCGTCCGGCGAGGCCGTCACCTTCACGCTGTCGGTGCCGCAGGGCTGGAACGACTACGTGACCGGCATCAGTCTCATCGCCGACTCGGTCAAGACGCTGGGCGTCACCGCCACGGTCGACACCCCCGACCAGGACACCTGGTGGGCGGCGAAGTCGGACGGCGACTTCCAGGCCATCCTGCACTGGACCGACACCGGCGCGACGCCGTACGACCTGTACTCCGACATCATGGACGGCCGCTGGCTCGTCGCCGAGGGTGAGGCGGCCGACTTCAACTTCGGTCGGTACGACAGCCCGGAGGCTACCGCGGCGCTCGCCGCCTACGCCAACGCGACGGACGACGCCACACGCGCAGCCGCCCTCGAGACCGTACAGAAGCTGTTCGTCTCCGACGTCCCGGCCATGCCGATCGGCACGCGCCCGTTCATCGGTTCGTACAACACGCGGAACTACACCGGCTGGCCGAGCGAGGACGACCCCTACGCGCCCGCCGACCCGACGCAGCCGACCGCGGTCTACATCCTCACGCAGCTCAAGGCCGCGAAGTAGGCACGGAGTCATCCAGCGGGGCGGGCTTCGGCTCGCCCCGCACCCTCTTCATCAGCACAGAACGGACTCATGCAGTGACCAACGACGACCTGCTGACGGTGTCCTCCTTCAGCGTCACCTACGACGTGGAACCACCCGTCGAAGCCGTGCGCGACGTCTCGCTCACCCTCGGCCGCGGCGAGATCCTCGGCCTGGCCGGCGAGTCCGGCTGCGGCAAGACCACCCTCGCCTACGGCCTGCAACGGCTCCTCAAACCACCGGCGGTCATCACGGGCGGGACCGCCGTCTTCCACGACGAGTCCGGCGAGGACATCGACCTCGGCCGGCTCGGCGAGGAGGAGATGCGCGCGTTCCGCTGGGACAAGGCCTCCATGGTGTTCCAGGGAGCGATGAACGCCCTCAACCCGGTCACCTCCATCGGGCGGCAGCTCGACGACGTCTTCACCACGCACCGCCGAGGCATGTCCCGCGCCGAACGCCGTGAGGAGGCGGGCAAGCTGCTCGACATCGTCGGGGTCGGCCGCGACCGCCTGAAGTCCTACCCCCACGAGCTCTCCGGCGGCATGCGTCAGCGGGTCATGATCGCGATGGCGCTCGCCCTGAAGCCGCAGTTGATGATCATGGACGAGCCGACCACCGCGCTCGACGTGCTCGTGCAGCGCGAGATCCTCCAACAGATCTCCGAGCTCCGCACCGAGTTCGGGTTCTCGGTCATCTTCATCACCCACGACCTCCCGCTGCTCCTCGAGATCTCCGACCGCATCGCCGTCATGCGTGCCGGCCGGCTCGTCGAGATCGACACGGCGGAACGCATCTACCGACAGGCGAAGGACCCGTACACGCGGAAGCTGCTCGCGTCCTTCCCGAGCCTCACCGGCGAGCGCGGCGACTTCGTCCGTGGGACCGGTGGCGCCACGTCGGCCACCCAGGCAGGAGTGACCGCATGACCACCCTCGAGTTCTCGCACGTCTCGAAGCGCTACCGGGTCCGTGGTTCCGGCCACATGCTCGCGCTCGACGACGTCAGTTTCACCCTGCGGTCCGGCCAGACGCTCGCCCTCGTCGGACAGTCCGGCAGTGGCAAGTCGACCATCGCGAAGATCCTCACCCAGTTGGAGCGCGCGACGAGCGGCGACATCCTGCTCGACGGCAAGGCCATCCCGCGTCGTGGTCGTGCACTCCGCCGCTACCGCCAGCAGGTCCGCATGGTCTTCCAGGACCCGTTCGCCTCGCTGAACCCGTCGCACACGATCCGTCACCACCTGGAGCGACCGCTGCGCCTCGACCACGTCGTCCCCGAGGCCGAGGTCGAGGACGAGGTGCACCGCCTCCTCGAGCGCGTGCAGCTCGACCCGGCCGGCACGATCGACCGCCGGCCCCACGAACTGTCCGGCGGTCAGCGCCAGCGGGTCGCCATCGCCCGCGCACTCGCGTCGCGTCCGTCCCTCCTCATCGCCGACGAGCCGGTCTCGATGCTCGACGTCTCCATCCGGCTGGGTGTCCTCAACCTCCTGGCCGAGCTGCAGCGCGAGTCGCAACTCGGCGTGCTCTACATCACGCACGACCTCGCGACCGCGCGGCACTTCAGCGACGAGATCATGGTCCTGCACCACGGCGAGGTGGTCGAGCGGGGCCCGGCCGACGACGTGATCCTCCGCCCGCAGCACCCCTACACGCTCGCCCTCCGCAACGCGTCGCCCGACCCCGACCGCCACTTCGCGGGAACGGAGACCATCGCATGACCTTCTTCCTTCGTCGCGCCGCCTTCTACGCGTTCACCGCGTGGGCCGCGATCACGATCAACTTCTTCCTGCCGCGGATGCTCAAGGGCGACCCGGTGTCGGCGTACATCGCGAAGAACCAGGGCCGCATCAGCCCCGAGGCGGCGGACTCGCTCCGCACCCTGTTCGGACTCGACGCCGACAAGTCGATGCTCGAGCAGTACCTCGATTACTGGCGGTTGCTCTTCTCGGGCGACCTCGGACGGTCCTTCTCGAAGGGCCTCGCCCCGGTCACGGACGTGATCGCCGCCGCTCTGCCCTGGACCGTGGGCCTCGTCGGGATCGCGACGATCCTGTCGTTCGTCCTCGGCACGTCCATCGGCGCCCTCATCGGGTGGCGACGCGGCAGCAAGGCGGACTTCATCGTCCCGCTGTCCACCTTCTTCTCGACGGTGCCGTACTTCTGGATGGGCCTCATCGCGATCGCGGTGTTCTCCACCCTCCTCGGCTGGTTCCCCGCCTCCCACGCCTACGGCAAGGGGTCGAGGCCGGAGTTCTCGCTCGACTTCATCGGGCAGGTGATCGCGCACGGCTTCCTCCCGGCGGCGACGATCGTGCTCGCCTCGCTCGGCGGCTGGATCCTCGGCATGCGCAACATGATGGTCACCGTCCTCGACGAGGACTACGTGACCGTCGCCCAGGCGAAGGGCCTGCCGACCAGTCGGGTGCTCGTCGACTACGCGGCGCGCAACGCGATGCTGCCGCAGCTGTCGAGCTTCGCCCTGTCGCTCGGCTTCATCGTCGGCGGCACGATCGTCATGGAGATGGTCTTCTCCTACCCGGGCGTCGGCAAGCTCCTGCTCGACGCCACGACGGCGAAGGACTACCCGCTCATGCAGGGGCTCTTCCTCGTCATCACGCTCACCGTCCTCGTCGCGAACATCCTGGCCGACGTCGCCTACGCGGTGCTCGACCCCCGCACCCGCCAGATGGAGTCCTGACATGACCATCCCCACCACCGAGGCCCTCGCCACCGCCGAGGCGCCCAAGCCGACGCCCACAGGCCGCTCGCTCGCGGCCCGGTTCGCGTCGTCGTTCGCGATGTTCCGGAACGGCAAGTCGATCGCGGGGCTCTGCATCCTCGGGTTCTTCGTCCTCGTCGCGGTCTTCGGCGACCTCATCGCGCCGTACGGCCCGCTCGAGAAGGACTTCACCGCGTTGCGTCAGGCCCCGTCGGCCGCGCACCTGCTGGGCACCACGCACATGGGCGAGGACGTGCTGAGCCAGCTGATCTACGGCACCCGCGGCGTGCTCCTCGTCGGCTTCCTGGCCGGGATCTTCGCGACGATCATCGCCGTCGCCATCGGGGTCACCGCCGGGTATGTCTCGGGGTTCACGAGCGAGTCGCTGTCCGCGCTGACGAACGTCTTCCTCGTCATCCCGGGGCTCCCGCTCATGATCATCGTGGCGTCCCAGTACGACAACCCGAGCCTGTTCCTCATCGCCGGTGTCCTGGCGCTCACCGGGTGGGCGTGGGGCGGCCGGGTGCTCCGCGCGCAGACGATGTCGCTGCGGAACCGTGACTTCATCCAGGCGGCGAAGGCGAACGGGGAGCCCCTCTTCCGGATCATCACCGTCGAGATGCTGCCGAACCTGACCGCCATCATCGCCTCGAGCTTCGTCGGCACGGTGACCGCTGCAGTGCTCGGGCTCACCACGCTTGCGTTCATCGGCGTCATCCCCATCACGAACCTCAACTGGGGCACCATCCTGTTCTGGGCGCAGCAGAACGGTGCGTTCCCCGACTTCTGGTGGTGGTACGTGCCCGCCGGTGTCTGCATCGCCCTGCTCGGTGTCGCGCTGTCGCTCATCAACTTCGGGATCGACGAGTACGTGAACCCGAGACTCCGCTCGGCGGGTGAACGCGCCAGAGCCCTCCGCAAGCGAGGCATCAAGCCCGGGGCGAGTGTCACCGCCGTCCGCACCGAGACGACCGGCCCGTCCACGATCACCGACACGACCCACACCGAACGCGCTGGAGCCACCGAACGATGAAGACCGACACCGCCCGCCACCTCGAGGACGCCCGCTACCTCGACCCCGCGCTGCCGATCGCGGCCCGCGTCGACGACCTCGTCGAGCGGATGACCGTCCGCGAGAAGGTCGGGCAGATGATGCAACTCGACGCGCGCGACGACATCGACGCCCACGTCCTCGAGACGCACGTCGGCTCGATCCTGCACGCCTCGCCGGAGCGTCTCGCGGTCGCCCATGAACTCGTCGGGCGGACGCGACTGCGGATCCCGCTGATCGTGGGGGAGGACTGCATCCACGGTCACTCCTTCCACCTCGGCGCGACGATCTTCCCCACGCAACTGGCCATGGCCGCGAGCTGGGACGCGGGGCTGCTCGAACGGGTCGCCAGGGCCACAGCCGTCGAAGTCGCTGCGACGGGTGTCCACTGGACGTTCTCGCCGGTGCTCTGCATCGCGCGCGACCTCCGCTGGGGACGTGTCGGCGAGACCTTCGGTGAGGACCCGTTCCTCATCGGTGAGCTGGCCTCCGCGATGGTGCGCGGCTACCAGGGCGACGGCCTGTCCGACCCGACCGCCATCCTCGCGACGGCCAAGCACTTCGCCGGCTACTCCGAGACGCAGGGCGGGCGCGACGCGAGCGAGGCCGACATCTCCCCGCGCAAGCTGCGGTCATGGTTCCTCCCGCCGTTCGAGCGGGTCGCCCGCGAGGGCTGCGCCAGCTTCATGCTCGGCTACCAGTCGATCGACGGGGTGCCGATCACGGTCAACGAGTGGCTGCTCAACGACGTCCTGCGCGGTGAGTGGGGGTACGAGGGGACCCTCATCACCGACTGGGACAACGTGGGCCGCATGGTGTGGGAGCAGCACGTCAGCCCGGACTACGTGCACGCCTCGGCAGCCGCGATCCGTGCCGGCAACGACATGGTGATGACCACCCCAGGCTTCTTCGCGGGCGCCCTGGAGGCGCTCGAGCGCGGGCTGCTCGAGGAGGCAGACCTCGACCGCGCCGTCCGTCGCATCCTCACCCTGAAGTTCGCGCTCGGCCTGTTCGAGCACCCGCGGCACCCGGACGCCGCCGAGCAGCTCGCGGTGATCGGCTCGCCGGAGCACACCGAGCTCAACCTCGAGACCGCGCGGCGTTCCCTCGTCCTGCTCCGCAACGAGGGCGTGCTGCCGCTCGCCGGCGGCTACCGGGCGGACGAGGCTGGCAGGGCGATCGTGACGCCCGAGGCCGGGCCGCAGCGCATCGCCGTCGTGGGTCCGCTCGCGGACGACGCGCAGATGCAGCTCGGCGACTGGGCGGGCAACTCCGGCCAGGCCGGTTGGCTGCCCGACGGCCAGCCGCGCGAGATGATCACCACCGTGGTCGACGGCCTGCGTGCAGTCGCACCCGCCGGGAGCACGGTCACGACCGCGTTCGGAGCGGACATCCTCACGCTGTCACCCGACTCCGCGGGGGCGACCTTCCCCGACGGTCAGCCGCGCCCGCCGCTCGTCACGCCCGCGCGACCCGACGAGGCGCTCATCGCGGAAGCCGTCGCGCTGGCCGAGGACGCCGACGTGGTCGTCGCCGTCGTGGGCGACCGCATCGAACTCGTGGGGGAGGGCCGCTCCACCGCGACGCTCGAGCTCATCGGCGGACAGGTGGCACTGCTCGACGCCCTGGCCGCCACCGGCAAGCCGCTCGTCGTGGTCCTGCTCGCCTCGAAGCCGCTCGTGCTGCCGCCGTCCGCGCTGCACGCCGACGCGATCGTGTGGGCGGCGAGCCCCGGCATGCAGGGTGGCCGCGCGATCGCGGAACTCCTACTCGGTCTCATCGAGCCGACCGGTCGCCTGCCGCTCTCCTTCGCGCGGCACGCCGGCCAGCAGCCGACGTACTACAACCAGATCCGCGGACAGCACGGCGACCGCTACGCCGACCTCACCCAGGAGCCTGCGTTCGCGTTCGGCGACGGACTGTCCTACTCGAGCGTCGAGTACGGGGAGCCGCGCCTCGACCAGGTCGTCCACGGACGTGGCGACACCCTGCGCGCCGAGGTCGAGGTGCGCAACAGCGGATCGCGGCCCGTCCTCGAGACGGTCCAGGCGTACGTCAGCGACCTCGTCACCTCGGTGAGCTGGGCAGACCAGGAGCTGAAGACGTTCCGTCAGGTCGCGATCCAACCGGGCGACACGGCGACGGTCACGATCGAGCTGCCCGTCGCCGACTGCTCCATCGTCGACGGGAGGGGACGACGGGTCGTCGAAGCGGGCGAGTTCGAGCTGCGGGTGGGCGGCTCGTCACGGGCCGATGCGCTGCACGCGGTCCGCTTCACGATCGCCGACTGAGCCGTCGGCCGCCGGGACCCTCACGGGGCCGCACGAAGTCCCTCCTGTTTCGTGCGGCGCCCGTGAGAGCTCGCGACGACTACGCCAGTTCGTCCGCGTCAGCGCGGACGGTGACCTCGCCGCCGTTGGCGCCGTGCATGAGGTCCTCGAGCAGGGGCCGGTCCATCTCGAACGTCTCGTCCGAGTCGAAGCTGAACTGCAGCGGGATCGACGGGTGCAGCCAGAGCGTGACGCGGCCGCGTTCCGTCGAGGTGTCGCGCAGGGTCACCGAGAACGACTCGTTCCGGCGGAGCTTCATGAGGGTGATGGTCTTGACGTGAGCCAGCATCCGGTCTTCGAGGTGGAACCGGTTCTCGCCCGTTCCGTACACGATCGCGCCCATGTGGATTGCCCTTCTCCGGACCTCCGACGGTCGACACGGCGAGATGCGCCAGTGTCGAGCGGCCAGCCTGGAGACCCACTTCAACGTCCGCCGAACAAGTGTAGGAAACTTGAAATCGTCGCTCTGAACTGTTGATTTCCGAGTGTCGGCTGCGCTATGCGCGCGTGACCGCTGGGCCGGTCAGGACAGCAGGTCGGGGTCCTGTCCTTGGGGGAGCGCCGAGGACGGGGTGTCCTGGGAAGGGCCGTCCGGTGTGCCCATCGCGATGCCGATCCCGGGGCCGATCAAGATGGTGATGGGCTCCAGCTGACCCTCACCGCGGTCGACCTGCAGCCACCGGAACTGTCCGGCGGAGATGCTGTCGAGCACCTCGGCGCGGAACTCGTCCGGATCCTCGACGGCGATCGAGTACGGAAGTCCCTGGTAGACGATCTCCATGCGGCTCATGCGACTTGTCCTGTCCGGCTCGGAGCGGGCTCCGCGATGACCGAGAGGCCGTGGGCGGAGTTCGCCGTGACGTTCAGCGCGTCGATCCACGCGCGGTTGAGGTCGATCGGGACACTGCCCGAGTACTTGAAACGCAATGGCACCGAGGGGTGGATCCAGATGACGCTGCGCCCGTCGCCGGCGCGCGGGTCGTCCTTCCAACCGAAGTAGAAGGCCTCGTTCCGGCGGAGCTTCGCACCGATCACGAACTGCAGGTGCGCAAGCAGCCGGTCCTCGAAGGTGATCGAGACCTCAGAACCGTAGATCAGTTTTCCCATGGCGGGCCGTGCTCTCCTCGTCGTGCGTCATGCGGTATCGCTCTGCGCTGTGTGTTGCTTCACCTTAAGACTCTCGGCTCCGAAAACCCAGCTGACGGCCGCGCGGGCACGGATGGGATGCTTCGGCGTCGATGTCAAGGGCCCCGGGATCGACAGGTACGGTGCGTAACCTGCCGTGCAGGAGGTGCCAACCATGGCAACAGCAGAGAAGAACAGCAAGACCGAGAGCACGACCCGATCGGCTCCCGGAGGATCCGGGCCGAAGCCCACCCGTCGGCAGAACGCCGAGAAGGGCTTCGTCGCGTCGAAGGAACTCGACGCCAACATGCAGGCCGTCCTCGTCGACCTCATCGAGCTGTCGATCCAGGGCAAGCAGGCGCACTGGAACGTCATCGGACGCAACTTCCGCGACACGCACCTGCAGCTCGACGAGATCATCGACGCCGCTCGCGAGTTCAGTGACACCGTCGCGGAGCGCATGCGTGCCCTGCACGCCGTGCCGGACGGCCGCAGCGACATCGTCGCCGAGACCACGACGCTGCCCGAGTACCCGCAGGGCGAGATCGACACCTCGGAGACGATCGACCTGATCACCGTCCGACTCGAGGCGGTCGTCGGCACGATGCGTCGGGTCCACGACGACGTCGACGATGAGGACCCGACGAGCGCGGACATCCTCCACGCGATCATCCAGCAGCTGGAGCAGTTCGCGTGGATGATCAGCGCGGAGAACCGGACGGCGACCCGCAGTCGTTGACCTGCAGGCGGTGACCCTGGGCGGCGCCCGACGACCACGCGTCGTCGGCAGCGCCGCCCGGTCGTTCGTCGACGACCAAGGGCCGGCGACGACTACTCGTCGTCGGCGCCGCCACCCGACGCCGTGTCCTCGCCGTCGTTCGGCTCGGAACCGTCGGAGCCCGAACCATCGGGGATCTCTTCCGCGTCGGGACGTGAGGATGATGCAGATGCGTTCGTCATGTTCGCTTCCTTCCTGGTTGTCGCCATCGGAGATGACCAGACCAACGCTAGGCCGCGGAGCTGATCGGCGCGTGGGGGTTGACGCTTCGACAGGGCCAGACCAGCATGGCGGCTGTGATGAGCGGTGATGAGGTGACCGGGCGCGAGACCCCGACGGGGAGCATCCGCACACCGAAGCAACGGGTCGGCGCGTGGATCATGCCCGCGCTGCGTCCGTGGCGCCTCATGCTCGCACTCAAGGTGGCCATCGCGGCCACCGCCGCCTGGTTCCTCGGCAGCCTGCTCCCGGGCGAGCTCGGCGACTTCTCCTACTACGCACCGCTCGGCGCCCTCGTGAGCCTCACGCCGACGCTCATGGACTCGGTGCGCTCGAGCCTGCAGACCCTGATCGGTCTGGGCCTCGGCATCGGACTCGCTTGGCTGCTCATCATCTCTCCCGCGCCCGGCTGGGTGTCCGTCTCGCTGTCGGTGGGGCTCGGCACACTGCTCGCGGGCCTGCCGGGACTCGGACAGGGCCGTGACTACGTCCCGATCGCGGCGCTGTTCGTCATCATCATCGGCGGAGCGAACGCCAACGACTTCTCGGTCGGCTACCTCGTGCAGATGGCCCTCGGCGTGCTCGTCGGGCTCCTCGTGAACCTGCTCATCATGCCGCCGTTGTTCGTCCGCGAGTCGGCAGCGGGGATCTCGGCCGCGAGGTCGCGGATGGTCGGTGCGCTCCGGAGCATGTCGGACACCCTCCGATCCGAGTCGGCACCGACCCCGGACGACCCGCCGTCCTGGGACAGCTCGCTGCTCGCCATCCGGCACGACGTCGACGCAGCCCGCGGGCTGATGAAGGACGCCGCGGAGAGCCGCCGGGCCAATCCGCGCACGCGGTGGAACCGGCACGACTTCCGCGGGGATGAGGGGGCGCTCGCCGCCCTCGAACGGATCGCGCCGGTGGTCGTGGAGATCGGTGACGCCCTGCGTGCGGCGCTCTGGGGGATCCCGGTGCCGGTCGACCTCGACGAGGGCGTCCGGAGCGCGCTCGCCGATGCGATCGACGCCTCGGCCGACCTCGTCGAGGCCGCGATCGACGACGAGCGGCTCTCCGAGGCGCTGCGTGCCTCCGACCAGGCGCTGACGACGCTGCGACGGGCGGTGCGCTCGGCGCACGCGGGCGCGAACGGGGCGGCGGGTCGGGAGCCGGACGACGACGACCCGGCGGAGGATGCGGGCGGCGAGAACCTGCTGTTCGCGCTGCGCCGCATCCACGCCGAGATCGAACGCTCGGAGCGGTCGCCCGACGCCTGAGCGGCGCCCGGCGCGCGGTCCTCAGAGGATCGGCTTGCCGCCGGTCACCGCGATGACGGCGCCCGAGATGTAGCTCCCCTCGTCCGAGGCGAGCAGCACGTAGGGCGGAGCGACCTCGGCAGGCTGGCCCGGACGCCCGAGCGGGGTGTCCGTTCCGAACGACTCGACCGTCTCGGGCGGCATCGTCGACGGGATCAGAGGCGTCCAGATCGGGCCGGGGGCGACCGCGTTCACGCGGATCCCGTCGCCGCCGAGCATCTGGGCGAGCGAAGCGGTCATGCTCGCGAGCCCCGCCTTGGTCATGGCGTAGGGCATGAGCTGCGGCGACGGCGAGTCGGCCTGCACCGAGCTCGTCGCGATGATCGAGGAGCCCGGAGCCATGTGCGGGACGGCCGCCTTGCTCAGGTGGAAGAACGCGCTCAGGTTCGTGGCGAGCGTGTGGTCCCATTCCTCGTCCGGGATCTCGGCCAGGCTCTCCCGGGTCATCTGGTACGCGGCGTTGCTCACGAGGATGTCGACCTTGCCGAAGCGTTCGACCGTCGTGCGGACGATCTCACGGCAGTGCTCGGGGCTCGTGAGGTCCCCACCGATGCTGAGGGCGGTCCGGCCGGCCTCCTCGACCCAGCGGACCGTGTCGGCCGCGTCCTCGTCCTCGTCGAGGTAGCTGACGACGACGTCCGCCCCTTCGCGGGCGTAGGCGATGGCAACCGCCTTGCCGATACCGCTGTCGCCGCCGGTGATGATGGCGACCTTGCCCTCGAGTTTGCCCGAACCCCGGTAGCTGGTCTCGCCGTGGTCGGCCTGCGGCGTGAGCGCTCCCTCGGTCCCGGGCGGCTGCTGCTGCTGAGCGGGCTGGTTCATGGTGTTCCTCCCTGTGCTGCTGTGCGTGCCAGCATGCTGTGGTTGCGGTCCGTCCACCCAAGCCGATCCGAGCGATCCGCCTCCAGGGGTTGACGCCTGCCCGGCACCGGGCGTCCCGCGCTAGCAGCCGCGTGGCGGGGCCGCCAGCCCCGGCGATTCGGAGGCGCGGCTCGTAGGGTGAATCGCATGACCGCAGCTGGCGAGGATCTCCGTTCGTACGCACCGATCGGGGACGGCCGCACCGTCGCCCTCATCGGACTCCGAGGCCAGGTCGACTGGCTGCCGATTCCCGACCTCGGCTCCATGCCGGTGTTCGCCAGGCTCCTCGACGACGACTCCGGCGGGTGCATCGAGCTCGAGCCGGTCGGCGAGTACACCGTCACGAGACGCTACGTCTCCGGCACCAACGTGTTGCGCACGACCTTCACGACCGAGCACGGGCGCGCGACGATCACGGACGCACTCGTCACGGGTATCGCGGGGCGCCTGCCCTGGGCCGAACTCGCACGCCGGATCGACGGCGTCTCAGGCAGCGTCGAGTTCACCTGGCGCGTCCGGCCCGGGACCGCGCTGGGGACGGCCTCGCCCTGGATCGAGGACAGCACGCGCGGCCCCATCATCCGCTCCGGCGCGACGACGATCGCGGTCGTCGGCGACGAGTACGGGCCGGAGGCGGTCGAGGTCGACGGAGCCATGCCGACGGAGCTCTCCGGTCGCTTCACGACGACCGAGAAGTCCCGTCACCTGCTGATCATCGTCGCGACCCACGGTGAGCCGATCCACTTGCCGGTCCCGGCGAACGTCGACGTCGGCATCGATCGGACCATCGACAACTGGCGCGCCTGGTCCCGGGCCTTCTCCTACGAAGGCCCCTGGGCGGACCAGGTGCAGCGCAGTGCGCTCGCCCTGAAACTGCTCATCTTCAGTCCGACCGGTGCCATCGCCGCGGCCGCCACGACCTCGCTGCCGGAGAACCCGCGCGGGGCCAAGAACTGGGACTACCGCTTCGCCTGGGTGCGCGACCTCGCCTACACCGCGCACGCGCTCGTCCGCTTCGGTCTCCGTGAGGAGACGCACGCCGCCGTGTCGTGGCTGCTGCGCACCATCCGTGAGAACGGGCCGGAGCTGCACATCTTCTACGGACTCGAGGGCGGTGTGCCCGACGGAGTGGTCGAGCACGACGTCGCCGGCTGGCGTGGCATCGGTCCGGTGGTCAGTGGGAATCCGGCCCAGGGGCAGTTGCAGCTCGGCGTCTACGGCGACCTCTTCGCGATCTGCCGCACCTACGTCGACGCCGGCAACGTCCTCGATGTGGAGACCGGCCGTCTCCTCGCCGAGGTCGCCGACCGCACCTGCGACCTGTGGCGGAACCGCGACGCCGGCATGTGGGAGCTGCCCCAGGAGGAGCACTACGTGTCGTCGAAGATGGGCTGCTGGCAGGCGCTCGGCGACGCGGTGCACCTGGCGGAGCTCGGGCAGGTCGCCGGCAGTGCCGACCGCTGGCGCACCGAGCAGGCCCGCATCCGGGAGTGGATCGACGAGCACGGGTGGAACGAGGAGCGCGGGGCGTACGTCATGTTCCCCGGGAGCGACGACCTCGACGCCTCCGTGCTGCTGCACGCGATGAGCGGGTTCGACCGCGGTGACCGGATGTCCTCGACGATCGACGCGCTGACGGCCGAACTCGGCGAGGGGGCACTGCTGTACCGGTACTCGGGCGTGCAGCAGGAGGAGTACACCTTCGTCGCCTGTGCGTTCTGGCGGGCCTCCGCGCTCGCCTGCGTCGGTCGTCACGAGGAGGCGATCGCGGCCATGGACGAGCTCGTCGGCATGACCAACGACGTCGGGATCCTCGCCGAGATGATCGACCCGGCCGACGGCGCGCACTGGGGCAACCTGCCGCAGGCGCTGAGCCACCTCGCGCTCATCAACGCGGCCCTCACGATCAAGGAGCTCACCGAGCAGGATTGAGCTCTCCGGTCCCTGAGCTGCGCCGCACTGAGCCTGTCGAAGTGTGGAAGGGCACGCACGCGGGTACCCGCCCCATGCTGGGAAAGCAAGCCCCGCGGGGACACCCGTCCGGGTCCGTACCGTGGAGGCAATGGATGTTCACCCACAGGTCTTCCGAGACACCCCCGCGATCCTCGTCGAGAGCATCTGGTGGGACGCCCGCACCGACGAGGTCGTCTGGGTCGACATCACCGCGGGCACGCTGCACCGCGGACGGATGGACGGCGCCGTGGACGGCAGTGACGACCGCGTCACCGAGCTCCCACCGCCGCTGAGCGCCGTGCAGCCGCGTGCCGCCGGCGGCTACATCGCCGCACTCGGTGACCGCATCGTCACCCTCGACGACGACGGACTCATCGCCGAGACCCTGGCGAAGGTCGACCACGTCCACGCCGGCCTGCGCAGTAACGAGGCGAAGGTCGACCCGTTCGGCCGGTTCCTCGTCGGCTCCATGAACGTCACCACCGGCGAACCGAATGCCGCCCTGTACCTGCTCGACGACACCGGACTCCGCACGCTGCTCGGCGGCTTCGGCGTCACCAACGGCTTCGAGTGGTCCGACGACGGTCGCACCGTGTACGTGACCGACACCACCGTGGCGACGGTCTACCGGGCGAGCACGGGAGAAGACGGCCGACTCGGGCCGCTGGAGCCCTTCCTCGTCGGCTACGACTCCGACGGCCTCGCGCTCGACACCGACGGTCGATTCTGGAACGGCGTCAACGGCGGTGGTCGCGTGCTCCGGTGGAGCCCGGACGGCACCGTCGAGGACGAGCTGAGCGTGCCGGCCCCGGGCGTCACCTCGGTGGCCTTCGGCGGGCCCGAGCTCACGACGCTCTTCGTCGGGACGGCCCGCGAGAACCTCACCGAGGCGGATCTAGTGGACGCGCCACTCAGCGGCAGCATCTTCCGATTCGACGGCCTCGCGACCGGCCGACCCGTCAATTCCTACGGACGCCGATCGACCTCGGTGCCCGACCCGGCGACCGACCGCACCTGACCTGAACCATTCCGACCTGTCCGACCACGACCGAACACTGAACGAGAGGACCATCACCATGGCCAACGACCAGTACACCTTCACCGACCCGGCGAAGCTCTACGCCCACATCACCGCCGAGAAGCAGCACCAGCCCGAGCCGGGTCTCGACGCGAAGCTCGACCCGAAGGCCGACCTCGGCGAGGAGAGCTACCGCGGCTCGGGTCGCCTCACCGGCCGTAAGGCGCTCATCACCGGCGGCGACTCCGGTATCGGTGCCGCCACCGCGATCGCCTTCGCCCGCGAGGGCGCCTCGGTCGCTCTGTCCTACCTCCCGGAGGAGGAAGAGGACGCACAGCGCATCGCCGGCATCGTCCGCGAGGCCGGCGCCACCGTCCTCACCCTGCCGGGCGACCTGCGCGACCCGTCCTACTGCCGCGACCTCGTCGCGCAGACGGTCGAGGGCCTCGGAGGACTCGACATCCTCGTGAACAACGGCGGCAAGCAGATGTTCAACGAGGACCTCACCACCCTCACGGATGAGCAGTTCGACGACACCTTCAAGACCAACGTCTACGCGATGTTCTGGCTCTCGAAGGCCGCCCTCCCTCACCTTCCGGCCGGCTCGTCGATCATCAACACGACGTCGATCCAGGCGTACTCGCCCTCCGACATCCTCGTGGACTACGCGTCGACCAAGGCGACCATCAACGCCTTCACGAAGGCGCTGGCGCAGCAGCTCGCGCCCAAGGGCATCCGCGTCAACGCGGTCGCGCCCGGCCCCATCTGGACGCCGCTCCAGGTGTCGGACGGTCAGCCGCAGGACAAGATCGCCGAGTTCGGCGAGGACACCCCGCTCGGCCGCATGGGCCAGCCGGCCGAGCTCGCGCCCGCCTACGTGTTCCTCGCGTCGGCGGAGTCGAGCTACGTGCTCGGTGAGACCCTGAACGTCAACGGCGGTATGCCCACGCCGTAACCCCGTCCCACCCCACAGCAGCCCGCGAACTGTCAGTTCCGGCTAGTCAGACGCCGTCCGACTAGCCGTTTCTGACAGTTCGCGGGCTGTTTGGGTCAGTCCGTGCGGTCCGCTGCACGTCGGACGCGACGGCCCTCGAGGGCGTCCTTCGCGTCGCGGTCGGCGAGCGCCTTGATCGCGGCGTCCGACCGCAGGGGCAACTGCAGCTCCTGCTCCGCGGCGACACCCGAGGCGAGCTGGCGGCCACGCTGGATCTCGATGTCGAGCTGGGCACCGAACAGCAGTGCGAGGTTCGCGATCCAGATCCACAGCAGGAAGATGATGATGCCGGCGAGCGAGCCGTAGGTGGCGTCGTAGTTGCTGAAGTTGGCGATGTAGAAGCCGAACCCGACGGAGGCGATGAGCAGGATCAGGAGAGCGGTGAGCGCCCCGATGCTGATCCAACGGAACTTCTCCGGCTTGATGTTCGGCGTCGCTGAATACAGCACGGCGATGACGAAGACGAGCGCGGCGGCCATGACCGGCCACTTCGCGATCAACCAGACCGTGAGGCCCGTCTCACCGAGACCGACCGCCTGTCCGATGGCCTGCGCGACCGGGCCGGACACGATGAGTGCGAGGGCGATCACCGAGATGACGAGCAGGACGACGAGGGTCACGCCGAGCTGCGTCGGACGCAGCGACCAGATCTTGCGACCCTCCTCGACCCCGTACATGCGGTTGAGCGCGCGACCGAAGCCGCCCACGTAGCCGGATGCCGACCACACGGCACCGGCGATACCGGCGATGAGCGCGAAGCCGATCGCCGGTGACTCGACGAACTGGTTCACCGCGTCGGTCAGGAAACCGAGGCTGTCGCCCGGGGCGAGGTTGCCGACGATCTCGAGGAGGGCGTCGGTGCCGTTGCGGCTCTGCCCGAAGAGGCCGAGGATCGAGACGAGCGCCAGGACGGCCGGGAAGAGCGACAGGATCGCGAAGTAGGTGAGCCCCGCGGCGAGGTCGGTGCACTGGTTCGAGGTGAAGGAGTGCAGCGTCCGCTTCAGAACGTAGCCCCAGGGGACGGGGACGCGCTGCGGCTGCATCGTCTCCTCGGCGTCATCCGCGTGACGGTCCTTCGGATCGTCGGGCTGGCTCGCCTCGACGCGGTCCTGGCGCTGCTTGGTGGGTTCAGACACGGTGCCCTCGGTTCGCACGCCACAGCAGGACGCCGGCGCCGACGACCGCCACCGAGGCGACGACGATGGCGGTGGTGCGCAGGTGGTAGGCCACGGCGGTGCGGACGTCGAACTTCTGGAAGAGGAGGTCGAGCGTCTGTGCGAGGTGCTCACGCGTCTGCTCGACGTCGAGCTGCAGGGTGTTCAGCCCGGCGCCCTCGGGGGGAGTGGGGCGGGCGAGATCCTGGTCGCTCATGCTGCGGCCTCCTTGGTGTCGTGCTTCGAGTCGTGCTGCTGGTGCTCTGCGAGGTGGTCGCCGGTGAGGGCTTCGACACTGCGCTCGGGAACGGGCTTCGCGCCGGCCTTGAGCTTCTTGACGCCGACGAGCGCCAGGATCCCGGCGACGAGGATGAGGACGACGCCGACGATGAGGGCGGCGAGCCAGGCGGGGAGCACGGTGGCGAGTCCGAGGACGGCGGCCGCGATGAGCGTCCCGAAGCCGAAGAGCACGAGCACCAGGGCGACGACGAGCATCCCCGCGCCGATCCCGAGGTCCTTGGCCTTCTTCGTCATCTCCGCCTTGAACAGGGCGATCTCGCCGGTGACCAGGCGGACGACGTCCTCGCGGAGGTCGGTGAGGAGGGTCTTCATGGGAGGAAGTCCGCGGCGACTCCGTCTGCGGTCGGCCGCGCTGCTGGCATCGGTCATGTGAGCACTCTTCTCGTTGTGGTCCTCCAGCCCACACCCCTCGCGCGCGCGAGACAAGGGCTTGACAGGCGTGTCGGCCGATCGCGGAATACGACGACCCTGAATTGGTTACATCTACAAGTAAACGGGGTAGCCTGTACCGACCCCATCACCCGATCGGAGACCGAATGTCCGCTGTGCTCGACGAGCGTCTGCTCGCCCCGGAGACGTCGATGGGCGCGGTCACGCTCCGCGTCGGCGACCTCGACCTCATGTCCGGCTACTACGCCAACGCCTTCGCGATGGAGCCGCTCGAGGAGCGCAGCCGTGCCCGCGAGGTGCACCGGGTGCTCGGTCGTGGCGACACCCCGCTCGTGCGACTCGTGCACACGCCGGACCTGCCGGCCGTCGACCGGCGGCAGGCCGGCCTGTTCCACACGGCGTTCCTGTTCGAGGACGAATCGAGTCTCTCGGCGACGGTCTATCGGGCCGCGCAGGATCCCCGCGGACAGTTCGTCGGGTCGAGCGACCACTTCGTGAGCGAGGCGTTCTACTTCACCGACCCGGAGGGGAACGGCGTGGAGCTGTACACGGACCGCCCGCGCAGCAGCTGGGTGCGCTCGGGCGACCAGATCGCCATGACCACCACGTACCTCGACCCGAACGCCTACCTGCAGCGGCACCTCACGGAGGACGCCCTCGGCGCCGGGCCGTCGTTGGCCGGTGCCGTCGGGCACGTGCACCTGCAGGTCGGAGACCTCCAGACCGCCCGAGCCTTCTACGTCGACGCCCTCGGATTCGAGACGACGCAGACCGAGTACCCCGGCGCGATCTTCGCCTCCGCCGGCGGGTACCACCACCACATCGCGATGAACGTCTGGAACAGCCAGGGCGCCGGACCTCGCGCGGCCGCCCTCGGCCTCGGCGACGTGTCGATCACCGTCCCCGACCTCGCGAACCTCGATACGCTGGCCGCGAGGCTGCGCGCTCGCACGATCCCCTTCGACGCGGACGGTCGTTCCGTGACCGTCTCCGACCCGTGGGGGACCCGCGTGACCGTGGCGCTGCCCGACCTGTCGACCGAGGAGCTGCTGTCCCGATGACCACCGCACTGCGCGACGTCCGCTCCGTCGACTGGGCCGACGCCGCGTCGTCCGCTCCCGTCGTCGCGGTGCTCCTCCACGGCTACGGCTCGAACGAGCACGACCTCACCGGCCTCGTCGGGCCCCTCGCGCTCGGCATGCCCTGGGTGTCGCTGCGCGCGCCGCTCGAGATGGGACACGGCGGGGCGGCCTGGTTCGAGATCACGACGCCGGGCAACCCGGACCCGGAGCCGATCGCCCGCGCAACGGACGCCGTCTGGGGCTGGATCGACGAACACGTGTCGGCCGAGGCGCGCATCGTGCCCATCGGTTTCTCACAGGGCGGCTTCATGGCTTCGCAGCTGCTGCGCACCCGACCCGAGCGGGTCGGGGCGCCGGTGATCCTCGCCGGCTTCGTCCTGAGTGCACCACAGCCCGGCGACGAGGTGCTGGCGGCGACGAAGCCCGCGGTGTTCTGGGGACGGGGTCTCGAGGACCGGGTCATCGCCGCGCCGGCCGTCGCGCGCGCCGCAGCGTGGTTGCCGCTGCACACGACCCTCACCGAGCGCACCTACCCGGGGCTCGCCCACGGGATCGACCAGGCCGAGATCGACGACGTCCGTGGGTTCCTCGGCGAGCACGTCGGCTGATCTGTCGCCACAGTCGCTCAGGTCGTCGCCTCCGCGGGCATCACCACCTGCGGTCGCACGTGCTCGTAGACGACGCTCGTCCGGACGTCCGCAACCTCCTCGCGTTCGGTGAGCTTGTCGATCACGAAGGCGTAGAGCGCGTCGTTGTCGGTGACGGCGACCTGGAGCAGGAAGTCCTCGTTCCCGGAGACGACGAAGACGCCGATGGTCTCGGGGAGGGTGATCGCCCAGCTGCGGAACGCGTCGATGTTGACGCGCGACGGCGGTCGGATCCGGATCGCGATGAGCGCCTGGACCGAGCGACCGAGCGACGCCAGATCGACGTCGAGTCGCGCGCCGCGGATGACGCCGCGGCGGTACAGGCCCCGGGTCCGGTCGAGCGCAGTGGTGGGCGAGACGCCGACCGCGGCAGCGATGTCCCGGTTGGTGCGCCGTGCGTCGCGCTGCAGTTCGCGCAGGATCGCCGTATCAAGTTCGTCCATGCGGTCGATTGTGCCAGTTCGTCCGGACGATGTACGGGGTCGAATTCGTTGTGGTGCCGCTCGACATAGCCTGAGGATCGATTCACGTACGACATCAGGGAGAGACATGACGGAAGAACAATTCGTCGGCTTCGCGCCGGAGGAGATCGACACGGCGGCGCCCACGCGGTCCGCCCGGCTGAAGTGGGTCGTCGTCGTGCAGCAGGACCTCCCGGCCGGTCGAGCCGTGAATGCGGCGGCCTGCGTCGCGGCGGCGATCGGAGCACGGGTGCAGGGACTTCTCGGACCGGACGCCGTCGACGCCGACGGCTCGGCTCATCCCGGACTGCCGTGGGCCGGGTGCAGCGTGTTGACCGCTCCGGCCGAGCAACTGGCGGCGATCCGGACCAAGGCGGCGGGCTCGGACGGTGTGGTCGTCGTCGACATGCCGGAGGCGGCCCAGCTCACCCGGGTCTACGACGAGTACCTCGAGGCGGTGGCGGCGACCGCGTCGGAGGCCCTCGCCCCGCTGGCCGTCGCCCTGGTCGGGCCGCGCAACCGGGTGGACCGGATCGTCGGGCGACTGCCGCTGTTGGCCTGAAAGCGCATGCGTCAGGGCTTGGGGGAGGTGGGGTGCGGCGGGCTGGCTAGGGTTGGCGGGTGAGCACCACCGTCCATCCCACGCAGGTCGCGCCGTCCGCGGTCGTCGTCACCGCCAGCCGTGTGGTCTACCTCCTGATCGCCGTGATCATCGCGATCTCGCTCGTCATCCAGATCGTCCTCGTCATCACCGGCGGCGCCGACGCCCGCTCGGGTGGCGTGGACATGTCCGTCGGCCTCGCGACCCGCTTCGCACGTATCTTCAGTGCGTTCACGATCCTCAGCAACCTCATCGTGCTCGCGGTGTCCGTCCTGCTGGCGATCGACCCCCTGCGTGACGGTCGGCTCTGGCGGGTCGCGCGGCTCGACGCCCTGCTCAGCATCGTCATCACCGGCATCGTGTACGCGGTGGTGCTGGCGCCGCAGGTGAACCTCACCGGGTGGGCGCTCGTCATCACGATCGGGTTCCACTACCTGTCCCCGTGGCTCACGCTCGGCGCCTGGCTCGTGTTCGGTCCGCGTCCGCGCTTCACCTGGAGCACCGTCGCCTGGGCGTTCCTCTGGCCGCTCGCCTGGGTGGTCTTCACCTTCATCCGTGGCGGCATCACCGGCTGGTACCCCTACCCCTTCCTCGATGCGACGCAGCTCGGCTTCGACGGTGCCGTCCGGAACGCGCTCATGGTGCTCGTCGTCGCGATCGTGTTCGCCGTGCTGCTCAAGCTCGTCGACCGGGTGCTGCCCGCCGCGCTCCGTCGCTGAGGTGAGGCACCTGGTCGCCCGGCGGTGTTCCGGGCGACCATCTGCCTCACTTCGGCGCCGTGTCAGGATGGGGCATGCCCGTCGTCGAATCCCGCTGCACCGTGCCCGTCCCGCCCGACGTCGCGTTCGCGATCTCCCAGACGACGGGCGAGACCCGGATGCGCTGGGATCCGTTCATCCGGAGGCAGTACTTCCTCGACGGCGCGAAGGAGGCCGCCAAGGGCGTCCGCACCTTCACGGTCCAGCGGTTCGGGTTCCGGATGGTCAGCGAGTACGTGTCGTACCACCCGCCGACCAACGTCGGTATGAAGATGACGAAGGGCTCATGGTTCTTCGAGCGGCTCGCCGGCGGCTGGCGCTTCAGCCCGGTGGAGGGCGACGACCAGCGCACCCTCGCCGTCTGGCGCTACAACTCCACGTGCAAGCCGCGGTGGTTGGCGCCGATCGCCGAGCGCATCGGTGCGATCGTCCTGCAGCGCGACATCGACCGCCGCATCCGAGGCTTCGCGCGCGGCTGTGAGGATCCCGCCGTGCTCGCCGCGGTCGCTGCAGCGGACTGATCCGCCACTCAGCGGGCGAGGAACGAGCCGATCCCGAACCGGGCGGTCACGCCGGGGCTGAAGAGCACCGAGTCGGGCTCGTGCTCGACGACACCCGGGAGGCCCGCCGCCGCGCAGAGCTCGTCGCGCAACGACGTGACACGAGCCGGGTGCAGGACCCAGGGTTCGTGCTCGTTCGGCAACCACTGCGTCCGACCGAAGCGGCTCTGGAAGAGCCCCCACCGCGCCGTCAGGAACTGTGACAGCTCGTCGTCGACGGTCGTCGCCCGGTCGACGTCGACGCCGAGCTGGAAGCCCGGACCTCGTGTCGTCGGCGACATGGTGATCCGCCGCGACGCGTACTCCCAGCCGTCGTCCGTCGGCCGTTGCGCGGTCCGCGCCCACTGGTAGGGCAGGCCGAACATCGCGCGGGCAGCGAGGACCGCCGGCAGGCTCGACGCCTCGAGCGACCGGAACACGACGCCGCGACGCCCCTCGGCGTCGACCCCGTACAGCCGGACGTTCACCTCGGTGAAGGAACCGCCGATGGGCGACGGCGGCAGTGGGCCGATTCGCGCGTCGCCCAACTGGAAGGCGATCAGCCCGACCCAGGTGGAGCCGTCGACGACGTCGGGGACCACCCCGGGCGGCAGCAATGGCGCGACGGCGCTCGCCGGGACGCGCCAGTGGACGAACGCCAGGTCCCGCCATTCCTGCGCGGCGACGACCGGGCCGGACAGTGCCGGTGCGCTCGAGGCGATCGGCCTGGGCTCGCCGGTCATGCCAGGTGCTCGTACTCGGGCAGGTCGATCTTGTCGGCCGGCGGGGAGAACAACTGCGCACCGACGAGCTTCGCCGGCTTCGACCCGGCCACGCGGAGTGCGGTGCGGAACGCCGCGACGCCGGCCTTCGAGGTCGGGTTGGCGAGCTGCGGCGTACCCGGCGGCAGTGACTGGGCCTGCTCGACGTAGGGGCGCATGATCCGTTCGTACCCGCGGAAGGCGTCCCGGTGGTGCACGTGCGCCGCCAGCTCACCGGCCAGCACGTAGGCGCCGACGATCGACAGGCTCGTCCCCATACCGCTGACGGGCGACGCGCACCAGGCCGCGTCACCGAGCAGTGCGACCCGTCCGGATGCCCAGCGGGGCGTCCGGACCTGGCCGATGGACTCGTAGTAGACGTCGTCGCTGTCGTCGAGGTGCTCGAGGATCCGGTTCGTCTGCCAGGGGAGTCCGACGAACCGGTTCCTGAGATGCCGTCGCTGCGCGTCGAGGTCGCGGCGCGCGGGGACGACGCCGTCGCCGCGGTCGGACGTGACCTCCGTGAGGACGGCCCGGGTGGTGCCGTGCCGGTCGGGTCGGAGCGTGACGCTGCGGCCGCCGACGCCCGAGTACCACTGCCACCACGGCACGTCGGCGTCGTCGCGAGGGATCGTGAGGTAGGTCATCTCGAGGCCGAGGGACCGGGTCACCGCCTCGCCGGGGAAGGCCAGCTCACGGGTCGACGATCGGATGCCGTCCGCCGCGATCACGAGGTCGAACGCCTCATCCTCGCCATGTGCGAAGGACACGAGGACCCGTTCGCCGTCGTCGTCGAGCCCGGTGATGTGGTCGCCGTACCGATAGGTGGTGGTGCCGTCCGTCGCGTCGATGAAGATGCGGGCCAGGTCACCTCGGAGGATCTCGACCTCGGCGGTCGCGCCGTCGGTCTCGGAGTCCGACACCGGGAACTCGGCGATCGTCTCACCGGCGTCACCGACGAACCGGGTGCCGCGCTCGCCGGTGGTCGCCTCGCGTGCCGCGTCCTCGAGGCCCGCGCGTCGCAGGACCTCGCGAGCAGCGCCCCGCACGTCGATGTTCTGGCCGCCGTCGCGGAACGCCGGCGCGCGCTCGATGACCGTCGTCTCCCAGCCGTAGCGGTTCAGCCAGAACGCCAGGCCGGGGCCGGCGATGCTGGCTCCGGAGATCAGGACGCGGGGAACGGTCATCGTGGTGCCACCTCTCAGGGAGCGTGGGATTGCCGCTCCGGTCGCCTCCATCATCGCAATCGCCGATCCGAATCCCGCATGGTTGACAGCTCCGGCGGTGCAGACGCCGGCCGCTTGTACGCTGGGGGCATGTCGAGGATCGAACGCAAGCGTCGCAAGCGGAGTGTGCGGGTCGATCGCGTCTACGACGGCGACGTCTACGTCCGGGTCAACTCCGTGGGATCCAGCGGCGATCGCTCCTTCATCCTCATCCCCGGCATCGGTGTCTCGTCCACGTACTTCGAGCGCCTCGCGCCGCACCTCAACGAGTTCGGGCCGGTGCACGCACTCGACCTCCCCGGCTTCGGCGGGGTGCCGCACCCCTCGTCGACGCTCACGATCCGCGAGTATGCGGACCTCGTCGGTCGGGTCATCGACGAACTCGATCTCAAGGACCCGATCATCGTCGGCCACTCGATGGGCAGTCAGGTGGTCAGCGACCTCGTCTCCCGTCGCCCCGAGCTGTCGACCCTCATCCTCATCGGCCCGGTCGTCGTGCCCGGTCAGCGGCGGGTGCTCACCCAGGCGGTCCGGTTCCTGCAGTCGAGTTGGCACGAACCGCTCACCGTGAAGGTGCTCGCCGTCAGCGCCTACGTCTTCTGTGGCTTCAAGTGGTTCTCGCGGGTCCTGCCGGAGATGCTGACCTACCCGATCGAGGAGGCCCTGCCGAAGGTGCAGGCGCACACGCTCGTGATCCGCGGCGAGTACGACGCCGTCGCGCCGCGCGAGTGGGTGGAACGGGTCGGCGAACTCCTGCCCTCCTCACGCCTCTGGGAGATCCCAGGTGCTGCGCACTCCGTCATGTACGCGCACGCCGAGGAGGTCGCGAAGCTCTGCGTCGACCACGCCAGGCGCACGGTGGCGGACGGCGACGACGACCGACTCCAGGTCTACCCCGAGGACTCGGACGGGAGCGACGACAAGGAACCGGAGGCGCCGCAGCCCGCGGCCATCATCCAGGCCGTCGGAGGTCGGATCGAGGAGACGATCGGGATCGTCACCGACGACGACGACCGCGTGGCCGAGGGGAAGTCGCAGGTGGCCGACGCGGTCGCCTCCATCGACCACGACTGAGCGCTCGCTGAGTTGCGGCGGATCGTCGCTCAGCCTCGGGCCGGGCGACGAACCGCCTCACCTCACCGCGTCGGCTCGCCGAACCAGCGCCGGAGGGCCGGTTCGAGTGGTTCCCGCCCGTCGGCCAGCCAGACCACGTGGCCATCCGGGCGCAGGAGCGCCGCCGTGGCCGCGAGCTCCGGGGTCGTGGTGGCGACCCGGTCGACGCGGTCCGCCCAGCCGGACAGCCCGTGGGTCCCGGTCTGGTCGAGCAGGAGTCCGCGACCCTCGTGGAGGAGGGTGAACAAGCGCCCGCCGTCGACCAGGGGGAGGTCGTGGAGCCGTCGACCGAGCAGCGACCCCTTGTCCGAGCCGCTGTCCACCGCTGCGCCGGGACCTCCGACGTCGTATCGGATGCCGGTGGACGCGATCCGCTCGCCCAGGAAACGGGCCACGTCGTCGAACCACATCAGGTCCGAGAACAGCCGACGCACCGC
Source organism: Plantibacter auratus (assembly GCF_050587365.1). Classification (NCBI taxonomy): domain Bacteria; kingdom Bacillati; phylum Actinomycetota; class Actinomycetes; order Micrococcales; family Microbacteriaceae; genus Plantibacter; species Plantibacter auratus. The sequence goes on along the minus strand of NZ_JBOBFV010000002.1, from coordinate 306,090 downwards.
CTGCGGGCCGGGGTCGGGGGACAGGAGGACGCTCTGTGCTCGGGTGAGCGTGAGGACGTCGTCGGCGACCGGGCGGCGCTCGGTCGCGTAGGTGTCGAGGAGGTCGGCCGGTGCCCACCCGGCGAGCTCGGCGGCCAGCTTCCATCCGAGGTTGAACGCGTCCTGGACTCCGAGGTTGAGGCCCTGCCCGCCGAGGGGCGGGTGCACGTGGGCGGCGTCGCCGGCGATCAGCACGCGGCCGACCCGGTAGCGCTCGGCGAGTCTCGTCGCATCGGTGAAGCGCGACAGCCAGCGCGGGGAATGTGCGCCGAAGTCGGTCCCGGCGAAGCGCTCGAGCCGGGCCCGGAACTCCTGGATCGTCGGAGTCGCCAGGCGTTCGTCGGCGGGGGCGTCGGCGGGCGCCACCGCGCGGAAGAACGCGTCGGACACCGGTCCGATGCCGAAGCCACGGTGCGTCTTCCGGACCTCGTCGGCGATGGCGGCGACCTCGTCGGCCGGGAGGGTGACCTGGATCTCCCCGAGGATCCACTCGGTCTGCGCGGGCTCGCCTGGGAAGCCGATGCCGAGGATCTTCCGGACGGTGCTCCGCCCGCCGTCGCATCCGACGAGCCACCGTGCCCCCAGGCGCTCACCGTCGTCCAGCTCGACGGTGACGCCGTCATCGTCCTGTTCGAGGCCGACGAGTCCGTTCCCGCGACGCAACTCGGCACCGAGCTCGAGCGCGCGTTCGGTCAACAGCCGATCGGTGACCGGCTGCGGGAGACCGAGGATGTAGTCGTGCGCGGTGTCGAGCGGTACGGGTCGCGGCGGGACGATCCCGGCGAAGTGACCGGCGGCGCCCGGGTACCGCGTGCCCTCGGCGAGGAACCGGTCGAGGATGCCGCGCTGGTCGAGGATCTCGATGCTCCGCGGGTGGAGGCCCAACGACCGCACGGCAGGGTTCGGCTCGGCGTCCCGCTCGAGGACGAGGACGTCGACGCCGTGGAGCCGGAGTTCGGCTGCCAGCATCATGCCGGTCGGGCCGCCACCGCTGATGATGACGTCATGCATGAGGACCCCGTTCTCGCGGTCGGAGGCGACCGCGGCCACCCATTCTGGAGGCCGGAAGGGGTCTTGCGGCAAGCCCCGGTGCCCGGCATACTCTGGAAATGCAGCGGCAGTGAGTTGCGGCGGATCGTCGCTCAGCCTCGGGCCGGGCGACGAACCACCTCACCTCACCGCGTCGGCTCGCCGGGCCAGGACCGCGCCGTGCGGCCGCTGGTCGAGGCTCGTCCTGGTGTGCGTCTCGGCGACCTCGAACCCCGCCCGGCGCACCCGCTCGGCCAGCTCCATGACCGGCCAGCGATAGGCCGTCACCACGGCGTGGTCGAACGCCTCGACCGCCGGACCCTCGAAGCAGCCGATCAGCAGTTCGCCGCCCGGTCGGAGCACGCGTCCGAACTCCGCGAGCGGTGTCTCGATCGTGTCGGGACGGTGGTGGATCAGCGAGTACCAGGCGAGGACGCCGCCCACCGAGCCGGTCTCTGCGTCGAGGGTGTCGAGGCTGCCGAGGTCGTACCGCGTCTCCGGGTGCTCGGCGCGGGCATGCGCGATGAACTCGGGGACCAGATCGACGCCACGGATGTCGAGCCCGCGCGAGGCGAGGTACGCCGTCCAATGGCCCGGGCCGCAGCCGGCGTCCAGCGCGGGATCGGCGATCCGGTCGGCCCAGGAGGTCACGAGCTTCCGGTCCGACGGGTGCACTGACGCCATCGTGCCCAGCAGCGTCGCGTACTCGGCGGACCGACGGGCATAGGCGTCTCGGACGGTGCGCATGCTCTCACCGTATCGATGGGCCCCGATCACGTTCGCGGTGAGTCGTCCCCGGTGGACGACTCACCCGGCGTGAGCCTGGCGAGCGTCGCCGCGACGAGGACGACGACGGCTGCCGCCGCACAGATGCCGACGACCGCGGTGGGTGCACCGGCCGCCTGGATGAGGACGCCGGCGATCGCACTGCCCGCTGCCGCACCGATGTTGTGTCCCGTGTTCACCCAGGTCGTCGCGGCGTTCTGCTGGTAGCGCCCACCGGCTGTGTGCGCGGCGACGTAGGAGACGATCATGATCGGCGAGAAGAACAGCCCGGCGACCGCGAGGACGACGCCGACGGCGAGGAAGCCGGTCACCGCGGCGATGAGCGAGGCCGAGACGAGGAGCGCCCCCGCGAGTGCGACCAACTGGCGGACGGCCGACCCCGGGACCGAGAGCGCCCCGTACAGCAGCCCGCCGAGGGCGCTCCCGCCGGCGAAGAGTCCGAGGGCGATGCCCGCGGCGGCCGCACCACCGTATTCCGCGAGCACGACCGGTACGGCGACACTGATCGTGCCCGAGACCGCCCCGGCGACCAGCACCGGCAGGAGTATGGCGATGAAGCGGGCGTCGAGTAGGAGTGACCGCCCACAGTCCTGCCGGGGGACGCTGCGATCCTGCGGCGCCATGCTGCCGACGGTCGAGGTGCTCACGAAGAGGAGTCCGCCGATGAGGACGAACCCGGCGGGCACGAGGAGCGCCGTCCCCGGGGCGATGACGGCGAGGGCCAACCCGGCCGCCGCGGGTCCCGCGAGGTAGAGGAGTTCCTCGATGACCGCATCCAGGCTGAGTGCCTTGCGCAGGAGTTCACCGTCTGGCGTGAGTCGGCCCCAGGCGACTCGCATCGTCGGCCCCAGTGGGGGAGCGAACGCGCCCGCCAGTCCCGCGAGCGTGATCAGGAGTGCTCCGGGAGCGTCGGTGAGCGACGCGACGGCCAGGGCCGCGATGGCGCCACCGAAGACGAGGACCAGGATGGCCAGGACGCGACGCGCGCCGTGGCGGTCGATGAACCAGGCCCGAAGCGGTGCGAGGAGGCTCGCCGTGGCGCCGTAGACGGCCACCGCGACACCCGCGAGGGCGATCGAACCCGTCGCCTCGGAGACCGCGTAGAGCAGGGGAAGCAGCACCAGCGCGTAGGCGGATCTGCCGACGAGTGCGGACCCGAAGGTCAGCGGGACATGGGGAAGTGCGAGCACGTCGAGATAACGTGCTGTCCGGGTGGACGACATGAGAGGAACTCCAGTGAAACAGGGCGCGCTCGACGGCGCGCGGGGTGATCAGGATCGGGACGATGAGCGTCGGGGACGACGCGCGGGCCGATCAATCACGAACTGGAGACATGTGGGGCAGCCTATCGGCAACGACGAGCGCCGTGCTGTCGTCCGCTACAGCGTCGTCAGGAACGCCCGGATGTCGTCCGCGAGGAGCTCGGGCTCCTCGTGCGGGGCGAAATGGCCGCCTCGGGGCATGGTCGTGAACCGTCGCACGTCGTAGCTCCGCTCTGCCCAGCTGCGCGGCGGGCTCGCCAGGTCGTGCGGGAAGAGCGCGACCGCGGTCGGCACCTCGACCCGGTCGACACGCGTCGTGATCCCGGTCGCGGACTCGTAGTACGGGCGGAGCGAGGTGCCGATCGCGTTCGTGAACCAGTAGACGGAGGCGAGTGTCGCGAGGTAGTCGTCGCTGAACCGGGACGAGACGTCGCCGCCGCAATCGCTCCAGGCCCGATGCTTCTCGAGGATCCACGAGAGCAGGCCGACAGGGGAGTCGGACAGTGCGGGAGCGAGCGTGAGCGGACGCGTGTGGTGCTGATGCTCATACGCGCCCTCCTCGGCGTCCCAGGCCTCGACCCGGGCGAGATGCGCCTGCTCCTCCTCGGTGAGCGTCTCGGCGTCGACCTCGAGCGGCGCGGCGACCGCGAGGAGGTGGATGCCGGCGACCGCCTCGGGATGCGCCTGCGCGAGCCGAGAGGTGATCCCGGCCCCGAGGTCGCCTCCATGGGCGGCGTACCGGGCGAAGCCGAGGTGATCGTGCATCAGCGTGTGCCACAGCTCGTGCGTCTGATCGCCGGAGGTCGGCCGTTGCGGCGAGAACGGCAGGCCGGGCAGCGCTGGCACGATGACGGTGACGGCGCTCGCCGGGTCCCCGCCGAAGCGGGACGGCGTCGCGAGGCGCCTGGCGAGTCCGACCAGTTCGAGGGCGGTGCTCGGCCACCCGTTCGTGAGGACGACGGGGATGCCGCCCGGGGCCTCAGCGTCGAACCGGAGATAGGTGATGGCGGCCTCGCCGATCTCCGCCTGGTGCCACGGCAGGGCGTTGATGTCCCGCTGCTGTGCCTCCCAGTCGAAGTCGTCCGCCCAGTAGGTGACGAGTCGCCGCAGCTCGTCCTGGTCGGTGCCGGCCTCCCAACCGGCGGTCGGCCACCGGTCAGGCCAGCGGGTGTCGTCGAGTCTGCGGCGGAGGTCGGCGAGGTCGTCGTCGCTGACGTCCATGACGGTCTGGCCCGCTGGCGACCGGGTCACCAGGTAGCGGCGCTCGATGGCCGCGGTCGCGCGCCCCCACTCGCTTGACGCGACGCGCGCCTGGTGTGCTGCGAACGACTCGTCGTCCTCGAAGACCTCGGCGACGTCCCAGACGAGCGGGTCGTCCGTCGGCGTCACCTCGAACGACACGCACCCCGGTTCGGCGCGGGTGAGCGCGACATGCTCCGGCAGATGGGTCTCGACGATCGCCACGTCGGTCGGTGTCGCGCAGATCAACTGGCCGGTCAGGTGCACGGTGGTCATGGTCTCACCGTAGCGAGGGTCGGCCCTCCGGCTGCTTCGTCCCGAGCTCCGCACCGCGTTTCCAGAGCCATTCGACGGGGCCGAGTGCGAACCGCCGGAGCCAGAGGTGGGCGAAGCCGGTCACGAGCGCGGCGATGACGACGAACGCGGCGACGGTGACCGGGACGCGCCACGGGGCGGCGAGTTCGGCGAGGCCGAAGCCCCAGCCGTAGAAGATCGCGCCGCCGAGGAGGTTCTGGAGCAGGTACGCGCTCAAGGCGACCTTCCCGAGTTCGCGGAGGCGTGAGGCGGTCCAGCCGTCGGTGCCGAAGCGACGACAGAGCTCGACGGTGGCGCCGAGGATCCCGAGCGCCACGAGGGGTGCGGCCAGGTAGCGTTCGGCGAGGAGCCCCGCCGTACCTCCCCAGATCCCGAGGGCGAGGTCGACCGGGAGCGCGCAGGCCCCGATGATCATCAGGCGGCGCCGGAGTCGCCCCCCGGTCTCACCGAAGACCCCGGCCTGGAAGAGGTGTGCGCCGGCGAGGAACATCGCGAGCGTGAGGAATCCGATCAGCACGGGCTCCGCGCGGAACACCCCCATGTTGTCGAGCCGGAAGACCGCCAGGCCGAGGAACGAATCAGTGGCGTAGGGGCTCGATCCGGCGGGGAGCGGGAGGTCGCCCGACACCGCCGGCGTCGTGGCGATGAACGCGACGATCGCGCTGATGAGGAGGACGTGCAGCGCGCCGAAGACGGCGATCATGGTGCGCTGGGCGCGGGGCCTCGTGAGCAGGAGCCAGGCGACGATGGCGCCGGTGACCGCATAGCCCATGAGGACGTCGAACTCCGCGATGAGGACGTAGTTCACCGCACCGTCGATGAGGAGCAGGGTGGCGCGCCACAGGTACCGGCCCGGCCAGCGCTGCTCGCGTCGGCGTGCAGTGGCGTGCTGGATCGCGAGTCCCGCGCCGAACATCAGGGTCAGGAGGGCGAGGAACTTACCCTGCGTGAGCGCCATGAGGGCGAGCTGGATCGTGCCCGCGGCGGGGCCGGTCTCCGGCGTCACCGGGCCCGAGAGCATCCCGAGCAGACCCCAGGGGTGCGAGAACACCCAGATGTTCGTGCCGAGCGTGCCGAGGATCGCGAGTCCGCGGACCACGTCGAGTGCGGCGATGCGTCGGGAGGTCGGCGGTGATAGCGGCAATACGCTCGTATTGGTCATGTGAAGACCGTACCCTGTCGAGTGGGCGATGGCGAAAGCGGAGGCGATGACCGAGCAGGACACGAACAGGGATCGGATCCTCGATGCACTGCTGCGGATCATGGCGTCGCGCGGTGCCGACGCGCTGACCATCCGCACGGTCGCGAGCGAGGCCGGTGTCTCCGTCGGCGCGGTCCAGCATCACTTCCCGACGAAGGATCGACTGGTCGTCGCGGCGATGACCGAGGTCAACGAGCGGTTCCGTCGGCGTGTGGCAGCACGGCTCGAGGCGATGAACTCCGAGGGGGAGCGACTTCGGATCTTCTGTCGTGAGATCGCCTGTGTCGAGGGTGATGACCTGACCGACGGGATCGTCTGGGTCGCCTTCGCCGCTCGGGCGAGCACCGAGACCGAGGTGCGCGCGATCCACGCTGCTGACTGGGCCCGCACCGAGGAGGTCCTCCTGCGGCTGCTCGTCGCCGCGTTCCCGGAAGACGGCCTGGCCGCGGACGATGCGGCACTCCTGCTGGCGGTGCTCGACGGCATCGCGGTCGCGCGAGCAGCGGAGCAGTCGGACCGGATGACCCCGGAGCGCGCCGAACGCCTGATCGACGCGACGCTGCTGGGACTGCGCCGAGCGGGCTGAGCCACGCCGGTCCGGCTCAGTCGACGTCCAGTTCGAGCTCGACAAGGTAGCCGACAAGTCGTGGTTCGACCTCGCCCGGTGGTGGGATGGTCCCGCGCGCTGCATGTGCTTCGGCTTCCGCGTCCGCGGCCGCCTGTTCCGCTGCTCGCGCTGCTGACCGAGCTCGTGCTGCCGACCGGGCGTCGGCGCCCTCGACCCCGCGCCGGGGCGGAATCCGAGGCGTCTCCTCCACGATGGGCGGCCCTGGCACAGTTTCATGGTGCGTCACGAACGGGGAGTGCGGTACGCCGATGTACACGCCGCTGCCTGGGGGACCGATCAGTCGCCTCGCCGCAGGCAGGGCTCCGAGTGGCAACGGAGGGCGCTCCGTGTGGACGAGGCGCGAGAGCACGGACACCGTCGCCAGCCTCGACAGCGTGCCCGTCAAGCACTCCGGAGCGGGGTCCTCCTCGTGGTGCCTCTCGACACCGTCGATCCGCACCGCGAGATCGGCCCCGATCTCATCGATCAGCCAGGTCCGCTGTGTGTCGTCGACAGGCCAGACGGACAGCGTCGCCTGCTCTCCGGTTACCAAGGGGCCGCCGCAGCAGCGCCACTCCCAGCGGGTGAGCCAGAGCGTCCGCCGCGTCATGCGCCCACCTCCGTGTCCGGGCCGTCGACATCGAGTTCGACGAGATAGCCGACCAGTCGGGGTTCGATCTTGCCGGGCGGTGGGACGCACCCGGGCGCTGCTGCTTCGGGCGCGTCCGCCGCTGCTCGTGCGGCTCGGGCCTCGGCTCGGATCTGGGCGTGGTCCTGCTCCGATTCCGGCGGGACCAGGGACGCCTCACGCACCACGGGCGGCCCGGCGACGACGTCGTGGTGCATGACGTATCGAGAGGGCCGCACCTCGGCGAACACGGGGCTGTCAGGGGAACCGGGAAAGCGCGACCCTGGGCCGGCGACCCCTGGTGGCAGCGGTGGCCGTTCGGTGAGCGTCAGGCGTGAGGGCACCGAGACCGTCGCCGATCGGACCACCGTCCCGGACAATCGCTCGGGGGCTGCAGCACCGTCATGGTGCTGTTCGATGGCGTCGATGCGGGCGGTGAGGTCCGCGCCGACCGTCTCGACCAACCAGGCTTTCCGGTCAGCTGCTACCGGCCACACCGCGAAGATGACAGCGTCGCCCGTCGCGAACGGCTTGCCGCAGCACTCCCACTCATCCGAGCTGAGCCAGACCGTCCGCCGGGTCATGCGCCCACGTTCGGATCCGGGACGCTGAGTCGCAACGCCAACTCGGCCGTCGGCGCGGTGAGGACCCGCAGCGCGATCGCGTCGCCAGGCATCGGTACCCGACCGGCCTCGGTGAGCCCCCAGTGGCGGTACATCGCGGCCACCGCGGTCGCCCGCTCGTAGACGCCGATGAACGTCTGCGATTCCGTCCGATCTCGCAGCAGTGCGGCGAGGCAGGTCCGTCCGATGCTGCGTCCGCGTTCGGATGCCGTGACGGCGAGCTCGTGGACCACGACGGTGTCGTCCGGCTGGGCGAGGGCGGCGCTCGCCGCGTCGCTTCCCTCGGCGAGCTGCGCGAGGATGCCGAGCCAGGCCGGGTCTGCGTCGAGGCCGTGGGCGAGGGCGAAGCCGACGAGGCGCCCGCCGTCCGAGGCGGTGACGAGCCGCCCACCCCGGTGTCCGAGGTGCTCGGGCCCCCACTGCCGGATCGTCCCGAGGTCGAGCGCGTCCTCGTTGTACGGCTCGGCGGTGAACGCCTCCACGAAGAGCGCGGTGACGTCGTCCCACGCCGCTCCGGGTGCGGATCCGGTGAAACTCTCGAAGGCGACCGGCTTCGTCATCAGGCCAGCATAGAGACGGCGCACCAGTGTTCGTCCGCCCATGTTTGGGCGAGCGGACACTGCGTCGCCCAAGGATGGGCGAACGAACCGAGGCCTAGAGCGTGTTGCCGAGCTTGAAGCCCTGCGCTTCGTCGCCCTTGCGGGTGTAGGAGAAGCCGTCGGCACCGATGGTGACCTCGAGCTCGGAGTCATCGGTCCGGGAGGCCACCGGCTTCGGCTCGCCGTCGAGGTCGAGGACGAGCGACGCTTCCGTGTACCAACTCGGCACGACGGCGTTGCCCCACCAGTCGCGACGCTGGTTGTCGTGCACGTCCCACGTGACCACCGGGTTGTCGGGGTCGCCGGTGTAGTAGTCCTGGGTGTAGATCTCGATGCGGTGGCCGTCGGGGTCGCGGATGTACAGGTAGAACGCGTTCGAGACGCCGTGCCGGCCAGGGCCGCGCTCGATGACGTCCGACATCCGCAGCGCGCCGAGCTTGTCGCAGATCGCGATGATGTTGTGCTTCTCGTGCGTCGCGAACGCCACGTGGTGCATGCGCGGTCCGTCGCCACCCGTCATCGCGGTGTCGTGCACCGTCGGCTTCCGGCGCATCCAGGCCGCGTACGTCGTCCCGGCCTCGTCCTGGATGTCCTCGGTGACCCGGAACCCGAGGTCCTCCATGTACGCGACCGCCCGCGGCACGTCGGGCGTCACCTGGTTGAAGTGGTCGAGCCGCACGAGCGCGCCCGGCGTGTACAGGTCGTAGCGCCAGGCCAACCGCTCGACGTGCTCCACGTCGTAGAAGAACTCGACGGGGAACCCGAGCGGATCCTCGACGCGCACCGAGTCGCCGATGCCCTTCACATACCCCTCGGCACGACGCTCCACCCGGCACCCGAGCTCCGTGTAGAAGGCGACCGCGCGGTCGAGGTCCTCAGGACTCCGTACCCGGTAGCTGAACGCAGCGACGGCTGCCACCGGCCCCTGCCGCAGCACGAGGTTGTGGTGGATGAACTCCTCGAAGCTCCGCAGGTAGACGGTCGTCTCGTCCTCCTCCGTGACCACGAGGTCGAGGACGTCGACGTAGAACTTCCGGCTCGCGGCGAGATCCGTGACGACGATCTCCATGTACGCACAGCGGAGGATGTCGGGCGGGGTGGCGGCGGGCGTCGGGATGCGGTTCACCGGCACGGGGATCGGGTCGGTGGCGGTCACGACGGGCTCGGCCGATGACGGGGTGATGGGGTTCGACATGATCTGCGTCCTTGCTGATCTCGGTTGCTGGGTGAAGGTCGACCGGGAGCGGTCAGTGCGCGGCCTGCAGCGGCCCGCCGGTCCCGAAGCGTGGGGAGTTCGCCTGGTTCAGCGTGATGTGCACCGCCTGCTGGTCGGTGTAGAAGTCGATCGAGCGGTAGCCGCCCTCGTGGCCGAGCCCCGAGGCCTTCACCCCGCCGAACGGGGTGCGGAGGTCGCGCACGTTGTTCGAGTTCAGCCACACCATCCCGGCCTGCACGTTCTGCGAGAAGGTGTGGGCCCGCTTGAGGTCGTTCGTCCAGATGTAGGCGGCGAGCCCGTACTTCGTGTCGTTCGCGAGCGCGAGTGCCTCCTCATCGGAGTCGAAGGGGGTGATTGCGACGACCGGCCCGAAGATCTCCTCCTGGAAGATCCGTGCGGTCGGCGGGACGTCGGCGAAGACCGTCGGCGCGACGTAGTTGCCGGTCGGGAACCCCTCGGGGCGACCGCCGCCGGCGACGAGGCGGCCCTCGGTCTTGCCGATCTCGACGTAGCCCATGACCTTCTCGTAGTGCTCCGGGTGCACGAGCGCGCCGACCTCGGTGGCCGGGTCGTTCGGGTGCCCGACGACGATGTTGCGGGCACGCTCGGCGTAACGCTCGACGAAGTCGTCGTAGACGCTCCGCTCGACGAGGATGCGGCTGCCGGCGGTGCAGCGCTCACCGTTCAACGAGAACACCCCGAACACCGTCGCGTCGAGGGCGTCGTCGAGGTCGGCGTCGGCGAACACGACGGCCGGTGACTTGCCGCCGAGCTCCATCGAGAGCCCCTTCAGGAACGGCGCGGCGTTCGCGAAGATGAGCTGACCGGTGCTGCTCTCGCCGGTGAACGAGATGAGCGGCACGTCCGGGTGCTTCACGAGGGCGTCGCCGGCGTCCTCGCCGAGCCCGTTCACGAGGTTGAACACGCCGTCGGGCACGCCGGCGTCGCGGACGATGTCCGCCCACAGGCTTGCCGAGAGCGGGGTGAACTCCGCCGGCTTGAGGACGACCGTGTTGCCGGTCGCGAGGGCCGGAGCGAGCTTCCAGCTCTCGAGCATGAACGGCGTGTTCCACGGCGTGATGAGCCCCGCGACGCCGATGGGCTTGCGGTTGACGTAGTTCACCTGCCGCCCGGGCACCTTGTAGGTGTCGTCGTGCTGGGCGACGATCAGGTCGGCGAAGAACCGGAAGTTCTCGGCGGCGCGCTTCGCCTGCCCGAGTGCCTGCGTGATCGGCAGCCCGGTGTCGAAGCTCTCCAGCTCCGCGAGGCGGGCGTCCTGCGCCTCGACGGCGTCGGCGACCCGGTGCAGGATCCGGCTGCGCTCGCGGGGGAGGAGCCGCGGCCACGGACCCTCGTCGAAGGCGCGCTTGGCGGCGGCGACGGCGAGGTCGATGTCCGCCTGCTTGCCGGCGGCGGCCTGGACGTAGGTCTCGTTCGACACCGGGTCGAGGACGTCGAAGGTGTCGCCGTCGACCGAGTCGACGAACGCGCCGTCGATGTAGTGCCGGATACGGTCGGGCAACGCTGCCGGAACGTGCTGGGTCATGGGTGGTTCCTCCGGTCGGTGGTGGACGGCGGTGACGACGGCGGGCGGGCCGTCGTGGGCGGCTGGTGCTCCGCCTGGTACGCGACCATGGCGTCGAGCGTCGCCGTGCGGTGGTCGCGGGCGGCGATCTCGATCTCGAGCGGCTGCGCGCCGGCGGCGATGAGTTCGAGGATGCCGTCGTGCTCGGCGACCGACTCCCGCGCGCGGCCGGGCACGAAGCTGAACGTGGAATCACGGAGCGCGTTCAGCCGCCGCCAGCCGCGGTGGACGAGGTCGAGGACGTGCGGGTTCGGGCACTCCTCGAAGAGGACGGTGTGGAACTCCAGGTTCAGCGCCGTGAACGCGTGCGGGTCGAAGTCGTCGAGCGTGCGGCGCATCCGCTCGTTGATCTCGCGGGCGCGGGCCAGATGGTCGTCGGTGAGGTAAGCGGCACTCATCGAGGTCGCTGCGCCCTCGACGAGGGCGAGCGTCTGCATCGTGAAGAGGTACTCGGTCTCGTGCAGCATCGCGACCTGCGCGCCGACGTTGCGCTCGAACGTCACGAGCCCCTCGGCCTCCAGCCGACGGATCGCCTCGCGCACCGGGACCACGCTGATGTCGAGCTCACCGGCGATCTGTCCGAGCACCAGCCGGTACCCGGGGACGAAGCGCCCCTCGTCGATGGCCTCGCGGATGAACCGGTAGGCGCGCTCGGACTTGCTGAGCGACGCCTCCTGCCCGGTCGTCGGGTGTGGTCCGCTCATCGTCCCTGCTCGCTCTCGTATCGCGCCCGCCACTCGGCGTTCAGCGGGAAGAGGCCGTCGACGGCGGCACCGCCACGGACCTGCTCGGCGATCCAGGCGTCCTCCGCCTCCTGCACGACCGCCTCCGCGGCGACCTCGGCGGCGAGCGCCCGGGGGATCGCGATGACGCCGTCGCCGTCCCCGACGATCACGTCGCCCGGCAGGACGGTCGCCCCGCCGCAGGTGATCGCGACGTCGGTCTCCCACGGCACATGGCGGCGCCCGAGGACGGACGGGTGCGGACCCTGTGAGAAGGTCGGCAGGTCGAACGCCGCGACCTGCTCGGCATCGCGGATCCCGCCGTCGGTGACGACCCCGGCCGCTCCCCGCTGCTGTGCCCGAAGCGCGAGGACGTCACCGACGGTGCCCGTGCCGCGCTCGCCGCGTGCCTCGATCACGATGACCTCGCCGGACTCGACCGTGTCGAAGATGCGCTTCTGCGCGTTGAAGCCGTTCCCACGCTCGGCGAAGAGGTCGGGCCGGTAGGCGACGAAGCGGAGGGTGCGGGCCACGCCGACCATGCGCGTGCCCGGTCGTGAGGCGTGGACGCCCTCGATGAAGACCTCGGTGTACCCGCGGGCCCGCAGCTTGGCGCTGAGCGTCGCCGTCGAGACCGACGCGAGCTGCTCGGCGACCGCGGGGTCGAGCGGTTCGGCGACCCGATCACCGAGACCGTCCCGGTCCCTGAGCTTGTCGAAGGGCAGACCCGCCGCCGCAGCGTCCCCCCAGGCCTCGATCCGCTGACGGTCGTCGACAGCCGGCTTCGCGCCGAACCCGCCGAAGGGCTCGGTGCCCTCGACGACCGTCGTCACGAGTCGACCGCTCGTCGGGGTGCCGGGTGCGGTCGGTGCGTCGACCTCGACCTCGACGACGTCGCCGGGCACGACGACGGAGGAGCCGGCGGGTGTGCCGGTGAGGATGACGTCGCCGGGCTCGAGCGTCGAGAGCTGCGAGAGGTCGGCGATGAGCTGGGCGAAGGGGAAGAGCAGCGTGTCGCTCCTGTCGTCCTGGACCACGACGCCGTTGACCCAGGTGCGCACGCGGAGGGCGGCCGGATCGATCTGCTCGGCGGGGATGACGGACGGGCCGAGGGGCGTGTAGCCGTCGCCGCCCTTCGAGCGCAGGTTCGACCCCTTGTCGGCACTGCGGAGGTCGTAGAGCCCGAAGTCGTTCGCCGCGGTGACGCCCGAGACGTGCTGCCAGGCGTCCTCGACGCGGACGCGGCGGGCCGCGGTACCGATGATGATCGCGATCTCGCCCTCGAAGGCGAGCAGTTCCGCGCCGGCCGGGCGCTCGATGGTGCCGCCCGTGCCTGAGACGGAGGACCACGGCTTGAGGAAGTACGAGGGGTGCTCCGGCGTGCGGCCGCGCTGGGCCGCTCGCGACGGGTAGTTGAGGTGGACGGCGATGATCTTGCCGCTCCCGCTGTTCGGGAGGCCTTCGATGCCCTGGTGGCTACTCATCACACGTCCTCACTGTCGGTATCCAGAATCGTATACGATCCGGACGCGGTGGGAAAGGGTCAGTACCCGTCGCTGCGGGTCGCGTCGCTCCGGCCGTCGATGAAGCGCTCCGCCAACTGTTCGGACGCGCGCGCGAGGAGCGACACGTCCGCACCGACGAGGACGAAGGACGCCCCGCGGTCGAGGTAGTGCTCGGCCATGACGGGGTCGAAGGCGTTCACGCCGGCCGGCTTCCCGGCGGCGGCGGCGGCATCGAGCACCCGCTCGACAGCGCTGACCACGGTGGGGTGCCCCTGCTGGCCGAGCAGTCCGAGCGACGCCGAGAGGTCGGCCGGACCGACGAACACCGCGTCCACGCCGTCGACCGCGAGGATCTCGTCCGCCTGCTCCACGGCCTCCGCCGACTCGATCTGCACCGTGAGCGACACCGAATCGTTCGCCTGCGCGAGGTAGTCGTCGACCCGGTTCCAGCGGGAGGACCTCGCGAGCGCGCTGCCGACCCCGCGGACGCCCTGCGGCGGGTACCGCACGGCCTGCACGAGCGCCGCCGCCTGCTCGGCCGACGACACCATGGGCACGATGAGGTTCTGCGCCCCGAGGTCGAGCACCTGCTTGATGACGACCGCGTCGCCGAACGGCACCCGCACCAGCGGACACACCGGGAAGGCGGCCACCACCTGCAGCTGTAGCTGGATGCTCTCCAGGGTGTTCGCCGAGTGCTCGCCGTCGATGAGGAGCAGGTCGAGCCCGCTGCCCGCCGCGATCTCCGCCGCGATCGGGCTGCCAGACACCACCCACATGCCGATGAGGGGGCGATCCGCGGTGCGCAGGCGCTCGCCGAAGGTCGGCGGCAGGGTCAGTCGAATCGGCATGTCACGGCTCCCAGTCCCTGGTATTCGGCGTGGACGGTGTCGCCCCGTTCGACCCACATCGGTCTCGTGAACGATCCCGACAGGATGATCTCCCCGGCGGCGAGACTCCCGCCGTGCTGGGCGAGCTTGCCGGCGAGCCACGCGACGCCGAGTGCCGGGTGCCCGAGGACGGCGCCGGCGACGCCCGACTCCTCGATGGTCTGGTTGCGGTAGAGCAGGGCCGAGACCCAGCGCGGGTCGAGCGTGTCGGGGCGGACGGGCGTTCCGCCGAGCACCATGGCACCGAGTGCCGCGTTGTCGGCGATGGTGTCGACGATCGTCCGGCCGCTGAGTTCGATGTGGGAGTTGAGGACCTCGAGCGCCGGCACGATGTGGTCGGTCGCGTCGAGCACCTCGAAGATCGTGCAGTGCGGGCCCTGCAGTGGGCGGCCGAGGACGAAGGCCAGCTCGACCTCCACGCGGACGTTGGAGTAGGCGTCGAAGTCGAGCGTCGCGCCCGAGTCGAAGACCTGGTCGTCGAGGATGACGCCGTAGTCGGGTTCGGTGATCCCGGTGGCCTGCTGCATCGCCTTCGAGGTGAGGCCGATCTTGTGGCCGACGACGCGCCGACCGGCGGCGATGCGGCGTTCGGCCCACAGCGCCTGCACGGCGTAGGAGTCCTCGATGGTCATGTCCGGGTGCCGGGCGGTGAGGAGGGGGATGACGCTCCGCTCCTCGTGCGCCGCCGCCAGCTCGTCGGCGATCGCCTGTCGTTCGTGATCCTGCATCGCGTCCCGTCCTCATCTGCGTCGACTGCGGCCTGCGATCACGATACGGTGCGTCGTCATCGACTGCCTCTTGCGCGGTGAGCACGATTGTATACGATGTGGTGTACATTCTGGCGGTCCAATGACGGGCCGCGACGGACAAAGGGGTCTCGAGACAATGACAACCGCATCACTGGCGCGAGCGACGACGCCCGCGGAACTCCGGCGCGTGGCCTTCGCCACCGTCATCGGCACCACGGTCGAGTGGTACGACTTCTTCCTCTACGCGAGCGCCGCCGGTCTCGTCTTCTCGCAGCTCTTCTTCCAGCCGGCAGGGCCGCAGGCCGCGCTGCTGCTGTCGTTCGCGACGGTCGGCGTCAGCTTCCTGTTCCGGCCGCTCGGCGCGTTCGTCGCCGGGCACTTCGGTGACCGCATCGGCCGGAAGAAGATGCTCGTCATCACGCTCTTCCTCATGGGAGCTGCCACGACGCTCATCGGTCTGCTGCCGACGTACGACCAGATCGGGATCATCGCCCCCGCCCTGCTCGTGTTCCTCCGCATCCTGCAGGGGCTGTCGACCGGCGGGGAGTGGGGCGGCGCCGTCCTCATGGCCGTCGAGCACGCCCCCACCGGTCGCCGCGGCCGGTTCGGTGCGTTCCCGCAGATCGGCGTCCCGATCGGACTGCTCCTCGCCTCCGGCATGCTCGCGCTCATGACGGGCGTGATCTCGCCCGGTGCCGCGTTCCTCGAGTGGGGCTGGCGGATCCCGTTCCTGCTGAGCTTCGTCCTGATCATCGTCGGCTACGTCGTGCGCCGGAAGGTCGATGAGAGCCCCGTCTTCGTCGCGCTCGCCCGCAACAAGGAGCGTCGCCGGGTCCCGATCATCGAGCTCTTCCGTCACCACTGGCTGCTCGTGCTGCTCGCGGCGCTCACCTTCGCCGGCAACAACGCTGCCGGCTACATGACCACGGGCGGCTACATCCAGAACTACGCGACGACGCCGCTCGCCGACGGTGGCCTGGTGGGCATGGAGCGGACGCCGGTCCTGCTCGCGGTGACCGGGTCGGCCATCGTCTGGCTCATCGTCACGTGGTTCGCGGGTTCGCTCTCCGACCGGATCGGCCGACGCAACACCTACATCATCGGCTGGGTCGCGTTCCTGGCCACCGTCTTCGTGCTCTTCCCGCTCGTGAACACCGGCAACCCCTGGCTGTTGTTCCTCGGGCTCGCGCTGTTCACGATCGGCAACGGCTTCACCTACGGGCCGCAGGCGGCGTACTTCGCCGAGCTGTTCCCGGCGTCGATCCGATACACGGGTGTGTCGGTCACCTACGCGATCGGCGCCATCCTCGGCGGCGCGTTCGCACCGACGATCGCGACCTGGCTAGTGCAGGTCACTGGCTCGTCGACGAGCGTCGCGTTCTACATCGCCGGCATGATCGTCATCGCCTTCGCGGCGACCCTCCTCCTGCGTGACCGCACGGGCATCCCGCTCGGTGGCGAGGCGGAGGACGAGCAGAGCCGTGGTCAGATCTACGGCGCGCGGAGGTAGCCGCGGTCAGACCGACGACGCGATGGTCGCGGCCCCCTCGATGAGGCGGGCCGCGATCTCGGTCTCGGGGCGGCTGCTGGAGACGTAGACGACCGCGAGGGCGGCTGCCGGCGAGCCGTGCACAGCGAGTGGAACCGCGACGGCGCGGAGACCGGTGATGACCTCGTCGTGGCTCGACGCCCAGCCCTGTTCGCGGACCACGGCCAGCTCGGCGCTGTGGTCGTCGTCGAGGGCGGCCGGCCACCGCGACGCAGGCAGACGGGACGCGATCGCCTTGCCGGGAGCGCCGACGCCGACCGGGTGCCGGGTGCCTGGCCGCTGCGCGATCGACCCCATCGTGTGCCGTGGCTCGACGCTGACGAGGGTGACGATCTCGTCGCCGTCCAGCACGGTGAGGAAGCAGGTCATGCCGAGCTCGTTCGCGATCGCCGTCAGCTCGGGCAGGGCGGCGGCCTGCAGGTCGTGGGAGACGCCGGCGGCGAGGGCTGCCAGGCGCGATCCGAGCGCGATCCGTCCGGCACCGTCGCGGACGACCAGGCGGTGGTCTTCGAGCGTGCGCAGCAGGCGGTAGGTGACGCTGCGGTGCAGACCGAGCATCGCGCTCAGGGCGTCGATCGTGAGCGGGGTGCGCGCGTCGGCCAGGACCTCGAGGATCCGGATGCCGCGCGAGAGCGTCTGGGAGTGGGCGCTGCTGGCATCGGTCACGCTCCGACCCTATCGACGAGCCCCCTGAGTTGCCCGGATCGGTGCGATTCTTCGCCGAAACCGCGCAGAATCGGGCGATTCAGCTGGTGATCGGGTAGGCGACGAAGGCGAACCGTGAGCTGTCCGATGCCCAGCTGTTCACGTTGAGCGTGCCCTGCCCGCCGAACAGCGGGTAGCGGCGGAGCGGGGTCGCCCAGTCGTCCGTCGAGACGAGCCGGACCTCGACGTCGAGGTCGGCGGGGTGTCCGATCGTGCCGGTGGGGAAGGCGATGTACGAGGCCAGGCGGGCGTCGGGGGAGAGGTGCGGGAACCAGTCGACGGTGTCGCTCACGACGAGTTGCTCGAGCTCGCCGCCGCCGTCCGGGATCCGCGCGAGCTGCGCATGGCCCGGGGCTGTGCCGAAGTGTTCCGTGTTGCAGAGCAGCCACCGGCCGTCGGGCGACCACTCCGGGCCGTCGAGGTGGCCGTCGCCCGTGTCGAGGACGGTGACGGGGCCGCCGCCCTCGACCGCCGGAGCGATCGCGAGTCGACCGGGGTGCTCGAAGCCTTCGAGTTCGACGTACGCGATCCGCGTGCCGTCGGGTGAGACGCCGTGGAGGAAGTGCCACCGGTCGTCGTCGGCGGTGAGCTTCGTGACCGGTCCGCCGGTGAGGGCACCGCGGTAGATGTGACCGTCCATCGCCGAGAGGAGGATGTGTTCGCCGTCGGGGTCGAGGACGTGGTCGTTGTTGAGCTCGGGGAGGCCGTGAAATTCGATCGGCGTGAGCCCCGCGGTCGGGTCGTCGACCGTGAGCGCCCAGAGTCGCCCGTTGCCGTTGAGGTACAGCGTCCGGCCGTCGAGGGACCAGTTCGGCGCTTCGACGAGGAGCTCGTCGGTCTCGAAGAGGAGGACGGGCGCGTCATCGTGCGGATCGCCGAGCAGGACGCTGGAACGCTGGCCGGGGGCGAGGGCGCGGAAGGTCATGCGCCCATCGTCCTCCAGTCCGTCGTGATCCGGGAGGATCGTTCTTCCCGGATCACGATCCGACGACTACTTGACGAGCGCGAACCCCGCGGTCCAGGAGATCTTCTCCGACGCCGCCAACGTGAGCTGCAGGAAGCCGATCGCCTCGAGTTCGTGGGCGCGCTTCAGGGACCCGGCGTCGACGGCCTCGAGGCCACCGGCGGTCACGAGCTGCTGGAGTGCCGCCTTGGCATCGGCGTCGTCCCCGGCGATGAGGACCGTGGTGGTCACGTCGCCGACCTGCTTCGCGGCGAGGGTCGCGGCGAAGTTCGTGTTGAAGGCCTTGAGAACATGGGAGCTCGGGAGCTTCGCCTGCAGTTCCGCTGCAGCCGAGCTGCCGGCGGCGACGGTGAGGCCGTCGAAGGTCGAGAAGTCGAGGGGGTTGGTGATGTCGACGACGACCTTGCCCGCGAGCTGGTCGGCGTACTGCTCGACGATCGTCGCGAGGGCGGGGTAGGGGACCGCGAGGACGACGACGTCGCCGGTGATCGTGCCGGCCTCGGCCGATCCGAGGTGGTCGACGGAGGCGCCGCCTGCTGCGAGGACACCGGCGATGGCGCTGCCCATGTTGCCGGTTCCGAAGATGGTGACGTTCGTCATGACGATGCTCCTTCTCGTGGCCGCCTGGTCACGGGTCAATTGGTTGTTGGTACAACTAATGTAACACCGGTTAGTTGTAGGCGCAACTATTGCTACGCTGGAGACATGACCGAGACGCGATGGCTGAGCGACGACGAGCAACGCTCCTGGGTGCGCTTCGCCGCGGTGCTCGAACTCCTGCCGGCCGCGCTCGACCTCCAGCTCACGCGGGACGAGCACCTGACGCACTTCGACTACTTCACGCTCGCGATGCTGTCCGAGACGCCGGACCGCACGCTGCGCACCTCGGCGCTCGCGGCCCGGACGAACGCCACGCTGCCTCGTTTGTCGCGGGTGCTGACGCGCTTGGAGGAGGCCGGCTTCGTGGCGCGGACGCCGTGCCCAGAGGATCGACGGGCGACGAACGTGACGCTCACCGATGCGGGCTGGGACAAGGTCGTCCAGGCTGCGCCGGGCCACGTCGAGCATGTGCGGTCGCTCGTGCTCGACGCACTGACGCCGGCGCAGATCGAGCAGCTCGGCGAGATCTCCGCCGCCCTCCTGACGAAGCTCGACCCCGACGGACGGATGTTCGCCAGCGAGGCCTGATCTCCGTCACCTGGGGGATTCGCGGCGCTCCAGGGCTGCGTAGCGTGGGGCTCGACGTCGTGGACACCACCGAGCGCGACGCGGATCGGAGCGAATGATGACCGGATCGACGCAGCCCGAACCTGCACCACACGGGGACGAGGTGCCCCAGGACGGTCCTGCCTCGGCGCGGCCCGAATCGACGCCACGGCCCACCTCGCTCAACGGTGGGACGACCTCCGTCTGGTACTTCGTCGGCGCCACGTTCCTCTTCGCCGGACCCCTGATCTTCGGTGTCGACGACTTCGGGTTCTTCCGGATCATCACCCTCGTCCTCGGGGCGGTCGTCATGGTCGCCGGGTTCGTCGTGCTGCGACGTGAGAGCGGCAAGCGATCCTGAGGGCGCTGACGCCGGGCCGGCTCGCCAACCGTCCAACCGGCGAGCCGTTCAACCGGCGAGCCGGTCAGTCCGCGAGGAAGGCTCTGATGCCATCGAGCAGGCGGTCGACGTCCTCGTCCGAGGTGTACGGGGCGACGCCGACGCGGAGGCCGCCGACGTCCTCGAGGCCCAGCGCAGCGAACGGCTCGACCGCGTAGAACGAGCCAGCCGGTGCGAGGACGTCGCGAGCGGCGAGGAACGCGGCCGCGTCGGCGGAACGCCTGCCCGGGAACGTCATGAACAGCGTCGCCGTGCGCTCGGCGGCTTGCGAGTGCAGCTCGACGAGCGGGCCGAGGTCGGCGAGCTCGTCCTCGATACGGGTGCGCAGCGCGAGTTCCCGCTGGTGGACGGCTGCGGCTGAGGCGACGAGACGGTCGCGTCTCGTCGTGGCGTCACCGGGGTCGATCGACGCGAGCACGCCGATGGCCGCCGTCACGCCAGCCATGAGCTCGTAGGGCAGCGTGCCGAACTCGAAGCGCTCGGGCACCACGTTCGTCGACGGCAGCAGCTTGTCGGGGTGGATCGACTCGAGGAGTTCCGGCGACGCGGCGAGGACACCGCAGTGCGGCCCGAAGAACTTGTACGGCGAGCAGACGAAGAAGTCGGCGCCCAGGGCCTCGACGTCGACGACGTGATGCGCGGTGTAGTGGACGCCGTCGACCCAGACGAGCGCGCCGACGGCGTGCGCCCGGTCGGCGATCGTCCGCACCGGCGGGATGGTGCCGAGGAGGTTCGACGCTGCGGTCACGGCGACGAGCCGGGTGCGCTCGCCGAGGGTCGCGTCGAGCGACTCGAGGTCGAGCTCGCCGGCCGTGGCATCGAGCTCGATCCAGCGCACCGTCGCGCCGGCGCGTTCCGCGGCCTGGACCCACGGGCGGACGTTCGCGTCGTGGTCCAGCCGGGACACCACCACCTCGTCGCCCGCCGTCCAGCCGCGGGACAGGTGCTTCGCGAAGTCGTAGGTGAGCTGGGTCGCGCTGCGACCGTAGACGATGCCGCTCGGGTCGGCGGCGAGGAGGTCCGCCATCGCAGCGCGGAAGGCGACGACCGCGTCGTCAGCCCGTCGTTCGGAGGCGACCGAGGTCCCTCGGTTCGAGAGCGGGCCCGTCAGGGTGTCGAGGATGGCCTGGCCGACGGCGAGCGGCGTCTGGGTGCCGCCGGGGCCGTCGAAGTGGGCGATGCCCGAGGTGAGGGAGGGGAACGCGGTGCGGAGGAGGGCGACGTCGAGGGCCATGCGTCCATCCTGCCGCGCCGGGAGCCTGAACGTGCGGACCAGGGGAGCGAGCGCGCCATCGCTTGATACAGTGCCTGTGTGTCCATGCTCATCGCTCCGCCCCGTGTCGGGCGTCTGGAGGTCGTCGGCGTCCGCAACGCCGGCCCGAGAGAGCAGCGCACCCGGTCGACCACCTCACCCACCCGGTGAGGGCGTCGGCCTCGTCCATCGCGCTCGTCCGAGCGACGACGACGGGGCCGCGCACCCTGACGCACCCACCGCAGCGCACCGACGCGCGGAGGGTCTCTCCGCCGTCTCCACGACGGCCCAGCCGAAACCGGTGAACCCATGATCCCCCTGAACGAATCCCAGATCCGAGCCTCCTTCGTCAACGCGTCGCGCAAGGAGGTCAGTGACGTGAGCCTGCCCATCGACTTCGACATGATCGACTTCGAGGTGCGTGACTTCCTCGGGTGGCGCGACAGGAAGCTGCCGAGACGCGCCTATGTCATCACGATCGTCGACGGCGAACCCGTCGGCATCCTGCTCCGGCAGGCCGATGCGATGCCCCGCACCCGCCCGCAGTGCGCGTGGTGCCAGGACATCACGCTCAGCAACGACGTCGTGTTCTACAGCGCGAAGCGGGCCGGACAGGCCGGCAAGAACGGCGACACGGTCGGCACGCTCGTCTGCGCCGACTTCCAGTGCTCGGCCAACGTGCGGAAGCTGCCGCCGCTCGCCTACGTCGGTTTCGATGCGGAGGCGGCCCGCCAGGAGCGCATCGCGACCCTCGGCGTCCGTGCCGCGTCCTTCGCCTCCTCGGTCCTGAACGGCGTCGGCTGACCCGCTGAGTTGCCTCAATCTGTGCGAAATCCGCCTGATTTCGTGCAGATTCGGGCGACTCAGGCGGGCGGCGCGGTCAGGGAGGAGGCGCGGACCTGCAGCTCGGGGAGGACCTGGGTGCGCTGCGTCGGGCGGCGACGGCCCTCGGACAGACGGGCGACCATCGTCTCGACGGCCATCCGACCGATGTGCTGCTTCGGCGGGCGCAGCGCGGTGATGGGCGGCTCGCCGTTCTCCGCGACCTCGTCGTCGTAGGCGACGATGGCGAGATCCTCGGGGATCCGCACGCCGCGGTCGAGGCAGTGGTGCTCGAGCAGGATCGCCTGCGGATCGGCGTGCACGAACAGCGCGGTGGTCCCCGTGGCGAGGCATTCGTCGACGAGCGCACCCAGCCGGGCGTCCCTGGCGCCGTTCTCGACGTCGTCGATCTCGGCGTTCACCGTCAGTCCCGTGTCCAGCCCCAGGTCCGCGGACGCCCTGGCCCAGCCGCGCCGCAGGTGGTCGGAGGTGGGGGAGTGCCGTGCCGCGGCGATGCCGATGCGGCGGTGCCCCTGCTCGTACAGGTGGCGGACGGCGAGCACCGCGCCGAACTCGTGGTCCGTCGTGACCCACTCGAGCGACCGCAGCGCGAGCGAGGACGGCGCGCGACGCTCGGCCAGCACGACCGGGATCGGCAGCGCATCGAGCCAGGCGAGGAGGGCGTACCCGTCCTGGCCCGCGGTGTCGGGTGCGGCGATGAGCCCGTGGATCCCACCCGTCTCCACGAGCGCGGCCATCTGCCGGCGCTGGTCGGCCGGGTCGTAGGACGAGCCGCGGAGCACGAGCTGCGAGCGGCTGAGGGCGGCCGTGGCGCGGGCACCGTTGACGATCTGTGGCCAGTAGTAGCTGAGCGACGGCACGACCATGCCGATGCGGTACCTGGCGGGGCCGGCGGCGTCGGCCGATCGCGCGACCGTCTGGTCGAGGGAGCTCCGGGCGGTCGCGCCACCGTGGACTCGCGTGACGAGCCCGAGGTCGGCGAGCGCGGTGATGTCGCGTCGGATCGTCAGCTCCGTGACGCCGAGGATGACGGCGAGTTCGCGGACGACGACGGAACCGTTGCGTCGGACCTCGTCCATGATCCGTTCGCGGCGCTCGATGCCGAAGACCTGCGAGGGTCCGGTGCCGGCCGGTGCTCCCCGGTCGCCGGAGACGCCGTCGTCGCTCATCGTGCGGCCTCCACGGTGACGAGCAGACGATCCGCATCGGGACGCGGCAGCAGCCGCACGCGGGTGATCGTCTCGCCCCAGGACGACCGCATCATCGCGTCGTCGAGTCGGACGACCTCCATCGCGACCTCATCCGCGTCGTGCTGGAGCATCACGTCCCGGACGCCGTCGACCGGCCGACGGAGGCGGAGGGTCGCCGGATCGACCTCGGTCACGTCGCCCCACAGCATGAGGGTGACGGCCGTGCCCGCCGGGTCATCGAGCGTCCAGACGTCCTCGATCACGACGCGCGACGCCGTGCGGTCGAGCGTCGCGGTCCGGCGCCAGTGTTCGTGCTCCGCCAGTCCGTAGGCCGCGGCGAGGTCCATCGACCAGCTCGCCTGTGCGCCATGGTCTCCGCCCCGGCGATCGCGCGCCGCGAACTCCGGTCCATGCTGCTGCAGCAGACCGCGCGGTGCCGGGACGCTGTGCCAGTCGCTGCGCATGCACCAGATGTCGTAGCGGTCCGGGCCGAAGGTCCGCGCGTCGTAGGTGGGCCGCCCGGGATCGATGACCGCGGGGACGCCGTCGAGTGCGACGATCACGCTCCCGAGGTCGTTGTGGTTGTGGTTCTCGTCGTTGTGGCCGCCCTTGAGGCTGACCGCGAGTCCGTCGGAACGCCCGTCGTGCTCACGGGCGAGGCTCATGCCGATCGACGGCAGGTCGACCGATGCCGGCAGCGGCAGCGGCAGCGTCGCGTTCCGGGCGTCCGCGACCGCCCATGCACCGTCCAAGCAGACGCGGACGAGACGTCCGAGTCCGGCCCGGTCCGTGGCGACGGGTGCGTCGGGATCGCGATGCGCCATGGCGTACGCGACGACGTCCGGCAGCTCGAGTCGCCGGCCCCAGCGATGCAGGAGATCGAACGGGAGCGTGCGATCACCGCGTGCTCGGGCATCCGCGACGTTCACGTACCAGTCGGCGGACAGCTGCATCCGCAGCGGGAAGCGCAGTGACTCGGGCAGCAGGTCGAGGACGTCGAGCGCGAGGCGACCTCCGGCGAGACGATCGAGGGTCTCGACCGCCTCGAGGGCGCGAGCCGCTCCGTTCCACCAGTACTCCCAGCCCTCGTCGATCGCGCCGTCCCGAGGGAGGCCCGCCAGGTAGCGGTCGATGCCGTCGACGGCTCGGTCGATGACGAGCTCGGCGCGGTCGGGGCTGCAGAGCACCGCTGCTGCGGCGATCGTGTTGCCGAGGATCCAGGGGTTCCAGTTGTGGAGGACGACAGGCTCGCCGTCAGGGTCGACGTCGAGGCCGAGCCAGTGCCAGTCGTCGCGGTCCAGGAACGGCTGGAACACCCGCTGCTCGGCCTCGGTTCGCAGCCGGTCGGTCAGCCCCGGGTAGCGCTCGTCGAGCTCGTCGCCGAGGACGGCGATCGCCCAGGCGACGGCCGCGACCGCCTCACCGGCGCCGAGGTCGAGGAACGGTTCGTCGAGCGACGGCGTGACCGTCCCGAACCGACGGAACGCGTCGTCGTGGGCCGCCCAGCACCAGGTCGTCTGCTCCGCGAGGAGCCACAGGCCGTCGGCGACCTCGGCGAGCGGGTCGTGCCGTGCGGCCACCGCGACACCGGCTGCGGACGCGGCGGCGAGGATCACGGCGCGGGAGAGGCGTGCGAGTCGGTCACCGACCGCCGTCTCGTAGGAGAGGCGCTCCCCGGCGAGCGGGTAGGCGCTGTACTGCGAGAAGAGCGGCTGCGGCCAGGGCGTCGCCGCGCGGTCGGTGGTCGCGGACTCGCGCGTCGCCTGGGCGACGAAGGAGTCGAGCAGCCGTCGGTCGATCGAGCTCCAGTCGCCGTCCGGCACGATGGACCGGAGTGCGGTCGCCGGGCGCTGTGACCACGCCGTCACCAACGGGCCGTGCGCCCGACGTCGCTCATCGGTGGTGGGTGTGGCGGGTGCGGTCTGCGAGGGTGAATGCACGACGTCTCCATGATCATCTTCGATCGAGCTTGTTCGTTTGTGATCGACTGTTTTGACTCCGATCGGATTGGAGTATTCACTACCTGACAACCGCATGCAACCGCGGCCCACTCGAAGGAGAGCACCAGATGTCGAACGCCGCGCGCCCCGCAGCCCTGGTCGCCATGTGGCCCGACGTGTTCTCGACGCTCTTCGACGACGCCCGTCTGTCCCGGCTCCACGCGATGTGCGAGGTCCGCGACGACGAGACCACCGGCGACCTCGACGACCCGGCGCTCGCCGCACGGCTCGCGGAGGTCGAGGTGCTCATCACCTCGTGGGGCACCCCGCCGCTCACGGCGGAGCGGCTCGACCGCATGCCCCGGCTGCGCGCGGTCTTCCACTGCGCCGGCACGGTCCGCTCGCTCGTGACCGACGCCGTCTGGGAGCGCGGCATCGTCGTCACCACGGCCGCCGAGGCGAACGCCATCCCGGTCGCCGAGTTCACCTTCGCCTCGATCGTGCTCGCCGGCAAGCGGGCACAGGTCTTCGCCCGCGACCCGCGGGCACACCGTCGCGAGTGGCGCACCCTGCTCGAGACCACGAACCTGTCCAACCTCGGACGCCGGGTCGGCGTCGTCGGCTTCTCGCGCATCGGCCGTCGCGTCGTCGCCCTGCTCCAGCAGCTCGACGCGGTCGAGGTGCTCGTCGCCGACCCCTACGCCGACGCCACGGCCGTCGCCGCGGCGGGAGCCCGCCTCGTCCCGCTCGACGAGCTCCTGCCGAACGTCGACGTGCTCTCGCTGCACGCTCCGGAGCTCCCGGAGACGAAGCGCATGATCGGGGCTGCCCAGCTCGCGGCGCTCCCGGACGGCGCCACGGTGATCAACACGGCCCGCGGGAGCCTGCTCGACACCGACGCCCTCGCGGCGGAGTGCGCGAGCGGACGCCTCGACGCGATCCTCGACGTCACCGACCCGGAACCGCTGCCGGTGCACTCGCCGCTGCTCGACCTCCCGAACGTCTCGATCACCCCGCACATCGCGGGCTCCCTGGGCCGGGAGACGCTGCGCATGACGGACGCGGCGCTCGACGACCTCGAGCGGTTCCTCAACGGCGAGCACCCGCGCGAAGCCGTCCGGGTCGCAGACCTGGGGGTGAGCGCCTGATGGTCGTGCTCCTGACCGCCCCGGCGTCGGACACACTCGCCCTGGACCGCACCCTGTCACCGTCGACCGGCTGGACGCGCAGGCACTGGGAGGACCTCGCGGACCGGCTGCTCGGCGGTGCCGAACCCTTCACCTCGCCCGGTCGTGCCCGCATCCTGTTCCCGGGTGCGCCAGGCGGCTACGGCTCCGACATCGACGGCCTGGAGGGGTTCGCGCGGACGTTCATGCTCGCCGCCTTCCGCATCGCCGGTGATCCCGCACGGACGGGCGACCTCGTCGAGCGCTACGCCGCCGGCCTCGCGACGGGCACCGACCCGGACTCCCCGGAGCGGTGGCCGCGGCCGGACGAGGTCGACCAGGCCAAGGTCGAGGCCGCAGCCATCGCGATCGGACTCCACCTCACCCGTGCCGAACTCTGGGACCGTCTCGACGACCGGACCAAGCGCACGACGATCGACTGGCTCGCATCCGTCATCGGCCAGCCGTACCCGCCCATCAACTGGGTGTGGTTCCGTATCGTCGTCGAGGAGTTCCTGCGCACGGTCGGTGGCCCGTTCTCGGAAGCGGACCTGGAGGAGGACCTCGCGATCGCGGACGGTTTCTTCCGCGAGGACGGTTGGTTCGCCGACGGCGGCACGCGGGCCTACGACCACTACACCGGGTGGGCGCTCCACCTCTATCCGGTGCTGTGGCGCACGATGCTCACGCCGGGCCACCCGCATCAGGCACGTCTCGACCGCTACGACGCCCACCTCGACCGCTACCTGGAGGACGCCGTCGCACTCGTCGGCGCGAACGGTTCGCCGCTCGTCCAGGGGCGGAGTCTCATCTACCGCTTCGCCGCCGCCGCACCGTTCTGGGCCGGTGCCATGGCCGGGTCCACCGCGCTCTCGCCGGGACTCATCCGTCGAGCGGCCAGTGGTGTCGTGTCGCACTTCGACGCCGCTGGCGCCCCCGACGACCGCGGGATCCTGACGCTCGGCTGGCACCACGAGTGGCGGCAGCTCGCACAGTCCTACTCCGGCCCAGGTTCGCCCTACTGGGCATCGAAGGGCATGCTCGGGCTCGCGCTCCCGGCCGACCACCCGGTGTGGACGGCCATCGAGGAACCACTGCCGATCGAACGGGGCGACGTCCTCCGGACCATCATCGCCCCGGGCTGGATCGTCAGCGGGACGACCGCCGACGGCATCGTCCGCGTCGTCAACCACGGGACGGACCACGCGAACGACGGCGTCGCCCAACGCGACGCCCCGCTGTACGCACGCCTCGGGTATTCGACGGCGACCGCGCCGGGGCTCTCCGCCGATGCCCGCGATCCGTTCGACGGGTCGGTCGTGCTCCTGGACGCCGAGGGTGTCCCGAGTCACCGTTCCGGGTTCACCCGAGGTGGGCTGACGACCCTGCCGACCTCCGACGGATCGTCCACCGGTTGGGCGACGTCCTCCGGTCCCGCCCGCTGGATCGACGCCGATGCCGATGGCCCGGACCACGGCCACGGCCACGCCGCGGACCGGCCCCGCACGGGCGCGCGGATCGACCTCTGCTCGGCCGTCCGCGGCCCCTGGGAGGTGCGGTTCGTCCGCGTCGTCCCGGGCACCGGCGACGAGGTCCCGCTCGGCGCGCTCCATGTCGGCGGGTGGACCGTCAGTGGTCGTGACCTGACCGTCGCCACCGACCAGACCTCGGCGGTCGCCGTCGCCGACGGCGTGCGTTCGGTCGTCGTCGCGCTCCCGAGCGAGCACGACCCGCTTCCGACCGGCGCGCTCCGGTCGGGCGTCCGCGACCTCGACGACGCCACCCCGCTCGGACCCCGTTCGGGCACGCCGTGGTGCGAGACCGACGGTCCCGTCCGCCCGGACCACTGGCACGCGTTCGCGCTCCTCCTGGATGGCGCCACGCAGCCGGGCGTCGTCGCCCCGGCGATGGCGGGCGTCGCCGGGTCCACCGCCCGCACCATCACCTGGCCGGACGGCGCGACGACATCGCTCGACCTGCCCGCGTCGCACTGACGCCCACCGACCGCTCCACCCCGCAGCATCCCCGTCCCACCAGCACCGCCATCACCACAGACAGCACCACTACTCACCGAGGAGCATCCGCAATGAAGCGACCCATCCTGACCATCTCCGCGATCGCCGCAGCAGCCGGCCTCGCCCTCACCGGCTGCTCAGGTGCCGGCTCCGCCCAGCAGGACGAGGACGGCCCCGTCACGCTCAGCGTCTCGGTCTGGAACTACGACCAGACGCCCGAGTTCAAGGCGCTCTTCGACGCCTTCGAGGCCGAGCACCCCGACATCACGATCGAGCCCGTCGACATCCTCGCCGACGACTACTCCGACAAGGTCACGACGATGCTCGCGGGCGGCGACAAGACCGACGTCCTCACCATGAAGAACGTGACCGATTACGCGCGCTACGCGAACCGCGGCCAGCTCGTGGACGTGGGCGACGTCGTCGACGACATCGGCGCGGACAAGCTCGCCGGGATCGAGCCGTTCGCCCTCGACGACACCTACTACGCGGCGCCGTACCGCCAGGACTTCTGGCTGCTGTACTACAACAAGGCCATCTTCGATGCAGCAGGCATCGAGCACCCCGACAACCTCACCTGGGACGAGTACGCGGACATCGCGGCGAAGCTCACCTCGGGCGACGGGGACTCCAAGGTCTACGGCACGTACAACCACTACTGGCGCTCCGTCGTCCAGTCGATCGCCGCAGCCCAGACCGGTGGCGACCTCATCAGCGGCGACTACGGCTTCATGCAGGACCAGTACGACCTCACCCTCGACCTGCAGGACAAGGGCTACGCGCTCGACTACGGCACGGCGAAGACCCAGCAGATCAGCTACCGCACGATGTTCGAGACCGGCAAGGCCGCGATGATGCCGATGGGCACCTGGTACATCGCGGGCATCGCGCAGTCGATCGAGACGGGCGCGACCGACGTCGACTGGGGTGTCGCGCAGATGCCGCAGCTCGAGTCCGGTGAGGAGACGGTGACGTTCGGCTCGCCGACCGCGTTCGCCGTCAACAAGAACTCCACGCACCAGGCCGCCGCGAAGACCTTCCTCGAGTTCGCCGCGAGCGAGGCCGGTGCGAAGGCCATCGCGGCGATCGGTGTCGTCCCCGCGTACCAGTCCGACGACGTCACCGCGGCGTTCACGGCCCTCCCGACCGACGACCTCTCGGTCAAGGCGTTCCAGGAGCCGAAGGACGTCGTCCTCGAGATGCCCGTGAGCGAGTACTCCTCCGACGTCAGCTCGATCCTCGACGAGGAGCACGACCTCATCATGGTCGGCGAGTCGGACGTCGACGACGCCATCACGAAGATGCAGGACCGCGTCAAGAACGACGTCCTCGTCGACTAGTCGCGATCGCGGGGCCGGCACGCTCGGCCCCGCGATCCCCGCGTCCGCCCGGCGCGTCCCCACCGACCCCGCACCACCGTCCTCGAAAGGCTCGTCATGGCGATCGCAGCCCCACCGCAACGCACCCGCTCCAGCAGTCGCGTCCGCAGGAATGCGCTCGTCGGCTGGAGCTTCATCCTGCCGAACTTCATCGGCTTCGCCCTCCTGACCCTCATCCCGATGTGCGCGGCGTTCGTCATCGCGTTCATGAAGTGGGACTCGTACTCACCGCCCGAGTGGGTCGGGTTCGCGAACTTCGCGCGCATGATGCGTGACGAGTCCTTCTGGATCGCGCTCGGCAACACCGCCTACTACGCGGCCGGGCACATCCCGCTCACGATCCTCGCGTCGCTCGGCCTGGCACTGCTCCTCAACCGCAAGCTGCGCGGCCTCGGCTTCTTCCGCACCGCGATGTTCTTCCCGTACATCACCTCGCTCGTCGCCGTCGCCGTCGTGTGGAACATGCTCTTCAACCCCACCGCCGGCCCGATCAACCAGTTCCTCGAGCTCATCGGTGTCGCCGACCCGCCCGGCTGGACGACGAGCTCCGCGTGGGCGATGCCGGCCGTGATCATCACGAGCGTGTGGCGCGACATGGGCTACTACATGGTGCTCTACCTCGCTGGGCTCCAAGCGATCCCGCAGGAGTACTACGAGGCCGCCGAGGTCGACGGTGCGAACGCCTGGCAGCGGTTCTGGAACATCACGATCCCGTCGCTCCGTCCGACGACGTTCTTCGTCCTCATCATGGTGACGATCGCGAGTTTCAAGGTGTTCGACCTCATCGTCGTCATGACGGGAGGCGGCCCAGGCCGGTCCACGCTCGTCCTCTCGCAGCTCATCTACCGCGAGGGCATCACCGAGAACCGCTTCGGATACTCCTCGGCGATCTCGCTCGTGCTGTTCGTCATCGTGCTCGTCTTCACCGTCGTCCAGTTCAAGCTGCAGCAGAGGAAGGAACGCTGATGTCGACCAGTGCCACCACGCGTGCCTCGTCCACGGTCCCGTCGCAGGCGGAGGTCGCGATCGCCGAGGTCACCGACGCCATCACCCCGCCCGTGCTGCCCGGTGCTGGAGCTGGAGGCAAGCGCACCCGGGTGCGCCGCCACGGTCCGATCTCGCCGCTGCGCCGCGTGCTCATCTACGTGATGCTCACCGTGCTGACCGCGATCATCTTCGTCCCGTTCTTCTGGATGGTCTCGTCGTCGCTCAAGCAGAACAACGAGGTGTTCTCGATCCCCGTCCAGTGGATCCCCACCGAGTTCGTCTGGCAGAACTACGTCGACATCTGGACCCGCATCCCGATGCTGACCTACCTCAAGAACTCGCTGTTCCTGTCGGTCACCATCACGATCCTGCAGGTGCTCACCGGGAGCTTCGCCGCCTACGGCTTCTCGAAGATGCACTTCAAGGGACGTGACGTGCTGTTCGTGGCCTACATCGCGACGATCGCGGTGCCGTGGCAGGCCTACATGATCCCGCAGTACATCATGATGCAGAACGCCGGCCTCGTGAACACGCACCTCTCGATCATCCTGCTGCAGGCGTTCGGCGCCTTCGGGGTCTTCCTCATGCGGCAGTACTACCTGACCATCCCCGACGAACTGAGCGAGGCCGCCCGCATCGACGGCCTCAACGAGTACGCGATCTGGTGGCGGATCATCCTGCCGCTGACGAAGCCGGCGCTCGCGAGCCTCGCGCTGCTGACCTTCGTCTCCACCTGGAACGACTACATGGGTCCGTTCATCTACCTGACGAGCAACGACCTCTGGACCGTGCAGCTCGGTCTGCGCTCCTTCGTCGGGCAGTACGACGCCGAATACGCGCTCATCATGGCCGGGTCCGTCGTCTCCGTCATCCCGATCGTGCTGATCTTCCTCCTCGGCCAGCGCTACTTCATCCAGGGCATCGCGACGAGCGGGATGAAGGGATGAGCGCGGTGACCGAGCGGCGCACGGACAACCGTGCCGGCGGCGTGCGCGGACTGCTGCAGCCGCGCCGGGAGACCTTCGAGTCGGTGTTCGGCGTCGTGTACCGATCCCTCATGGTCGGCGTCGGCGTCGGGATCGGCGCGCTCCCGCTGGCGGCCGCGATCGTCCTCGTCGCCGAGCCGCTCGCGAGCTGGCCGTTCCTGCTGCTGTGCTCGCTCCCGCTCGGCCCCGCCTTCGCCGCCGGCTGCTGGTCGTTCCAGCGGTCGCGCGACGCCGCCGACGCCGCGCCGCTGCGGGAGGTCGGGATCGGCCTCCTGCGGACGTGGCGACCGGCGCTCGCCGTGTGGTCGCTCGTGTGTGCGCTCACGTTCGTCGTCGTGATCGACATCGTCGCCGTGTGGGGGACGCCGTTCGCGATGCTGCTCGGGCCGTTGCTCGTCGTCGTGCTGCTGCTCGCGGTCCTCGCAGCCTTCGGCGTGTTCGCCGGCTTGGCGGCCGCTCCGGGCCTGCGGTTCCGGGCCCAGCTGCTCGGCGGGCTCGTCCGGACCGTCCGTCGGCCGGGCACCTCGCTGCTCTCGCTTGTCCTCCTGGCCGCCTGGGCGGTCATCGTCCTCGCGCAACCGGTGCTCGGGCTCCTCGCCCTCGGCGGCTTCGTCCTCTACGCGGTCTGGAGCAACGCCGCGGCGGCGCTCGCCGACTGACGGCGCGGATTGTCCGACGCTCGGCTCGGTTGAGTGGTTGGATCGACGCATGGGCGAGCACAGAGGTCACGGGCACAGCGGTCAGCGGACACTCACCACCAGCGGATGGCACGACTTCTGGGCGAAGGGCGGTGTCGGGCGGGCGTTCCTGCTGGCGATCGTCTACCTCGCCCTGTACCTCGGTGCCGGCTGGGTCGTCGGGCAGCTCTTCGGCTCGCAGATCGGCGAGGACGTCTTCGCGACCCCGCAGAGCGTGTTCTTCGGGCTCATGCTGCCGCTCGTCGTCGGCTCCCTCCTCCTGGCCGGCTTCGTCCTCTCGGTCGGATGGTTCCGGGAGCTGTTCGGAAGGCAGCCCATCCGCGGCCGGTGGTGGATGTGGGTCGCACCGATCGTGATCCTCGCCGCGGTCGTCCTGCGCCTGCTCGGCATCGACTACGGGAGCTACGAGGGTTCCGTGGTCGCTGTCGCGATGCTGTCCGGGGTGTTCATCGGGTTCGCCGAGGAGATCCTGACCCGCGGCCTGGTCGTGAAGATGCTGCGTGACGCCGGCAGCTCGGAGTGGATCGTCATGGTGGTCTCCTCGCTGGTCTTCGCCCTGCTGCACGCCTCCAACCTCCTGTCGGGCCAACCGGTCACGACCGTGCTCGTGACCGTCGTCTACACCTTCGGATTCGGCGTGTGCATGTACCTGACGCTCCGGGTGACCGGCAACCTCATCTGGCCGATCCTGATCCACGGACTCTACGACCCGACGCTCTTCCTCTCGACCGGTGGGATCGACCACGCGGGAGCCGCCGCCGGTCAGAGCGTGTTCCTGGCGATCGCCGGTCCGGCCAACCTGCTCATCATGCTCGTGGCCGTGATCGGCTTGATCTTCGTCCGTGGGCACGTGCAGGCCCACCCGGCCGACGACGTGCTGCGGCCGTAGGCCGAACGGGCCTCATCGACCGGCCGAGTACGCTCGGACGGATGACCACCGCGCGGCAGTACCCGGCGACGATCGCCGCGCCGATCGAGCACGAACTCGTGATCAAGAAGTCGCGCTTCCTCGGCCTCGCTCACCCGGTCGCGTCGCCGGAGGACGCCGAAGCGGTCATCGCGCGGGTGAAGAAGCAGGCGTGGGACGCACGACACCACTGCGTCGCGATGGTCACCGGGCTGCTCGGCGACCAGGCCCGCTCGTCCGACGACGGTGAACCGTCCGGCACGGCGGGGATGCCGATCCTCGAGGTCATCCGGCGGCGGGAACTGACCGACGTGGTCGTCGTCGTCACGCGGTACTTCGGCGGCGTCAAGCTCGGGGCGGGCGGGCTCGTCCGTGCCTACTCCTCGGCGGCCTCCGAGACCCTCGACCTCGCCTCGCTCGTGCGCCGTGAGACGCTGACCCGCGCGACCCTCGTCGTCCCGCACGCCGAGGCCGGGCGGTACGACAACCTGCTGCGCGATTGGGCCGGTAGCCACGGCGCGACGCTCGGCGATCAGACCTACGGGGCGCAGGCGGAGCTGGAACTGTGGGTGCCGCCGGCGGAGCTGGAGCGGCTCCAGGCGGACGTCGCGTCGGCCTCCAACGGTTCGCTCGCCGTAGCCGTCGGGGAGGAACGCGTCGTCGACGTCCCGGCGCCTCGCTGAGCTGCCCGGATCTGCACGGAGTCGGCCGGATGCCGAGCAGATCCGGGCGACTCAGGGGAACGTGCGGTCCCGATAGGGTCGGACCATGCACACCGACGTGACCCGCATCGACGGGCTTCCCGACCTCGCCTGGACCTCGACCCCCGGAATCGCATCGTTCGACGCCGATGCCGGAGCGCTCACCCTCACCTCCGCCGCCGGCGTCGACTGGAGCAACAGCTCGCTCGGTGGGCCGCGTGAGTTGCGTGCCACGGCGCTCGCCTTCGACGCACCCGACCACTTCACGCTCTCGGCGCGGATCGCGGTCGTGAGCGAGCGCAGCACCTTCGACGCCGGTGCCCTCGCACTCTGGATTGACGACGAGCACTGGGCCAAGCTCTGCTTCGAGCAGTCGCCGCAGGGGCAGGCGATGGTGGTGAGCGTCGTGACGAACACCTGGTCGGACGACGTGAACTCGACGCACGTCACGGCCGACCACGTGTGGATGCGCGTCAGTCGTCTCGGTGAGGCATGGGCGTTCCACAGCTCGAACGACGGTGTCACGTGGGACTTCGTCCGGGTCTTCCGTCTGCACAGCGACGCCCCGGTGCGCGTCGGGTTCCTCTCGCAGGCGCCGCTCGGTCCGCCCTGCGAGGCGCGGTTCGACGAGATCGCCTTCGGTGCAGCGCCCTCGACGGACCTCCGCGACGGGAGCTAGTCGTCCTCGACCGATGCGTCCGCGGATCCGGAGTTGACGTATCGGAACCTATCTTCCTATAGTGGCTCCATGGCACGCAGACGACCCGGCACGCTCTTCCCGCTCGAGCTCGACATCCTCGACGTCGGCACCGTGTTGCAGTCGACCGAGGGGAGCTTCTACGGGTTCGCCCTCGCGAAGCAGCTCGCCGAAGCCGGGGACGCCGCCCTCACCGCGCACGGCACGCTCTACAAGGCCCTGTCGCGGATGGCGGACGCCGGCCTGATCGAGGCGACCTGGGAGGACCCGGAGGTCGCGGAGACGGAGGGCCGCCCCCGCCGACGGTTGTACCGGATCACGGGCGAAGGAGCGACGGCCCGGGATCGGGAGCACGCGAGGATCGCCGGTGAGCAGGCCGCCGCGGCGAGGCCGGCGGGTGCGGCGTGGACGCAGGGGGCGATCGCATGACCGCCATCCGGACGCCGGAGTACCGCACGGCAGCCCACCGCGTCCTGAACTGGTGCGGGTGGTACACGCGCGACCTCTCGCCCGATGTCGCCGGGGAGCGCCGCGACGAGATCGCGTCCGACCTGCACGAGCACGCCGTCTGGGCCGAGGAAGCGGGCGTCACGCCGCAGCGGCTCCGGCGGGACATCATGCTGCGGGCCATCCGTGGGATCCCGCATGACCTCTCGTGGCGCTCCGGGCAGTTGCGCGCGGGCCACGGCGTCGACCCGATGCCGCTCGGCATGCGGCGGGCCGGCGACGTCCTCGCAGCCCTCGTGGTGACGGGCGGCGTCCTGGTCACCGGAGCGGCACTGTTCCTCCTCGTCCGCATCCTCCGTGCGCTCGCCATCGGCGACGTCGTCGAGGTGCCGGCGGGCGCGCTCGGTGTGGCGGTCGCCGCGGTCCTGGGCGTCGTGGGGCTCGTGCTGTCGCTGCGGCGACGCAGTCGATGGCTCGGCGCGGGGCTCCTGGCGCCCGCAGCGGTCCTCATCGGCGTGCTCGCGGGCGACATCATGTACCGCGTCAGCGCGACCGGCGTGCTCATCGTGTCCCGTCTGAGTTCGCACGGAGCCGGTGTCGAACCGTGGTGGGTGATGAGTGTGGCGATCGGCGTGGGTGCTGCACTCGGGTTCATCGGAGCCGCGGTGTGGTGGTGGCCGGGGGGCCGTCGAACGACGGAGCGGGACGCAGCGACGTCGGCGCAGAGGAAGACGGCATGAGCGCGAACGAGATCCACGACGGGCCGGACGCGGCGCAGGAGGCGGCACCCGTCCGCCGGAGTCCCGGAACGCTCCGTCGACGGATCGGGCTCGGCATCGCGATGAGCGGGGTGCTCGCGGTGGCGGCCGGCGGGGTGTTCATCGGGGTGTCGAACGCCCAGGCGGCCGCTGACGACGCGCGGTCCCTCGAAGCGGTCGCCGAGGCCGCAGCGTCGCTCGACGAACTCCCGCCCGTCGAACCCGTGGTGCCCGCGGATCCCACTGCCACGCCGGACGCTGGCGAACCCGTCTCGCCGGCGTCCGGCGTCGACTACTCGCAGACGCCGGAGGGCTGGTACGACGCCACGACCGACCCGGCTTCGATCGTGCCCAGCACCGACTCATACCTCAGTGACGGGATCTGGGAGGCACAGCAGCAGATCATCGCGAAGTGCATGGCTGATCAGGGGTTCTGGTACGCGTGGACGAACGACCGATCGAAGATCCTGGATCCACTCTTCGGCATGGTCATGTCGGAGTCGTCCGATGCGGCGTTCCTGGCTCGTTGGGGGACGAACCCCTCGGATCAGCCGTACGACTGGAAGCTCGCCGGCTGCCACGGCTACGCCGTCCACGTCACCGGGATGGACGACGCCAACTGACGGTGCCGTCGTCGGGCGCCGGTGCTAGCGTCGCCCGCATGAGAATCCTGTTGATCGGTGCGAGTGGACATGTCGGACGAGCGGCGCAGGACGCCCTCGCGGAACGTCACGAGGTGGTCGCGGTGTCGCGCTCGACGACGCCTGCCGTCGACACCACCGATGAGGCGTCGATCGAGGCGCTGTTCGCCGAGGTGGGCGAGGTCGACGCGGTCATCGTCGCCGTCGGATCGGTCCCGTTCAAGCCCGTGGAGGAGCTGACGCGCGACGACTACCGCGCGGCCTTCCTCGGCAAGGTGCTCAGCCAACTCGACGTCGTGCGCATCGGGACCCCGTTCGTCCGCGACGGCGGCTCCTTCACGCTCACGACGGGCATCCTCGCCCGCGAACCGATCGCGACGGGTGCTGCGGCCTCGATGGCCAACGGAGCGGTCGAGTCCTTCGTGATCGGTGCCGCTCCGGAACTCCCGCGCGGCATCCGCATCAACGCCGTCAGCCCCACGGTGCTCGCCGAGGCCACCGGCTACCACGACGCATTCCCGGGCTTCGCGCCCGTCGCCTCCGACGTGGTCGGCCTGGCGTTCGTCCGTGCCGTCGAGGGGGTCGGCACCGGGCGCGTGCTCGCGCTCGACTGAGCCGTCCCGGCACTCCTGAGGGGAGGCATGTCGTCGTCCGGCCGTTCGCCAGGTGACGACCCGCCTCCCCTCAGTCGCGCTCTCGACGCGGCCGACACCCAGCGCTAGGGTCGGCACATGACCCGCTTCCTGCTCAGCATCGCCGTGAGTCTGCTGTCCTCGGCGATCGGGCTGCTCGTCGCCGACTGGGTCGTGCCCGGCGTCCGTCTGTCGCTCGGCGGCTTCATCATCGCCGTCGTCGTCTTCACGATCGCGCAGGGCGTCCTCGGGCCGTTCATCCTCCGCCTCGCGCGGCGCTACGCCTCGGCGATCCTCGGCGGCATCGGACTCGTGACGACGCTCGTGTCGCTCTTCGTCGCGTCGATCCTCCCCGGTGGCCTCCACATCCGCGGGGTGCTGGCCTGGGTGCTCGCACCGCTGGTGGTGTGGCTGGTCACGGCGCTCGGGAGCTGGATCCTCGGGTGGGCGCTCATCACGCGACGGTTCGGCGATCGGGATCGCGACCGGGGCCGTACGAGCTCGAAGCGGTAGGCGGCGACGGAGCTCGCACGCGATCAGCGGCCGGCAGCCAAGGCGGCCGCCAGCTCGACGCGGCTCGCGACGCCGAGCTTCCGCAGGACGTTCGCGATGTGGAACTTGACCGTGTTCTCGCTGATGGTGAGGGTCTCGGCGATCGCCCGGTTCCGTGCTCCTCCGGCGGCCAGCTCGGCGACGCTCCACTCGCGCTCGGTCAGCGCGGCGGCCGAGTCTGCGCGGGTCTGCGTCGCGGGCGGCGGGTCGAGCGGCAGTGTCACGTGCAGCTCCGAGCCCCACCCGGGCGTCGCCTGGACATCGAGACTGCCGCGGAGGGCGGCGACGCGAGCACTGAGCTGCTGCACGCTCGGGGTGTCGACGGTCAACTCGCCGGGGCCGTCGTCGCGGATCCCGATGAGCAGGTTGCTACCGTCGCAGTCCCACTGCACCCGGACCCGCC
This sequence comes from Plantibacter auratus, assembly GCF_050587365.1. Lineage (NCBI taxonomy): Bacteria > Bacillati > Actinomycetota > Actinomycetes > Micrococcales > Microbacteriaceae > Plantibacter > Plantibacter auratus. The sequence continues at coordinate 268,077 of NZ_JBOBFV010000002.1, read as the reverse complement.
CGACCGAGGACTGCTCGACGAGCGCGAGGACCGTGCCGCGGACGATCGCCCGTCCGGCGTGCGCCACCTCACCGGGGAGGGCCCGACCGTCGACGGGCGGCTCGATGAACTGGACCTCGGGACCGCCGAAGCGGGCCAGCGGGCGGAGGTCCTCGCGGAGTCTGGCGAAGGCGCGCGCGACCGGTTCCTCGGCCAGTTGGCGGTCACGGTCGGACACCGCCCGCAGCTCGACCATCGCGGCCGAGGCGATCTCGGTCACGGCCGCTCGGGCGTCCTCGGGCGACGTCTGCCGCGACCTGGTGACCGCGAGGATCGACTCCAGCGTCGTCGCATGGGCGTCGGTGAGTTCCGCGATCGCGCCAGCCCGCTCGCTCGACGCGGCCCGCGAGTCGCGGAGGTAGTCGGGGGCCGCCGTCGCGACCTGCTGGCGGATGCCGGCCGCGACGACCTCCCACAGGGCGCCGACCAGCCGGTCGTCGATCGGTCCCTGCGGGTCGGTCAGGACGAGGAGGGCGCCGGTGTCGGCCAGCCACGCCGCGATCGGACGTTCGGCGCCCGCGATCACCGCCGACGTCGGCCGGTCGGCGTGGGGGTCGGCATCATTGGTCACCCTGGTTACCGGGCCGCGCGGGGTGCGCTGTCGGACCGCGTCGAGCTCGGCGATCGTGACGCCCTCGACGATCGCCGGGTCGCCGGTCTTCTTCCGGGGGCGACCGGTGCAGTCCTCGGTGAAGATCACGAGCGCGGAATGGGCGACGACCGGCTCGAGGACTTCCCGGAACGCACCGGCGATGCGCAGCAGCGAGCTCGATGCGACGGAGGCCAGGCTGTCGAGCAGCTCGACCGGGTAGGTGACAGTGCGTTCGGTCATGTCCGCACCCTATCCCATCGGTCCACGCCTACCCGTTCGGGTAGTTGAAACCGTTCGGGCGAGCAGCGGTGCACCTACCCGATCACGCCCAGGATGGAGGGATGACGAACCCCACCGTCCCTCCATCCACGTCGGTGACGCCTGCGACCTCGACGGTCCAGGGGGCGCTCGCCGCGATCGACGCCGAGCTGCATCGCACCGTGTCGAGCCTGCTGGAGGCCGATCCGGCTCCCTTCGCGGGCGCACTCGACCGCCTGCGAACGGCGGACAGCGTGTTCGTGTCCGGTGCCGGTCGTTCCGGTCTCGCGCTCCGGATGACCGCGATGCGACTCATGCACCTCGGGCTCACCGTGCACGTCGTCGGCGAGACGACGACGCCCGCCATCACCTCGGGTGACGTCCTGCTCGTCGCCAGCGGCTCCGGTACGACGACGGGTGTGGTGCGCGCTGCGGACACGGCCGTCTCCGTCGGAGCACAGGTGATCGCCATCACGACCGACCCCGCATCCCCGCTCGCCGAGTTGGCCGCCGAGACGATCGTCGTCCCCGCCGCGCAGAAGACCGACCACGGTGGCACGCGTTCCGTGCAGTACTCGGGGAGCCTCTTCGAGCAGGCGGTCATGCTGCTCGGCGACGCGTTCTTCCATGCGCTCTGGCAGTCCGCCGGCGTCAGCGCCGAGGAGCTGTGGCCGCGCCACGCGAACCTCGAGTAGTCACCCCGATCCCTTCCCACGCGCCCGGCAGACGTCGGACGCATCCCATCACGACAGAAAGCAGCACCACATGAAGCTCCAGGTAGCCATGGACGTCCTCACCACCGAGGCAGCCCTCGAACTCGCCGGGAAGGTCGCGCCCTACGTCGACATCCTCGAGCTCGGCACGCCCCTCATCAAGAGCGAGGGCCTGCGTGCCGTCACCGCGGTCAAGGACGCCCACCCCGACAAGATCGTGTTCGCCGACCTCAAGACCATGGACGCCGGTGAGCTCGAAGCCGACATCGCCTTCTCCGCCGGTGCGGACATCGTCACCGTCCTCGGGACGGCCGGTGACAGCACGATCGTCGGCGCTGTGAAGGCCGCGAAGGCGCACGGCAAGTCCGTCGTCGTCGACCTCATCGGGGTCGCCGACAAGGTGCAGCGCGCGAAGGAGGTCACCGCTCTCGGTGCCGCGTTCGTCGAGATGCACGCCGGTCTCGACGAGCAGGCGGAGGAGGGCTTCACCTTCCAGACGCTCCTGTCCGACGGTGAAGCGGCCGCCGTGCCGTTCTCGGTCGCCGGTGGCGTGAACGTGTCGACGATCGCGTCGGTGCAGCAGGCGGGGGCGCAGGTCGCGGTCGCCGGTGGTGCGATCTACTCGGCCGACGACCCGGCGGCCTCCGCAGCGGCGCTCCGCGCGGCAATCGTCGCGTAACCCCCTCCGCCAACCCCGCACCTGTCGGGTTGGCCAGCGCGGTGCGCTGACGTGAGCGCGGTGCATCGGACGTGAGCGCGGGTCTGCAGAGAACCGCGCTCACGGCTCCGGGGCGCGCTCGGGTCAGCGCACCGCGCTGGCGCACCGGGTGGGTCGGCTGGGTGAAGTCCGAACATCGGACGGGATTCGCGCGTGACGCGGCATACTGGGCGGATCACCACGCGACGCTCGTCGGATGAGCGCGCGGCCGAGTACCCGGAGGATCCGCCGATGACGACCGATTCCAGCCCAGAGCAGCCCATCGCACAGACGACCTCGGGAGCCGTCCGCGGGACGCGCCGCGCCGACGGATCGGTCGCCTTCCTCGGCATCCCGTTCGCCGAGCCGCCGACCGGAGCGAGACGATTCCGGGCCCCCGAGCCCAAGGCGCCCTGGGACGGCGTCCTCGACGCGACCGCCTACGGCGCGACACCGCAGCGGAAGGCCCTGGCCGAGATCACGACGATCCCGGAACCGTCGATCCCCGGCGACTCGACGCTCAACGTCAACGTCTTCACGCCCGACCCGACACCCGCCGCAGACCGTGCCGGTCTACCCGTCCTCGTGTGGATCCACGGTGGCGGCTTCATCGCCGGGTCGCCCGCGAGCCCTTGGTACGACGGTCGGGCCTTCAACCGCGACGGCGTCGTCACGGTCTCGCTGTCGTACCGCCTCGGCTTCGACGGCTTCGGCTGGCTGCCCGACGCCCCGGCCAACCGCGGGGTCCTCGACTGGATCCTCGCGCTCGAGTGGGTGCGTGACAACATCGCGGCGTTCGGCGGCGACCCGCGGCGGGTCACGATCGCGGGCCAGTCCGCTGGCGGCGGGTCCGTCATGACCCTGCTCACGGTGCCGTCCGCGCAACACCTGTTCCAGCGGGCGATCTCCGTGTCGGGCGTCCCCGGCGACGTCCCGCTCCACGAGGCGCAGGCCCTGACCGTGCGACTCGCCGAGCACCTCGGGGTGCCCGCGACCCTGGCCGGCTTCGCAAGCGTCCCGGAGGCCACACTGATCGAGGCCCAGCGGTTCGAGGTCGTCCCAGGCGGCGCGACCGACCCGGAGTCCGTGCTCCGCGGGATGGCGACGATGAACGGCCGCCTCGGTCTCGGCCCGGTCGTCGACGGCGAGCTGGTCGTCGACACCGTCGAAGCCGGCATGATCGCGGGACGAGGCGCGCACAAGCCGTTGCTCGTCAGCGCGACCCGAGAGGAGTTCGCCGGGTTCTTCACCGGTCGGCTCGAGCAGTTCGACGCCGTGGCGCCGACGCGTGCCCTGGAACTCATGGGCGTGCCGGAGCCGCTCGCCGAGGCGTACGTCGCGACCCAGCCCGGTGAACGCACGGGACTCGTCGCGGGGCGCTTCGTGAGCGACGTCATGTTCCGGGAGCGCGTCATCCGATGGCTGGCGCTGCGACACGACGCCGAGACCTGGGTCTCCGACTTCGTGTGGCGCTCGGCGGTGAGCGGGATCGCGGAGCACTGCCTCGACGTCCCGTTCATCTTCGACGTGCTCGACGACCCGGACGTCACCCGGGTGGCGGGCCCGCACGCGCCGCAGGAGCTCGCTGACCGGATCCACGGCGCGGTCGTGGCGTTCGTCCGAGACGGGTCGCCGGGCTGGTCGCGGTCCGACCGCGATGCCTCCGGGATCGAGGTGTTCGACGCGGCCGGGGCGCCGACGGTCGAGCCGTTCGCGAGTGCGCGCGTGCTCGCAGCGGCGAAGCGACTCGCGGAAGCGGCGTCGACGACGGCATCGACACCGGTCTGACGGGGCCGGGCACTCGGCTCCTAGGACGAACCGGGCCGTTCTGCCAGGGGGTGTGGCTGTGAGGCGTCCCGCGTTACCGTCGGGACACGAGGAAAGGAATCAGCATGAGCGACCCACGAGACGAGATGGACGACCCGATCGGCGACGCCCAGGAGGCGATCTCCCGAGCGCTGCCCGACAACGCTCCCGAGAGCGATGATCCGATGGCGGCGCCGACGGTCGACGACCCGGGCTCCGAGCCCGGCGACGGCGACCCCGCCGACCAGCCGGGGCTCCTTTAGCGAGGCTCGCCCGGGACTGTCCTGAGCTCGGGAATCCCTGGTCAGCGCGGTGCTGCCGACCGAGGTGTGCTGAACCGGCGCCAGCGCGGTGCGCTGGTCCGAACCCCCGGGATCAGGCTTCAGCGCGGCCCGTGCGCGTGGGCGCGACCCTCCGGAGACCCGCGCTCACGCGTGTGGCCCGCGCTCGCGTCAGCGCACCGCGCTGGCGCAAGCCGAAACGCAGGAGGGTGGAGGTGTGCAACGCGGGGGCGCTCCGCGCGCGTAGCGGAACGATTTCGGACGATGTCAACCCCCGGGACGGAATGGTCATGCCCCCATACGGTGGACGGAGTTCTGCGAAAGGAGCTTCACCATGAACATCCTGCTCATCATCGTCATCGTCGTTGCCATCGTTCTCGCCATCACCGGTGGGTTCGTCCAGTCCCTCAACTTCCTGCTGTGGGTCGGCCTCGTGCTGCTCGCGATCGCGATCATCGCGTTCCTGATCAGGACGATCACGGGTCGTAAGGCGCTCTAACTCGAATTCGAGTCCACGAAGCGGTCGGTCCCTCCGGGGGCCGGCCGCTTCGCTGTGTCCGGGGTAGTGCGTCCGGGCGGGATCTGAGCCCTACCGCAATGACGGATCGACGCTCGTCCGTCGGAGCACCGCATCGGCGAAGGCCCCGAACAACCGCTCGCCGGCTTCGCGCATCGGCCCCGCCACAGCGGCGACCTCGGACCGCAAGCGGTCGGCCGCCTCCTCCGCTGTCCCGGCGATGAACGGCAGGTCGCGGAGCATGAGCGGTTCCGCGAGCCACCGGTCGAGCATCGGCGAGTCGACCTCGAGGTGGAACTGCGTCGCGAAGACCCGGTCCTCGATCCGGAACGCCTGGTTCGGCGTCGACGGCGACGACGCGAGGACCGTCGCTCCATACGGAGCCTCGACGACATCGCCATGCCAGTGCAGCACCGGCAGCCGCTCGCCCCGCATGCCGAGTTCGCTCTCGGTCAGGAGCTCGACGTCGCCGACACCCACTTCGTGCGCGGCCGCGGAGTGGAGCGTGGCTCCGAGGGCCGTCGCGATGAGCTGATGCCCGAGACAGACCCCGAACACCGGGATGCCGAGCACCGCCGCATCGCGCACGAGCTGCGCTTCGAGCCCGAGACCCGGGTGCTCCTCCACGTCGAGCGCGCCCATCGGGCCGCCGAGGAGGACGAGCCCGTCGAACCCGGTGATCTCGCGCGCCGGCGGCAGCTCACGACGCTCGACGATCGTGTCGAGCGTCCAGTCGATCCCCGACGCCGTCAGCACCTCGCCGAGCACCGCCGGTCGCTCCCAAGGGACGTGCTGCAGGACGAGGACGTGCGGTCTGGTCATCGGAGGCCTCCAGGTCGCTGGGGCCGGCGCGACCGGTCTCCGCCGGGTCGCGGAGGTCCGCGCCGTGCGAGCATCGTAGCGAATCCGGGCGTCGTCACCGGCCCGAGGCTTCGGGCTCCCGGCCGATACACTGTCACCGTGCTGCTCTCGGACCGTGACATCAAAGCCGAACTCGACGCCTCTCGCATCGCGCTCGACCCCTACTCGCCGGAGATGATCCAGCCGTCGTCCATCGACGTGCGCCTCGATCGCTTCTTCCGCCTCTTCGACAACCACAAGTACCCCTTCATCGATCCCGCAGAGGATCAGCCGGAGTTGACGCGCCTCATCGAGACGCTGCCGAACGAGCCGTTCATCCTGCACCCCGGCGAGTTCGTCCTGGGGTCCACCTACGAGCGGGTCTCCCTTCCGGACGACGTCGCAGCGCGTCTCGAGGGCAAGAGCTCGCTCGGTCGTCTCGGGCTCCTCACGCACTCCACCGCCGGCTTCATCGACCCGGGCTTCACCGGCCACGTCACCCTCGAGCTCAGCAACGTCGCGACGCTGCCGATCAAGCTCTGGCCGGGGATGAAGATCGGTCAGATGTGCTTCTTCCGGCTCACGTCACCGGCCGAGCGCCCGTACGGGTCGAGCGAGTACAGTTCCAGGTATCAGGGACAGCGTGGACCCACCGCCTCCCGTTCCTTCCAGAACTTCCACCGGACCGACGTCGGCGAGACGCAACGCTGACGCAGGACTGAGGCGGGCGTCCCGACGACGGGCGAGCAGGTGGACCAGCAGAAAGGCCCCGCCATGAGCACGTCAGAGCGACCCGACTTCGCCCGCGCGATCACCGCCGACGGGCCGACGCCGCTCTACCCGCGTCGCATGGTCCGGTTCGGCCAGTTCGTCGGGTCCTGGGACGTCCACTCGAAGCGCCTCGACGATGAGAGCGGCGAGTGGGTCGAGTCCGACTTCCGGTGGATCGTGTCGTACATCCTCGAGGGGCGTGCCGTGCAGGACGTCCAGCTCGTCGCGAACGACGCGGAGCCGTCGGGCTGGGAGACGGTCAGCACGGCTCTCCGTGTCTACGACCGGTTGATGGGCGCCTGGCGCGTGAACTACGTCGAGCCACGGCGCGGGGAGTTCTGTCAGCTCGTCGCGACGCCGCACCGCTCCGACGGCATCCGCCAGGACGGCACGCGGAACGACGACAAGCTCATCCGGTGGAACTTCAGCGGCATCACCGAGGACTCGTACACCTGGGAGAGCTGGGTGTCCGACGACGAGGGCGTGTCCTGGTGGCTGCAGGAGCACAACGAGGGTCGCCGCATCGCCTGAACCGGTGCTGCCCGGGCACGTGCCCGTGCTCGGGGCACGTGGAACAGGGCGTGCCGCCGGAGCGGAGACGTGCCGCGAGCGTCGACGCGACACTCAGGTGTCGGTGCGAGCCAGGCGCTCCAGGAAGGCCGCCAGCTGCTCGCGCTCGGCGGGGGAGAAGCCGTCGAGGACACGCTCTTCGGCGGCGAGGTGGTCGGGTAGGGCTGCTTCGACGAGGCGCTTGCCGGCCGGGGTGAGGGCGACGACCGTGCCGCGCCCGTCCTGCTCACTCGGACGGCGCGTCACGAGACCGCGCTCGACGAGCTTGTTCACCCGCTGGGCGATCGCGCTCGACGTCACCATCGACCAGTGGGCGAGGTCCTTCGGGGCGAGCTCGTGCGGTGAGCCGGCGCGGAGCAGGGTGGCGAGCACATCGAACGAGGCGCTGTCGAGACCGTGCTCGGCGAAGGTCGAGGACAGGCGTGCGTCGACCGCCGTCGCCGCTCGCGACAGTCGTCCGATGACGGCCATGGGCGAGACGTCGAGGTCGGGTCGCTCGGTCCGCCACTGGCTCAGGATGTCGTCGACGCGCGTGCTCATGCCGCCAGCCTAGCAATTCGCTTAGTGCTGAGCTATTATTGCTCAGTGCTTAGCAATCAACTCCGCATCGCCGCCGTCACCGCCATCGCACCGATCAGCTGGGGGACGACCTACCTCGTCACGAGCGAACTGCTCCCGCCGGGACGACCGCTGCTGGCAGCCGTGCTCCGAGCGCTGCCGGCCGGCCTCCTGCTCCTCGCGATCACCCGGACCCTGCCGGTCGGTGGCTGGTGGTGGCGGTCGCTCGTGCTCGGCACCCTCAACATCGGCGCCTTCTTCGCGTTCCTCTTCCTCGCCGCCTACCGGCTGCCCGGCGGGGTCGCCGCGACCATGGGGGCGATCGGGCCGGTGCTCGTCGCCGCGCTCGCGAGCCTGCTGGTGGGGGAGGCGTTGACCGTGCGCCGCGTCGTCGCCGGGTTCGCCGGGGTGCTGGGTGTCGCCCTCATCGTGCTGCAGGCCGACGCGCGTCTCGACGCGGTCGGCGTCGTCGCCGCACTCGCCGGGGCGGTCTCGATGTCGCTCGGATCAGTGCTGAGCAAGCGGTGGGGGAGGCCGCAGGTCGGCTGCCGGATCGGCGCCCGCCGGCGCACGAGCCCGGACCTCGACCCGAACGCCGGCAGCGGCGCACCGGTCTCCGGCCTCGCGCTGACCGCCTGGCAGCTCGTCGCTGGCGGTCTCGTCCTCGTGCCGGTGCTGCTCCTCGTCGAGGGACTTCCGTCGGACGCCCCGGACGCAGCGGCGATCGGCGGGTACGCCTACCTCTCCCTCGTCGGCACGGCCCTCGCGTACGCCCTGTGGTTCCGCGGCATCGCCGCGCTCCCCGTCGGGTCGGTGTCGTTCCTCGGCCTCCTGAGTCCCGTCGTCGCCGTGCTGGCAGGCCTCGTGGTCCTCGGGGAGGCGCTGAGCCTCGGACAAGTGCTCGGGATCGCGGTCGTCGCCGGCTCCCTCGTCCTGGTCTTCACCGCGAGACGGCCCCGGGCCATACTGAGCGCATGAGATTCCGCACCGTCATCGAACTCCAGGGCAACAACACCGGCATCCTCGTCCCCGACGCCGTCGTCGAGGGCCTGGATCGCGGCAAGCGCGTGCCCGTCGTCGTCACCGTCGGTGCGACCACGTACCGCAGCACCATCACCCCGATGGGTGGCCGGTACCTGATCGCCCTGAGCGCCGCCAACCGCGCCGCCGCCGGGGTCGCGGGAGGCGACGAGGTCGAGGTGGACCTCGAGGTCGACGACGCACCGCGCCTGTTCCCGTTGCCGCCCGAACTCGAGACGGCGCTCGCGGGAGACGAGCAGGCGCTCGCCGCCTACGGAGCCCTGTCGTTCAGCCGACAACGCGCGCTGGCCGAGCCGGTCGCACTGGCGAAGACGGACGCGACGCGCGACAAGCGGATCGCCGCGGCCCTCGAGGCGCTTCGCGGCGCCTGACCTCGCTCAGTCGCCTGAATCTGTTCGGAAACCGGCTCGATCCGCGCAGATCCGGGCGCCTTAGCGGGTGGCGGACTCCGCGAGCAGCGGCACGACGAGCGGCAGCTGGAGCGTCAGCCACGGGCTGAACGCGAAGGGCGCCTGCTCGACGGACGCGAGGAGTGATTCGGGCTCGGCCCAGGCCCACTCCACGACCTCGTCGGGGTTCGGCTCGGGTGTCGCATCCGTGTAGGCGACGTAGACCGGGCAGATCTCGTACTCGACCACACCCGAGGCGTCGACGGCGCGATACCGGAAGTCGGGCAGCACCAGTTCCGGCGCGGAGATCGGCAGGCCCAGCTCGGCGCTCGCCCGACGCAGTACGGCGTCCACGCTGTCCTCATCCGGGCCGGGGTGTCCGCAGAACGAGTTCGTCCAGACGCCCGGCCACGTGAGCTTCGAGAGCGCGCGGCGGGTCACGAGGATCCGACCGTCGGGCCCGATGACGTGGCAGGAGAACGCGAGGTGGAGTGGCGTCTCCAGCGTGTGGACGGTCGCCTTCGGCGTGGTGCCGATGCGGGTGCCGTCCTCGGCGAGCAGGACGACGAGTTCTTCGGGTACCGACATGCGTCCATTCTCCCCGACGATCGGGGTGAACGCGAATGGACAGCTAGCGTACTAATCTCGCCGCTCCGTGAAGTAGCCTCGTGATATGGAGACCCACCACGTCGTCGACGCGCCCTATCGACAACAGCATCAGGTCGAGGATGCGCTCGAGCGTTTCCTCGAACTGGCGAAGACGCAGGCGGTGTCGTTCGGCGGCGCCGGCTATCTGCGGCTCTGGGAGACCATCGAGCGCAGCATGGCCGGCGGCAAGCGGTTCCGCCCACGGATGGTCATGACGGCCTACGAGGCGCTGGGTGGAACGGACATCGTCGCCGCGGCTCACGTCGCCGCGGCCTACGAACTCCTGCACACCGCGCTGATCGTCCACGACGACGTGATCGACCGCGACTTCGTCCGGCGCGGCAGCCCCAACGTCTCCGGCAGCTACCGCGACATCGCGCAGACCGCGGGCATCCCGCTGCCGCTCGCCGAGCACCGCGGCATGTCCGTCGCCGTCATCGCCGGCGACCTCGCCCTGTCCGCGTCCTACCGCCTGATCGACCGCGCCGGGAGCGCCGACGCGGTCCGCACACGCCTGCGCGAGATCCTCGACGACGCGATCTCCGCCTCGGCGGCCGGCGAGCTCGCGGACGTCGACTTCACGGTCGGCGGCGTCGTCCCGACGGTCGACGACATCATCCGCATGGAGCGCCTGAAGACCGCCTACTACTCGTTCGAGGCGCCCCTGCAGTCGGGCGGCGTCCTGGCCGGCGCTCCAGAGGCGACGATCGACGCGCTCGGAGCCTTCGGACAGCAGATCGGTATCGCCTACCAGATCATCGACGACGTCCTCGGCGTCTTCGGCGACTCGAAGACGACCGGTAAGACGACGATCGGTGACCTCCGCGAGGGCAAGTTGACGGTCATGGTGGCGTTCGCGGCGGAGCAGCCCGAGTGGCACGCCGTCGAGCACCTCTTCGGCGACCCGGACCTCGACGAGGAGGGTGCCGCCGTCCTGCGCGACGTCCTCACGACGACGGGCGCCCGCCAGCACGCGACCCTGCTCGCCGGTGACTACGCCAACCGCGCCTGGGAGCAGCTGGCCTCGCCGAGTATCCCGGCGCAGCTCCGCGACGAGCTCCGCCCCATCGTCGCCACCGTGCTCGAGCGGTCGCGATGACCGCAGCAGGGGACGGGACCGGGCGACCGGCCGACGACGTTTCGGCGGTCGGCGACGCACGACAGCTGTACGACCGGGTCGCGCAGGAGACCGCCAGCATCGTCATCCGTCGGTACTCCACGTCCTTCGGACTGGCGGCCAGACTGCTGGGTGGCGACATCCGCCAGGACGTCGAGAACGTGTATGCGCTCGTCCGCATCGCCGACGAGATCGTCGACGGCGTGGCCGCGGCGGCCGGGCTTGACCCCGAGCGGGTCCTCCGCATGCTCGACGCGCTTGAACAGGACACCGAGGACGCGATGGAGACGGGGTACAGCAGCAACCTCGTCGTCCACGCCTTCGCCATCTCGGCGCGGTCGGCGGGGATCGAGGCCGACCTCACCCGTCCGTTCTTCGCGTCCATGCGCGCGGACCTCTCGCGCACCGTCCACACGCCGGAGACGTTCCGCGACTACGTGTACGGCTCCGCCGAGGTCGTCGGGCTCATGTGCCTGCGGATCTTCCTGCGCGGCCACGACGTCGACGACGCCCAGCGCGCCGCGTTCGTCGTCGGCGCCAGGAGTCTCGGTGCCGCCTTCCAGAAGGTGAACTTCCTCCGCGATCTCTCGGCCGACCACGACGAGCTCGGCCGCAGCTACTTCCCGGGTGTCGCCGTCGACGAGCTCACCGAGGCGCAGAAGCACAGCCTGCTCGACGACATCGAAGCCGATTTCGACCGCTCGGCAGCGGTCCTCGGCCGGCTGCCGAAGTCGAGCCGTCGAGCGGTCGCCCTCGCCCAGGAGCTCTTCTCGGAACTCGCCCGACGCATCCGGACGACGCCGGCCTCGGCGCTCGTCCGCACGCGTGTCCGGGTGCCCGACCCGGTCAAGCTCCGCATCGCCGCCGGCGCGCTCGCCGGTCGCACACCGGCCACGACCGGCACCACCGCCTCCATCCCGACGATCGACGAGAGTTCGCAGTCATGACCACCTCCCACAACCGGACCGTCGTCATCGGCGGCGGCATCAGCGGTCTCGCCACCGCAGCCCTCCTCGCCCGCGACGGCCAGCGGGTCACGCTGCTCGAACGACGCGAGGTGCTCGGCGGCCGCGCCGGCACCTGGGAGCAGGACGGCTTCACCTTCGACACCGGCCCGAGCTGGTACCTCATGCCGGAGGTCTTCGACCACTTCTACCGCCTCCTCGGCACCTCTGCCGCCGAGCAGCTCGACCTCGGGCGACTCGACCCGGCCTACCGCGTCTACTCGGAGGGCCGCGACGGGCACCTCGACCTCGCCGCCGACCGGGCCGGCAACCTCGCCCTGTTCGAGTCGGTGGAGCCCGGTGCCGGCGCGAAGATGGACGAGTACCTCCGCAGCGCGAAGGAGACGTACGAGATCGCCATCCGGAGCTTCCTGTACACGACGTTCGAGTCGTACCGGACGCTCGCGAGCCGTGAGGTCCTCGCCCGGATGCCGAAGCTCGCGAAGCTCCTCACGGAGGACCTCGACACCCTGGCCGCGCGCACCGTCTCCGACGTCCGGTTGCAGCAGATCCTCGGCTACCCGGCCGTGTTCCTCGGCTCCTCGCCCTTCGAAGCGCCGAGCATGTACCACCTCATGAGCTACCTCGACCTCGAGGACGGCGTGCTCTACCCGCAGGGCGGCTTCTCGCGGATCATCGAGACGATCGCCGAGCTGGCCCGCGCCGAGGGTGTGGAGATCATCACGGGCGCCGAGGTCACCGGCATCACCACGATGCCCGCCGGCCGCCGCGCCAGGGTCGACGGCGTCAACTACCTCGACGCCGACGGTCGTCGGCAGCTGCTCCGCGCCGACCGCGTCGTGTCCGCCGCCGACCTGCACCACACCGAGACGACGCTGCTTCCCCGCGAACTCCAGACCTACCCGGCCGAGTACTGGGAGAAGCGCACCGCCGGCCCCGGAGCCGTGCTCGTCATGCTCGGCGTCCGCGGTGAGCTGCCGGAACTGCTGCACCACAGCCTGTTCTTCACGGCCGACTGGCGCGACAACTTCGGCCGCATCTTCGGCAAGGAGACGAGCGTGCCCGACCCCGCGTCGCTGTACGTCTGCCGCCCGAGCGCGACCGATGCGGGCGTCGCACCCGACGGCCACGAGAACCTGTTCATCCTGGTCCCGGTCCCGGCCGATCCGTCCATCGGTGGCGGTGGAGACGCCCGGGTCGCGGAGATCGGCGACGCCGCCATCGCGCAGATCGCCGAGTGGGCCGGCGTCCCCGACCTCGCCGAGCGTATCGTGGTGCGTCGCGACGTCGGCCCGGCCGACTTCGCGACCGACCTCAACGTCTGGAAGGGCACCGCCCTCGGGCCGGCGCACATCCTCTCGCAGAGCGCGATGTTCCGGAGCGGCAACGTCAGCAAGAAGGTCGACGGCCTGTTCTACACCGGCGGCTCGACCATCCCGGGCATCGGCCTGCCGATGTGCCTCATCAGCGCGGAGCTCGTCGTGAAGCGCATGCGCGGCGACATCACCACCGGCCCGATGGCGGAGCCGTTGCGCGCGCGCGCCGAGGCGACCGGCTGATGGGTCTGCTGTACCTGCTGGCGCTGCTCGTCTCGATCACCGGGATGGTCATGCTCGACCGGCGGTTCCGGCTGTTCTTCTGGGCCGACCGACGGCGGGCCGCGATCATCCTGCCGATCGGCGTCGTGTTCTTCCTCGTGTGGGACCTGCTCGGTATCGGCACCGGCATCTTCTTCCGCGGTGAGACCTCGTTCATGACCGGGCTGCAGGTCGCGCCCGAGCTGCCGATCGAGGAGGTCTTCTTCCTGACGCTGCTCTGCTACCTCACGATGAACCTGTTCGGTGCGGCGCGACACACGCTCGGCCGGGTGTCCCGCCGGACGACCGGCGCCGCCGAGGTGAGCGGACGATGACCTACTGGGCCCTCAACGCATGGTTCCTCGCCGTCGTGGCGGTCGTCGCCCTGCTCGCGGTCGTGCGGCTCGATCGACGCCGTGCGAACGGACCGCGATCCACCGGTCTGTCGGCGGGCACCTGGCTGCTCGCAGTGGGCGGTGGGCTCGTCGTCCTCCTGCTCATGACCGCGCTGTTCGACAACATCATGATCGGCATCGGGCTCGTCGGCTACGACCCCGCACTCATCTCCGGCGCCTTCATCGGCATCGCGCCCCTCGAGGACTTCGCCTACGCCATCGCCGCGGCCGTCCTGCTCCCGTCGCTCTGGGTGCTCCTCGAGCGCCGAACCCCTGCTCCCGTCTCCCCATCCCCGTCCCAGGAGGACCCGGCATGAACCGACTCGGCCAGCTCGTGCTGTCCTCCCGACCGCTGTCGTGGATCAACACCGCGTACCCGTTCGCAGCGGCATACCTGCTGACCACGCGTGAACTCGACCTCACGTTCTGGCTCGGGACGCTGTACTTCCTCATCCCGTACAACCTCGCGATGTACGGCATCAACGACGTCTTCGATTACGAGTCCGACCTGCGGAACCCGCGCAAGGGCGGCGTCGAGGGCGCGGTCCTGGACCGCCGGATGCACCGGTTGACGATCTTCGCGGCGATCGTGACGAACGTCCCGTTCCTCGTCTACCTCGTCGTCATCGGGTCGCCGCTGTCGTGGCTCGTCCTCGCGATCAGCGTGTTCGCGCTCATCGCGTACAGCGCACCCGGCCTGCGGTTCAAGGAGCGGCCGTTCATCGACTCGCTCACCTCGAGCACGCACTTCGTGAGCCCGGCGGTCTACGGCCTCGTCCTCGCCGGTGCGGTCTTCACGCCCGCGCTCTGGGCGCTGCTCGTCGGCTACTTCCTCTGGGGGATCGCCAGCCACGCCTTCGGTGCGGTGCAGGACATCATCGCCGACCGGGAGGGCGGGATCGGCTCGATCGCGACGGTCATCGGCGCGGCGGCGACCGTCCGGTTCGCCTTCGTCGCCTACCTGGCCGGCGGTGCGCTGATGCTCGTGACCCCGTGGCCCATCCCGCTGGCCGGCCTGCTCGCGCTGCCCTACGCCGCGAGTGTGCTGCCGTTCTGGAACCTCCGCGAGGAGGACGCCGAACGGGCCAACGCGGGGTGGAAGCGGTTCCTCCGTCTCAACTTCCTGACGGGCTTCCTCATCACGATGCTCATCATCTGGTACTGGTTCCTGACGTCCTGACCGGAACCCGTGACCCTGTCTCAGGAGTCCCCGGGCGCGCCGCCGAGGTCACTTGGCGCCACGCCCGGATCCTCCTGAGAACCGGTCGTCAGTCGAGGATCAGAGCTCGAAGGAGAAGCCGAGGTCCTCGGGGTACTCGCCGAGCTCGGTGAGGCCGGTCGCAGCGCGCTGGAGGGCGGCGAGGGTCAGGCCGAGCGTGCCGGGGCCGAAGCTGACGCGTGAGACGCCGAGTTCGGCCAGGCGCTTGAGCGGCACCGCGCCGGGGTAGCCGATGACGGAGATGCGTCCGTGCACCTGCTCGATCGCTTTGGCGACGAGCTCTTCGGTGCCGAGCCCGAGGAAGAAGACGACGTCCGCACCGGCCTCGAGGTAGGCGTTGGCGCGCGTGACGGCCTCGTCCCATGCCTCGGGGTCGCCGGCGAGCGTGTCGACCCGGGCGTTGATGACGAGCGGGATGCCCGCGTCTTCTGCTCCGGCGCGAGCGGCGGCGACGCGGGCCGCGGCCTCCTCGATCGGGAACTGCGGGGCCTTCGCGGCACCGACGGAGTCCTCGAGGTTGATTCCGACGGCACCCGACTCGACGATGAGGCGGCGGACGTTCTCGCGAACACCGGCCGCGTCGGATGCGTACCCCTTCTCGAAGTCGATCGTCACCGGCAGGTCGACGGCGCCCACGATGATCTTCGCCGCGGCGATCGCCTCGTCGACGTCGAGGCCGCCGCCGTCTTCGAGCCCACGGACGTTCGACACCGAGTGGCTCGCGGAGGCGAGGGCGACGACGCCGGGGGCCTCGGAGACGACCTTCGCGGTGATGGCGTCCCAGACGTTGGTGACGATGAGCGGGGAACCCGGCTCGTGGAGGGAGTTGAGGAGGACGGCTTTGGCATGCTGATCAGTCATGTCCGCAGTCTGCCAGCGGACGTCGGCCGCCCAGCCGACAAGCGTCGAGAATTCAGGGAACGTTCGGGTTGGCTGCGGTTCCCGGCTCGTCGGGGCCGCTCCCGTGACGCAAGACGAGGGCGGTCCGCGCGTCATCCCACGCCGCCGGTGGACCGGGCGGGCAGGATGCCGTGCGTATCATTGGTGGCCGAAGGAAGGCGTTCCCATGACGAAACCGCCGACGGTCTACGACGTCGCGCACCACGCCGGCGTCTCCATCGCGACGGTCTCGCGGGTGCTCAGCCGCCCCGACGACGTGAAACCGGCCACGCGAGACCGCGTGCTCGCCTCGGTCGGTGAACTCGGGTACGTCCCGAGTGGGGCCGCACGAGGACTCGCCGCGCGCCGCACCGGCGTCATCGGCCTGTTCTTCCAGGGGCTCGACGCGATGGACGACCTCGGGGACATCGCCCTCGAGGGTGACGAGGCGGCGGCCGGGGGAGCGCGCATCGTCCGCGACATCCCGGAGCGGACCGACACGCGGACGCTCAACCTCTACTTCGACGAGGTGCTGCGCGGCTGCGAGCTGGAGTCCTGGCGGAGCGGGTTCGCACTGCTCGTCGGCGTCGGACGCGGATCCACGGCGACGCAGACCGTGCGCGACATGGCAGGTCGGGTGGACGGCCTCATGGTGCTGGCCGGGAGCGCGAGCGAGGAGGAGCTCGCGCGCCTGTCACGTCACGTCCCGATCGTCGTGATGGCGGGGCCCCGGCGCGGCGACGACCTCGACCACGTCTCGGTGAGCAACGCCGAGGGGATGCGCACGCTCACGGCGCACCTCATCGACGACCTCGGCGCCCGAGAGCTCGAGTACGTGGCCGGAAGCCTCGGCTCGCCCGATGACGCGGAGCGCTGGAGCGGGTTCCGCGCGGCCCTCGCGGACCGGTCGCTCGACGCCCCGGAGGAGCCGACCCTCCGCGGCGACTTCACCCGCGAGGGCGGGCGACGGGTCGGTCGGGAGCTGTTCCGACGCGACGGGCTGCCGCGGGCCGTCGTGTGCGCCAACGACCAGATGGCGCTCGGCGTGATCGACGCCGCCAGGATCGCGGGGGTCGCGGTCCCGGACGAGCTCATCGTCACCGGATTCGACGGCATCGATGCCGGCCGCCTGTCCGCTCCGCGGCTCACGACGGTCCGGCAGCCGATGGAGACGCTCGGCCGGGTCTCCGTGCAGGCGCTCGCCCGTCGCCTCGCCGAGCCGAAGCTGCCCGCGATGTCCGTCCGACTCCCCGTCGAGGTCGTCCTCCGCGAGAGCTCCGAGTCGATCACGTCCTGATCATCGCCTCCCCTCGCGTTCACCATTCAGGAAGCCCGCGGCGTGCCGCGACGCGTCCGTCCGCCGCGAGGCCGCCACGCCGGGGCTCTCCTGAATTGCGAACAGGATCGGATGTCCGACACGGGTTGCGTCGGGCAATGTATGCGCTTACACTCAACCGGTACAGACTTCAGCAAGGACGGTGGCGATGACGCACACGACGCACGAGCGGACCAAGGTCCGCAGGCGCAGACGACTCGGAGCAGCGGCGATGATCGCCGCGGCGGCCTTGCTCGTCTCCGGCTGCAGCATCCAGATCAAGAGCGAGCCGGATCCCTCGATCCCGGCCGACACGATGCTGCTGGCCTCCGACAAGGGCACCCCGATGCTCGAGCGGAACTTCAACCCCTACCTCGTGAACAAGCGCTCGGCCTCGAGCTACATCTACGAGCCGCTCGTGATCATCAACGTGCTCGACGGCAAGGAGACGCCGTGGCTCGCCGAGAAGGTCGACCTCCCGGACGCCCGCACGATCGACTACACGATCCGCGACGGCGCCACCTGGTCCGACGGCGAGGCCTTCACCCCTGAGGACGTCAAGTTCACCTTCGACCTCATCAAGCAGTACCCGACGCTCGACCAGAAGGGCGCCTGGCAGCACATCGACACGATCGAGGTGAAGGGCCAGCACGTCATCATGCACCTGCTCGACGACGACGCCCCCGCGGCCGACATCGTCTCGCAGACGCTCATCGTCCCGGAGCACATCTGGAAGGACGTCAAGAGCCCCGACACCTGGCGGAACCCGAACCCGGTCGGTACCGGTCCGTACGTGCTCGGCAACTACACCTCGCAGCAGTACACGATGGACAAGAACGAGACGTACTGGCAGGCCGACAAGATCGAGGTCAACCACCTCGTGATCCCCGCGGCCACCGGCGAACTCGACATCGTCACGAAGGGCTTCGACTGGGCGTACTCGTTCCTGTCGAACGTCGAAGGCACCTGGGGTGCGGCCAACGACCACAACAAGTTCTGGTTCCCGCCGGGAGGCGTGATCGGGCTCGTGCCCAACATGGACGTCGCCCCGTTCGACAACGTCGACGTCCGTCGCGGCATCGCCCTGGCGCTCGACCGTGACAAGATCGCCGACGCAGCGACCGAGGGGTACCTCGGTGCAGCCGGCCAGTCGAGCCTCATGCTCCCCAACCAGGAGGACGAGCTCGACCCGACCCTGCCGAACCAGGGCATGATCACGCAGGACACCGCCGGCGCCCTCGAGGCCTTCGCGGCCGCCGGGTACACCCAGCAGGGTGGCAAGCTCGTCGACGCGGCGGGCAAACAGTTCAGCTTCTCGATCACGACCGCCAACGGCTACGCGGACTGGCTCCGCGCGGTCCAGGAGGTCCGCAAGGAGCTCGGCGCCCTCGGCATCGACGTGCAGATCAAGCAGCCGCAGCCGCCGGGGTACCAGCAGGCGATCCAGAGCGGCGCCTTCGAGGTCGCCATGGGTGGCATGGGCAACGGCATCATGTTCCAGGGCTTCAACAACAGCTTCAACAGCGAGTTCGCGAAGCCGATCGGCGAGACGACGTCCAGCAACTTCGGTCGCTACCGCAACCCGCAGATGGACCAGCTGCTCGCCCAGTACAAGGAGACCACCGACGAGGCGACCCGTCTCGGGCTGAGTCACCAGATGCAGCAGATCGTCTACAGCGACTTCCCGGTCATCGGCATGTACTACGGCGGACTCTGGGGCCTCTACAACGACAAGAAGTTCACCGGCTGGCCCGATGCGGACAACCCGTACGCACCGCTGCAGACCTACGACCAGACCCCGCTCCTCGTGTTCACGCACCTCAAGCTCCGGAAGGACGGTGAGTGACCGTGTACATGGTGCGCAAACTCGGCCTCTTCGTCCTCACTCTGTGGGCGGCGGTCACGCTGAACTTCCTCCTGCCGCGGCTCATGCCCGGTTCCCCGACCGACGCCGCGATCGCGAAGCTCGCGCAGAACGGCCCGGTCTCCGCGGCCACGCGTGCGGCGATCGAGGCCCAACTCGGTGTCCCCGGCGGCAACCTCTGGGAGCAGTACGTCACGTACCTCCACCAGGTCGTTACGCTCGACTTCGGGGTCTCGTACACCTTCTTCCCGCAGTCGGTCGGTGAGCTCATCTGGCAGGCGTTCCCATACACGATCATCCTGCTCGGGATCGTGACGATCGTCGCCTTCATCCTCGGCACCCTCATCGGCGTGCTCGCGGCCTGGCGGCGGAACACCTGGCTCGACGCCCTGCCGACGCTGAGCGGCACCTTCGCCAGCACGTTCCCGTACTTCTGGACCGCACTGCTCCTGCTGTTCTTCGCCGGCTACGTGCTCCACTGGTTCCCGACCTCGGGTGCCTTCGGCCCGACGGCTTCGCCTGCCTTCACCTGGGACTTCATCGTCGACGTCGCGTACCACGCGGTGCTGCCGGCGCTGACGATCCTCGTGACGAGCCTCGGCGGCTGGATCATCGGCATGCGCAACGCGATGATCAACACCCTCGGTGACGACTACGTGACCTTCGCCGAGGCGAACGGTCTCCGTGGTCGCACGGTCGCCATCAAGTACGCGGCCCGCAACGCGATCCTCCCAAACCTCACCGGCTTCGGGCTCGCGCTCGGCGGTGTGGTCGGCGGCTCGATCCTCGTGGAGCAGGTCTTCGGATACCCGGGCATCGGCTTCCTCCTGTTCAACGCGGTGATCGGACAGGACTACCCGCTCATGCAGGCGCTCTTCCTGCTCATCACCGTGAGCGTGCTCATCGCCAACTTCCTCGTCGACATCCTGTACGGCGTACTCGACCCAAGGACCCGCCGATGACCACCACACAGCACGTCAAGACACTGCAGTCCGACCAGGCCGTGCGTCCGCCGAGGAAGTTCGCCTTCATCGGTCGATCGGCGGCGACGCTCTGGGCCAACTGGAAGTCCCGCCTCGGGCTCATCATCCTCGCGTTCTTCATCCTCGTCGCGATCTTCGCCCCGGTGCTCGCACCGTACGGCGCGAGCCAGGACGGGTTCCCCCGGAACGCCGACTCGAGCCCCGAGCACTGGTTCGGGACGACGGCGGCGGGCGAGGACGTCCTCAGCCAGCTCATCTACGGCTCGCAGATCAGCGTCACGGTCGGCTTCATCGCCGGCATCCTGTCGACGATCGTCGCGGTCCTGATCGGCCTCAGCTGGGGCTACATCAAGGGCTTCGGCGCCGAGGTCGTGAACTTCATCGTCAACCTGTTCCTCGTGGTGCCCGGCCTGCCGCTCATGATCGTCATCGCCGCGTACCTCCAGAACGGTGGGCTCGTGATGATCGTCGCGGTCATCGTGATCACCGGGTGGGCGTGGGGTGCCCGCGTGCTCCGCAGCCAGACGCAGTCGCTGCGTTCGCGTGACTTCGTGACCGCAGCTCGCTTCTCCGGCGACCGACCGTTCCGCATCGTGTTCAACGAGATCCTGCCGAACATGACGTCCCTCATCGCCGGTGGCTTCTTCGGTGCCGCGACGAGCGCGATCCTCGCGGAGGCCGGCCTCGAGTTCCTCGGCCTCGGCGACTCGTCGATCGTCAGCTGGGGCACCATCCTCTACTGGGCGCAGAACTCCAACGCCCTGCTCACCGGTCAGTGGATCCTCCTCTTCGCCCCCGGTCTCTGCATCGCGCTCCTCGCGATGAGCCTCACCCTCATCAACTTCGGTGTCGACGCGATCAGCAACCCGCGCCTCCGTGAAGGGAAGTCACGATGAACGCCGTCAACCTCCAGGCCGAGAGCGCATCAGCGCCGGCAGCCGGGACCGGAGCGCTCCTCGAGGTCCGCGACCTGTCCGTCGTCTACGAGTCCGTCGGCGCCGCGCCGGTCCAGGCGGTCGACCACGTGTCGTTCTCCGTCGGTGCCGGTGAGTTCATCGGGCTCGTCGGCGAGTCCGGCTCCGGGAAGTCGACGCTCGGCTTCGCGGCCACCCGCTTGCAGAAGCCGCCGGCCCGCATCAACGGCGGGCAGATCCTCTTCGGCGGCAAGGACATCCGCGAGCTCGGCGACGAGGCGCTCCGTGAGCAGCGTCAGGGCGGCTTCGCCATGGTGCTGCAGTCGGGCATGAACGCGCTCAACCCGGTCCGCACGATCCGCAACCACTTCGTGGACATCTTTAAGGCGCACGGCCACGTCTCCCGCGACCGCTGGGACGCGCGGATGGCCGAGCTGGTCGACAAGGTCGGGCTGACGCCGCAGGTGCTCGCGCGCTTCCCCGGCGAGCTGTCCGGCGGCATGCGTCAGCGCGTGTCCATCGCACTGGCACTGTCGCTCGAGCCCCGTCTCATGGTGTTCGACGAGCCGACCACCGCGCTCGACGTCCTCGTGCAGCACGCGATCATGGACACGATCACCGAGCTGCAGCAGGCCGAGGGGTTCACCGCCATCCTCATCAGCCACGACCTCGGCGTCGTGCTCGAGGCGACGCAGCGCGTGCTCGTCATGCACGAGGGTCGCATCGTCGAGGACGCCCCGAGTCGCGACATCCTCGAGCGTCCGCAGGACCCGTACACGCGGATGCTGCTCAGTCACTACGCCGACCCGCGCGCCGCGGTCGTCGAGCTGCCCGGCTTCCCCTCGCGTGCGAACCGGGGCACTGCTCCGGTGTCCGGCACCACGACGAGCGTCCCGACCGCGACGAGCGCGAGCTCCGAGTCGGGCAAGGCCTCGTCGCGCGCCGGTCGTTCGGCCGAGTCGGCGGTCATCGTCGACGCCGTCTCGAAGGTCTACCCGCCGCCGCGCCGCGGTGAGTCAGCGGTGACGGCCGTCGACGACGTGTCGTTCACGCTCGAACCCGGTCAGTCGCTCGCGCTCGTGGGGGCCTCGGGCTCCGGCAAGTCGACCATCGCGAAGCTCATCACGGGCATCGAGAAGCCGACCTCCGGTGCGGTCCGCTTCGGTGACCTCGACGTCGCCCAGCTGAACCGCAAGGGCATCCGGAACCTGCACAAGAACGTGCAGATGATCTTCCAGGACCCGTACGCGGCGCTCAATCCGCTGCACACGGTCGAGTACACGCTCACCCGTCCGGTGGTGAACTTCACCGGGCTGAAGGGCGACGCCGTCCGCAGGCGCGTGCTCGAACTCCTCGAGACGGTGGGCCTCTCGCCCGTCGAGCAGTTCGCGGCGAAGCTGCCCCACCAGCTCTCCGGTGGACAGCGGCAGCGCGTCGTGATCGCCCGGGCGCTCGCGAGCGACCCGCAGGTGCTCATCGCCGACGAGCCCGTGTCGATGCTCGACGTGTCGCTGCGTGCCGGTGTGCTCGCGCTGCTCGAGGACCTGCGCGAGCAGTGGGGCGTCTCGATGCTCTACATCACGCACGACCTGCTGTCGGCGCGACTCGTGACCGACAACATCATGGTCCTCAACCAGGGTCGCGTCGTCGAACGTGGCGAGACCGCGCACGTCCTGCAGCACCCGCAGGATCCGTACACGATCCAGCTGCTCGACGCCGTCCCCAACCCGGCCCGCGCCAAGCGCTGACGCCCGTCCCGTCCCTGCGCCCCCCTCCCGGCCCCTGGGCCCACCCCTTCCGGTCCCTGAGCTTGTCGAAGGGCCCGGTCTTCCCCCCGGTCCCTGAGCTTGTCGAAGGGCCACACCTCTACATGAAACAGGAGCAACACCCGTGCTGACCTTCCCCGACGGCTTCCTCTGGGGCGCCGCCACCGCTGCCCACCAGATCGAGGGCAACAACATCAACAGCAACTGGTGGGTGCACGAGCACGAAGCCGGGACGAACATCGTCGAGCCCTCGGGTGACGCGATGGACAGCTACCACCGCTACCGCGAGGACATGCAGCTGCTCGCCGACGCCGGGCTCAACACCTACCGGTTCAGCATCGAGTGGGCCCGGATCGAGCCCGAGCGCGGCATCGTCTCGCGTGCCGAGGTCGACCACTACCGTCGCATGGTCGACACCGCACACGAGCTGGGACTCAACCCGGTCGTCACGCTCATGCACTTCACGGTGCCACGCTGGTTCGAGCGCGACGGGTTCTGGCGGGCGAAGGACGCCGCCGACCTCTTCGCGCGGTACACCGAGCTGACCCTGCCGATCGTCGGCGAGGGCGTCGATCACGTCTGCACCATCAACGAGCCGAACATCGCCGCGATGCTCGCCGGTGGTGAGGACGCGGCGAACCTCGTCGCGTACGGCCTGCCGAACCCGGACCTCTTCGTGGCCGACGCGCTCCTCGAGTCCCACAAGCGTTCGCGCGAGGTGCTCTCGCAGGTGTCCGGCCTGAAGTCAGGCTGGACCATCGCGACGCAGGCGTTCCGGTCGAACGGTGAGCCGGGCTCCGACGAGATGCTGCGCGAGTACGGCTACCCGCGTGACGACTGGTACCTCGAGCAGTCCGCCGGCGACGACTTCCTCGGCGTCCAAGCGTACACGCGCACGTTCATCGGGCCGAAGGGACCCCTGCCCGTCGAGGACGGCGTCGAGACGACGCTCACCGGTTGGGAGTTCTACCCTCCGGCCGCCGCCGAGGGTGTGCGGAGCGCCTGGGAGCTGTCGGGCGGGGTGCCGATCATGATCACCGAGAACGGTATCGCGACCTCAGACGACACCCGTCGGATCGACTACACGGACGGCGCCCTGCGCGAGCTGCACGCCTGCATCCAGGACGGGATCCAGCTCGAGGGGTACCTCCACTGGAGCGCGCTCGACAACTACGAGTGGGCGAGCGGCTTCCGACCGACCTTCGGCCTCATCGCCGTCGATCGCGAGACCTTCGTGCGCACGCCGAAGCCGAGCCTCGCGTGGCTCGGGAACGTCGCGAAGGCGAACGGCCTCACGGAGTAGCTGAAGTGGTGCCGTCCCTAACTCAGGAGTTGTCCGGTGTGTCGGGTTGGTGTGGGTGGCGACACGCGACGGAGTCCTGAGATAGGGGCGCCGGGGTCGCGTGTGGTCCGTTCGTCCCCAACTCAGGAGTTGTCCGGTGTGTGTGGCTTCGCGGGAGGGCGACACGCGACGGAGTCCTGAGAACGGGACGGTGGGTCGAACGGAGAGAGCCCCGGGCAGCGATTGCTGCCCGGGGCTCTGTGCATGGTGTTCGGCTGGGGTCCGCATGGGCGGAAGACGCCGGCGGCCGGTCAGCGCTCGATGCGGGGGCCGCGACCGAAGCGACCACGCGGGCCGTGCTCGTGCGCTGTGTGCTCGTCCCGGCCGAAGGCTCGGGCGATGCTCTCGAGGCTGGCGAGCGTCGTCGCGAGGTCCTCGGGCGAGACGGCGTCGGCGACGGTCTGGCGGACCGCGTCGACCTTGGTGCGGAGCGCGTCGTGCGCCTCGCGACCGGTGTCCGTCAGGGTGATGCCGTCGGCGTCGACGATGACCCAGCCGCGGGCGGCGAAGTCGATGACGATGTCCGCGGTCGAGCGACGAGGGCCGCGGTGGTGGCCGTGGCCAGGGCCGAACGGTGCGCCGCCGGGTCGGTGATCACGACCGAAGCCGCGACCGATCTCGCGGCCGCGCCCGAAGGCCCGATCGTGAGCGGGGTGGCCGTGCTCGTGGCCGCTCGGACGCTCGGCGGATGCGGTGTCCGCGGTCGTCTCGGCGGTGCGCTCCGGGCGACCGAAGCCGCGACCGGGGCCGAACCCGCCGCGGCGGCCGAACCGTTCGGGGCCGCGCGGTCCGTGGCGGTGTGGCGGGAGCGAGGCGTCGAGCTCCTCGACGCTCGACGCGCCGGAGGCGATGAGCTCGTGCGTGCGCCAGCTGCGGCGGCCGAGGCCGTCCTCGGCGAGCACCTCGTGCATCGAGTGCTTGAGCGCGTGATCGACGGCGCGGAGCCAGAAGCCGAGCGGGCGCTCGGCGGACTGGGTGGTGGACTGCTCTGGGGAAGTCGTGGGGGTGTTCATGGGTGGTCTCCTTATTTGCATGCTCTGTTACATGTAAATGTATAATGACATGTATGTCCGACGATCGTCAAGCGCAGCCCAGCGAACCCACAGCAACCGACCCGGTGGAGATGATCGAGCAGGCCCTCGTCCAGATCCGACGGGACCAGTCAGGCCGTCGGTTCGGCGGACGCGGTGGGCGCGGTGGGCCCGCTCATCACCACCACGATGAGCACGGGGGCGGTCATCGGCACGACGCCGACGGCGGCGCTGATGACGAACGTGCGCGCGGGCGCGGTCCGGGCTTCGGACCCGGCTTCGGTGGGCCCTGGGCTCCCGGCGGTGGCGCCCGTCACCCGCGCGAGCAGGCGATCGCACAGGCTGCTCGGTTCCGGATGCTGGACGCGCTCGCCCGTGATGAGGCGGCCGGTGGCATGGGGATCAGTGCGCTCGCGGAGTCGATCGGTGTCGACCAACCCCGCGCGAGCCGGCTCGTGGCCGAAGCGACGAAGCGCGGCGAGGTCGCTCGCGCAGTCGACCCGAACGACGGTCGACGCAGCGTGGTGCAGCTGAGCGCCGCCGGCCGCGCGGTCCTGCAGGAGGCGCACCGGGGTCGACGCGACGCGGTCACGACCGCGCTCTCGGGATTCGCGCCCGCGGAGGCGGCGCAGTTCGCCGCGTACCTCGAGCGCTTCGTCGCCGCGTGGCCGCGCCCCGACACCGACCGGTAGCTCGCCCGCCTGATCCTCGGCCCAGGGTTCGCAATTCAGGAGCGTCCCGGTGAGTCGAGCCGGATCATCCCCTCGGTGGCGGGACGCGCCGGCGTGCGCCTGAGTTCTGCACGATCGGACCCGTCCGGTCCATGCCGTTCGCAATTCACGAGGAGTCAGGCGTGTCGGCCTGGGGATGGCCGTCTCGCGGGAGAACCGCCGGGGCGCTCCTGCGTTGTGAACGGTGAGGCGGCATCGGGACTCGGCCCTCGCTACTCGGGGCGGAGGCGGAGCTCCTGCATCCCGCCGTCGACGGCGATCGAGGTGCCGGTCGTCGAGCCTGATCGCGGGCTCGCCAGGTAGGCGACGGCACCGGCGACCTCGGTCGCGGCGACGAGTCGGCCATGCGGCTGGCGTGCCTCGAGTGCGGCGCGTTCTGCGGCCGGGTCGGCGGCGCTGTCGAGCAGCCGGCCAACCCAGGGGGTGTCGGCCGTGCCCGGGTTGACGCAGTTCACCCGGATGCCCTCGCGCAGGTGGTCGGCGGCCATCGCTCGCGTCAAGGACAGCACGGCTCCCTTCGTCGCCGTGTAGAGCGCGCGCTGGGGGAGTCCCGCCGTCGCGGCGATCGACGCGGTGTTCACGATCGCGGCCGACGGAGACTCGCGCAGGTGTGGGAGGGCCGCGCGCGTCACGCGAGCCATGCCGACCACGTTGATGTCGAAGACGCGGTGCCACTCGTCGTCGTCGTTGGACTCGATGGTGCCCTGCGCGCCGATACCGGCGTTGTTCACGACGATGTCGAGGCGGCCGAACCGTGCGACGACGGCGTCGATCGCCGCGCGGACCGACGCGTCGTCGGCGACGTTCGCCCGCACCGACAGGCGGGTGGCGGAGTCCTCGTCGGGCGACGGGTTCAGGTCGAGGATCGCGACGCTCGCGCCAGCTGCGGCGAGGCGTTCGACGATCGCGGCGCCGATCCCCGAAGCGCCGCCGGTGACGATCGCGACGAGCCCGTCGAACTCGCCGGTGTCTTCGGCGCTCATGCGCGGGCTCCGAGTGCCTCGGCTGGCTTCGCCGCCGGCGCGATTCCGGGGACCGAGTCGACGAACCGCTGTCGCTGGCGACCGAGGCCCTCGATCTCGACCTCGCAGACATCGCCCGGTGCGAGGTAGGGGAAGCGGCCGGAGAGCGCGACGCCCTCGGGTGTGCCGGTCAGGACGAGGTCGCCGGGTTCGAGCTGCAGGTACTGGCTCAGGTGCCAGATGACCGTGGCGACGTCGAAGATGAGGTCCGCCGTGCTCGAGTCCTGACGCGGTTCGCCGTTGACCCAGCTGCGGAGTCGCAGAGCGCCGGCGTCGACCTCGTCCGGCGTCACGAGCCACGGGCCGGTCGGGTTGAAGCCCGGAGCGCACTTGCCCTTGGACCACTGCCCGCCACTCGCCGCCATCTGGAAGTCGCGCTCCGACACGTCGTTCGCGGTGACGAAGCCGGCGATGCGGCCGAGGGCGTCCTCAGGGCTGTCGAGGTAGGAGGTGCGCTCGCCGATGACGACGCCCAGCTCGACCTCCCAATCGGTCTTCGTGCTGCCGCGCGGGATGCGGACGTCGTCGTTCGGGCCGACGACCGTGTTGGGCGTCTTCAAGAACATGATGGGGATCTCGGGAGGGGCGGATCCCGACTCCGCTGCATGCGCCGCGTAGTTCATCCCGATGCAGACGACCGCACTCGGCCGGGCGATCGGAGCGCCGATGCGGAGCTCGTCGGCGCCGTCGAGGGCGGGGAGCGCACCCGACTCGAGGGCGGCGCGAACCTGATCGACGCCGCCGCCGGCGAGGAAGGCTCCGTCGATGTCGGGAGTGATCGATCGGAGGTCGTAGGCGGTGTCTCCCGCGAACACGACGGGGGTCTCCCCGTCCGCGGGGCCGAGTCTGGCGAAGCGCATGCTGGTCCTTCCGGTTCCGCCGGTGCCCGCGTGCGGACCCGACTCCGTAGCCGATAACGTCTGAACTCTACCGCCCGACCCGGCCGTTGCAACAGGTGATTTGGTCCACGCTGAGCGCATTGACAGCCCAGACATCGGATGTCTAAGCTCGGTGGCACCAGCCCGAAGGAGCATGCCGACGTGAGTACCATCATCGGATTCGAGACGCACGACGTCCGGTTCCCGACCTCGACCACCCTCGACGGCTCGGATGCCATGAACCCCGACCCCGACTACTCCGCCGCCTACCTGCGCCTCGTGACGGACGCGGACGACGGCCACGAGGGCCACGGCTTCGTCTTCACGATCGGACGCGGCAACGACGTCGAGGTCGCAGCCATCCACGCCCTCCGGGACCACCTCCTCGGTCGCGAGGTCGAGCCCGTGCTCGACGCCCTCGGGTCCTTCTGGCGCGAACTCGTCTACGACTCCCAGCTCCGGTGGCTCGGCCCCGAGAAGGGCGTCATGCACATGGCGATCGGCGCCGTCGTCAACGCGCTCTGGGACCTCAAGGCCAAACGCGCCGGCCTGCCGCTCTGGCGGCTGCTCGCCATGATGACGCCGGAGGAGCTCGTCGAGCTCGTCGACTTCCGCTACCTGAGCGACGTCCTCACCCCGGACGACGCCCTCGCGATCCTCCGACGCGCCGAACCAGGACGGGAGGCCAGGACCGAGGCCCTGCTCGCCGCCGGGTACCCCGCCTACACGACCACGCCCGGGTGGCTCGGCTACTCCGACGAGAAGCTCGACCGCCTGTGTCGCGAAGCGGTCGCGGACGGATTCGCGCAGGTCAAACTCAAGGTCGGCGGGAATGTGGAGGACGACGTCCGTCGCCTCGCCATCGCCCGGAACGCCGTGGGACCCGACATCCGGATCGCCGTCGACGCCAACCAGCGGTGGGACGTCGCGGAGGCGATCGACTGGATGTCGCGACTCGCCCCCTACGACATCGCCTGGATCGAGGAGCCGACGAGCCCCGACGACATCCTCGGCCACGCGGCGATCGCGCGCGGCGTCGCCCCGATCCCGGTCGCGACCGGCGAGCACATGGCCAACCGCATCATGTTCAAGCAGTTCCTGCAGGCCGACGCCCTCCAGGTGCTCCAGATCGACTCCACTCGGGTCGCCGGCGTGAACGAGAACATCACGATCCTCCTCCTGGCCGCGAAGTTCGGTGTCCCGGTCTGCCCGCACGCCGGTGGCGTCGGGCTGTGCGAAGCGGTGCAGCACCTCTCGATGTTCGACTTCATCGCCGTGTCCGGGAGCGAGGATGGACGCATGATCGAATTCGTCGACCACCTGCACGAGCACTTCGTCGAGCCCGTCGAGATCGTCGCCGGCCGGTACCGCGCGCCGGTCGCCCCCGGCGGCGGTTCGGAGATGCTCGCGACGTCGATCGCCGAGTTCACCTTCCGGGGCGCCGGTGCCTGACCTCCTCGTCCCGCGGCTCGCGTACGGCGCCGCCAACCTCGGCAACCTCTACCGCGAGCTCGGCGATGAGGAGGCCTGGGCGATCCTCGATGCGGCCTGGGAACACGGCGTCCGCTTCTACGACACGGCTCCGCACTACGGCCTCGGTCTCTCCGAGCGTCGGCTCGGCGCCTTCCTGCGGACGAAGCCCCGCGACGAGTACGTCCTGTCCACCAAGGTCGGCCGCCTCCTCGTGCCGAACCCTGAGGGGGAGGGTGCGCTCGACACGGACAACGACTTCGTCGTCCCGGCGACCGTGCGGCGCGAGTGGGACGCGAGTGAGTCGGGCGTGCGGCGCTCGCTCGACGAGTCCCTCGAACGACTCGGACTCGACCACGTCGACGTGCTCTACCTCCACGACCCGGAACGCAACGATCCGGAGTCCGGGATATCCGAGGGGATACCGGCGCTCGCCGCCCTCCGCGACGAAGGAATCGTCGGGGCGGTCGGGATCGGGTCGATGGACGTCGCCGCACTCCTCGCCGCGGTGCGCACGGGCCTGACCGATCTCATCATGATCGCCGGTCGGTACACGCTCGCCGAGCAGCCAGCGGGCGAGGAGGTGCTGCCCGCCTGTCTGGAACACGGCGTCGGCGTGGTCGCCGCCTCGGTGTTCAACTCCGGTCTGCTGGCCCGCGCCGTCCCCGACCGTGACGGACGATACGAGTACGGTGCCGTCCCACCTGAGGTCTTCGACCGCGCCGTCGACATCGCCGAGATCTGCCGTCGGTTCGAGGTCGAACTGCCCGCGGCCGCCCTCCAGTTCCCGCTCCGCCACCCCGCCGTGCGGACGGTCGCTGTCGGCGCCTCGCGGCCGGAGCAGATGATCCAGAACGTGGAGCGCTTCGAGGCGCCGATCCCGGAGACGTTCTGGACGGAGTTGCGCACCAGAGGGCTGCTCGGCTGATGCGGACGATCGACGCGCACCTCCATCTGTGGAATCGCGCCGACGGCTATCACTGGCTCGCTTCGGCCGACGAGGCACTTCGCGAGGATTTCACGCCGGAGCGCGCGGCCGCGGAGCTGCGGGAGGCCGGCGTCGATGCGGCGATCCTCGTCCAGGCCGACGACACGGAGCTCGACACGATGTCCATGCTCAGCGCATCGGACGCTTTCAGCTGGGTGGCCGGCGTCGTCGCCTGGGTGCCGATCGACGATGCGAAGCGGGCCGAGGCACTGCTCGACCGTTGGGGCGCGCATCCACGGTTCCGCGGCGTTCGTCAGCTGCTGCACGACGATCCCCGGGACGGCCTGCTCCTGGCCGCCCCCGCGCGCCGGTTGGCGGCGCTCCTCGCGGACCGTGGGCTTCCGCTCGACGTCCCGAACGCCTTCCCTCGGCTGCTCCGTGACGCCACCGGACTCGCGCGGCTTGAGGAGGGGCTGACGATCGTCGTCGACCACCTCGCGAAGCCGCCGCGCGACGATCAGGCCTTCGCACAGTGGGCGACCGAGCTGGCCGCGGCGGCGGCGTCACCGAACGTGGTCGCGAAGGTGTCCGGCCTCAACCGGGCCGGTCGGCCGTTCGCGGCGGCCGACGTGCGTCGGGCCTGGGACACCGCACTCGCCTGCTTCGGGCCCGAGCGGTTGATGCTCGGCGGCGACTGGCCGATGACCGTCACGAGCGGCGGGTACGGTGTGGTCTGGCACGAGCTGTCCGGTCTCGTCGACGAGTTGTCACCGGCGGAACGCGATGCAGTGCGTGGCGGGACAGCGACGCGCGTCTACCGGCTCGACCCCCGCGGGCCGGTCGGCGTCGACGGACTGACATGATCGGGCAGACGGATGGACACGGAACCATGACGAGGAGGTCACCATGCTGACAGGGATCGACCCGGTGCTGAGCGGCGAACTGCTGCTGCACCTGGACGCGATGGGACATTCGGACGCGGTGGTGATCGCCGACGCGCACTTCCCGGCCGCCCGGCTCGGCGAACGCGTCGTCGTGCTGCCGACGCTGTCGACGCCGGAGGTCCTCCGAGCGGTGCGCACGGTGATCCCGCTCGACGACGAGCCCGTGCTCGACCTCATGACGAGCGCCGACGGCACGGTGCTCGACGTCCAGCGGGAACTCATCGCCGCCGCCGGCACGACCGAGGACGCCGTGCGCTTCGTCGACCGGTTCGCCTACTACGACGAGGCCGCCACAGCGTTCCTCATCATCCGCACGGGCGAGACCAGGAAGTACGGGAACGTCACCCTGCGGAAGGGGCTCGTGCTCCCGGGCGCCTGACCCGACCGTGGGCTGCGGTCGCTCACCAGCAGAGCGCGACGATCGCGGCACCGACGACGGCGTAGATCCCCGACAGGACCTGCCGACCGCGGGTGCGCGGTTCGACGGCTGTCTCGACCGTCGCCCCGTGCTCGTCGACGGTCCGCCTCGGCTTGGGTGCGTGCCAGGGGAGTGTGTTCCAGCGGAGTGCTGCGCCGGCGAGTCCGAAGCCGACGATCGCGACGGCGATGATCCACGCCCAGGACCAGACGCCGACCGGCGCGGCGAGGGCGCGGACGAGGGCGAGGATCACGATGCTGTCGACCGCGTCGACGACCAGTCGGTAGCGCTCGGTCGCCGCCCAGCGTCCCGTACTCCACGCATGCGCGACCTGGAGGGCGAGGAACCAGGCGATGACGAGGGCGACGACGGCGGGTGTGAGGATCTCGATCATCGTGCTGCTCCGATCTGCTCGAGGAGGGCGACACCGGCCGCATCGACCGACTCCTGGGTCGCCGAGACGAGGACCACCGTGGTGCCGGTCGTCGGAACGACGCCGACGAAGGAGGCGAAGCCGCCCGTGGCGCCGTTGTGCCAGACGAGGTCCTCACCGTCGATCGCTTTCCGATCGGTGATCCAGGCCCAGCCGATCTCGCGATCGCCGAACGCCGTCTGAGGGGCGAGCGCCTCGATGCCCGGCGCGCTGCCGTCGGCCAGTCGTTCCGCGAAGCGGGCCAGATCCGCCGTGTCCGAGCGGATGCCACCAGCAGGCCCGATCGCCGTGCCGGTCCATGCTGCGGCGGTCCGTCCGCCGGCGGTCTCACCGAGGAGGTCGCGGTCGCCGAGCTCTGCTGCATCGCTCACGGGGCCGGTCGAGTCGAGCCCCATCGGACCGGTGATCCGCTCCTCGAGGAGATCGGCGTAGCTGGTGCCGGCGGCCGAGCCGAGGGCGGCGCCGAGGAGTTCGAAGCCGAGGTTGGAGTAGGTGCCCTTCGGGGTGTCGAGGGACGCGGACCGCGCCTGTTCGAGCAGCTTCTCGAGGTCCTCTCCGTATGGGTTCGCCGTCGTGAGTGCGAACCACGCTGAGGAGAGGATCGTCGAGAAGTCCATCGGCAGGCGTGGCAGACCGGAGGTGTGGGTGGCGAGCTGCTCGAGGGTGACGTCCGCCGCCGGTGCGTCGTCCAGTTCGAGGAGGTCACCGAGCCTGGTGTCCGGGGTGACCTCGCCGCGCTCGATCGCGTCGGCGAGCAACAGTCCTGTGAAGGCCTTGCTCACCGATCCGATCTCGAACCGGGTGTCCGGCTGGGCGCCGATCGTCGCGGTGCGGGTGCCGTCCGGGGTGACGACGACGGCCAGCACGGCCTTGCGGTCGGGGCCGGCGAGTTCGCGGACGGTCGCCGCGAGTTCCGCGTCGCCGGCGGCCTCCGCGGGAAGGGTCGAGGGCCCTGGCCGGAGGGCGAGTCCGGCCGCGAGGGCGACAGCGGTGCTGATGGCGGCGATGACCCAGACCCGTCTGGGTCGGGACGTGCTGCGTGGTGTGGCGGTCATGCGGGGTCCTTCCTGGGGTCGGTGGTCATTCCATGGCGGCGACGGCGACGAGCAGCGGGACGAGTCGCATGGGTGGGACCGCGACCCGTCCGCGGCCGGCGGGTTGCAGCCAGCCAGCGGCGGTCAGGACGCGGACGTGGTGGTAGACCTGGCCGGTCGTCCCGATGCCGTCGAGTTCGCCGAGGTCCGCGAGTGCGGAGGTGCCGTTGGCGACGGCCAGGAGCAGCTGCAGCCGGACGGGGGAGCCGATGGCCGCGAGCCGCGATGCAGCGGTCGCGAGTGGACCGGAGCCTGCTGATTCCACGGCGTCGGGGTCGTCGCCGAGCGCGAGGAGGTCGTCGGTCGCTCTGGCGTACTGCCACTGCACGGGTCCGCCGCCGGCGACGACCGAGCCGGTGAAGAGAACCGCCCCGTGCTCGAGCTCGGCCGTGCGCTGTTCGAGCCCGCGGAGCGCCCAGAAGGTGTCATCGGAATCGCCTGTCGCGGCTGCGGACGGAGCGTCATCCGGTCGCTCGGTGGTCGTGTCGTCGTCGGCCGGTCGGGCGAACACGGCGGCTTCGAGACGCGCGAGACGTGCCTCGAGATCGCCGGGGTCGATGGTCGTCATGACCCAAGTGTATAAATATCGTAATTACGAAATCAAGCTGACGGGTTGTGTGGTCGGCTCACCGGAGCCGCGCATCAGGCCCGCGAGCTGAGCCGCCCCTGCTTCGCATGCACCGGGATTAGGAGTCCGAGGCCGATGAGCAGCACGAGCACGATCCCGAGGATCCCCCAGAACTGCGCCCCGCCAAGCGTGACGAACAGTGCGAAAGCGGTCGGTGCGAGGAAGGACACGGCGCGGCCGGTCGTGGCGTAGAGGCCGAAGACCTCACCCTCGCGGCCCTCGGGGATGATGCGCGCCAGGAACGAGCGGCTCGCCGACTGTGCGGGGCCGACGAACAGGCACAGCATGAGGCCGAAGATCCAGAAGATCGTCGCGCCGCCCTCGTGGAGGAGGAACACGGCGCTTCCCGCGACGACGAGGCCGATGAGCGACGCGATGATGACGGGTTTCGGCCCCACCTTGTCGTCGAGCAGGCCGATCGTGATCGTCGCGATCCCGGCGACGACGTTGGCGGCGATCGCGAAGATGATCACCTCGCCGGGTGAGAAGCCGAAGGTCCCGGCGGCCAGGACGCCGCCGAAGGTGAAGACACCGGCGAGCCCGTCGCGGAACACGGCGCTCGCGAGCAGGAAGTACAGCGTCTGTCGGCTGTCGCGCCAGAGTTCCGCGATGCTCTTGGCGAGCACCCCGTAGGAGGCGAAGAACCCGACGTGCGGCCGGGCGACGGCCTGGGGTGCGTGGTACTCAGGCACGGCGAGCAGCACGGGTAGGGCGAAGACCCCGAACCACGCCGCGGACACGAGCATCGCGACACGGACGTCCATGCCGTCCTCGCCGGTGACGCCGAAGAGTCCGACCTCGGGGGAGATGAAGCCGAAGTACACGATGAGCAGGAGCACGATGCCGCCGATGTACCCCATGCCCCAGCCGAGGCCGGAGACCTTGCCGATGGAGGTGGGCGTCGACACCTGGGCGAGCATCGCGTTGTAGTTGACCCCGGCGAACTCGAACACGATGTTGCCGACGGCGAGGAGGACGAGGCCCAGCCAGAGGAAGTTCGGATCGGGCGCGACGAAGAAGAGGAGCGCGGTGACCGCGACGACGACGTAGGTGTTGAAGCCGAGCCAGAACTTCCGTCGCCCGGCGGAGTCCGACCGTTGGCCGACGACCGGCGCGAGGATCGCGATCAGCAGTCCGGCGGCCGCGAGCGCCCACCCGAGGGATGCCGACACCGCGGCCTCCTCGCCGAAGGAGTCGCTCGTCAGATAGACGGTGAACACGAAGGTGGTGACGACGGCGTTGAACGACGCCGAGCCCCAGTCCCACAGGCTCCACGCGAAGATGCGACCCTTCCGGCCCGCCTGCGCCTTCACTGCGGCGACCTGCGAGGTGTCGAGGTCGACGGTGGCCGCTGCGGCGTCGGGGGTGACGAGCGGTGGTGGCGGGAAGTTGCGGGGCCGGGATCCGAGACGCGGGGCTTCGTCGCCGTGCCCGCCTGTCCGGCCGGTGTCGTCGGTGCCACCTGGGGGAGTCGTGCTCATGCACTGAGGCTAGTGCCGCGTGGTGAACGCGCGGTAGCGCGGAGAGAGGCCCTTGCGGTCGACCATCTTAAACTCTACATTTGAAATATCAAACAAGGGAGGGCGCTTCGTGGACCAGCGGTATTTCCAGTTCAGTCATCCGGAGCTGCCCTTCTACTCGTCTGCGAAGGCGCAGCAGCGCGGCGACGGGTTCCAGCCACAAGGTATCCCCAACGACTGGCGGCGCTTCCGGCAAAACGGCTGGGAGATGTGCGCTCCACCAGACGTGGACCTACCCGTTCAGGGTTGGAAGATTCACGTCTCCGCAACTCCTGACACGGCCGCTGAGACGCTGCAGGCCACAGTTGACGTATGTGTAGCGATGAGCGCGTCGTTCAAGTTCGTTCCGACCCGCGACGGTCTCGTGGCACGAAACTCGAAGAGCGCCGACAGGGCTGCGAGCGGAAAGTTCGTGACTGTCTATCCGTGCGATGCTCATCAACTGGATCGCCTGATTGACACCCTCTCCGCATGTCTCAGTGGTCGGCCAGGACCATTCATCCTGAGCGATGTGAGAGTCGGTGACGGTCCGCTGTATCTCCGCTACGGCGGATTCATGCCCCTGATGGTCCCAGATGCAACCGATGAGCCCGTGCTTTCTCTCGTCGGCGATGGGTTCCGACTGATCGCCGACCTTCGCGTGCCGTACTTCGACATGCCTGCCGAGGTTCAAATGACGGACAAAGTACGACACGCCATCAAGATCTTCCGTGAGGTGCCTGCCGAGCAGTCACCTCTCGATGACTATGATTTGCTCACCCCGCTGAAGTTCTCGAACAGCGGAGGAGTCTACGAGGCATCGTCAGGTGGAGGGGCCGTCCGCTCGATCGTGAAAGAAGCAAGGCCTCTTGCTGGCCTAGACGCGCGCGGACGCGATGCAGTCGAACGGCTCAATGTCGAGGGTGAAACGCTGTCGCACGTGGCACATCTTGAGATTGCTCCGCGGCCCATCCGGATGTTCACCGCTTGGGAACACCGCTTTCTCGAGATGGAGCACGTCCCCGGGGAGCCGCTGAATGCATGGGGGGCGAAAAACTATCCATTCAGTCGGGAACGCCTGGCCAGTGATGAGCAGTCCCGCTTCGTCGATTGTGTGGATCGCATCATGAGTTCGATCGAACGGTGCGTTGCGATGCTTCATCAGCAGGGAGCGGTTGCTGGTGATCTGCACCCCGGCAACGTCCTTGCGCTTGCCGACCTGTCGGTTCGCCTCATCGACCTCGAGGACGGACGGCAACCGAATAGTCGAACGCGGTCGAGCTTCAACGCGCTGGGTTACGCTCCGCCGGACGGGTACACCGCTGCAGAAGCTGACTGGTTCGCAGTGTCACGTATCGCCGCGTCCCTCTTCCAGGTCAACAGGTCGATCGAGATACTCGCCCCAGGTCACTGGTACAGGACTATAGACATGGTCTCGGCGACGTTTGGCTCGAGGGCAGCGGAAATCATCCGTCGCGCTTGTGTCAAACTGCCGCGTGAATTGACGACTCAGGTCGAACTGACACCGGCCGAGTCGCCATCCGTGTGGGACGTTGAACGGCTGGGAGACCCAGTGACGCGTGATCGACTTGCTCAGGGTATTCTGGCGTCCCTCCGTGCAACGTCCGGCGCACTCTTTCCTGGCGATGTGGCCCAAGCCGACCCGTTCGGAACGGTGAACGTTGCGAACGGGGCTGCCGGAGTGTTGCTCTCCCTGGCGCGCGCGGATGTCGACATCACGTCAGACCTCACTGAATGGCTCGTCGCCGCGGCCGATACCTCACCTCCCGATACGAAACCCGGTTTGTTCAACGGCCTTGCGGGCGTCGCTGCAGCACTCAGCGAACTTGGTGCACACGATGCGGCGAAGCGCCATATCGATCGCTCATTGCAGGCGCGAGGCAGGACGCGTAGCCTCAACCTGTTCGGCGGACTCGCAGGGATCGGCCTGTCAGCCGTCGGCGCAGCGCTCGAGTATGAAGACTCGGAGTACTTCGAGATTGCGCTGGAGTGCGCCGCCCGCATTTCGGCACAGCTGTTCTCCGACGGTGAATCCAGCGCATCTGAGGCACTCGACCGTCGGGCAGGGCTGTTGTTCGGATGGTCGGGTATCTCCTTGTTCTTGTCCACGCTCGCGCGACACCACGATGACTTCGGCGCAATGCGACTCGCTATCCGAGCAGTCGAGCGCGACCTTTCTCGGACGCGTTCTTACGCTGATGACCTCGTGGGAATTGAGGACACGGAGAACGGGAGAACACTTCCGTATCTTGCCCGAGGCAGCGCGGGGGTTCTTGTGGCAATCGCGCAATTGCAGGACCGGGTCGACCTCGGTGACGACGTCTCGCTTGTGACAGCGGGACTGCGACGCGCCTGCGCGAGCCACACGTACGCGTTCTCTGGTCTCTTCAACGGCCGTGCGGGGATACTCGCAGCGCTCGCGGCTGATCGCGCTCCGATCGCTACTGACGGCGCTGAATTCCAACGAAGCGCTCTCGCTCACGACGCCTTGTGTTGGAGACGATCGGTGCAGTTTCCCGGAGAGAACTACCTCCGATTGTCCAGCGACTTGGCGACTGGAAGTGCAGGTATCCTCGCCGCGCTCACAGCACAACGTCAAAGAGACCTGTCCTGGCTGCCGCTGATGCAGCAGCCCGGGCTGTTCGAGCGAGCGCAGGGTTCGCTCGGTCTTGATCGGAGAGGAGGTGATGAACATGAACAAGGTTCTCGACCTTCAGCGCCGTGATGCGCATCGCGGCATCGGAACGCTAGGTAGCAACTGGAGCTGGTGGGCCTGCGGCGAAAACCAGCCGGAGAGTTCGGCCAGCCTGTTCGCGTGCGCGGGCGGCTGATGAGGGGGGCTGCTGCGCACACGAGGACATCGAGCGCAGCAGCCCCGATGCTCACGACCGACCTGAGCTGGTGGAGACACCGTGCCTGAACGACGAAAGACACTGCAACGATGAGCCTGGAAGCACGCGATCTCTCCTTCAGCTATTCGCTGCATCGCCGCGACCCGGTCCACGTGTTGCGGGGGGTGAGTCTTTCTGTAGCCGCCGGTGAGTCGTTGGCGGTCGTCGGGCCCTCGGGATCCGGGAAGTCGACACTCCTGCACTGCCTATCTGGTCTCCGAGCTCCGACACGTGGAAGCGTCGTGGCGTTGGGGACGGAGCTGTCATCCCTGACCGAATGGGGTCGTTCCCGATTCCGGCGGCGGTCCGTCGGCTTCGTGTTCCAGGACTACAACCTGATCCCCTCCATCAACGCGCGGGACAACCTCGCGTTGCCCGCGCTCTTCGCCGGTCGCGCAGCCGGGCGTCAGGCGGTCGCAGATGTCGCCGCAGACATCGGACTGTCGTCGCGCCTCCGGCATCGCCCGGACGAGCTGTCAGGCGGTGAACGGCAGCGCGTCGCGATCGGCCGGGTGTTGCTGTCGCAGGCCGAATTGGTCTTCGCCGACGAACCCACCGGTGCACTTGACACGTCGTCAGGACGGGTCGTGCTCGACCTCCTGTTCGGATCGCTCGGTCCCGAACGCACGATGGTGATGGTGACCCATGACCTCGACGCTGCTGCGCGTGCGGATCGTGTGCTGGTCCTCTGTGACGGTTCCGTCCACGCTGAGCTGACGTCCGCCACCCCGGAGGCGCTCTGGTCCGCCATCGAAACGGCCCGCGCGGACAGTGTCCACACGTCCGTGGGAGCATGACGATGGCCGGTCTCGTTCTCCGCACACTCCTGCATCAGTGGCGGGTGTGGATCTCCCTGCTCCTGTTCCTGGCACTCGCGAACGCGCTCCTTGTCAGCGTGGGAGTGCTCGTGGAGGCCGCCGGTCGGCTGCCCGTCCGGGAACAGCGCATCGTCCGGAATCTGAGCACGCCGATGTACGGGATGGCCTCGCTCGCGGTCTTCGTCATCACCTCGAGCGCGGTCTCCTTGGCGGTGCAACTCCAGCGTCGACCGTTCGCGACCTGGAAGCTCGCGGGGATGTCGTCAGTGCGGATCGCCGGCGTCCTTGTATCGCAGCTGATCGTGCTCGGGACCGTGGGCGGAGCGCTCGGGCTGCCACTGGCCCTATTGGTCGCACCGCGGTTCACCGGCTGGGTCCTGCAGGCCAACGCGGTCGCCGCGATCGTCGATGCCCCGGCGAGCACGCTGGTGCTCCTGTCGACCTGGGCACTGCTCATCGGCATCCTGTTGCTCGCCGGTCTGCAAGGTGCCGGCTCGATCCTCCGGGTACCGGCGGTCGACGCGGTCCTGAGCGCGGAAGTCGTCCGCCGTCGCCCGACCGCGTTCAGGCTCGCGCTCAGCCTGGTCATGTCGGCGGCGGTCCTCGCAGTGGCGGCCGGAATGGTCGGTACGGTGAGCGGCGACGTGTCCAGTCGGCTCGGTCTCCTAGTCGGCCTCGCGATGCTCCTGTCGTTGCTGATCATCCCGCTGATCGCGCTGCACGTCTCGCGGATCGCTGCGATGTTCCTCGCGGCGTGGACATGGATCGTCCCACGTCGATGGTCGACGGCTTGGTACCTCGCGCGTCGTGGCTGCGCCTTCCGCTTGGATCGTGTAGGCGTCTCCCTCGTCCCGCTCTACGTCGCGGTCGCCCTCGCGAATTCGATCTACACCGTGTTCGAGACCGCCGATTCCGCCAGGAGGGCGGCCGGGCTTGTGTCCGCCGGCGAGCACGGCATCAACCACTCCGCTGTCTGGACCATTCTCGGTCCGACGGTCGTCCTGGCGATCGCCGGCACCGCGACGGTCGTGGTGATGGCTGCTCGTGAGCGGGTGCACGAGCGGGCGCTGCTGGCTGTGGGCGGCGTCAGTCACCGCTCGATCGTCGGAGCCGGCGTCGTCGAAGCCTTCATGTATGCCGTGACCGCGACGTTCCTCGGGCTCCTGACGGCAGCGGCTGTCTCAGCGGTGGAGGCTGAGGCGTTCGGTCGCCTCGAAGAGGGGGCGCGCCCGGTGCTCGCCGTCGCGCCAGGCCTCGCGGTCGGCGCTGGAGGCTTCTGTGTGCTGGCTGCCGCCCTCGCTTTGCCCGCGGCGCTGGAGCATCGTCGAGCGGCGGTGGACAGGCTCCCTCGCTGAAGGTTCGCTGGGACGCGGATCGTCGCCGGGAATAGCTTCGGGCACCCCGCGTTGGACTTGAGCGTACGACACTCAAGTTTGAATCCAGGAGGTTCACGTGCCCGAAGACTTCACCCAGGGCGGCGCAGCAGCAGACGGCGGATCGTCGTCGTTCGACGACTTCCTCGCCCGATATCTCGAGGGCGAGCGGGCGCGTTCGGCGCGGACCATCGACCTCAGCCGCTTCCTCACCGCGCGGACGCAGGAGATCCTGCAGCGCGCCGGCCGGTTCGCGCTCGAGCGCGGCCAGAACGAGCTCGACGCGCTGCACATCCTGCGCGTCATCGTGAGCGAGGAGCCCGCGAAGGACGCCGTCGCGCGCCTCGGCGTCGACCCGAAGGTCATCGCCAAGGCCGCCGAGCAGCGCCTGCCGCAGGCGTCCTCGCCGAGCGTCAAGGACCCGGCCATCACGCCGTCGGCCCAGCGCGCACTGTTCCACGCCTACCAGGTGGCCCGCGCCGCCGGGTCGACGTACGTCGACCCCGAGCACCTCTTCTTCGCGCTCGTCATCAACCAGGACTCGCCCGCCGGTGAGGTCCTCGCCCGCGCCGGCGTCACGGCGGAGGCGCTGACCCAGGGCATGCGCCAGACCGTCGGCGACCCCGGTGTCGCCACCGACGACCAGGACGACCGCGATGCCGACGACCTCGACTCGGACACCCCGATGCTCGACCGTTTCGGCACCGACCTCACGGCGCTCGCCGCAGGCGGATCGCTCGACCCCGTCATCGGACGTTCCGAGGAGATCGAGCAGACCATCGAGATCCTCTCCCGCCGCACCAAGAACAACCCCGTGCTCGTCGGCGAGGCCGGCGTCGGCAAGACCGCCGTCGTCGAGGGGCTCGCCCAGGCGATCGTCGACGGCAGCGTCCCCGAGCAGCTGCGCGGCAAGCGCGTCGTCTCGCTCGACCTGCCCGCCATGGTCGCCGGTACGCGCTACCGGGGCGACTTCGAGGAGCGCCTCACCGGCCTCCTCGACGAGATCGCGGCCAACCGCTCCGAGCTCATCGTCTTCATCGACGAGGTCCACACGGTCGTCGGCGCCGGAGGTTCCGGTGAGGGCGGCATGGACGCCGGGAACATGCTCAAGCCGCGTCTCGCGCGCGGTGAGCTGCACCTCATCGGTGCGACCACGCTCCGTGAGTACCGCGGGATCGAGAAGGACCCGGCACTCGAACGCCGCTTCCAGCCCGTGCGTGTCGGCGAGCCGTCGATCGAGGACGCCGTCCTCATCCTCGACGGTCTCCGCCCTGCCTACGAGGAGCACCACGACGTCCGCTTCACCGACGACGCCCTCCGCGCCGCCGTCGAGCTCTCGGCCCGCTACCTGCCCGACCGCGTCCTGCCCGACAAGGCCATCGACCTCGTCGACCAGGCCGGAGCCCGGCTGTGGTTGCGGCTCGGGAAGGCGGTCGACGTGAGCGCCCTCGTCGAGGAGCTCGCGACACTCGAGGCGTCGAAGAACGCGGCCGTGTCGGCCGAGCACTACGAGGAGGCCTCGCGCATCCGCGACGAGATCACCGCCGTGCAGGCGAAGCTCGACGCCGCCTCCAACGGACCCGGTGCCCGCACCGACCGCGACGCGGTCGTCGACGAGGCCCAGATCGCCGGCGTCGTGTCCCGCGCCACCGGCATCCCGGTCAGTCGGCTCACGGAGGGCGAGCGGGAACGTCTCGCCGGTCTCGAGGACGAACTGCACGCTCGCGTCGTCGGCCAGCACGACGCCGTGACCGCGGTGTCGAAGGCCGTCCGTCGCAACCGCACGGGCATGGGGGATGCGAACCGACCGGTCGGCAGCTTCCTGTTCCTCGGCCCCACCGGCGTCGGTAAGACGGAGCTCGCGAAGGCGCTCGCCGGATCCCTCT
Organism: Plantibacter auratus; assembly: GCF_050587365.1. NCBI lineage: Bacteria > Bacillati > Actinomycetota > Actinomycetes > Micrococcales > Microbacteriaceae > Plantibacter > Plantibacter auratus. Next base: position 225,956 of record NZ_JBOBFV010000002.1, on the reverse strand, counting down.
TCGCTGACGAGCACTCCGTGATCCGCTTCGACATGAGCGAGTTCGGCGAACGCCACACGGTGTCGCGACTCGTCGGCGCCCCTCCCGGGTACGTCGGGTTCGACGAGGCGGGCCAGCTCACCGAGCGCGTGCGACGCAACCCGTACTCGATCGTGCTGTTCGACGAGATCGAGAAGGCGCACCCGGACGTGTTCAACCTGCTCCTGCAGGTGCTCGACGACGGTCGCCTGACCGACGGTCAGGGGCGGACGATCGACTTCCGCAACACGGTCGTCGTCATGACGTCGAACCTCGGCTCCGAGTTCCTGGCCTCCCGGTCCGGTGCGATGGGCTTCGTGGCCGGCGGAGCCGACGACCCGACGGGCTTCGGCTCCGAGGAGGCGCTGCGTACCCGGGTCATGGGCAAGCTGCGCGAGGCGATGCGTCCGGAGTTCCTCAACCGCATCGATGAGATCGTCCTCTTCCGCAAGCTAGACCAGCAGCAGCTGCAGGAGATCGTCGGACTGATGCTCGGCCGCACGACCGAACGGTTGGCCGCGCGCGGTGCGTCACTCGAGACGACGCCCGAGGCGCTCACGCTCCTCGCGGAGCTCGGCTACGAGCCGGAGTACGGCGCGCGCCCCCTGCGTCGCCTCATCCAGCGTGAGGTCGACGACCGCATCGCCGAGCTCGTCGTGGGCGGCGGGGTCGGCGACGGCTCGACCGTGCACGTCGACGCGGTCGGCGGGAAGATCGTCGTCACCGAGCATGCTGCGGTGCTGGTGGACGCCGCGTAGGCACTACCCCTTCGACAGGCTCAGGGACCGGGATTCGTTCCGGACTCTGGGCCTGTCGTCACTCGCGGACCGTTCCCCGTCCTGGTCCCTGAGCTTGTCGAAGGGCACCTGGGTTGCGGTCACCCTGGCCATCCGCTGGGAGTTGAGCCAGGCGGACTCAACTTTCTTGACGTTGAAACCGGGCCTCGGTAGCATTGAGTCATCGGGGCTCAAGTCTCGACGTCGCACCAGCATCACCCCATCAATCAGCTCGGTGCCGAGCTCGTCGAGTCGGCCGGACGCCCACAGCATGCCGCCCGAGTCGACGAGTTCCGAACCGGCAGTCAACACAAGGAGAACCAACACATGGCACGTGCAGTAGGCATCGACCTCGGTACCACCAACTCGGTGGTCGCCGTCCTCGAAGGTGGAGAACCCACCGTCATCGCCAACGCCGAGGGCTTCCGCACCACCCCCTCCGTCGTCGCATTCACCAAGGACGGCGAGGTGCTCGTCGGCGAGACCGCGAAGCGCCAGGCCGTCACCAACGTCGACCGCACCATCGCGAGCGTCAAGCGCCACATGGGCACCGACTGGAAGTTCGACGTCGACGGCAAGAAGTACACGCCGCAGGAGCTGTCCGCCCGCATCCTCGCGAAGCTGAAGCGCGACGCCGAGCAGTACCTGGGCGACACCGTGACCGACGCGGTCATCACCGTCCCCGCCTACTTCAACGACGCCGAGCGTCAGGCCACGAAGGAGGCCGGTGAGGTCGCGGGCCTCAACGTGCTCCGCATCATCAACGAGCCGACCGCCGCAGCCCTCGCCTACGGCCTCGACCGCGGCAAGGAGGACGAGCTCATCCTCGTCTTCGACCTCGGTGGCGGTACCTTCGACGTCTCGCTGCTCGAAGTGGGCAAGGACGACGACTTCTCCACCATCCAGGTCCGCTCCACCTCGGGCGACAACCGCCTCGGTGGAGACGACTGGGACCAGCGCGTCGTCGACTACCTGATCAAGCGCTTCAAGGACTCGACCGGTGTCGACGTCTCGGGCGACAAGATCGCGAAGCAGCGCCTCAAGGAAGCCGCTGAGCAGGCGAAGAAGGAGCTCAGCTCCTCGATGTCGACCTCGATCCAGCTCCCGTACCTCTCCCTCACGGAGAACGGCCCGGCCAACCTCGACGAGACGCTCTCCCGCGCCAAATTCGAGGAGCTCACGCAGGACCTCCTCGAGCGCACCCGCAAGCCGTTCAACGACGTCATCGCCGAGGCCGGCGTGAAGGTCTCCGACATCGCGCACGTCGTGCTCGTCGGTGGATCGACCCGTATGCCCGCCGTCGCGGAGCTCGTCAAGAAGCTCACCGGTGGTCAGGAGCCCAACAAGGGCGTCAACCCTGACGAGGTCGTCGCCGTCGGCGCAGCCCTCCAGGCCGGCGTGCTGAAGGGTGAGCGCAAGGATGTGCTGCTCATCGACGTCACCCCCCTGTCGCTCGGTATCGAGACCAAGGGTGGCATCATGACGAAGCTCATCGAGCGCAACACCGCGATCCCCACGAAGCGGAGCGAGACCTTCACGACGGCCGACGACAACCAGCCGTCCGTCGCCATCCAGGTCTTCCAGGGTGAGCGCGAGTTCACCCGCGACAACAAGAACCTCGGCACCTTCGAGCTGACCGGCATCGCGCCGGCTCCGCGCGGTGTGCCGCAGGTCGAGGTCACCTTCGACATCGACGCCAACGGCATCGTGCACGTGTCCGCCAAGGACAAGGGCACCGGCAAGGAGCAGTCGATGACCATCACCGGTGGCTCGTCCCTCGGCAAGGAGGACATCGAGCGCATGGTCCGCGAGGCCGAGGAGCACGCTGCGGACGACAAGGCCCGCCGCGAGCAGGCCGAGGTCCGCAACAGCGCCGAGCAGCTCGCCTACTCGATCGACAAGCTCATCAAGGAGAACGACGACAAGCTGCCCGAGGACGTCAAGACCGACGTCCAGGCCGATGTCGACGCCCTGAAGAGCGCGCTCGCCGGTGAGGACGAGGACGCGGTGAAGACCGCGTTCGACAAGCTCAACGAGAGCCAGGTCAAGCTCGGCGAGGCGATCTACGCCCAGGCGCAGGCCTCCGAGTCCGCCGCAGGAACCGAGGCCCCGGCTGAGGAGGCGGCCTCCGATGAGGACGTCGTCGACGCCGAGGTCGTCGAGGACGAAGACGACAAGGACAAGAAGTAACCATGACTGACGAGAACCAGAACCAGAACCAGGACGATCCCATCATCCGCGACAAGCGGCGGATCGACCCGGAGACCGGCGAGGTTCGTCAGCCTGGCACCGAGGGGGCTGACGCCGACGCGTCGGCCCCCTCGGGCGCACCTGCCGAATCCGCCGACGCCGACGCACCGGCCGCCGACGACGAGCTGACCGTCGAGGACATCCTCAACGCGGCTCCCGAGGAGCCCGTGCAGGGCGGCGACCTCTCCCCGGCCGAGCAGCTCGCTGCAGAACGCCTCGGCGACCTGCAGCGCGTCACGGCCGAGTACGCGAACTACCGGAAGCGCACCGAGGCCGGCCGCGAGGTGGAGCGCGAGCGCACCACCGGCGAGGTCGCCAAGGTCCTGCTCCCGGTGCTCGACGACCTCGACCGCGCTGACAAGCACGGCGACCTCGAGGGCGACGCCCCCTTCACGCAGATCGCGGCCAAGCTCCGCGGCGCTGCCGAGAAGCTCGGGCTGAAGCCGTTCGGGGCGGTCGGCGAGACCTTCGACCCCAACGTGCACGAGGCCATCTTCCAGCAGCCCACGCCGGGCGCCGAGGGCGAGACCGTCCTCGACGTCGTGGAGACCGGGTACCACCTGGGCTCCACCCTGCTGCGCGCCGCGAAGGTGGTCGTCGCGGTCCCGGCGAGCTAGCCATGGCGAGTCAGGACTGGTTCGACAAGGACTTCTACAAGGTCCTCGGCGTCAAGAAGGACGTGACGCCGGCGGAACTGAAGAAGGTCTACCGGAAGCTCGCCCGGCAGTACCACCCGGACTCCAACCCGGGTGATGCGAAGGCCGAGGCGAAGTTCAAGGAGATCAGCGAGGCCCACTCGGTCCTCGGCGACCCCGAGCAGCGCAAGGAGTACGACGCCGTTCGTGCCATGGGCGGTGGAGCACGCTTCACCGCCCCGGGTGCCGGCGGCGGCCAGGGCGGCTTCGAGGACGTCTTCGGGACGATGTTCGGTGGGGGCGGTGGTGGTGGCGGTCGCCAGAGCTACAGCTACCAGCAGGCGCCTCCCGGGTACGAGGACATCCTCGGCGGCATGTTCGGCCAGGGTGGCTTCGGCCAGACCTCCGGTGGCTTCCGCGGCTACGGCGGACCCACGCCGGGCCGCGACATCACCGCGCACACGACGATCGACTTCATCACGGCCACGCAGGGAGACACCATCTCCCTGCAGACCTCCGAGGGACGCACCATCAAGGTGAAGATCCCGGCGGGTGTGTCGGATGGACAGAAGATCCGCCTGCGCGGCAAGGGGCAGCCGAGTCCGGACGGCGGCGAACCCGGCGATATCGTGGTCACCGTGAGTGTCCGCAAGCATCCCGTGTTCGAACGCGACGGCCTGAACCTCCGCGTCACCGTGCCGGTCACCTTCGTGGAGGCCGCGCTCGGCGCGACGATCGAGGTCCCGACGCTCGGCGGCGACCCCGTCAAGCTGCGCGTCGCCCCCGGTACGCCGAGCGGCCGCGTCCTCCGCGTCAAGGGCCGTGGTGTCGCGACGACGAAGGGCACCGGCGACCTTTTGGCCGTCGTGCAGATCGTCGTCCCGGCGCATCTCGGCGGCGAGGCCAAGGAAGCACTCGAACGGTTCCACGAGCTGGAGCCGAAGGACAACCCCCGCGACGAGCTCATCGCCAGGGCTCGGGGCTAGTAGCCAGCAGCACACGGAAGGGCAGGGAGCATGGACGAGCATTCGCCGGTCTTCGCGATCGCGATGGCTGCCGAGCTCGCCGGCATGCACCCGCAGACGCTTCGGCAGTACGACCGGCTCGGGCTCGTGTCGCCGACGCGGACCGCCGGGAAGTCGCGCAGGTACTCGATGCGCGACATCGCCCAGCTCCGTGAGGTGTCCAGGCTCAGTGCCGAGGGCGTCAGCCTCGAGGGCATCTCCCGCATCCTGACCCTGGAGAACGAGGTCAGCTCGCTCCAGGGCCGGGTACGGGAGCTCGAGCACGCGCTCGCCAACGCCCTGCTGCGAACCCCGGGCAACCGGGTGTTCGCCGCCGGCATGGAGGGGAGCGTCGTCCCGATGCGGAGCGGTACCCGCACCCGCCGCCGGACCGAGGTCGTCGTCTGGCGGCCGTCGCTCTCCGAGTAGCCGACGACAGCGCACTCGTCGCCGTCATCCCGCGTGGATGACGACCACGAGTGCGCTGTCGTATGTCTGCACGCCGCGTAGGGTTGGGGCATGAGCGCGCAGCCCGTGGTGACGAAGCCGGACCCGGCGCAGACCGCACCCGCGACGGCCCGGAGGCGGCGCGGCGCCCGGCTGACCGGACTGACCGCCTACCCGCTCATGTACTTCGGCGTCATCGCGGGCGTGCTTCCACTACTGACGCTCGTCGTGATCGGCGCTCCCATCCTCGTCGGCGTCCTGCTCGGTGCGGGCGAGGCCGAGTGGGTCGACGGCTTCTCGCGGGTGTTCGGCTTCATCCTGCTCTTCCTGACACCGCCGTTCGGCGCCTGGGTGTGGGGGTACGTCGCGCTCGGGGTCGTCGCCTTCCTCGGCGGCATCGGCCTCAGCCTGCGGATCCTGCGGCGTCACGGCGTGCGTCGCGCAGGAGCCGTCACGCACTGGGGCATGTGGGCCACCGTCCCGCTGCAGTTCGTCTTCGCGGTCATCAGCCTGGTGATCGTGTTCGGTGCGATCGCGTCCGTCCGCGCCGAGGACGCCAGCGGCCTCGAGACCGTCCGCGCCTTCGGCCAGGGTGTCGCCATCGCCACGGTCGTCAACCTCCTCGTCTCCGCCGGGCTCGGTGTCCTCGTCTTCCCGGCCGTCCTCCGAGCCGTGAAGGCGGAGAAGCCGGCTCGACGCGCACACCGACGCGGCTGACCACTGGACGGTGTCGGTCCCCGGGAGCAGAATCGCTGCATCAGCCGGTCCAGGCTGTGTCGCCGCTCCAGAAGGGAAGCAGTCATGTCCACGCCGCCGATCGCCGTCGATCCGCCCTCCATGTACACGAGCCCCGCCTTCGCGCAGGGCATGATCCTCCCGGCCGGCCCGACGCTGTTCATCGGCGGGCAGAACGGCGTCGACGCCGAGGGCGCACTCCTCGACGGCCTCGGTCCGCAGACGGAGCAGGCGCTCCGCAACGTCCTCACCGTGCTCGCCGAAGCCGGTTCCGGGCCCGAGCACGTCGCGAAGCTCACCATCTACCTTACGCCGGGGATCGATCCGTCCGACGGCTACGCGGCGACCGCGGCGGTCTGGGGCGGTCGCCGGACCGCAGTCACGGTCGTCTCCGTGGCGCCCGCACGTCCGGGAGCGCTCGTCGAGATCGACGCCGTGGCGGCGGTACCCGCGTCCTGACCCCGCGAACCCGTGCGGACGACCCGCCGGTACGCTGAGGGGATGCCCGAGTTCTCCTTCGACGCGCTGCGCCGGTTCCCCGATCACGAGGCACCAAACCTCTTCGCCGTCGACGCGACCGACCGGCTTCTGCTCGACGAAGCGGCCGCTGCCCTGGCCGGGCGGGTACCGACGCCCGGCGAGATCGTCGTCGTCGGCGACGCCTACGGGGCGCTGACCCTCGGCGCCATCGCGCTCCTGGGGGCGACCGACGTCCGGGTCCACCAGGACGCCGCCGTCGGTGAACGCGCCCTCGCGGCCAACGCCGAACGGCTCGGCGTCGACGGTGGCTTCCGTAACCTGCCGCTCGGCGAGGACCTGTTCACGGGCGCATCACTCGTCCTCCTCCAACTCCCGAAGCACCTCGAAGCCCTGCATGAGATCGCCGCCGCCGTGGCCCGCTGGGGCGCCGTCGACGTCCGTCTCCTGGCCGGTGGCCGGGTGAAGCACCTCACGCCCGCGATGAACGAGGTCCTCGGTCGGAGCTTCGCGACCGTCACCGCGAGCCTCGCCCGGCAGAAGTCCCGAGTGCTCCGTGCGAGCGATCCGGTGACCGCCGCCGTCGAGGGAGCGCGTGACGAGGCCGACACCACGGCCTCGACCGCGCTGCGCACCGAGCACCATGCCGACATCGGCCTGACCATCGCCGCCGCCGGCGCAGCGTTCGCCGGCACGAAGCTCGACATCGGCACCCGCTTCCTGCTGGAGGCGCTGCCGGAGATCGCGCCCGACGCCCGGACGGCCATCGACCTCGGCTGCGGCACGGGCGTCCTCGCGGTGTCGCTCGCCATCGCCCGGCCCGAGCTCGCGGTCATCGCGACCGACCAGTCCGCTGCAGCCGTCGCCTCGACCACCGCGACCATCGCCGCCAACGACGCCGCCGACCGCAGGCTGGCCGAGCGCATCACGGTGCTCCGCGACGACGGCCTGTCGATGCAGCCGGACGCGTCAGCCGACCTCATCGTCCTGAACCCGCCCTTCCACAGCGGGACCACCGTCCACACGGGCGTCGCCCACGACCTGTTCGCCGAGGCCGCGCGCGTCCTGCAGCCGGGCGGGACGCTCGCCGTCGTGTGGAACTCCCACCTCGGCTATCGGGCTGCCCTCGAGCGGCTCGTCGGTCCGACGACGCAGTTCGCGCGCAACCAGAAGTTCACGGTGACGGTCTCGCGCCCCCGGGCCGCCGTCGAGCCGCGTCCGTAACTCCTGCTGCTTGGACCGTCCCGTGGGCACCGGCCGCTCGGACACCGGCGTCCTCGACGGTCCGGGCGGGCGTTGCAGGAGTCGTGACCGTCAGGCGGCGTTCCAGAGGCGCTCGATGCGCTCGCGGAGCGCGGTCTCCTCCGGGGACTCGTCGGCGTACTCGGAAGCGTCGATGGTGATGGTGTCCGCGGCGTCGAACCACCAGGTCCCCTGCTCACCCTCGACCTCGATGCTGGTCCACGTTCCCGGAGCGACGCTCGCCTTGACCAGGCCGATCGCCGCCCCGAGCGTCGTGTCGTCGCCCGCGTGGAATTCGACGTGCAGGCGACCGACACTGCTCTCGACGGACGCCAGCGAGCCCATGGCGGTCAACCGCTCGACCAGGCCGAACAGCACGGTCGCGTCCCCGCGAGCGCCACGCACGGAGAACGTTCCAGGGGAACCGCTCACGACGGGGCCGTCGATGCCGAGCGACTCGACGATTGACGCCTCGGGCAGGGCGTCGAGGACATCGAGGGCGGTGCGCCCGGCGCCCGGACCCGCGACGGTGAGCCTGACGCTGTCACTCGACGCCGCGATCGCGGTCACGCCGGGCACCGCGCCGAGCGCCTGGACGACCGGCAGCATGTCCGCCGACTGGACGCCGTCATCCCAGGTGACGATGCCGCCCTGGACCTCCACTGCGACGTCCGCCGGAACCGCACTCGTCGCCACCGCGGTCGCGGCGGCCACGTCGTCGACGCTCGAGACGCGGAGGTCGATCGTGGCCGGGGTCAGCGCGGCGCCGATGACCTCGAACCGTCCGGCGACGGCCAGGTAGGCGGCACGGGTCGTCCCGGGGTCGCCGCTGACCGTCGCGTCGTCGTCGACGCCTGAGGAGATGGAGTACCGCGCGCCCGCGTCCCAGTTGGGGAAGCCGGGGGCCGCATCGTCGGTATCGTCCTCGTCGGGTTCGGCCGGGTCGACACCGTCGTCGCTGCGACCGCTGACGACCGCGGCGGCGTAGGCGGGCGTCGCGTCGGCGGTCGCCCTGGCCAGGTCGTAGGCGGCGAGGAAGTCCTCTCCGGGACGCGCCACGAGAGTGAGCGACGACGCACGCGCACCGTCGGTTCCAGCGGAGGAGAGCTGCAGCTCGCCGCCCGGCACGCCCTCGTCCTCGAGCGAGGCGAGCAGCTCCAGCTGGGTCGCGTTGTCGGCTCGTCGGTCGAGGACGGACAGGGTGAACCCACGGACGGTGAGGTCGACTCCCTCCCACGTCGCTCCGCCGCTCCGTTTCGCCTGCTCGTTCAGGAACCCGCCGATGCGGTCCACGATCGCGCTCAGCCGATCGTCGGTGACGTCGTCGTCCATGAGCACCGAGGCCGATGCCGTGCCGCTCCACGGCAGGGTGTTGCTCCCGGTCGTGTCGACATCGGCCACCTCCGGGACGCCGTCCAGGAGGTGCTCGAAGTCCCGCCCGGCGGCGGAAGCCGCGTTCACGTCGCCACAGCCCGAGAGGCCGAGGACGGCTGCCATGGCGAGCAACGCCGTGGCGGCGGTCCGGATCGTGCGGTTCTGCGGCATGGATCCACCCTAGGAGCTGCCCGTCGAAGCCCACGTCGGGGCGGTCCCGACGCCTCAGGTCCGGCGCGGCGTGTGCCCGTATGCTGGCCCGATGTCCGAGCCGCCCACCCCCGCAGACGGAGCGGGTCGCGACGGACGTCGGGTGGACCAGCACGAACTGACCGCGGTCGAGCGCTGGATCGACGACCGGGCCAACCGGCTCCTGCGCGACGCCCCCGACGGCGGTGCACGGGCGAAGGCCGTCGAGTTCCTCGTCTTCGGGGCGAAACAGGCGTGGGCGTGCATCTTCGGCGCAGCGATGCTCGCGGTCATCGTCGCCGCCCGCCTCTGGTACCCGGACGACGTCTGGCTCGCCCGGAACGATGCGCTCGTCATCGCTGCGATCGTCATCCAGGTGGTCATGATCGTCACCAGGCTCGAGACAGGCCGCGAGCTCTGGGTGATCGTCCTGTTCCACGTCGTCGGGACGGGCATGGAGCTGTTCAAGACCGGGGTGGGGTCGTGGGAGTACGACGGCGGCGGGGTCCTGCACCTCGGCTCCGTGCCCTTGTACACCGGGTTCATGTACGCGGCCGTCGGGTCGTACATGGTCCGGGTGTACCGGCTCTTCGACCTCCGGTTCGACCGCTATCCACGGGTGTGGCTCACGACGATCATCGCGGCCGGCATCTACGTGAACTTCTTCAGCCAGCACTTCATCGTCGATCTGCGATGGGTGCTGCTCGCGGCCGTCCTCCTCGTGTTCGCACGGACGATGATGCACTTCCGCGTGTTCCGTCGGACGCACCGCATGCCCGTCCTGGTGGCGTTCCTGCTCGTGGCCTGCTTCATCTGGATCGCCGAGAACATCGGGACGATCACGGGCGCCTGGCTGTACCCGAATCAGGAGGACGGCTGGCAGCTCGTCCCGCTCACCAAGCTGGTGTCGTGGTTCCTCCTCATGATGATCTCGGTGGTGATGGTCACCTGGGTGTACCCGCCCAAGCGGCCCGATCGCCTCCCGACCTGAGCCGCCTGCTGTCAACAGTTGCTGAAGGCGGTGCGCTCACCGGGTAGGGTTCGGGAGTGAGCGACCCGATCCCGGTGACCGCTCGTCCCCTCCGGAGAGCAGCCATGGCCCAGCGTCAGCCCCAGGACCCACGATTCCGTGATCGTGGCGGCGCTCGGCCAGCCTCCACGCAGTCGGGTCCCGTTCAGCCCGGCCCGGCCCGGCCCGTCCCGGCTCGACCTGCCGCCGCACCACGGCCCGCACCACCGACCGTCGGCATCGCAGTCCCGGCCGCGGCAGCCGCACCGCTGCCGCGGACCAACCACCTCTTCGCCGGTGCGCAGTTCGCGTTCATCGCCTCGATCCTCATGCTCGGGCTGTACATCGGCCTGACCTCGACGTGGACCCTGCTGGAGCCCGACTTCCTCATCGGGCTGTCCCTGACGGCCGCGGCGACGTCCCTGCTCTTCGCCGTGCCGCCGTCAGGCAAGCTCCGTGGCCTGCTCGTGCTCGTTCCGACCATCGACATCCTCGCCGTCGGGTTCTTCCGCGACACCCTGCCGAACCTGCCGACGTCGGGTCTCCTCATCGTGATCCCGGTGCTCTGGCTCGCGGGTGGGTTCGGGGTCTCGGCACTGCCCGTGCCGGTGTTCGGAGCGATCTTCGTCTCCCTGGTGCCGGTCGCGCGCGCCGGAGCGTGGCCGACGACGCCTGGCGGGTGGGGTGCGATCTGCATCCTGCCGGCCCTGGTCCTCATCATGACCGTCACCGTGCATTTGGCCGCGCGCCAGCTCCGCGCCCACGAGGGACGTGCGCGCATCGCGCTCGCCGCGGCGACGGAAGCGGCGGCCGTCGCGACGACGGTCTCGGAATCCGTCGACGCCGCCGTCGCCTTCTTCCGGCCCGACGGCACGGTGGCGCTCCGGAATGAGGCCACGTACGAGCAGGCCCGACTGGCGGGGTTCGACCCCAAGACCCGCGCCGGCGTCCACGTCTACGGACCGGACCGGAAGACCCGGCTGCGGCCCGACGAGCAGGTCATCAACCGGGCGCTGCGCGGAGAGAGCTTCCGCGGCGATCTGTACTGGGTGGGGGAGCCGGGCGACCAGCGCGCCATCATCGGGAACGCGCGACAGGTGCACACCGACGACGGCACGTTCGTCGGCACCATCACCGTCGGTCACGACGTGACCGACCTCGCGAACGCGGTGGCGCTGCGGGAAGCGTTCCTCATCGACGTGTCCCACGAACTCCGCACCCCGTTGACGTCGATCATCGGCTACCTCGACCTCCTCACCGAGGGACATGACCTGCGGCAGCTCGGGCTCGAGCGCGAGGTCTCGACGATCCAGCGCAACGCGGAGCAGTTGTACGCGATCATCGGCGACCTGCTCGCGGCGGGCGACGCCGAGATGCGGGTGCGGATCGCCCTCACCGACGTCGCCGACATCGCCCGGCAGAGCGTGGGAGCGATCCTGCCGCAGGCGTCGGAGACCGGTGTCGTCGTCCGAGCCGAGGTCCCGCCGCACGTGGAACTGGAGGGCGACGGTGGACGGCTCCGCCAGGTCCTCGACAACCTGCTGTCGAACGCGGTGAAGTACACCCCGCGAGGTGGGCGCGTCGTCGTGACCGTCGCAGTGGACGGTGAGACCTGCACCGTGAACGTCGCGGACACCGGCATCGGCATCTCACCGGACGCCCAGCGGCAGCTCTTCGACCGCTTCTTCCGGGCCAGGGAGGTCCGCGACGACGCGCGGCCCGGCGTCGGCCTCGGGCTGTCGATCGTGAAGTCCATCACCGAGGCGCATCATGGCTGGATCACCGTGTCCAGCCGCCCGGGCCGCGGCTCCACCTTCACCGTGACCTTGCCGCTCCGCCAGCCGCGCGCCGGCGCACCGTCCGCTTCCTGAGTCGGACCCCGGCAGGGAGGCGCTGCGGCACGCATCGTGGGAGGCTTGGAGGATGGCGCAGATCCTCGACCAGCCGATCGTCGACGAGGCGACCCTCACCATGCAACCGTGGGTCACCATCGTGTGGAACGACCCGGTGAACCTCATGTCCTACGTCTCACTCGTGTTCCGCAGCTACTTCGGCTACACCCACGAGGAGGCGGAGCGACTCATGCTCGCCGTGCACCACGAGGGCCGTGCGGTCGTCGCGACCGGCAACCGCGAGGAGATGGAGCGCCACGTCGAGGCCATGCACGGGTACGGGCTCTGGGCCTCGCTCGCGAAGGCCGACGCATGAGCGCCTTCGTCCGTCCGCCCGTCGGACCCGTCGTGCTCCGTCTCGACGAGCAGGAGACCTCGATCCTCGAACAGTTGGCGAGCCAGCTCGTCGACATGCTCGAGGACGCGACGCGCGCCGGGCTGGCGACGGCCGTGGAGCTCGACCCCGCCATGGCGCGACTGGTGCCGGAGGGGTACCGCGACGACCCCGAGGCCGCCGCGGAGTTCCGACGCTTCACCGCCGACGACCTCGTCGGCGGCAAGGTGACCGCGGCGCGGACCGTCCTGGCGGCGCTCACCGCCGACGCGTCCGACGCGGCTCAGCCGACGGACGTCCCTGCCGGGCACGAGGACGGTGCAGCCGTGACCCTCGAGGGCGAGACGGCCTGGACCTGGCTGCGGTTCCTCAACGACACCCGGCTCACCATCGCGGCTCGACTCGGCATCGAGGAGGACGACGCGGAGCCGTTCGACCCGTCTCCGACGAGCTCGGACGGCGAGCAGGATCCGCAGCTCATGATGGCGATCTACGCCTGGCTCGGGTACCTGCAGGAGTCGATCGTCGCCGTCCTCGACGAAGCCTGAGTCGCGGCGCCGGACACCTGCGACCCCGGTGCCACGGGTAGCCTTGGTGACCATGCACATCCTCGTCTTCAGCGACCAGCACCCCGAGTCGTCCGGCGGGGCCCAGGTCTCGATCCGGCTGCAGCGGCGCTTCCTGGAGGCCGCAGGGCACACCGTCACGGTGTGCTCGCCGCGGATGCACCAGGAGCACGACGACGACCCGCACTATCTCGACACTCCCTCGATCCCCATCACGCTCGACCGCGAGTACTCGATGACCGTGCCCGGCCGGCTCACCGACCGCTGGCTCGACGCACGCCTGGCCGAGCTACCCCCGGTCGACGTCGTCCACGTGCAGGCCGACTTCTGGCAGGCGCTCACGGCCTACCGCTACGCCGAACGGCACGGAATCCCGGCCCTCCACACGATGCACAACCGCATGGACGTCGGTATCGAGCAGACCATGCCGGCGCCGGGCCTCGTCGTCGGAGCCCTGTCGTGGTGGCAGCGCCGGGTCCTCCGGCCGCGGCTCTCGACCTTGCCGACCGGCGTCTGGTCCTACCTGCAGGAGTTCGCCAAGCGTGCGGCCGTCGTCATCGCGCCGTCGCACCACTTCGCGCGCGTCCTCCGCGAGCAGGGCGTGACCGCCCACGCCGAGGTCCTGTCGACGGGCGTCGACGACGCGGTGCTCGACGAGATCCTCGACGAACGCGCGACCACGCTCCACGTGCCGCACCGGCTGCCGTCGTTCGTGTGGATCGGCCGCTTCAGCCAGGAGAAGCGGCTCATGGAGTTCCTCGAGGCGGTCCGGCTCGCGGACGTCGACGCGGTGTTCCGCCTGTACGGGGCCGGACTCCTGCTCGCGAAGGCCCAGGCGTTCGTCGCACAACACGACCTCGCCGACCACGTCGTCTTCGCCGGTCGTGTCTCGTACCCCGACTCGCTGCGCGCGATCGCCGACGCCGACGCCCTCGTGCAGACGTCGATCGGGTTCGAGACGCAGGGCATGACCGTGTTCGAGGCGGCCGCACTCGGCACACCGTCGATCATCAGCGACCCGAACATCGCGGCGGAGCTCCCGGCCGACTCGATGTGGCAGCCGACGGACGGTGGGGTCGAGGCGCTCGCCGAAGCGATCCGCCGCGCCGTCGCCGACATCGAGGCGGGAACCGCACCGGTCGTCGCACCGGGCCTCGCCCGCACCCTGCGCCAGTCGACGCAGACCACCCGCCTCATCAGTCTGTACGAGGCAGCCCTGGCGCCGGAGGCCGCGCGCTAGCATCGGCTCATGCGCAGGACATCGAAGCAGCACCCCGGACCGGACGGCGGCGAACGCGTCCTGATCCTGTCGGCCGGGGTCGGGTCCGGACACAACAGCGCCGCCGCCGCGGTGGAACAGGCGTGTGCCGGGCGTCCCGACGTCACCGAGGTCGAGGTGCTGGACGTCCTGCAGGCGAGCACCTCCCTGTACCGCGACGTCCTCGGCAAGGGGTACTTCGTGCTCGTCGAGGAGACGCCCTGGCTCGTGGAGTGGGGCTACGACCTCAGCGACGCACCGTTCCGTCGTCGCGGCCCGCTCGACCCCTGGACGCGGGCGAACGCGATGCCGGTGGTCAGCGCGATCAAACGCTTCAGACCCACGGCGATCATCTGCACCCACTTCCTCCCGGCCCAGTTGCTGGCCTCCCTCATCCTCCGCGGCGCCGTCGACGCCAGGACCGCGATCGTCACCACGGACTACGACTTCCAGGGGCTGTGGTTGACGAGCGCCTTCCACGCGCTCTTCCTCGCCCGGGAGGAGGGGCGGGTCCAGCTGACGGCCCTCGGTCTCCCGCCCGACCGCGTCGTGGCTTCGGGGATCCCCATCGCCGCCCAGCCGAGCACCCCGGCCGAGCGCGACCCGGCAGCACCGCCCATGTTGCTCATCTCGGCCGGTGCGTCCGGCGGTGACTACGCGCTCGCGGTCGTCCGACAGACGCTGCACCTGCGGTCGCCGTTCACCGCGACGATCGTGTGCGGGCGGAACGAGGCACTGCGGCGGAGTGTCGAGGACCTCATCGCGCCCGGCGACGACCGCTACACCGTGCTCGGCTTCACCGACGAGATGCCGCGGCTCCTGCGCCGAGCCGACCTGTTCATCGGCAAGCCCGGAGGACTGTCGGCGTCGGAGTGCATGGCCGCCGGTCTGCCGATGGTCCTCGTGAACCCCATCCCCGGGCAGGAGGTCCGCAACGGCGACTACCTCATGGAGCAGGGTGCCGCCGTCCGGTGCAACACCGCGACGACGATCGGGTGGAAGATCGACGGGATCCTCGGCGAGCCGGGTCGTCTGGCGCGGATGCAGGCCGCGGCCCGACGGGTCGGTCGCCCCGACGCGGCCCGCGACGTCGTCGACCGGCTGCTCGACGGTCCGGCACGACCGTTCGTCGTGACCCGGGCGGCGCAGAAGACGATTTTCGACGCGAGCGCCCGGCGGGTGGTCGCGAGCGAGCTCGAGGGCGAGTCGGCCCTCGTGCGTCTCGTCGACCCGGCGGCGTCCAGCACGGTCGCGCTGCTCCGGGCCGGTGAGCTGGACGACCTGCAGCAGCGCTACACCGGGCCGGACGGCACCCTCGTGCTGCGACGCGACGACGCGGTGCTCTCCGTCCGGCGTGACTCGCAGCGCCTCCTCCGCGCCGTCCTCGGACGGGATGAGGAGCTCGCCGTGCGGGTCGAGGGTCTCGCCGGCCTCGAGTCGGCCGGCCCGAGCTGATCGGGTCGGGTCAGCCGGCTGTGTCCGGCAGTCGGGCGGGGTCGTCGTCGAGGTCGCTGTCACCGTTCCGCAGCGGGGTCGCGTCCGCCCAGGTCGACGGGCTGTGCTGGGCGGCCTGCAGTGCCCAGTCGCCGGTGCGGGGTGACCAGCGGCGGGTGACCGGGTCGCGTTCGAGCGTCGGTGTCGGATCGAGGACGACCCGGACGACGCGTTCCTCGCCCGCCTGCAGGGTCACCTTCCGGAACCCGAGGAGCTGGGCGACCGGTCGATCGCGTGCGGTGTCGGCGGCGTAGAGCTGGACGACGGTCGACCCCTCGCGGTGACCGGTGTTCGTCACAAAGACCTCGGCGGTCCCACCGGTGTCGTCGAACCGGTGCCCGAGCAGGCGGTGGTCGATCGTCGTGTACCCGAGGCCGAAGCCGAACGGGAAAGCCGGCGTGTGACCCTCCTCGTCCAACCGCCGCTGTCCCCAGCGGTCGTCGTACACGACGGCCTTCGCCTCGCGGTCGAAGGGCGGCAGGTGTGCGGGATCGGTCGGGATCACGAACGGCAGTCGCCCGCCGGGCTCGACCACACCGGTCAGGACGTCGGCGAGCGCTCGACCACCCTCCATCCCGCCGTACCAGGCGAGGACGAGCGCCGGGACCCGGTCGCGCCAGGCCTCGGTCAGGATCGCGCTCCCGCCGATGAGCACGACGACCGTTCGCGGGTTGGCTGCGGCGACGGCCAGGATGAGGCGTTCGTCCGACGGCCGGAGACGGAGCGAAGTGCGATCGCCGCCGCGCACGAACCGCGACGCGAGGTGCGCGACGCCCGTGATGGCGCTACGGAGTCGACCCGAGTCCAGGGCCGCCCCGAGGACGCCGACGTCGACGCCGCCGGTGACGACCGACTCGCCCTCGTCGTGCTGATCGAAGCCGACGACGACGACGGCCGTGTCGGCTGCCACCGCCGCAGCGACCGCGGCCCGCACGTTCCCGGCCGGGGTGGTCGTGATCTGCGTGTCGGGGAGTGCCTCACGGAGCCCTTGCAGCGGCGAGACGGTGGTCGGCGGACGGACGCGCGACGAGCCGTGGTCGCCGAGGTTCGCCCGGTCCGCGAGACGGCCGACCACCGCGATCCGACGGGTCGTCGCCGACAGGGGGAGGAGCGGTACGCCGTAGTCGACCGGGCGGTTGGCGAGGAGCACGATCGACTCCTCGGCGACGTGTCGGGCGAGCGCGCGGTGGGCCGAGCCGGCGACGACGTCCGCCGAGGGTTGCGGTTGGGTGCGGGTCGCGGCGTGCAGGAGGGTCGTCCGCAGGATGCGCCGGGCCGAGCGCAGGACGGTGGCGTGGGGGAGGGTGCCGGCCCGCAGGGCGGCGGGCAACTCGTGCGCCCGTCGCAGGCGGAGCGGCATCTCCACGTCCATCCCGGCTTCCAGGCTGCCGACCGCGTCATGGGTCCCGAAGACCCAGTCGCTCGTCACGAAGCCCGTGAAGCCCCACTCCTCCCGCAGCACCTCGGTGAGCAGCGGACGGTTGACGTCCATGTACTCGCCCCGCACCCGGTTGTACGCGCTCATGACCGAGTCCGCGCCGGCGTCGATCACGGCCTTGAAGTGCGGCAGGTAGACCTCGTGCAGTGCGTGGTCGTCCACCGAGACGTCGACCTCGAACCGCTCGTCCTCCATGGAGTTGAGCGCGAAGTGCTTCACGCACGCCATCGTGTGGACGCGGACGCCGCGGGTCATGGCCGATCCCATCCGGCCCGTCAGCACCGGATCCTCGCCGTAGCACTCCTGTGCGCGCCCCCACGCGGGATGGCGGAGCAGGTTGACGCAGACGGACGCCGAGTAGTTCGCCCCGCGGATCCGCGTCTCCGCACCGATCGCCTCACCCACCTGCTCCTCGAGCACCGGGTCCCAGGTGGCCGCCCGCGCCATCGTCACGGGGAATGCGGTGGACTCGCCGATGACGACACCGCGGGCGCCGTCACTGAACCGGACCCCCGGGATCCCGAGCCGGGGGACGGCTCCGGCCACGAACGGACGCCGGTGGAGCAGCACGGGGATCAGCGGGAGGAGTCGGCGCGGGGAGTCGCCGTCGAGCAGCCCCAGGAGCTCCGCGTCGGTCAGCCGCTCGATCAGTCGTTCCGCGCCTGTGTCAACGTCGAGGCGTCCGGCTCGGATCTCCCGCACGACCTCGTCATAGGCGTCGCCCTCGGGTGGTCCGCCACCGCGGCGCTGCTTCGGCGGACGCGCGTTCCGGCGCCCGGTGACGATTCCCATGCTCTGCATTCTGCACCCTCGACCGGCGTGCTGAGCCCCACGCCCGACCGCGCGATCCGCCGTGCGGTGGAGGACACCTCGGCGGACGCCTGCGAGGATGGGACGATGTCGGGACACGAGGGGGAGTCGGTTGCCGCGATGCAGCCGCTGATCGAGGCGGACGGCGTCGGCGCGGTGATCGACGGGGAGACCCTGCTGGCGCCCACGGACATCCGGGTCGAGCGGGGGATGGCGCTCGCCGTCCGGGGGCGGAACGGATCGGGCAAGACGACCCTGCTGCGGATCCTCAGCGGACGGCTGCGCCCGTCGAGCGGGACGGCGACGATCGGCGGCCGGACCATCGACGACCGCGACCGCACGGTGCGTCGCTCCGTCTCAGCCCTCATCGGCACCCCGGCCTACGCGCCGGACCTGACGCTGCGCGAACACCTGCGCTACATCTCGACGACCTGGGGTGTGACCGGCCAGGCGGCGGACGCCGCCGCCGACGAGCTGCTCGTGGCCCTGCGCATCGACACGCTCGCGCGCCGCTTCGCCACCGAGCTGTCCTCGGGTCAGTCGCAGTTGTTCGCCCTGGCGACGGCGCTCGTCCGGCCCTTCGACGTCCTCGTGCTCGACGAACCGGAGCAGCGCCTCGACGCCGAGCGGCGTGGCCTCGTCGCCGACCGCATTCTGCTCGCGAAGGAGCGCGGGGCGGCGATCGTCTTCGCGAGCCACGACGCCGGTCTCGTCGAACGGGTCGCGGACGAGGCGATCACGGTCGAAGCCCCGTGAGCACCGGCACCGGGCGCATCTCGCGCGACGACCGTCGGATCCTCGGCGCCGGCCGGGCGGTGCTCGCCGCGCGCGACGGGCGTCCGCGGGTCGCCGACGTCGCGTTCGTCGTCTATGCCGCGCTGCTCGTCGCACTCATCGTGGGTGCTCCGCTCGTGCGGTTCGCAGTCCTCGGACTGATCGAGCCGGATGCCGCGGGCGTCGTGGCGGCCGTCCGGCCTGGCGCGGTCGCGCTGCTCTCGGCGATCGCGACGATCGTCGTCGTGCTCGGTGGCCGGACGAGGGGACCGGTCGTGCCGAGGCCTGCTGCGGTGCAGTTCCTCGCCGAGTCGCCACTGCCGCGTCGACTCACGCTGCGTCGTCCCTTCGTCACCTCTGCGCTCGCACTCGCGGGGCTCTCGGTCCTCGTGGCCGGGGTGGTCGGCTTGTCGCGACTCCTGGTGCCGGGGGAGCGGGCGACCGTCTCGGTGGGAGTGGCCGCCGACACGGCCTCGGTGATCGGCATGACCGGACCGACCGTGCCCGCCGCCGTGGTGGCCTTCGTGATCGGTGCCGTGGGCTTCTCCCTGCTCCTGGCGGTGGCGTGGCTGCTCGGTCAGCACGGTTCGCGACGGACGGTCGCCGCTGTCGTCATCGTCGCCGGTGCAGGCGGGGTGCTGGGTCTCCTCGTCCCGGGCATGCTGCTCCTTTCGCCGTGGGGATGGCTGGGGCTCCTCTGGTCGCCGGTGGCCGGTGGCATCGAGGCCATGGTGCTCGGCGGTGCACTCGCGACGGGGGACTGGGCGCGGCTCTTCACCTGGGGTGGTGGAGGTGGCTGGTTCGCGTCGGTGGGGGTGCCGGTGTCGTGGTGGCCGGCTGTCGCGCTCGTCGTGCTCGGTGCTGTCTCCCTCCTGCTCGTCCCGAGGGCGCTGGACGGACTGCGGAGCGGACCCCTCCTCGACCAGGCGCTGCGCTGGCAGCGGGTCGGGATGATGCTGCAGAGCGGTGACGCCTCGGGTGCCGTCGGCGGGCTGCGAGCCTCCCCGACGAGCGGTCGCCGTGTCCCGCTGCGGATGACCGGGCCGTTCTGGCTCGTCGTCCTCAGGCGGTCGATCGTCGGAGCTCGGCGGACACCCGGGCGGGTCGCCCTCGGTTCCGTCGTCCTGGCGGCGTCCGGCGCGTCGGTCGGTCTCTCCTTCGGGCTCCCGGACGGTGTGCGGTGGATGCTCGCCGTCCCCGCGGCGTTCCTCGCCTACCTCGCGGTGGGTGTCTGGTGCGACGCGGTGCGACACGGGGTCGAGAGCGCGGGGACGCCCACGCTCTACGGTCGGAGCCCCCGCTCGCTCGTGCTCGCCGGAGCCGTCGCCCCGCTGCTGGCCGCGGTCGTGATCGGAGGGATCGGCGCCCTGCTCGGGGTGCTCGCCTCCGCGGCACTGGGCGGGATGACCCTCCTCCAGCCGCTCGGGTGGTGGCCGCTGCTCGCGGTGTGGATCATCGTGCTCCGGACGTTCGACGCGGCGAAGGGACCACTGCCGATCCTGCTGCTCATGCCCGTCCCGACACCGTTCGGCGATGCGTCCTCGCTGAACGTCCTGCTCTGGCAGTCGGACGCCGTCCTGCTGGCGATCCTCGTCGGTGGTGGGTTGACCGCGCTGGCGCCGGTGGCGCCGGGTGCGGCCGTCGTCCTGCTCGTCGGGGTGCTCGTGATCGTCGCGGCGTTGGGGTTCGCGCGGTTGCGGAAGCTGTCCCGGCCGGCCTGAGCGTCGGGGCGCTCAGCGTGAGAGCCGGAGAACAGCGCGAGAGCCGGACGGAAGACGCGATTCCGTCCGGCTCTCGCGCGGATCTCCTGCTGTGGTGCTGGTGGGCTGGACCCTACTTCGCGACCTTGACGGCGGCCTCGGCGAGCTTCGGGACGAGCTGCTCGAGGACGACGGGGATGCTCAGCACGGACGCCGCGCTGTAGGCCTGCGTGAGCTCGTCGGCGGGGTCGAGGACGATCGCGCGACCGTCCTGCACCACGGGGAGGCTCGCGAGCAGCGGGTCGGCGGTGGTGTCCGCTGCGCTGAACCCGATCGGGAGGAGGACGGCGACGTCGGCGTCGAACGCGGACACCTGCTCGGCGGAGACCGCCGCGTAGAAACCGGAGGCCTCGAGGTCGAGGACGGCCGGGTTCTGCTGGAAGCCGAGGTCGGCGAGGATGTCGAAGCGACCGTCGCCCTCGAGGTAAGCGCCGTAGGCGTCGCCGAACTTCGTCGCGGCGACGGTGGTGAGCCCGGCGAACTCCTGGTGGAGGTCGGCGGCCTCGTTGATCGACTGCTTCGTGGCGGAGACGAGTGCGTCGCCCTCCTGGGTCTTGCCGAGCGCGGCGGCGACCTGCTCGAGCTGGACGTCCCACGGGGTTGCGAACGCGGCGGTCCCCTTGGGTGCGAAGACGGTCGGGGCGATCTCCGAGAGCCGCTCGTACTGCTTCTCGTCGCCGGCGGACCGGGTGTTGAGGATGAGGTCGGGTTCGAGCGCCTGGATCTGCTCGTAGTTGACCGTGTCGCCGCTGTCCTCGATGATCTCGGGGGTGACGTCGCCGAACAGGTCGGTGGCCCATGGGCCGACGGCCTTGTTGTCGGCGCCGAAGGACTGCCAGTCGTAGACACCGACGGGCACGACGCCGAGGGAGAGCGCCATCTCCGCGTCGGACCAGCCGAGGGCGACGACGGTGAGGTCGCCGGCGGGCTCCGGGACGGTCACCTCGCCGAACATCGTGTCGACGGTGCCGAGCGTGCCGGTGGAGGCGTCGTCGGTGGAGGACCCGGCGGTGCAGCCGGCGAGGGCGAGGCCTGCGACCGCGAGGGCGGCGACGGCGGTGAGGGTGCGGGTCATGCGGCGCATGTTCTGCTTTCCGTTGAAGACGTGGGGTATGAGGTAAGCCTAAGCTTCCCAAGTCACGTCCCGGTAACGCTTGTGCTTCGGCCAGCGCGGTGCGCTGACGTGAGCGCGGGTCACTGACGCGAGCGCACCCCTCCGGAGACCCGCGCTCACGTCCCCTGAGGTGCGCTCGCGTCAGCGCATCGCGCTGGCACACGGACCACTTGCGCGGCATATGTCGGTGTAGGCATATCTGCTCTGTGGATAACCCTGAGCGGGAGTCTGGGTGCGCTTAGCGTCGAGGGATGCCACGGACCTCGCGCTCTCGCTCTGTCTCTACGATCGTTCTCACGGCGGGACTGCTCGCCCTCACCGCGTGCACGGGACCTGAACCCGCGCCGCCTCCGAAGAGTTCGCCGCCGGTCTTCGAGAACGAGGAACAGGCGCTGGCGGCCGGCACTGAGGCTTACGAGAGCTACTTGGGCGTGTGGAACCGGGTCGTCGCAGACGGCGGAGTCGATCCTGCTCGCATCGATGAGGTGACAACCGGAGAGCTCCGAACGTTCGAGAACGAGAGCCTGTCGAAGCTCCAGGAGCTCGGATGGACCTTCTCCGGCGCGGCTTCGCTGGAGGTGTTCACAATCAGCGACTGGTACTCGAAAGCTGACGCAGCGGGCGTCCTGATCGTCGGATCCGCCTGCGTGGACATGACGGGCTTGCAAGCAACGGATGGGGCAGGAGCGTCGATCATCAAGCCTGAACGCCCAGCCAAGCGCACCTGGGCAGTTCATATTGCTCCGGGTGCTGCTGATCAACGGCCCTACGTGCTGGCGAAGCACGAAGTCATCAAGGAGGGGTCCTCATGCGGAGAGTAGGTGCTGCGCTGGCCATCGGGTTCATGCTCGTGGGCGGCGTCGGGCTGGCGTCCGCCGCCGTCGCCGCCAGCTGCGATGCTGGCGGGGCAATTTCGGGCGCTTGCATCGGTAACGGTTCGGTCGACATCGGCGGCAGCGTCGAACGCCCTGGCACTGGCGGTGGGTCCGGTGGCGGAACGGGCGGAGGCAGTGGTGGTGGCGGCTCGGCCGAGTTGCCACCCGGGGTGACCGACGGGCCCAACGGTGAACGGACCGTCTGCAGCCTCATGCGGCCGGACGAGTGTTACACCTTCACGCCCGGCGACCTCGGCACCGACCTCGCAGCAGCACCAGTAGCGCAGCCCGTGACGATCCGCGACGTCGCCAGCTTCGCCCCCGCCGCACCCACCGTCACCACCGAACCCGCCGCCTGGGGCGTCCGCGGGCTCCACACCAACGTCATCGCAGCTGCTTCCGGACACACCCGCACCGGCACCCTCCTCGGCCAGGTCGCAGAGGTGAACTTCATCCCCGTCGGCTTCACCTACGACTACAGCGACGGCGACACGACCACCACCCGAACCGGCGGATCCACGTGGGCTGCCCTCGGACTCGCGGAGTTCTCCAAGACCCCGACCAGCCACCGCTACACGACGGTCGGGACGAAGACCATCACCGTCGAAGTCGAGTACGCCGCCGAATACCGCATCGGCGACAGCGAGTGGCTTCCTGTCGTCGGAACCCTGTCGATCCCGACCGAAGAACCCCACGCGGTGCAGATCGTGCGGAACTCGACCGTGGGCGTCGACAAACCCTGCCGCCCCGGCAAACCAGCCATCGGCTGCTGACGCCGGCACGCATCCACCTCGTGAGCGCGCCCCGCCGACGTGAGCGCACCCCTCCGGAGGCCCGCGCTCACGTCAGCGGGGCGCGCCCACGCCTGCAAGCCCGCGCTCACGCCAGCGCACCGCGCTGACACCGGCCAGAAACACGGGTCAGTGCGCGCCCATCAGCGGGATGACGAGCGGCGTGTGCGACTCGGGGTCGTCGATGATCCGGCAGCGGAGCCCGAAGACCTCCTCGACGAGCTCGGCCGTCACGATGTCCGCCGGCGCACCCTGCGCGACCACGTGTCCGTCCCGCATCGCGATCAGGTGCGTCGCGTACCGCGCCGCCTGGTTGAGGTCGTGCAGGACCGCGACGAGGGTGCGGCCACCCTCCTGGTTGAGCCGGGTGAAGAGGTCGAGCAGCTCCACCTGATGCGTGATGTCGAGGAAGGTCGTCGGCTCGTCGAGCAGCAGCAACGGCGTCTCCTGAGCGAGGGCCATCGCCACCCACACCCGCTGGCGCTGGCCACCGGACAGTTCGTCGACGAGGCGACCGGACAGCTCCGTGACGTTCGTCGCCTCCATCGCCGCGAGCACCGCCGCCTCATCGGCCGCCGACCAGCGTCGGAGGATCGACTGGTGCGGGTATCGGCCACGCGACACGAGGTCGATCACCGAGATGCCGTCGGGCGCTATCGACGTCTGCGGCAGCAGCCCGATGCGCTTTGCGACCTCCTTCGACGGGTAGCGCGTGATCTCCTGACCGTCGAGCACGACCTGTCCCTGCGTCGGCTTCAGCAGCCGGGCGAGGGCACGCAGGAGCGTCGACTTGCCGCAGGCGTTCGGCCCGACGATGACCGTGAACGAGTCGTCGGGGATCGCGATGTCCAGCTCGTGGATGATGGTCCGCTGGTCGTAGCCGACGCGGAGGCCGGTTCCGGCGAGTCTCGTGGTGGGGGTATCGGTCTTCATGTCAGCGCTTTCCCGCCTGCGTGATGAGCAGGGCGATGAGGTAGATGCCGCCGAGGGTCACGGTCACCGCACCGACCGGCAGGGCGGCCGGGGCGATGATCCGCTGAGCCACGACGTCGCTCACGAGGAGCAACGCCGCACCCATGGCGGCCGAGGGGACGAGGGTGATGCCGGCGGACCTCGTCAGCCGCCGGGCGAGTTGGGGTGCGGCGAGGGCGACGAAGACGATCGGGCCGGCGACCGCGGTGACGGTCGCGGTGAGGGCGACGCCGATCACGAGCAGCAACAGCCGCGTGCGTTCGACCGGGATGCCGAGGGCGCTCGCGATGTCGTCGCCGAACTCCAGCATGCCGAGTCGGCGGGACATGAGCGCGAGGAGGGGGACGAGGACCGCGACCGCGATCGTCACGGGCACGACGTCCTGCCACCCGAGGTCGGCGAGCGAACCCATGCCCCAGCTGGCAGCGGCTATGGCGGCATTGAGGTCCGCCCGCAGCTGCAGGTAGTCGTTGAACGCGTTGAGGACGGCGCTGATCGCGATGCCGATCACGATGAGCCGGAACCCCTGGACGCCCCGGGACCACGCGAGGAGGTAGACGATGAGGGCCGTCGCGAGCCCGCCGATCAACGCGCCGGAGACCATCGCCGCATAGTTCCCGCCGACGACGAGGGTGACGATGAGCGCGCCGGTGAACGCGCCGGAGTTGAACCCGATGATGTCGGGGCTGCCGAGTGGGTTCCGGGTGATCGATTGGAAGATCGCGCCGGAGAGCCCGAGAGCGATCCCGCCGACGACGGCGATCACGACCCGCGGCAGGCGCCACTCCAACACGATGCGGACGACGCTCTCCGAACCCGTGCCGGTGAACGCGGCGAGCAGTTTGTCGAGCGGGATGCGGTACTCGCCCTGGGTGAGCGCGAAGGCGCCGACCCCCACGATGACGGCGACCAGAGCGCCGACGACGATCAGCTCACGCCGGTGGACCACCCAGCTGACCCGACCGATCCGCACGGTGCGCCGGCCCGGCTCGGCGACCGCGGTCACAGCCCCTGCACCTTCGAACGGCGGATGAGCACGATGAGGAGCGGGGCACCCACGAACGCCGTGACGATCCCGACCGGCATCTCGCCGGGGACGGCGACCCGCCCGACGAGGTCGGACAGCAGGAAGATGATCGGCGCAAACACCATCGTGAACGGCAGTACCCAGCGCTGGTCCGGTCCGACGACGGCCCGGGCGAGGTAGGGCGACATGAGTCCGAGGAAGGCGATCGGTCCGGCCGCCGCGGTGGCCGAGCCGCACAACAGGGTGATCGCGACGACCGACAGCACCCGCGTCCGGAGCACCTTCGTGCCGAGTGAGGTCGCGAGGTCGTCTCCGAGGGCGACGGCGTTGAGTGATCGGGAGACGACGAGGGCGAGGACGACCCCGACGATGAGGAACGGCAGCACCCCGAGGAGCACGTCCATCTGGCGGTTCTGCAGCGAGCCGGCCTGCCAGAAGCGGATCTTGTCGAAGATGTCGGGGTTGCGGATCGTGATGGCGAAGGTCACCCCCTGGAGCGCTGCGGAGAGTGCGACACCGGCGAGGACGAGACGCACCGGGGTCGCCCCGGCGCGGCCCCGGGAGCCGATCACGTACACGATGACGGCGGCGAGGCCCGCGCCGGCGAAGGACCACCACACGTAGGAGCTCAGGTCGGCGGTGCCGGCGATGGCGACGGCGAGCACGACCGCGATGTACGCCCCGGCGTTGACGCCGAGGATGCCGGGGTCGGCGAGCGGGTTCCGCGTGACGGCCTGCATCATCGCTCCGGCGAGGCCGAGCGCCGCACCGACGCCGATGGCCAGGAGCATGCGCGGCACCCGGAACCCGGTGACGAGGATCGCGTTGGTGTCGTCGCCGCCCTGTGACAGCGCCCGCCAGACCTCGGCGGCACTGATCGTCCCCGAGCCGATGAAGAGGCTGCCCGCGGCGATGGCGGCGAGCACGACGAGCGCGGCGACGAGCAGCAGCCAGCGCGACGCGGTCGATCGGGCGATACCGGTCGACGCCTCTCGTGCGCGGGCGGCCGCGGTCGGGAGCCGCAGGCTGTCGAGGTCGGCGCTCACCGGCTCATCGGTTGTCTTCGGCCTTGCCGTGTCGCCAGTAGCCCATGAACGCGACCGACTTGCGGTCGACGCCGCACCCGGAGACGAGGTGTCGGCGGAGCGTCTTGATGGCCGACGCCTCTCCGGCGAGCCACGCGTAGAGCGGTGCGCTCTCGAGGACGGGGCCTCCGGTCGCGTTGACCGGCGCTTCCCAGAGCAGCTCGGTGTCGACGTCGACGTCCTCGAGTGCCGGCTGCGTGGCGATCGTGGCGGTGTCGACGCTCGGCGCGAGGCGGCTCGCGATGCGCTCGACCTCGGGGATGAGCAGGGTGCCCACGGGCTGGTCGCCGCGGGGGAGGACGACGACCTCGACCCCGTCGGGCTTCGTGGACAGGGCGGCGATGTCGTCCTCGTGCGGCAGCTCGACGACCGCGATCCCGCGCGCGGTGCTCGGCAGGCGCTCGAGGATCCCGGCGATCCCGGGCAGGGCCGTCTCGTCGCCGGCGAGGAGCACCTGGTCGACGGTGGCCGGTGCGTGCCAGTCGATGCCGCCGGCCGGGACGGCCGACCGGGCGTTGGGGACGTTGACGACGAGCTCGTCGCCGACCTTCGCGTCCATCGCCCAGGTGGACGCGGGGCCGACGCGGCCGTGCAGCGCGATGTCGACGTCGAACTCGGCGAGCTCGGGCCGGACCTCGCGGATCGTGTACGTGCGCATCGGGTGACGTTTGTCGTTGGGCAGCAGTCGCCAGGCCTGGTACCAGTCGTCGTGCATCGGCAGCTCGTCGAAACCGGTGTCGGGCAGCGGGAAGAGCAGCTTGATGCGCTGGTCGTGACGGTTGTCCGCGATGTGCTGGACCTCGGGGCCCGTGAACGTGAACCGCCGATAGCTCGGGCTCACCTGCTCGATGCGCCGGACGACGGCTGCGAGGAGGATGAAGATCGAGTCGGGGGTCTGTTCACTGAGGCGAGGCATCGATAGGTAAGCCTACCCTTCGATGCGCTGGAGAACACCTGCCGATCGCATCTTGTCGGCAGAGAGCGGCGGTGGTAAACTTGAGTCACATCCACTCAAGTTTTGAACAGGAGACCGTACCCATGCCAGCAGGCCAGACGCCTCAGCAAGAGGATCAGCGCAGCGCGCTCGAGCAGTACGGCGTCAACCTGACCGAGATCGCCGCCTCCGGCAAGCTCGATCCGGTCATCGGCCGCGACGCCGAGATCCGTCGCGTGAGCCAGGTGCTCACGCGACGCACCAAGAACAACCCCGTCCTCATCGGCGAGCCCGGCGTCGGCAAGACCGCCGTCGTCGAAGGCCTCGCCCAGCGCATCGTCGCGGGCGACGTCGCCGAGAGCCTCAAGGGCAAGCAGCTCATCTCCCTCGACCTCTCCGCACTCGTGGCGGGTGCCATGTACCGCGGGCAGTTCGAGGAGCGCCTCAAGGCGGTGCTCAAGGAGATCGACGAGTCCGACGGACAGATCATCACCTTCATCGACGAGCTCCACGTCCTCATGGGCGCCGGTGGCGGCGAGGGGTCCGTCGCCGCGGCCAACATGCTGAAGCCCATGCTCGCCCGCGGTGAGCTCCGGCTCATCGGCGCGACCACGCTCGACGAGTACCGCGAGTTCATCGAGAAGGACGCCGCCATGGAGCGTCGCTTCCAGCAGGTGTTCGTGGGTGAGCCGAGCGTCGAGGACACGGTCGCCATCCTCCGTGGCCTCAAGGAGCGGTACGAGGCGCACCACAAGGTGGCCATCGCCGACAACGCGCTCGTCGCCGCAGCAGCCCTGTCCAACCGCTACATCACGTCGCGGCAGCTGCCCGACAAGGCGATCGACCTCATCGACGAGGCTGCCAGCCGACTGCGCATGGAGATCGACTCGGCACCCGTCGAGATCGACGAACTCCGACGCAGCGTCGACCGCCTGAAGCTCGAGGAGCTCGCCCTCAAGAAGGAGAAGGACGACGCCTCCAAGGAGCGCCTCGCCCGCCTCCGGGAGGACCTCGCGACCCGCCAGGCCGCGCTCGGCGAGCTGCAGGCGCGCTGGGAGCGCGAGCGTGCGAGCCTCAACCGGGTCGGCGACCTCAAGAAGCAGCTCGACGCCGCCCGGAGCAAGGCCGAACGCGCCCAGCGCGAGGGCAAGCTCGAACAGGCGTCCAAGCTCCTCTACGCCGACATCCCGCAGCTCGAACGCGAACTCGCGCTCGCGGAGTCGGCCGAGCAGGACACCGACGGCGAGCCCCGGATGGTCAACGACCAGGTGACCGCCGAGGATATCGCCGCCGTCATCGCCGCGTGGACCGGCATCCCCGTCGGTCGCCTGCTGCAAGGCGAGACGGAGAAGCTGCTGCACCTCGAGCAGGAGCTGTCCCGCCGACTCATCGGGCAGCACCGTGCGGTCGCCGCCGTGTCCGACGCCGTCCGGCGCACCCGGGCCGGCATCTCCGACCCCGACCGCCCGACCGGCTCGTTCATGTTCCTCGGCCCCACCGGCGTCGGCAAGACCGAGCTGGCGAAGGCGCTCGCCGAGTTCCTCTTCGACGACGAGAAGGCCATGGTCCGCATCGACATGTCCGAGTACGGCGAGAAGCACTCGGTCTCCCGGCTCGTCGGTGCACCTCCGGGGTACGTCGGCTACGAGCAGGGCGGGCAGCTCACCGAGGCCGTTCGTCGACGCCCGTACTCCGTCGTACTGCTCGACGAGGTCGAGAAGGCGCACCCCGAGGTGTTCGACATCCTCCTGCAGGTGCTCGACGACGGTCGCCTGACCGACGGGCAGGGGCGCACGGTCGACTTCCGGAACGTCATCCTCGTGCTGACCTCCAACCTCGGCTCGCAGTACCTGATGGACGCCTCGCTCTCCCTCGAGCAGAAGGAGGAGGCGGTGCAGCAGCTCGTACGCCAGGCGTTCAAGCCGGAGTTCATCAACCGTCTCGATGACATCGTCGTGTTCCAGCCGCTCAGCGAGGCGGAGCTCGGCCAGATCGTCGAGCTGTACATCGACCGCCTGCAGCGTCGACTGGGGGAGCGTCGGCTCCACCTCGCCGTCACGCCCGACGCCCGCGCGTGGCTCGCGGAGCGCGGATACGACCCCATGTACGGCGCGCGTCCGCTGCGTCGACTCATGCAGCGGGAGATCGACGACCGCCTCGCGCGTGCGATCCTCGACGGCTCGATCCGCGACGGCGACACCGTGCACGTGGGCCTGGCGCTCGACGGCGACGGCCTCACGGTCGAGCGAGCGGTGGTCCCGGCCTAGCCGGCTGCTTGCGGCCAGCGCGGTGCGCTGACCCGAGCGCGACCCACCGACGTGAGCGCGCCCCTCCGGAGGGGCGCGCTCACGCGCATGCCCCGCGCTCACGCGACAGCACCGCGCTGGCCGTGACCCCCGAGTGGGGGAGGAAACCCCTGGTGCGCGACGGATGCCGCGCACTAGCGTGATCCTCGCGGTGGGCCCGGTCGGCGCGCCCTGAGAGGACCCGATGTCACACGCAGCCCCGAGCACGACGCCTGAGACCAGCGACGCCAAAGTGCCCCTCTGGCGTCACACACATGCCCCCGCCTGGTTCTTCTTCGGTGGCCTGGCGCTCTGGCTGTTCCTGCTGCTGGTGCCGCACGTCCTCCTCGGCAACCCGGCGGTGGTCCCCGCGTGGATCCTGCTCGGCTCGGGGCTGGCCGCGTCCACCCTGCTGCTCATCATGGCCAGACGTCTTCAGCCGGGCGACGGCGTCACGACGGCGACGCTCCTCTGGGCGGTCCTGGTCGGAGGCTTCATCGCCATCACGCTCGGCAGCACCTTCGACTCCCTCATCGGCGTCGCCGCGACCGATGCCGGCGAGAACCCGCACGACATCGGGCTCTTCTTCGCCGGGGTCGCCGAGGAGCTGGCGAAGATCATCGCCGTCGTGATCGTGGCGTGGCGGCTGCCGGTGAAGACCGCCCGGGGCGGGCTCTTCGTCGGCGGCGCTGTCGGGATCGGCTTCGCCGTCCTCGAGAACCTCTGGTACATCGGGCAAGGGTGGGCGGACGGGGTCGAAGCCTCCCAGAAGCTCGCCGCCGGTTCGCCACCACTCGAGACGATCCTCTCGCACCCGGCGTTCCAAGCGGCCGGGGCCGCGTTCGCCCGGACGATCTTCGACCCGGTCGGACACCCACTGTGGACGGCACTGTTCGCCGCGGCGCTGTTCGCGGCCACACGCAACGGCCGGTTCCGGATCACCGTGGGCGTGCTCCTGACCTACCTGCTCGTCGCGGTCATGCACGGCCTCTGGGACGGCAACGCCGTGCTCTGGGGGCTGCTGTTCCCGAGCATGCCGGTGCTCAAGATGCTCGCCGTGCCGGCCCTGATCGTGCTCGTCGTCGCATTCGCGCTCATCTGGCGGGCACGGGTCCGTCGCATCAACCGCGAGGCCGGCGTCGTGTCGCTCCACGTCCCGCGTCGCGAGCGGAAGCAGGCCTGACCAACGGACGCGCGAGGCCTGCTGTGATCCGGGCGTGCCGGGGAGTAGCGTGAAGCGCACCCGATCCGCGACGCCGAGGAGACACCCATGCTGGGACGCAAGACCTTCGAACAGCGAGAGGTCGACCAGGCGAAGACGATGATCGCCGCGCTCGTCGCCGGACGCGAGACGCTGGCCGAGGCCGGAGCGGACCCCGCAGCACTGGCCGTGGTCGACCCCGAGTTCTTCACCGGCCTCACCCTGGTGCTCGACCGGCCGTTCGTCCACCGGGTGCGCTCGGTGCTCGGCAAAGGTCCCGGGGCCCTCAACGAGCTCGAACTCATCGTCGCGTCGATCCTCGACCACGACCGGGTGTTCACGGTGGGGACCGTCCTGCAGTACGCCGAGGGGACGTCGTTCACCGGCCTCGTCCCGGGCGAGACGATCCTGCTGAGCGCCGAGCAGTTCGAGCGCCTCGCCGTCGGCGTCTTCGCCGAGTTGGAGGAGTTGTTCGTCGAAGCGGTGTGAGGTGCGGCGTCGGCCGCGAGTCTGCGTCACGCGCTCCGCGGACGGTGCCACGATCAGCTCGTGAGCTCATCGACGTCCGGAACGATCATGGTGCGGCACGGCGCGAAGCTCCGGTTGACCGTCTCCGCCCTCGTCGGTGTCGCCGTGGGCGTGATCGTCGGCCTGAACTGGTTCTGGGCGGGTGCGATCCTCGCCGGTTGGGGGACCACGTGCGTGGTCTTCGTCGGTTCCCTCTGGATCCGCATCTGGCGGATGGGCCCGGAGCGGACGCGCGAACACGCGACCTCGGAGGAGCCCGGGCGGACGACCAGCGAGGTGCTCATCGTGCTCGCGAGTGTCGGGAGCCTCGTGGCCCTGAGTGTCGTCATCCTGCAGGCGAGGGCGTCCTCCGGGGTCGAGCAGGGCGTGCTCGCCGGGTTCGCGGTCGTGAGCGTGGCGCTCTCCTGGGCGCTCATCCACACGATCTACACCCTGCGGTACGCGCGCATGTACTTCGCGGCGCCGGAGGGCGGCATCGACTTCAACCAGGAGGAGGCGCCGCAGTACAGCGACTTCGCCTACCTCTCCTTCGACCTCGGCATGACCTACCAGGTCTCCGACACGACGCTGCGGTCCAGCGAGCTGCGCCGCACCGTCCTCAAGCACACCCTGCTGTCGTACCTCTTCGGCTCCGTGATCCTCGCGACCGTCATCAACCTCGTCGCGGGGCTGTAGCGGCGCGACGGACACGCCCTTCGACAGGCGGTTGGATGTCCGCCTGCCTTGAGCGGACGGGGGCGGACTCCTCGACCGTCACTGGTCCTTGACCGATCGAGTTGTCGGTCGCAGATCGAGATATGCTCAGATATTTCATATGTGCAAGAGGATTGAGCATGTGAGGATACGCTCGCGGTTGATGCGAGTGTGCCTCGTCGTCGGTCTCCTGGCTGCGCCAGTTCAGTTTGGAACGGCGGACGGCGGCTCCGTGGTCGCGGTGTTCCAAGGGGTCGGCGTATGGGCGATAGCACGCCAGTCACGCGGTGCAACGGAGCCGGATACGTCGCGCGATTGGTGGCGTCTGACTGAACGAGCTTCGATGAGCGCTCTCGCTGCCCTGCTCGCCGGTCTCGCGACGGTCAGCATCATCGTCTACGGGGCCCACTGGGGCGCGACTGGAGAACTCATCGTGCGATCATGCGTGGGAGCAGCCTTGACTGCGTTGTTCATCGTGTCGGCCATTGGACTGTGTCGTCACCGGCCTAGCCCGAGCGATGACGGATGAGCCCCGCGAACCACGACTGCGCAGCCCGGCGGACCGGACTGCGCAGCGTGGTGGTGCAGGAACCGAGCGGACTACTCCTGGACGATCACGAGGTCGGCGAGGGGACGGCGCTCACGCGGAGCGGTCTCGCGGTCGCGGAGCATGCCCTCGGGCAGGAGCTCGGGTTCGCCGAGCTCGCCGAGCGCGGTGACGGTGAACGGCACGAGGCCGTCCGGCAGTGAGAACGCCTCCCGGATGCCGTCGGCGGAGAAGCCGGCCATCTGGTGCGCGAAGAGACCGTCGCTGTGGGCCTGGATGCTCAGGTGCGCCATCGCCTGGCCGAGGTCGTAGATGGCCCAGGGGCGCTCGTTGCCCTCGTCGTCGAGCGTCTCGGCGACGGCGACGATGAGCGCGCCGGCCTGAGCGGCCCAACCACGGTTGAAGGCCACCAGCTGCTCAGCGATCGTGTCGAACGTGGCGGTCCCCTTGGTGCCGACGATGAACCGCCAGGGCTGCACGTTGTTGGCGCTCGGCGACCAACGCGCGGCTTCCAGGGCCGAAGCCATCTTCGCTGCGGCGACGGGCTCGCTCACGAAGGCGCGGGGGCTCCAACGGTCGGCGAGGACGTCGAGGATGGGGGCGTCGGTCTGGGCGGTACGGGTGACGATGGACATGCGGTCTCCAAGCGAAACAAGGGAAGTGGACAGAGGTTGCGTCGCCGTTGACGATGGATGCAACTGCATCGATCGGGGCGCTATTCCCGGGCATGAGGGGTCCGTGCAGCAGTGACGATCTCCGCGATCCGGTGCGGGGCCGCTTCGTCCTGCAGCGACGTCGTGTCGCCGAGGGGCCGCTGGTCGACGATGTCGCCGAGCAGACGCCGCATGATCTTCCCCGAGCGGGTCTTCGGGAGGTCCGGGACCACGAAGACGTCGCGGGGCTTCGCGATCGGGCCGATCTCGTTCGCCACGTGGGAGCGCAGTGCCTCGCGGAGTGCCGCGGAGCGCTCCAACCAGTACGCCTCGCCGTCGGCCTCCGGACCGTGGGATCGCGAGGACGGGATGACGAACGCGGCGATCGCGCTCCCCGTGATCGGGTCGTGCACGCCGACCACGCCGGCCTCGCCCACGTGGGGATGCGACACGAGGGCCGACTCGATCTCGATGGTCGACAGGCGGTGGCCCGAGACGTTGATGACGTCGTCGACGCGCCCGAGGACCCAGATGTCGCCGTCCTCGTCCCACTTGGCGCCGTCGCCGGAGAAGAAGTAGCCCTGCTTCCAGTACTTCGCCCAGTACGAGTCGCGGTAGCGCTCCGGGTTGCCCCAGACCGTGCGCGCGAGCGACGGCCCGAAGCGGCTGACGACCAGATACCCGCCGGATCCGTACGGCACCGTCTCGCCGTCCTCGTCGACGACCAGCGCCTCCAGGCCGGGGAGTGCGCGACTGCCGGAACCCGGCTTGATCGTGGTCGCGCCGGGGAGCGGCGCGATGACGGCCGACCCTGTCTCCGACTGCCACCAGGTGTCGACGACCGGGGTCTCGCCGCGCCCGATGCGCTCGCGGAACCACATCCAGGCCTCGGGGTTGATCGCCTCGCCGACGGTACCGAGGAGCCGGAGGGTCGAGAGGTCGTACTCGGCGGGCGGCCCCTCGGGGAACCACGTCATGAGGGTCCGGATGAGCGTGGGCGCCGTGTAGTACGTCGTCACGCCGTAACGCTCGATGATCTCGAAGTGCCGTGCCTGGTGCGGGGTGTTCGGCGTGCCCTCATAGATCACCTGGGTGAGCCCGTTCGAGAGCGGACCGTAGATCTCATAGGTGTGCGCGGTGACCCAGGCGAGGTCGGCGGTGCACCAGTGGACGTCGTCGTCCTTGGCGTCGAAGATCGCCCAGTGGGTCCAGGACGCCTGCGTGAGGTAGCCACCTGACGTGTGGACGAGTCCCTTGGGCTTCCCGGTGGTGCCGCTCGTGTAGATGATGAAGAGCGGGTTCTCCGCGTCGAACGCCTCGGCCTCGTGGGTGTCGGCGGCGACACCCACGGTGTCGTGCCACCAGACGTCGCGACCGGGGGTCCACGGCACGTTCGGCGTCTCGTCGCCCGTGCGTGCGACGACGAGCACGTGCTCGACGGACGGCACGCCGTCGACCGCGGCGTCGGCGTTCTGCTTGACCGGCACGGCCGTACCCCGGCGGTACTGGCCGTCGGTGGTGATGAGCAGCTTGGCCTCGGTGTCCTCCACGCGGAAGCGCAGCGCCTCGGCAGAGAACCCACCGAACACGAGGGAGTGGATGGCGCCGATGCGGGCGACGGCGAGGGTGGCGATGACCGTCTCGGGGATGACCGGCAGGTAGATGACGACGCGGTCGCCCTGGCCGATGCCGAGTGCCGTCAGGGCGTTGGCCGCCTTCGCGACCTCGCGCTGCAACTCGGCGTAGGTGATGGAGCGGCGGTCGCCCGGCTCTCCCTCGAAGTGGAGGGCCACTTTGTCGCCTCGTCCGGCGTCGACGTGCCGGTCGACGCAGTTGACCGCCACGTTGAGCGTTCCCCCGGCGAACCAGGTGGCGGCGGGGACGGTGAGTTCGGGCTCGGGGTCCGACGGGTCGGACCCCTCGACCGGCCGGGCCGGGTCCCAGGTGTGAGCCGTCTCCCACGGGGTGACCCAGTCGAGGCGTCGGGCCTGCTCCTCCCAGAACGCCACGGGGTCGGCGGCCGCGCGAGCCCATTCCTCCGGGCCGACGTTCGCCGTCTGGGCGAGGTCGGCCGGTGGGGCGTAGCTGCGGGTCTCGGCGAGGAGGTTCGCGATGGTGGCGGCGGGCGCTGCGGACGTCGATCCATCAGTGGGAGGCATGCTGCAACGCTACGCGGGAGGCCGGGGCCGGTGCCATCCGCGGGTCATGCAGCGTCATGGTCCGGAGGTTCCGAGGGGCTGTGGAGGAGCGTCGGGAGTAGCCTCGAAGGGCCGTCGCGATGCGCGGCGGACGTCGATCAGGAGCGCGCACGGCGCGCCTCGAGAAGGGAACGACATGGCGACCGTCATCCAGTACCAGGAGCTCGGCCCGGCCGACGTCCTCGAGCTCGTCGAGGTGCCGACGCCTCAGGCGGGCCACGGCGAACTCGTCGTCGAGGTGCGCGCCGCGGGCGTGAACCCGATCGACTGGAAGCTCCGCAGCGGTGTCCGCGGCGGCGAGCTGCAGGGCACCCGACGCGTCGGGAGCGACGGCGCGGGCGTCGTCGTCGAAGTCGGCGACGGGGTCGAGGGCTGGTCGATCGGCGACGAGGTCGTCGTCGTCAACGCCTCCGGGACGTACGCGACCCACGTCGTCGTCACGCCCGACCAGATCATCCGCAAACCGGCGGCCATCTCCTTCGAGGAGGCGGCGGCGATCGGCATCCCCGTGAGCACGGCCTACCAGGCGCTCCGGTCGCTCGGCGTGACCGAGGAGACGACCCTCCTGATCCACGGCGGATCGGGCTCGGTGGGGCACGCCGCCGTGCAATTCGCCGTGGCGTGGGGAGCGACCGTCGTCGCCACCGCGAGCGAGGGGAACCACGCACGGCTGCGGGAGCTCGGGGCGATCCCCGTCACCTACGGTCCCGGGCTCGTCGAGCGCGTGCAGAAGGCGGTCCCGCAGGGTGTCGACCGCGTGCTCGACGCCGTCGGCACCGACGAGGCGCTCGAGGCCTCGTTCGAGCTGGTCGAGGACCGGCAGCACATCGGCACGATCGTCGTCGGCGCGAAGGCGGCCGACCTCGGGATCCAGGCATGGTCAGGCGGCAACCCGCTTCCGCTCACGGCGCAGGAGCAGGCCTGGCGGGCGGAGGCGATCCCGGCGGTCGCGTCCCTCGTCGAACAGGGACGCTTCAGCTTCGAGCTCGGGACGGTCCGGCCCCTCGCTGAGGCCGCCGATGCGCACCGCGAGAGCGAGTCGGGTCACCCGAGCGGGAAGCTCATCCTCGTCCCCTGAGTGCCCTTCGACAGGCTCAGGGACCGGAGTGACTTGAGCGGGAGTGCCCTTCGACAGGCTCGGGGCCCGGAGTGACTTGAGCGGGAGTGCCCTTCGACAGGCTCGGGGCCCGGAGTGACTTGAGCGGGAGCGCCCTTCGACAGGCTCAGGGACCGGAGCGCTACTCCGGGCCCTCGCCGAAGCTGTCGCCGACGGGAGCGCGGTCGGCGAGGTCGTCCTGGTCGTCGAGGTCCTCGACGGCGTCCTCGGTGTCCGAGTCGTCGTCCAGACCCGCGTCGCCGACGACGTCGTCACCACCGACGCCGTCGCCGGCGTTGCTCAGGCCGCCGTCACCGGGGGCCGCGTCGTCGGCCGAGCGGTCGACCGCACCGCCGTCGGGCACGACACCGCCGACCGAGCTGTCGGTCTGGTCCTCGCCGGGCACGTGTGCCTGGGCGCCCGGGCCGCCGTGGGCGAGGGCTTCGCGTTGGGCGTCTGCTGCTGCTGGATCCATGGGATTGCTCATGACGGCAGCGTAGGCCGGACGCCGAGACGTCGCGGGGGCTTGGCTCAGGGACGCCGGACGCCTATCCTCCGTGCTCCCCGCCGGACCCGACGCGGTGTCGACAGCGCGGTGCCCTTCGACAGGCTCAGGGACCGGGACAGGCTCAGGGACCAGGGCAGGCTCAGGGACCGGGGTGGGTCAGCGGCCGGTGTGCTCCACGATGATCGCCTTGATGCGGTCGACGTCGGCCGGCACGATCTCGAAGCGCTGTTCGAGCCCCTCGATGCCTTCGAACGCCTCGGGTCGCTCCGGTTCCTCGCCGAGCGCCTCGCGGACGATCTCGGCGAACTTCGCCGGCAGCGCGGTCTCGAGGACGAGCATCGGGACGCCCTCGCGCAGGTGGCGGCGGGCGACCGTGACGCCGTCGGCGGTGTGCGGGTCGATCGTGACGCCGTAGCGCTCGTGCACGTCGCGGATGGTGGCGACGCGGTCGGCGTGCGTGCTGCGACCGGAGACGAAGCCGAACTCGCTGATCCGCTCGAACTCGGGCGTCCCGGAGAGGTCGAACCCGCCCTCCTCGTCGAGGGACCGGAACAGCTCACCGAGGCGG
Source organism: Plantibacter auratus (assembly GCF_050587365.1). Classification (NCBI taxonomy): domain Bacteria; kingdom Bacillati; phylum Actinomycetota; class Actinomycetes; order Micrococcales; family Microbacteriaceae; genus Plantibacter; species Plantibacter auratus. Next base: position 188,399 of record NZ_JBOBFV010000002.1, on the reverse strand, counting down.
GTCGCGTCCTGACCGACGAGGTCGTAGAGGAAGCGCTCGAAGTTCGACGCCTTCGAGATGTCCATGCTCGGGCTGGAGGTGTGGTGCGTCTCGGCCGCCGAACGCGGGCGGTACACGCCCGTGCGGAAGAACTCGTCGAGGACGTCGTTCTCGTTCGTCGCGACGACGAGCTGGTCGATCGGGAGCCCCATGGAGCGGGCGATGTGCCCGGCGCAGACGTTGCCGAAGTTGCCTGACGGCACCGAGAACGACACCTTCTGGCCCGGACCGTCGGTCGCGAGCAGCCAGCCGTGCACGTAGTACACGACCTGCGCGACGACGCGGGCCCAGTTGATCGAATTGACCGTGCCGACGGCGTGGAGCGCCTTGAACGGAGCATCCTTCGAGACGGCCTTCACGATGTCCTGGCAGTCGTCGAAGTTGCCCTCGACGGCGAGGTTCACGATGTTGTCGTCCTGGAGACTGAACATCTGCGCACGCTGGAAGCTGCTCATGCGGCCGTGCGGGCTCAGCATGATGACCCGGATGCCGGTCTTGCCGCGCATGGCGTGCTCGGCCGCGCTCCCGGTGTCGCCGGACGTCGCGCCGAGGATGTTGAGCTCGTCGCCGCTCTTCGCGAGTGTGTACTCGAAGAGGTTGCCGAGCAACTGCATCGCCATGTCCTTGAAGGCGAGCGTCGGGCCGTTCGAGAGGCCGAGGAGCTGCAGCTCCGTGTCGCCCTCGTGACCCAGGGTGCGGAGTGGGGTGATGAGGGACGCGTCGTCGCCTGCGCGGCCGTTCGAGTAGACCTCGGCGGTGTAGGTGCGACGGGTGATGTCCTGGAGGTCGGCTGCGGGGATGTCGTCGGCGAACTTCGACAGCACGGCGAACGCGAGGTCGGCATAGGACAGCTCGCGCCACGACTCGAGCTCGTCAGCGGTCAGCTGCGGGTACTCGGCCGGGAGGTACAGGCCGCCGTCCGGGGCGAGCCCGCCGAGGAGGATGTCCGAGAAGTGCTGGGGCAGATCGTGGCCCCGCGTCGACTGATAGTGCATGACCGTCTCTCTCATCCGGTTGGAAGCCCGATCTCCAACCTTGCCATATCGGGGGTCGACGCGCAGAGGCCCGCCGTCATCGTGACCGGCCGCTACGCGCGGGCGAGTTCCTCGCGGATCGCGGCGACGAATGCGTCGATGTCGTCCTCCGTGGTGTCGAACGAGCACATCCAGCGGACCTCGCCCTTCGCGGCGTCCCAGTCGTAGAAGCGGAAGCGTTCGCGCAAGCGGTCGGGGACGCCCGCTGGCAGGGTCGCGAACACCGCGTTGGCCTGGGTCGGCTGGCTGAAGCCGAGTCCCGGTGCCTCGCCGGCGGCGATGAGGGCCTCGAGGGAGGTGCGGAGGCGCGCGGCCATCGCATTGGCGTGGGTCGCGGAGCGGAGCCAGAGCCCGTCGCCACCGTCGGCCGCCGGCTCGAGCAGGGCGATGAGCTGCGCCGCACCGAAGCGCATCTTCGACGCCAGCTGCATGTTGAGCTTCCGGAGGTAGACGAGGCCCTCCGACGCCGACGGTTCGAGGACGACGATGGCCTCGCCGAACATGAGTCCGTTCTTCGTCCCACCGAAGGACAGCACGTCGACGCCGGCATCGGCGGTGAACGCGCGCAGTGGGACGCCGAGGGCTGCTGCGGCGTTGGCGATGCGGGCGCCGTCGAGGTGCAGTTTCATGCCGTGACCGTGCGCGTGGTCGGCGATCGCGCGGATCTCCTCGGGCGTGTACAGGGTGCCGAGCTCGGTGGTCTGCGTGATCGAGACGACGAGCGGCTGTGCACGGTGCTCGTCGCCCCAGCCCCACGCTTCGCGGTCGATGAGGTCGGGCGTGAGCTTGCCGTCGGGGGCGTCGACCGTCAGGAGCTTGATGCCACCGACCCGCTCCGGCGCGCCGCCCTCGTCGGAGTTGATGTGCGCGGTCGACGCCGAGATGACGGCACCCCAGCGCGGGAGCATGGACTGCAGACCGACGACGTTCGCGCCGGTGCCGTTGAAGACGGGGAACACGGCGACGTCGCGGCCGAAGTGATCGGCGAAGACCTCGTGCAGCCGACGGGTGTAGTCGTCCTCGCCGTAGGCGATCTGGTGGCCGCCGTTGGCCGCCGCGAGGGCGTCGAGGATCTCGGGGTGGACGCCGGAGTAGTTGTCGGAGGCGAAGCCACGGATGCTGGTGTCATGCAGAGAGTCGGTCACTGATCCATCCTCGCGCATGCCACACGCAGCTTCCGTGCATCGCGGGCCGACTTCCTGCGTGCTCGGGTCGCCGTCGGGCATGTTCACAATTCAGGAGCGCCCGGGCGTGGCGCCCTCGCACCGTGCGTGTCGGCGGGGACGCGCCGAGGCGCTCCTGAATTGTGAACCGGGAAACAGGGTCAGTCGGCGGCGTGACGCGGGCCGTCGGAGGAGGGGACGACCTCCTCGGGCACGGCGTCGATCGCGGCGTCGACGTCGGCGTGCGCGCCGGGCTCCGGCTCCGCGTCCGGCGTCTCCTGCGCGAGCGCGTGCTCGTAGGCGAGCGCGTGCACGGCGATCGAGGAGGCGACGGCGGCCTGCTGCTCGTCCTCGGCGGAGGGCTGAGCCGGCTGCTCGGCCGCCAGCGCGGCGGCCTGCTCGGGCGTCAGTCGGGCGTCCTGGTCCTCTTCGTCCTCGTCCACGAGGTCGAGCACGATGGGCTCGTCGCCGTAGATGTCGCCCGCCGGATCGCCCGCGAGCGGCGCCGGCGCGGGGAGGCGCTGCTCGGCGTCGAGGAACTGCTTGGCCTCGAAGGCGCCCGGGTTGAAGACCTCGTCGATCCCGCCGAGCCCGCTCATGCCTTGAGCGCTTCCGAGAGTTTGACCCGGCCACCCATTTTCAGCAGCGAGTTCTCGTAGATCCGCGAGCCGACGAGGATGACGAGCGCCGCGGTGATCGCGAGGATCAGCAGGGACAGGATCGGCTCCCACCACTGCGCCGAGCCGACGAAGAGGCGGACGGGCATGCCCACGGCTGCCGAGAACGGCACGTAGGACATGATCGTCATCACCACCGGGTTGTCGTTGAAGAAGATGACGGCGAAGTACGGGATCATGATCAGCATCGTAATCGGGGTCGTCGTGGAACCGATGTCCTCTTGACGTGAGACCAGCGATCCGGCAGCGGCGAACAGCGCGGCCAGCAGGATGAAGCCGAGCACGAAGAAGACCACGAACCAGAGGACCGGGGTCCCGAGTCCGGCGAGCAGCTCCGTCTGGCCCGTCACGGTCAGCCCGATCACCGACAGCGCCGCGATCGCCAGGATCTGCCCGAACGCCAGGATGCTGTTGCCGAGCACCTTGCCTGCGAGGAGCGCCTTCACGGGGATGGCGGACATGAGGATCTCGACGACGCGGGTCTGCTTCTCCTCGACGACGCTCTGCGCGATCGACGCCCCGAAGGTGGTGGCGGAGACGAAGAACACGAGACCGAACCCGAGCGACACGATGTAGAGCAGGAAGCCCGCGGAGGCGTCGGCGTCGGGATCGAGGATGGTGACCTGCGGCTGCGCGCTCAGTTGCATGATGAGCGTGTTGGAGGCCTCGGAGTCGAAGATGACCTGGACGCCGGTGGGGTTGTCGTCGGTGGCCGGTGCGATCGCCGCTTCGACGTCACCCGACTTCACCAGGGCTTCAGCGGCGGCGACGTCGGCCGCCTCGGTCACGTCGAAGGTCTTGCCGTCGACGAGTCCCGCACCCGCGTTCCCGACGACCGCGACCTTCGTGGTCTCCGAGGCGGTGTTCTTCGCGAGGAACCCACCGACGACGATGCCGGCGAGGATCACGAGGAGCAGGATGCCAGTCGAGATGAGGAACGTCTTGCTCCGCAGACGCATCTTGACTTCGCGCTCGGCGACGAGACCGATGCTCTGCACGAGGCTTGGGGAGGCCGGGCCGGAGCGACGACGACCGGCGGGCTGGATCGGGGACTCGGTTGCCGTGGTCACTGGATGACCTCCTTGAAGATCTGGGCGAGGGTGGGGCGGAGGGGGGCGAAGCTCGTGACGTCACCGTGGGTCAGCGCCTCACGGAGCACGGCCTGCGCCGCCTGGGCGTCGTCGGCGTCGAAGAGGGCGTAGCCACCGTCGAAGTCGACGACGGAGATCCCCGCACGCTCGCGCAGCCAGCCGGTGTCGGCCGCGGTGAGCAGCTCGTAGCGGTTGCCGGCGTGGGCTTCGCGGAGGGACTCGCGCGAGCCGGAGGCGCGGATCCTGCCACCGGCGATGATCACGAGGTCGTCGCAGAGGCGTTCCACGATGTCGAGCTGGTGACTGGAGAACAGGACGGGCGAGCCGCCTGCGGCGAACTCGCTGAGCACGCCGACGACCACGTCGACGGCCATCGGGTCGAGGCCCGAGAACGGCTCGTCGAGGACGAGGACGTCGGGGTCGTGCACGAGCGCCGCGGCGATCTGCGCCCGCTGCTGGTTGCCGAGCGACAGGCTCTCGAGGGCGTCGTTCCGGCGCTCGCCGAGGCCGAGACGCTCGAGCAGCTCGCCGGCGTTGCGCTTGGCGGCGTGGGTCGTGAACCCGTGGAGGCGGGCCAGGTAGACGAGCTGTTCCTCGACCCGCATCTTCGGGTAGAGGCCGCGCTCCTCCGGCATGTAGCCGAACCGGCGGCGGTCCTCCGGGGTGAGCGGGGTGCCATCGAGGGTGACGGTTCCGGCGTTCGCGGCGAGGACACCGAGCAGGATGCGCATCGTCGTCGTCTTGCCGGCGCCGTTCCCGCCGACGAACCCGGTCATGCGGCCGGGCGCGACCTGGAAGCTGACGTCGTCGAGCACCTTCCGCTCGCCGTACGACTTGTCGATGTGGCTGAGTTCGAGCATCGGCCGCCTCCTGTGATCTGCGTGCTGGACCGAGTGTCCTGCGTCGGGTTCTCCCGGTATGGCGATCACGCTACGCGGCGTGGTGTGCCACCGGCATCCGCCGTAGGACGGGTTGACGCGACGACGCCCGGTCCCCTTCTCCGTCGAGTGGGGGATACCGGGCGTCGTGGACCAGCCGAGCGCTGGATCAGGCGGGGCGGGACTCCGGGGAGACCGTCTTCGAGGGGTCGGTCTCGGCGACGGAGCCGACGGCCTCGTCGATGCGGGCGATGACCGCGTCGTCGAGCTTCACACCGGCCGCGGCGGCGTTCGCGGTGACCTGCTCGGGACGCGAGGCCCCGACGATCGCACCGGCGATGTTGTCGTTGTGCAGCACCCAGGCGAGCGCCAGCTGCGCCATGGTGAGGTCGAGCTCGTCGGCGATGGGCTTCAGCTGCTGGACGGCCGTCAGCACCTCGTCGTCGAGGAAGCGCTTGATGGTGTCGGCGCCGCCCTTCTCGTCGGTGGCCCGGCTGCCCTGCGGGAGCTCTGCGCCCGGCAGGTACTTGCCGCTGAGGACGCCCTGCGCCACCGGCGACCAGACGATCTGTGAGATGCCGAGTTCGCGCGAGGTCGGGACGACCTCCTCCTCGATGACCCGCCACAGCATCGAATACTGCGGCTGGTTCGAGATGAGCTGGAAGCCCAGCTCCTTGGACAGGGCGTGGCCGGCGCGCAGCTGCTCGGCGTTCCACTCGCTCACGCCGATGTAGAGCGCCTTGCCCGCCCGGACGACGTCGGCGAAGGCCTGCATCGTCTCCTCGAGGGGCGTCTCGCTGTCGTAGCGGTGGGCCTGGTACAGGTCGACGTAGTCGGTACCGAGACGCGTGAGTGAACCGTCGATCGACTCCATGATGTGCTTGCGCGACAGCCCGACGTCGTTGTGCCCCTTCGGGCCGGTGGGCCAGTAGACCTTCGTGAAGATCTCCAGGCTCGCGCGTCGTTCGTCCTTGAGGGCGTCGCCGAGCACCTGCTCAGCCGCCGTGTTCGCGTAGGCGTCGGCCGTGTCGAAGGTGGTGATGCCCGCGTCGAGGGCGGCGCGAACGCTCGCCGTGGCGACGTCGTTCTCCACCTGCGAGGCGTGGGTCAGCCAGTTGCCGAAGATGATCTCTGAGATCTTGAGTCCGCTGTTGCCGAGGTATCGAAATTCCATGGTCGTCACGCTACTCCTCGCATCCGACCGACCGACGGGGTTGCGCGGAGACGGAGCGAACCCTCAGCTGCGCGGCGACGCCAGCCCGTGCTCATAGGTGTAGATGACCGCCTGGATGCGATCACGGAGGGCGAGCTTCTGCAGCACCTTCGAGACGTGCGACTTCACGGTCGCCTCGCCGACGAAGAGCGTGGTCGCGATCTCCTGGTTGGACAGGCCCTGGGCGACCAGCTGCAGGACCTCGCGCTCGCGCTCCGTCAGCTGCTCATAGTCGGCGCCGGTCGTCGGCCCGGCCGGGACGGCGGGGTCCAGCGCGGCGTCCTCGACGACGGGGCTCTGACGAGTGAACCCCTCGATGACCCGGCGCGTGACCGCCGGGGAGAGGAGCGCCTCCCCGCCCGCGATCACCGAGACCGCCGCGACGAGTTCCTCCGGCGAGGAGTTCTTCAGGAGGAACCCGCTCGCGCCGGCACGGAGCGCCTCGGCCAGGTAGTCGTCGCGGTCGAAGGTGGTGAGGATGAGGACGGCGGCGTTGGTGTCCGGATCCGCGACGATTCGACGGGTGGCCTCGAGGCCGTCCATGCCCGGCATTTGGACGTCCATGCAGATCACGTCCGGCGCGAGCGTCGTCGCGAGCGCGACGGCCTCGGCACCGTCCGACGCCTCACCGACGATCTCGATCCCGGGCTGTGAGCCCAGGATGATGCGGAAGCCCGCACGCAGCAGCTCCTGGTCGTCGACGAGGAGGATGCGGGTGGGCTGCTCGGTCATGCCTGGTCCTTCGTGGTGGTGGTCTGGGGTCGTCCTGCGGCGGCGGAGGCGAGGCGGGCGTCGGCGATGGACGCGGCGACGGGCTCCATCGCCTGGTCGCCCGGCCGGCCGAGCGGGATGGCGGCCCGCACGAGGAAGCCGCCGCGGGCGCGTGCCCCGACCTCGAGGACGCCGCCGGACGACGCCACGCGCTCCCGCATCCCGATGAGCCCGAGCCCGCCGCGTCGGGCCACCGTCGGGACGGTCCCCGTGTTCGTGACCTCGAGTTCGACCGCGTCGTCCAGATAGCGGAGCCTGAGTTCGGCCGTCGCCGTGGTACCGCCGTACTTGCGGGCGTTCGTGAGCGCCTCCTGCGCGATCCGGTACAGGTTGAACGAGACGACGGCCGGGATCGCGACCGGTGTCCCCACGAGTTCGAACCTCGTCGGCAGCCCGTTCGCCGTCGACTCGTCGGCGAGCCGACCCAACTGGCCGACGCCGACGGTCGACGGGCTGCTCTCCTCGTCGGTCGGTTCGCCGTGTGCGCGGAGGGTGCCGAGCATCTTGCGCAGCTCGTCGATCGCGCTCCGTGCGCCGAGCTCGACGTTCGTGAGTGCATCCCGCGCGGCGGCCGGGTCCGCATCGAGCACGGTGCGCGCGGCACCGGCCTGGACGCCCATGACCGAGACGTGGTGGGCGACGACGTCGTGCAGCTCGCGCGCGATCCGCACCCGCTCGAGGGCGACCGCCTGCCGGGCGGACCGGGCGCGCTCCGCCTCGAGCTCGGCCGTGCGCTGCTCGAGCGCCGCTCGCTCCCGGGAGGACTGGTACACGCGCTCGCCGAAGAAGTACGCGGCTCCGAAGTAGAGGATGTTCGTCAGGATCTGGATGAGGATGAACGCCACGAGGGGCGAGAAGAGCCCCACCCGGGAGAGGCTGGGCAAGGCGTCGGGGTCGGTCGCCTGGATGAACATGGAGACGAGCAGCCAGACGAACATGGCGACGATGATGAGCACGCGGACGAGCGCAGCGCGCCGTCGGTTCGGAACCCATGCACCGACCGTGTAGATCGCGAGGAACAGGGCGATGTTCGTGAAGAGGACCTCGGGTACGAGCACCGTGCCGCCCACGATGAACATGACGGCGACGACGATCGATACGGAGCACGGGAAGCGGCGACGGAACGCGAGTGGCGCGGTGATGCCGATCGCCCAGAGGACGGACGCCCACATCGGTGCGGGCTCGGGGTAGAACCCGGCGATCGTGTACAGCGTGAGGCTGAGGAGGGTGCCGACGCCGAGCGCGATGGCGAGGATGATGTCGGATCGCTGTTCCGACGGCGTCGCGGCCGGACGCCGCCACTCGGCGTCGTAGGGGTCGACCGGGCGGTCCTCCTGCTGGTCGACGGCGGGCTCGCTCATGCCGTCCACGCTAGCGCGACGCCCCGCCGGGGACATCCGTCGAGCGACGGAGCGCGGCGGTCCGGCACCCGGACAGGAGCCCGGAGCGGCACTCAGGAGAGTGCTGCTCCGGGCTCCTCCGCGGCACGGTCGGGTCAGGCCGCGGATCGCCCCGTGATCCCTGCGGTCGACGTGATGACGTCCGCCATCTTCTTGCCCAGCGCCTCGTAGAACATCGACAGGGGGAACTCGTCGTCGAGGACCGCGTCGGTGAGTCCGCGCGGCGGTCCGCTCAGGATCTCGTCGGACAGCCCACGCGCCCACTGCGACGCGGGGTGCGGCGTCAGCGTCGTCCGGACGAGCTCGTACGCGGCGAGCCAGTGCGCGGTCTTCGGACGGTCGATCGATCGCCAGTACAGCTCGTCGATGCTCTCACCGAGCCGCACGACCACGTCGGGGACCTCGTCCCAGTCGATCGTGAGCCTGGTGTCGGTCCAGTGCAGCACGCCGTGCTGGTGCATCCACGCGAACAGCAGCTGGCCGCCGACGCCGTCGTAGTTCCGGACGCGCGAGCCGGTGATGGCGAACCGGAAGATGCGGTCGAAGATGATCGCGTACTGGACGAGCTTCGCGTGCTCAAGGATCGCCACGTCGGCCGCGTCGAGCGTCTCGGTCTCCGCGCGGGTCGTCAGCGTGCGCTCCAGCCGGACCGACTCGCGGAACGCCGTGAGGTCGCAGCGCAGCTCCTCGAGGGAGTACAGGAAGAACGGCATCCGCTGCTTGATCATGAACGGGTCGAACGGGAGGTCACCGCGCATGTGCGTGCGGTCGTGGATGAGGTCCCACATCACGAAGGTCTCCTCGGCCAGCTGCTGGTCGTCCAGGAGGGACGCGGCGTCGGCCGGGAGATCGAGCTTGGTGATCTCGGCAGCGGCTCGGACCACCCGACGGTACCGGGCCGCCTCGCGGTCCTGGAAGATCGCGCCCCAGGTGAACGCCGGGATCGCGCGCATCGCGACCGTCTCAGGGAAGAGGACCGCCGAGTTCGTGTCGTACCCCGGCGTGAAGTCGAGGAAGCGGATCGGCACGAAGAGCGCGTTCGTGTAGTCGCCGGCCTCGAGCGCGGCGATGAACTCGGGCCAGATGACCTCGACGAGCACGGCCTCGATGTGGCGGTCGGTCGAACCGTTCTGCGTGACCATCGGGAACACGACGAGGTGTCCCAGGCCGTCCACGCGATGCCGCTCGGGGTGGAAGGCGACGAGCGAGTCGAGGAAGTCCGGGACGCCGAAGCCGTCGCGCTCCCAGCGGTCGAAGTCGGCGACGAGCGCGTCGAGGTATTCGGCGTCGTGCGGGAAGTTCGGAGCGAGGGTGCGGACGCTCGCGACTATCGCGGCGACGTGCGCTGCCGCCGACTCGTGGTCGCTCGCCTCGGGGATCGAGCCGTCCTTCACCTGGACGGCCTGCAGCGCGGTCGCGGCGGCCTTGAGGTCCGTCCAGGCCGGGTGCCCGATGAGTGCGGCGGCGTCTTCGACGACCTCCGGCTCTCCGACGATGCTCTTCGTGTGGGTGGTGGCGACGTTCGACATGGTGAACCTCCTTCCGCGTGCGCAGGCGTCGCCCGGGGTGGGTGACGATTCCTTCGAGCGTAGGGGCGGAGGGGGTGCGGATTTCTTGCGTCAGGAGCGACTTCGCTGCAATATTCGGCCGTTCGCGCTGGGGAACTGCACGGCCGACCGCGGCGGGCCGCTACCCCCAGCGGCGCTTGATCCAGCGGTCGAGGACACCGACGAGCGCGTCGGTGATCGCGCCGAGCAGCGCGAGCACGATGATGACGAAGAAGATGCGGTCGACCCGGCCGTTGTTCTGCGAGTCCACCAGGCGGAACCCGAGTCCCATGGACGAGGCGATGAGCTCCGCCGCCACGAGGAACAGCCACGACTGCGCCAGCGCGAGCCGGAGGCCGGAGACGACCGAGGGCGTCACGGCGGGCAGCTGCACCGTCCGGAACAACGCGACACCGTTCAGCCCGAAGGCGCGGCCCGCCTCGACCAGGTGCTTGTCCACGTGGCGGAGCGCGGCGGAGACCGTCGTGTACACCGGGAAGAACGCGCCGATCGCGATGAGCGTGATCTTCGACTCCTCACCGATCTTCAGCCAGAGGATGAGCAGCGGGACCCACGCGAGCGACGGGACGGCACGGATCGCCGCGAAGGTCGTCGACAGCAGGATGTCGCCGAGGCGCGAGAGCCCCACGACCGCGCCGAGGACGAGGCCGAGGACAGCGCCGATGAGGAAGCCGACGAGGACCCGCTGCACCGAGATGGCCACGTCCTGCTGCAACCAGCCGCGCTGCGCGAGATCCACGCCGGCCGCCCAGACCTCGGCGGGTGCCGGGAGTTGCGAGGCGGGGACGAGGCTGAACGCGGTGACGAGCTGCCAGGCCCCGAGGATGACGACGGGGACGAGGAAGCCGCCGAGGACGACGACGATCCTGCGGGACCCGAGGACGGCGCGCGCGTCGCGGCCGGACTGGGTCGCCTGGGCACCCGCGGCTGCGGTGGTGCCGAGACCGGGTTGGTCGCTCACGGGAGCCTCTCGGGATGGGGTCATGGGCCCTTCGACAGGCTCAGGGACCGAGGTGGGGAAGGAGCCGGACTACTTCGCGCCGATGGCGGACGGGTCCGCGTCGTCCACGAAGCTCGGGTTGAAGAGGTCGGCCAGGGCGTCGTCGACCTTGTCCTGCGACGACACGTCGCCGGACTCCACGAAGATCGGGCCGATGATCGACAGGACCTGCTCCTGCGCCTTGCCCGGGGCCGGGTCGACGTCGAGGTTCGAGCGCTCCGCGATCACCTTCGTCGCCACGGCGAGGTCGAGGCCCGCGGCGTCCGCGAGGATCTGCGCCGTCTCGTCGGGGTTCGACGCAGCCCATTCACGAGCGTGCTCGTAGGCGTTCACGACGGTCTGCGCGACGTCCGGACGCTCGTCGATGAAGGACTCGGTCGCGGCCAGGATGCCGTAGCTGTTGAAGTCGACGTTGCGGTAGATGAGCTTCGCGCCCGCCTCCTCGGCGCCGGCCATGATCGGGTCGAGACCGGCCCACGCGTCGACGGAACCGTTCTGCAGGGCAGCCCAGCCGTCGGCGTGCTGGAGGTTCTCGATCGTGACGTCCGAGGCGGACAGGCCGGCCTCCTCCAGCGCCTGCAGGAGGAAGAAGTAGGGGTCGGTGCCCTTCGTCGCGGCGACCTTCTTGCCCTTGAGCTCGGCGACGTCCGTGATCGTCGAGCCCTGGCCGACGACGATCGCCGACCACTCGGGCTGCGAGAAGACGTCGATCGCCTGGATGGCCGATCCGTTCGCCCGGTTCAGGAGTGCGGCGGAGCCGGCGGTGGACCCGACGTCGATCGCGTCGGCCCGCAGTGCCTCGTTCGCCTTGTTGGAGCCGGCCGACTGGACCCAGTTGACGGTGATGTCCTGGTCGTCGAGTGCGTCCTCGAGCCAGCCCTGGTCCTTGATGATGAGCGAGAGCGGGTTGTAGGTCGCGAAGTCGATGTCGAGCGTGCCGCCCTCGGTGGTGCCGGCGGTGCTGTCGCCGCCGGCCGCAGGAGCGTTCTCGCCCGCGACGCAGCCGCTGAGGAGGAGCGCTGCGGCGGCGGTCGCGGCGACGATGGCCGCGCGCCCGGCGCGGGAGGTGGTGAAGCGGCGTCGTGAGGTCATGCGTTGGTCCTTGCTGTGGATCGGTGCGGGATGACGGCGGAGGTGGTGGGTGGCTCAGTACGGGAAGTGCGGGATGGACGGCAGTCGTTGGTCGCCGCGGGCGAGACCGTGGCGGTCGATACCGAGTCCGTCGAGGAGGCGGCCGCGCAGCTCGGCGAGCTCTGCCGACCCGCGGTCGCGCGGGCGGTTGCCGGGGACGGTCACGGTCTGGGCGATGGTCGAACCGGGGTGTCCGTCCTCACGACCCAGGAGGATGACCCGGTCGGCGAGCTGGAGGGCCTCGTCGACGTCGTGCGTCACGAGGAGGATCGTGGTGGGCGCGGCGAGGTGGATGGCGAGCAGCAGATCCTGCATCTTCAGCCTGGTGAGGGCGTCGAGGGCACCGAACGGTTCGTCGAGGAGCAGGACGCCCGGCCGGCGGGCGAGGGCCCTGGCGAGCGAGGCGCGTTGCGCCATGCCGCCGGAGACCTCCCGTGGGCGGTGCTCGGCGAAGTCCGCGAGCCCGACGAGTTCGAGCAGCTCGGCGACGCGGGCACGTCCTTCGGTTGCGGGTGTCCGTTTGGGCAGACCGAGTGCGACGTTCGCCGCGATGGTGCGCCAGGGGAGGAGTCGAGGCTCCTGGAAGCCGAAGGCCGTGCGCGGGTTGATGCCGGCGACGGGTGTGCCGTCGATGAGCACGGAGCCGGCGGTCGGGTGGTCGAGACCGGCCGCGATCCGCAGCAGGGTGGACTTGCCGCAGCCGCTCGTGCCGAGGATCGCCACGACCTCGCCGGCCTCGGCGGTGATCGTGACGTCGCGCAGCACGGGCCGCGGGACGTCGGTGCGTTTGCCGGCACCGCTCGCGAAGGTGCGGCCGACCCCGGCGAACGCGACCGTGGAGGCACGATCCGCCGAGCCGACAGGGGCGGCGTCGCGGGTGGCCGGCGAGCCCGCGGCGAGCGGGCTTGGGGCAGCGTTCGTCATGGGTCTCGGGCTCCAGGGGTGGGGTGCCCGCCATGCTACGCGAGGGCGACGGACCCCTCTCGGTCGCCGAAACAGAGCGTCACATTGGCGTCCGCCGGTGACATCCGGAGGGTTCCGGTGTTATGCGTCCGCTACCAGCTGCCGACCTGCGTGAGGGCGACGTCGAGGATGGCGACGGCCTCCTCCCGGTTGACTCGGGCGAGCAGCAGCGCGCTGACCGACAACGAGGTGAGCTGCCGTGCGGCCGCGGCCAATTCGCCCGCGTCCACCTCGGGACGGGCGAGGGCCAGGGCGTCCGAGACGGCGGTGGTGAGCTCGGCCCGGTAGCCGTCGACGACCTCGCGCAGTGCGTCGTCGTGGGCTGCGAGGCCGGCCGCGCTGTTGAGGAGGAGGCAACCGCGGCGGGGGGAGTCGTCGGGCAGGGTCGCGATGACCGTCTGCACGCCGGAGAAGTAGGTGGTGAGCCCGGCTCTGCCGTCCGTCGCCAGCGCGAGGACCGCGAGGCGCGGTCGGATGACGGTGTCGAGGTAGTCCTGCACGGCGGCGTCGAAGAGCCCGCGCTTGCTGTCGAAGGCGTGGTAGAGGCTCGACCGTCGCAGACCGGTGGCCGCTTCGAGGTCGGTGAGCGAGGTCGCCTCGTACCCGCGGTCCCAGAAGACGTCGCGCGCCGCCTGGACGACGGCGACGGTGTCGAACTCCTGCGTGCGTCCCATGGGTGCCTCCTCCTCGCTCGGCATCCGCGTGACGGGGTTGTGGACCGAGCGTTCTACTATTATAGTAGACCCATCGGTACAGAATGTCGCTCCGTCCGGACGACTCGACGCCGATCTCCCGGAAGGCCCGTCCCATGCTCGTCGTCAGTCTCGTCCTCGTCGGCATCGCCGCCCTCCTGCACGTCTACATCTTCGTGCTCGAGTCGCTGCGCTGGACCGAGCCGGCCACCCGCAAGACCTTCGGCACCTCGGAGCTCGAGGCCGAGACCACCCGCGGGATGGCGTACAACCAGGGGTTCTACAACCTGTTCCTCGCGATCGGCACGATCGTCGGCATCGTCTTCCTCATCACCGGCTCGACCGGTATCGGCGCGGCCCTCGTCTTCGCCTCGGCCGGCTCCATGCTCCTCGCCTCGCTCGTCCTCATCACCTCGGACCGCACGAAGGCCCGCGCCGCGATCGTCCAGGGGACCACCCCGTTGCTCGGACTCATCGCGCTCGTCATCGCACTGGCCGTCTGACACCTCCGCGACGCCCCAGGCGTCACCCCGTCCGCAACCCGACGACGTGCTGCGCCCGCCCACCGAATCACTGCACCAAGGAAAGGCACCACATGAACACCCCCGCGCTCAGCACCCAGATCCAGCTCGTCTCGCGACCGGTCGGCTGGCCGACCGAGTCCGACTTCCGGACCGTCTCCGTCGAACTCCCGGAGCTCGCGCCCGGCCAGCTCCGGGTCCAGAACCTCTTCCTCTCCGTCGACCCCTACATGCGCGGTCGCATGAACGACGCCCGCTCCTACGTCGCGCCGTACCAGCTCGGTGAGACGATGACCGGCGGCGCCATCGGCCGGGTCGTCGAGTCGGCCGCCGAGGGCTTCTCCGTCGGCGACGTCGTCCTGCACCAGTTCGGCTGGCGCGACCTCGTCCAGGAAGACGCCAGCGGGTTCCGCGTCGTGCCTGAGCTCCCCGGCGTCCCGCTGTCCGCCTACCTCGGCGTCCTCGGTATGACGGCCCTCACCGCGTACGTCGGTCTGCTCGAGGTCGCCAAGTTCCGGGAGGGCGACACGGTGTTCGTCTCCGGTGCTGCAGGTGCCGTCGGCACGATGGTCGGCCAGATCGCCCGTCTCAAGGGCGCGAAGCGCGTCATCGGTTCGGCCGGATCGGCTGAGAAGGTCGCCCTGCTGACGGAGAAGTACGGCTACGACGCCGCGTTCAACTACAAGGACGGCCCCGTCACGGAGCAGCTCGCGGCCGCGGCACCCGACGGCATCGACGTGTACTTCGACAACGTCGGCGGCGACCACCTCGAAGCGGCGATCGACGCCTTCAACGACGGCGGACGCGCAGCGCTCTGCGGCGTCATCTCGCAGATCAACGACACCGAGCGTGCCGAGGGCCCGCGCAACCTGTCGAACATCGTGACCCGTGGGCTGACCCTCACGGGCTTCACCGTCGGCAACTACACGCAGCACTTCCCGGCGTTCTCCGGTGAGATGGGCGCCTGGTTGCAGAACGGCGACGTCGTCTTCGACGAGACCGTCTACGAGGGCCTCGACCACACGCTCGACGCGTTCCTCGCGCTCATGCGCGGCGCCAACACCGGGAAGATGGTCGTCAAGCTCTGACGCGATCCCTCGACCTCGCCTGACACCGGCGATCGACGGCCCGTCCACCCGCTCCGGGTGGACGGGCCGTTCGTCGTCGTCAGACCGCTGCGAGGACCCCGCCGGCCGCATCGATGCGGGCCATCGCGAGGCGTTCGGCGGCGACGAGCGTCGTGACGCCCTCCGCTGCGGCGTTTCGGTAGATCGACTGCACGGTCCGCCCGATCGCCGACACCCGCTGCTCGATGGCAGCGGCATCGGCGCCCGGTTCGGACGCCATGGCGAGGTAGATCACGCCGCCCGCGTTCGCGACGAAGTCCGGCGCCCACAGGATGCCGCGCTCCTCGAGGGCCACCGCGTCGGCGCGGGAGGCGAGCTGGTTGTTCGCCGCCCCGACCACGGCGCGACACCGCAGCTGCCCGATCACCCGGGCGTTCAGGGCACCGCCGACACCGCACGGTACGAAGAGGTCCGTCTCGACGAGGTGCTCGTCGCCCGGTTCGATCCAGCTGGCGCCGATCTCCTCGGCGAGGGCGCGCTTCCGTGGGTCGACGTCGGTGACGATGAGGCGAGCGCCTTCGGCCGCGAGCCGTCGGGCCAGACGTCCGCCGACCTGGCCGAGCCCGGAGATCGTCGCCCGGTGGCCCGCGACGAGCGGGGTGCCGAAGACCGTCTCGAGCGTCGCGGTGATGGCCGCGTGCACGCCGGCAGCCGTCGCCTCGCTCGGTTCGCCGACGCCACCGCGGTCGGCCGGCAGCCCGCTGACGTGGTCGGTCCGCTCGGCGACGACGGCCATGTCCTCGGCGGTCGTGCCGACGTCCTCCGCGGTGCGGTAGGCGCCACCGAGCGCCTCGACCGCGTCGCCGAGGTCGAGCATCGCGTCGCGGCGCTCCGCAGGGTCGAGGGTCGTGCCGACGGGCAGGTGGATGACGGACTTGCCGCCGCCGTGCGCGAGACCGGCGGCCGCGTTCTTCATCGTCATCCCCGCGGCGAGGCGGAGGGAGTCGTCGACGGCCTCGAGCCAGGACCCGTAGCGCCAGAGTCGCGCGCCGCCGAGGGCGGGTCCGACGGCGGTGGAGTGCAGGGCGACGCTGATGGTCAGCCCTGAGCGCGGTCCGCGGGTGATGGAGAGGCGTTCATGGGGGAGGGTGGTGCTGTGCATCGCGTCGCTGGACGCGACCGGGTCGAATGACGTCATCGTCGGATCTCCTCGTGGGTGATTGGTGCGGGCTCCTGGTGGGAGCGGATCGCGGGGCGATGGTGGTGCCCCACTCTCCTCCCCAGATTCTCCACGCCGACCGCCCGCTCCACAACCGTCGGCTCAACGGGCCACCGGACGGGCTGCGCCTAGGCTGGACGGCATGGGTGGAGTGCTGACGGGGTTCGCGATCATCGGCACCGTCATCCTCGTCGGCTACTTCGCCGGCCGCCTCGAGGTCGGAGGGCCGACGACCGGGCACGTGCTCAACCGGGTGGCGTTCTTCGTCACCAACCCGGCGCTGTTGTTCACCGTGCTCGCCACGGCCGACCTGCACGAGGTGTTCAGCAGTTTCATCTGGGTCGCCCTCGCGAGTGCCCTGTCGGCCGCCGCGCTCTTCGTGCTGCTGAACGCGGTGTGGCTGCGCAAGGACCTCTCCGTCGCGACGATCGGCGCACTCGGCTCGGGCTACGTCAACGCCAACAACATCGGTATCCCGGTGGCGGTCTACGTCCTCGGTGAGGCCGGCTACGTCGCGCCGGTCATCCTGCTGCAGCTCCTCGTCTTCGCCCCGATCGCGCTCACCATCCTCGATGTCAGACAGCGCGGCTCCGTCTCGTTCCTCGGCATCGTGTCGCAGCCCTTCCGCAACCCGATGATCGTCGCGTCGATCATCGGCGTCGTGCTCAACCTGTTCGGCGTCCGGCTGCCCGAGCCGGTCATGGCTCCGTTCGAGCTCCTCGGCGGCGCGGCCGTGCCGCTCATCCTCATGGCGTTCGGGATGTCACTGCACGGCATGCGGCCGTTGCAGGCCGGCAGCGGACGTCGGGAGATCTTCGTGGCGACAGCGATCAAGTCGGTCGTCATGCCCGGGTTCGCCTACCTCATCGCCCACTTCGGTTTCGGGCTGAGCGACACGCCGTTGTTCGCCTCCGTCGTCCTCGCCGCCCTCCCGGCGGCCCAGAACGTCTACAACTTCGCCAGCCGGTACGAGCAGGGTGTCACGCTCGCCCGCGACACCGTCCTGCTGACGACGATCCTCTCCGTGCCGGTCCTCGTCGTCGTCGCCGCCCTGCTCGCCTGACCCCCCGAATCGGTCCGTCCGGAGCTCCGCTGTCCTCCGAAGCATGGACAGCGATGGCCGGAAAAGCCGAACGATCGCGACTACTCTTGGGCGGGCACGACTGAGATATACTACCGTCCAGTCCGGCGGAGCCCCGTCGGACCCGACCCGATGGGACGACATGACCGAAGGCACGACCCCACGACACGAACGTTCCGGAGACTGGGCCGCATCCCGCGAGACCGTCGGTGACGAGATGCTCGCCGTGCAGGACTTCTCCGGCGAGGAGGAGGGGTACCACAAGACCCTCAAGCCGCGGCAGATCCAGATGATCGCAATCGGCGGCGCGATCGGCACCGGACTCTTCCTCGGCGCGGGTGGTCGCCTGAACAGTTCCGGCCCGGCGCTCATCCTCGTGTACGCGCTCTGCGGGTTCTTCGCCTTCCTCATCCTTCGCGCCCTCGGCGAGCTCGTCCTCCACCGTCCGTCTTCGGGCTCGTTCATCTCCTACGCGCGTGAGTTCTACGGCGAGAAGATGGCGTTCGGCGCGGGGTGGTTGTACTTCCTCAGCTGGGCGATGACCTCGATCGTCGACGTCACCGCGGCCGCGCTCTACATCAAGACCTTCGGCAAGCTGTTCGGTTGGAAGGAACTCGAGGACTTCCCTCAGTGGGTCTTCGCACTCGGTGCCCTCGTCATCGTGCTCGCGCTCAACCTCGTGTCGGTGAAGCTCTTCGGCGAGATGGAGTTCTGGTTCGCGCTCATCAAGGTGTCGGCGCTCGTGATCTTCCTCATCGTCGGCGTCTGCTTCATCATCTTCGGTGGCCGGACCGACATCGGTGCGGTCGGGTTCTCGGTCATCGGCGACAACGGCGGGCTGTTCCCCGTCGGGGCGTTCGCCCCGATGATCGCGATCTCCGGTGTGGTGTTCGCCTACGCGGCGATCGAACTCGTCGGGACCGCCGCAGGTGAGACGGCCGAGCCGAAGAAGATCATGCCGAAGGCCGTCAACACGGTCATCTTCCGCATCGCGATCTTCCACGTCGGCTCAGTGCTGCTCCTCTCGCTCCTGCTCCCGTACACGGCCTACGAGGCCGGCGAGAGCCCGTTCGTCACCTTCTTCTCGCACATCGGGTCGGAGCAGGCCGGGGCGATCTCGGCGTCGGTCATGAACTTCGTGGTCCTGACCGCGGCGTTGTCGAGCCTCAACGCGGGGCTTTACTCGACCGGCCGCATCCTCCGGTCAATGGCCGTCAACGGTTCGGCCCCCGCGTTCACCGGCAAGATGAGCAAGAACGGCGTCCCGTTCGGTGGCATCCTGCTCACGGCGGCACTCACCCTGCTGGGTGTCGGCCTCAACGCGCTCGTGCCGTCGAAGGCGTTCGAAATCGTGCTCGAGATCTCGGCGATCGGCATCATCGGCGGGTGGGCGACGATCATCCTCTGCCAGATCCAGCTGCAGCGCTGGGCGAAGCAGGGCAAGGTCGAGCGGCCGTCGTTCCGCCTCTTCGGGGCGCCGTTCACGTCGTACCTCACGTTGGCGTTCCTCGCGTTCGTCCTCGTGACGATGGGGTTCTCGGAGACCGGCCGCTGGGTGCTCGCCTCCCTCGTCGTGCTCATCCCGCTGCTCATCGTCGGATGGTTCGCCGCCAAGCCGCGGATCCTCGCCGCTGCGGCCGCACGCGAGGGGCACACGGGCACCTGGCCGGTGGTCGCGGAGCGTCCCGCCATCGATGCGAACAAGCGGAAGCGCGGGGGCGCGCCTCGCTCATAGGGCGAGCGGAGACGGCGGCGAGTCAGTGCTTCGTGGTGAATCGCTAAGCGATAGTGATCACTTCGGGTCGGTTTCGAGCATTCTCTTGCACCTCGGGTGTCGGTTCAGCAGGATGTGGGCAACCTCTTCCGTGCACCACCGGACCCCGCTGGAGTTCCCGTGAACCGTCGTCTCCGTCTCGTCGCCGTGCTCGCCGCGTGCGGCATCGTCGTCGCCACACCGCTGAGCGCTGCGGCGCAAGCACCTGCCCCGACCCCGGCCGACACGGTCGCCTACGAGCCGAGCGATGCGATCATCGCAAATCCCGAGCGCGGCTTCGACCACACGAACAACACTCACTACTACCCCGAGGGGACCGAGGGCGGGCCGGGGTACACGCCGCTCGACGTCGCCACCCTGGCGGCCTACCGCGAGGAGGGCATCACCGAACTCGTCCGCGTCTTCTACCTGGAACGATTCGTGGCCGAGCCGACCCTCGACCCGGCCTGGCTCGCGCTCGTCCAGGCGGACTTCGACGCGGCTCGCACCGCCGGCATCTCGATCATCCCCCGCTTCGCGTACCTGGCGGGCGGTGACTGGCCCTATACACCGCCCTACGGCGACGCACCGCTCGACATCGTGCTCACCCACATCGAGCAGCTCACGCCGATCTTCCAGGACAACGCCGACGTCATCTCGGTCGTGCAGGCCGGCTTCGTCGGCCTCTGGGGTGAGGGCTACTACACGGACCACTTCGCCGCGGACCCGGCGAACCCCGGTGTCCTCACGGACGAGGACTGGGCGAAGCGTCGCGCAGTCGTCGAGGCGCTCCTCGAAGCGGTTCCAGCTGACCGCTCCATCCAGGTGCGGACCATGAACATGAAGCAGAACATCCTCGGGGTGGCGTCCGGAACCGCTGGGGCCATCACCGAGGCGCAGGCGTTCGACGGCAGCGCCATCTCGCGCATCGGGCACCACAACGACTGCTTCCTCGCGGCACCCGACGACTGGGGCACCTACCTGTCCGACCCGATCTCCCTCGATCAGGACTACCTCGCGCAGGAGAGCGACTGGGTGCCGGTCGGCGGCGAGACCTGCAACGTGAACCCGCCGCGGTCGGAGTGGGCGACCGCCTCGGCCGAGATGGAGCGATACAACTTCAGCTACCTGAACTGGGACTACCTCCAGGACGTCCTGCAGTCCTGGGGCCAGGAGAACCTCGACACCACCGCGAAGCGACTCGGCTACCGCTTCGTGATGACGGAGAGCTCGGTCGTGGACGACACGCTCTCGCTCACGGTCCGGAACGACGGTTGGGCGGCTCCGTACAACAGCCGGCTCGCGTACCTCGTGCTGTCGAACGCCGAGCGCACGGTGCGCGTCCCGTTCGGTTCGGACGCCCGCACCTGGGGTGCGGGGGAGACCGTCACACTTCAGGCGTCACTCGCCGACGTCCCGGCCGGTCGCTACGACACGGCGCTGTCGCTGCCGGCCACGCACGAGTCGGTCGCGGCGAACCCGCTCTACGCCGTCCAGACGGCGAACGTCGGCACCTGGGACGCGGCGACCGGCGTGAACAGCCTGCAGCGTCAGGTGACCGTCGGCGCCGACGGCGTCGTCATGGCCGAACCGGTGGCCGGTGCTGCGGCCAGGCTGCCCGACACGGGCGTCTCGTCGCTCGCTCCCGCGGTCCTCGGCGGTGGCGTGGTGGCACTCGGAACCCTCGCGCTCCTGCTCGCCCGCCGGCGTCGGAACGCCTGACCGGACTCGAGTGAGGGGGCGCCGGCTCAGCCGAAGATCATCGGCGAGTCGTCGTCCTCTTCCTCGGAGAGGGTGAAGTCGAGGTCGACGACGACGGGAACGTGGTCGCTCGGACTGTCGCCCTTGCGCTCGTTGCGGTGGATCGACGCCTCGACGACGTGGTCCGCGAACGCCTGTGAGCCGTAGATGAAGTCGATCCGGAGGCCCTCGTTGCGGGGGAACCGGAGCTGCTTGTAGTCCCAGAAGGTGTAGCCCTCGGGGACGAACGGTCGGACGGTGTCCTGGAGTCCCGCGTCGACGAAGGCCGCGAGGGCGGCGCGCTCCGGTGCCGAGATGTGGGTCGAGCCCGGGCCGAAGCTCGGGTCGCCGACGTCGGAGTCGAGCGGCGCGACGTTCCAGTCGCCCATGAGTGCGAGCGGTAGCTCGGGGTTCTCGGCGAGCCAGGAGCGGGTGTCGGCTTCGAGCGCGGCGAGCCAGCGGAGCTTGTAGTCGTAGTGCGGGTCGCCGACCGCGCGGCCGTTCGGGACGTACAGGCTCCAGAGGCGGACGCCGTCGACCGTCGCGCCGATGGCTCGCGCTTCGAGCGGCAGGCCGTCGGCGTCGAAGCCGGGACCGTCCAGCGCGAGGCTCGCCGGTGGCTTGCCGAAGCCCGGCATGTCGGGGAAGCCGATCTGCACGTCCTCCATCGGTAGGCGGCTGGCGATGCCGACGCCGTTCCACTGGCTGAGCCCGTGCAGCTCCACCTGGTAGCCGGCCTTCGTGAAGGCCTCCATCGGGAACTGCTCGGGCTTGCATTTGAGCTCCTGCATGGCGAGGACGTCGACGTCCTCTCGGACGAGCCAGTCGACCACGCGGCCGACGCGGGTACGGATCGAGTTGACGTTCCAGGTGGCGATGCGCATGCCCCAACGCTATCGGTTTCCTTTCTCAGGAGACCTCCGGCGTGTCGCCCCGGGGGAGGGTCGCCATGCCGGAGAGGTCCTGAGAAACGACCGGTTCGGTGGAGCCGACGGGTGGGGGATTGAGCGGAGGTTCCCAGGGATGGCGAGCGGGTGTCGCGTAGCGTCGAGGGTATGACGACGTCCACCGCCGCCACGTTCAGCCTGTCCGCAGCCTCGACCGGAGGGGACAGTGCCCTCGGAGGAGTCGCCGACTGGGCGGTCGACCTCATGGAGACGTTGGGTGGTCCGGGAGCCGGGCTCGCCATCGCCCTCGAGAACCTCTTCCCGCCGTTGCCGAGCGAGATCATCCTGCCGCTCGCCGGATTCGCCGCCAGTCAGGGCAAGCTCGGTCTCGTCGAGGTCCTCATCTGGACGACGGCCGGTTCCGTGATCGGTGCGCTGGCCCTCTACGCGATCGGCGCCGTCCTCGGACGTGACCGCATGCGCCGCCTCGCTGAGCGGGTCCCGCTCGTCCACGTCGAGGACGTCGACCGCGTCGAGGCCTGGTTCCAGAAGTACGGCTCGAAGGCGGTGTTCTTCGGGCGGATGCTCCCGATCTTCCGGAGCCTCATCTCGGTACCCGCCGGCGTCGAACGCATGCCGGTCCTGCGGTTCACCCTGCTCACCTTCGCGGGCAGCGCCATCTGGAACACCATCTTCGTGCTCGCCGGGTTCTTCCTGGGCGAGCAGTGGCACATCGTCGAGGAGTACGCGGGCATCCTGCAGAAGGTGGTCATCGCAGGCGTCGTGATCGCCGTCGGCGTCGCGGTCTGGCGCGGCGTGCAGCGGTACCGCCGGGAGCGCAGCGGCGCCGGTCGGGCCGAGGGCTGACCGGCGCCGCGGGACCGTTCTCAGGACTCTTGCGGTGTGTCCGTCGTCGCCGCCACCGGCGCACCGACGGACTCCTGCGAACGGTCCCGCTCACACCCAGCGGGGCGTGGTGAGTTCCTCGGGCTCCGGCGCGGTGTGCGAAGCGGCGACCGACTGCGCCTCCACGCGGATCGCGTCGAGGACGGTCCGCACCGCCAGCCGTTCGGCGCGGTCGGGACGCGACAGCGCGACGATCCGACGCGTCGCGTCGAGCCCCGCGAGCGGACGGAGGACGATGCCGCGCTCCGGACCGCTGGCCGTGTATCGCGGGAGGAGGCCGATACCGAGCCCCGCCGCGACCATCGCCTCGGCGATGCGGTTGTCGCTCACCCGCTGCACCACTCGGAGCTCGCCGCCCGATTCGGCCTCGATGCTGCGGAGCAGGCGGTCGAGCGGATAGCCGACCGGCACGCCGATCCAGGACTCGTCCGCGAGGTCCGCCGGGGTCAGGACGGTCTGGCCGCTGAGGCGATGCCCGACCGGCAGCACGACGTCGAGCGGCTCCGAGAGCAGCTGCGTGATGCGGAGACCGCGACGGACCCAGTTGCGCTCGCCGCTGATCGCCTGCGCGATGACGATGTCGAAGTCGGCCGCCAGGTCGGGGAAGTCCTCGAGGTCGGGGTCTCGGTCGCTCACGACGACCCGCAGGCCGGGTACCGCTTCGAGCGTGCGGAGCACGGCGGGTACGACCATCTGCCCGAAGGTGGGGAAGGTCGCGACCGTGACGGTGCCGATCGGACGGTTGCGGTACTCGTCCCACACGCTCGTCGCCCGCTCGATCGCGACGGCGACGTCCGTGGCGCTGGCCGCGAGAGCCCGGCCGGCGTCGGTGAGGACGAGGCCGCGACCACGCCGTTCGGTGAGCGGCAGGCCGGCCTCGCGCTCGAGGACCTTGAGTTGTTGGGAGACCGCGGACGGGGTCCGATGCGTGGCCTCGGCGACGGCGTGCACCGTGCCGCGCTCGGCGAGTTCGCGAAGCAGGTCGAGTCGGCGGACATCCATGTAGCGATGCTACCGAGTAGCGTCAGTATTGTTCGCTTGTGCTTCACGGCTGACAGGCGTTTCATAGAACCATGACCATCTATCTCGGCATCATCGCCCTCCTCGCTGCGAGTGCAGCCGTCGGATCGGTCGTCGTCGTCAAGCGCGACGGCTACCGTGCCATCCCGGCCCGCACCTACCCGAAGTCCTTCTAGGACCTCGCACCCGCCGGCCCGGCCGGCGCATCCGACCTCCTCGCGACTCGTCGCCGGGAGGTCGTTCCATGTCCGCGCCGCGACAGGCGCTCAGGCGAGGAAGCCGCGGAGGAGCGCCTCGGAGCCGGCGACGTGCTCGGCCATCGCCTGCGCCGCCTCCTCGGGGTGACCGCGCAGGATCGCCTTGACGATGCGCTCGTGCTGCTCGTCGGAGTGCGCGATGTTCACGGCCAGCAGCGGGATGCCGTTGAGGAGTTCGTTGACCCGCATGCGTGACTCGGCGACGAGCGGGAGCAGGCTGGGGGCACCCACGAGCTCCGCGATGAGCAGGTGGAGGCGGGAGTCGTGGCGGCGGTAGTCGGCGGGCGCCGCGTCCCGGCAGTCTCCGAGCGCCTGCCACAGGCGTTCGCGGTCGGCGCCGGAGAGCTTGCACTGCGCCGCCTCGCGGGCTGCACCGACCTCGAGGATGCTGCGGAGCGTGAGCGTGTCCTCGATCTCCGCCGCCGAGATCGTGACCCGGCCGACCTCGGGGGAGTCGGCCGCGTTGATCGCCTCGTCGTCGGGCAGCTCGTCCATGACGAACGTCCCGCCGTAGCGCCCGCGCCGCGAGGTCAGGTAACCGGCCTCGGTGAGTGCGGCGATCGCATCCCGCACGGTGTCTCGGCTGACCCCTTGCATCGTCGCGAGTTCCCGCTCGGCAGGTAGACGGCCGCCCGGCTCGATGAGCCCGAGGCGGATGGACTGCAGGAGCCGCTGGACGGTCTCCTCGAAGGCGTTCCCGGCGCGGCCCGGACGCAGGAGGAGCTCGGCGCTGAGCACCTCGGTCGCCTCGTCGCCCTTCCGCGTCTCGCTCATCGGATCAGTCTATTTCCCCGGGGTCGCGTCCCCAGCCCGGGCATGTCGTCAGCTCATTCCGGTGTCACGTAGGCGGAGGAGATGCCACCGTCGACGAGGAACGTCGACCCGGTGATGAAGGACGAGTCGTCGCTCGCGAGGAAGGCGACGGAGGCGGCCAACTCCTCGGGCTCCGCGAACCGACCGATGGGGATGTGCACGAGTCGCCGCTGCGCGCGCACCGGATCCTTCGCGAAGAGCTCCTGCAGCAGCGCGGTGTTGACGGGACCCGGGCAGAGGGCGTTGACGCGGATGCCCTGCCGCGCGAACTGCACGCCGAGCTCGCGGCTCATCGCGAGCACTCCGCCCTTGGACGCCGTGTACGAGATCTGCGAGGTGGCCGAACCGAGGACGGCGACGAACGACGCCGTGTTGATGATCGAGCCCTTCCCCTGCCGCACCATGTGGCGGATGGCGGCGCGCGAGCACAGGTAGACCGACTTGAGGTTCACGTCCTGCACCCGCTCCCAGGCCGGGAGCTCGGTCGTCTCGATCGAGTCGTCGTCGGGTGGGGAGATGCCGGCGTTGTTGAAGGCGATGTCGACCGAGCCGTAGGTCTCGGCCGCGGTGTCGAACAGGTGGTCGACCTGCGCCTGGTCGGTCACGTCGACCTGGACGAAGAGCCCACCGACGAGCTCGGCCGCCGCCTGGCCGGTCGTGGGGTCGAGGTCGCCGATGACGACGGTCGCGCCTTCAGCAGCGAAGCGCTTCGCGGTGGCGAGGCCGATGCCGCTCGCGCCGCCGGTGATCACGGCGACCTTCCCGGCGAGCCGCTGGGTGAGGTCGATGGGGGTGATGGTCATGTGGTGCTCTTTCTCTCTGCCCCGCCCTTCGACAAGCTCAGGTTCCGGGGTGGTGCTCGGATCCGGGGTGGTGCGGCCCTTCGACAAGCTCAGGGACCGGGGTCGACGGCGAGGAAGACGTTCTTCGTCTCGGTGAAGGCGAGCGGCGCGTCGGGACCGAGCTCGCGCCCGAGACCCGACTGCTTGAACCCGCCGAAGGGGGTGGAGTAGCGGACGGAGGAGTGGGAGTTGACGGACAGGTTGCCCGACTCCACCGCTCGAGCGGCCCGCATCGCACGGCCGATGTCGCGGGTCCAGATCGAGCCGGAGAGGCCGTACTCCGTGTCGTTCGCGAGGGTGAGGGCGTCGGCCTCGTCCTCGAAGGGCAGGACGGCGACGACGGGACCGAAGATCTCCTCCCGGACGGTGCGGTCGTCGCGGCCGGGCGTCAGCACGGTCGGCGCGAACCAGTACCCCGGGCCGTCCGGGGCGCTCCCGGTGAAGGCGACCGGCGCGCCTTCGGGCACGTACGAGCGCACAGCGGCCAGGTGCGGAGCGGAGACGAGTGGCCCCATCTCGGTGGCTTCGTCGTTCGGATCGCCGACGACCACACTCTGCACGGCCGGCTCCAACAGCTCCATGAACCGCTCGTAGACGCTCCGTTGGACGAGGATCCGGCTCCGGGCGCAGCAGTCCTGGCCCGCGTTCTCGAAGACGCCGTAGGGGGCGGCGGCGGCCGCGCGTTCGAGGTCGGCGTCTGCGAACACGATGTTGGCGCTCTTGCCGCCGAGTTCGAGGGTGACCCGCTTCACCTGCTCGGCCGCGCCGGCCATGATGCGCTTGCCGACGGCGGTCGATCCGGTGAAGACGACCTTCCGGACGGTCTCGTTCGTGACGAAGCGCTCGCCGACGACCGACCCGCGGCCAGGCAACACCTGGAACAGGCCCTCGGGCAGGCCGGATTCGAGGGCGAGTTCCCCGAGGCGGATGCTCGTCAGCGGCGTCCACTCCGCGGGCTTCAGGACCACCGCGTTCCCCGCCGCGAGCGCCGGCGCGAACCCCCAGGCGGCGATCGTCATCGGGAAGTTCCACGGGGTGATGATGCCGACGACGCCGAGCGGTTCGTGGAAGGTCAGGTCGATGCCGCCGGCGACGGGGATCTGCTGACCGAAGAGCCGTTCGGGTGACGCCGAGTAGTACTCGAGCACGTCGCGGACGTGACCGGCCTCCCACCGCGCCTGGGTGATGGGGTGGCCCGAGTTGACGACCTCGAGGCTCGCGAGGTGCTCGCGGTCGGCGTCGACCGATGCGGCGAAGCGGCGGAGCGCCTGGGCGCGGTCGGCGGGGCTGACGGCCGCCCAGGACCGCTGGGCGACGGCGGCGCGGGCGATGGCGGCGTCCGTCTCGGCGAGGTCGAGGTGCTCGACGGTCGTGACGACGTGTTCGTTGGCCGGATTGAGGATCGTGTAGCTCACAGTGCGGTGCTCCTGCTCTCGGTGCCGGGTGTGGTGCTGGTGCTGGTGCTGAGTCCTGCGGTGGTCCCGTCGTCGCGGTGTCGACGCGCGGCGTCCACGAGCCCGGCGAAGAGACGCCGGTCGGCCGTCTCCTCCTCGGGGTGCCACTGCACGGCGAGACCGAAGGGGACCGTCGGCAGCTCGACCGCCTCGATGACGCCCTCCTCGGTGCGGGCGGTGACGACGAGTCCGTCGGCGACGCGGTCGATCGACTGGTGGTGGTAGACGTGCACGTCGAGCTCGTCGTCGTCCTGCCGGAGCAGCGCGGCCAGCCGCGAGTCGGCGTCGATCGCGACGGTCTTCGGCCCGAAGACACCCTCGCCGGGCTGGAAGGAGTCGTCGCCGACGAGGTCGGGGAGGTGCTGGACGAGCGTCCCGCCGAGCGCGACGTTCAGCAGTTGCGCGCCACGGCAGATGCCGAGGAACGGCAGCTCGGCGTCGATCGCCGCCGTGAGCAGCGCCTCCTCCCAGGCGTCCCGGTCGGTCCGTGGCCGACCCGTGCGCGGGTGGGCGACCTGCCCGTACAGGCCGGGGTCGACGTCGGCGCCACCCGAGACGATGAGGCCGTCGAGCCGCGCCAGCACGGATGCGGCCACGGCACGGGTGACCGGCTGGGGTGGGAGGAGGACCGCGATCCCACCCGCATCCGTCACGGCGTCGAGGTACACCTTCGGCAGGAAGGACGCCGGGACGTCCCACACCCCGGTCTGGGCCTGTTCGAGGTAGGTCGTGATGCCGATGAGCGGGGCGCTCGAGACGGGCGGGTCCGTCGCTGAGACGTTCGGGTCAGAGGCGTTCAAAGCCGCGCACCCGCTCCCAGTCCGTCACCGCGGCGTCGAAGGCGGCGAGTTCCACCTTCGCGAAGTTCAGGTAGTGGTCCACGACCTCGGCGCCGAAGGCCTCGCGGGCGATCGTCGACTGCGAGAAGAGCTCGGCCGCCTCCCGGAGCGACGTCGGGACGCGGGGCGCGCCGCCCGTGTAGGCGTTGCCGCTGGTCGGGTCCTCGAGCTCCAGTTCGTTCTCGATGCCGTGCAGTCCGGCGGCGATGAGCGCGGCGACGGCGAGGTACTGGTTGACGTCGCCGCCCGGCACCCGGTTCTCGACGCGCATGCCGAGCCCCCGGCCGACGACCCGGAGTGAACAGGTGCGGTTGTCGTGTCCCCAGGCGACGGCCGTCGGGGCGAAGCTGCCGTCGACGTAGCGCTTGTAGGAGTTGATGTTCGGGGCGAAGAACATCGTCAGCTCGCGCATCGCGGCGAGCTGCCCGGCCAGGAAGTGCCGGAAGAGCTTCGACATGCCGTCGGGCGCGTCGGGGTCCGCGAACACGGCCGAACCGTCCTCGCCGCGGAGGCTGATGTGGATGTGGCAGCTGTTGCCCTCGCGCTCGTCGAACTTCGCCATGAACGTGAGGCTCTTGCCGTGGGCGTCGGCGATCTCCTTCGCCCCGTTCTTGTAGATCGAGTGGTTGTCGCAGGTGACGAGGGCGTGGTCGTAGCGGAACGCGATCTCCTGCTGCCCGAGGTTGCACTCGCCCTTGACCCCCTCGCAGTACATGCCGGCACCGTCCATGGCGTTGCGGATGTCGCGCAGCAACGGCTCCATGCGGGTCGACGCGAGGATCGCGTAGTCGATGTTGTAGTCGGTGGCGGGGGTCAGCTTCGTGTAGTCCTTCGCCCAGGCCTCCCGGAAGGTGTCGTCGAAGACGAGGAACTCGAGCTCCGTGCCGACGAACGGGACGAGGCCGCGTTCGGCGAGCCGTTCGAGCTGGGCGATGAGGATCTGACGGGGCGAAGCGACCACCGGGGCGTCGTCGAGCCACTGGAGGTCGGCGGTGACGATGGCCGTGCCCGGCAGCCAGGGCGCGAGGCGGAGGGTTGAGAAGTCGGGGATCATCGCCATGTCGCCGTAGCCGCGCTCCCAACTCGACATCGCGTAGCCGTCGACGGTGTTCATCTCGACGTCGACCGCGAGCAGGTAGTTGCAGCACTCCGCCCCGTGCTCGGCGACGTCCTCGACGAAGAGGCGGGCCGAGACGCGCTTGCCGACGAGTCGGCCCTGCATGTCGGTGAACGCGAGGATCACGGTGTCGATCTCGCGCGCGGCGACGGCCGTCGTGAGCTCCTCGAGCGTCAGGTTTCCTGAGCGTGGGTGCATGGCAGCTCCTCGTTGATCCGGGGGACCCGTCGTCGGCGTTCTGCCTCGATGGAGAACTGAAAGGTCGTGAACCCGACCATTACATCACAACGCCTCCAGTGGATCGAAGCATTTCCGAGATGGATTTCCCCACAAAGGTATGTACACGCGACCATTGCAGGTCCTAGAGTCGGGCCAACCGAATCTGAGGACGTTGTGCGAGCCCGACGAGCGCGCAACCCGAGCGACAGGACGCATCGATGGCTGACGACACGCGCAAGATCTCCGGGGTGACCTACACCGCGGCCGGCGAGGGGTACTTCGAGAAACGCAGCCTGAAGCGGTCCGCCGGGGTGTGGGGCCTCTGGGGCCTCGCCGTCGCGGCGGTCATCTCCGGCGACTTCTCCGGCTGGAACTTCGGCATCGACTTCGCCGGGTTCGGCGGCATGCTCATCGCCTTCGTCATCCTCGTCGCGATGTACTACGGCATGATCTTCTCGATCGGGGAGATGGCCGCGGCGATGCCGCACACCGGCGGGGCCTACTCCTTCGCGAGAGCGGCGATGGGACCACTCGGCGGGTTCGTGACCGGCCTCGCGGAGACCATCGAGTACGTCGCGACCACGGCCGTGATCGTGTACTTCTCGGCCTCCTACGCCGACGCCATCACGAGCGAGCTGCTCGGCTTCTCCATGCCGTCGCCCGTGTGGTGGGCGATCCTGTACGTCGCGTTCATCGCGCTGAACTCCGCAGGTGCGAGCATCTCCTTCCGCTTCGCGATCGTCGTCTCGATCATCTCCATCGGCATCCTGCTCGTCTTCTCCGCGATGGCGATCTTCTCCGGCCAGTTCGCCTGGGCCAACCTGTTCGACATCGCCCCCGACGCGGGCCAGACCGAGTTCCTGCCGCACGGCGTCCTCCCGATCCTGTTCGCCCTGCCCTTCGCGATGTGGTTCTTCCTCGGCATCGAGGAGCTGCCGCTCGCGGCGGAGGAGTCCCACAACCCGGTGCGCGACATCCCGAAGGCCGGGTTCTGGGCTCGTGGCACGCTCATCGTGACCGGCCTCCTCGTCCTCTTCCTCAACACCGGCGTGATCGGTGCCGAGGCGACCGGGACGGCAGGGGAGCCCCTGCTCGACGGCTTCCGGGCCATCGTCGGTGACGGTGCGGCGGCGGTCCTCGCCCTCTTCGCCCTCATCGGGCTCCTCGCCTCGCTGCAGGGCATCATGTTCGCCTACGGTCGCAACATGTACTCGCTGTCCCGCGCCGGGTACTACCCGCGGTTCCTCTCCCTCACCGGCAAGCGGCAGACGCCGTGGGTCGCCCTCGTGGCCGGGGCGATCATCGGGTTCATCGCGTTGCTCATCGTCGACGCGGCCGGCGGATCGGGCGGCGTCGCCGGGGCGATCGTGCTGAACATCGCGGTCTGGGGTGCGGTGCTCGCGTACCTCATGCAGATGATCGCGTTCCTGCTGCTGCGGAAGAAGTTCCCGAACGCCAAGCGGCCTTACCGCAGTCCGTGGGGGGTGCCGGGGGCGGTCATCGCGGCCGTCATCGCCGCGCTGATCTTCGTCGGCTTCCTGCTCAACCCGACGTTCCTCCCCGCGATCATCGCGATCGTCGTCGTGTACGTCGTGATGCTGGTCGCCTTCGCCGTCTGGGGTCGCCACCGGCTCGTCATGTCACCGGAGGAGGAGTACGCGGTCTCGGGCGGCCTGCACGGCGACCCGGAGACCGAGGGCTACGGCGGCGCGACCGAGGCGGAGCTGCTCGCAGCCGACCGTCCCGAGGACCCGGGCTCCGGCACCGTGCGTTGACCCCCGGACGCAGCCGCCCCGACGCAGGACGGTGGCGGCGTGGCGTCCCCGAGCCCCGGCGAGTCGTGCCCGACACGCCGGGGCTCTCCTGCGTCGGGGATGCGGAACGCCCCCATCCGGGCGACTGCGGCGATGGGGGTCACAGCTTGTAGACTCGTCGACGTGACGGACGCACGAGCTCAGCTCATTGACCACATCTCGGCGGAAGCCGTGTTCCACGGTGACTTCACCCTGACGAGCGGCAAGAAAGCGACGTACTACGTCGACCTCCGCAAGGTGAGCCTCGATCACCGCGTCGCGCCCCTCATCGGGCAGGTCATGATCGACCTCATCGCCGACGTCCCCGACGTCTTCGCGGTCGGTGGCCTGACCATGGGCGCCGACCCCGTCGCCGCCGCGATCCTGCACCAGGGTGCCGCGCGCGGCCTCACCTACGACGCGTTCGTCGTCCGCAAGGAGCCGAAGGACCACGGCCGCGGCAAGCAGGTCGAGGGCCCAGACCTCCAGGGCAAGCGCGTGATCGTGCTGGAGGACACCTCGACCACCGGCGGTTCACCGCTCAAGGCGGCCGAAGCGCTCGAGAAGGTCGGAGCCGAGGTGGTCGCCGTCGCCGTCGTCGTCGACCGCGCGACCGGCGCCCGCGAGATCATCGAGGCCGCGGGCTACCAGTATCTGGCCGCGATCGGCCTGGAAGACCTGGGACTCGTCTGATGTCCGGCGACGGAACCGGACGCGGCGGGCCCGGGCTGCCGGACGAACCCGCGGACGGAACCGATTGGCTGCTCTCGCAGCTCGACGCCGACGACACGGAGGCGATCGAGACGCAGCCCGACACCGACGCGATCGACGAGCAGCCGTCGGCAGCCGTCGCTCCGGTGCCCGTCGACGACGACGACCGGACGCGTGTCCTCCCGGTCGTCGGTGACGCCGATGCCCAGGCCGCTGCTTCGCCGGTGACCGCGCCGGTCCCGGCCGAGCCCCAGTGGTCCGCGCCGTCCGTGCCGGATGCGCCCGTGGCTCCACCGGCCGCTGAGCCGACGCGGGCTCCGGTCGAGCCGCTGCCCGCTGCCGTCGAGCCGACCCCCGCCGCCCCGGCCACCGGTCCCGGTGAGTTCGCGAGCGAGGCCGAACTCCTCGCCTGGTGGCAGAGCCAGGTGCCGAACCCGGCCGACGACCCGACACCGGTCTCGGCGCCGCCGACGCCGGATGCACCTAGCGCGGAGCCAGCAGCACCCGCCACGCCTGCAGCCCCGGCCGACCCGATGCCGGAGGCTGCTCCCGTCCGGTCGGAGGGTCTGCGTCACCCGAACGCCCTCGAACTCCCGGTCGTCCCGCCGACCCCTGCCCCGGCATCGCCGGTCCCGCCCGCCCGCAACGAGCTGACGGTCGACACCGACTCCGTCCTCCAGCACGCGCCCGCCGGCACCTTCCGGCCCGCGCCCACGAACCCGGTCGTCCTGCCACCGGTCGACGACGAGCCCTGGAGCCTCGGCGGCAGCGACGACACCGACGCCGCTCCAGTGGCCGCGGAGGACGTCTCGACGGCCGTCCTGCCCACGGCCCGAGCCCTCGCAGCCGACGACCCGGCGGCCTGGGCCGCGGTCGAAGCGGAGGAGACCGCCGCGACGCCCGCCGGCGGCACGCCCGCCGCACCGCTGCCGCCCACCGGCCCGCCGGTGACGCCGACGCCGCCCGCCGCGGACCACGATGTGCCGTCAGGCTCCGCGACGACGCCCGACACCGAGCTGGACGACGATCTCCCGGAGGGCTCCTGGAGTCTCTCCGAGACGTTCGGCGACGACGTCCTCGGTGGCGAGACCGTCGAGGTCCGTGACACGACGATCGATGCTTCGGCGCCCGCCGACTCAGGACTCGACGAAGCCCCGGACGACGAAGCAGCTACCGACGACGTCTGGACCGCCGAGCCGGCGACTGCCGAGGCCTCCGCGCCGCGCACGGATCCGCTGGCCTGGTTGACGGAACCGTTCGGTGCGACGTTCGGCGCCGCGCCGGCGGCACCGGAGGAGCAGCCGTCCGAGGAACCGCACGCTGAGCCGGTCGACGAGGCGCCCCAGCAGCTCGACACCGCGGACGAGTCCGTCGCCGTCGCCGCCACCGATGAGGCGACGTCCCCGTCCGCGAGCGAGCCGGTCGAGCCGACCACCGACTCGGACCCCGAGCCCGCATCCGACGGCATCGTCGCCTCCGAACCGATCACCCCCGCGGCACCGTTCCGCTGGGACACGGTCGCAGCGGCGTCGCCCGCGAGCGCAGCGGAGCCGACCTCACCAGCCGACGTCCCGTGGCCCGAGACGGTCCCCGACGTCGATGCCGAGCCGCTCGATGAGACGCGGCCGTTCGACAGCCTCGGCGGTCCGGGCTTCTCTGCCCTGGCGGGTGCCGCAGCCGCAGCAGCAGCCGTTCCTCCGGCGCCGACATCCGACACCGACGCCGAGGCCCAGCCCGGCCGTGACGATGCGTCGGTCGACGACGCCGCGACGGGCGCCGCCGACGTCCCACCAGCCTTCGGCCCGCCGACTCCGAAGGCCGAGCGTTCCATCACGGAGCTCATCTCCCTCGACGGCGTGCAACCCGAACCCACGGTCAGCCCCTTCGGCACCGCGCCATTCGTGTGGGACCTCGCGCCGAACGACGCCCTCGACCCGCTCGTGCACGCGGCTCCCACGACCCAGCCCATCCCGGTTCCGCCGGTGGAGTGGGAGGGCGCCGAGTCGTCAGCCGTGAGCGCGGAGTCCCCCTCGGAGCTCGCGCTCGAGGGCGAGGTGCCCGATGCCGCGTTCATCGCCGGCGACGTCCAGCCCTTCGCTCCGGGCCTCGCCGCCGTCACGCTCGGTCGTCCGCTCGTCGACGGACCCGGTGACGAGTTCGCCAGCTGGACCGACGACGCGACCGAGACCGACAGCTCCGCGCCGGACGCCGCACCGATCACCCCCGCCGCGAACGACACGGTCGACCTCTTCCCGACGCTGTCGCTCGGCGGGTTCGATGCAGCCGTCGCGGCCGGTGGCCTCGCCGCCGCAGAGGCCGCAACCGCTGCGGGCGCCGCTTCCGGGCTCGGCTCGGGCGACGACACCGACGACACGGAGACCTCGGCCGACCTCGACGCCGACTCCGCTCCCGAGACGGCACCGACCCCCGTCACCGATACTCCTGCTCCAGAGACCCCGGTGTTCGCCGTCGACCCGGAGGAGCTCGACGACGAGTTCGACGAGGAGATCGTCGAGTTCGACGCCGTCCCACTCGCTGCAGCGGGCGTCACACCGCTTCCGTCGTTCGTGCCGGACGGCGCAGTCGCCGACAGTGCGACCGATCCCACCACGGATGCCGCCGCATCGGATGCCCCACTCGACGACGAGGGCTCGATCGGCCCTGAGCCGGTCGGTGAGCCCGAGCCGGTCAGCGAGGAGCTGCGGCTCGAGTCGCTGTTCGACCTCGGACCCGACACGGATGCGGTCCAGATCGCCTCGGCCAATGGCGCCGCGACTGGCGGGCCGGCTGCCACACCGCCCGCCGACACCGAGCAGGTCGACGACACGGCCACGGTCGCCCCGTCCGAGCAGCCAGACGCCACCGCCACGGCCGAGGCGGCCTCGGCACGGTCGCTCGCCGACGCCTTCGCCGCCGAGGGTGGGTGGTCGCTCCAGGCCGACGCGATCGCCGACCCTGATCTCCCGCTCGCCCCCATCCCGGGCCTCGTCGCCGCCGACGGTACCGATGTCGACGGCGCGGACGCCGACGACGACACCGGCGGGTCACGACGAACCGGGGCCCACGCTGCCGGAGACGACGACAACGCTGCGGACACCTCCCCGGTGGCCGAGCCCGATGTCGCCTCGAACACCGCGCCCACACCCGTGATCCCCGCCTCGGTCTCCGTCTTCGGCGCACACGCCGCGGCCGTCCCCTCGCAGGGGCCGGTCGCGAACGTGCCGCAGACGGCCCCGGCCGCGCTCCCCGGCGAGACGGTCGCGTTCCCGGAACTCGACGGCGCGAGCGCGCTCACGACCCCGGCCGCGGCTGCGGGTATCGTCGGCGCCACCTTGCCGCCTCAGGCCACGCAGTCCGCTCCCGATCGCGATCTCCCCGAATACCGCGGAGAGCACGCGGATCAGGGCATCCCGAAGGCGCTGCTCTGGGCGGTCGTCGGCCTGGGTGCCGCGGTCCTGCTCCTGCTCGCGTTCTACTTCGGAACGCTCGTCGGTGCCGCGAACGCGGCCGGTGCGGGTGCAGACGCCACGATGCCGAGCGTGTCCGCAGGGTGGTCGACGGCCGGAGCCCCGGACACCGTCTGACGACGCACCTGACGACGTCGCGGGTCAGGCGACGTCGATCACGGTCACGCCCGTCGAGCGGTCGCCGGACGCCAGGGCGGCGAGTGCTGCCGGTGCCTCGTCGAGGCCGATGCGGTGTTCGATGAGGTCCTGCGGGCGCAGCGCGCCGCTCGCGACGAGGTCGAGCAGCTCCGAGTAGTCGGACGCCGGCATGCCGTGGCTGCCGTGGAGCGACAGCTCCTGCGAGATGATGCGCGGCAGCGGGAGGGTCGGTTCGCTCGAGAACAGCCCGATCTGGACCTGACGGCCCATCGGTGCCAGCGCGAGGAGGCTGAGGCGCATCGTGGACTCGCGCCCGAGGGCTTCGACCGACACCTGCACGCCCGCCGGCGCGGCTTCGGCGATGCGAGCGAGGACGGCGGCCTCGTCGAGCCCGCTCGAGTCGATCGTGTGCGTGACGCCGATCGACGCCGCACGCGCCAGGGCAGAGGCGTCGATGTCGACGGCGATGACCTCGGCACCGAGCGCGACGCCGATCATGGCCGCGCTCAGCCCCACGCCGCCGCAGCCGACGACGAGCAGGCGCTCCCCGCTGCGGAGCCCGGCGCGGTGGACGAGCCCGCGGAAGGCCGTCGCGAAGCGGCACCCGAGGAGGGCGGCGGCGCCGGCGTCGAGGGACTCGGGCACCGGGATGAGGTTCACGTCGGCGTCGTGCAGGGCGACGAGCTCCGCGTAGGACCCCCAATGGGTGAAGCCCGGCTGGGTCTGGTTCGGGCAGACCTGCCCGTTCCCGGCGAGGCACTGGGCGCAGCGTCCGCACGCGCACACGAAGGGCACCGTGACGCGGTCGCCCACGCGGAACCGCTCGACGGCGGGGCCGACGGCGTGGATGCGCCCGACGAGTTCGTGGCCGGGCACGTGGGGGAGGGCGATGCCGTCGTCGTGCCCGAGCCAGCCGTGCGCATCACTCCGGCAGAGCCCCGTGGTCTCCACCCGCACCACGACGCCGGCGTCGGACGGCACCGGATCCGGGACGTCGCGGACCTCGGGCTCGGCGGTGAACTGGTCGTAGACGACGGCGCGCATGGGAGTCCTCGGTGCGTGGCGGGGCGGAGTGGATCGGTGGGGCTGGTGGTGGCGGGAGGGCCTAGATCTCGACCTCGACGGGCTCCGTCTTCACGAGGTCGATGACGCCGCTCAGGATCTCGTTCGGACGGAACGGGTAGCGGTTGATCTCGGCCTCGTCGCTGATGCCCGTGAGCACGAGGATCGTGTGGAGACCGGCCTCGATGCCCGCGACGATGTCGGTGTCCATGCGGTCGCCGATCATGCCGGTGTTCTCCGAGTGGGCGCCGATCTTGTTGAGCGCCGATCGGAACATCATCGGGTTCGGCTTGCCGACGACGTACGGCTCCATGCCGGTGGCCTTCGTGATGAGGGCCGCGATGGCGCCGGTCGCCGGAAGCGGGCCGTCCTTGCTCGGTCCGGTCGCGTCCGGGTTCGTGACGATGAAGCGCGCGCCGCCGGCGATCAGGCGGATCGCCTTGGTGATGGCCTCGAACGAGTAGTTGCGGGTCTCGCCGACGACCACGTAGTCGGGGTTCGTCTCCGTCATGGTGAAGCCGGCCTCGTGGATGGCCGTGGTGATCCCGGCCTCCCCGATGACGAACGCCGAGCCGCCCGGCTCCTGCTCGGCCAGGAAGGCGGCCGTCGCCAGCGCGGAGGTCCAGATGAACTCCTCGGGCACGTCGAGCCCGGAGGCGCGCAGTCGGGCGCTCAGGTCGCGGGGGGTGAAGATCGAGTTGTTGGTGAGCACCAGGAAGGGCGTCCGCTGATCCTGCCACTGCTGCAGGAGCGCTGCGGCACCAGGGAGGGCGTGGTTCTCATGGACGAGCACGCCGTCCATGTCGGTGAGCCAGCATTCGACCTCGTCGCGTCGTGACATGCGTTCCTCCAGGTGCTCCGTGCGGGCTGCGCGAGCGCTGCGCCGCGGGGGTGGCGCGGCGTCGGGCCCGGACCTCCAGTGTGGCACGGCGCGGGTAGGGTTGGCTGGTGCCAGAGACCCCGCTCCACCCGGTCGACCCGGTCGTCGGCCCTGATCAGGCCAAGAGCCCGATGGCCGGCGTCGGTCCATGGCAGGGGGAGTGGCCGGACGACCCCTGGTACGACCCCGAGCTGCTCCGCGACGGCGACACCCGGAACGTCGTCGACCGCTACCGGTACTGGTCGATGGAGGCCATCGTCGCGGACATCGACGACCACCGCCACCCGTTCCACGTCGCCATCGAGAACTGGCAGCACGACATGAACATCGGGTCGATCGTGCGCTCCGCCAACGCGTTCGCCGCCGACACCGTCCACATCGTCGGACGCCGTCGCTGGAACAAACGCGGAGCCATGGTGACCGACCGCTACCAGCACGTCGAGCACCACGTCGACGTCGCGGCGCTCGTCGCCTGGGCGTCGGCGGCCGAGCTGCCGGTCATCGCGATCGACAACGTGCCGGGATCGGTCCCGATCGAGACGTTCAGGCTTCCCGAGCGGTGCCTCCTCCTCTTCGGACAGGAGGGGCCGGGGCTCTCGCCGGAGGCGCTCGCCGCGGCCGATGCGGTGCTCGAGATCACCCAGTTCGGGTCGACGAGATCGATCAACGCGTCCGCAGCAGCGGCCGTCGCGATGCACGCCTGGGTCATGCAGCACGTCTCCTTCGACGCATCCTGATCGGGTTGGCCCCCGTCCGCGGGTGGTTTCCAACGGCAGCGCTGCGCCTACCTCAGGAACACCTCAAGATTCCCTCAATTGGCCCCCTGGTCCCCCAAAGTGCCGACACCGCCCGGCATACTGTCTAGCGGAGCAACACTCCACCGCTGAACCCGAATCCCTCCGGCACCCGAAGCCACCGAGGGCCACCGCACGGACCCGAATCCGTGCGGTGCGAATCGGCGGTCACCCGAAGGATGAATCGAAGATGACGCACCGTTCTGCCCTGGGAGCCTCGCCCGAACGAGGAACCCGCCCGTCCAAGGTCCGTGGCATCGCCGCGCTCGCCGTCCCCGCAGCCCTCGCGGTCGCCCTCATCGTCGGCGTCGCCGCGCCGGCTCAGGCCGACGCCCGGGTCGACGAGGCGTCGAGCTCGATCAGTGCGACACAGACCGGCTCGGGCGAGCTCATCGCTCCGGCCGGTGCGTTGTTCGCGTCGCTCCTCATCTGGGGAGCCGGAGCCGCGTTCGCGACTCGTCGTCGGATGCTCGCCGAACAGCGCGAGGAGGCGTCGCTGCTCTCCAACTGATCAGCGCGCTGCACCCGCAGCTGGTCGCCGTGGCCCGAACCACGACGCTCAGCCGCTCCAGACGGAACACGTCCGTTCCGTCGCACCGGTGGCCGCCGGGAGTCCCCCCACTCCCGGCGGCCTCCGGTGTTTCCGGGGTACGACGGCAGGGTCTCCGCCACGGACGACGGCTGGTCCGTCCGGTGGCTCGACGACGTTCCAGAGAATCTGCCGCGTTCCGCGTCATGAACGAGCGTTCGCGCGATCACTCAAGGGAGTGCAACGCTGTCGGGCGGACCCGAACCCGGATCGACGCGGCGCTCAGACGCCGACGTCGAACGATGCCCGACCCGAATGGGCGTCGCACGCAGCAGGCGTACCGCACGCGCCGGAGCGTCGTCCCACCCGAGGACGACGCTCCTGCGCGGGCGCCTGCGCGCTCGACCGGTGCCTAGCCGATGAGGCTCGGCCGGAGGTCGCGGAGCGTCCTGGCGTGCGTCATCCGCGTCACGCCGATCGCCGAGAGGCTCAGCGCGATCGCCAGCCAGGCGAGCAGGACCCCGGCGTCCTGCAGGGCGGCGTCCATCCGTCCGCCGTACATCAACTGGCGCATGCCGTCGACCGCGTAGGACATCGGGAGCACGTGATGCAGGGCTGCGAGCGGCGCCGGGAGTGTCTGCCAGGGGAACGTCCCGCCGGCGGTGACGAGCTGGGCGACCATGAGCACGAGGCCGAGGAACTGCCCGACACTGCCGAACCACACGTTGAGCGTCAGGATGATCGCCGCGAAGGTGAGGGACGCCAGCGCCATCATCCCGTAGGTCGCGAGCGGGTTGTGGACCTCGAAGTGCAGGGCGCCGGCGAGGATGCCGAACAGCGCGACCATCTGGATCGTCCCGAGGAGGCCCGGCGTGAGCCAACCGGCGACGGTCACCTTGATGGGGCTGTGGAGCGCCGTGATCGCGCGCCGAGACACCGGCTTGACGATGAGGAAGAGCGCGTAGATGCCGATCCAGGCGGCGAGGCTGACGAAGAATGGCGCGAGTCCGGCTCCGTAGGTGCCCGCGCTCGTCACGGAGGAGTTGGTCAGCTTGACCGGATCGGCGATCGTCTTGGCCTGGAGTTCGCGGGAGTCCGCCGTGGTCGCGGGGATGGCGTCCGCGCCCGACTGCAGACCGTCGCGGAGGGTGACGATGCCGTCCCGGAGGGTGCCGAGCCCCGTCTGCAGGCTCGTGAGGCCGGTCTGCAGCGATGCGGCACCGTCGGCGGCCTGCTGCGTCCCCGAGGCGAGCGCGGGCATCGCGTCACTCAGCTTCCGGGCACCTCCCGCGACCTGCTGGGCGCCGCTGTTCAACTGGTCGACCTGCGACACGACGGTCTGGACGCGCTCGTTCGCCGTCGTGGCGTCGGCGGCCACCGGGTCGAGCAGTGCCAGCACCTGGGCGATCTGCTCGGGGGTGAAGCCGTTCTCCGCGAGGGTCTGCGAGATCTGCGCGCGGGCCGTGGGGATCGAGTCGACGAGCCGCTGGGCGGCTGCTCCGACCTCGTCGCCCTTGCCGGCGAGGGTCGAGGTCCCGGACGCCACCTGCTCGGCACCCGAGGCCAGCTGGTCGGTCTGGGCGGGCAGGCTGGCCGTCCCCGAGGCGATCTGCGCGGTGCCGGATGCGAGGGTCGCCGCGCCGGCCTGGGCCGTCCCGGCACCGTCGAAGGCCTGCTGGGCGCCGTCGGCCAACTGCGTCGCGCCCGAGGTGGCGTCGACGAGCTTCGTCTTGATCGTGTCGAGGGCGATGAGGAACCGGCCCGCGGCCTGGCGGTTCACCGTCTGCACGATGGTCGCCTTGATCTGCTTGACGGCCTGCTCGCCGATCGTCGTCGCCAGGTAGCTGTTGGCGTCGTTGGTCGTGAGCTGGACCGTCGCCTGCTGCGGGGCGTCGCCAGACGCGGAGGTGAGTGAGGTCGAGAAGTCGGCGGGGATCGTGACGCTGAAGTCGAAGGTCCCGTCGTTCACGCCCCGGGCGGCGTCGGCCGCGCCGACTTCGTGCCAGGCGAACGATCCGTCCTCGATGAGCTGGTCGGCGATGTCGTCGCCATAGTTCTCCGTCTCTCCGGTCGCGTCGCCGGTGGTGTCGTCGGTCGCCGGCGCACCGGTGTCCTCGACGACGAGCGCCACGGGCACCTGGTCGAGCTTGGCGTACGGGTCCTGGTTCGCCCAGAGGTACAGGCCGCCGTAGAGCAGCGGGACGCACATGAGGGCGACGAGGGCGAGCCGCGACATGGGCGTGGCCCACAGGCGGGACAGTTCGGCGCGGATCATCGCGAAGATCTTCACAGGAGGTCCTTCTGGGGACGGGTGGTGCGGGATGAGGGGAGGGCTGGACGGGCGTGGTGCACGGTGTGCGTCACGACCAGTCCTGCTGGAAGAGGGGGACGAGTTCGTCCGTGGCGTTCTCGGACACCGGGGCGTCGGCGGTGGCGTTGATGGCGGTCGCCGAGGCGTCACCGGCGATCACGAGGACGCCGTACCCGCGGGCGGCGAGCTTGCGGGCGAGGTTCCACCACTCGAGCGGGTCGCCGCCGTGGCGGTCGGGGGAGACGAGGACGAGCGCGGTGACGTCCTCCCGGAGGACGGCGAGCTCGGTGAGGAGCCGCACGCGGTCGGTCGGCGCGACGGTCGAGATCGGCTGCTTCGCGAGGTGTGCGAGGTCGAGCGACTCGAGGAACCGCGCGACGGCGAAGGGGTGGCTCGCC
Source organism: Plantibacter auratus (assembly GCF_050587365.1). Classification (NCBI taxonomy): domain Bacteria; kingdom Bacillati; phylum Actinomycetota; class Actinomycetes; order Micrococcales; family Microbacteriaceae; genus Plantibacter; species Plantibacter auratus. Next base: position 146,961 of record NZ_JBOBFV010000002.1, on the reverse strand, counting down.
CGGCCGGCGAACATGAGCTCCTCGGCGACGACGCCGGAGACCGCGACGCCGCTGGCCGGTTCGGAGACGTCGGGGGCGTCGATGAGGGCGATCACGCGGCGCATCGTCTTGCGGTCGGTCGCTCCGTCGACGAGGACGGTCCCGGTGTCGGGCTTCATCCGGCCGGAGGCGATGAGGCCGAGGACGGTCGGCCGCTGCTCGGTCTCGGCGCGGGCGAAGGTCGCCTCGCCCGTCCGGAAGGAGAGGGAGGTCGGCTCGAGGACGATGCCGCCCTTGCCCTTGGAGACGCCGTCGAGTTCAACGCGCATGGGAGGACTCCTCGTTCGTACCGGTGCCGGTGGTGTGGCGGTGGGTGTCTGCGTGTTCGGTGTCGGCGCGGTCGGCGACCGCCGTGGCGTCCTGCCATGACAGGCCGACCGCCCCGAGGGTCGCGAGCATGACGAGGCGGCGGCCGGCGCTCGTCGAGAGGCCGGACCGGGTCGCCTCTTCGAGCACCCCGACGGCCGTGCTCTCGACGAGTCGGGCGAGCACGCCGGCGTCGATGTCGGGGCGGATGGAACCGTCCGCGACACCGGCCTCGACGGTGCGGAGGAGGAGGGTCCGAACGGGTTCGAGGGCGGCCGCCGTGACGGCGCGGAGCGGCCCGCGGACGGCGAGCGGCGCCATGATGCGGACGTGGTCCACCTGGGCCCAGAGGACGTCGCCGATGAGCGCGATGGTGGTGAGCGGGTCGTCGCCCTGGACGGCCGTGATCGACGAGGCGACGCGCTCGGCCCCCGCCACCACGACGGCGTTCACGAGCTCGTCGCGCGTGGCGAAGTGTCCGTACACCGAACGGCGGGTGAGGCCGGCGGCCGCCGCGATGGTCTCGAGGCTGGCGTCAGGGTCGCTGCGGAGCGCCAGGCGGGCGGCTTCGAGCAGCGCGACCCGGTTCTCGGCGGCGTCGCGTCGAGGGGCGCGCGACCCGCTCGCAGGCGCTTGGGTGGTGGTCATGACAGCGATCGTACTATCTTGCACAGCGGTGTGCAATATCGATGTCGCCGGATACGGCGAGCTCTCAGCGAGGGCTGCCAGCTTCCTCCCACGCCGGGCCCCGGGAACGGAGCTATGGTTGAACGATGACCGGTGAGAATCTGATGGCAACCCCTCCGACACTGCTGCCGGACGACAGCGCCACCGATGCCGAGTTCCATGCGGCCGTCGGTTCGATCGAGGCGCTGGCGGACCTCCTCGCGGCCCACCCCCGCTCCTCGCTCGGCTGGGCACTCCTCGCCGACGCGGTCCACGACCCCCAGTCGCCGATCCCCGGCTACGCGGCCGCTCGGGTCGGGTACCACCGCGGCCTGGACTTGCTCCGTGCCGCCGGCTGGCGCGGTCAGGGCCCGATCCCGTGGTCGCACGCGCCGAACCGCGGGGTGCTGCGCTCGCTCTACGCGCTCCGCCGCTCCGCGAAGGCGATCGGCGAGACCGAAGAGGTCGAGCGCCTCGACACCTTCCTGCGTGAGGCCGACCCCACGGCGTCCGAGGAGATCGAGTACCTCGTCGCGGCGGCGGCCCCGCCGACCTCCGCGATCGTCATCCTCGGCTCCGACTAGCCCTTCCCCGGCTCCTGAGCTCCATCCCCGGTCCCTGAGCCTGTCGAAGGGCAGGCCGGCGCCCTACAGGCCGAGCGACTCCAGGTACGCCGCGGTGTCCTGCCAGCCGTGCACGGCCACCGACGGCACCCCGAGCGCGAGGACCGGGTAGTCGTTGCCGCCCTCGTCGAGACGGTCGCCGACGAAGACCATCTCCTCCAGCGGGATGCCCGTGTGTTCGGCGAGCCGCGTCATGCCGAACGCCTTGTCGACGCCCGCCATGGTGATGTCGACGGAGGTCGAGCCGCCGGAGCGGACCTCGAGGTCGGGGAGCAGCGCCTGCACGGCGGCGCGCAGCGACTCCTTCTTCGCGCCGTCGGGGTCCCAGGCGGTCTTCTCGGCGACCGGCGCGGCCTGCCCGAGAGCGGAGAAGGTGATTTGCGAGCCGCGGTCCTCGAGGATCGGTCCCCAGGTCTCGTCAGCCCAGAGGCCGAGTCGCTTGGCCTCGGTCTCGAGCGCGCCCATGGCGCGGGCCTTCTGATCGTCGGTGAGGTCGTGCTTGTAGACGGTGACCCACGCGGAGCCGTCGAAGCGGTCGTACCGGGTGCCGCAGGTGGGCATGAGGTGCAGTCGGCCGAGGGCCTCGGGCGACGCGGCTCCGAGCCGGTCGAGCACCTGGTTCTGGAACTGCACGATCTGGCCGCCCGAGATGATGCACACCGAGGTGCGTTCGAGGAGCGCGACGAACAGTTCGGCCATGCGAGGGTCGAGCGCGGACTTCGACGGGGCGAGGGTGTCGTCGAGGTCGAAGGCGACGAGGCGCGGCAGGGAGGTCATGGGTTCCGTTCGGTCGGTCGAGAGGACGGTCGTCGAGGGCGATCGGCAGGCAGGACGGCCGCCCGAGGCCTGAACATCCCCTCATGGTATCGAGCGCAGCCTGGGACTCGGTGCCCGTGACCCTCCTCCGGTACGATGGACGGGTGCGTGCACGAGACGCCCGCCCGCAGAGGGTGGGCGTCCGGCCTGTCAGGGCGTGGTTCCCCAGCGGATCCGCCGGGCACACGAGAATCCGGAAGGGGCGGCATCCAGATGCCAGCAATCGTGATCGTCGGCGCCCAGTGGGGCGACGAAGGCAAGGGGAAGGCCACCGACCTGCTCGGTGACCGCATCGACTACGTCGTGAAGTTCAACGGCGGCAACAACGCGGGGCACACGGTCGTCATCGGTGACGAGAAGTATGCGCTCCACCTCCTGCCGTCCGGCATCCTGACGAGCGGCGTCGTCCCCGTCATCTCCAACGGTGTCGTCATCGACATCGAGGTGCTGTTCCACGAGCTCGAGGCACTTCAGGCCCGCGGCATCGACGTCTCGCGCCTCCTCGTGAGCGCCAACGCGCACGTCATCACCCAGTACCACCGCACCATCGACAAGGTGACGGAGCGCTTCCTCGGCAAGCGCCAGATCGGCACCACCGGCCGTGGCATCGGCCCGGCCTACGCCGACAAGATCAACCGCGTCGGCATCCGGATCCAGGACCTCTTCGACGAGAACATCCTGCGCCAGAAGGTGGAGGGCGCCCTCGACCAGAAGAACCACCTGCTGGTCAAGGTCTTCAACCGCCGCGCCATCACGGTCGACGAGATCGTGGCCGACCTCCTCGCCTACGCCGAGCGACTCCGCCCGATGGTGGCGGACACCGCGCTCGTCCTGAACGAGGCGCTCGACGACGGCAAGATCGTCCTCTTCGAGGGTGGCCAGGCCACGATGCTCGACGTCGACCACGGCACCTACCCCTTCGTCACCTCCTCCAACGCGACCTCGGGTGGTGCGGCCACCGGCTCCGGTGTCGCCCCGAACCGCCTCGACCGCGTCATCGGCATCGTCAAGGCCTACACGACCCGCGTCGGCGCCGGCCCGTTCCCGACCGAGCTGTTCGACGAGTCCGGCGACTACCTCCGCTCGAAGGGCTTCGAGTTCGGCACGACGACCGGCCGCCCGCGTCGCGTCGGCTGGTACGACGCCCCGATCGCCCGGTACGCGGCGCGCATCAACGGTGTCACCGACTTCGTCCTGACGAAGCTCGACATCCTCGACGACCTCGCCACCATCCCGGTGTGCGTCGCCTACGAGGTCGACGGCGTCCGGGTCGACGAGGTGCCGGTCTCGCAGACCGACTTCCACCACGCCGTCCCGATCTACGAGGAGTTCCCCGGCTGGCAGGAGGACATCACCGGTGTCCGCCGCTTCGAGGACCTCCCGAAGAACGCCCAGGACTACGTGCTGGCGCTCGAGGCGATGAGCGGTTCGCGCATCTCCGCGATCGGCGTGGGTCCCGGCCGCGACGCGATCGTCGTGCGTCACGACCTCGTCGACTGACCCGAGCAGCGAACGACGAGCGTCGAACGCGCCATGGTGGACGAATCCAGTCAGCCGTCCCTGCCCGGGCTGCCACCGGTCGAGGAGCTCACGAGCGGTGAGGTCAGGCCTCGCCCGGCGGTGCGTGCCCAGCGCGACGCCGGAGCGCTCGACCCACGGGTCCGGCGCGCCCTGGCGACCCTCGACGACGATCCCGACCTCTCGTTGGTCACCCTGGCGAACGCCCTCGGCATCACCCGCGCGACGCTCATCCGGATCGTGCGTGAGGCGATCGGCATGACCCCGAAGGAGTACGCGGCAGGCGTCCGCGCCCGCCGCATCTCCTGAGCGGACGCCGGTGCGAGACGGCGCAGGTGGGAGACTGTGGGGGTGAGCGACGACAACCCCTACCTCCTGCTCGGTTCCTACACCTCGGAGGCCGACGGCACCGGTGCCGGCATCAGCCTGCTGCGCCAGGACGAGGCGGGCACCCTCCGCCTCGTGCAGTCGTCGGAGGCGCAGTCGCCCTCGTTCCTGACCCTGCACCCGACGCTGCCGATCGTCTATGCGGCGAGCGAGTCGACCGGCGCCGTCGAGGCGTTCAAGCGCTCCGGCGAGTTCGGGCTCGCGCCGTTCGGCAAGCCCATCGAAGCCGGCGACTCGGTGTGCCACGTCGCGACGGTCCCCGGTGCCGACGTCCTCATCGCGAGTTGCTACGGCGACGGACGGGTCGTCACGGTGCCGCTCGCGGAGAACGCGGCGTTCGCAGGCGACCCGCGTCTCGGCGAGGCGTCCGTCGACCCCTGGGCGTCGCCCACCGCGCTCGCGGCGGAGTCCGCGGACGCCGGCGAGGACGCGCTCACGCTCCTCGCGCTGGAGGCCGCTGTCGGCGAGGCGCTGCCGTCCCGACCGTCGCGGGCGCACGCCTCAGCGCTCCTCCCGGACGGCCGCATCGCGACCACCGACCTCGGCCACGACACGGTCCGCATCTGGCAGCTCCGTGGGTCGCGGTTGGTGCTCGACCACACCGTCGTGTTCCCGCGCGGCACGGGTCCGCGACACCTCGTCGTCCACCCGAGCGGGCACCTCCACGTCATCACCGAGTACTCGGTCGAGGTCTTCACGCTCGGTGTCGACGGCACCGACGGGCACTGGCACATCCTCGCGGCGACCGTCGCGACGTCGGAGGGCGTGTCCGAGGGGGACACGGGTGCCGAGATCAGCCTCGCCGCCTCGCGGGAGCAGCTGCACGTCGGCGTCCGCGGGAGCGACCGCATCGCCACCTTGCGCGTCACCGGCGACGGTTCGCGGGTCGAGGCCGTGGCCGACGTCGAGTGCGGCGGGACGATGCCGCGCCACCACCGGGAGTCGGGTCGCTTCCTGCACGTCGCGAACCAGCTGTCGAACTCCATCGCGAGCTTCCGGCTAGACGAGCGCACGGGGGTCCCGACGACGCTCCTCGGGACGCTCGACGCCGGTTCGCCCACCTGCCTCATCCTCGCCTGACCGCGAGACCGGTCCTCGCGCGACGCTCGCCACCGGATACGGTGGAACGGTGACCGCACGACGCCCTGAGCCCCGTCCCATCGACGGCCGGACCATCCGCCTCGAACCGCTGGAAAGCGCGCACTATCCGGAGCTGTTCACGGCGATCGCGCACCCGGAGGTCTTCGCCGGCGGCTACGGCGGCGGACCTGCGGGGTTGCCGACGACGCAGGCCGAGTTCGACGCCTTCGCGGACGGGTACTTCACGACCGGCGTGCGCAACACCTACGTCATCCGGCTCGTCGGCGGCGAACACGACGGGCTCCTCGTCGGCACGTCCACGCTCGGCGACTTCGACGAGCCGGGGGAGGCCGCCCACCTCGGTTGGACCGCGTACGACCCGCGCGTGTGGGGCACCGCCGTCAACGCCGAGACGAAGCTGCTGCTCCTCGGACTCGCCTTCGACGCGGGCTTCGGCCGGGTGAAGATCCAGGCCGACGAGCGCAATGAGCGCTCACGCACCGCGATCCTGCGCCTCGGGGCCACGTTCGAGGGGCTCATCCGCCGCGACAAGCAGCGGGCCGACGGCACGTGGCGGACCACCGCGCTGTTCTCCGTGCTCGCCGAGGAATGGCCGGAGGTCCGTGCCGGTCTCGAGGAGCGCCTCGCCAGGAGCCCCGGCCCCGTCGCCCTCCGCGGCTGACGCGGCCGCGAGCCCCCGCCCGGTCCCTCAGACCCCGCCCGGTCCCTCAGACCCCGCCCGGTCCCTCAGACCCCCGCCCGGTCCCTCAGACCCCGCCCGGTCCCTCAGACCCCCGCCCGGTCCCTGAGCTTGTCGAAGGGCGGTCCCCGGCGTCACCCCTGCCCTTCGACAGGCTCAGGGACCGGAGGTGGGCCTGGGCGATGGCGAAGGGCACTGTTCACCTGCGCGACACCGGCAGGCCCCGATCGCGCTACGTCGCGACCCTAGCTTGTCCTCCAGACGACGGACGCGGTATCCGACGGCCCGACAGCACGGGCGGCCGCCGACGTCACTGGAGGAACCGTGAACACCAGGCGTATGACCGCCCTCGCCATCGTCGCGCTCGCAGCGACCGCGCTCACCGCATGCTCCGCCGGAGCGGACACCGGAGCCGGCTCCGACGTCGACGCCAAGCAGGCGACCTCCGCCGAGGACTTCGGCGGGATGGACGCGCTCGTCGAGGCGGCGAAAGCCGAGGGCCAGCTGAACGTCATCGCCCTCCCCGACACCTGGGCGAACTACGGGAAGATCATCTCCGCGTTCGAGGACAAGTACGACATCACGGTCAACTCGGCCGACCCCGACGTCTCGAGCGCCGAGGAGATCACGGCCGCGAAGAACCAGAAGGGCCAGGACACCGCTCCCGACGTCTTCGACCTCGGCTCCGCCGTCGCCCTCGACAACCTCGACCAGTTCGCGCCGTACCAGGTCGCCAACTGGGACGACATCCCGGAGGGCTCGAAGGAGAAGACCGGCCTGTGGGTCTACGACTACACCGGCCTCGTCTCCATCGGCTACGACGCGGACGCCGTCCCGGCGCCGAAGTCGCTCGACGACCTCCTCGGCTCCGAGTTCGCGGGCAAGGTCGCGCTGAACGGCGACCCGACCCAGGCCGGCGCAGCCGCAGCCGGCGTCTACCTCGCCGCGCTGCAGTCCGGTGGTTCGGCCGACGACATCCAGCCCGGTGTCGACTTCTTCCAGAAGCTCAACCAGGCGGGCAACTTCCTGCCCCTCGACCCGACCCCCGCGACCATCGCCTCGGGTGAGACCCCCGTCGTGATCGACTGGAGCTACAACAACCTCGCCGCGGCGACCGAGAATGAGGGCCAGCGCAACTGGAAGACCACCGTCCTCCCGGGTTCGGCCGTCGGCAGCTACTACAACCAGGCCATCAACGTGGACGCCCCGCACCCCGCGGCCGCGCGACTCTGGCAGGAGTTCATCTTCAGCCCCGAGGCGCAGAACCTGTACCTCGCCGCCGGCGCGTACCCGTCGACCCTCGCCGCGATGGTCGAGGCCGACACCGTCGACCAGAAGGCCCTCGACGCCGTGGGCGAGATGCCCGCCGACCTCGTGCAGTTCACCCCCGAGCAGACCGAGCAGGCCACCTCGCTGCTCGCCGAGAAGTGGGCGGCAGCGATCTCCTGATGAGTGCCTCCGCCACCCGGCGGAGTGAGGCGGGGTCGGCACACGCCGGCCCCGCCGTCTCGCTCCCGCCGACCGACGCATCGGACGCCTCGGCCGCCCCCGCCGAGGAGCGCCCCCGCCGCCGTCCGCGCTGGGCGCTCCTCGGCCTGACGCCGTTCGCCCTGTACACCCTGCTCTTCCTCGCGGCCCCGACGTTCCTCGCCCTCGCCACCGGCTTCTTCGACGGCGACGGCGCGTTCACGCTCGACAACCTCACGGCGCTCGCCGAGCCGGCGGTCCTCGGGGCGTTCGCCAGCTCCTTCTGGGTCTCCGCCGTCACCGCGGTCGCCGGAGCCGTCATCGGAGCCCTCGTCTGCTACGCGCTCCTCGCGGTCCGACCCGACGGGCTCATCCGCACCTTCGTCGATGCGGCCTCGAGTGTCCTCGCCCAGTTCGGCGGCGTCATGCTCGCCTTCGCCTTCATCGCGACCATCGGCATCCAGGGGCTCGTGACCGTGTTCCTCAAGGACCGCCTCGGGGTCGACCTCTTCGCCGACGGCGTCTGGCTCTACCAGGTCCCGGGCCTCCTCCTGCCGTACCTGTACTTCCAGGTGCCGCTCATGGTCATCACCTTCATGCCCGCGATGGAGGGGTTGAAGCGCACCTGGTCCGAGGCGAACGCGACCCTCGGCGGCACGCGCTTCACCTACTGGACCCGCATCGCGATGCCGATCCTCGCACCCTCCTTCCTCGGGTCGCTCCTGCTGCTGTTCGCGAACGCGTTCTCGAGCTATGCGACCGCCGCCGCGCTCATCAGCCAGGGTGCGCAGATCGTGCCGCTGCAGATCCGCGGTGCGCTCATCAGCGAGACCGTCCTCGGCCGCGAGAACCTCGCCGGTTCGCTCGCGATCGGCATGATCGTCGTGATGGTCGTCATGATGACGGCCTACGCCGCCCTGCAGGCGCGGACGGAACGGTGGCAGCGATGAGCGCCGTCCGCGACTCGGCCACGCCGTCGAAGCTCACGAGCCGCATCATCCTCGTCGTCGTCGCGGTGGTGTTCGCCGTCCCGATCCTGTCGATGGTCGAGTTCACCCTGCGCGCCGGGATCGACGGCGGCCACGACCTCGGCCACTGGGCCGCGATCCTCGACCCGGAGAACTCGCGGAAGTACCGGGTGCTCTTCCAAGGCATCGGCAACTCCGTCGTGCTCGCCGCGGTGACGGTCCTGATCGTCGTGGTGCTCCTGCTGCCGACGATGATCCTCGTCAAGCTCCGCTTCCCGAAGCTGCAGCGCGTCCTCGAGTTCGTCTGCATCATCCCGATCACCGTCCCGGCCATCGTGCTCGTCGTCGGACTCGCACCGGTCTACTCCGTCGTGGCCAGGCTCCTCGGCAGTGCGCCGTGGACGCTCGCGTTCGCCTACGGGATCACGGTGCTGCCGTACGCCTACCGGGCGATCGCCGCGAACCTGCAGTCGGTCGACGTCGGCACCCTCGCCGAGGCCGCGCGCACGCTCGGCGCCGGCTGGGGGACCGTCCTCGTCCGCGTCCTGCTGCCCAACCTGCGTCGTGGCGTGCTGACGGCGTCGGTCATCTCGGTGGCCGTCGTCCTCGGTGAGTACACGATCGCGTCGCTCCTCGGACGCAACACGCTGCAGACCTCGCTCGTCCAGGTGTCGAAGAGCGACCCCTTCGTCGCGGTGGCCTTCGCCCTGCTGGCGCTCGCCTTCGCCTTCGTCCTGCTGTTCATCATCGGCCGCGTCGGATCGATCCGACGCATCAGGGAGACACCATGACCACCATCGACCAGTCGGCACCCGCAGCGACGCCCGGCGACGGACGCCCGGCCGGCGCAGCGGTGCGGTTCGATCGCGTCGTGAAGGACTACGGCTCGGGTGCCCGCGCCCTCGACGGCGTGAGCCTCGACCTCGCGCCCGGCGAGTTCGTCGCGCTGCTGGGGCCGTCGGGGTGCGGGAAGACGACCGCGCTCCGCAGCCTGGCGGGACTCGAGGACATCACCTCGGGGAGCGTGCTCATCGACGGCGTCGACGTCGTGTCCGTGCCCACCAACCGGCGCGACCTCGGCATGGTGTTCCAGTCCTACTCGCTGTTCCCACACCTCACGGTGCTCGAGAACGTCGAGTTCGGCCTGCGCATGCGGAAGGTGCCCGCGGCCGAGCGACGGACGCGTGCCGCCGAGAGCCTCGACCTCGTCGGCCTCGGCCACCTCGCCGCCCGCTACGCCCACCAGCTCTCGGGCGGGCAGCAGCAGCGCGTCGCCCTCGCCCGGGCGTTGGTCACGCGGCCTCGGGTCCTACTCCTCGACGAGCCGCTCAGCGCCCTCGACGCCAAGGTGCGCGTCCAGCTGCGCGACGAGATCCGTCGGATCCAGTCGGAGCTGCAGATCACGACCCTCTTCGTCACGCACGACCAGGAGGAGGCGCTCGCCGTCGCCGACCGGGTCGCCGTCATGCGCGCCGGTGTCATCGAGCAGATCGGGACGCCGGAGGAGCTCTACTCGTGGCCGTCGTCGCCGTTCGTCGCGGAGTTCATCGGCCTGAGCAACCGGATCGCTGGTGTGCTCGTGCCCGGTGGCGTCGAGGTGCTCGGGCAGGTGCTGCCGGTGATCGGCGAGCAGCGGGGGGACGGGGCCGTCGTCGCGCTCGTGCGGCCGGAGGACGTCGTGTTCACCGACGCGACGGAGCCCGCGGTCGGGTCCGCTGCGGTCGTGCTCACGTCGAGCTTCCTCGGGCCGGTGCGTCGCACGACCGTCGAGCTGCCGGACGGCACGCTGGTCGCGGTGCAGCACGGTGCGACGGAACGACTGGAGGCGGGGGAGTCCGTCCGCGTCCGCTTCGCCGGTCGTCCCGTCCCGGTGCAGGCGGCCTGAGCACCGGTCCCCGAGCCCACCACCGGTCCCCTGAGCCCACCACCGGTCCCCTGAGCCCACCACCGGTCCCTGAGCTTGTCGAAGGGCTACGCCTTCGCGTTCTGCCGTGGCACGACGACCTGTTTGATGATCAGCAGGATCGACGCCGTCACCGGGATGGAGACGAGGGCGCCGAGCAACCCGATGAGCGAACCACCCACCATCGCGCCGATGACGACGAGGGCGCCGGGCACCGCGACCGCCTTGTTCATGACCCGCGGCGTCAGCACGTACGACTCGATCTGCATGTAGATCAGGTAGTAGACGATGACGATGAGTGCCGTCGTCGGTGAGTCGAATAGCCCGACGGTCGCGACGACGACGGTCGCGATGATCGAGCCGACGAGCGGGATGAGCGTCACGAAGAAGATGACGACGGCGAGGATCCCGGCGTACGGCACCCCGACGATGAGCATCATGATGAGCCCGAGGACGGCGTTGATCCCGGCCAGCACCACCATGCCGCTCACGTATCCGCCGATCGAGGCGGTGATCTGGTCGGTGATCGACACGACGCGCGGCCGGGAGCGACGGGGCACCAAGGAGTAGAAGGCGTTCTTCATCGCCTGCATGGACGCGAGGAAGTAGAGCGCGAGGACGAGGGCGATGAAGCCGCCGAAGAAGCCGTTCGCGATGCCGACGCCGAGGTTGAGGGCGCCGCCGGCCAGGACGACCCACGTCTTCGGGTCGGCGGCCACCCCGTAGAGCCAGTCGAGCGCGCCCTGGAGGTCGACGCCCGGACCGAGGTAGTCGCTCAAGGACCGGAACCACTCCTGGTCCTGGATGCCGGTCAGGAAGGTCGGGGCGTTGCTCACGAGCTCGACGGCCTGCCGGGTGACGACGGGGATGACGAGGGCCAGGAGGAGCGCGAGCAGGACGGCGAAGACGGCGAAGACGATCGCGATCGCGAACGGGCGCTTGATGCCGCGTGCCTCGAGCCGCACGACGACCGGGTCGAGGCCGAGCGCGATGAAGAGGCCGACCGCGATGGAGACGAGGATGGTCGACAGTGAGCCGAGGGTGAGGACGAGCAGGATGGCCGCGAGGGCACCGAGTGCTCCGACGAAGCCGATCGCGAAGGGGCGCTGGAGGGTGGTCCTGACGGTGGTCGTCACCTCGGCCGGGCGATGGGCACGGAACCGGACCCGCTGCTGACGTGCCGCCGGACGCAGCGGCTGGTGGCGATGGGGTGCACTCGTCATGCCGCAAGCGTATTGCCCACCGCCCGTTTGCCCGACAGCTGTCGTGGTACCGGAGGATGAGACCGGGCCCTGCAGGATCACCCGACTGCGGGATGTGCCGGGTGCTCGGGTTCAGGACGATGGGAACATGTCATCGATCACCCGTTCGCACGCCGTCCACACCCGGGTCACCGCACCGCTGCGGGCGGTCCCGCTGACGGAGCCGATGCCGAGTCGGCGCGACGAGGCCGCGGAGCAAGGAGTGGTCGCCGAGCGCGTCAGCGCTACGGCACACGTCGCCGCCGGCGCTGTCGGGGTCGACCTCACCGCCTCGGTCGAGCCGACGCAAGCGCCCGCGGCCGGAACCGACGGGACCGACGCCGGAACAGGCCTCCGGTTCCTCGGCGCGGGCTGGGCAGCCGACGCGGCGGTCTTCGCCCAGTACCGCCGCCGCGGCAACTGACCGCGAGGTCCACGCCGGGTCCACCTCGCGGATGACCCGCATGGCTGAGCTTGCATCGCCCGGCCGACGCGAAGGGCGACACCTGCCGCCGACGATGGGAGCATGAACACTTCGATCCTCTCCGCTCGCGGACTCACGAAACAGTACGGGCCGACCGTCGCCCTCGCCGGCGTCGACCTCGACATCCTCCCCGGTGAGTCGGTCGCCATCATGGGTGCCTCCGGCTCCGGCAAGACCACGCTCATGCATGCGCTCGCCGGGATCGTCACCCCCGACACCGGCTCGATCGCCTTCAACACTCCGACGGGCGTCGTCCGCGTCGACCAGCTCGACGAACGGCACCGCTCGCAGCTGCGGCGCGAGTCCTTCGGCTTCGTCTTCCAGCAGGGCCTGCTCATCCCCGAGCTGACCGCCGTCGAGAACGTCGCGATCGCGCTGATGCTCGGCGGGACACCGCGCATCGCCGCTGAGACGAGCGCGGCGGCGTGGCTCGCCGCCCTCGGACTGGCCGGCATGGAGACCCGTCGGATCGGCGAACTGAGCGGTGGTCAGGCGCAGCGCGTCGCGATCGCCCGCGCCCAGGTGACCGGTGCCCCCATCGTCTTCGCCGACGAGCCGACCGGCGCGCTCGACTCCCGGACCTCGGCCGACGTCATGGGAGCCCTGCTCCACGCGACGACCGGGCAGGGACGCACGCTCGTCCTCGTGACGCACGACGAGACGGTCGCCGCGCGGTGCTCCCGGACCATCCGCCTGGCCGACGGTCGGATCGTCGGGCAGGCGGGCGGGGTCGGCGCGCCGACCCCGCCGCAGCAGTTCGCGACCGGGCAGGCACCCGTGCCGCAGCAGGTGCAGCAGCCGTACCCGCCGCAGCAGCTCCTGTACCAGCAGCAGCCCCCGTACCAGCAGCAGCCCGCCGGGCAGCCGTTCCCGCCGCAGCCGTACGCCCAGCCCGCTGCGCAGCCGTACCCGCCGCAGGCCCACCCGGGTCAGGCGACCGGCGTCGTCCCGAACGGAGCCCGACCGTGACCGCCGCAGTCGGGGTCGCACCGACCCGGAGCCCGGTCCCCGCCGGCAGCGGTCGCAGTCCCGTCGTCCGTCTCACCTGGATGCTCGCCCGCCCGGGCGCGCAGAGCCCTGCGACGATCGTGCTCCCGGCGGTCGCGTTCGCCGTGACCACGGCACTCGTGCTCACCGTGCTCGGTGGCGCGATGATGTTCTGGCGGTGGACCGGTGAGACGGCCTTCATCTACCAGGTGCTCAGCGTGCTGGCGCTGGCCCTGCTGCTCGTCCCGCTCGGCTCGCTCGGCGGGGCGGCCGCGCGGCTCTCCGCCCGGCGCCGCGACGACCGACTCGCCACCCTCCGACTCCTCGGCGCGACACCCGGCACGGTCACGGCGATGACCGTCCTCGAGTCGGCCGGGGTCGCCCTCCTCGGTGCGTTCGCCGGGATCCTGCTGTACCTCGGCATGCTGCCGCTCGTCGGGCTCATCCCGTTCGGCGGTTCCCCGATCGGGGTCGAGGGCGTCTGGGTCGGTGTCCCGATCATCGCCGCGGTGGTCCTCGGTGTCGTGCTGCTCGCAGCAGCGAGTGCCGCCATCGGTCTCCGCGCGGTGAACGTGAGCCCGCTCGGCGTCCGCACGAAGCAGCAGGCGCCGACCGTGCACTGGCTGCGCATCGTCGTCGGGGTCGTCGTCGTGATCGTCGCCTACGGGATGCTCTCCGTCGTGACGGGGTTGCAGGAGGTCGCCGTCATGATCGCCGTCCTGGGTGTGGGGTTCGCCGCCGGCGTCGGGGTGCTCGGGTTGATCGGCCCCTGGGTCGTCGGGGTGATCGGCCGTGGGTCGGCCAAGCGTGCCAAGACACCGGAGCGGCTCCTCGCTGCCCGCACGATCCTGGAGTCGCCGAAGGCGGCGTGGCGTCAGGTCAGTAGCGTGGCGATGACGAGCTTCGTCGCCGTCGTCGCCGGGACCGGGGTGGCGCTCATGGACGCCGCCGGAGGTTCCGACCTCGACCGTGAGAGCGCCATCCTCATCGACGACATCCGCACCGGCGTGATCATCACGCTCGTCGCGTCGTTCCTCATGGTCGCGTGCTCCGTCGGGGTGAACCAGGCGTCGGCGGTCCTCGACCGGCGAGACCTGTACGTCAGCCTCGACCGCCTGGGGGTGCCGCGGGACGTCATGGAACGGGCTCGCGGTCGCGCGGTCATGCTGCCCCTGCGGGTGGTCGCGCTGGGCTCGGCCGGACTGGGCGTCCTCCTCGTCCTGCCGATGGCCAGCATCAGTGTCATCCTCGCCCCGCTGTCGGTCCTCGTCCTCGTCGGGTGCTTCGCCGGTGGCATCGGGCTCGTGTGGGCGGCCCTTCGCGCGACCCGTCCAGTCGTCTCCGGGGTGCTCCGAGCGCCCGAGCGCGTCTGACCGCCCGGCCCGCACGACGGGAGCGCCCGTTCCGTCCCCTGCATGACGCGGGGAGGACGGAACGGGCGCTCTCGGTGAGGTCGGGTCAGCCCGTGACGACCGCGATCTCGTTCGGGACGCCGGGCAGTTCACCCGTCGTGATGTCGCCCGACGCGAGATCCACGGCGTGGATCGACTTCGTCGCCGGGTCGGTCACGTAGGCGACACCGTCCTGGACGACGAGCGCCGGGTGGGCGTCCTGCCACTCAGCCGGCGGCTCCCAGGCGTCGATGACCTTGATCGTGTTGGTGACGGCACCCGTCTGCTCGTCGAGGATGTGCAGCGAACCGTCGTTGCCGAGCACGATGACCTCGTCGCTCGGCCCTCGCGCGACGTCGCGCCAGGTGTAGCCGACGCCCTCCGGCAGGTCGACGATCTTCGTCGTCTTCGCGACCGTGTCGGTGAACGCGAGCTGGCGGAGGTCGTAGCCCTCGGCGTCGGGGTCGCTGTTGTAGTCGCCGACCGCGATGGAGGACGTCTCGCTGACGTACTGGTTGCCCGTGCGCCCGTAGGCGTCCGGCGCCTGGATCTTCGTGAAGACGCCACTGTCGTAGACGAGCACGCCGTCGCTGCAGCCGAACACGACGACCTCGTCCTTGACGGTGCCTTCACCGTGCACCGACGGGCACTGCTCGTTGCGGGCGATCTCGGTGCGCGAGTCGTCGAGCACCCGGACACCGGTCCGGGCGTCCGGGGTGCCGATCGTGGACAGCACGGTGCCGTCCTCGAGCTCGATGGCGACACCGTGGTGCGCGGCCTCCGACGGGATCGTCTCGGTCTCGGGCAGTTCGTCGGTGGCTTCGAGGAGGTCAGCGCTGTCGAAGATCGTCGTGTCGCCGGAGCCGTCGGCGAACAGGATGGTCTTGTCGGCGTGACGGACGACGTGGCCTGCGGTGTCGGCGGGGAAGACGAGGTCGGTCAGGACCGGGTCGGCCTGCTTCGAGGTGCCGTCCTCGTCCGTCCACGTCCCGGTGTCGAGGACCTGGAAGCCCTTCGTCGTGGTGACGAGCACGTGCCGCCCGTCGCCGGCGGCGTTCACCCGGTTGAACCCGTCGAGGGGGAGGTCGCCGACCACCTCGAGGGATGCAGCGTCGAGGACGAGGAGGCCGCCGTCGTAGGTCAGGGTGATCCGACGCTGCGGGTCGGCGGAGGTCGACGCGCTCGGGTCGGGCGCGGAGCCGCTCGCGGTCGAGCATCCGGTGAGGAGGAGGGCCGCGGCGGTGCCGACGGCGAGGAACGGGACCCGGCCGCGCTTCAGGCGCGGAGCCAGGGGACTGCGGTGGTGCTGCTGCATGGTTTCCTATCGGTTCGTGGACGCCCGCTCAGGGCGAGAGTCCGGTGGCGATGCGCTCGGTGTTCGCGCGCATCATGGTGAGGTAAGTGGGAGCGTCGCCCGACTCGGCGGTCAACGACTCGGTGAACAACGGGACGACGGCGACGTCGACGTCCGCCTCGTCGGCGAGCACCTGCACGAGCCGGTCGGGTTGCGAGGAGTCGGCGAAGATCGTCCGGACGCCGGCCTCCTCGATCGCGGTAGACAGTTCGTCGAGGTCCGAGGCGCTGGGGGCCGCGAGCGTGGTGCCGCTCGGGATCACGGCGCCGATGACCTGGAAGTCGTAGCGGGCGGCGAGATACCCAAACACGTGATGGTTGGTGACGAGCTTCCGCTGCTCAGCCGGGATGGCGGCGAACGCCTCGGCCATCTCGGCGTCGAGCGCCTCGAGCTCGGCCGTGTACGTGGCGGCGTTCGCCTGCAGCTCGGCCGCGTCGAGCGTGGGTATCTCCTCGAGCAACGCCTCGGTGACCCCGTCCACGACCGACGCCATCTGCGTCGGGTCGGTCCAGAAGTGCGGATCGGTCGCGCCGGACGCGGTCTCGAGGACGTCGACGAGCGAGCCGGCCTCGACGATCGGTACCCCCTCGTCGGCCGCGGTCTCCAGGTGCTGGGTGAGTCCCTCCTCGAGTCCCAGGCCGTTCGACACGAGCAGCTGCGCACCGGTGATGCGTGCCGCCTGCCGCGCGGAGATCTCGAAGGAGTGCGGATCAGCGTCGGGCGGCATGAGGGTCAGGACCTCGGCCTGGTCGCCGACGAGTTCACCGACGACGTCGCCGAGGATGTTCGTGGTCACGACGACGAGCGGGCGGTCGTCGGCGCTCGCCGCACAGCTCGTCAGGCCGGTGCCCAGCACGAGGCCGGCCGTGAGGACGGCGGTCGTGCGCAGGAGGACGGTCCTCCGGGGGATGGTCGCTCGCATGGTCAGCGTCCCGTCTCGGCGAGGAACGCCGGTGCCGTGTCGAAGGTGAAGGTGCGGGCGATCCGCGCGGCGTCGCCGTAGTCGATCTCGGAGACGGTGCGCGTGCCCGGGGTGTTCAGGTAGGCGCGGTTCTGGTCGACCTCCAGCTGGACGCCCGTGGCGAGGTCGGCTGCACCGACGAGTGCGGCCGCGGTCCCCGTCACGGCGCCGGTGGCACCGTCGATGACGAGGAGGTCGCCGGTCGTCGTGAGGGCGACGACGTGCTGGTCGCGGTCGTCGACGGCGGTGACCAGCTGCAGGGGTGCGGGGGTCGGCAGCAGCGCCCAGCTGCGCTCGCGGGTGTCGAGCAGCCAGGCGCCGGAGGTGCCGGCGACGGCGGCGACCGTCGGACGGCCGGGACGCGCGTGGAAGGACGTCGCGCGGTCGGCGGCGGCGACAGCCTGCGGATATGGGATCGCCTCGAACGTGGGGACCGGGTCGGCCCCGCTCGAGCTGCGGTCGACGACGGCGAGGAGCGCGCCCTCCGCGCAGCCGATGACGACGCCGACGTTGGTCGTGATGCTGCCGGCCGGATCGGTGCACCCGGCGAGCACAGTGTCGGCAGCGGTCACGGACGCCGACGAGGGGTCGAGGAGGTCGCCGTCGATGCCGTGGAGATGCAGCTTGCCGGTCCCGTCGGTCGCGACGACCGTCTCGCCGATCGGCACGGTGATTCCGGGAGCACCGGGCGAGGTCCGGATCCGACCGGACTGCGTGATGTCGCCCGTGCCGAGTGCGGCGGTGTCGAGGAGGAGTGTCTCGCCCGAACCGGCGAACCGCACGGCGGTGGTCGTCGAACCGGCGGTGATCGTCGCTGGTCCGTCGCCCTCGATCTCGCCGACGACCCGCGCCTCGGCCCGGTAGTAGTGCTGGTGGTCTTCGTGGTCGACCGTCCACACACCGGTGTCGATGATCGTCACGGTGTCGGCGGGCTCGGACTGCGCGGCGACGAACCGGCCGTCGCCCGTGAGCGCCGAGATCGGGCCGAGCTCGGCGAGCGTCGTGCGCTCCTCGCTGAGCAGGTCGGTCAGCTCGACGGTGCCGTCGACGTCCGCGGTCGCGAGGTGCAGTTGCGGCTCGGGGAGCTCGCTCGCGCCTTCGACGTAGCCGTGTCCGCGCGGTTCGTCCGAGGCCGTCGCGGTGGGTGATGCCGACCCCTGCGGCGCGCAGGCGGTGAGGGTCAGTGCGAGGGCGCCGAGAGCGAGCGCGGTGCGTGTGGCGCGGGGGCGCCGCTCGTCGGTCGGGCGGGAGACGCCTGGTCGGATGGTCGGTCGGAGGAGTCGGTGCACGGTGCGCTTTCCAGATGGGTCGGTTCGGTGAGGTGGTCGTCGGGGTGGTCGAGGTGGCGGTCGGTGGGCCGCCGGAGCCGTCCGACGAGCGCCCGGGCGCCCCACGACACCGTGGCGAGCAGGATCGAGCAGGCGGCGATGGACGCTCCGGCCGCGGTGTCGCCGTACCAGGAGAGGAGCAGGCCGAGCAGTACGGCCAGGCCGCCGAAACCCGTGGCGAGCAGCATGATGAGCGGGATGCGGCGCGCCCAGTGGGCCGCGGCGACGGCCGGCCCGAGGAGGAGCGCCACGACGAGCAGGGTGCCGACGGCGCTGTACGAGGCGACGACTGCGAGCGTCACGAGGCCGACGAGCATCGCGTGGGCGAGTCGCGGCCGGAGGCCCATGGTCTGAGCGACCCGGCGGTCGAAGGCGAGCGCGACGAACGGGCGGTGGAAGGCGACCGCGACGCCCACGGTGACGAGGAGGGCGATGGCGAGGCCCACCAGGTCCGCGGGCCGGATGGCGAGGATGTCGCCGAAGAGGATCGCCGTGAGGTCGGTGGCGAACGATCTGCTCGACGACACGATGATGACCCCGAGGGCCAGCATGCCGACGAAGAGGAGGCCGATCGAGGTGTCGTGGGACAGCCTGCCGCGCCGCGAGACGAGGCTGACGCCGGCGGTCATCATGACCGCACTGACGGCCGCGCCGGCGACCGGCGGCAGGCCGAGGAGCGCCGCGGTGGCGACGCCGGGCAGCATGCCGTGGGCCATCGCCTCCCCGAGGAACGCGAGGCCGCGGAGGACGACCCAGGTGCCCACGACACCGCAGACGGCCGCCACCAGCAGACCGCCGACGAGGGCGCGCAGGAGGAAGGCCGCGGTGAACGGCTCGGTGATCCAGGTCATGGTCGAGCACTCTACATGAAAATGATTCTCAGTATTGATAGGGTGATGACATGCGATCCGCGACGAGCACCCCTCGCCCTCCGATGTCGGGACGGCCCGTCGTGTCCGGCATCCGACTCCACGACGTGTCGGCCGAGTACGACGGCGCGCGCGTCCTGCACGGGATCTCAGCCGAGGTCGGGGCGGCCGCCATCACCGTCGTCACCGGGGCGAACGGAGCGGGGAAGTCGACGCTGCTCGCGGTGATCGCGGGCCTCCACCGACCGACCTCGGGCGGCGTCGACGGCCTCGACGGTCGGTCGGCCGCCTACGTCCCGCAACGCAGTGCCGTGCCTGAGCGCTTCCCGGTCACGGTGCGCGACGTCGCGTCGATGGGACGCTGGCCGACGCTGCGTCGCTGGTGGGGTCGACTCGGGGCTGGGGACCGACGCATCGTCGACGAGAGCCTCGCCCGCCTCGACGTCCTGCACCTCGCCGGGCGCTCCTTCGGTGAGCTGTCGGGCGGGCAGCGCCAGCGGGTCCTCGTCGCGCAGGCGCTCGCGCGTGAGGCCGACCTGCTGCTGCTCGACGAGCCGACCGTCGGCCTCGACCGTGTTGCCGGGCTGGCGATCCGCGAGGTGCTCCGGGCGGAGGCCGACCGTGGCGCGACGGTGGTGGAGGTGACGCATGATCCGGTCGCGGTCGCGGAGGCCGACGCGCGGGTGCACCTCGAGGCGGGATGTCTCGTCGAGGATCCGCGGTGAACCGGCTGGGGGATCGCCCGGCGACCCGTCTCCGGTCCCTGGCGCGTTGCTAGAGTTTTCGCATGAGCCAGGCCGAGCAGCAACCCGAACCCACGACCGGCGCCGCTGCGGCGGACGCCCAGGCGGCCACCGAGCGATTGGGCCGCCTGCGGAGCAGCATCGACAACATCGACGCGGCACTCGTCCACCTGCTGGCCGAGCGGTTCAAGTGCACCCAGGAGGTCGGTCGCCTGAAGGCCGAGCACGACATGCCTGCGAGCGACCCGGCGCGCGAACAGCGGCAGATCACCCGTCTTCGGGCGCTCGCCGAGGAGTCGCACCTCGATCCGGCCTTCGCCGAGAAGTGGTTCAACTTCGTCGTCGCCGAGGTCATCCACCACCACGAGCGTCTCGCCAACCAGCACTGATCCCGCGTGTTCCGTTCCGCCAGCGCGATGCGCTGACGCGAGCGCGGGTCCGTGACGCGAGCGCGGGGCTCCGGAGGGTCGCGCCCACGCGTGCGGCCCGCGGTCACGCCCGTTCGTGTGCGGTCAGGCCCGTTCGTCCGCGCTCGGCTCGATTCGCGCGCGGTCACGTCGGCGCACCGCGCTGACACCTCGGGTGAGCCAGGGCAAGGGGTGGTGCTTCTTCGGGCGGTGTCCAGCGTCCTGCGCCATCATGAGTCCATGACTTGGAACGCCGACTCCCTGCCCGATCAGACCGGACGCGTCGTCCTCGTCACCGGAGCGAACGCCGGCCTCGGCTTCTGGACGAGCCTCGGGCTCGCGCGAGCCGGCGCGGAGGTCATTCTCGCGTCGCGGAGTGCGACGAAGACGCAGGCGGCGATGCGGGCGATCCGGGTGAAGGTGCCCGACGCTCGACTCAGTCACCTCCCCTTCGACACCTCCTCGCTCGACTCGGTGCGCGAGGCGGGCGAGCGACTCGCGGACCTCGACCGTCTCGACGCCCTCGTCGCGAACGCCGGCATGGTGCACATGCCGAAGGAACGGCAGGAGACGGGCGACGGCATCGAGCTGGTCTTCGCGACGAACGTCGTCGGCCACGCCGCCCTGCTCGCCGAGGCCCTGCCGGTGTTGCAGCGCACGGCGGATGCGCACGATTCCGCGCCGCGCGTCGTGCTCCTCGGAAGCCTCTCCACCCTGCTCGTCCGGTTCCACGGCGACGACCTGCAACTGCGGGACGGGTACAGCGGCTGGCAGGCGTACGCCCAGTCGAAGATCGCCCTCTCATCGCTCGGCTTCGAGCTCGACCGTCGGCTCGCGGCGTCGCACAGCACCGTCCGAGCACTCGTCGCGCACCCCGGCTACTCGGTCAACGGACTCGACCGTCGCGTCCCCGGCGTCAACGAGCCGACCCGTGTGCGCCGTTTCTCCGACACCCTGCAGTCCGTCTACGCGCAGAGCAAGCAGCGGGGTGCCGAGCCGACGCTCCGGGCGATCACCGACGAAGCAGCTGACGGTGGTTGGTTCTACGGTCCCCGGTGGCTCACGAAGGGCGACGCCGTCCGGCAGACCCCTGCCGCGATCACGACCGACCGGGACGTCGCGGCGGCGCTCTGGACGGACCTCGAGCGGCTCATCGGCACGCCCATCCTCCCGACCTCCTGAGCACAGCCGTCAGCGCACCGCGTTGACACGAGCGCGGGGGAATCGGCCCCAGCGCGGTGCGCTCGCGTGACTGCGCCTCAACCGGCGTGACTGCGGGGCATGGCGCTGAGCGCACCCCTCCGGAGGCCCGCGCTCGCGCCACAGACCCGCGCTGACGTCAGCGCACCGCGCTGGCGCAACCAGACCTCAGTCGGCGGGGGTCGCCGGCGGCTGCAGGACCCGCAACCACTCCTCGGTCTGCGCGACGTGCGCTGACGCCGCCCCGGCCGCCCCGACGGGGTCGCGCGAGATGATCGCCTCGGTCATCGCCCGGTGTCCGCGGTTGCTGACGCGACGCAGCTCGTCGCCGGCGGGGAGGCTGAAGACGTCATAGGCACGCGAGCGCGACCGGAAGACCTGCAGCAGGGCCGTCAGCGTGGCGTTCCCGGCCGTCCGCGCGATGAGTTCGTGGAACCGGTGGTCCAGCTCGCTCGACTCGGCGGGGTCGGTCGTCCGTTCCATCGCCTCCACGAGTTCGGCGAGTTCGGCGCGCACCTCGTCGCTCGCGCGAGCAGCCGCCTGCGAGGTGGCATGGGTCTCGAGCACCCGCCGCAGCTCGTACATCTGCAGGAGACCGTCGAGGGGGAGGAGGTCGACCGTGAGCGACAGGCTGCCGATGATCTCCTCGGGCCGGAGCATCGACACGTAGGTGCCCGAGCCGTGCCGGGACTCGATGATCCCGAGGGCGGCCAGCATGCGGACGGCCTCACGCAGGGACCCGCGGGACACGCCGAGTTCGTCGCAGAGCTCATTCTCGGCCGGGAACCGCTGCCCCGCCGCGAGCCGTCCCGACGCGATCATGTGTCGCAGGCCGTGGAACGCGGTGTCGACTGCGGACATGCGGCTCCTCCTCAGGGGTCGTCCCGCCATCGTAGCGGGCCCTCACCGATGATCCGCGAGCCGCTCTGGGCCGCGAGACGTCCGATGAATCCATGCTCGAACGTCAAGTCATCCGATGAGTCGATCCCGAAATGACCTGAGTGATCACTTGTAACACGACAGAAACCCAAGTCATCAAACGTTGCCCCTATGGTTATCGGACAATCCACTGCATAATCGACTCGGAGGAACGTCACTGTGGACACTCGCACCATCGCACGGCCAGCGCCGCTCACGCTCGGCGACGGCCGACCGGCAACGGCCGGGTGGACGCTGGATCCGACCAAGCGTCACATCAACCACGGATCCTTCGGGGCGGTCCCGATCGTCGCGCAGGAGCACCAGCAGGCCCTCCGCCGCGAGATGGAGGCGGCACCCCTCACCTGGTTCCCGGCCCTCCCGGCCAAGGTCGGCGCGGCCCGTGTCGGGATCGCCGACTTCCTCGGGGCGTCCGTCGACCAGCTCGCCATGGTTCCGAACGCGAGCGCCGGAGCGAGCGTCGTCTTCTCCAGCCTCCCCGTGCAGCGCGGCCTCGAGATCATCGTCACCGACCACGGCTACGGCGCCGTCACGATGGGGGCCGAGCGACTCGCGCGTCGCTGGGGCGGCACCGTCCGGACCGCCCGCATCCCGCTCGACGCCGACGCGCAGACCGCCCACGACGCCGTCGTCGCCGAGTTCAGCGACCGCACGGCCCTCATCGTGATGGACCAGATCACCTCGCCGACCGCCCGACTCCTGCCGGTCCAGCAGATCGCCACCACCGCGCGTGCCGCCGGCATCCCCACGCTCGTCGACGCCGCGCACGTCCCCGGCCTCTACGCCGACCCCATGCGCGACCTCGACTGCGACTTCTGGGTCGGCAACCTGCACAAGTTCGGGTGCGCCCCGCGCGGTGCCGCCGTCCTCGTCGCCCGCAGCCCGCTCGCGCAGGAGCTCTACCCGCTCATCGACTCCTGGGGTTCGCCGTACCCGTTCCCACAGCGCTTCGACACCCAGGGCACGGTCGACGTCACGAGCTACCTCGCCGCGGCGACCTCGCTCGGGTTCATCGAGGACATGTGGGGCTGGTCCGCCGCCAGGGACTACATGACCGAGCTCGCCGACTACGCCGTCGAGGTGGTCGCCGACGCCGTGACCGCCATCACCGGCGAGGACAGCCACGTCGACGTGGGCATGCCCGTCAACGCCCTCCGGCTCGTCAAGCTCCCGACCGGCCTCGCGACGACCCACGCGACCGCCGACGGGCTCCGCGACCGCGTCTCCGCCGAGCTCGGGGTCGAGGGCGCGTTCACGAGCCTCGACGGGATCGGCTACGTCCGACTCTCCACCCACGTCTACAACGCCCCCGAGGACTTCG
This sequence comes from Plantibacter auratus, assembly GCF_050587365.1. Lineage (NCBI taxonomy): Bacteria > Bacillati > Actinomycetota > Actinomycetes > Micrococcales > Microbacteriaceae > Plantibacter > Plantibacter auratus. The sequence goes on along the minus strand of NZ_JBOBFV010000002.1, from coordinate 123,263 downwards.
AACACTTCGCCGAGCACGCCGTCCCGGTGCTCGCGCGATGGGCCGACGAGGAGCGCGCGGCCACGAGCTGAGCGCGGAACCGCCCGACCCGACACCGCCACACCCGCACCACCGCACCGCACCGGCACCACAGCACCCACCCCCGCAGCACCCCCACCAGCACCACTCAAAGGAGAAGCGAGCATGAGGAAGTCACGCGCAACGGCAGCCATCGGCCTGTCCGTCGTCACCGGCCTCGCCCTGTCGGCCTGTGCCGGCGGCGCGAGCGACGGCACCGTCACCCTGCAGATGGTCGAGAGCCTGACCAATCCCGCCCGGACCGAGGTCCTGAAGTCGCTCATCGCGGACTTCGAGGCCGACAACCCGAAGATCAAGGTCGAGCTCATCTCGCCGCCGACCGACCAGGCGGACCAGAAGATCACCCAGATGCTGCAGTCCGGCTCCGGCGTCGACGTGCTCGAGGTCCGCGACATCACCGTCGGCCCCTTCTCCACGAACGGCTGGCTCGATGACATGAGCGGCGAGCTCGAGGACTGGAGGGGCTGGGACGACCTCACCGACAACGCGACGAAGTACGCGAAGGGCGAGGACGGCAAGGTCTACTACGTGCCCTACGGCTTCTACGGGCTGAGCCTGTTCTACCGCACCGACCTCATCAAGGAAGCCGGTTTCGACGGGCCCCCGAAGAGCTGGGACGACCTCCTCGAGCAGGCCTCGGCGATCCAGGACCCCTCGAAGAACCAGTTCGGCTACGCCTTCCGCGGCGGCACCAACGCGAACAGCAACGTCGTCGCGGCCATCGAGGCCTACGTCGCCGACGACCTCGACACTGAGAACGCGTTCAAGCTGACCAACGGCGACACGATCTTCTCCGCACCGGAGGCGCTCGACGCCGTCAACACCTACTTCGACCTCTTCAAGGAGGCTTCGCCGCCGTCGTCCGTCGCATGGGGCTACCCCGAGATGGTCGAAGGCTTCTCGAACGGTTCGACCGCGTTCCTCCTGCAGGACCCGGAGGTCATCGCGACCGTCGAGCAGTCCGAGGCGATCACGGCCGAGCAGTGGAGCACCGCTCCGCTGTTGACCGGTCCGACCGGCAAGGCCGCGCAGCCCATGGCGACCGCGGGCTGGGGCACGGCGGCGTCGAGCGAGCACAAGGCCGAGGCCGCGAAGCTCATCGAGTTCCTCTCCGAGGACAAGCAGGCCACCACCTTCGCCCAGGAGAACAGCCTCGTCCCGATCGTCAAGAGCGCGGCGGACAGCGACTTCTACAAGACCGGCCCGTGGGCCAGCTACGTCACCATGAACGAGAACCCGGACACCTACCTGAGCGTCACGCAGCCGCGCGGCTCCTCCTGGTGGACCGAGTGGATCCAGAAGTCCGACTCGGAGATCCAGCAGGTCCTCATCGGCCAGCTGACGCCGGAGAAGCTCCTCGCGGGCTGGGACGAGTACTGGACCGAGAAGTGGAAGAGCGAGTAACCGTCCATGACGACCACCACTGACGAAGCGGGTCGCACGCAGCAGCGTGCGACCCCGACACCCCCGGCCGGTCCCTCGCGGACCGCCGGCGGGCGTCGGCGGCGCACCTTCACGGTGCGCCGCGGCTTCGGCCTCCTCGCCTTCCTCGCCCCCGCGTTCATCTTCGTGGCGATCTTCATCTACTACCCGATGATCGCCGGCTCGCAGATGGCGTTCCGCAACTGGAACCTCGCCAACCTCACCGACACCTCGTGGGTGGGCTTCGCCAACTTCCTGGCCGTCTTCGCCGACCCCGCCTTCGGCAAGGTCGTCGCGAACACCGTGCTCTGGGTCGTGGCGTCGATCGTCCCGCAATTCGTCATCGGCTTCGGCATCGCCCTGTGGCTGCGCCGGAAGTTCCGTTTCCGCGGTCTCTACCAGGCGATGATCTTCTTCCCGTGGGCCATCTCGGGCTTCCTCATCGGCATCCTGTTCCGCTGGATGTTCAACAGCGAGTTCGGCGTGATCAACGACCTGCTCCAGAAGGTCGGGCTGATCGACACCCCGATCCCGTGGCTGGCCGACCCGAACACCGCGATGTTCGCCGTCATCGTCGCGAACGTCTGGTACGGCGTCACCTTCTTCGCGATCATGATCCTCGCCGCCCTGCAGTCGGTGCCGGAGGACCTCTTCGAGGCCGCAGCGCTCGACGGCGCGGGCAAGGCGCGCATGCTCTTCCAGATCACGATCCCGTACATCCGCACGACGCTCGCCCTCACGGTGCTGCTCCGGGTCATCTGGATCTTCAACTTCCCCGACATCATCTACGGCATGACGGGCGGCGGTCCGGCGAACCAGACCCACATCCTGACGACCTGGATGATCGCGACCACCCAGCGCGGCGACTACGGCCGGGCCTCCGCGATCGGCCTCATCGTCGTCGCGATCCTGCTGGTGTTCACCGCGTTCTACCTGCTGTCCATGCGTGAGAAGAAGGTGAAGGCATGATCGACCAGGAGACACGGACCGCGAAGGTCGTCAAGTTCCTCTTCCTCGGGCTCTGGCTCGTCATCACGGTGTTCCCGCTGTACTGGATCGTCGTCACCTCCTTCAAGAAGCCGGGCGCGATCTTCTCCTACCCGCTGACGTACTGGCCGGAGGTGTTCTCGATCGAGAACTACCTCGGCCTGTTCGGCAAGGCGCAGTTCGGCACCTACGTCGTCAACAGCCTCATCGTGGCGACGATCGCAGCCGTCGTGGCGACCTTCATCTCCATGCTGTCGGCATACGTGTTGGCGCGGTTCGAGTTCCGGAGCAAGGGGGCGATCCTGCTGGCGTTCCTTGCCACGCAGATGATCCCGTCGTTCATCGCGCTCGGCCCGCTCTACCTGCTGATGACGCAGCTCAAGCTCGTCGACAACCGGTTCGGGCTCATCCTCATCTACATCGCGGTGTGCATCCCGTTCTGCACCGTCATGCTCCGAGGGTTCTTCGAGAACATCCCCGACGCCCTCGAGGAGGCGGCCATGATCGACGGCTGCTCGCGGTTCGGCGCGCTCTTCCGGGTGCTCGTCCCGGTGCTGAAGCCCGGGATCGTGGCGGCGTTCATCTTCAACTTCGTGAATTGTTGGAACGAGCTGTTCCTGTCGGTGACGCTCATCAACAGCGATGCGAACAAGACGATCCCGACGGCGCTCAACGGCTTCATCACGAGCTACAACATCGACTGGGGTTCCATGTCGGCGGCCGCCGTGCTGACGATCATCCCGACGATGGTGCTGTTCGCGTTCGCGAGCCGGTACATCGTGCAGGGCCTGACCGCTGGAGCGGTGAAGGGCTGACCCCGTACCACCCGGCCACTTTCGGGTGACCCGACGTCCGTTCGCCCACGCCTGGGCGAGCGGGCGTCGTCATGACGGTTCGACCATCGAACCTGCAAGCCAGCTGATAGTTCGACCGTCTAGCGAACACCAGGTGGAAGATGAACCATGTTCGGTTCGAAGCAGACGACGAGGTCACTCCGCTATGCCCGCTACGGCGGGCCCGACGTACTCGAGTTCATCGAGTCCGAGATGCCGCATCCCAGATGGGGCGAGGTCGTGGTCGACGTCCTCGCGAGCGGCATCAACCACATCGAGGCGTTCGTCCGCGAGGGGCACCTCGCCGAGACGGTGCCGATCGAGCTGCCGACGGGGCAGGGGAGCGACTTCGCCGGATTGGTCCGCGAGGTCGGGACCGGCGTCGAGGGCTGGAAGCGGGGCGACGAGGTGATCGGCCACGCCGTCCGCGGCGCCCACGCCACGCAGGTCGTCGTCCCGGCGGCATCGCTCGTCCGCAAGCCGAAACGGGTGAGTTGGGAGGAGGCCGGCGGGCTCTACCTCGCAGGACTGACGGCGCTCGACACGCTCGACGGGCTGCACCTCAAGCAGGGTGACACCCTCGTCATCTCGGCGGCGGCCGGTGGGGTCGGGAACATCGAGGCGCAGCTGGCGAAGTTCGCGGGCGTGCGGGTCATCGGCACGTGCGGTGAGCGCAATCACGACTTCCTGCGGGAGCAGGGCGTCAAGCCGGTCGTCTATGGCGAGGGCATGGCGGATCGGATCCGCAAGCTCGCGCCCGAAGGTGTGACGGCGTTCATCGACAACTTCGGTCAGGACGGCCAGGAGCTCGCGTTCGAGCTCGGTGTTCCACCGGAGAAGTACCGGTCGAGCGAGGATCGAAAGGCCATCGAGCTCGCCGCACTCGAGCCGGACGAGGAGTTCGCCGCGCACGCCACGAAGCAGCTGCAACGTCTCGCGGAGTATGCCGCCGACCACGCGTTGAAGGTCGTCGTCTCGGCGTTCTACCCGTTCGACCTGATCATCGACGCGTTCGAGGATCTCGAGCGGCTGCACGCGCGGGGCAAGATCATCGTCGGTATGCGCCCTGCGAACCCGGAGCGCATCGTCAAGCAGCGAGACCTGCACGACGCCCGACCCTGACGACGGTCAGCGCGGTGCGCTGACCCGAGACGTCGGGTTCCGGCGCCAGCGCGGTGCGCTGATCCGAGATGCTCCGTCCCGGCGTGGGCGCGGGTCCAGGGCGTGAGCGCGACCCTCCGGAGACCCGCGCTCGCGCATGTGGGGCGCGCTCGCGTCAGCGCACCGCGCTGGCGACCGGGCAGGGAGGGCGGGGCTAGTTGAAGATGAAGCCGAGGACGGTCGCGCCGCCTCCACCGAGGACGAGCGCGACGACGAGGACCCAGGCGACGAGCCGCTGACGACGCTTGCGCTGCTCGCCCCATTCGGCCAGTTCCCGGTCTTCGCTGCTGCTCATCACCCCAGCCTACCGGCGGGGTTCTCGCCGGGCATCAGGCGACGGCCGGGACGAGCGCCTTCACCGAGGTGGTCCTCGCCCGGGCGATCGCGAACGTCGTCGCGGCGAGCGATCCGAAAAGCCAGAGGACGAGGCCGACGACGCCGGCCGCTGCTCCCGTGTCGCCGATCGCGATCGCCTGCAGGCCACCGAGCGCCGGTGCGATCGGCAGGAAGGTGAGGATCTGGTCGAGCACCTGGGGAACCGTCGCGATGATCCCGGTCGCCAGGCCGATGATGGCGACGATCATCGAGATGAACCGTCCCGCACCGCCGAAGAGGGCGTTGAGGGCTTGGTTCGCCGCGGCGAACACGAGGCCCGCGAGCACGGCGATCCCGGCGAAGGCGGTCCACCCGGAGGGGTCCAGGTCGAGCAGCGGTGCGGTGATCACGGCGACGAGCAGGCCCTGCAGCATCCCGATCGCCCCCGCCGGCACGAAGGCACCGAGTGCGAGCCGCAACGAGGACCGCGTGGACCCGAACGCCCGCGAGGGGACCGGCCGCAGCACGAGGAAGCTCGCGAGCGCACCCAGCCAGAGGGCGAGGACGGCGTAGAAGGGAGCGCTGTTCGTGCCGAAGGACACGGTCGCCGAATCGCCGGCCGAGACCGGGTCGGCGACGACGTCCGCGAGCGTCTGTCGGTCGGAGCTCGTGTAGGTCGGGAGACTGTCGACCGCGCTCTGCAGGCCGGACGCGAGCGAGGTGATCCCGCCGGACAGGGTCCCGGCCCCCGACGCGAGCTGGTTCGACGCGTCGGCGAGCTGGGTGGTGCCGGTCGCCGACTGCGCCGCGCCGTCGGCGAGTGCGGACGCACCCGTCTGCAGCTGCGCCGTCCCGGTCGCCGCTTGGGACGCACCGTCAGCGAGGCCTGCTGCGCCCGCCGCGATCTGCGCCGCCGCGGTGTTGATCTTGGCGATGCCGTCGACGAGTGCGGGCATCTGGTCGGCGAACTGCTTGGTCTTCGTCGCCAGGGAGGTGGTGCCGGGGTACCCGGTCGAGGTGTCACCGTCGGTGAGGGCGGTGGCGGTGCCGAAGGTCGTGAGGATGTCCGTGCACAGCGTCGAGTCGATCGCCGTCAGCGCTGCCGCCTTCACCGGGTCCAGGCAGCGAGCCGCCACGGACGTCGCCGCAGCCTTCGTCGCGTCGGCGACGCGGGAGGTTCCGATCGCCGCCTCGGCGAGCCCATCGGCCGCGCCGACCAGCCCCGGGTTCTCCGTGCTTCCGTCACCCTGCGTGCCGGCGTACAGGGTCGCCGCACCGCTCGCGAGCTGGCTCGCGCCGCCGCTCAGCTGCGTCGCACCGGCGGACAGCTGCGTGGCGCCGTCGGCCAGCGCATCCACGCCGTCACTCAGCTGCGTCGCCCCCGACGACAACTGCGTCGCGCCTGTGGCCAACTGCGTGGTGCCGTTCGCGAGTTGCTGCGCACCCTGCGCGAGCGAGAGTCCGCCCGTCGAGAGCTGCTTCGCGCCGTCGGCGGCCTCGCCGAGCTGGTCGTGGAGGGTGTTGAACCCGACGTAGACGTTCTCGAGGTAGGTGGTGGTGAGCTGCCGACCGAGGAGCGAGGCCGCGGTCTGCGTGATCGTCTGGGAGATCGCGTCGTCGACGAGCTTGCTGCGGTCGCTCGTCGTCACGTCGAGGCGGGCGCGCTCGGCGTCGGCGGCGTCGCCGGAGAACGAGGTCGCCGCCTTCGAGAAGTTCTCCGGGATCGTCACGACGGCCGTGTACGAACCGTCGGCGAGGCCCGCCTTCGCGTCGGATGCGTCGGTGATGACCCAGGTGTAGTTGGTCTTCTGGTCGCCGTCGACGAGGCCCGCGGAGAGCTGGCGTCCGAGGGGCACGGTCTGGCCGTTGACGGTCACCGGCTTGTCGTCGTTCACGATGGCGGCGGTCACCTGACCGAGTCGTTCCGCCGGGTTCCACAGCGCCCAGACGAGGCCGCCCGCGATGACGAGCGGCACGAGGATGAGGCCGATGATCGAGACGACCGTGATGCCCTTGCCGGAGCGGGCCCGTTCGAGGCGGTTCAGGATGGTGCTCATGCGTCGACCTTCGATTCAGCGATGGCGGTGGGAGTGGAGGCGGCGCGGTCGAGGTCGAGTACCTCCGGCGCCGTGGTCGGCAGGACGTCGGCGAGCGAGGACGCGTCCGCGGTGCCGACGACGATCGTGAGCGGCCGACGTGTGCGTTCTGCGGCCCTGGTCGCCGTCAGCAGGCGCTCGTACAGTCCGCGTCTCGTGTCGTCGTCCGGCACGGTGTCGACGCCGTCGAGGACGATGACGGCCGGGCGTTCGGCCAGCGCCGAAGCGAGCGTCCCGACGGGTTCGCCGTGGTCGAGACGGACGTACGCGACGCGGGACCGGACGGCCCCAGCGCGGACCGGCAGTACCAGACCGGCGACCTTGAGCCGACCGTGGTCGGGTTCGAGGCGACCGGCCAGCGTCAGCAGGAGGGCGGTGACCGAGACCGGGCGCGCGCCCTGCACCGCGAGCACGCCACCGACGGCGACGGTCGTGTCGACGTCCTCGTACAGCGGGCCGTCCGCACCGGCCAGGGTGACCCCTGCTGCGGCGATCGCGACCTCGTCACCGTTGCGCCACTCGCGCAGCTCGAGTTCGCGCTGCAGCCCCTCACCCTCGACGTCGAACGACGGCAGGATGCGGTCGAGCCACTTCGGCAGGTACCAGGCGTGGTCGCCGAGGAGCGCGAGCACCGCCGGCACGAGGGTCATGCGCACGATGAACGCGTCGACGAAGACGCCGACCGCGAGCCCCAGGGCGATGGGTTTGATGTTCGTGTCGCCCTCCGGCACGAAGGCGGCGAAGACCGCGAACATGATGACGGCGGCGGCGGTGACGACCTTCGCCGAGCCGAGGAAGCCGGTCTCGACGGATCGCCTCGCGAGTCCCGAATGGACGAAGTCCTCGCGCATCCGGGAGACGAGGAAGACCTCGTAGTCCATCGCGAGTCCGAACAGGACACCCATGAGGATGATCGGCATGAAGCTGATCACCGGACCGGTCCTCGCGACGTGGAGGGCCTCGGCGAACACGCCGTGCTCGAAGACGAGGGCCACGACGCCGAACGACGCGGCGACCGACAGCAGGTAGCCGAGGGTCGCCTTGATCGGCACCCAGATGGAGCGGAAGACCATCGTCAGGAGCACGAGCGACAGGCCGACGACGATCAGACCGAAGGGGAGGAGGGCGCCGCCGAGGCGGTCGGAGATGTCGATGCCGATGGCCGTGAACCCGGTGACCTGGAGGTCGACGTCGTACTCGTCCTGGAAGTACTGGTGCAGTCCTCGGATCTCGGCGACGAGGTCCTTCGTCGCCTGGGAGTCGGGACTGCCGCTCGGGATGACCTGGATGATCCCGGTGTCGGCCGTCGCGTTGGGGGTGGCGAGCGGGACGGCGGCGACGCCGTCGAGTCCCTCGATCTCCTGCTTGAGGTCAGCCATGAGTCCGAGCGGGTCGGTACTGCCGACGATGCCGCCGGTGACGATGAGTGGCCCGTTGAAGCCCTCACCGAAGTGCTCGGAGACGAGGTCGTATGTCGTGCGGGCTCCGTCGCCCTCCGGCAGGGAACCGGCGTCGGGGAGCGCGAGTCGCAGCGACAGGGCGGGGATGGCGAGGGCGCCCAGGACAGCGACGACGGCGACGATCGTGACGATGGGGAGCCGCGTGACGCCGCGCACCCAGCCGAGGAAGAAGCGGTTGGGGTGCCCTTCGACAGGCTCAGGGACCGCGTTGTGGTGCTCAGGGGCCGCGGTGTGGTGCTCAGGGGCCGCGGTGTGGTGCTCAGGGACCGCGTAGTGGTGCTCAGGGATAGCGTTGTGGGGCTCAGGGACCGAGTCCTGTGGGCCGTCGACCGGCTCGGCAGCGCCCCGGGCCGCCGCGCGCTTCCTGGCCCGCTTCGCCTTGGGCCGGAGGCGTTCGCCGGCGAAGCCGAGCATGGCCGGGATGAGGGTGAGCGAGATGACGACCGCGATCGCGACACCGACAGCCGCGGCGACACCCATCGTCGTGAGGAACGGGATGTTCGCGACCGCCAGCCCGAGCAGGGCGATGATGACCGTGAGGCCCGCGAAGATGACGGCGGAACCGGCCGTCGCGGTGGCGCGGGCGGCTGATTCGGCCGGGTCGAGCCCGCTGCGCAGGCCGTCCTGGTGTCTCGAGATGATGAACAGCGCGTAGTCGATGCCGACGGCCAGGCCGAGCATGAGCGCGAGCATCGGTGTCGTGGAGGAGATCGGCCCGAAGACCGTCGCCACGAAGATGAGCGCCATCGAGATGCCGACCCCGAGCAGTGCGGTGATGAGCGGCATGCCCGCGGCGAGGAAGGAGCCGAAGGTGAGGATGAGGACGACGAGCGCGACGACCACGCCGACGAGCTCGATGACACTCAACGTCGGCAGGCTGTTGCTGAAGAGCTGCCCGCCGAGGGACGACTCGGCGCCGGCCGGGAGGGCCTTCGCGAGGCTCGCCTCCGCGTCCTCGACGTCGCTGATCGTGGCGGCGGTGATGTCGGTCTGCGCGCCGTCGAACTGGATCGAGATGAGCGCCGCCCGCTGATCCTCCGAGACCGCCCCCGTCACGTTCTCGTCGAAGGGGGAGACCGCCTGCTCGACCTGCCCGATGTCGCCCAGGGCGGTGACGGCGTCGTCGATCGCCGACCGGACCCCGGCGTCCTCGACGGTGTCGCCCTTCGGTGCGACGACGATGATCTGCGCCGAGGCACCGGCCACCTGCGGGAAGGTGTGGTCGAGCGAGTCGAGCGCCTCCTGCGACTCCGTGCCGGGGATGGAGAAGGCGTTGTCGGTCCCCTGATTGAAGAGCAGCGCGCCGCCACCGGCGAGGGCGAGCACGGCGATCCAGAGGATCAGCACGAGCTTGCGGGCGCCGAACGCCCAGCGGCCGAGGGTGTAGAGCAGTGAGGACATGCGTCGCTCCTAGGGGGGTCGGCGCTGCTTGCAGGCGAGCCGACGGAGATGTTCGGACAGGATCGATACAGCGGTGTATCCGATACACGACTGTATTGGATACAGTGGTGTATCGGCAAGAAGTCGGTCGAGCTGTCAGTAAGGTGTCAGGATGCGCGTGCACGAAGCGGTCGAGTCCCCGAGCGACGAAGCGCCGGTCGAGTCTGCGCGTCGGCAGCGGACGCGCGAGCGACTCGTCGACGCCGCCTACGAGGTCTTCGCCGAGTTCGGCGTGCACGCGGCGTCGGTCGAGCAGATCAGTGAGCGCGCGGGCTTCACCCGCGGCGCCTTCTACTCCAACTTCGACTCGAAGGAGGAGCTGTTCTTCGCCCTCGAGTCACGCGAGAACCAGCTCCGACTCGATCGTCTGGAGGCCGGACTGCAGGCGGTCAGCCCGTCGCTCCTCGATGCGGCGGGCCGCTACACCGAGGGTTCGCTCGAGGCCCTGATCCGTGCCTTCCTCGAACTCCAGCCGGACGACCGCCGCTGGTGCCTCGTGCAGTCGGAGTTCCGGATGCTGGCGATGCGCGACGCCGACGTTGCAGCCCGCTACCTGCAGCACCAGGAGAGCGCTGGCCGACAGCTCGCCGCGTGGCTCGACCAGGCTGCCGGACTCGCACACGTCCGGTTCACGATCCCGACGCCCGACATCGCGAACATCGTCGTCGCCCTCTACGAGTCGGCCATCCAGACGGCCGTGCTCATGGACCCGGACGGCGATGAGGGCTCACCGCGCGAGCTCGCGATGCGCACGCTCCCGGCCATCGTCCGCGCCCTCACTGAGTCGATCGCCGACTGACCTCAGGCCGACTCGCCGGCTCGATCCGGCTGCAGCGCCTGGGCCAGCATGACGATGATGCCGCTCGGCCCGCGCACATAGCTGAGCTTGTAGACGCCCTGATAGTCCGCCACGCCACGGAGCGGGAAGCAGCCGTGTCTGGCGGTGATCGCCAGCGCCTCGTCGATGTCGTCGACGGCGAATGCGACGCGGTGCATGCCGATCTCGTTCGGCAGTGTCGGCTCGGTCTCGATCGCGTCCGGGTGGAGGTACTCGAAGAGTTCGAGGCGTCCGTGACCGTCCGGCGTCTGCAACATCGCGATCCTGGCGTGATTGCCGTCGAGGCCCACGGCCGTGTCGGCCCACTCGCCGCTCACCGTGTCGCGGCCGAGTACGGTGAGGCCGAGGTCGGTGAAGAAGGCGATCGTCGCCTCGAGGTCGCGGACCGCGATCCCGACGTTCTCGAGTCTGATGTCCATGGGCTGCACGCTACCCGGCCGCGCGGGCCCGATCCAGGGTCTCCTGGAGCGGGCCCGCGTCGGAGCAGTCAGGCGGCGGCCCCGACTCAGCCGCTGAGGGCCGAGGTCGGTGGCGTCCTGGCTGCTCGGATCGCCGGGTAGAGGCCGGCGATCGCCCCGATCACCAGGGTCGCGCCGACGCCCGCGAGCAGCACCTCCGGGGGTACCGCCGTCGGCCAGTCGTTCACCGCGGCGACGACGCTCGTGACGCCGGTACCGATCGCGGCGCCCGCGACCCCGCCGAGCGCGGAGAGGAGGAGTGCCTCGGTGAGGAACTGAGACCGGATGTGGCCCCGCGTGGCCCCGAGGGCGCGACGGAGGCCGATCTCGCGTCGGCGTTCCAGGACCGAGATGACCATCGTGTTCGCCACCCCGATGCCGCCGACGAGCAGGGCGACGGAGCCGAGTCCGAGGAGGAGACCGGTGAAGGCTTGATCGGCAGCCTGCTTGGCGGCGAGGGCGTCCGACGGCCTTGAGACCTCGACCTCCTCGGGTGCAGCAGGGTTCACGGTGCGGGGGAGGAGCTCGCGGACGGCCTCGACGCGTTCGTCGGAGGACCGTTCGTAGACCGTGGTCGGTTTGCCGTCGTACCCGAAGCGTTCGGCGGCGACGGTCTCACCGATCATCACCGTGGTGTCGAGTTCCGGGGCGAGGTCGAGCGGATCCAGGATGCCCACCACCGTGAAGTACTGGTCGCCGAGCTGGATCATCGAGCCGACCGTAGCGATACCCAGCCGTTCCGCGGCTTTCGACCCCAGGACGACCGCGGGGTAGCTCGCCGTCGCCCGGTTCAGCCACTCACCGGTGGCGAGGGTACCGCCCACGACGTCCAACAGGCTCTCCGTCACCGCCGCTGCGCCGAGGCCCCCACTCGACGCCCGGTCGATGAGGCTGCTGCGGTAGACGAGGACGCCGTTCAGCACTGCGGCGGAGCCGGCTTGTTCCACACCGTCGACCAGTCCCACCTTGCCGACGGTGTTCGTGGGCAGGGTCGCTGCCTCACCGAAGAGGTTCTGGCCCGGTTGGACGGTCAGCAGATTCGTCCCGAGAGCGGAGAGCTGCGCCTGCAGTTTGGCCTGACTGGATGAGGAGATGCCGACGACCGCGATCATCGCCGCGATGCCGATCGCGATCCCGAGGGCGGACAGGACCGCGCGCGTCGGCCGTGCCCGCAGACCCGTCGTCCCGAGCCGGAGGATGTCGCGACCGAGGAGCCGCGACCGTCGATCGTGGTCGGCGTTCATGTGGTCCTCGTTCATGCGGCCAGCCCCGAATCGCTCACGATCCGGCCGTCGCGGATCGCCACCTGGCGGGGGAGTCGCGCGGCGAGTTCGGCGTCGTGCGTGATCACGACGATGGTCGTGCCCGCTGCGTGGAGTTCGTGCAGCAGTTCGACGATGCTCGCCCCGGACACGGAGTCCAGGTTGCCGGTGGGCTCGTCGGCGAGGAGCAGCGGCGGGTCACCGACCACGGCGCGCGCGATCGCGACACGTTGGCGTTCACCACCGGAGAGCTGCGTCGGGCGGTGTCCGAGACGGTGTCCGAGGCCGACGCGTTCGAGGGCGACGACCGCTCGGCGGCGGCGCTCGGCCCGGGGGACCCCTGCGTAGATGAGGCCGTCGGCGACGTTGTCGACCGTGGTCGAGCCGTCGGCCAGGTGGAACTGCTGGAAGACGAAGCCGATGCGGTACGCACGGAGGGCCGAGAGCCTCGCATCGGAGAGACGTCCGACGTCCGAGCCCGCGATGCGGGCGGTTCCGCCGGTGGGCCGGTCGAGGGTCCCGATGAGGTTGAGCATCGTCGACTTGCCGGAGCCGCTCGGCCCGACGATGGCGACGAACTCGCCCTCATCGATCGTCAGGTCGACGCCCGCGAGCGCGAGGGTGGGTGGCTCGCCGTACTCACGGGTGACCCCCTCGAGGTGGATGATCGGCGGTCCGGCCGGCGGTGGCGGTACCGCTGCCGATGTCGTCGCGGCGTCGGTCATGAGACCGGCACCACGACGTCGAGGCCCTCGCGGATGCCGTCACCCGAGACCTCGACGCGACCATCGGCGAACAGGCCGGTCGTGACCGGGACCTGACGGCGCTTCCCCTTCCCCTCGACGACCTCGACGCCGAAGGTCTCGTCGTCGATCGCGATGAGCGCTTCCACCGGGACGGAGAGGACGTTCTCGCGTCGTTCCGTCGGGAAGCCCACCGTCACGGTCGCGCGCTGCAGCTCGGCTGCGGCCGCCGGATCGTCGAGCGTGATGCCGACCGGGATCGTGACCTTCTTCTGTCCGTCCGCATCCGACTCGGTCGGGACGCCGACGTCGGTGACCGTGCCGGTGGTCCGCTGTCCGCCGGGGAGGTTGACGTCGACCTTGGTCCCGACGACACCGAGACGCTGATCCGCGAGCTTCAGCGGGACGTCGATGCGCTTGTTCAGGGATGACACGGTGACGACCTTGTCGGATGCGGCGGTGCCGACCGCGGCGTCGACCGATGCGATCCGGACGTCGCCCGGCATGAAGACGATCGATCCGAGCTCCAGGCGTCCGGTCTCCTCGACGCCGAGGGCTTTCTGCCAGCGCTCGATGGCGCGCGCCGTCGACGCGGCGAACTCGCCGTCCGGTTCGCGGTCGAAGTAGCCGAGCGCCGCGAGGCTCATCTCGAGTTGCCGGACGTCCGGTCCGTCGCTCATGCCCGACTCGAACGCCCGCCAGGCGGGCAACGGCCCGTGGAGGAGCGTGACCGGGACGTTGGCGACGGCGTAGAGGGTGCCGCCGAGCGACACGGTGCTGCCCGGGGCGGGTACCGCCGTGACGATGCCGGCTCCGCCGCCGATGGTCCGCTGATCGGCGTAATCGAGGGTGCCGGTCGCCTGGGTCGTCCCGGCGAGGTCGCCGGCGGTGATCGGTGCGGTGCCCGTTCGAACGGTGTTCGAGGGCTCCTCCTGGTTGGACGCCTCGGCGGAGGAGAGCATCGCGATGCTCGCGACGGCGCCGCCCGAGATCAGGACGGTGCCGACGCAAAGGGCTGCGATGATTCGACGACGGGCGCTCATCGGCCGGTCGAACCGAGTGAACTGCTGTTGCTCAGGTCGAGTCCGCAGGCGTCGAGTACGTCTTCAGGGACGTCGCTCGGAATGCTCATCGCCTCGCCCTTGACCGGGTCGGGGACGTCGATGCCGTTCTCACGGAAGCACTCGGCCATCTGCAGCTGCTCGTCGAACCGGTCCGAGACGGACATGTCGCCGCCCGACGGTGCGGGCGGGGCCCCGAGCTTGTCGGTGCACGTCTTGGACGCAGCCGTGAAGGCTTCCTGGTCCGCGTCGCCGAGACTGATCGCGGCACCTGAGCCGTCCTTGCTGGGGTCGGGCATGTCCACGCCCTCGTCGCGCATGCAGGAGGCGAAGGCGAGCTGCCAGTCCTCGAAGCTCTGAACCGTGGACGGCGTCTTCGAGCCGGACTCGGATCCCGGTGAGCCCGATGCGCACGCGGCCAACGATCCCACGAGGATCGGGATGGCGATCAGTGCGGCGAGCGTGCCGAACGGGCGGCGGGTGAAACGGGCGGTGGCGGTGTCGGACATCTGCACTCCTCTGGGTGGGCTGACTGGTGACGACCAGTCCACTCGGCGGCGCGTTGCCCGGGCGTCAAGGAAAACGTTGACGTTCTCTGAACATGCGGCCCGGGAGCATAGATAACCGACATTCGGGGGATGCTCGACCGGCCTCCGTACGCTCCCCGTGTCATCACCACCCCACCCCACCCCACCCGAGAGGAACCCCCATGCGCGTCCTGGTTGCCGAGGACGAGGTCTATCTGGCCGAGGCGATCCGAGCCGGTCTCCGCCAGGAGGCCATCGCCGCCGACCTCGTCCACGATGGCGACGCAGCCCTTGAGGCGCTCACGATCAACGACTACGACGTCCTGCTCCTCGACCGGGACCTGCCGGGCACCCACGGTGACGACGTCTGTCGGCAAGTCGTCGTCGGGCACCCCGGTGTCCGGATCATGATGCTCACCGCTGCTCGCCGTCTCGATGACAAGGTGTCGGGACTGGGGCTCGGAGCAGACGACTACCTCGCGAAGCCGTTCGAGTTCCCAGAGCTCGTGGCCAGGCTCCGCGCGCTCGCCCGGCGCACGGCGGAGTCGCGCCCTCCGGTCCTCGAGCGCGCCGGAGTGCGACTCGACCCGTTCCGTCGAGAGGTCTTCCGCGACGGCGTGTACGTGAAGCTCTCGCGGAAGGAGTTCGCGGTCCTCGAGCAGCTGCTGCTCGCCGACGGCGGGGTCGTCAGCGCCGAGACCCTCCTCGAGAAGGCCTGGGACGAGAACGTCGACCCCTTCACGAACACCATCCGGGTGACCATCTCGAACCTCCGCCGACGCCTCGGCTCGCCGTGGGTGATCACGACCGTCCCGGGCGCGGGCTATCGGATCGAGGGCGACTGATGCCCCGTTCCGACGCCGCGGGGTTGCTCAGCCGCCCGAACCGCTTGACAGTGCGTATGCGCTTGACGCTGACGTACGCGCTGCTGTTCACCGTCGCCGGCTCGATCATGCTCGCGCTCATCTACGCCTTCATGCGGTACGTCCCGACGTACGCGATCACCGCGGTGCGGGCCGATGCGGCCATGGACGGCGCGACCCGTTGGCGGGCGACCGTGCCGAGCGAGGTCGCCGGGGCGGCCACCTACCAGCCGGCCGAGGGGCTGACCTCGGCGAACGGTGCAGCGGCACTCGTCGTCTCGGACCAGAGTGACATCCTGAACACCCTCCTCGTCTGGTCGCTCATCGTGCTCGTCATCCTCGCCGCGGCGAGCGCGTGGGGCGGCTGGATCCTGTCGGGCCGGCTGCTGCGTCCGCTGCACGAGATCAACGTGGCCGCGCAGCGGGCGGCGACCGGATCGTTCGACCATCGGGTCGCCCTCGCCGGCCCGCGGGACGAGATCACCGACCTCTCCGACACCTTCGACCACATGCTCGACCGGCTCGACCGGTCGTTCCGCGCCCACCAACGGTTCGCGGCGAACGCCTCGCACGAGCTGCGGACCCCGCTCGCGACGACCCAGGCGATGCTCGACGTCGCGGCGACCAGCGACGACCTCGACGACGAGACCGTCAGGGGACTGATCGCCCGGCTCCGTGAGACGAACACGCGCAGCATCCAGACCGTCGAGGCCGTCCTCGACCTCGCCGACCTCGAGCACTCGGAGCTGCGGGGTGAGACCGTGGCACTCGGAGAGCTGGCTTCCGAGGCCTGCGTCGCCGCCGCCTCCGCGGCTCGAGCGCGCGGGCTCGACTGCTCGGCCGAGGTGCAGGACCTCGCGGTCTGGGGCGACGAGGCCATGCTGCACCAGCTGTGCGGCAACCTCCTGCAGAACGCCGTCCGGCACAACGTCGACGGCGGCTTCGTGCGGGTCTCGGTGCGCCGGTCGGGCGGTCCCGCGGGCGGCGCGGTGGTCCTCCGGGTCGAGAACTCCGGGGAGTCGATCCCGGCGGACGTGGTCGCGAGGCTCACCGAACCGTTCTATCGCGCCGGCGGCCGGGTCGCGCGCGGACCGGAGCGGTCACGTGGGCTCGGACTCGCCATCGTGGAGAGCATCGCCGAGGTGCACGGGGCTTCGCTCGAGCTCACCGCGCGCTCGGAGGGCGGGCTGGTGGTGACGGTCACGTTCCCGCCGAGCGACCCGGACGCCGGCACCGAGGCGTCAGCTCAGCGCGCCGTGACGACGCGCTCGCCCCGTGCCCACACGAAGAATCCGGCGAGGGTGAACGCCCCGTAGAACAGGTACATCGACGCCGAGACCCAGTACCCGGCGCCGAACAGGAGCGGGACGCCGACGAGGTCGACCGCGACCCAGATGAGCCAGAACTCCACCCAGCGTTTCGCCATCCCCCAGGTCGCGAGCAGGGAGCCCATGAAGATCCACGCGTCGGCCCAGACCGGCTCGTAGGAACCGAGTGCCCGGAACACGGGGATCAGGAGCAGCGTGCCGCCGAGCAGGAGGCCGAGGAGGACGAGCCGCACACACCAGCCGGCCCAGCGGGGCCGGATCACGGCGACCGGACCGGTCGTCGCCTCGACCCGCTCGACCCGTCGCCACTGCACCCAGCCGTAGATCGACACGACGATGAACATGAGCTGGCGGCCCGCCTGCCCGAGGAGGTTGGTCGGGTTCGGCGTGTGGAAGACCGCGCCGAGGAAGACGGTCAGGAGGAGTGCGTTGCCGATGATGCCGACGGGCCAGGCCCAGGCACGGCGACGCATGCCGCCGAGGGCGCTCGCCAGGCCGAACAGGTTGCCGACGACCTCCCGCCAGAGGACCACCTGGTCGCCGACCCTGAACGTCGCGTCGAAGAGCCAGAGGAGGATCCCCACTGCAGTGCTCCGATCGGGTCCGTTGCCAGATGATGCGCGGTCACGCGACCGACGGTCCACCGTACAACGTGCAGAGCCGCCTCCCGATCGGGAGGCGGCTCTGTGACGATCTGCGGCTCAGGAAGTCTTTCGTGGGCACTTCGACAAGCTCAGTGACCGGGAGGAGTGTGTGGCTCAGTGACCGGGCGAGGTGTCCGCGGAATGTTCCGGTCCCTGAGCCTGTCGAAGGGCGGTCGGCGCTTCGACAGGCTCTGTGACGTTCCGCTGTTCGTCAGCGGTCGCCGGCTAGCTCGCGGCGGGCAGTCCTCCACCGGCGGCGATGACCTGCTCGAGGAAGGCGTCGGTGGCCTCGGCCTGCTTGCGCATGACGCGCTCGGCCTCCCCGGCGCTACGTGCCTCGGCAGCCGCGACCAGCCCGGTGACGTAGGCGGCGAAGATGTCCCACTGGAAGAAGCCGATCGTCGGCAGCGAGGTGTAGGTCACCCGGGTGTTCATCTGACGGGCGACCTGCTGCAGCAGCGAGTTGCCCGAACGCTCGACCATGAAGTCGGCGAAGGCGGAGGACGACCGGAGGACGTGCTTGTCACGCGCCTCGATGTCCGCGAGCACCGCGTCGCCGAGCTCGCGGAACGCCGCGACGTCCTCGTCGGTGAACTGCGGGATGCTCCACCGTGCGCTGAGCTCGTGGAAGCCGTTCAGGAGGCGCAGTGCTTCGGCGTACTGCTCGGCGGTGGGTTTCGCGACTCGGGTGTACCGCTGCGGTGCGGTCTCGACCAGTCCGATGTCGGCGAGCTTGCTGATCGCTTCGCGGATCGGGGTCCTCGAGACGCCGAGCCACTTCTCGAGCTCTTCGTCGTTGAGGCGCTCGCCGGGCTCGAGGGTGCCGTCCTCGATCGCGGTCAGGAGCTGCTCGAAGACGATGTCGCGCAGGAGCTTCCGAGGGCTCGTCTCGACGGTTTTGGGAACAGGCATGGGACTCCGATCGTCGAGCTGGGATATGACCAGTTCAGAATACCGATATCCAAGGTGTGTTGGATAGTTTTGTGCCTCATGTGTTGGTGAACATGCCGGATGCACAGGTGTAGCCGAGTGCGCCGGGCCTTGCTATCCTGGCGCGCACGGGCGCACCCCGGAGCGGCAGGAAGGTGGGACGCATGTCGACGGACTCGACGGCCAGCAGGCCCCGCCATCGGCGGATCCATCTCTTCCAGACGCTCGGGGCGCTGCTGGGCGGCGTGACGCGGGTGACCGTGCCCGTCCTCGAGGACGCCGACCGAGCGGCGCTCGTCGCCGAGCTGGACGAGGTGTCGCGAGTGATCGGCTTGCAGGACCCGGTCGCCTACGCCGAGCTCTCGTGGCCGCTCATGGACCATCTCGTCGCCCTCTGCCCGAATCGCATCCTGGTCACGACCGCTCGCGACGCACTCGCGCTGCTCTCGCCGCAACTCGAGGTCACCGCCGACACCGACTGGCTCGATTGGCCGTCACTCGCGGTGGACTTCCCGATCCTCCGGGACGCGGTCGCGGAGGGGGACGCGATCGCCGCGGAACTGGCCGTGGAACGACTGTGGGGCATGGCCGCGACGCTTCCGTGAAGCATTCCAAATGCTGATATGCTGAAGTCGTCGCTTGCGACACCACTGCCGGAGACGCCGGTCAGGACATTCGGGTTCCTGGCTCGAGCGCCCGGTGGTGAGTCGGGTGGGTGGGTTTCGGGTATCCGCCCACCCGGCGTCTCGAACCCCATCCAGAAACGACACAGCCCCCACGCCGTCGGGCGCAGGGGCTGTGTGGGGGCGGGTCGCTCAGCCGATGACCGGGCCGAACCGCTCGGGGAGCACGCTCTTGGACACCCGACGCAGTTCGGAGACCGGGATGGTCAGGACGTCCTGGATCTCGAGGGCGGGCTCGGTCGCGTCGCCGACGGCCGAGGCGTCGGTCACGCCGATGCGGAGCACCGGGTAGCCGCGGCCCTCGCACAGACCCTGGAACTTGACGTCGTCCTCGCGCGGCACCGAGACGATGACGCGTCCGGTGGACTCGGAGAAGAGCGCCGTCGTGAGGTCGACGCCGTCGCGCGTGAGCAGCTCGCCGAGGAACACCCGGGCACCGACACCGAAGCGCATGACGCTCTCTGCGAGCGCCTGGGCGAGACCACCGTCGGAGAGGTCGTGGGCGGAGGACACGAGACCCTCCTTAGCTGCGGCGTGCAGCAGCTCGGCCAGCGTCTTCTCGCCGGCGAGGTCGACCTTCGGCGGCAGGCCACCGAGGTGGTCGTGGATCGTCCCGGCCCAGGCGGAGCCGTCGAGCTCGAGTGACGTGGTGCCGAGGAGGTAGAGGTTGTCGCCCTCGTCCTGCCATCCGCTCGGGATGCGGCGCGCGACGTCGTCGATCACGCCGAGGACGCCGACGACGGGCGTCGGGAAGATCGGGACGTCGCCCGTCTGGTTGTAGAACGACACGTTGCCGCCGGTGACCGGCACGCCGAGCTCGAGGCAGGCGTCCGACAGGCCGGCGACGGCCTCGGAGAACTGCCACATGACCTCGGGGTTCTCCGGCGAGCCGAAGTTCAGGCAGTCGGTGACGGCGGCCGGGACGGCACCGGTGACGGCGACGTTGCGGTAGGCCTCGGCGAGCGCGAGCTGCGCGCCCTGGCGCGGGTCGAGCTGGCAGTAGCGGCCGTTCGCGTCGGTCGCGATGGCGAAGCCGAGGCCGGACTCCTCGTCGACACGGATCATGCCGCCGTCGTCGGGGAAGGACAGCGCCGTGTTCCCCATGACGTAGTAGTCGTACTGGTTGGTGATCCAGCTCTTGTCGGCGAGGTTCGCCGAGCCGAGGAGGGAGCGGAACTGCTGCTCCAGCTCGGCAGGGGCGTCCGTGCGGGGGAGGGCCGACGCGGAGTCGGCCTGCAGGGCGTCGATCCAGGTGGGGTAGGCGACCGGGCGCTCGTAGACCGGGCCGTCGACCGCGACGGTCGAGGGGTCGACGTTCACGATCTCCTCGCCGTGCCAGTTGATGACGAGGCGGCCGGTGTCGGTGACCTCACCGAGCACCGAGGTCTCGACGTCCCACTTGTCGGTGACGGCGAGGAAGGCGTCGAGCTTGCCCGGCTCGACGACCGCCATCATGCGCTCCTGCGACTCCGACATGAGGATCTCCTCGGGCGTGAGCGAGGGGTCCCGCAGCAGCACGTGCGACAGCTCGACGAACATGCCGCCGTCGCCGTTGGCCGCGAGCTCGCTCGTGGCGCAGGAGATGCCGGCGGCACCGAGGTCCTGGATGCCCTCGACGAGGCTGTCGCGGTAGAGCTCGAGGCAGCACTCGATGAGCACCTTCTCGGCGAACGGGTCGCCGACCTGGACGGCCGGACGCTTCGTCGGGCCGTTCGCGTCGAAGGAGTCGGACGCGAGGATGGAGGCACCGCCGATGCCGTCGCCACCGGTGCGGGCACCGAAGAGGACGATCTTGTTGCCGACGCCCGAGGCGTTGGCGAGGCGGAGGTCCTCGTGACGCAGGACGCCGACCGACAGGGCGTTGACGAGCGGGTTGCCCTGGTACACCTTGTCGAAGTAGGTCTCGCCGCCGATGTTCGGCAGGCCCAGGCAGTTGCCGTAGGAGGAGATGCCGGCGGTGACGCCGTGCACGACGCGCGCGGTGTCGGGGTGGTCGATGTCGCCGAAGCGGAGCTGGTCCATGACGGCGACCGGTCGGGCGCCCATCGAGATGATGTCGCGGACGATGCCGCCGACGCCCGTGGCCGCACCCTGGAAGGGCTCGATGTAGGAGGGGTGGTTGTGGCTCTCGACCTTGAAGGTCACGGCCCAGCCCTCGCCGACGTCGATGACGCCGGCGTTCTCGCCCATGCCGACCATGAGGTTCTTCTTCATGTCGTCGGTGACCTTCTGGCCGAACTGGCGCAGGTAGATCTTGCTGGACTTGTAGGAGCAGTGCTCGCTCCACATGACCGAGTACATGGCGAGCTCGCCGCTCGTGGGACGACGGCCGAGGATCTCGCGGATCTTCGCGTACTCGTCGGCCTTCAGGCCGAGGGCGCCGTAGGGCTGCTCGCGGTCCGGTGTCGCGACGGCGTTCTCGACGGTGTCGGCGACGGCGGAGCTGGTGGGGGTGGTGGTCGTCACGAGGGCAGGACTCCAAAGGAAGTGGTGGGATGCCGGACCCACCAATCTTAGCGGCGCGCGGCGACGAACAGATCCTCGGATGGGCGTCGGAGGTCGACGCCGATTCGTCACGGTGCGGTGCCTGATTCGCGGTCTCTTCACGAGCTTCGAGATCGACCGTGACGATCGGTGCGATGGTTGCGTCCTATCACCAACGAAGCGATCAACCGCTCGCTCGAGACGAACCAGGAAGGGCAACACCATGTCGAACACCACCAACTCCCCGAAGCCCACCGTCACGAAGGGTGTCGTCGGCGAGAACAACGCCGCCACGCAGACGAACACCCACGGCAAGACGGTCATCGACAACGGCGTGGTCGCGAAGATCGCCGGCATCGCAGCCCGCGAGGTCCGCGGCGTGCACGCCCTCGGTGGTGGCGCAGCCCGTGCCTTCGGTGCCATCCGCGACGCCATCGGCTCCTCCGACCTGTCGCAGGGCATCCGCGTCGAGGTCGGCGAGACCCAGGTCGCCGTCGACGTCGTGATCGTCGCCGACTACCCGGTCGACCTGCAGGCCGTCGCGAGTGAGGTCCGCGCCTCCATCATCCGCGCGATCGAGCAGTTCGTCGGCATGGAGGTCACCGAGGTCAACGTGACCGTCAGCGACGTCTTCATCCCGTCCGACGACGAGGACCAGAACGCCGAGGCGCGAGTCCAGTGACCGCCACCAACACCGGCATCCTGATCGGTGCCGTCCTCGCACTCAGCTGGGTGGCCTTCGGGTTCTGGGCGTTCGTGTTCGTCGCGGTCGCGATGGGGATCGGCGCCCTCGTGGCCCGCATCGTCACCGGCCAGACCGACCTGAACGCGATCGTCGACGCCGTCCGCGGGAAGCGCGTCTCGTCATGACCACCGCCGTCCTCGACCGGGGTGTCCCCTCGGTCGCCGAAGCTCCCGGCGTGCACCCGCACGGCGGGCCGGGCCGGACGCGGATCACCGCGAAGGCCCTCGAGCACGTCGCCGTGAACATCGCGGCCGAATCGCTCGGGGTCCCGGCGGGACGCGTGAAGGTCGAGCTCGCCGACGACCGGGGTGCACTCGCGCTCATCGTCACCTCGCCGATGCGCGCGATCCCACTGGCGCGCGTCTCGGCCACCCCCGACGCGCTCCAGCGTTCAGGGGGCTCCATCGTCGAACGGGTCTCGGCCGCCACCGGTGCCATCGCCGCTCGCGTCGAGCAGTTGTCCGGTTCGAGCGTCTCGCGCGTCTCCATCCGCGTGAGCGGACTCGAGATCGACCAGGAAGGACGCGTCTCATGACCGCAACAGCAGCCACGACCCCGGTCACCGGCCCGACGCGGGTGCTCCGGCGCCTGGCTCGCCGCGAACTGCACTCGCCGCGCTCGACCGCCGCGATCCTCCTCGCGGTCCTGCTCGTGCTCGTCGCGCTCTGGATCGCCGTGGAGACGGTGCTCGCCCTCATCGGCGTCCGCCCGCTCCTCGTCGCCCCGGGTGAGATCCCGGGAGCCGCGGCCAGCCTGCCGACGACGCAGCCCGTCATCCTCGCAGTCGCAGGCGCACTCGTGCTCCTGCTCGGGGTGGTCCTCATCGGGATCGCGCTCGGACCGGGGCGTCGTCACCGCCATCTGTTGTCGACCGGGCGCGTACTCGCGGTCGTCGATGACGAGGTCATCGCGTCGGCCCTCGCACAGCGCGCTTCGACGACGGCTGCCACGCATCCTGACGGCACCTCCGTGGCCGTCGGCCGGCGGAGCGCCGCGATCCGGATCACCCCCGCCAGCGGCATGCCCGTCGACCGGTCCGAGGTCGACCGCGCCGTCGCCGCCGACCTCGACGCGTTCGGCCTGCAGCCGTCGCTCCGGGCGACCACCTCCATCTCGTCGAACGGGAAGGTCGGACAGTGAACTCCACCAACCGCGGACTGAACCGTCTGCTCATCCTCCTCATCGGACTCGTGTTCGTCGTGATCGGGGCGGCGGCGCTCGCCGTCGTCACCGTGCCCGTCGTCGCCGACTGGTGGCGCGACAACCGTGACGCGGTGCTCGACACGATCGACGGCTGGTTCGCCTGGAACCCGTTCGCCGCTGCGCCCGGCGCGGACGCCGGACAGACGGCCCCGGTCCTCGTCCCGATCGCCGGGATCGTGCTGCTCGTGATCGTCGCCGCCCTGCTCATCCCGTTCGTCCTGCGTCAGGGTCGTGGCCGTTCCGGCGTCGTGCATCGCGCGACCGTCGAGCACGGCGACATCGTGCTCGAGACGGACGTCGCGGCCAACGCGCTCGGCGATGCGCTCGACGACACCGAAGCGTTCTCATCCGTCCGCGTCTCCGCCTGGAACGTGAACCGGGCGCAGGCGCTCAAGGTCGCCGTCACCTGCCGGCGCGGCGTCTCGCCCCGCACGGCGGTGGAGACCGTCAGCACGGCGGTGGAGTCGCTCGACCGCCTGCTCGGCGTCGAGCTCCCCGTCCTCGTCGAGGTCGGTGGCGGCTTCCGCGCCGCCAAGCCGAAGCGCGTCCTCCAGTGACCGTCACTGATCCGGACGTGCCGGCGCAATTGCAAGCCCCCGTCCGAATCGGCTGATCCGCAGCCGCGCGTCGCAGAATGCCAGTGTCGCGGGAAGAACCATCGGGACACATCAACGCCCCACGGCGATCCGTGGGAGAGGGAGCAACACCATGGGTAAGAAGATCCTCCTCATCATCGTCGGCCTCATCGCCTTCGGTGCCTACACGCTCGGCGCGAAGGCCGGACGCACCCGGTACCGCGAGATCAAGCACGCCGCAGAAGAGTTCTGGAACGACCCTCGCGTCGAGAAGGCGCGCAAGAAGGCCGTGAAGAACGCGAAGAAGGCCACGGCGAAGGCCCAGAAGGAAGTCCAGAAGAAGCTCCACTGAGTCCCGTCGCCCGCCCGTCCCCGGGTGGAACGCCGCCCGCTCGCCCCAGTCTGGGGGAGCGGGTGGCGTTCGTGCTCACAACACCTTCGAGAGGAACGCCCGCGTCCTGGCGTGCTGCGGGTTGGCGAGCACCTCGCGAGGTGCTCCCGTCTCCACGACGACGCCGCCGTCCATGAACACGAGTGAGTCGGCCACCTCCCGGGCGAACCCCATCTCGTGCGTGACGACGATCATCGTCATGCCGTCCTTCGCGAGTCCCTTCATGACGTCGAGGACCTCGCCGACCAGCTCCGGGTCGAGTGCCGAGGTCGGCTCGTCGAACAGCATGAGCTTCGGGTCCATCGCGAGGGCCCGCGCGATCGCGACCCGCTGCTGCTGACCGCCTGACAGGTGGCCGGGGTACGCCGCCGCCTTGTCGCTCAGACCGACCCGGTCCAGGAGTTCCCGGCCGCGCTGCTCGGCGACCGCGCGCCGTTGGCCTTTCACCTGCATGGGTGCCTCGATGATGTTCTCGAGCGCCGTCATGTGGGGGAACAGGTTGAACCGCTGGAACACCATGCCGATGTCGCGCCGCTGCTTCGCCGCCTCCTTGGGCTTCAACTCGTAGAGCTTGTCGCCCCGCTCGCGGTAGCCGATGAGGTCACCCTCGACGAGCAACCGTCCGCCGTCGACCCGCTCCAGGTGGTTGATGCAGCGCAGGAAGGTCGACTTGCCGGAGCCCGACGGCCCGACCAGGCACATCACCTCGCCGCGTCGTACCGTGAGCGAGATGTCCTTGAGGACCGTGTTCGAGCCGAAGGACTTCACCACGCCCTCGGCGCGGACCATGTCGGTCGTGTCCGTGATCGTCATCGTCGTTCTCCGCTCTCGCCGTCGGCAGGACTCTGCTTGGCGCGCGCCTCGGTCTCCTGGACCTGGATGGCCTCGGTCGTGACCGGTGCCCCCGCGTCGATCCTGGTGAGCCCGCGCGCGAACCGCTTCTCCAGGAAGTACTGACCCACCATCAGGACCGAGGTGAACAGCAGGTACCAGAGCGACGCGACGATGAGCAGCGGGATCGGGTTGAACGTCTCGGACGAGATGTCCCGCGACCTCGTGTAGAGCTCCTGCGTGAACGGGACGGCCGTCACGAGCGAGGTGGTCTTGAGCATCGAGATCACCTCGTTGCCCGTCGGCGGGATGATGATCCGCATCGACTGCGGCAGGATGACCCGCCGCATCGTCTGCGCCCAACTCATCCCGAGCGCCGTCGACGCCTCCTCCTGTCCGCGGTCCACCGACAGCAGACCGGCGCGCACGATCTCCGACATGTAGGCGGCCTCGTTGAGCGCCAGCCCGATGACGGCGATCCAGAAGGTGTTCAGCGCGGCGTCCGTCGGCAGCTGCGCGATCGGCGGGAGGAACGGCAGGCCGATGTTGAGCGTCGGATAGATCGTCGCGAGCAGGCCCCAGAAGACCAGCTGCACGTAGACCGGCGTCCCGCGGAACAGCCAGACGAAGCCCCATGCGATGGCCTTGAGCACCGGGTTCGGCGACAGTCGCATGATCGCGAGCACGACGCCGAGGACGATGGCGCCGATCATCGAGTACACCGTCAGCTGCAGCGTGATGAGCGCTGCCATGGTGATCCGCCGGTCGAAGACGTACTTGCCCACGGCCGGCCAGTCGTACGCCGGTCGCGTCGCCGCGTCGACCACGAAGGCGACGAGCAACAGCACGATGATGACGGCGAACACGTTCCGCCACGGATGGCGGAGCTTGACGACCTTCAACGGCACCGGGGGCGCGGACGCCGTTCCGGTGGTTCTGGAGTCGCTCACGGTCAGCTCGTCGCGCCGTTGATGTCGATCTTGTCGATGGCGCCGGACTCGACGCCCCACTTGCTCAGGATCGAGCCGTAGGTGCCGTCGTCCATGAGGGACTGCAGGGCGGCCTGGAGGGCCTTGCCGAGGTCGCCACGGTCCTTGGCGATCGGCATGCCGTAGAGGAACGTGGAGTAGACGTCACCGGAGAGTTCGAGCTTCCCGTCGCTCTGCTGGACGGCGTACTGCACGACCGGGGAGTCGGCGGTCATCGCGTCGGCGCGGCCGAGCGTGACCGCTGCCGTCGCCTCGTCCTGCGTGTCGTAGCCGAGGGCCTCGATCGCGGGCTTGCCGGCGTCGGTGCAGGCCTGTGACTTGGCGGGGACGTCGTCGAGGGCCTCCGTCGTGCCGTTCTGGACGGCGACCTTCAGCCCACAGGCGTTGTCGGGGTCGACGGACTTGCCCGCGAGGGTCGCCCACTGGATCCCGGCCGTGAAGTAGTCGACCATGTCGACCTGCTGCTGACGCTCCTTGGTGTCGAAGAAGGACGACAGCCCGACGTCGTACTTGCCACCGGTGATGCTCGGGATGATGTTGTCGAACTTCGCAACCTGGTAGTCGGTGGTGAGGCCGAGCTTGCCGGCCATCGCGTCGGCGAGCTCGATCTCCCAACCGATCGGGTCGCCGTTCGCGTCCTTGAACTCGTTGGGCGCGTAGGTCGCGTCGGTGCCGAGGATGAGCTTGCCGGCCTGACGGATGTCGTCGGGGAGCAGGGCCTCGGCGGCCTTGTCGACGGTCACCGCGGCCGTGGAGCCGGTGGCGTCGGGTGTGGCGACCTCGTTGTTGACGCAGCCGGTGAGCAGCAGCGCGGCGGCGGCCGTGAGTGCGGCCGGGAGCAGGTATCGGTTCTTCATGTCAGGTTCCTTGCTCGGTTGATGTGGTGGTGGAGGTGAAGACGCGGCGTCCGGCGATCCAGGTCCCGACGGTCCTGGTGTGCGCGATCTCGGTGGTGGGGCCGGCGAACGGGTCGCGATCGACGAGGACGAGGTCTGCGACGGCGCCGACCTCGATCACTCCGGTGTCGTCGCGGTGGTCGATCCGGTTGGACCCGTGCGTGTACGCGGCGATCGCCGCCCCGAGCGTCAGCGACTGTCCCGGGTTGAGCGGTTCGGGGTGGTGGTCGGGATCGTCGGCCGGGAGCGTCCGATTGACCGCCACATGC
The DNA here is from genome assembly GCF_050587365.1 of Plantibacter auratus. Taxonomy (NCBI): domain Bacteria; kingdom Bacillati; phylum Actinomycetota; class Actinomycetes; order Micrococcales; family Microbacteriaceae; genus Plantibacter; species Plantibacter auratus. The sequence continues at coordinate 95,751 of NZ_JBOBFV010000002.1, read as the reverse complement.
AGGGCCTGCCACGGGTCGGGGGTCGTGACGGGCCAGTCCGATCCGGCGCAGAGCAGGGTGCCGAGTCGTGCCGCATCGCCGAACGGATACTGCCAGGAGGCGCGTTCCTCGCCGAGCAGGGGCAGGTTCAGCTCGACCATCTGGGGCTCCCACGTGGCCCAGAGCGCCTGCATGTTCATCGTGACGCCGAGTCGGGCGAACCGCGGCAGGTCGTCGGGGTGGACGATCTGCACGTGCGCGATGTGGTGCCGGTTGTCGCTCTCGCCGTTGCGCTCCCGCGCGGCCTCCAGGGCGTCGAGGCACTCGCGGACCGCCCGGTCGCCGATCGCGTGGAAGTGGACCTGGAACCCCGCGGCGTCGAGCCTCGAGACCGCCTCGATGAGGATCGCGGGCTCCAAGAAGGAGATGCCGCGCTCGGGCGCGGTGTCGCCGCAGTGGCAGGTGTGAAGGTAGGGGTCGATCATCGCGGCGGTCCGGTTCTCGGGGATGCCGTCCTGCATGATCTTGACGGTGCCCGCGGTGAAGCGCCCGGTCGTCGTCCCGAGGGCTGCGGCGCGGCGTGCGATCGCGTCGCGGCGTGCGATGAGGTCGTCGATCTGCTCGAGTCCACGATCCCGGTCCCACCAGAGCGCGCCCACGACGTCGCTGGTGAGCGACCCGTCCGCCATCGCCTGCAGGTAGGCGTCGCTCGTGTCGGTGTGGCTGCCGTAGTCACCGACGATCGCGTCCTGCCAGCCGGTGACGCCGAAGCTGTGGAGGGTCTGCTGGGCTGCGATGAGGGCGGCCGCGACGTCCCCGCCGGTGTCGACGGGGACGAACCGGGACACGAGCGAACGGGCACCCTCGTGGAGCATGCCGTTCGGGGTGCCGTCCGCGTCCCGCTCGATCCGGCCGTCGGCGGGGTCCGGTGTGGTGTGGTCGATGCCGGCGAGGCGGAGTGCCGCGGTGTTCACCCAGGCGCCGTGGTGGTCGCGGTTCTGGAGGAAGACGGGGCGGTCCGGCACCACCCGGTCGAGGTCAGCGGCGAGCGGGGTGCCGCCGGGGAAGGCGGCCTGTTGCCAGCCGCCGCCCACGATCCACGGGCGCTCGGGGTGGGCCTCGGCGTAGGCCGCGATCGTGGCGAGGTACCCCTCGGGTGTGCGCTCGGCCGACAGGTCGCACGCGAGTTGTTCGAGTCCGGCCTCGACGGGGTGGACGTGCGCGTCGACGAAGCCGGGGAGCAGGAGACCGCCTCGGAGGTCCACGATCTCGGTGTCGGGACCGATCGCCGCGTGTGCGGCGGCGTCGAGGGCGACGATCCGGCCGTCGGCGACGGCGACGGCTCCGGTCTGCGGCGTGAGCAGGGCGTTCCGGAAGACGGTGCCTCCGGTGAAGACCGTGTCCGCGTTGCTCGTCATATCACCTGCTCGAAGCGTCGGTGGTGCCGTCTGGCCGGCGCGTCATCCTCGGCGCGCTAGCGGTATCGAGAGCATAACCCGGATCGAGGTGACGGATTCGTGCGTCCGATCGCGTTTCTGCAACGGAATCCTTCAGCCGAAGCGTCAGCGCACGCGAACGGGCCCGGAGCAAGCGCTCCGGGCCCGGCTGATTGCAGGAGGTGTCGACGTGGCTCAGGCGACGAGCGTGCGCAGTCCTTCGACCAGCGGCGTCGTGGGACGTCCGATCAGTCGACCGAGGTCGCCGCTCGCGTCGGCGAGGAGTCCGTCACGGGTGTTGCCGTCGAGGGCGACGACGAATCCCGCGGTGCCCTCGTCGAGACCGGCGGCCAGCAGCGCCTGCAGGTGGTCCTCGGGGGAGAGGTCCTGGTAGACGACCTCGCGGCCGACGACCTCGCCGATCGCCTGCGCCAGCTCGGGGTGCGACCACGCGACGTCGCCGGCGAGCTCGTAGGCCTTCCCCTCGTGGCCCTCGGTGGTGAGGACGACGGCGGCCGCCTCCGCGTAGTCGGTGCGCGACGCGCTCGACACGAGACCGTCGCCGACGCTCCCGACGAACGATCCGGCCGCCTTGGCCTGGTCGACGGACTGGCCGTAGTTCTCGGTGTACCAGCCGTTGCGGAGGATGGTGAAGGGGAGGCCGGACGCGTGGATGAGCTCCTCGGTCGCCTTGTGCTCGGGGGCGAGGATCAGCGGGGAGGTGTCGGCCCGGAGCGCGCTCGTGTAGACGAGGCGGGCGACGCCGGCGCGCTTGGCGGCGTCGATGACGGCGGCGTGCTGGGCGACGCGCTGGCCGACCTCGCTGCTGGAGACGAGCAGGACCGTGTCGCCGGCCTCGAGGGCGGCCTCGAGAGTGGCCGGGTCGGCGAAGTCGACCTTGGCGGTGCGGACGCCCTGCGCGGCGAGATCGGCGAGCGCCTCGGTCCGGCGGCCGGTGGCGACGATGGTGGCGGGGTCGGTGCCGCGGGCGAGCAGGTGCTCGACGACGAGGTGGCCGAGCTGGCCGGTGGCTCCGGTGACGACGAGAGACATGTGAGGGTCCTTTCGATGGGGTTCGCTGAGGAGGAACCCGCTTCCGATCACATTACTTCCCGATCTGCAGTACCCACTTTGAGGTAAGCTACTGTCCGATGAGTAAGGAATGAGTCATGACAAGCGTAGACACGCAGCTGGGAAGACGCCCCGGATTCACCGACGGCATCCTGCCCGCCGCCTGCCCCTCGCGCACGATGCTCGACCACGTGACCAGCAAGTGGGGCGTCCTCGTCCTCCTGGCGCTGTCCGACGGCACCCATCGCTGGGGTGAGCTGCGACGGGTGGTCCAGGGCATCAGCGAGAAGATGCTGGCCCAGACACTCCGCACGCTCGAGGAGGACGGCCTCGTCGTCCGCGTCGCGCACCCCGAGATCCCGCCCCGTGTCGAGTACAGCCTGAGCGACCGCGGTCGCGACCTCAACGAGCACCTGATGCCCTTGATGGCGTGGATCGACCACAACGCGTCGGAGATCCTCGGACGCTAGGCGGTCCGGCCGAGTGCCGCAAGGACGTCCACGAGCGTCGACGGGTCGCCGACGTTCCCCGGGACGACCACGTAGAGCTTCTCCTCGTCCTCGGGTGTCACCACGCTCCACACCGAGACCCCGGGCAGCACCTGCCCGAGGACGCGTGCGCGCCTGGCGCCGAGGCCGACCCGGGCGACCTCGGCGGAGGTGATGCCGCCCTTCGACACGACGACCTCCACCGATCCTCGGAGCGCAGCGGTCGCCGACGTCAGTGCGGTCATCACCCGCTCGCCGTGGTCGAGCGTATTGTGCGAGGCGTCCCGTTCCCGCTCGGACGAGATCGCGGCGAACCCCGTCGCGGCGAGTCTCGCTCGAGCGGCCTCCGCCACGGCCCGTCCTGTGGCGACGGCATCCTGGAGGGCGTCGCTCGTGGGGACGATCTCGGCGGGGCCGAACGCCGCCTCGACGGGCGCGAGCTGTCGAGTCGCACCGATGGTGTGGGAGCCGCAGACGAGGAGCGCGGCGACCGGCTTCGTGACGAGCGGCGAGGGGAGGAGGCCGTCGCTCTCGACGCCCGCGATGGCCGCAGCGAGGGGTGACGCTGACCGGACGACCACGTCGGCTCCGTCGGCCCAGGCCGCCGTGATGGCCTGCGCGATGATCCGGACGTCGTCTCCCGTCTCCGCGTCCGGAAGGAGCACCGTTCCGGGAACGGCTTCGCGGAGAGCTGCACGGAACTCGGCGGCGCCGTCGCGGAGGCCCGCCAGACCGAAGTGGGTGGCCTCCCGCCCGGACTGTTCGCGCACGTAGTCCGGCAGGTGTCCCGAGCGGAACGGGAACACGGGGTCCTGGGCGTACTCCGTCTCGTGGGCCGGCAGTGTCTCGTCACCGATCCGGACGTAGTGGGTGCCGTCGATCGTCGTGCGCCCGCCCTCCGGGAAGGCCGGGACGAACACGATGACGCTGCGGTCCCCGGTGAAGACGGCGGTCTCGGGGAACACGTGCCCGCGCAGGGTCGAGTCACCTCGGAGGACGATGTGGATGCGTTCTCCGAGACGACGGCCGGCCTCCGCCGCCTGCTCGCGGGTGCGTTCCAGGAGCGCGACGGCCTCGTCCTCCGGGACGGCGCGGGTGTTGGTGAGCAGGTAGACCGCGTCGGCTCCGTCGAGGGCCTGCTCGATGAGGTCGGCGTCCCACTCCAGCAGGACGTCGACGCCGGAGGCCGACTGCGTGCCCGTGGGGTCGTCGTCGAGGATGAGGGTCTTCATGCGTCGGTCTCCTGGGTGGTGGAACGTGCGGCTCCGAGGGGCTGGGGCGTCATGCGTGGGGCTCCTGGGCGGTGCGACGTGCCGTCGTCGAGAATCAGGGTCTTCATGCGTGCGTCTCCTGGCGGGGGTGGCCGGCATCCTGGTAGGTCTCGATCACTCGGGAGTCGTCGCGTGCGCCGAGGCCGGACGCCGCAGCGGCGAGGAAGCGTTCGCGCGCTGCGTCGAGGACGGGGGTCGCGGCTCCGGCGGCGCTCGCCGCATCGGCGACGAGGCCGGTGTCCTTGACGAAGATGTCGACGCGGCTCATCACCGGGGCATCGGTGTCCTGCAGCATGCGGGGTCCGCGGTCCGACAGCATCCAGGACGCGGCCGCACCGGACTCGACGAGGGGGAGGACGGCCGCCGGGTCGAGGCCGAGCGAGGACGCGAGGGCGAGGGCTTCGGCGGCTGCGGCGATGTGCACGGCGCAGAGGTGCTGGTTGACGACCTTGATCGCTTGGCCGTCGCCGATCGCTTCGCCGACGATCCTGGCGGTGCCGAGGGCGGCGAGCGGCTCCGCTGCGGCCGCGGTGGCGGCGGGGGATCCGGAAACGAACATGGTGAGCTCGCCGGTGCTGGCGCGTGCCACGCCGCCGGTGACAGGGGCGTCGACGACCGCTGCGCCCGCGGCTTCGAGGCGAGCGGCCTGCTCGACGACGGAGGCGGGACCGACGGTGCTCATGATGATCCAGGTCTGGCCGGAGGGATCGGTGGCGGCGAGGGCGAGGGTGACGAGTTCGGCGAGCTGGTCGGGCGTCGCGACCATGACCACGACGGTGTCGGCCTGTGGCGCCTCGGTGATCGACTCGACCGCGCTGATGCCGGCGGCGTCCGCGCGTTCCCGTGCAGCGGGGAAGGGGTCGACGCCCGTGACCCGGTGGCCGGCCGCGGCGAGCTGGGTGGCCATCGGCAGGCCGATCGCGCCGACGCCGACGAAGGTGATGGTGCGTGCGGGCAGTGGCGTCGATGCCATGGCGTCCTCCGGTGGATTGGTTGGACCAATCGTAACCGCGGATGTCGGGACGAGCAAGCGCCCGGTGGTGGGTGCCCGGCTGTCCGTCGACACGGGGTACGCGGCTTCTTCCGGCCATTGAGCTTGTCGAAATGCCCCCGAGGACCCGTCGACAGGCGCACTGCGGCGCAGCTCAGCGATCGAGGGTGATTCGGGCGACGCTAGCCCGATGACCGAGGTGGCGCGGCTCGGCTGCCCTTCGACAGGCTCAGGGACCGAAAAGCGTGCGAGCACAGTCCAGCCCGGTCACTGAGCCTGTCGAAGTGCCCACGAGGAACCCTTCGACTGGCTCGTGTACCGAAGCGTTCCGGGTTCACCTCTGCCGGTCACTGAGCTTGTCGAAGTGCCCACGAGGACTCCTCGTCGTTCCGGGTACACCTCTTCCGGTCACTGAGCTTGTCGAAGTGCCCACGAGGAACCCTTCGATTGGCTCGGGTACCGAATCGGTTCCGGGTACACCTTTCCCGGTCACTGAGCCTGTCGAAGTGCGCACGAGGAACCCTTCGACAGGCTCAGGGACCGGCGGGGGTTAGAAGGGTGCGGGGTCCGGTTCGGTGCGGTGGTGTTTGCCGTCGGGTGTGGTCCAGTCGAGGACCCCGCCGGGCCCGTGGTAGAGGTTCCATCCCGGGAGGTGTTTCATGCGGTGGTGATGTCGGTAGAGGCAGGCGAGATTGCCGACATCCGTCGTCCCGCCGTCCTCCCAGGCAACCGAGTGGTCGAGGTCGCAGGCCCTGGCTCGCCTGCCGCAGCCGGGTGCGCGACAGGTGCCGTCCCGGAGGCGGACCGCGCGTTGCAGGTCGGCCGGAACGCGGTACTGGTTCCGCCCGACGGAGAGCACCGCACCGGTTTCCGGTTGGACGAGGATCCGGGTGAAGCTCGGTGCGTTCACCGCGATACGTGCCGCGGTCTCGGGGTCGATCGGACCGTAGCCGTCGAGCATGCCGGGTGCGTCGGAGACGCCGGCCATGGTGAGTGCCGGGACCGTGATCTGCACGGTCGGCTTGATGTGCTCCTGGACCTCGATCGGGTGCGGGAGCACCGAGCTCGACATCACGTCTTCCGGGGTCACGCCGGTCAGGGCGAGCGCCGCCAGGGCGTCCGCCTGCAGCTGTCCGCAGGCGCGAGTGTCGCCAGCTGCGCGTGACTCCACTGCCGCGGCCTCGACGCGCTCCATGATGCCCTGGGCGATCGGTGCAGTGGTGAACAGGTGCACCCAGGCCATGCCGTCGGCGGCCGGTTCGAACTCGACCCGGCGGTCGGTCTCCGAGCGGACCGCTCGGGCGGTGATGGACTCGGGGTGGAGGCGTTCGCGCAGGACGCGGGCTCGCCTGCGGAGGTTCGCGTTGGTGGACTCCTCCGCAACCGGCAGGACCTCAGCGAGGAATGCCGCCCGCCCCGCGGTCGGCACGTCATTGAGTTGGTCGATGATCGTCTGTGCGTGCCGGGCTGAGATGCGACCGGCCTCGAGCGAGGCGAGCACGGCGGGTGCGTCGTTGAGGAGACGTTCCGCGTCGTTCGTCGCCCGCTGGACCGTCTGCTCGGGCGTGCGGGTCGCCATCGCGAGGGCCGCGCAGGTCGAGCGGCGGGAGAGCGCCTGCCGTTCGGCCGGCGGGAACACGGCCGGAACGACCGAGTCCGCGAGGGCGTCCGCATATGCGGCAGAGCGAGCCAGCAAGCGCGCCTCGCGCGCATCGAGAGCCGCCCGCAGCCGGTGGATCTCCGCGTACTCGTCCGAGAACTCCGCAAGCTGCGCGGCGCGCTCGTCGCTCGCGCGGATCGCTGCGGAAGTGGTCTCGGTCATGACTTCAGTCCACCATGGACCACTGACATTCCAGATGCTGAGTCGGCCCGGTTGTGGAAGTTGCTCGTGAGCCCTTCGACAGGCTCAGGGAGCGGAGGAGGCGTACCGGATTCGCAAGGTTCTCCGCGTGCCCTTCGACAAGCTCAGGGGCCGGAGGGGGTATGCCGGATTCGCGGGGTTCATCCGTGTGCCCTTCGACAGGCTCAGGGACCTGAGGGGGTATGCCGGATTCGCGGGGTTCACCCGTGTGCCCTTCGACAGGCTCAGGGACCGGAGGGGGTTGCTCAGGGACCGGAGGAGGTTGCTCAGGGACCGGCGAGGGTGGCTCACGGACCGGAAGGTTTTCGCGCGCGCCTCTTCCGGTCACTGAGCTTGTCGAAGTGCTGACGTGGGCACTTCGACAGACTCGGAGGCCGGAGGGGTGTGGCCGGACTCGTGGGGTTCCATCGTTGGCCCTTCGACAAGCTCAGGGAGCGGGGAAGGGTTGCTCGTCGACGGGGTTGGTGAGTGGGAGGGTGCGCCGGTTTGGATGTGTTCCGCGGGCCCTTCGACAGGGGCAGGGACCGGTTGAGGTGGCCCGAACGGCGTGGCGGCCGCGACGCGTCAGCTCGCGCCGTCGTCGGCTTCGAGCTGCAACCAGTCCTCGAAGTGCCGGCGCATCGCGCGTCGGGCGGCCTCGGCGTCTCGAGCGGCCAGGGCGTCGACGACGGCGTAGTGCACGCTGTCGGTCCGCCGGACGCCGCGCTCGTCCGGCTGCTCTACCTCGATCGCGCGGAGTCGACGCTGCCGGATCGTCTCGCGGAGCACGTGACTGAAGCCCTCGTGCATGAGTCGGAAGATCGGGTCGTCGACGATGGCGTTCAGTCGGCTGTGGAAGTCGACGTCGGCCTCGAGCGCCGCATCGTGATCCCCGGCGAGCGTCGCGGCGATCATGCGATCGACGTCGTCGCGCAGCACCGCGACCGCTTCGTCGGTGACGAGCCCGGCCGCCGCCTCGGCGACGGTCTCCTCCAGCATCATGCGCGACCGGGCGAACTGATCGTCGGACAGGTAGCCCAGCTGACGGGAGATGGTGAACCAACTGCGGACGAAGTCGTCGCCAGGAGCGTCGATGGAGGTGCCCCGACCCTGAGTGCGGTGGAGGAAGCCGAGCCGTTCGAGGACCGCGAGCTGTTCGCGAAGGGCACCGCGGCTCATCTGCAGTGCCTCGCCGAGTTCGCGTTCCGGCGGCAGTCGCCGCGCGGTGGTGCCGGGCTCCGGCGTGGCCAGTTCGACGAGCCTCGCCACGAGCGCTTCGAGCGGCTCCGCCATGCTGCCCCCTCGATTAGTCCGACCAGTGTTGATGGTAGCCGGTGGTGCGGGCCGCCCTTCGACAAGCTCAGGGACCGGATTGGGGCTCAGGGACCGGATTGGGGCTCGGGGACCGGATTGGCGCTCTAGGACCGGATTGGGGCTCAGGGACCGGGGTGGTAGGGATCTGGGACCGGGGTGGGGCTCAGGGACCGGGGCGGCGCTCAGGGACCTGGGTGGCACTGCGGGATCCCTCCACCGACGCAACACGCCCGCCCCGACGGATCGGGACGGGCGTGAAGACGACGGGTGTTTGCTAGACCGCCTGGAGGGCCTGCACAGCGCTCGTGAAGAAGGCGAGACCGTCGACACCGGAGCGCATGGCGAGCGGGGTGTCGGGACCGAAGCCCGGCTCGATCGCGTGCTCGGGGTGCGGCATGAGCCCGACGACGTTGCCGGCCGGGTTCGTGAGGCCGGCGATGTCGTCGAGCGAACCGTTCGGGTTCACGCCCGCGTAGCGGAAGGCGACTAGGCCCTCGCCCTCGACGCGCGCCAGGGTCTCGGCGTCGGCGATGTAGCCGCCGTCGGCGTTCTTGAGCGGGATGGTGATCTCCTGCCCCTTCGAGAACTGGTGGGTCCAGGCGGTGTCGGCGTTCTCGACCGTGAGCAGCTGGTCGCGACGGATGAACTGCTGGTGGGCGTTCCGGATGAGGCCACCGGGCAGCAGGTGTGCCTCGACGAGCATCTGGAAGCCGTTGCAGATCCCGAGGATCGGCATGCCCTTGCCGGCGGCGTCCTTCAGCTCGGTCATGATCGGCGAGACTGCGGCGATCGCGCCGGCACGGAGGTAGTCGCCGTAGCTGAAGCCACCCGGCAGGATGACTGCGTCGACACCCTGGAGGTCGTGGTCGCCGTGCCAGAGCGCGACGGGCTCGGCACCCGCCATGCGGACCGCGCGCTGAGCGTCGCGGTCGTCGAGCGAACCGGGGAAGGTGATGACACCGATACGGATCGTCATGCCTCGGAGCCCTCGGGGTAGTGGATGGCCACGACGTCCTCGATCACGGCGTTCGAGAGGATGTCGTCGGCGATCTGCTGCACCGTGGCGCGCGTGGCGTCGGTGATGGGGCCGTCGACCGTGAGCTCGAAGCGCTTGCCGATGCGGACATCGGTGAACTCGCTCTTGCCGAGACGCGCGAGGGCGCCGGCGACGGCCTTGCCCTGGGGGTCCAGCAGTTCGGCTTTCGGCATGACTTCTACGACGATGGTCGGCACGGAGGTCTCTTTCGTTGCGACGCGGCGGGGATGCGAACAGTCTAGCGCCGAGCGCACGACGCGACGCCGACGAGGTGCGTCGGACGGGCGTCGTGGTCAGCGGGTCATTCCGGGAGGGCGGCGTCCGCTTCGTTCGCGTCGCCGGCGATGCCGCGGGCGAGCGTCTTGTTGCGGAAGAAGTCCGGTCGGAGCTTCGCCTGGATGAGCATGATGACGATGCCCGCCACGATGATGATCATGCCGAGGATGAACACGAGCCCGACACCGCCGATGTTCGACCCGCTGCCGTAGTCGGGGTCGGCGCTCTCGATGATCGTGGTGAAGAAGAGCACGCCCAGGATGAGACCGCCGACGAGCGGGGAGAAGAACTGGAAGAAGAAGTTCCGTGCGCTCGAGAACCACTGCTTCCGGAAGTACCAGACGCACGCGAACGCCGTCAGGCCGTAGTAGAAGCAGATCATCATGCCGAGGGTCGTGATCGTGTCCCAGAGCACGTCCTCGGAGATGAAGCGCATCACCGCGTAGAACACCGACGCGACGACACTGGAGACGATCGTCGCGTAGCCGGGCGTGAAGAACTTCGGGTGCACCTTCGAGAACTTCGGCGACAGCGCGCCGTAGTGCCCCATCGCGAGCAGGGTCCGCGCGGGGGAGACGAACGTCGACTGCAGTGAGGCGGCCGAGGAGGACAGCACCGCGATCGACACGAGGATCGCGAGCGGACCGAGGATGGGCCCCGCGAGCGAGAAGAACACGTTGCCCTGGATGTCCTCGTTGCCGAGCCCGAACTCGCCGTCGCCGACGCCCGCGTAGTTGATGAGCGCGACCGACAGGAACAGGTAGAGGACGACGATGATGACGACCGTGGCCGTGGCGGCCTTGCCGGGCGTCGAGCTCGACCCCTTCGTCTCCTCGCTCATCGTCAGCGTGACGTCCCAACCCCAGAAGATGAAGATGGAGAGGGAGAGGCCGGCGGCGAAGGCGCTGAACGAGCCGACGGCGAACGGGTTGAACCAGTCGAGCGAGATCGGGAGGGCGTCGAACGCGTCACCGCCCGCGACGTGGGCGAAGGCGACGATGCCGAACAGCACCATCACGAGCAACTGGAAGCCCACGAGCACGTACTGCAGCTTCTGCGTCGTCTGCATGTCGCGGTAGGAGATGAGTGTCGCCCCGAGCATGAACGCCAGACAGGTGATGACGTTGATGAACGGGTTCGACGTGAGGCCCGCGATGTCGGGGTTCTGGAAGATCTGCGACAGCATCAGGTAGAAGAAGTCGACCGCGATACCCGCGAGGTTCGACAGCACGACGATGGTCGCGGCGATGAGGCCCCAACCGGCCATCCAACCGACCCACGGGCCGAACGCGCGCGTCGCCCAGGTGAACGATGTGCCGGAGTCCGGCATGCGGCTGTTGAGCTCCCGGTAGCCGAAGGCGACGAGCAGCATCGGGATGAAGCCGACGAGGAAGATGGCCGGCACGTGGGTGCCGACCTCCGCGACGGTCGGACCGAGGGCACCGGTCAGGGTGTACGCCGGGGCGATGCACGAGATGCCGATGACGATCGCGCCGACGAGGCCGACGGTGCCGGCGCCGAGGCCCTTCTTGGAGAGGGCGCCCGTCGCGGTCGTCTCGGGGTGGGCGACGTCGCGCGGGGGAGTGGTTTCGGGAGGAGTCATGTCGGGTCTCCGAGGGTCAGCACGGAGTCGCGGGGAACGACCACCATGGGTACGGGGAGCTCCCGCAGCATCTTCGCTGCCGTGGAGCCGAGGAAGAGGTGCTTCGGGGTGGCGAGTCGGCTGGAACCGACGAGCACGATCTCCGCGGGCTTCCACTCGAGGTGCGAGACGGCGTCCTCGATGCGGGTGCCCGAGGCGATCTCGGTGGTCACGTCGATGTCCTTCGGCAGGTGCTCGGTCGCGTAGGCGAGGACCTCCGCCGCGTGCGACTCGGCCCGGGCGGTCGCCTCGGGGTGCTCGGCGCCCTCGGGCTGGTCGAGCGCGACGAGCGAGACCAGACGGAGCGGGATGACCGCGTTCTTGGCGACGACGATCGCCGCGTCGAGCAGCTGGTGCGCGCCGGCACGGGTGCCGATCGCGCAGGTGATCCGGCTGACCGTGCCGCCGGTGGGCTGCGCGTCGAGGAGGTCGCGGCTGCCGACCGGAGCGAGGGCGACCGGGACGACCGCCGAGTGCAGGAGCGTGTTCGCGACGCTGCCGAGCGTGAACCGGCCGAGGAGTCCGCCGCGCGCCGCACCGATGATGATGAGCCCGCCCTCGAGGATGCGGGAGGCCTCCAAGAGGCCCTCCGCGAACGACTCGTCGTACACGAGGTGCGTCTTGGCCGTGATGTCGGCGGGGACCGCGTCGAGCGCCTCGGCGAGCCAGCGGTCGGCCGTCTCACGGAGGAACCGTTCGTAGCCGGGGTCCGCCGGGGTGATCGTCGGGCGTTCCTCGTTCGCGAGCACGAGGACGATGTCGAGCCGGGCGCCGGTGGTCCGAGCGATCCGGATGCCGAGCGCGAGCGCGTCGCGTCCCGCCGGCGTATCGGTGTAGCCAACGATGTATCTCATCTGGTGTTCGCTTTCGATCGGGTGCGCCCTTCGACAAGCTCAGGGACCGGGACCAGGATGCACGGCGGTGTGCGGGTGTTTCGTTGGTGCAGGGTATCGACGGGGGTGGCCCTTCGACAAGCTCAGGGACCGGAGGCGGTGGGCGGGGAGCGGAGCACCCTTCGACACGCGGTTCCTGAGCTTGTCGAAGGGCGGGGACCGAGGCCCTTCGACAGGCTCAGGAACCGGGAGGCGCTTACGCCTGGTGGCGGGCGATGATCGCCTCCGCGGTGTCGGCGCCCTTGCGGATCGCGCCGTCGACGTGCTGGTATCCCTCGGCGGCGAGGTCGCTCGTCGACCAGTAGATCGGGCCCACCGGCGTCGACTGCATGGCGCCGTAGCGCGAGAGTCCACCGAGGTCGAAGCTCGCCGCGTACGCGCCTCGCGTCCACTCCTCGCTACCCCAGTCGCTCTCGTAGTAGACGACGGGGGAGAGGGCCTGCTCGCCGTAGTAGTGGGACAGCGAGGTGAGGATCCGCTCGCGACGCTCCTCCGCGCTCAGCTTGAAGACCTCGTCGGCGCGCTCGTCCGAGACGAACCCGACGAGCGTGCCGCGCGGGTCCTCGTGGTTCGTGTTGTCGTAGGCCTCGTGGACGAGCTCGTACGGGCTGAACGCGGTGGCCGAGAGGCCGTCCTCGCGCCAGAACGGCGTCTCGTACACGGCGTGGACCTTGATGACGAGCCCGAGCGACATGTGCTGGTGCATCTGGTGGCTGAGGCGCGGCAGCGGCGGCTGGAAGTCGATGCGGGAGTAGAGGTTCGGCGGGACGGCGACGATCGCGTACCGCGCGTTGACCGTCACGCTGTCCGCCTCGGCCGAGACGCCGGCGTCGGACCACTCGAGGCGACGCACGGGCGAGGACAGGTGGACGTCGTCGCCGAGGGCCTCGGCGAGCTTGATCGGGACCTGCTGCAGGCCGCCGACGACGCGCTTGTCGAGGATGAAGTCGGCCTCGACGAGGTGGGTGAAGCTGCCGGCGGACGCCGCCATGAGGAGCGCCTGCAGGAGCGAGAAGGAGTGGGAGGGCTTCGTGAGCATCGCGGCGGCGATGAAGAGGGCGATGTTGTCGCGCGCCTCGACGTCGTCCGTCTGGTCGGCGAGCCAGGCGCTCCACGAGATGCGGTCGTACTCCTTCGCCCGGGCGTGCGCCCACGGCTCGGTGACGCCGACCTCCTCGACGAGCTCGTCGAGGAGGGTGATGAGTCGCTCCATCTCGGCTGCGGTCGACTCGGCGACGGGGAAGATGTCGCCCGTGAAGCGGGTGCGCACGCCCTCGGCGTTGACGTAGACGCTGTCACCCTCGCGGTAGCGGGAGTAGGTGTCGAGCCCGAGCTCCTCGAGCGTGGCGAGCAGGGCGGTCTGGTCGGGGGAGACCCACTGGCCGCCCAGCTCGAGCATGGCTCCGTCGATGTGGTTCGTCCAAAGTCGACCACCGACGCGGTCGCGCGCCTCGAGGACGGCGACGGACAGGCCCGCCGCGCGGAGCTTCGTGGCGGCCGTGAGCCCGGAGGCCCCGGCGCCGATGATGACGACGTCGCGTTCGATAGCGCTCATGAGGTGTCTTCCTGTTCGTGGCCCTTCGACAAGCTCAGGGACCGGGGTGGTGCTCGGGGGACCGGGTGGTGCTCGGGTGACCGGGGTGGTGCTCGGGTGACCGGGTGGTGCTCGGGGCCGGGTGGTGCGGGTGTCGGCTGGTGCTCGGGACCGGCGCCGATAGTCGAGTATGGCGGATCCGGCGGTCGGATGGAACCGGGGATGGCGAGGTCGCCGGTCGTATCGGCGATCGGCGACGGTTTCCGTTGTGTCGACCGAGGCGGGTCAGCCGATGGGCGTCATGGTGTACTTCGTGTACAGGTATTCGTGGATGCCCTCGAGCCCGCCCTCGCGTCCGATGCCCGACTGCTTGACACCGCCGAACGGTGCGGCGGCGTTCGAGATGACGCCGACGTTGAGGCCCATCATGCCGGTCTGCAGACGGCCGATCATGCGCTGTCCGCGGGCGAGGTCGGTGGTGAACACGTAGGAGACGAGCCCGTACTCGGTGTCGTTCGCGAGCCGCACGGCCTCGTCCTCGTCGTCGAACGGCACGATCGCGAGGACCGGGCCGAAGATCTCCTCGCGGAGGATGTCGGACCCCGGCACGACCCCGGTGACGACCGTCGGCTGGAAGAAGGTGCCCGGTCCGTCGACGGCCTCGCCGCCGGTGAGGACCTTGGCGCCGCGCTCGACGGCGTCGCCCACGAGGGTCTTCGCCTTCGTGACCGCTCGGTCGTCGATGAGCGGGCCGATCGTCACGCCGTCCTCGGTGCCACGACCGATGCGGAATGCGTTGACCTTCTCGGTGACGCGCTTCGCGAACTCGTCCGCGACGTCGCGGTGGACGATGAAGCGGTTCGCCGCGGTGCACGCCTGTCCGATGTTGCGGAACTTGGCGGCCATCGCGCCCTCCACGGCCTTGTCGAGGTCGGCGTCCTCGAACACCACGAACGGGGCGTTGCCGCCGAGCTCCATCGAGGTGCGGAGGACGTTCTTCGCGGACTGCTCGATGAGCTTCTGACCGACGGCCGTCGAGCCCGTGAAGCTCAGCTTACGGAGCCGCGGGTCGGCGATGATCGGGCCGGACACTGCGGAGGAGCTGGAGGTGGTGATGACGTTCACGACGCCGGCGGGGAGCCCGGCGTCCTCGAGCAGCTTCACGAAGTACAGGGTCGTGAGCGGCGTGAGCTCGGCGGGCTTGACGACGACCGTGCAGCCGGCGGCGAGCGCCGGGGCGATCTTGCGGGTCGCCATCGCGAGGGGGAAGTTCCACGGGGTGATGAGGAAACACGGACCGACGGGGTGCTGCGAGACGGTCATCATGCCGGTGCCCTCGGGGTTCGACCCGTAGCGTCCGGAGATGCGGACGGCCTCCTCGGAGAACCAGCGGAGGAACTCACCACCGTAGGTCACCTCGCCGTTCGCCTCGGCGAGCGGCTTGCCCATCTCGAGCGTCATGAGGAGGGCGAACTCCTCGCGGCGCTCCTGGAGGAGGTCGAAGGCCTTCCGGAGGATGTTCGAACGGGTGCGGGGAGCGGTCGCCGCCCACTCGTCCTGGGCTGCGACCGCGGCGTCGAGGGCCGCCGTGCCGTCGGCGACCGAGGCGTCGGCGATCGTCTTGATGACGTCGCCGGTGGACGGGTCGCTCACGTCGAGCGTCGCGCCCTCCGTCGCGTCGCGCCAGACGCCTCCGATGAACAGGCCGTTCGGGACCTTGGCGAGCAGATCGGTTTCACGTGCGTCGGTCATGGGTGGAGCTCCTTGGTGGTGTCGGTGCCGTCGGTCACAGTGTTTCAGCGTGCATGCCCCTCGACAAGCTCGGGGACGACCACATCGGTCCCTGAGCTTGTCGAAGGGCGGGGCCGCCTCGGTCCCTGCCCTTCGACAGGCGGTTCCTGAGCTTGTCGAAGGGCGGAACCGGCGGGCGTGGCGTCAGTTCGCGGCGAGCGCCTCGAGGACGACGTCGAGTCCTTCGTCGAGCAGCTCGAGGGGGATGGTCAGCGGCGGGAGGAAGCGGACCACGTTGCCGTAGGTGCCGCAGGTGAGGACGATCACCCCGGCCTGGTGGGCGGCCTTCGCGACGCGTGCTGTGAGGGCGGCGTCGGGCTCGCCGGTGGCTGGGTCGACGAACTCGACCGCCATCATGGCGCCGCGCCCGCGGATGTCGCCGATGCGGGGGTCGGAGGCCTGTGCCGCGGTGAAGCGGTCGAGGATACGGGTTTCGATCGCCCGGGCCGAGGCTGCGAGGTCCTCCTCCTCGTACGCTTCGATCGCCGCAAGGGCAGCGACACAGGCGAGTGGGTTGCCGCCGTAGGTGCCGCCGAGGCCGCCGGCGTGCGGGGCGTCCATGATCTCCGCGCGTCCGGTGACGGCGGAGAGTGGCAGGCCGCCTGCGATGCCCTTGGCGGTGATGATGAGGTCGGGCACGATGTCGAAGTGCTCGGACGCGAACATCGCACCCGTGCGGGCGAAGCCGGTCTGCACCTCGTCGGCGATGAAGACGACGTCGTTCGCGCGGGCCCAGTCGAGCAGGGTCGGCAGGAAGCCGTCCGCCGGGACGATGAAGCCGCCCTCGCCCTGGATGGGTTCGATGATGATCGCCGCGAGGTTGTCTGCGCCGATCTGCTTCTCGATCTGGGTGATCGCGCGCTGCGCCGCTTCGGGACCGGTGAGCCCGCCGTCACGGAAGGGGTAGGACAGTGGCGCGCGGTACACCTCGGAGGCGAAGGGGCCGAAGCCGCTCTTGTAGGGCATTGACTTCGCGGTCAGGGCCATTGTCAGGTTAGTGCGGCCGTGGTACGCGTGGTCGAAGGCGACGACCGCCTGCTTCTTCGTGTGGCTGCGGGCGATCTTCACCGCGTTCTCGACCGCTTCGGCGCCCGAGTTGAACAGTGCCGTGCGCTTGGCGTGGTCGCCGGGGGTGAGGCGGTTGAGCGCCTCGGCGACCTCGACGTAGGAGTCGTAGGGGGTGATGGTGAAGCAGGTGTGGGTGAACTCCTGCAGCTGTCGGGTGACGGCCTCGACGACGCGCGGGTTGCTGTTGCCCACGCCGGTCACGGCGATGCCGGACCCGAGGTCGATCAGGGAGTTGCCGTCGACGTCGACGAGGACGCCACCACCCGCGCCGGCCGCGAAGACCGGCATCGTCGTGCCGACGCCGGATGCGACCGCAGCGTGCTTCCGGGCAATGAGTTCCTCGGAGATCGGTCCGGGGATGGCGGTGACGAGGCGACGTTCCTGGGGGAGCGAGGGTCCGCCGAGGATGGAGGGCGCGGGGGCTGCGGTGCTGCTCGTCATCGGTACTCCTTCGGCTGCCGCGTCCGGCGGGGGCGCCGAGGTCGTCCGCGAGCAGTGCACCCAGGCTAGGCAGCGGCTCGCGCCGTGGCAGTCGACAGTCTGTCCATGCAAACGGTGTTTGTTGGACGATCCGGCAACCATGCGTAGACTCGCGCCATGGCACCGACGCTGCAGGACCTCCTCGACCACCGTGCGCTCGGCCTGAAGCTCGTGGTGGCGGGGTCCGAGGGTGCGCTCGACCGGCAGGTCGCCTGGGTCTCCGGGTCGGACCTGCCGGACCCCACGCCGTTCCTCCTCGCCGACCAGGTGCTGCTCACGACGGGCACGCAGTTCGGGACCGCGGTGTCGACGACGCAGGTCGAGGCGTACGTCGCCCGTCTCGCCGACGCCGGTGTCGCCGGACTGGGGTTCGGCACCGAGGTGATCACGGCAGGGACGCCGCCGGAACTCGCCGAGGCCTGCGCGGCGCACGGGATGCCGCTCATCGAGGTCCCGTACCGCACGCCGTTCATCGCCGTCATCCGGTACGCGGCCGACCTCCTCACCGAGGCGGCGCGGGCGAGGGACGCCTGGGCCCTGGGTGCCCAGCGCGCCATCGCGTTCGCCGCGCTCCGCCCCGACACGACGGCCGCCGTCGTCACCGAACTCGCGCGGTCGCTCGGTGCCTGGGTCGTGCTCTTCGACGCGCATGCGACCCCGGTGGCGATCGCGGGCGACGGGCCCACCGCCGGTCCCGAGACCGAGCGCCTCCTGGAGCGGGTGGCCGGCGAGGCCACCATGCTCCTCAGCCGCGGGCAGCGGTCGGGTGCGACGCTCGCGAGCCGCACCCGCACGGTCTCGCTCCAGACCCTCGGTCGGCGTGGGGACCTCCGGGGTGTCCTCGCCATCGCCGGGACCGACGGCCCCCTGGACGCCGCAGCCCAGAGCGTCGTCACCTCCGTCGTCGCCATCGCCGGGCTCACCCTCGAGCAGGGCGGCGCGCTCGGACGGGCTGGGCGCTCGCTGCGCACCGGCGTCTGGCAGCTGCTCCGCGCCGGACAGACCACCGCGGCGCGTGAGGTCGCCGAACAGCTCGGTACGCCGTTGCCGACCGGAGCGGTTCGCGTCGGCGTCTGCTCCGGGCCGACCGAGGCACGCGAGGCACTCCTCACCGAGCTGGAACGGGCCGAGACGCTCAGTCCAGGTTCGCTCTTCGTCGCCGAGCAGGACGGACGGCCCGTCCTCCTCCTCGCAGCGGCCGAGGTGGACACCGAGACGGACGTCGATCGGGCGGTCGAGGCGGTGATCGCGGCGGCCCCCGCTCGGCGGCTCGGCCTCTCCCGAGCCGTCGCGCTCGCTGAACTGACGACGGGGATCGAGCAGGCGGTCTCCGCACACGAGCACGCCGTCTCCGCCGGCGAGGCCGTCGTACGGTTCGGGGCGCTCGCCGCAGCGGGGATGGCAGGGTTGCTCGACCCCGTCCGCGCCGCCGCCGTGGCCGAGGAACTGCTCGAGCCCGTGCTCCGCGTCGACCGCGATGAGGGCTCCGACCTCGTGCCGAGCCTCCGCGGCTGGCTCGAGGCGAACGGGCAGTGGGAGCCCGCCGCGCGGCGACTCGGGATCCATCGACACACACTCCGCAACCGCATCACCCGGGTCGAACAGGTGCTCGGGCGACCCCTCGACACCTTCGCCGCTCGGGCCGAACTCTGGCTCGCGCTGGTCAGCCTGGGAGCCTCCGGTTCGGTCATTCCACGCTGACGCGCACCGATCCTCGTTCGCCCGCCGTGGCCAGGCGTGGCCTGCGAGCGGGCTCCGATTCGTTTCGAAATTTGAGTTGACGACCAACTAAGATCCACATATATTTAAAATATGACTGGACAAGAGCTCCCTTTGCGGCTGAACTACTCGCTCATGGTCGCTGAAACCGATGACGGACTTGCGCTCCATGTCGCGGACGCTGAGCCCTTCACTGTCCGCGGCGACTACGCTCTTCTCCTCGCTGTCCTCGGTGCGGTCAATGCCGCTCGCAACGAATCAGAGATCGCCGCAGTGCTGGCAGACGCCTATACCGAGGAACGGGTGCGAGAGGTTCTCTCCTTCGCTCGTGCTCACAACCTGTTGAAGTCCGTGGCTCTGACGGATCGCATAGTCGCCGAGAGTCTCGGCAAGTGGGACAGGCAGATCAGAAACTTCACCAACCTCAGCGGCATCGATGATGATGCGGCAGTGGACCTGCACCGCCGGCTTGTGAATGCACACGTACTCATCGTCGGTGTTGGTGGTGTCGGAGGCTATGTGGCATCTGCTTCCGCCATGATCGGTATCGGCCGGATATCTATCGTCGACTTCGACTCGGTGGAGCTCAGCAACACATCGCGTCAAGTGTTGTATACGGAGGCAGACATTGGGCGGCGCAAGCTTGATGTGGCTGTTTCGGAACTCACTCGTAGAGCCCCTAGTGCATCGATTCATGCTGTCGACTGCGAGATCACGGATGATCAATCCATGGTCGAGGTGGTCGAGACAGCCAAATCCCTCAACGGGGCAATCGATTTGTTGGTCCTCTGCGCCGATCAACCGCGAGGAGAGATCACATATATTGTGGACCGTGCCAGCCAGTCGGCAGGTGTTCCTTTTCTCGTCTGCAGTCCTCATGATTTCTCGCACGCCTCAGTCGGACCACTCGTCATCCCGGGCATCACCAAGAGCTACTCTGATGCGTTCCCCAGTACCATAATTAGAACAGACAATGTGCTCGTACAGGCGGTGAACGCACAATTCACCGCGAACATCATGGAGCCTTACAACGGAATCGCCGCAAAAATGGCGATGATTGAAATCGTCAAGTTTATCACCGGCTATGCTCGTCCATTTGTTCAGGACCGCGTGGTCAACCTTGATACCGCCGATTGGTCCGTGACCGTCCATGAGATCGACTAACTCGGAGGCTCTTCCAGTTGCCGTCCGATCTGCCGAGAACACCTACGAGGCGCTGAGCGTTCTCAAGAAGCGGGGATTTATTGACCTCGATCTTGCGACGGTAGATGCACGCCGCTACGCATCGGATGGGCCGGCACTACGACGTATTCTCGATGAGGCTAAGACGGTAGGTGAATTCCTGAAGAGGCTACCCGAGCTTGGTGCGGAGTTCGGCTGCCTCATCGAGCGGTTGGAGCAGGTCGGCGGCCGCAGTTCGGTGTGGTCCGGTAACGACGAGAAGCAGGCGCAACGTCCGCAATTCTTACAGCCGATGATTCCGTGGCGCGGGTCAGCTGCACGCACCTCGGAGCTCGCCGCCGCAGAGATTGTCCTCTCGAAGAGGACGAGGAACAACCTCCTGGTTTGTGGGCCCGCCGGAAGCGGAAAGACGGCGCTCGTGGAGTTGATCGCAGAATCGCGTCCGGAACTCGGACCATTCTGGCGAGTCGACTCTGGTGCGCTCGTAGGCGGGACGAAGCACCGAGGAGAACTCGAGGAACGCCTCCGCGATCTGTATCGCTATGCCCTGGCGACGGGATCCGTCATGTTCATCGACGAAATCCATGCGCTCGCTCGGATGGGTGTCGCAGAAGGATCGATCAGCGCGCTCGACGTACTCAAGCCATATCTCGTCGACCCTCACTTTCGCGTCATCGGAGCGACCACGACGCTCGAGCTCCCGTTCGTCATAGCCGACCCCGCGTTCCATCGACGATTCTCCGTCCTGCATCTCAAGAGCCTCACCCGCGAACAGCTTCGTACCGTGTTTACCGATTACCTGTCCACCTCCCTCGAACTGGTCCCGCTCAAGTCCAGCTTCGACGCAATCATCGAGTTTGTGGACGTCATCAGATCCGATACAAGTCGGGTCGACGCGATGCTCGATTTCCTGGAGCACGGAGAGGCCTGGATCCGCGTACACGGGGCGTCCGGAATTGAAACGAGCGCGCTTTTCAAATCGATCTCGTCGAGCTACGAGGAGTTCCGAGCCTGTCGAGATCCTTCTTCAGGACAGCACAGGAGAGGAGGTGAAGGATGAACAACGACACTCAGCTGGTTGCAGGTGCGTTCGCGATCGTGGCAACCGACGCGCAGACTGTGACCGCCATGCGTAACAACGCTTCAACGCCGTAAATCACGGGTGGGCGGAGCGGTCGCTCCTGGCTGCTCCGCCCGTTCCCGTCATGGAGAGGGACCTTCGCGTGCGTATGAGTGCGTACTTCGGCGTGAGTGCCGGCTTCACTATCGGTCGTGTGCTTCCGCAGGCGGTGCTGACGCCGATCTTGTTGGAGAAAGGCCTCCAGTTCGACACGATCATCTGGACGCAGCTGATCTACATGGTCGTTCTCACGGTGACCCAGTTCCCGGCTGGACTGCTCGCTGACAGGTACTCGCGCAAGCGCCTGTACGTGCTATCGATCCTCGTCGTCGGCGTGGCATACAGCATCATCTGGTGCGGCGACGGGCTCGCAGCCATGTGCAGCGCCTGGGCGATCTACGCCGTGGGCATGGCACTCAACGGCTCGACGATGGACATCCATTTCGCAACCTTGCTCCGCGAGGATGACCAAGCGTTCCGCAGGTTCTTCGTCGTCGATCGGAATGTGGTGCTCTGCGCCACGATCGCTAGCGCCAGTGCGACGACAGTGCTGTATCCGCTTGTCGCGTCCGACGTGTACGTCCTGTCGGTCGCGTTGTTCGTCGGTTCGGCAGTCTGGGGTGCATTCTGCCTGCCGGAAACAGCAGTGGTTCGCCGATCCAGAATGGAGCCGCCGCCACGACTTCTCGCATCGCTACGAGAGGATCGTTACATCGTGTCAGCGGTCCTCCTCGTCGCCCTGACGCAGTTGGCATTCACGCCGTTCTTTCAGATGTGGCAGATGGTCTTTCTCGATTCAGGCCTGACCGCTGCATGGTTCGGACTGATCTTCGTGCTCTTCCAGTGCGTCAACATCGCCGCGAACGCCGCGTGGAGACGCCTACCTCACCGGACCTGGATGAGTCCTGCGCTGCTGTGCCTGATCGCCCTCATCGGTTGTGGAATCGTCGCATTCGACAGCCTGATTCGCGTCCTCCTCGTCGTCATCCTGCCCTTCCCGCTGTTCCTGTACTCGAATTCGCTGGTGTTCTCGC
This sequence comes from Plantibacter auratus, assembly GCF_050587365.1. Taxonomy (NCBI): domain Bacteria; kingdom Bacillati; phylum Actinomycetota; class Actinomycetes; order Micrococcales; family Microbacteriaceae; genus Plantibacter; species Plantibacter auratus. The sequence continues at coordinate 73,586 of NZ_JBOBFV010000002.1, read as the reverse complement.
TGCAAACGCGCGCGCCTGCAGCGTTGCTGTCCTCCATGAACGCCCTCATGGGCACGGGCAACACCATCGGTGCGTTCCTGATGCTCGGTCTAAGCCTGCTCGGACTGCAGGTGTTCACCCCGGGAATGCTCCTCGGCATCAGCCTGATCGTCTGTGCGGTCGCGTCAGTCGCATTGCTGACCGGGTCGATGGTCGCCCGGAATCTGCGGCGCCGTGCACTCCGCTCGACGGAGCCGGACCACACTCGGTGACATCTGCTCTGGCTCGCGCTGGTCAGCCTGCCGGACGGCGATGCGTTGCGGTCCCGCGCGGCCGTTCTGTAGCCTCGACCGCACGGCGCGCGTGTGCTCCGTGGAACCACGAAGGGGGCAGCGCGCATGAGGATACGAACGGTGGTCGGCCGGGTGCCGGTCACGATCGCCCTGGTGCTGGTCGTCCTCGTCGTCGGGGTCGTCGGGCGTGGCCTCTGGGAGTCGACCGCGGCGCAACCGTGGTGGGACGCGGTCGCCTACGGCCTGCCCGCCTTCGAGGCCGGGCGCTGGTGGACCCCCGTCACCGGGACGTTCCTCGTCGTGGAGCCGTGGGCCTACGTGTTCGCGGTGATCGGGTTCGCCTGGGTCGGCCTGCTGGAGTGGTGGCGGGGATCGAAGGTGGCGCTCATCACCTTCGCCGCCGGTCAGCTCGTCGCCGTCCTCGCCACCGCCGGGTTCCTCTGGGCCGCGAGTCAGCTGCCCTGGCCGTGGGCGACGAGCCTCGCCGGGATGCTCGACGTCGGTCCCTCCGGCGGGACGATGGCGTGCTTCGCCGCGTGTGTGTCGCTCTTCGCCTCACCGTGGCGGCAGCGGGGCTGGATCATCGTCGCGTCCTACGCCGCGATCGGGGTCCTCTTCATCGGCTCGCTCGCGGACCTCGAGCACGCCTTCGCGGTGCTCTTCGTCCTCGCGGTGAACCGTTCCTTCCGCATCCAGCGGGCCAGCGTGCGCGAGCGTCGACTGCTCGCGTTCACGACGAGCGTGGCCCTCGGTGTCGTCCAGATCGTCGCCCTGCTCGTGCCGACCAACGGCCCGTTCGGTCCGACCGCTCCGGCGGAGGGGCCGTGGCTCGACGTCGCGATCGACACGGTCGTGATCATCCTGGTCGCCAACGGCCTGCGGCTCGGTCGCCGGTGGGCATGGGTGCTGAGTGTCGTCTGGGCGATCCTCAACGTCCTGGTCGCGGTCCTGTACCTGGCGCTGTCTCCGTTGGACCCCGCCGAGCTCCCGATCGACTGGGGCGACACCGACGTGTTCCTGGCGACGTCGGTGCTCTGGCTCGCCTTCCTCGTCTACCTCGTCGCGACCCGCAGTGCGTTCTCGTCCCACCGACGCCGGCAGCTCGGCGTCGCGCGGAAGCAACAGCAGGACCTGCCGTCGGCGGACGACGCCCGCGCGCTCATCCGGACCGAGGGCGGCGGCTCGCTCTCCTGGATGGCCACGTGGGACGGCATGGAGTACTTCCGCACCTCGGTGGGCCTCGTGCCGTACCAGAAGCACGCCGGTGTCGCGATCGTGCTCGCCGACCCGCTCGGTCCACCGGAGCACCTGCGGGCGAGCGTCGCGGAGTTCGTCCAGGCGGCCGAGCGTGACTCCCTCATCCCGTGCTTCTTCAGTTCCAGCCGGGCGACGAAGGACGCGATGCCCGAGGGATGGCGCGACCTCATCATCGCCGACGACACGATCGTCGACCTCCCGGGTCTCGCGTTCACCGGCAAGGCCTGGTCGAACATCCGCACGGCGCTCAACAAGGCCGAGCGCGAGGGGATGGTCTTCCGGATGAGCACCTACGCCGCCGAGACCTGGGGCGTCCGACAGCAGATCCGCGCCATCTCCGAGGGCTGGGTCGGCGACAAGGGTCTGCCGGAGATGCGGTTCACCCTCGGGACCCTGCAGGAGGCCGACGACCCCGAGGTCCGTCTGGCACTCGCGATCTCACCGGACGGCGACGTCGACGGCTTCCTCAGCTGGCTTCCGGTCTTCGGCCCCGACGGCGAGCACCGCGGGTGGACGCTCGACCTCATGCGGCGACGCGAAGAGGGCTTCGGTTCGGTCATGGAGTTCCTCATCGCCTCCTCGGCCAAGGTCTTCGCCGAGGAGGGCGCGCAGATCCTCTCGCTCTCGGGCGCGCCGCTCGCGCACCGGGTGGAGGACGACGAGGGGCGCATCGCGCACCTGCTGGGTCAGCTCAGCGGCATCCTGGAGCCGGTGTACGGCTTCTCGTCCCTCCACCGGTTCAAGCAGAAGTTCAACCCCCGATCTGAGCCGATCTACCTCCTGTACCGCGACGAGGGCGACCTCACGCGGATCGCCGCGGCGCTCACCCGCGCGTTCCTGCCGGACGCGACGCTCCGCCAGTTCGCCGGCGCCGGGATCGACATGCTCAAGCGCGACTGAGCGGAGGCCGACCCTCAGGCGGTGTCGCCGCCCGGGAGGCCGGCGGCGCCGAGGTGCGTCGCCCCGCGGGACCGCGCACGCTGCTCCGCGAGCGCGGCGGCGAACTCCGCCTCCCAGCCGGAAGCGACCTCGATGCCGAGGCGCCCGGCCTCCTCGATGGTCAGCTCCTTCGGGAAGCCGTTCGTATCCGACAGTCGGAACACGTCGTGTCCCGTCATGACCCGCCCGGCGTACCCCTGGACCATCTGGAGGCCTGCGCCCAGCGTGCGTCGGAACGACTGCTCCTCCTTGACGAGGACGGCGACGACCTCGTCGCGGGCGGCGGCCACCTCCGGGTAGTCGTCGGCGTACAAGCCGGCGATGACGGGCACGATCTCACCGAAGAAATTCTCGTGGAGGTCGAGCGAGAGTGCGAGCCGGATCGCCCGTCGGAGCAGCCGCCGCATGACGTAGCCCTGCTCCTTGTTCGACGGACGCACGCCGTCCACGGCCAGGAAGGTCGCACCCCGCAGGTGGTCGGCGATGATGCGCATGGCGGCGGTCTCGTCCTCGTAGCGTTTCCCGGTGAGCTCCTGGAGTCGCTCGACGATGGGCCACAGGAGCGAGATGCGGAAGACGTCGTCGGAGTCGATCGACGCGGCGGCGATGCGTTCGAGGCCGCCACCGAAGTCCACGTTGCGTCTGGCGAGTTCCTCGAACGAGCCGTCCTCGCGTCGGCGGTACTGCATGAACACCTGGTTGCCGATCTCCATGAACCGTCCGCCGTCGCTCGCGGGATGCGCGAGGCCGTAGGACGGATCCTGGAACTCGGGGCCGAAGTCGTAGAACACCTCGCTGTCGGGGCCGCACGGGTCGCCGATCGGGGTGCCCTCGAGTGACCCGCCGCGGGACCACCAGTTCTCGCCGCCGTCGTAGAAGAAGATCCGCTCTCCGGGCCGCACCCCGCGCGCGTCGCCGTCGGCCTGGGAGCCGATCTCCGCGATCCCGTTGGAGACCCCGCGTTCGGCGAACACGGACGCCCAGATCGACGCGGCCTCGTCGTCGCGTGGGATGCCGTTCGCGGGATCGCCGATGAAGCAGGTGACGGAGATCCGCTCCGGATCCAGCCCGACGATGTCGACCAGGAAGGTGAAGAACTGCCGGATCTGCGTCTCCTTGAAGTAGTCGCCGAGCGACCAGTTGCCGAGCATCTCGAAGAAGGTGGTGTGTCGGTTGTCGCCGACGTCCTCGATGTCCTGGGCACGGACGCACGGCTGGCTGTCGGTCAGCCGCCGCCCGTCGGGGTGCTCCTCACCGAGGAGGTACGGCAGGAGTGCCTGCATGCCGCTGCCGTTGAACAGGGTGCTCGTGTCGCCCCGCGGGACGAGCGGTGCCCGTTTGATCAGCGCGTGGCCGTTCCGTTCGAGGAAGTCGAGGTAGGCGTTGCGGATCTCGTGGGCGTCCATGCCGACACGATTCCAGCTTTCGGGCCCGAGGGGAAGCCGGTCGGCGCGGCGACCTGGGCCACTGCGGTCGCGGGTCACCGGCCGTCACGCCGCGAGGGGGTCTCGACGCCCCGATCGTCCTGGAATGCGGCCCCCGGCGAGCCGCTCGGACCATAATGTACGAAATGCGGCCCCTCCAAGCGGCCCGCGGGCCGACACGGAGCCCGGAGACGACGAAGGATGTTTGGTGAGGCGATGACGAAATTCTGGCGGTCCCGATCGGCTGGCGTGCTCTCGGCGGTGGTGATGGCGCTGCTCGCCACATCGGTCGGCATCGCGCCCGCGGCGTCAGCCGACAGCGACACCCCGTCGGGCGAACCGGTCGCCGTCGAGGACGGCATGGGAGCCGAGCTTCGAGCGGAGGAACAGCAGCGCAGAGTGGCGCCCGCGCCCCTCGGTGAGGCGAGCGTCCCGGCCCGCGCCGACGGCCAGCTCTTCGGTATCGACATCGCCACGTCGCAGACCAACATCGACCTCCAGGCGTTCAAGGCGGCGGGTGGGCAGTTCACGATCATCAAGATGGGCGGCGGGAACGCCTCGGACAGCCCCTACGTCGCGCCCGCCTACCGTGCGCAACTCGCCCGTGCGCGAGCCGCAGGACTCCTCGTGGGTCACTACTGGATGAACGGCGACAAGAACGGTCTCACGCCGACAGCCGCGGCGGACTACTTCGTCGCACAGAGCGACATCCGCATCGGCGAGGTCGTCGCGCTCGACATTGAGGCCATCGACGGCGTCGCGGCGTACACGCCCGCGCAGGCCATGGAGTGGATCCAGCGTGTGCAGCAGAGCTACCCCGGCCTCAAGGTGCTCATCTACCTCAACCAGAACGCGGTCAACAACGGCGATTGGAGTGCGGTCGCGAACGCCGGCCACCCGTTGTGGGTTGCGGTGTGGGGCTCGAACAACGGGGCGCCGAACGGTTCGCCGCAGCTGACCCGGAACTGGTCCGACTGGTCGATGTGGCAGTACTCGAGCCGCGGCGTGGTGGCCGGGTTCTCCGGTGCCGTGGACGTGAACCTCGCGAAGGCCGACACGTTCACCCGGAACGGTTGGGCCCCGGTCGACCGGCTGGCCGGCTCCGATCGCTTCGGCACCGCCGTCGCCGTGTCGCAACGAGCGTTCCCCAGCGGGAACGCCGGCGTCGCCTACGTGGCCAACGCGCTCTCCGCGCCGGACGCCCTGTCGGCAGCGCCTGCAGCGGCCAAGGAGAACGGCCCGGTGCTGCTCACCCTCGCCGACGCCGTACCCGAGGCGGTGATGACCGAGCTGCGTCGTCTCAAGCCGAAGACCATCAAGGTCGTCGGCGGTGAACAAGCCGTCTCGGCAGCGGCGCTCGCGCAGCTCAGTACCGTCGCACCCGTCGTGCGGTACGCGGGCGACGACCGCTTCGCGACCTCGTTGGCGGTCGCGAGCGAGGTCTTCCCGGCAGCCGACAAGGCGTTCATCGCCACCGGACTCAGCTTCGCCGATGCGCTCACCGGGGCGGCGGCGATCTCCGACGCAGGGCCCATGCTGCTCGTCGACGGCACCGCACCGACCGCCGACGCCGCCACGCTCGGTCGTCTGGCCGCCATGGACGTGAAGAGCGTCTACATCGCGGGAGGCACGGTGTCGGTGTCGCAGGGCATCGCGGACGGCATCGGGAGCCAGGAGGGAGCCGGGAACGTCATCCGACTGGCGGGGTCCGACCGGTTCGAGACCGCGGTGGTCATCAACTCGGAGTTCTTCAAGGACTCCTCGCCCGCGACGTTCTACCTGGCCACCGGGAGCGACTTCGCCGATGCACTCACGGGTGGCGCCCTCGCCGCCCTGAAACACGCGCCGCTCTACCTCTCCAGGCAGTACTGCATCCCTCCGACGACGAACGCGGTCCTCCGGGCCAACGCGTCGAACGTCACGTTGCTCGGCGGAGTGAGCGTCCTCAACGAGAACGTCGGTCGTCTGCTCTCCTGCTGACGCAGCGCGGGGTGCCGCCCGGTGCTCCGGCAGCGGCAGCGGTCACGCGGGCCGCTGCCGGCATGTCGCGTCGATTCAGTCGTGGAGCGAGCGCAGGGCGGTCACGACGTCGTCGTGCCAGCGGCGGGCCGCAGGGAGCACGCCGCCGAAGATGGGGGTGTCGTGCGTCGCGCCCAGGTACATCGTCCCGCTCGCGTCGACGCCGTCGGCCCGGAGCGCGGCGAGGTAGGCCGCGCCGTCGCCGCGGAGCGGGTCGTACTCGGCCGTGAGGATCACGGCGCGGGGGAGGTCCGCGTGCGACCGCGCGAGGAGGGGCGACGCGTGCGGCTCCTTCGCCTGACGTCGATCCAGGAGGTAGGTCTTCGCGACGGAACGGAGCTCGTTGATCGCGAAGATCCTCGGGATGCCCATCTCCCGCACGGGACGGAGGTCGATGTGGCCGCCGGTCAGGTCCGTGACCGGCACCTCGAGCAGCTGGAGTCGGATGGGCAGCCGGCCGCGTTCACGATTCACGAGCGTGAGCGCCGCCGCGATGCTGCCGCCGGCGGACACCCCGGCGACGGCGATCCGCCCCGAGTCGATCCCGAGCGTCGCGGCCTCGGCGAACAGCCACTCGAGCGCCGCGTGGGCCTGCTCCAGCTGGGTCGGGTACCGGTGCTCGGGAGCGAGCGCGTAATCGACGGCGGCGATGACCACGCCGGCGTCGGCCGCCCGACGACGGAACCCCGCGTCGGTCGTCGGGTAGTCGATCCCGCCGATGCGGAACGCCCCACCGAAGAAGGACAGGACCGCGGGCACCGCCTGGTCGCCGTCGGACGTCGGCGGGTGGTAGAGCCGGATCCGGACGTCGGGGAAGCCGGCGACCGGGATCGTGTGCTCCTCGATGCGCAGCTGCGGGCCCGCGACGCCGACGGTCGCGAGCTCCTTCTTGTCCCAGTTCCGCGCGGCCTTGCGGTGCTGTGCGCGCGTCTTCTTGCGGCGGGGTGCGGCGGTGGTGGCCTTCGCCGTCGGGCTCGAGGGCTTCGCCTTCGGCCCGGCGGCCTTCGGGGAGGTCGCCGTCGGGTCCGCCGCGGGAGCGGGCTTCGGGCGCGCGACGGTGGTCGTCTTCGGTCGCAGGAAGAAGGCCTTCGCCTGCTCGAGTGCGGTCGAGATGAGGTAGGCGCGGTGCGTCCGCGCTCGTTCGACGAAGATCGGGTCGAGGGGCAAACGACTCACCTGCTCTGCTGCTCGGATGGGCGGATTCCAGCAGTCTAGGCGGCACGGCGGACGACGGCCGTGGCTTGCCTGATCGATCCTTCCGCGGGGCTTCACCTCCTGTTCACCGGGAAGCCCGGCCCTGTTCGGGCGCCGCTCGTAGCGTGATCACACGTACGGCACACAGCAGTGCCCGCGTCGGTCACTCGCGGTTCCGATCCACCGGAGCCACGCGCGGAGCGGGCGGGTGCATCGGTCCTTCTGAAAGGTACGTCCCAGCACATGAAGCTCTCCCTCACCCGCGTCGCTGCGCTCGGCGCCGCCGCCCTCCTCTCGATCGGCCTGGCCGCCTGCTCGAGCGCCACCGCCAGCGACACCGGTTCCGCCGCGGCCGGGACCTTCGCGGTCGACGACCAGACCCTCGTCTTCGGCGTCGTCCCCGACTCGGTCGACACGCAGACCAACTACCAGCCGCTCATGGACTACATCGCCCAGGAGACCGGCAAGAAGGTCGAGTACCACGAGTCGACCGACTACGCGGCCCTCATCGAGGCGGCCGTCGCCGGGAAGATCGACGTCGCCTCCTTCTCCGGCTTCACCTACGTGACCGCGCTCAACAACGGGGCCAAGATCACGCCGATCTCGTCGATCATCACCGTCAAGGGGCAGGAGCCGGGCTACTACTCCGAGGCGATCGTCCCGAAGGACTCGTCGATCACGAAGATCGAGGAGTTCAAGGGCAAGAAGGTCTGCTTCGTGGACCCGTCCTCGACGTCCGGGTACCTGTTCCCGAGCTACAACCTGCTCGAGGCCGGCATCGACCCCGAGAAGGACATCACCCCGGTCTTCGCCGGCAAGCACGACGTCTCGGTGACGAAGACCGCCGAGGGCGTCGAGTGCGAGGCGGGCTTCGCCGAGGACTCCGAGGTCGAGAAGAACGACGGCGTGAAGGTCATCGACCGCACGATGGTCCCCGGTGCGCCGATCGTCGAGTCCGACTCGCTGCCCGCCGACGTGAAGGAGAAGCTCGAGAAGGCCCTGTCCGAGGTCACGATCGACCAGATCATCGACTCCGGCGTGAAGAGCGCCGACAGCGACGCCTTCCGCGCGACCTTCTACGGCACCTCGCCGGTCGACGACGCGTACTACGACACCATCCGCGACATCTGCAAGAAGACCAACGCCAAGCAGTGCCAGGCCTGACCTGAGCGCCGGTCCCGCCCTTCGACAAGCGGTTCCTGAGCTTGTCGAAGGGCAGTGACCGGTGCTCCGGTACCCGGTCACCGAGCCTGTCGAGCTGCGACATCCGCACCACCATCAACCTCACGAGAGGCAGCAGTCATGAGCGTCACCGAGCAGCAGGCGCGTCGCACCGCACCCGACGGAGCGGAACCGCTCGTGCGTCTCCGCGGGGTCACGAAGCGCTTCGACCGGACGGTCGCCCTGCAGCGCGTCGACCTCGACATCCGTCGCGGCGAGATCGTCGTCCTGCTCGGTCTGTCGGGCTCCGGCAAGTCGACGCTCCTCCGTCACCTGGACGGCCTCGAGCGGCCCACCGCCGGGTCCGTCTCGGTCCTCGGCGACGAGGTACCGGCCCTCGGGCAGCGTGCCCTGCGCCGGCTCCGCGCCCGCGTCGGGTTCGTCTTCCAGCAGTTCGAGCTGGTCCCGTCGCTCACCGTCCTCGAGAACGTCCTGACCGGTTCGCTGGCGGGCGTCCGCGGACCGCGTCTCGGCATCCTCGGCTACGGCCGCACCCTGAAGTTGAAGGCGCTCGGCCACCTCGACCGCGTCGGGCTCCTCGAGCGCGCCTACCAGCGCGCCGACACCCTCTCCGGCGGTCAGCAACAGCGCGTCGCCATCGCCAGAGCGCTCATGCAGGACCCCGAGATCCTCCTCGCCGACGAGCCCGTCGCCTCCCTCGACCCGGAATCGAGCGAGCAGGTGATGGCCCTCATCCGCGAGATCGCGATCGACCGCGGACTCACCGTCGTGTGCAGCCTGCACCAGGTCGACCTCGCGCTCTCCTGGGGCGACCGCATCGTCGGTCTCCGCCACGGCGAGGTGGTCCTCGACACCACGACCGACGGCCTGTCGAAGACCGAGGTGATGGAGATCTACGGCCGGGTCGCGACGAGCACCCGTGAGCTGCAGGCGATCGCTGTGGAGTTGGAGACCGACGAGCTGCTCGGCGACCCCGACGACGACCTCCGCGGCCTGCTCGGTGTCGAGGAGCGCGTGGGCGAGGACGAACTGCCCGACGACCCGGAGTGGGAGTTCGACGCCGATGTCGACGGCCGCGAGCCCGACGAGCTCCGTCGACCGGGCAGGACCCGCTGATGGTCGTCACCGCACCCGCGAAGACGGCACCGCCCGCCGGTCGCCCGCCAGGACTCTCCGGACCCGTTCCCGTCGGTCGGCTCCGACCGCAGACGATCGCCGCCGTGCTCACGCTGATCGCGCTGCTCGCGTTCTCGGTCTACTCGCTCCTCGAGGTCGGGATCTCGATCCCGAACATGGTGGCGAGCTGGGGCAACGCGGTCAACTTCTTCAACCGGGTGGGCACGATCACGTTCCCGCCGCCCGGGGAACTGCTGTCGCTCACCGCCCTGACCCTGGGGATCGTCATCTCCGGCACCGTCCTCGCTGCGGTGCTCTCGATCCCGGTCGCGTACCTCGCGGCCGCCAACACGACCCCGGGACCGGCCTGGCGCGCGGTCGGTCGGTTCGTCGGCGTGCTCAGCCGTGCCGTGCCCGATGTCGTCATCGCGATGATCCTCGTGCTCATGTTCTCGCTCGGCTCGCTGCCCGGCATCATCGCGATCGGGCTGCACTCCGTCGGCATGATCTCGAAGCTCTTCGCGGACGCGATCGAGCAGGTCGACGAGGGGCCACGGCTCGCGATCCGGGCGGCCGGCGGCTCGAAGCTGCAGGAGTTCACCTCGGGTGTCCTGCCGCAGGTCCTCCCGTCCTGGGTGGCCACGGTCCTCCACCGCGGCGACATCAACCTGCGCGGTTCGGTCCTCCTCGGCTACGTCGGCGTCCTCGGCCTCGGCCGTGAACTGTCGCTCGCGTTCAAATCCCTCGACTACTCGCTCGGCATCGGACTCGCGATCGTCATCTTCGCGCTGTGCGTCGTCATGGAGATCGTGTCGAGCACCGTGCGGACCGTGATGCTCGGGGTGCAGCCGACCGGACGTGGACTCGGTGACCGCGTCGTGCGTCGGGTGGCCGCGGGCCGGGAGGCACGTCGTGCGGCGGGTGGGAGCAACCGCACGGTCGCCTCTCCGAGCGCCGAGTCCCGGATCGCCGCTGCAGCGAAGCGTCCGTGGACGCCGGCCCGCGTCCGCGACACCGTCGGTGCCTGGCTCGCCGTGGCGGTCGTGGTCTGGGGCGTCGTCGTGTCCGACATCCAGTGGGGCGACCTCGTGACGTTCTGGGCCAAGGCCCCCGACGTCCTCGTCCGACTCTGGCCTCCGTCGTTCGGCATGCGCACGACGGAGCAGATGGTCGAGGCGATGTTCGAGACCGTCGCGATCGCCTTCGCGGCGACCCTCATCGCCCTCGTCTGCTCGATCGTCATCGGGTCCCTCGCCGCACGGAACGTCGCCCCGAACCGCGGTGTCCGCACCGGCGCCCGGTTCGCGCTCGTCGGCATCCGCGGCATCCCGGAGCTCATCCTCGCGATCCTCCTCATCGTGGTCACCGGGCTCGGGGCCCAGGCGGGGACGCTCGCGCTCGGCATCTGCGGGATCGGCCTCCTCGGCAAGCTCATCGCGGACTCCTTCGAGGAGGTCGCGCCCGGACCGGAACGCGCGCTGACCGCCGTCGGCGCGACGCGCCCACAGGTCTACGCCGCCGCGACGCTCCCGCAGGGCGCCCGTGCACTGGTCGGGCACACCTTCTACACGCTCGACACGAACATCCGCGCCGCGACCATGCTCGGCATCGTCGGCGGAGGCGGCATCGGCTACTACCTGATCCAGGCGGACCAGGGCGGGAACTACGACCAGGTCACGGCCATCGTGCTGATGATCCTCGCGGTCGTCCTCGTCGTCGAGGGCATCGCCATGTGGATGCGGAGGGTGTTCTCGTGAACGGACGACGGATGAGCGGCGGGGTATCGGCAGCGCGGGTCGGCCTCGGTGTCGGCTCGCTCAGTGCTTCGGCCGATCGCGCGGACGTCGTGATCGTCGGAGCCGGCATCGTCGGGCTGTCCGCTGCGCTCGCCGCTGTGGACGCCGGTGCCGAGGTCGTGGTCGTCGAACGCTCGGCCGAAGCCCAGGGCGCGTCGGTCCGCAACTTCGGTCACCTGGCGGCGACGCCGCAGGCCGGGCTCGCCTCGCGCCTCGCCGCACGTTCGGCCGAGATCTGGCAGCGACTCGAGCAGGACGCGGGATTGTGGGTCCGGCGCTCGGGCACGCACGTGGTCGCCCGGCACCTCGACGAGTTGCGTGTCCTCGAGGACTTCGCGGCGTCCCGTGCCCAGGCGGGAGCCGCGGCCGACGTCCGCCTGTACGACGCGGCCGAGTTCCTGCAGCAGGTGCCGGTCAGTGCCGACGACGTGGTGGGCGGCGCCTGGCTGCCGCGCGACCTCCAGGTGAACCCGCGCCAGGCGCTGGGCGCCGTCACGGCGTACCTGGAACGTCGCGGTGTCGAGTTCCGGCGCCGGACGACCGTGACCGGACTGCGCTCCGGCTTCGTCGACACCAGTCGCGGCGTCATCGCCGCAGGCCTCACCGTGGTCGCGGTGAACCACGACATCGACACGCTCCTCCCCGAGCTGGCCGAGCGGGCGGCTGTCCGTCGATGCGCGCTCGACATGGTCCGGGTGCGCGCCGAGCTTCCGAGGCCGATGCCCGCGCCGCTCCTGACCGGGTGGTCGCTCCTGCGCTACGCCGGATTCGCCGACTCGCCCGCCATCCCGGCACTCCGGGAGCGACTGCAGCAGGACCACCCTGGGCTCGCGTCGCTCGACGTCAACCTCATGGCGACCCAGCTGCCGGACGGCTCGATCATCCTCGGCGACACCCACAGCCGCGGCGAGGCGGTGTCCCCGTTCCAGTCCGAGCACGCCTTCGACGAACTCCTGCGGGCCGGAAGCACGCTGTTCGGGACAAGGCTCGACGTCCTCGAACGCTGGCAGGGCGTCTACGCCACCGCTCCGGAGGAGTTGCTCATCGACGAACCGACCCCGGGCGTCCGTGTGGTCGCCGCGACCACGGGCATCGGGATGACCACCGGACCCGCGCTCGGCGAGCTGGCCGTCGCCGAGCACCTCGGCCCGACCTTCTCGCCGGCGCAGCCGACCAGCATCCGTGCCGCATCAGCCCACCTTCAGAAAGGCCTCTCGTGACCAGCATCGATCGACCCCAGCAGGACAGCACCGCGGCACCCGACCTCGACGACGACGTGGAGACCGACCTCGCCGACCTCGACGAGCTGGAGGGCGGGTTCGACGACGCGCACGAGGACGACCTCCTGCTCGAACTGGTGGTCCTCGACCTCGCCGGGACGACGGTCTCGGACGACGGCGTCGTCGAGGACGCCTTCCGCGTCGCCGCCGAGACGATCGGCATCAACACCGAGGACGCGCTCGACGCGGCCATCGAGCTCGTCCGCGACACGATGGGCCAGTCGAAGCTCGACGTGTTCCTCATGCTGACCGACGGCGACGAGGCTCGAGCCGCTTCCGGCAACGCCGCCTTCGAAGAGGCCTACGAGCGCCTCGTCGGCGAGGGGCGCGTCGAGGCGATCGCCGGAGCCGAGGACACGGTTCGGCGGCTCCGCGAGCTCGGCGTGGGCGTCGTGTTCACCACCGGGTTCGCCCCCGCCACGCGCGACGCGCTCCTCGCGAGCCTCGGGTGGTCCGAACTCGCCGACGACGCCCTGTCGCCCGCCGACGCCGGTCGAGGGCGTCCAGCGCCGGACCTGCCGCTGACCGCGCTCCTCCGGTTCGGTGCGAGCGCTGTCGACACCATGGTCGTCGTCGGCGACACGGCCAGCGACATGCTGTCCGGGGTGAACGCCGGCGCCGGGCTCGTCGTCGGGGTGCTCACCGGAGCACACGACGAGGAGACGCTGCTCGAGGCGGGCGCCGACGAGATCATCACGAGCATCGCCGAGTTGCCCGCGCTGCTCGGTCTCGACTGAACGATCGACCGGGGGAACCATGCACACGACGCTCACCGCGCACGAGGGCAACGACGTCTTCATCAGACCGTCGCCGATCGCGATGGTCTGGCAGGGGCCGGGGCACCCGCACCAGGCGATGGCGGTGCCCGGGGTGACGCTCGGGCCGGGCGACGTCCTCGTCGAGGTGGAACTGGCGACCGTGTGCGGCTCCGACGTGCACACCGTCCTCGGGCACCGCGACGCCGCCACGCCGCTCGTCCTCGGGCACGAACAGGTGGGACGCGTCGTGGCGGTCGGGGGACCCGTCACCGCGGTGGACGGCACGGTCCTCGTCGCGGGGATGCGGGTCGTGTGGTCGGTCGTCGTGAGCTGCGGCGTCTGCGACCGCTGCTCCGCCGGCCTGGAACAGAAGTGCCGCCGGCTCGCGAAGTACGGGCACGACCGGGTCCACCGCGGCTGGGAGCTGAGCGGCGGATTCGCCACCCACGTCGAACTCCTCGAGGGCACGGCCATCGTGATCGTGGGGGAGACGCCGCCCGCCGCCGTCTTCGCGCCGGCGTCCTGCGCGACGGCCACCGCGATCGCCGCACTGGATGCGGCCGGGCACGACCTGCCCGGCACGGCGGTCCTCGTGACCGGCGCCGGGATGCTCGGGCTGACGGTCGCAGCCATCGCGACCGATGCCGGGGCGCGCGTCGTCGTGAGCGATCCGGACCCCGCCCGCCGGCTGCTCGCCGGTCGCTTCGGCGCCATCGCGACCGTCGACCCCACGATCGGCGCCGCCGAGCACCTCGACGCCGCGCACCTGGCGGCGGGCGTTGAGGGCTTCCCGGTGGCCATCGAGATGTCCGGCGACGCCCGTGCCGTCGATGCCGCCATCGCGTCGCTGTCGATCGGCGGGACGGCGGTCCTCGTCGGCAGCGTGTCGCCCGGTGCGCCGCTCGGCATCGACGCCGAACGGATCGTCCGACGCCTCCTCACGGTGCGCGGCGCACACAACTACCGACCGCGGGATCTGGCACGCGCGGTCGACTTCCTGACCGGTGCGTGGCGTCGGTATCCGTTCGCCGAACTCGTCGGTCCGGAGTTCCCCCTGCAGGACGTCGACGACGCGCTCGTCGCGGCTGCATCGGGCGCGTTCCCGCGCGTCGGGGTCCGACCCTGAACGGACGACGGGGTGTGCTTCGTCCAGGCGCGGATCGTCCGACGAGCCCGGCGGGGTTCGGCAGACGGCTCGGCGACGGCACCCAGGACGGCGTGACCCCTTCGAGCGCCCCCATTCCGGGGGCCATCGGCGTCGATCCGCCGCGGATTTCCGCCGATCTCGGCTCGTGAATCCCGCCGCATGACCCACCTTGTGGGGTATCCTCGGGCCATGACGGTCACGACTCGCCACCCTGGTGTGGTCCGTGTCGGTGGTCGCCTCATGGTCGTGGATCCGTTCGCGGAACGAGGTGAGCTCACCGAGGATCAGCAGCGCGGCCACCAGCTGCGGCGGAGGATCACGCTCCTGCTCGGTGCATTCCTCCTGCTCAGCGGCTTCGTCGTCGGCGCGACGGTGGGCGTGATCGTCGAGTGGTCACTCGTCCACGACGACCGCTCGTCAGTGTCGCTCCCCGGCTTCGACCCGGAGTGGGTGCCCGGACTCGACGTCGTCGGTGCCTTGCTCGGTGCCATCCTCGTCGCCGTCTTCCTGCTCGTGTCGGCCGAACGACGCAACCGTCGTCGTCGCCTGGATGGCGGGCACCAGCCGTCGCGGTGGATCGACCCGCTCAACGATCACCTCATCGGGCTGAGCGACGACCTCCCGTGGACCTCACTCTGGACGCTGACGCGCATGTACGCCACCGCGGAGCGCCTGCAGCGCGAGCTCGTGGAGCGCAGCGGTACCCGCAGCGAGGTGGGCAGTGACGATTCCTGCGATCTCGTCGAGGCGCGGCTCGCGGCTGACGATGCACGCGACGCACTCGAGAAGACGGCCACGCTCATGGGCGTCATCGTGCCAGAGGGGCCGCTGCCCGATGCGCAGGCCATCCTGGCCGACAACGCTCGGCTCCGCGCCCGTCGGAAGACGAGCTGACCGGCACCTCCGCGATGCGGATGGTTCCCGTGGTCAGCGCCCGCTGCCGGTGAGGCGCTCCAGGAGTTCGCGGTAGCGGTCGGCCGTCTGCGTGACGATCTCGGCAGGCAGGGTCGGAGGCGTGGGTGTCGACGGGTCGTCCTGGTCCCAGTTGTGGGCCAGCCAGTTGCGGACGATCTGCTTGTCGAAGCTGGCCATGCGTGCGGTGGGGTCGTCGCTCGTCAGGTAGACGTCGCGGTCCCAGTACCGGCTGGAGTCGGAGGTGAGCACTTCGTCGCCGAGCGTGATGACGCCGGTCCCCGGGTTGCGGCCGAACTCGAACTTCGTGTCGGCGAGGATGACGCCGTGGCGTTCCGCCGTCAGTGATGCCGTCTCGTAGATGCCGAGCGACAGGTCCTTCAGTGCGACCGCGTCGTCCTCGCCGATGAGCTCGACCATGCGGGAGAACGAGATGTTCTCGTCGTGCTCGCCGAGCGGCGCCTTGTACGCGGGGGTGAACAACGGCTCGGGCAGGCGATCGCCGTCGCGGAGGCCGTCAGGCAGCGGGATGCCGCAGACGGTGCGGTTCGCGACGTACTCCTTCCAGCCGGAGCCGGTGAGGTAGCCGCGGACGACGCACTCGACGGGGAACATGTCGAGCTTCCGGACGAGCATCGCCCGACCGGCGAACTCGGCCGGGATGCTGGACACCGCGACACCCGCGGCGTCGAGCTCGTGATCGGGGACGAGATGGTTCGGCACCTCGCGGAGCTGGTCGAACCACCAGAGGCTCAGACTGGTGAGCAGATCGCCCTTGCCGGGGATGCCCGGCTCGAGCACGTGGTCGAAGGCGCTCACCCGATCGCTCGCGACGACGAGCAGCAGGTCGTCCGGCCCGCCGGCCGGCTCGTACAGGTCGCGGACCTTGCCCGAGTAGACGTGGTTCCAGGCGTTGGTCTCCGAGGGTGCGCTCACTCGTTCATTATCGTGCATGCAGTACGGCGGCGTTGTTGGTTGCAGCGATGCCCCATCGTCGTGCTCGAAGGATGACGAGCAGTCCGAACGTCACCCTCGCTGAGAGCAGCACCGCCCACAGCGACACGATGCTCAGGACACCGAGCCAGTGCAGGCCGAGCATCAGCGGGAGTGTGACGCCCCAGAGCGTCACCGCAAGCGGTACGAGCATCGTCGATGGTCGTATGAGGACCTTCAGCGCAGCCGATGCGAAGCCGATCGCAGGCTCGAGCAGGATCTGCGTCCCCGCCAGCGCGATCGCGAGGTCAGCCCCCGCCGATGACGGGATGCCGAGCACCTCTGCGACCTGCTCTGGCATGGCGATCATCAGTATTCCGATCGGCGTGGTCGCCAAGCACATGATGAACGTGAGCGAGCGCAGCAGCCTCGGTTCGTTCTGAGGGTTGACGGCTCGGAGGCGTGTGAGCCTGCCAGCGAGGATCCCGACTGTCTTGATCGGGATGATGAGCGTCCGGAGGGTGGCGACCAGGATCGCCGTGGTGGCTCCCGTCGCGGCATCGACACTGATCGCGATCTGGATGGTGAGCGCGAACGTCGAGGCGAGGATGATGCCGTCCCAGGACGCTGCTCCGACGCGTGGTACGCCGGCGAACGCGTCACGAGGACGTGCTCGGAGCCAGGACCAGCCGAGCTTGAGGGTCCCACGAGCGACTGGTCGCAATCGTCGACAGCTGCGCACGACCGCGACCAGGCTCCCCAACCCGTTCACGATGCCGCAGGAAGCGACGACGACGAGAGGGTCAGGACACACCGACGCGATGAGGAGGGAGATACCGACGCTGATGACGGTCGACTCGACCGTGTACTGCACCATTCGAACGTCCTCGCCGCGTACCTGCTGCCACCCGGCGATCGCCTGCCCGACGGGGAACAGGAACGACCCGATGAGCAGTGAACTGTAGGCCGCGACGAACGTCGGCTTGTCGACATCACCTGAGACCAGCACCACTGTTCCGACGAGCGCTGCGAGGATGATGAGGGTCGCGGTCGCGGCGAGTGCGGTTGCGACCAGCTCGGCGAAGACAAGTCGTTGCCGCGAGGTCGACTCGCCTGCGGCAATCGAACGGCTCAGTCGGGCGACGGCGGCGATGCCATGCCCTGAGCACAGCACCGCCACCAGCCCGTAGACCGACAGCGCGAAGCCATAGCTGGCAGTCACCTCTTCGCCGAATCGCTGCAGAGCGCTCAGGACGACGAGTCCACCGACGCCCGGAATGAACGAACCGGCTCCCAGCACGAGGCCGCGGAACGCGAAGTCCCTGCGGAACCGCTCAGGCGAGGTGCCTGCCTGCATTTGCTACGCCTTTTCGTGAACGAGAGCGTTGACCTGGTCGAGTGTCATTCCACGTTCGCTCTGCAGGAACCGGATCTGTTTCGTGGCCGCAACGACCTGCCGCGGCTTTTCGACCCTACGAAAGCTCCCGTTGCCGGAACGAGGCTCGTGAGAATCTGTGGATAACTCGAATCGTGGCCTACGCGACGACTTGCGGCGGACTCGCGGTACGCGTATATTCCACGTGGAATAGTTCGCATGGAGTGATGGGAGGGTCATGGGCAAGACCAAGCCGCTCGGACTGCTCGCCGTCGCCGCGCTCGGCTACCTGGCCGAGCGCCCCATGCACCCCTACGAGATGTACCAACTCGCGCTCCACCGCCAGGAGGATCGCGTCGTCAAGGTGAGCCCCGGCTCGCTCTACCGCGCCGTCTACGGACTCGAGGCCGACGGCCTCGTGCTCGCCTCCGGGACCGACCGCGAGGGAGCCCGGCCCGAGCGCACCACCTTCGAGATCACCGACCTCGGCCGGCACCTGCTGGGGGAGCGGCTGCGCGAGCTGCTCAGCACCCCCACGAACGAGTACCCGGAGCTCGGGCTCGCGCTGTCCGAGGCGCACGAACTGGGCGCCGAGGAGGTGCGGATGCTGCTCGAGACCCGTATCCTCCGGCAGCAGGCCGAGCTCGCCGACCTCGATCGCCGCATGACGTGTGCGCTCGAGCGCGGGATCCCGCGCGTGTACTGGATCAACGTCCCCTACTCGGCCGCCATGCTGCGCGCCGAGATCGCCCACCTCGAATCGCTCCTCGCCGAGATCGCCGACGGTGCACTCGCCTGGCACGTGCCGGGGACCCGTGCGCCACTCCACGAGCAGGCGGCGACCCCGCCCGTGTCCGCTCAGCCGACACCCTCCACCTGAACCTCCGGGACGACCGACCAGTCCGGCCGGCGGTCCCGCTCATCCTCGCGTCCCGAACGCGAACCCGTCCTCCGTGCAGAAAGGGACATCATGTCCACCACCCCCACCACGCCTCGCCAGGGCGTCTCCGGTCCGACGCCAGGGGCCGTGCGCCCCTGGCCTGCGCTCTGGTCGCTCGTCATCGGATTCTTCATGATCCTCATCGACACGACCATCGTGTCCGTGGCGAACCCCGCGATCATGCGCGGCCTCGACACCGGCATCAACAACGTCATCTGGGTGACGAGCGCCTACCTGCTCGCCTACGCCGTGCCGCTCCTCATCACCGGCCGCCTCGGCGACCGCTTCGGCCCGAAGAACCTCTACCTCATCGGCCTCGTCGTCTTCACGCTCGCCTCACTGTGGTGCGGCCTGTCGGGCTCCATCGAGATGCTCATCGTCGCCCGCGTCGTGCAGGGTCTCGGCGCCGCGCTCATGACCCCGCAGACGATGGCCGTCATCACGCGCATCTTCCCGCCGGACCGCCGCGGTGCGGCCATGGGCCTCTGGGGAGCGACCGCTGGTGTCGCGACGCTCGTCGGCCCGATCCTGGGCGGCGTGCTCGTCGACGGCCTCGGGTGGGAGTGGATCTTCTTCATCAACGTGCCCGTCGGTGTCATCGGCTTCATCATGGTCTGGCGGAACGTCCCCGCGCTCGCCACGCACCCGCACAAGTTCGACGTGCTCGGGGTCGTCCTGAGCGGGCTCGGGATGTTCCTCCTCGTGTTCGGCATCCAGGAGGGCCAGAGCTACGACTGGGGCACGATCACCGGTCCGATCACCGTGTGGAGCCTCATCATCGCCGGTGTCGTCGTCCTCGGCCTGTTCGTCCTGTGGCAGGCCGTCATGAAGGGCGAGCCGCTGCTCCCGCTGGCGTTGTTCCGCGACCGCAACTTCTCGGTCGGCAACCTCGCGATCTCGACGATCGGGTTCACGATCACGAGCATGTCGCTGCCGCTCGTCTTCTTCTACCAGACCGTCCGCGGCCTGACCCCGACGCAGTCCGCGCTCATGCTCGTCCCGATGGCCGTACTCTCCGCCGGGCTCGCGCCCGTGGTCGGGCGGGCGATCGACCGCGTGAACCCGAAGTGGTTCGCCCTCGCCGGGCTCCTCCTGCTGGCCCTCGCGCTCGGCTGGTACTCGATCCTCCTCACGCCCGAGCAGCCGATCCTCATGCTGCTCCTCCCGAGTGCCGTCCTCGGCCTCGCCAACGGCTTCATGTGGGGCCCGGTCTCCAACCTCACCACCCGGGGGCTCCCACAGCACCAGGCCGGCGCCGGCTCAGGTGTGTTCAACACGACGCGTCAGATCGGTGCCGTCCTCGGCAGTGCGGCCATCGCCGCGCTCATCCAGGGACGCCTCGCGGCCGAGCTGCCCGCTGCGCCCGGTGGGGCGGCCGGTGGCGTGAGCGAGGTGACGGGTGGTGAGCTGCCGGAGTTCCTGCACGCCGGGTTCACCACCGCCATGGCCCAGTCGTTGCTCCTCCCGGCAGGCCTCGCGCTCGTGGGCGCGGTCGTGGTCCTGTTCTTCCAGAAGCCGAAGGCGGCCGCCTGGTCGAGCCCGGAGACCCAGCACGGACAGGCCGCCGCGGTCGCCGCGGCTGCCGCGACCGCCCGGTCCGAAGCCGAGTAGCGGCTCCGCCGACACGGCGACACCGGACGGTCACGGGCCGAGGAGGTCCGTGACCGTCCTGGTGTCGCCGTTCCAGAACCGGAGCCCGGTGACGAGCCCGGACGGGAGGTCGCCGAGCGACCGGAGCCCGTCGAGTGCCGCCGCGGTCTGCTCGCCGACGACGCGTCGGGAGAGCGTGACGTGGGGTGTCCAGGCGCCGGGCCGGGTGTGCTCGAACGCACCGGTGACGTCTCCGGCCACACGTCCGTGCAGCTCCAGCAGCTCGTGCGTGGGGATCACCGTGAGCGCGAGGACGGCGCCCGAGCGACGCGGGAACAGCAGCGGAGCCCCGAGTCGGACGGCGAACGGCGCGAAGACCGGCCTCCCGGTGAGCTCGAGCTCCTCGCCGGCCGACAGCGTGACGTGCGGACGGTTGCTCGCACCGCGATGCGTGGCGAGACTGCTGATGCCGAGGTCGAGGAGCGCGTGCCAGCGGTCGCGGACGGCAGCCTCGAGGGCCTCGTCGAAGGTCAGATCGACGCTGCGCACCGGTCAGCCGATCGGGAAGAAGCCGTGGACGGCGGCGGCGAAGGATCGCGGCTGCTCCACCCAGGGGTAGTGTCCGCACCCGTCGAGCACGATGGCCTGGCCGAGCGGGAACCGCTTCGCGAGGTCGACGACGGGCGCGAGTCCCGTCAGGCCGTCCTCGGAGCCCGCGACCACGAGGACGGGAGCCGTCACGGTGCGGAGGGCGTCGCGGATGTCCTCGACCTCGTCGATCGTGGGCGTGTGCACGAACGCGTCCTGCGCGGCCGGATGCCAGGCGCCCAGCCGCTCGTGTTCGCGGGCGGTGTCGTCCCACTCGCCCCAGGCGATGGGCGCCACCGCCGGGAACAGCCGGTTCCCCGAAGCGGAGTCCGGCGCCGCGAGCAGCGCGGGCAGCGCCTCGAGGAAGCCGGGGTACCAGTCCTCCGCCGCGTGCCGCGCGATGATCTCCGCGCTGTCGTCGTCCGTGTCGACGAGCCACGTGGCGGGCGGCGTGATGAGGCACAGGCGGTCGAGCCGGTGCGGGTAGCGCGCGGCGTAGCTCACGGCGACGCGGGTACCGGCGGAGTGCCCGATGAGTTCGAGACGGTCGACGTCCAGCCAGCGACGCACGGCCTCGACGTCCTCGGCGAGTTCCGGCCAGCTGGCCGCAGCGGTCGACGGTCCGCTCTCGGACCGTCCGACCCCGCGCTGGTGCAGGACGATGAGGCGCCGTCTGGTGCTCAGGCCGCCGAGATCACCGAGGTAGACCGGGTGACGCGCCGGGCCGCCGGCGAGGACGACGAGGGGCGGCAAGGCGTCGTCGCCGATCACGTCCACGTGCAGCCTGGTGCCGTCGTGACTCTCGACGACGGCCGACGGCCCGGTTCCCGCTGCGGCGCTCATCCGGGCCGCGATCAGGAGACGCGTGCGGCGATGTCGGTGCGGTACTGACCGCCCTCGAGTTCGATGCGCGACAGCGCCTCGTACGCACGTCCGCGTGCCTCGGGGAACGTGGATCCGAGGGCCACGACGTTGAGGACGCGGCCGCCGGTGGCGACCAGGCCACCGTCGACGTCAGCCGTCGCGGCGTGGACGAGGTGGACTCCCTCGACGGCGACGGCGGCGTCGAGGCCGGTGATGCTCCGGCCCGTGACGGGCGTCTCGGGGTAGTTCTGGCTCGCGAGCACCACCGTCACCGCGCTCGCCTCGGCGAACGCGGGTCGCGGCTGCTCGCCGAGCGTGCCGGTGGCCGAGCCGAGCAGGAGCGTCGACAGCGGCGTGACGAGCCGGGGGAGGACGACCTGCGTCTCCGGGTCGCCGAAGCGCGCGTTGAACTCGATCACCCGGATCCCGCGTTCGGTGAGGATGAGGCCGGCGTAGAGGAGACCCTGGAACGGGTTGCCCTCCGACGCCAGCTGCCGCACGACGGGGACGGCGACGGTCTCGAGGACCTCGTCGACGAAGGCCGTCTCGCTCCCGAAGCGGTTGTCGAGCCAGGGCAACGGGGAGTAGGCGCCCATGCCGCCGGTGTTCGGGCCGGCGTCGCCGTCGAGGAGCCGCTTGTAGTCCTGCGCGGGGGAGAGCGGGAGTACCGTCTCGCCGTCGGTGATGAAGAACAGGGAGACCTCCTGGCCGTCGAGGAACTCCTCGACGAGGACGCCGCCGTAGCCGAGCCAGTTGGTGGCGTGCTGGATGGCCGCATCGCGGTCGTGGGTGACGAGGACGCCCTTGCCCGCCGCGAGGCCGTCGGCCTTGACGACGTAGGGTGCACCGAAGTCGTCGAGCGCGGCGATCGCTGCGTCGAGGTCCTCGGCGCGGACCGCGCGACCGGTGGGCACGCCGGCTTCGTCCATGATCCGCTTCGCGAAGGACTTCGAGCCCTCGAGTGCGGCCGCCGAGCGGTTGGGGCCGAAGACCGGGATGCCGGCGGCGCGCAGCTTGTCGGCCACGCCGGCGACGAGCGGGGCCTCGGGCCCGATGACGACGAGGTCGACCGCTTCGTCGCGGGCGAAGTCGCGCACGATCGAAGGGTTCTCCTGGTCGATGCCGACCACGGTCACATCCCCCGCGATGCCCGCGTTGCCGGGGGCGGCGATGATGTGGTGCCCGGCCTCTTCGGAGAGGAGAGCCTTGATGATGGCGTGCTCGCGAGCACCGGAACCGAGGACGAGGATCTTCACCCGTCTAGCTTAAGGCGCAATGGCCTAGCCTCGAATGCATGGCCAGACCCAGGATCACGGACGCCGTCGGTCGCGCAGCCCTGGAGCAGGCGCTCGGGCACGCACCGGCGTCGCGCACGGACACGGCGACCGCGGTCCGCTACCTGTTGGAGCTCCTCGTCGAGCGGGCGCCCGGCAACACCGTCGAGGTGCGGGTGCCGCCGTTCGGTGCGGTGCAGTGCATCGAGGGCCCCCGCCACACCCGAGGCACACCGCCGAACGTCATCGAGATGGACGCACCGACCTGGCTCGCGCTCGCCTCCGGCCGCATCGACTGGACCACGGCGATGGCCGGCGGCACGGTGCACGCGTCCGGCCAGCGGGCGGATCTCACTGGCCTCGTGCCACTGCTGCTGCCGCGCTGACGGTCCGGGTACATTGGTGCGGTGACCTCTGACATCGACGCCCCAGCCGAGACGACGCTCGACGCGACGATCGTCATCCCCACGTACAACGGCGAGCGGTATCTCGAGCAGATCCTCTCGGCGATCGAAGGCCAGGACTACGACGGCACCTACGAGACCCTCGTCATCGATTCCGGCTCCACCGACCGCACACTCGACATCGTCGCCGCCCACCCGGACGTCCGGCTGCACGTCATCCCGAACAGCGAGTTCGGCCACGGCCGGACCCGCCAGCTCGCCGCCCGGCTCGCCCGGGGGAAGTACGTCGCGTACCTCACGCACGATGCGATCCCGGGTGACTCACGCTGGTTGCACGAGCTGACCACACCCTTGGACCCCGAAGGCATGGACGTCGTCGCCGTCATGGGCAAGCAGATCGCACGCCCGAACTGCTTCCCGCTGCTCAAGTACGAGATCCACGACGTGTTCCACAACTTCGGGCCGGACTTCGGCACGACCGTCTTCGCGAACGACGGCTTCGCCGACGGGAACGGCGGACTGCTCGACGCCCTCGCGTTCTACTCCGACGTCAACTCGGCCACGCGCCGCGACCTGCTGCTCGGCGACATCCCGTACCGCGACCTCCCGTACTCCGAGGACATGGCCTTCGGCGCCGACATCATCGCGGCCGGACTGCGGAAGGCGTACGCACCGCGGGGCTGGGTCGTCCACTCCAACGACCTCACCCTCGACGAGTACCGGAAGCGGATCTTCGACGAGACGACGGCGTTGCGTCGGATCGGGAAGCCGATCACGCGGCTGAGTCGGTTCCGGCAGGTGGGGTACACCGTCTTCGGCGCCCTTCGGGACGCGAAGCGGATCGTCCGCGACCCCCAGTACAGCTGGAAGCGACGTGCCTACTGGTTCGTCATGAACCCGGCCTATCACGCGGCGAAGTGGAGCAGCTACTACGTGGCCTCCCGCGTCGACCTGGACGACGAGGCCGCCATGCGCGCCGGCTCGCTGGAGCACAGCCGCAAGTAGTCCGCGGACGGAGCTCCGCGCGCGCACTGCTCGCTGCTCCCAGCGAACCGGGGTGGTGCATCACCGCCTCGTGCGCTGTGATGGAGGCATGAGCACGAATCGGCTGTTGGTCCTGGGCGGGACGGAGTTCGTCGGGCGAGCGGTCGTCGACGAGGCCGTCGCCGCCGGCTGGGAGGTCACCGTCTTCCATCGCGGTACGAACCGTTCCTCGCCGTCGGACGCGGTCACCGTGCTGCACGGCGACCGGACGATGCCCGGCGGACTCGACGCGCTCCGGGTCGGGTCGTGGGACCTCGCCGTCGACACCTGGTCATGGGCTCCGGTCGCCGTCCGCGACGCGGCCGCGCTGCTGGCGGACCGGGTCGGGAGCTACGTCTACGTCTCGAGCCGTTCGGTCTACGCCGACCCGCTGCCCGCCGGCGCCGCCGAGGACGCGCCGGTCGTCGACGGGTCGGCGCACGACGACGGCTTCGCGGACTACGCCCGTGCCAAGCGCGGCGGTGAGCTGGCCGCCGTCCAGGCGTTCGGCGACCGAGCGGTCCTGGCGCGAGCCGGCCTCATCCTCGGCCCGCACGAGAACATCGGACGACTGCCCTGGTGGCTGGCGCGGATCGCCGAGGGCGGTGAGGTGCTCGCCCCTGGTGCCGCTTCCGACCCCATCCAGTACATCGATGCGCGGGATCTCGCGGCCTTCCTCCTCGCCGCCGGTTCGACGGGCGCGAGTGGTGCGTTCAACGTCGTCAGCGAGCCGCGGGCGACGACGTTGGGGGAGCTGCTCGACGCCTGCGTCGCCGCGACCGGGTCGGGTGCGACCCTCCGCTGGGTGGATCAGGAGCGGGTGCTCGCGGCCGGGATCCACCCCTGGACCCAACTGCCCGTCTGGCTCCCCACCGGACCGGACGCCGACGCGATGCATCACGGTGACGTCTCGCGTGCGGTTGCGGCGGGTCTCCGTCGTCGTCCGGTCACCGAGACCGTCGCCGACACCTGGGTGTGGCTGCAGGCACTCGGCGGCGTGGCGCCGCAGCGCCCGGACCGGCCCGTCGTCGGACTGGACCGTGCCATCGAGCGGGCCGTGCTCGCCGGGAACTGACTGCTGTCAGTGGATCTCGCGGAGGAGGGCGAGCCGACTGCGCGTCCTGACCGCGTCGCGGGCGAACCCCTCCGGTCCGAGGGCGGGATCGGTCATGAAGGTCTCCTGGTCGGTGGCGGCCACGACGTGGAGTTCGACGCCGAGATCGCACAGGGCGTCGACGAGGTGGACGAATCGGGCGCGCGCCTCCCGGGTGAGGGCGTGGGACTCGGGCAGGGCGTCGAGGACCCACCGGCCGTCGTCCGCCGCCCAGGCGAGGTAGTCGCCGACCGAGGTCGGACGCTCGATGAGTTCGGCGCTGGCGAACCAGAGGACGCCGTCGCGCGCGGCGGCTGCCTGGAACGTGTGGCCACTGATCGTCAGCGTCGTCGCCTCGCCTGGCCCCGGACGGTGGAGGCCGAGTGCCGCGAGGTGGGCGTCCGCGGACTCGCCGGCGATGGACCAGCTGCCGCGGGCGAAGCCGTCGCCGTGCCTGACCGGGGAGCTGCGACGGTGGTCGGTCGAGCCGGCGAGTTCGAGCACCTGCATGTTCGCTTCGATCAGGGCGATGCCGGGTTCGAAGATGTAGTGGTGAGCCGGGTCCGGCAGCAGATCCTGCGGCGCGGAGTTCGAGCTCGTCAACAGGGTCACCTGTCGGGCGAAGAGCGCGTCGAGCAGCCGGATCATGAGCGCGCCGTCGCCGGGATCGTGCACCTGGAACTCGTCGAAGAGCACGACGTCCACCTCGTCCAGCAGTTCGTCGACCGCTTGCTCGACCGCGTTCGTCACCGCTCCGGCCGCCGCGCGGAACCCGGCGCCCGGCTCACCCGTCGCCCGAGCGGCGTCGGCGGCCTCCGTGCGGACCCGGTGGATCGCGGCGTGCAGCCCGCGGAAGAAGGAGTGGAAGTGGACGCGACGCCTCCGATGCGTCGGGAGCGCCTCGAAGAACGCGTCGAGGAGCCAGGTCTTGCCCCGCCCGGCCGCACCCCACAGGTACAGGTGCCCGGGTCGGTCCTCGCCGATCCGGAGTGACGCCAGACGCCTCGCCACTTCCAGCTGCTCCGGCTCGAGCGTGAACCCGGCGTCGGCGGCGGCGGACTCGACCGCCGAGAGCAGGGTGTCGTCGGGAGGGATCGGAGCGGGATCGGTCGTCTCGGTCCCCGTCGTGTCCACCGCTCGATCGTACCCGTCGGCACGTCGACCGCGGCCGTTCACCATCGGTTCACGATGCCCAGGATCGTGGGGGAGAATGGAGGCATGACAGACGCCACCGGGCAGCCAGCACCGGAAGCTCAGCACCCATCCGAACCGACCGGTCCGACGCCCTCGACCGAGCCCGACACCGAGCTCGCGACCGTGTACTCCTCCGGTTCGGTCTCGGTGCGCCGGTCGCCGCGCTACTGGCGGTTCCTCGTCATCGGCGTCTTCGTCGGCATCATCGCCGCGCTCATCCTCACCTTCGCGTTCCCGGGGAGCGCCGACTACTCGCTCACCCAGGTGTTCGGCTTCCTCCTGCTCGTGTGCGTCGTCGTCTTCGGTGCGATCGCCCTCGTCGTCGGTCTCCTCATCGACCGTTCCATGGCGCGACGGACGCGGATCGTCGCAGCGGATAGAGTTGACGTGCATCCAGCCGGGACCCCCGCGGCCGACGCGGAACCGAACGGTTCCGTCAGTGCCGAGCCAGGTGAGTCCGGCCCCCCGAATCCACCCATCGCAGAAGGTTCAGGACGGTCATGACCTCATCCACCAGCTACCGGGAGGCCGGTGTCGACACGGCAGCCGGTGACCGCGCCGTCGAGCTCATGAAGGCCGCCGTCGCGAAGACGCACGGTCCGGAGGTCTTCGGCGGCTTCGGCGGGTTCGCCGGCCTGTTCGACGTCTCGGCGCTCACCGCCTTCCGTCGGCCCCTGCTCGCGACGTCGACCGACGGCGTCGGCACGAAGGTCGCGATCGCCCAGGCCATCGACAAGCACGACACCATCGGCCAGGACCTCGTCGGCATGGTCGTCGACGACATCGTCGTGGTCGGGGCGAAGCCGCTCTTCATGACCGACTACATCGCCTGCGGCAAGGTCCACCCGGAGCGCATCGCCTCGATCGTCTCGGGCATCGCCCAGGCCTGCTCCGACACCGGGACGGCGCTCATCGGCGGCGAGACCGCGGAGCACCCCGGACTCCTCGGGGTCGACGACTACGACGTCGCCGGCGCCTGCACCGGTGCGGTCGAGGCGGACGCCATCCTCGGTGAGCACCGCGTCGAGGACGGCGACGTCGTCCTCGCACTCGCGTCCTCGGGCCTGCACTCGAACGGCTTCTCCCTCGTGCGGCACATCCTCGCCCAGGCGGGCGTCGGCTACGCCGACCACAGCGACGACCTCGGCACGACGTTCGGCGAGGCCCTCCTCGAGCCGACGCGGCTCTACACCCTGCCCCTCCTGCGGCTGCTCGACGCCCCGGCCTTCGCGGGTGGCGTCCACTCGCTCAGCCACGTCACCGGAGGCGGGATCGCCGCCAACCTCGCGCGCGTCCTGCCCAAGGGGTCCTGGGCCGAGGTCGACCGCTCCACCTGGAGCCCGTCGCCGGTGTTCCGGACGCTGAGCGAGCTGGCCGGATCCTCGCTCGAGTCGAGCGAGGGCACCTGGAACCTGGGCGTCGGATTCTTCGCCGTCGTCTCGACGGCAGTCGCCGCCGGTGTCACGGCCGCGCTCGAGGCCGACGGGATCGCGACCTGGCAGGTCGGCACCGTGCACCTCGGCGACGCCGCCGCAGACCTCAGCGCGTTCGAACAGGGTGCCAAGGGGGTCGACGGCGGTGCCGTCCGCCTCGTGGGCGCCTACCGCGACTAGTCGCACCGCTCCGGCACACCTTCCTCCGTTCCGTCACTCGCCCAGCACGAACCCCAAGGAGTCCCCACGCATGTGCGGCATCGTCGGCATCGTCTCAACCGAGCCTGCCAACCAGCAGGTCTACGACAGCCTCCTGCTCCTTCAGCACCGCGGTCAGGACTCCACCGGCATCGCGACCGCCGACGGCAGCACCTTCCACATGGTCAAGGCCAAGGGCCAGGTGCGTGAAGCCTTCCGCACCCGCGACATGCGCTCGCTCCTCGGCAACATGGGCCTCGGCCACGTGCGCTACGCGACGAAGGGCGATGCCGCCAACGAGAGCGAGGCGCAGCCGTTCTACGTGAACGCGCCCTACGGCATCACGCTCATCCACAACGGCAACCTCACGAACACGCGCGAGCTCAGCAAGGACCTGTTCCATGTCGACCGCCGCCACGTGAACTCCACGAGCGACACCGAGCTGCTGCTCAACGTCCTCGCGACGGAGCTGCAGGGGCAGATCAGCGGTCTCGACCTCGATCCCGACCAGGTGTTCAACGCCGTCGAGAACGTGCACGAGCGGGTCGAGGGGTCCTACGCGACGATCGCCCTCATCGCCGGTCACGGCCTGCTCGCCTTCCGCGACCCGTTCGGCATCCGCCCGCTCATCCTCGGCAAGCGCCAGACGGGCCTGGTCGGCAACGACTGGGTGGTCGCCTCGGAGTCGCTCGTCCTCGAAGCCGGCGGCTACGAGATCGTCCGCGAGATCGCCCCGGGCGAGGCCGTCTTCATCACCGCTTCGGGTGAGCTGTACTCGCGGCAGTGCGCGAAGAACCCGCGGCTCGTTCCGTGCTCCTTCGAGTACGTGTACCTCGCTCGCCCCGACTCCGTCATGAACGGCATCTCGGTCTACGAGGCCCGACTGCGTCTCGGCAACCGGCTCGCCGACACCATCGCCGAGTACACGCCGATGGGCGACATCGACGTCGTCATGCCGATCCCGGACTCCTCCCGCCCAGCGGCCATGCAGGTCGCCCAGAAGCTCGGCATCGAGTACCGCGAGGGCTTCTACAAGAACCGGTACGTGGGGCGCACCTTCATCATGCCGGGCCAGGCGCAGCGCAAGAAGAGCGTCCGTCAGAAACTCAACGCGATGGGCTCGGAGTTCAAGGGCAAGAACATCCTCATCGTCGACGACTCGATCGTCCGCGGCACGACGTCGAAGGAGATCGTCGACATGGCGCGTCTCGCCGGAGCGAACAAGGTGACCTTCACCTCCGCCGCACCGCCGGTCCGCTACCCCCACGTGTACGGCATCAACATGCCGTCCCGCCAGGAGCTCGTCGCACACGGCAAGAAGATCCCCGACATCGCCCGCGAGCTGGGCGCTGACAACCTCATCTACCAGGAGGTCGCCGACATGAAGGCCGCCATCCTCGAGGGCTCCGGTATCAGCGACCTCGAGATGAGCTGCTTCACCGGCGAGTACATCACCGGGACCGTCTCCGAGGAGTACCTCGAGTGGGTGGAGCGCTCGCAGCTCTCCTGAGTCCCACCTGAACGACGAAGCGCGCGAGCCCCGAGGGGATCGCGCGCTTCGTCGTTCAGGAACCGGCTACTACTCCGACGTACCGGGCTGCTCGAGTGGCGCCGGCGTGGCCGCGGGGGCCGCCTTCGGCTTCGTGGTGCGCGGCTTCGCCGGTGCCTTCGCGGTGGCCGGCTTCGCAGCGGCGCCCGTCGTCTTCGTCGTCGGTGCCTTCGTGGCTGCGGCCTTCGGCGTCGTGGTCTTGGCTGCTGCGGCCTTGGGCGTCGTCGAACCGGTGGTGGCGCGCGTCGAACTCGTCTTGCGGACGGTGCTGCCCGCGGCCGTCGCCGACGTGGTCGTCTTGGCGGCGGGCTTCCGGGCCGTCGTCGAACGCGTCGTCGTCGACCGGCTGGTCGACGTACGGGGCGCGCTCACGGCCGCGGCCGGTGCAGTGGCCGACACGGTCTCGTCGCGTCCGGTCGTGTCGGCGGGGCCGGTCTCGTCGCTCGCGAGGCGCGCCTCGGTCTCGTCGGCGGCGGCTGCGACGGTCTCGGCGTCGCCGGTGGAGGTCGACTCGAGGACGATCGACTCGGCCGGTTCGGCGGACGTGTCCGGTGCGGCTGCGGCCTCGGGTGCTCGGTCGGTGCCGGAGAAGACCGCGGCGAACTGCTCGGTCGGGGTGGGCTCGGCGGCGCGCACCCAGTCCGAGGTGGGCTCCGCTGCCGGCGCCTCAGGGGTCGGAGACTCGGTCGACGGTGCCTGGTAGGCGCCGTACTGCTGCGTCGCCTGGGACCCCTGCTGGGTCTGCTGCGTGCCGTAGCCGCTCGTCTGGCCACCCGCGTACTGCGAGGTGTCGTAGGCGGTCGTCTGTCCGTACTGTGCGGGGTCGTACACCGGCGCCTGGCCGGTCTGGCCCGCCTGGTACGGGTGCTGCTCGTAACCGCTCTGGCCGGCGTACGGTGCCTGCGTGGCGTTCGGCTGCGAGGCGGCCTCACGAGCGGCAGCGCGCTGCTGCTGCTGGTTCACGAGGCGCGCGACCTCGGCGTCGATGGCGTCCTCGGTGATGTGCTTGGACGGGCCGTAGGCGTCGAGTCCGACGAAGACCAGGGCGATGCCCATCACGAAGATCGGCCAGATCGGCCAGAAGTATCCCCAGGCGCCGGTGAGGAGCCAGATGACGAT
This sequence comes from Plantibacter auratus, assembly GCF_050587365.1. Classification (NCBI taxonomy): domain Bacteria; kingdom Bacillati; phylum Actinomycetota; class Actinomycetes; order Micrococcales; family Microbacteriaceae; genus Plantibacter; species Plantibacter auratus. Next base: position 42,713 of record NZ_JBOBFV010000002.1, on the reverse strand, counting down.
CAGGAGGACGGAGACCGCACCCCAGACGGCGAGAAACTGCTTGAAATCGTGCTGCGCCTTCAGGCGCTTCTTGGCGGCAACGCGGAGTTCGTCGGTGTTCATCCGTCCAGGCTAGTCTCCGCCCAGCGAGAACTCCATTTGCCAACAGTCGTCTGAGAGATCACCCAGCCGCGAGGTGCTGGAGCGAGGGCGAACCGCCGATGCGGGGGCGCGCCGGAACGGTGCGAAGGGCGCGCCTACGCGCCCTTCGCCTCACCGTCGGCGTACTTCTCGGCGTATTCAGCCCACTTGGCGATCTCGTCGTCGTAGCTCTCGTCGACGCCCGTGCCCGGGTGGTCGACGGAGTGCCCCGTGAGCTCGCGCTCGAGCGCGTTGTAGTTCACGTCCGGGCTGAACGACTTGAGCTCACGAGCGATCTTCGTGTGCTTTGCCTTTTGACGGCCACGACCCATGCGAGACCCCCTCATGATTTTCTGACCGGCCGCGCTTGCGGGGCGTCCGGGGCTTTCGCCTACCAGGGAACGATAAAGACTAGCGTTGAGCTTACCATGCCGCCCGTGGACGGGGCGCTCGTACGGAGACGGTCTGCCGGCCACCGGTGCCGACACCGCGACGGAACGGGGCTGGGCCGGGACGTCGAGTGGTGGGACGATGGACCCATGACCGGAACCCTGCACATCACCGGAGATGCGGACGCCGACCGCCTGTTGTCGACCGACCCGCTCGCCCTGCTCGTCGGCATGCTGCTCGACCAGCAGGTGCCGATGGAGACCGCGTTCGCCGGCCCGCTGAAGATCAGTGACCGGCTCGGTTCCTTCGACGCGGCCACCATCGCGCGGGAAGACCCCGAGGCGTTCGCCTCCCTGTTCAAGACGAGTCCGGCCGTGCACCGGTTCCCGGGGTCCATGGCCGGCCGGGTGCAGGGGCTCTGCGCCGCGATCGTCGACGACTGGGACGGCGACGCGGAGGCGATCTGGACGCGAGACGCGCCCGACGGCCCGGAGATCCTGAAGCGCCTGCTCGCCCTGCCGGGGTTCGGTGAGCAGAAGGCGAAGATCTTCCTCGCGCTCCTCGGCAAGCAGTACGGGCTCGACGCGGCCGACTGGCGGGAAGCGTCGGCGCCCTACGGCGAGGACGGCAGCCTCCGGTCCGTCGCCGACATCGTCGACCCGGAGTCGCTCGCGCAGGTGCGGGCGGCGAAGCAGGCGGCCAAGGCCGCCGCGAAGCGTACGAAGGGGGAGTGACGACATGAGCGAAGCGCAGCGGGGTACCGCGATCGTGGTCGGTGTCACGCCGGGGCAGCCCGACACCGTGCTCGTCGAGGCGGCGTCGTTCGCGCAAGCCTTCGCCTGCCGGCTCGTCCTCGCCCACGTCGACGCGAGCCGGTTCGTCGTGGTCGAGAACGTCGACGGCACCGTCACGTCGCTGCCGTTCGACGCCGATCTGCACGACTTCGAACCGGAGCCAGCCGATCCCGGCCTGGAGGCGACGGCGCATCGTCTCCTCGACGACAGCGGCGTCGTGTGGGAGCTGACCCAGCTCGCCGGGGACCCGGCGCGTGCCCTCGGCCGACTCGCCGATTCGGTGTCCGCGCGGGCGATCATCGTCGGGACACGGGAGCGTGGCCTCCGGAAGGGCATCCTCGAGTTCTTCAACGGTTCCGTCGCCGCGACGCTGGCCCACCGGCAGGCGCGTCCGGTGATCGTGGTCCCACTCGCGCCCAGCGCCACCGACGAACCCCTCTGGGACGCCCCCGCCGGCGACCTGCGGTGACGGCCGCTCCGACGGGGACACGGGCTCCGCACCTCCAACCCGCCACGATCGCGATGGTCGGGCTCGGTGGCGCGGTCGGGACGGGTGCCCGCGAGGCGATCTCCCTCGCCATCCCGCCCATCGGTGGTGTCCCCGTGGCCATCCTCGGCATCAACGTCGTCGGCGCCTTCCTGCTCGGTCTCCTCCTCGAGTCGCTCCTCCGACGCGGGTCCGACGCCGGCCGTCGACGCGATCTCCGCCTCTTCCTCGGCACCGGCGTCCTCGGCGGCTTCACGACGTACAGCGCGCTCGCGGCCGACAGCAGTGTCCTCCTCATCGAGGGGAGCGACCTCGTGGGGGTGCTGTACGCGGTGGGGAGCGTCGTGCTGGGCGCCCTGGCGAGCTGGGGCGGCATCGTCCTCGCCCGACGGATCGGCGGTGGCCGCTCGTGACGCCCTGGCTCTTCCTCGCGATCGCGGCGGCCGGCGGTGTCGGCGCCGCGGCCCGCTTCGTCGTCGACGGCATCGTCCGTTCCCGTGTGGGCGGCGCCTACCCGTGGGGCACGACCGTGATCAACGTCAGCGGGTCGCTGCTGCTCGGCCTCGTCACCGCGCTGGCCCTCGGAGGGGTCGTCGACGAGGCGTGGCGGCTCGTCCTCGGAGGCGGGCTGCTCGGTGGGTACACGACGTTCAGCACGGCGAGTGTCGAGACGGTCCGGCTGCTCCACGACGGACGTTCCCGGGCCGGACTGGCGAACGCGTTGGGCATGCTCGTCGCGTCGGTCGTCGCGGCCCTGGTCGGCTACGGGCTCGGTTCGCTCCTCGCCTAGCCGCTCGTTCGCCCGAAGATGGGCGAACGGACGCGGCGGCTATGCCTCGAAGCGGCGGTTGTGCCGGAGGTTCAGCACGATCGGGATCCCGAGGGCGACGATGAGCAGCAGGATGCTCCAGAATCCGATCTCCGACCACAGCAGGAAGACCCCGAAGACCCCGAGTCCGCCCGACAGGCCGCGCAGGATGATCGTGAACTGCGGGAGTCGCTGCGGGCGGCCCTGCCACATCGGCAGCGGCGAGTCGGGGTTCGCGGCGATGAGGCGGACCATCGACAGCGTCCCGAAGACGGCCGCGAGGAACAGCAGCGAGAGACCCCAGGTGAACATGTCCCCAGTCTGTCAGTCTGCGACAACTCCCTCACGCCGTCGCCGGTGCGCGTGGCCGATCAGGAGCGGGGCTGCCCCGTGTTGCGGTCGATGTGCGGCTTCCGCTCGATCGGCTTCTTGACGCGGACGATCTCGCCACGTCGTTCCTGGCCGGGCAGCGGCCGTGACCGACGTCCGTAGATGAGCTCGGAGGAGTCGAGCAGCCAGGGCACGAGGGCGACGGTCACGCCGTGGACGAGCATGATCTGGTTGCGGATCCGCGACGCCCGTCGGTTGTGGAGGAGGCTCTCCCACCAGTGCCCGACGATGTACTGCGGCATGTAGACGGTGACGACCTCGGCGCCGTGCTCGGCACGGTGCGCCTTGATGTACTTCGCGAGCGGCATCGCGAACTCGCGGTACGGCGACTCGAGGATGACGAGCGGCACGTGGATGTTCTGTTCGATCCACTGCTGCTCGAGCAGCTTCGTGGCCTCCGGATCGATCGACATATGGACCGCTTCGAGGCTGTCGTGCTTGGCGGCGATCGCGTAGTCCAGCGCCTTGAGGATCGGCTTCTGCATCTTGCCGACGAGGACGATCGCGTGGTCGCCGGTCGCGCCGAAGGTCGTGGTCGGGTCGACCTCGACCTCCTTCTCGACGTCGCGGTAGTAGCGGTTCACGCCGAGCATGAGGACGAAGAGGATCGGCATGAGCACGAAGACGAGCCAGGCGCCATGGGTGAACTTCGTGATCGTCACGACGATGAGGACGCTCGCCGTGAGCAGGGCGCCGAACGCGTTGATCGCGAGGCCCCGGTAGACGGAGCCGCGGTTGTCGCAGCCCTCCCGCAGCATCCGCAGCCAGTGCTTCACCATGCCCGTCTGGCCGAGGGTGAACGACACGAACACCCCGATGATGTACAGCTGGATGAGCTGGGTGAGGTTCGCCTGGTACACCACGAGGATCGCGCATGCGGCGAGACCCAGGATGATCATGCCGTTCGAGAACACGAGGCGGTCGCCACGGGTGTTGAGCGACTTCGGCGCGTAGGAGTCGCGCGCGAGGACGGCGCCGAGCAGCGGGAAGCCGTTGAACGCCGTGTTGGCCGCGAGGAGCAGGACGCACGCGGTCGCCGCCTGGATGAGGAAGAACGGGATGCTGTTCGCGCCGAAGACCGCGGTCGCGACCTGGGCCATGAGGCTCGGCTGCGGCGTCGTCGCGCAGTCCGCGAACCCTTCGAGGTGACAGGCGTTCTCGGCGTAGTGCACGCGGGAGATGAGGGCGAGCGCGGTGAGGCCGACGAACAGCACGATCGCGGTGCCGCCCATGAGGACCAGCGTCTTCTGGGCGTTCTTGATCTGCGGGCGACGGAACGCCGGGACGCCGTTCGAGACCGCTTCGACACCGGTGAGTGCGGAGCAACCAGAGGAGAAGGCGCGGAGGAGGAGCAGGATGAATGCCGCCTGGGTGAGACTCTCACCCTGCACGGTGAACTCGGCGCTCGACGCGACCGGGGCGTCGCCCATGAACGTGCGGGCGAGTCCCGCGACGATCATGACGAGCACGCTCGCGATGAAGAAGTAGGTGGGGATCGCGAAGGCCTTGCTCGACTCCCGCACGCCACGGAGGTTCACGGCCATGAGGACGAGGACGAATCCGACGGCCAGCTCGACGCGCCACGGGTTCAGCCCGGGGATCGCGGAGATGATGTTGTCGACGCCCGAGGCCACCGAGACGGCGACCGTGAGGACGTAATCCACCAGGAGAGCGGAGGCGACCACGAGGCCGGCCTTCTCGCCGAGGTTCCGGTGGGCGACCTCGTAGTCGCCACCACCCGACGGGTACGCCTTGATGAGCTGGCGGTAGCTCGCGACGACCACGACGAGGAGGATCACGACGCACGCCGCGACCCACGGCGCGAAGCTCAGGAAGGCGAGCCCGCCGAGCGTCAGGATCATGAGGAGTTCCTGCGGCGCGTACGCCACACTCGACAGTGCGTCGCTCGCGAAGATCGGCAGTGCGAGCCGTTTGGGGAGGAGCTGGCCCTCCAGGTTCTCGGTCGGCAGCGGGTCCCCGATCAACCAGCGTTTTGCCGATCGTGGTTCTGTCCCGGGCTCTCGACCCTCAGTTGTCACGAGCGGCGATATTACTCCTTCGGGAACCGGAGTCAAGCGGGGATGAGCTGGATGGACAGGCATCGTCACCCGACCGTGACGCAGTGTTCATCGAGCGGGGGAGTGGCGGACCCGGATGGTCGACCAATATCCTGATCGACGGCTGTTGCCTGGCTGTGAGCCTGAACAGTCGCTCGTGATCGACACCCACCTCAAGGACCCTCATCGTGACCGCTCGCCGTCGTCTCCTCCCGCTCGCCCTCGCCGCTCTCGCTGCGGCCCTGACGCTCTCCGGTTGCAGTGTCGTGGAGGGCATCCTCCCGAAGCCCGCCGAGACCCGGGATGCGCAGTCCGGCGAGATCGTCGGTGGAGGCACCACGGACGTCTTCACCCTCTCGGTCGGCGACTGCCTGAACGACGAGTCGTCGTCCGACGAGGTCACGGAGGTGCCGACCGTGCCCTGTTCCGAGCCGCACCAGTACGAGGTGTACGGCGAGGTCACGCTGACCGGCGACGAGTGGCCCGGCGAGGAGGCCGTCACGCAGCAGGCCGACGACGGTTGCTACGCGCAGTTCCAGGCGTTCGTCGGGATCGTCTACGAGGACTCCAGCCTCGAGTTCAACTACTACACGCCGACCGAGGCCAGCTGGAACGGGGTGGACGACCGGCTCGTCACCTGCGTGATCTACGACTCGGCGGCGACCACGGGCTCGCTGGCCGGCGCCGCACGGTAGGCCGACCGCACGCGCCGTATCGACGGAACCGCCCGACTCCCGTGAGGGGCCGGGCGGTTCCGTGTCTCGGCCTGCGTGTCGGGGTGCTCAGCCCTGGAGGCGCTCCCGCAGGCGGTCGCGGACGGCGACGAGGTCGGCACGCAGGGCCGACACGGTGTCGTCGTCGAGCACGCCCCCACGGGCGACGTGCTCGCGGAGTTCGGCTCGGACCGCCTGCCGGAACTCGTTGATCGACACGTCGGTCTCGTGGAGCGCCAGGCGACCCTGCACCTTCTGGTCGGCGCTCTCCTCGGCGGTCGACGTCCAGCTCGGACCGGGCTTCGCGGACTGCTTCGCCTCGCGCGCGGCGGAGGCGAGATCGGCCCGGAGGCTCTTCATGGCCGCCGTGACCCCGCTGCGGACCTCGTCGGCGATGCGACGGACGGAATCGGTGAGCTGGTCCTCGATGCCGTCGAGCTCGCCCGCCCGTGCTGCGAGCTCCGCCCGGCCCGCCTCAGTGATCTCGTAGACGGTCTTCCTGCCGTCACTCGTCTTCGTGACGAGTCCCTCCTCCTCGAGCTTCGCGAGGCGCGGGTAGATGGTGCCGGCGCTCGGGCTGTAGGTGCCACCGCTCCGGTCGGTGAGCGCCTGGATGAGTTCGTAGCCGTGCTTCGGCGACTCGTCGAGCAGGCTCAGGAGGTACAGCCGCAGGCTGCCGTGGGCGAAGACGGGGCTCATGCGCCTGCCTCGCTCCCTGCGGTGGTGGCCGCGCCCGCCGGCTCGGCAGCCGGCCGGCGGAGGACGGTCACCGCGCCGCCGACGGTGTTCATGCGCACCTCGGCGAACTGTCCGGACAGGGCACCGGTGTGCGAGTTGTACCCACCACCGCGCAGTCCCTTGAGGACGACGCCGTCGATCGCCAGGCGGCCGCCGACCGAGTTCGCCGTGTAGCGCGCGGCGAGCTCCTCGTCGAGGCGGACCGTGATCGCGCCGCTCACGGTGTTCAGGTCGAGCTGCTCGCACGCACCGTGGATGTCGAGGAGCAGGTCGGAGGAGACGCCGTCGATCGAGGCGCGCGTGATGTCGCCGGAGACGGTGACGTCGCCCGAGACCGTGTGCGCCTGGATGCGACCCGTGTGGTTCTGGACCGTGAGCTCGCCGCTCACGGAGTTGAGGTCGAGTCGCCCGGTCATCCGGTCGGCCACGAGGTCGCCGGACACCGTGTTGAGCTTGGCGTCTGCGGTGAGGCCTGCGACCAGTCCACTGGCGCTGACGACACCGAACGTCAGGGCGATGTCGCGGGGGACGAGGACACTGACCTGGGCCGTGGCGCGATTGGCGCCGAAGTTCGAGAACACTTCGAGGAAGTTGTCCCAGCGCAGCTGCGGGTGGTCGATCTCGGCGACGTCGCCGTCGATGGTGATCTTGAGGTCCTTGCCGGTGACGGCCCCCACCTCGATGCGGGCGCCGGGCTCGTCGTGTCCGATGATGTCGACCTGGCCGCCGATGAGGCCGACCTTGAGTCGTCTCACGAGTTCGAGGTCGATGATGCGGCTCTCGCCGGGAGCGATGATCCACTTCTCCTGTGCCATGGTGCGGTTCCTTCCGAGTGATCGCGATATATCGCGTTGAACTGGAATTCACGATATATCGCGTCTCGGCGCGTGGCAACCCCCGGAACCTCCGGGATCACCCTGAGTCGACCCTGGGATCGGCGACCGCTCAGTACCAGGGAGCGATGGCCAGGTCGTCCGGTACGGACCCCTCGTCGCTCGGCGGTCCGTCGCCGTCGAGGCAACTCGACCCGGCCGGGACCTCCGAGCGCGCCGACCACGGGTCGTCGGCCTCCGCATGGAAGGGTACGTACCCGACGAGCTTCGAGGACGGAGGCCTCACCTCGGCCTCGAGCGCAGCGGTGAAGTCGTCGAACTCCTTCGTGGCGTACACCGTCGCGCCCTCCAGCCCGGACGACCGATCCAGCTCGCAGGAGACGGCCACCGGTCGCCAACCTGCCTCGCGCAGCTGGGCCAACATGGCGGTGGCGGCAGGCCAGGCGGGCCCGCTCACTCCTGGTTCCGCGGTGACGTCCGTCGGCCAGAGGTCGTCGACCGTGATCGCCCCGCGTTGCACACTGACGTTGGCCGAGGTGTCCGGAACCCGTGGCCCGGTGACGCTGCCGTCCGCGAAGAGCGGATCATCGGCCAACGCGGTGAGCCGGGCATCGTCGGTCTCGTCCGCCACGACGGGGGTCGACGACAGGCCGCATCCCGTGCAACAGAGCGCCGCGACGAGGATGGTCAACGACACGGTCGCGAGGCGACGATGGATCTGCTGCATGACGGCCCCTTCCGCGGCGCCCGGGTGGACGCGTCACCCTCACCGTAACCGACGCCCCGTCTTGCGCCAGGTCCGACGCCCACCGGGCTATGGGGAGTGCTGCCCATCGTCTTGGGGAGCCGGCTGGGACAGGGTGGAGCCATCGGATCAGGCGCATCACCGGGATCGGCCGGGCAGCGCGAACAACACCGGAGAGCGGGGAACCATGAGCGGCACGATGCAGGTGGACGATGCGGGCCTGGCGGCGGTCGTCCAAGCGGTCGCCGGGGCGGCCTCGAGCGCGACGGGGATCTTCTCCACGTGCCTCGACACGTCGTTCCTCGACGAGCAGGTGGCCACGAGTGCCGCCGCCTTCGAACTGACGTGGCGGACCGAGATGACGGAGGCGGGCAAGACGCTCGACGACTTCGCGCGGTGGATGCAGAACGTCGCGGACACGATGGCCGGTACGGATGCGGCGCTCGCCGAGGACGCCTCATGACCGCGCCGTCGCCGCCGGCCCGGACATGCACGGCTGCTCAGCCCGACCGCCGTGATGCGGCCGAGCGGGCCGAGACCGGCGCGAGGGTCGCGTCGCTGGCCGCAGAACTCCGAGGTGCCGGCGTCCCCGCCGGCGTCACCGAGCAGGTCGCGAGTGTGGTCCGCACGGCCGGTCTCGACGCCGTCATCGGCCTCGGCGCCGGCATGCTGACGGACGAGCAGGCGGGGGCGGTGTTGCTCGACGCCCTCCTCGACGCGCGTCGCCGAGGAGCCGACAGTGCGGAGACGGCCGCCGAACTGCGCGCGGTCGCCAAGCTGCAGACCGTCGTCCTGCGGCTCCTCTCCGGCCTCGCCGCGACCAGGAGCACCACCGGAAACAAGGACCGACCATGAACCTCTCCGAACTCCGCACCAAGAGCTCAGCCGAGATCGACGTGCTCGCCACCTTCATCGGCTCGTTGAGCGGCGACCCGTTGAGCTTCATCACGTCGATCGGTTCGTTCGTCGATCGCGCGGTCGGGCTCATCCCCAGATCCTCGACGTTCGCGGACACCCCGCCGCCGGGTGACCCGGCCACCATCGACGGGCTCGCGGAGCAGTACGAGAACGCGGCGCTCGCCGCGGAGGCGATCCAGACCACGCTCTCCACCGTCACCGGGTCGAGCCTGCCGGACGCCCTCGTCGGGGTGACGGGCGCGAGCGCGACGCAGGTCCTGGCGTCCGTCGACACCCTCGTCGGCGCCGAGATCGAGGGGCTCCGATCCGGGGCCAGCGGCCTCCGAGACTACGCGGACGCCATCACCTCGGCGCGCACCGCACACCAGCCGGGTGCCGACAGCATCCGCGACGGCCACCGGACCATCGGGAACATCTCCGTGAACCCGTGGGCGATGACGAACCCGATCACCGGAGCAGGAGAGGTCGCCGGGGTGATCTCGGACCTCATCCGCGGAGCCGGTCAGATCCTCGACGGCGTATCCGTCTGCCACGAAGCCTACGAGGACGCATGGGCGGCCGGTGAGGCGCTGCAGCGGGCCCTGTCGGACTCCGAGGGCTACGCCGTGCTCGCCGGCGTCGAGGTGCCCGTGGGCCAGACGAGGCTGGACGTCCTCGTCTCGCGGACGCAGTTCCCGAACGGCGACCCCGACGGTTCGGTCCTCTCCGAGACGGAGTGGGCCAATTACGTCCAGAACTGGAACGCGATGAGCGACGACGAACGGGAGCGCATCCTCGCGGCGATGGAGGAGTCCGGCGACCCCGCCGTCAGCGCCCTCCTCATGAGTGCGATCGCCACCGGCGCCGGCAGTTCCTCCGTGCTCGCCCTCGCCGACGCGATCAAGAACGCTCCCCCCGGCGAACGCCAGCGCATGATCGACGAGCTCACGAACCTCGGCGTCGGCGACAACGGGGACGCCACGGTGAACGGCGAGACCTTCGACCAGTACAACAACAAGACCTGCGGGTCGACGACGCTCATCACCCTCGCCGCCCAGTCGGACCCGTTCCTCGCCTACTGGCTGCAGACCGGCGAGTTCCTCGACGGCCATGTGCCCGACTACCTCCGGGGTCTCGACCTCGCCGATGCGGCCGGTCTGGACACGGAGGATCGGATGACGTTCCTGCAGCAGGCCGTCCAGGACCGCGCGAACGACCTGTTCCCCGGCCCCATCGACTACCCGAACGTCGCGGGCACGGCACCCGGCGGCGCGGTCGCCGAATCCGACCGCACCGGTACCGACTACCACATCGACTGGACCAACGCCCTGGGTGGTGACTCGGGCCGAGGGGCGGCACTCACCGAGGCCGCGGCGGCAGCGAACGACGGGACGCCCGTCCCGCTCCTCGTCGGCCCGAGCGACAACACCATCCCGCAGCATTACGTGCTCATCATCGGCTTCCACGACGGCGACTACGAGATCTATGATCCGTCGACCGGCGAGACGAACTCCGTGGACGAGGACATCATGCTGAACGGCTCGGATGAGCCAGTCACCGGCTTCGCGAACTGGAACCAGATCTACGCGGTCGTGAACCCGAGCTGACCCTTCGACAAGCTCAGGGACCGGGTGGGGTTGCTCAGGGACCGGGTGGGGTTGCTCAGGGGGCTGGAGGCCGGGGGCGGCACGGGGAGCACGTGGGGTGGCTCGGGCACTGGAGGCCGGGGCGGCTCGGGGGCCGGGGCGGTGGAGAGCGACGTCCGCTTACCGCCAGCGGTACTCGAGCTCCGGGCGCCCCGGGGTGCCGTAGCGCGGTGAGCGCTCGACAGTGCCCGTCTCGGCGAGGTACTCGAGGTAGCGCCTGGCCGTCACCCGTGACAGGGACCCGGCGGCTGCCGCTTCGCTCGCGGAGAGCGGTCCGGTGGCCTGCCGGAGGAGGTCCGAGACCAGACGCAGGGTGTCCTCCGAGAGTCCCTTCGCCAACTGCGGGCGGGAGGACGGCGCCCGCAGCGTGGCGAGGGTGAGGTCCACCTCGTGCTGGCTCGCGACCGAGCCCTCCGCCGACATCGTGTGCCGGAAGGAGCGATACGCCTCCAGCTTGTCGGCGAACGCGGGGAACGCGAACGGTTTGATGAGGTACTGGACGATGCCCGCCGAGACCGCCGCTCGGACGATCCGGAGATCACGGGCCGCGGTGATGGCGATGACGTCGACGTCGATACCCGCCGTCCGGATGCGTCGGCAGAGCTCGAGACCGTGCGCGTCCGGCAGGTTGAGGTCGAGCAGGACGAGGTCGATCCGGTCGTCGGGGGAGCGGTGGGCCGCAGCTGCCCGCAGCGCCTGCATCGCGGTGGCCGCATCGCCCGCCACGGCGGCGAGTTCGAAGCCCTCGACGCGGCGCAGGTAGGACGCATGGGCCTGCTGGGTGATCGGTTCGTCCTCGACGACCAGGACCCGGATGCGCTCGCTCATGTGCCTGCCTCGTCCCGGACGCCGACCGCGGCCGGCAGCGTCACGACGAACGCCGAGGACGGCTCGCGGACGACCTCGATCGTGCCGCCGAGTCGTGTCACCGCCTGCTGGACCAACGCGAGACCGAACCCCCGACCGTAGCGGCCGGGCTCCTTCGTCGACCAGCCGCGCACGAACGCGAGGTCGAGGGCCTCCGGGGGCAGGCCCGGTCCGCTGTCGGTCACCTGGATCACGAGCTCCGTCGTCTCGGCGTCGGCGGACCGCCCGGCGCCGAGCTCGTCCGGCAGCCCCTGCCCGAGGTAGACCTCCACCCAGGGGCGATCGCCGGACGCCGCGTCGATCGCGTTGTCGATGAGGTTGCCGAGGATGGTGACGATCACGGCCGGGTCGACGCGCACGCGTCCGAGCGCGGGGTCGCTCTCGAGGTGCAGCTCGACCCCCTGCTCGGCCGCCTGCGCCGTCTTGCCGAGCAGCAGCGCCGAGATCACCGGCTCCTGTTCCGCCGCGAGCACGCGGTCGGTCAGCCGTTGACTCGCTCCGAGTCCCTGCGCCGCGAGGTCGAGCGCCTCCTCACGCCGGTCGAGCTCGATGAGCGAGACGATCGTGTGCAGCCGGTTCGCGAACTCGTGGGTCTGCGAGCGCAGGGCGTCGCTCATCGTGCGCATCGACGCCAGCTCGCCGCTCAGGTGTTCGATCTCGGTGTGGTCGCGCAGCGTCATCACCCACCCACGCGGGTGCGGGCCTGCCGTCTCGCCCGGACCGACCGCCGACTCCTGGTTCACGACGAGCACGTGGTCGCGTGTGAGGTGGATCTCGTCCACGGCCTGGCGTCCGCTCGCGAGGAGCTCGCGCAGGCCGGCGTCGATCGGCAGCTCGTCGACCGGCGCCGCTCCCGGGGAACGCTCGCCGAGGGGCAGCCCGAGCAGTTCGGACGCCTGGTCGTTGACGAGCACGAGACGGCGGTGGCGGTCCACGAGGACGAGCCCCTCCCGCACCGAGTGGAGCACCGACTCGTAGTAGTCGAACATCCTGGCGAGGTCCTCCGGTCCGCGCGACCCGGTGACCCGTGCGAGGTAGCGGCGGAGCGTCCAGGAGCCGATCGCGCCGATGACGAGCACGAGCAGAGCCGTTCCGAGCAACCACGGCACCCGGGTCTCGAAGGTCTCGGACACGTTGCTGACCGTGACGCCTGCGGCGACGAGGGCGACGACCTCGCCGGCGTCGTCACGGATGGGTGCGACGGCGCGGACGGAGGGGCCGAGCGTGCCCGTGTACGTCTCGGTGAAGGTCCGTCCCTCGAGCGCCGGTCCGATCGTGCCGATGAACGGCTTGCCGATCTGGTCGCGCTCGCGGTGCGTGTACCGGGTGCGATCCGGAGCCATGATCGTCACGAAGTCGACACCGGTGTCGCGCATGAGTGCCTCGGCGTAGGGCTGGAGCGCGTCGGACGGGCGATCCGAGCCGAGCTGCGCGACGACGTAGGGGTTGTCCGCGACGCCGTTCGCGACGTCGAGGCACTTCGCGACCGCGCGGTCCTCGGTCTCGGTGCGGGCCTGGAACCACAGCAGGACTCCGGCGACGAGCGTCATCGCGACGACCGCGACGAGCTGTACGAGGAAGAGCCGCGAGGCGATGCTCCTGGACCGACCGGCCATCGCGTCACCTCCGTCTGCTCCGTCGCGTCGACCCCTCAAGTATCGGGGGTGACGACGGCCACAGGCGTCGCCGACCGCGACCAGTACGACCACAAGCGGTCACTACGACCACAACCCGGTCGATCCGCCGGCGTGGTCGCAGCATGGGTCGATCGACCACCCGCTGCCGCACTGACGCGGCCGACGAAACGGATCCGGAATGGCAATGACGCTCTCCTCCCTGAAACGGCTGGACAAGACCCACTACCTCTACCTCGCGGTGATCGTCGCGGTGCTCGCCGGCATCGTCGTCGGACTCGCCGCCCCGGAGTTCGCGAAGGGACTCAAACCCATCGGCGACGCCTTCGTGGCGCTGATCAAGATGATGATCGCCCCGGTCATCTTCTGCACCATCGTGATCGGCGTCGGGTCGATCGCGAAGGCCGCGACCGTCGGCAAGGTCGGCGGGCTCGCGCTGCTGTACTTCATCGTGATGTCGACCTTCGCCCTCGCGATCGGCCTCGTCGTCGGCAACCTCATCCAGCCGGGCGCCGGCTTGAACCTCGCCGAGACGAGCTACCAGGTGGAGGGGGAGGCCAAGAGCACGACCGAGTTCATCCTCGGCATCATCCCCACGACGCTCGTGTCCTCGCTGACCGGCGGCAACATCCTGCAGGTCCTCTTCGTCGCCCTGCTCGTCGGCTTCGGCCTGCAGAAGATGGGGACGACGGGTGAACCGATCCTGCGCGGCATCAAGCTCATCCAGGCGCTCGTGTTCCGGGTGCTCGCGATGATCATGTGGATCGCGCCCATCGGTGCCTTCGGTGCGATCGCCGCCGTGACCGGGTCCGCCGGTGCGAGCGCGCTCGTCGGACTCGCCACGCTCATGATCGCGTTCTACATCACCTGCGCGTTGTTCATCGTCGTCGTGCTCGGCGGGGTCTTGCGCCTCGCCACGGGCTTCAACATCTTCAAGCTCATGAAGTACCTCGGCCGCGAGTACCTCCTCATCGTCGGCACCTCCTCCTCCGAGGCCGCGCTGCCGCGACTCATCGCGAAGATGGAGCACCTCGGTGTCTCCAAGCCGGTCGTCGGCATCACCGTCCCGACGGGCTACTCCTTCAACCTCGACGGCACCGCGATCTACCTCACCATGGCGTCGATCTTCATCGCCGACGTCATGGGCGTCCCGATGAACCTCGGGGAGCAGATCTCGCTCCTCGTGTTCATGATCATCGCGTCGAAGGGCGCCGCGGGCGTCACCGGCGCCGGTCTCGCGACCCTCGCCGGCGGCCTGCAGGCCAACCGACCCGACCTCGTCGACGGGGTCGGCCTCATCGTCGGCATCGACCGCTTCATGTCGGAGGCGCGTGCGCTCACGAACTTCACCGGCAACGCGGTCGCCACGATCATCATCGGCACGTGGGTGAAGGAGGTCGACCGGGTGCAGGTCGGCGAGGTCCTCTCCGGTCGCTCGCGGTTCGACGAGGCGACGATGAGCGTCGACGACCACACGGGCGCAGTGGCGGTGGCGAAGCCCTGAGGGATCGGCCCTTCGACAGGCTCAGGGACCGGACATCCGGTCCCTCCCGGTCCCTGGGCCTGTCCCTCCCGGTCCCTGAGCCTGTCGAAGGGTGCTCAGTTGGCCGGGGAGTCGACGATCGGCTTCGACGGCGGGGTGTCGCCCTCGAGCACAGCCTCGTCCACGGCGGTGGTCGAGTGTTCCGTCCGCGGAGCGATCCGGAACAACGGGATCGTGTAGCCGCAGATCGGGCCGATGAGCACGGCGAAGACCACCGTTCCGATGCCGACGTTCCCGCCGAGCAGCCACCCGATGCCGAGGACCACGAGCTCCACGCCCGTGCGCCCGACCCAGATCGGCCACCCGGTGACGCGGTGGATGCCGGTCATGAGGCCGTCTCGCGGGCCGGGGCCGAAGTTGCCGCCGATGTAGAGGCCCGAGGCGACGCCGAGGAGGAGCAGTCCGCCGGCGAACAGCAGGATACGCGCCCACAGGTCGAGGTCCGCGGGGATGAACGCCAGCCCGATGTCGGCCGAGGGCCCCACGAGGAGGACGTTCAGGACGGTGCCGACACCCGGCCGCTGCTTGAGCGGTATCCAGGCGAGGAGCACGAGCCCGCCGACGATGATCGTGATGAGTCCGAAGCTCAGGCCGGTCCGCAGGTTGAGTCCCTGGGTGAGGACGTCCCACGGGGCGACGCCGACCGCACCGCGCACGATCATCGCGATGGCGATGCCGTACAGGAAGAGGCCGATGAGGAGTTGGAGCACACGACGGGTCATGGTGGACAATCCAATTGCACGATTGGCTTTGGCGCTAGAGGCCAATCTGGGTATCGTGGTTCAATGGCTTCCATCACCCTGAGTGCCCGATCGCTCGCCGCCCTGCTCGGGCAGTGGAAGACCGCTGCGCCCGCATACCGCGGTCTCGCCGACCGCATCCGACTCCTCGTCCTCGACGGACGCATCCCGGTCGGCACCCGTCTGCCGGCCGAGCGGGAACTGGCCGATCGGCTCGCGCTGAGCCGCACCACGGTCACCGCGGCGTACCGCGAACTGCGCGAGGCCGGCTACCTCCGCAGCATCCGCGGTTCGGGCAGTGTCACCCTCCTGCCGTCGGCGCCCACTGCGCTGGCTCCCGTGCCACAGGGCGGGTTCCTCGACTTCAGCAAGGCGGCAGTCCCGCCGTGCCCCGAGATCATCGACGCCGTGGCCACCGCCGCCGCAGAACTGCCGCGGTACATGCACGACTTCGACTACGACCTCGTCGGCATGCCCGAGCTGCGGCAGGCCATCGCCGACCGCTACACCGCGCGCGGGCTGCCCACCGACCCCGACGAGATCATGGTGACCGTGGGGGCCCAACACGCGATCGCCCTCATCGCACGCACCCTGCTCAGCCGAGGTGACCGCGTCCTCGTCGAGATGCCGAGCTATCCCCACGCCTACGAGGCGCTCCGGGCGGCCGGGGCCAGGCTCGGCGCCGCGACCGTCTCCTCGGAGACCGGCTGGGACGTCCGCGAACTCGAGCAGTGGTTCGAGCGCACGAGCCCCGCGATGGCGTACCTCATGCCGGACTTCCACAACCCGACCGGGGCGTCGATGCCGCTCGAGACCCGCCGACGGGTCGCCGCAGCAGCCGAGCGGCACGGGACGGTGCTCGTGATCGACGAGACCACGGCCGAGCTCGACATCGACCGGCCGACGGACGAGGGCCTCGACGGCACCCCGTTCGCCGCGCTCCAGGGCGCGCCGGCGTCGATCATCACGATCGGTTCGGTGGGCAAGACGATCTGGGGAGGCCTCCGCATCGGGTGGATCCGGGCCGAGCGCGGCACGATCAGGAAGCTCGTCTCGGCACGCTCGCTGGGCGACCTCGGCACGCCGATCCTCGACCAGCTGACCGTCCAGCAGCTGATGCCGGCGATGGACGGCATCGTCGCCCGGCGCGGCGTCGCGCTCGGCGAGACCCGCGACCGGCTCGTCGACCTCTTGGCCGACCGCCTCCCCGAGTGGACCGTGCCGCGGGTCGACGGTGGGATCGCCACCTGGGTGAACCTCGGCGAGGCCGCGTCATCGCAGCTCTCGCTCGCGGCTCGCAGCCACGGGCTCGTGATCGTCGCCGGGCCACGGTTCGGGATCGACGGGGCGTTCGAGCGCTACTTGCGCATCCCGATCAGCTATCCGTGGGCCCAGACCGAGCAGGCGGTCGAGCTGTTGACGCAGACCTGGCACTCCGCGATGTTCGGGCACGTGCCGGCTCTGGACTACCTCGAAGACGTCGTCTGACCTCGTCGCCGACGAGCGTGACACCGCTCCACACGCAGTGCTTGTGCGTGCCGTGTCCAGCCTCCGCGCGAGACCGCCGTCGGACGGGTGTGCGGTGACATAATTACAGCGTCCGCACCTCTCGCAACAACCGAAAGCGGCTCCGTGCACCTGCTCTCCGTCCTCAGCATGAAGAACCGCGCGTTGATCGCGCTCGTCACCATCGTGGCCGCCGTGTTCGGCGTCCTGGCGGTGGGCGGCCTCAAGCAGGAGCTCATCCCGTCGGTCCAGTTCCCGCAGCTCGCGATCATCACGAGCTACCCGGGTGCGGCACCCGAGGTCGTCAACGACGACGTCTCGACCCCGATCGAGACCGCGATCCAGGGCGTGCCCGGTATCGAGTCCACCTCGGCGACGTCGAGCACGAACTCGAGCCTCATCAGCGCGACCTTCACCTACGGCACGGACCTCGCCACCGCCGAGCAGAAGATCACCCAGGCGATCAACCGCATCAAGTCGACCCTGCCCGACACCGTCGACCCGCAGGTGGTCAGCGGCAGCATCGACGACCTCCCGGTCATCCAGATCGCCGTGTCCGGCGCGGCCGACCAGGACTCCCTGGCCGAGGTGCTCTCGAGCTCCGTGGTCCCCGACATCAAGGACGTCGACGGCGTCCGCGACGCGGCGATCGTCGGCGAGGTGGGCAAGCGGGTCACGATCACCCCCGACGACGCCAAACTGGCCCTCGCGGGGCAGACCAGCCGGGTCATCGGGACGACGCTGCAGCAGAACGGCTCCCTGCAGCCCGCGGGCGACATCACCGAAGGCGACAAGACGTTCTCCGTGCAGACGGGCACGAAGCTCACCTCGGTCGACGACATCGCCGCACTGCCGATCACGGGCGCCCTCGCCGCCGACGGCTCCGTCCTGACCATCGGCGACGTCGCGGCGGTCGCCCTGAGCGACGACCCGATCACGTCGATCTCGCGCGTCGACGGCGAGCCGGCGCTCACCATCGCCGTCACGAAACTGCCCGCGGCGAACACCGTCGAGGTCTCGCAGGGCGTGCGCGACATCCTTCCTGAGCTCGAGCGCACCATCGGGGCCGACGCCAAGCTCACCGTCGTCTTCGATCAGGCGCCCTACATCGAGCAGTCCATCGAGGCCCTGACGACGGAAGGCCTGCTCGGCCTCGTCTTCGCGGTGCTGATCATCCTCGTGTTCCTCCTCGACGTCCGGGCCACGCTGGTGACGGCGATCTCCATCCCGACGTCCGTGCTCATCACCTTCATCGGTCTCCAGGTCGCCGAGTACTCGCTCAACATCCTCACGCTGGGCGCGCTGACGATCGCCATCGGGCGCGTGGTCGACGACTCGATCGTGGTCATCGAGAACATCAAGCGACACCTCTCGTTCGGCGACAACCGCACGGGTGCACAGCGCGCCGGGTCGATCCTGAGCGCCGTCCAGGAGGTCGCAGGCGCGATCACCGCCTCGACCATCACCACGGTGGCCGTGTTCCTGCCCATCGCGTTCGTCGGCGACGTCACCGGAGAACTCTTCCGACCCTTCGCCCTCACCGTCACGATCGCGCTGCTCGCGTCGCTCCTCGTCGCGCTCACCATCGTGCCCGTGCTCGCCTACTGGTTCCTCCGCGCCCCGAAGGCCCAGCGCCTCGCAGCCGCAGCCGCAGCGGAGGAAGCGCCGTCCGACGCGACGAGCGGACCGGTCCGGAGCCGACGCGAGCGCCGGGTCAGCGTGCAGGACGAAGACGACCTCGAGAAGCCGTCACGGCTCCAGAAGGCCTACCTCCCGATCATCCACTGGACCCTCAAGCACTCGGTCACCACCCTGCTGCTCTCGGTGCTCGTGCTCGTCGGCACCTTCGCGCTGACGCCGTTCATGAAGACCAACTTCCTCGGTGACTCCGGCCAGAACACCCTCACGGTCACGCAGACCCTGCCGGTCGGCACGAGCCTCGACGCTCAGGACGCGGCGGCGAAGCAGGTCGAGACGAAGCTGCGCGACATCGACGGCATCGACACCGTCCAGCTCTCGATCGGGTCGAGCGGAAGCTCCCTGCGCGACGCGTTCTCGGGCGGCGGTGGCGGAGCCATCACCTACTCGATCACGACGAGCGAAGACGCCGACCAGACGGCACTCCAGAAGACGGTCCGCAAGGACCTGTCCGGACTCGACGATGTCGGCGAGATCGAGGTCGCCGCGTCCGCGGGCTTCGGCGGGTCGAGCGACATCGAGATCGACATCACCTCCGCACGGCAGAGCGATCTCGCTGAGGCCGCCGACGCGATCCAGCAGGCCGTCACCGGTCTCGACGGCATCGACCAGGTCACGAGCAACCTCAGCGAATCGCGGCCCTACGTCCAGGTGGCCGTCAACCGCGACGCCGCCGCCGCAGCAGGGTTCAGCGAGGTCGCGCTCGGTGCGTACGTCTCGCAGCTCATGCAGCCGACGACGGTGGGCTCCATCGTCATCGACGACACCACGCTCACCATCTACGTCGACGCCCAGGACCCGCCGACCACCGTCGACGCCCTCGCGGCGACGGAGGTCCCGACGGCCACCGGCCCGAGACGCCTCGACACCCTCGCGACGGTCTCGCAGGTCGACGGACCCGCGACGATCTCGACCGTCAAGGGGCTGCGCTCAGCCACGATCAGCGCGACTCCGGGCAGCGACAACCTCGGTACCGCCAGCGCCGAGGTGCAGACGGCGATCGACGACGTCAAGCTGCCCGCCGGCACCACGGCGACCCTCGGGGGTGTCACGGCATCGCAGAGCGACGCGTTCGGACAGCTGGGCCTCGCGCTCCTCGCCGCGATCCTCATCGTCTACGTCATCATGGTCGCGACCTTCCGTTCGCTGCGGCAGCCGCTCCTGCTGCTGGTGTCGGTACCGTTCGCCGCGACCGGCGCGATCGGGCTCCAGATCATCACCGGCGTGCCGCTCGGCGTACCGTCGCTCATCGGCGTGCTGATGCTCATCGGTATCGTCGTGACGAACGCGATCGTGCTGGTCGACCTCGTGAACCAGTACCGGCGCCGCGGCATGACGGTGATCGAGGCCGTCGAGCACGGTGCCGCACGCCGGCTCCGTCCGATCCTCATGACGGCGCTCGCGACGATCTTCGCCCTCACCCCGATGGCACTCGGCATCACCGGACACGGTGGTTTCATCTCGCAGCCGCTCGCGATCGTCGTCATCGGCGGGCTCGTCTCCTCGACCATCCTGACGCTCGTCGTGCTCCCCACCCTATACAACCTCGTCGAGGGGTTCCGCGAACGTCGCGAGCAGCGGCGGGCTGCAGCCGAGCCGAAGCCGACGGCGCGCACGGTCGCCGCGATCGAGGGGCCGCGGGCCGCGACTGTCCCCGCGGAGGAGCCGGTCCTCGTCGGCGCCGGTGGCGGAAGCACTGCAACCGCGCCGAGCGTGCCTGACGCCTCCGTTCCGTCGGCCTCGGCGGATGTGGCTCCGGTGGACGCGGCTCCAGATGGCGCCACTCCCGCTGACGCGGAACCGGCGGAGGAGGCCCCGATCGATTCGGTTGCTGCCGACGCCGATCCTGCCGATGCGGCTCCCACGGACTCGGATGCGGCACTCGAGCCGCAGGTCGCTGCGCCGAGTGAGCCGGCGGTGGATCGACCGATGACGCGGCCCGCCGCGCACGAGGTGCACGAAGCCCACGAGGTGCACGAGGTGCACGGGGCGCATGTGGCGACGGGTGACGAGCTGCCGCGCACCGAAGCGATCACCCTTCCCGACGCGGTCTCCGAAGGCCCTGCGGACGAGGTCGCTCATTCCGGCGAGCACGCAGCCCCTGCGGTGCAGCCTGAGCCGGAAGCGACGGCTGAGCCGGTCGCCGAGCCCGAGCCGATCCTGGAGACGGAGCCGGCCGGAGAGGCTGAGGCGGCGGAGAAGTCCGAGCTCCCTGCTGACTCCAGCCCGACGAGCGACACCCAGCCGACGCCTGACGCTGAGCCGAAGCCCGATGCCGACCCGGCACCCGGGACTGAGCCGTCTTCGGGCACCGAACGGCCGAAGCGCCGCCGCGCGCAGTGGCCGTGATCGACCACCTCCCGCTCGGTCGATGAGCTGAGGTTCGAGCCCCTCGACACGAAGCCCTCGGGAACGCCGTCACCGGCGCCCGAGGGCTTCGTCGTGTGACGCCCGATTCAGCGGAGATCGCCGACCGCGCCGGTGACCGCCCGCACGACCTCGCCCGACTGCACCAGCGCGGTGACCGCCTCGATCTCGGGGGAGAGGAACCGGTCGGGTCCGGGACCCGTGACCTGCTCACGCACCCGGCGGAGCACCGCCCCGGTGCCGACGGCCGGCTCGAGCGGGCTGCGCAGGTCGAGGCCACGGGCCGCCGTCATGACCTCGATCGCCAGCACGCTGCCGAGACCGTCGATCGCCCGACGGAGCTTCCGCGCCGCCGCCCAGCCCATCGAGACGTGGTCCTCCTGCATCGCGGAGGACGGGATCGAGTCGACGGACGCCGGGTGCGCCAGCCGTTTCAGTTCACTCACGATGCCGGCCGCCGTGTACTGGGCGATCATGAGGCCCGAGTCGACACCCACCTCGTGCGCGAGGAACGGTGGGAGGCCGTTGCTCCGGCTCCGATCCAGGAAGCGGTCGGTGCGGCGCTCCGACATGGACGCGACATCGGCGACGGCGATCGCGAGGAAGTCGAGCACGTAGGCGACCGGGGCGCCGTGGAAGTTCCCGTTCGACTCGACCCGCCCGTCCGGCGTGAGCACCGGGTTGTCGACGGCACTCGCGAGCTCCCGCTCGGCGACCATCGCGGCGTGGTCGACGGTGTCCCTGGCGGCACCGTGCACCTGCGGGGCGCAGCGCAGTGAGTAGGCGTCCTGCACCCGGGTGCACTCGGGACCCCGGTGGCTCGCGACGATCGGGGAGCCGTCGAGCAGCAACCGCAGGTTCGCGGCGCTCTCGGCCTGACCCGCCTGCGGGCGCAGGGCCTGCAGGTCTGCGGCGAACACCGCGTCCGTGCCGAGCAGGCCCTCGACGCTCATTGCCGCGGCGACGTCGGCTGTGCGCAAGAGCATCCGCAGGTCGTCCACGGCGAGCGCGAGCATCCCCAGCATGCCGTCGGTGCCGTTGATGAGCGCGAGCCCCTCCTTCTCGGCGAGCTGTACCGGCTTGAGGCCGGCGTCCGCGAGCGCCTCCGCAGCGGAGCGCGTGCGCCCGGACGCATCGGTCACCTCGCCCTCGCCCATCACCGCCAACGCGCAGTGTGCGAGGGGCGCGAGGTCGCCGGAGCAGCCGAGCGACCCGTACTCGCGCACGACCGGGGTGATGTCGGCGTTCAGCATCGCCGCGTAGGCGCGGACCGTCTCCATCCGCACCCCGGTGCGGCCCGTCATGAGCGTCGAGAGGCGCAGCGTCATGAGAGAACGCACGACCTCCCGCTCGACGACCTCGCCGCTGCCTGCGGCGTGCGAGCGGACGAGGCTCGCCTGCAACTGCGCGCGGCGCGCCGGCTCGATGAACGTGGTCGCGAGCGCACCGAACCCGGTCGAGATCCCGTAGTGGGGCTCGGGGTCGGAGGCGAGCGCCTCGATGATCCGACGGGATGCGGCGACACCGTCGAGGGCCGCGCCATCGAGGTCGATCCGCGCGCCGTGTCGGGCGACGGCGACGACCTCGTCGATCGACAGCGGCCCTGCGCCGAGGGAGACCGAGGCCGGGCCGGCGGGTTGGGGATACGAGCGACCGGAGGTCGTCGGGTCGCTGGTGGTCGGGGTCGCGCCGGGCTGGATGTCCATGTTCCGATGGAACACCCGGACGCCGACCGCGGCGGTGCGCGTAGAGTCGTCCGTGTCTGGGATGACAGACATGGACGACCAGGCGGCCGCGTCCGAGCCGCGGAGACGAGGTCAACGGTGAGTCAGGTCCCGGCAGCCGACGCCACCCTGCGCGTGCTGAGCCATCTCGCCGGCGCCCGCGGCCCGCTTCCGGCCGCGGCGATCGCCTCGGCGCTCGACCTGCCGAGATCGACGGTCTACCACCTCCTCAGCGTGCTGCAGGAGCACGGCTTCGTGGTCCACCTGCCCGAAGCCCGTCGCTACGGGCTCGGGGTCGCCGCCTTCGAACTCTCCGGCGGGTACGCCCGCCAGGAGCCGCTCAGCATGCTCGGGCGCCCGTTGCTCGCCGAGCTGGTCGACCGGGTGGGCGAGAGCGCGCATCTCGCCGTGCTGCACGGCCGGGACGTGCTCTACATCGTGGATGAGCGGGCACCGCGTCGGCCGCACCTCGTCACCGACGTCGGTGTGCGCCTCCCGGCTCACCTGACCGCCAGCGGCTGCGCGATCCTCGCCGCGCTCCCGGCCGGCCAGCTGCGCGCCCTGTTCCCCGACCAGGCGGCGTTCGTCGACCGCACCGGCCACGGGCCGAAGCGGTACCGCGAACTCCGCCAGGTCCTCGCCCAGACGACGCAGGACGGTTATGCGCGCGAGGCCGGCGGGGTGACGCTCGGCCTCGCGAGTGTCGGGGTGGTCGTCCGTGACCACACGGGGTGGCCGGCGGCGGCGATCGCGGTCACGTACGACGCCGATGCCGGGCTCGACCCGGCGTGGTTGGCCCGCGAGATCCACCCGGCGGCGGCCGAGCTGTCGCGGCGGATCCGGGGTCGCTGAGCGCTCGGCGGAGCGGGCGGGCGGAGCGTGCGGGCGGCTCCGGAACCGTGGTCAGGCGACCGAGCGCAGGATGAGCTCGAGCAGTGCGGTCGCATACGCGTCGGGCGCCGTCGCGGCGCTGAACCGTCGAAGTTCGCCGCCGAGCTCGACCACGACGGTGTACGCCTCGGCGTCGCCGAGCGACAGGAGGACGTCGAGTTCGTCGTCGAGGGTCGGCTCACCGTCGGTCGGTGCAGCGGGGGAGACCGCGCGTTCGAGTGACCGGAACGAGCCGCGCAGCAGAGCGCGCAGCTGATGCTCTGAGGGCAGCCAGAGCGTCTCCTCCTGGTCGACGGAGTCCAACGCCCACTCGGTCGTGCCGTTGAAGCCGAAGCTGCGGCCACCCGGGTGCTCGTGCACCTCGACGGTCATCTCGCTGACCGTGAACACATCGCCGGCGAGCTCGCCGCCATCGATGGTGAAGCGGTCGCCGGGTTCGGGGGTCCAGCGCAGGCCGGCGGTGCGGAGCGCTCGGGCGAGGTCAGCGGAGATCATCAGTCCAGTATCGCCGACCACCGTGCGATGCGGCTGGCAACCCCTCGATTCGGACGGAACCCTGTGCGAGGGTGGATGAACTCTTCGAAGGGTCCGATGATGCCCGCACCTGATGATGGCCTATCCGGTCGGTTCCCTGCGCGCGGCCGCGTGACCACACGACGGTTCGAGGGTGCGACCGGGATGCAGGAGGCGTCGGGCGCGCTGCGATTCGTGGACGTGGACCCCGACCGGTTCTCGATGACCGTCGACTCGGTCGTGCTCGGCGAGTACGTCCTCCATCGCAACACGGTCGGGCCCGGGACGTTCGACGTCCTCGCCGACGCCTACGGGCTCGATGAGCCGGTCGCGACGATCGTGATGCTCATCGAGGGTGCGGCCAGCCTGGTCCACGGACGACAGCAACTCGACCTGCTCCCCGGGACCGGAACGCTCACGGAGGGCGCCGAGACGTATCGGACGACGATCCACGACTACGCGACCTATCTGTACGTGTTCGTGCCGATGCGTGCGCTCCGCCGCCTCGGCATCGCCCCGACCAGCGCCCTCGGCCCCTTGGCGCCGTCGCCCCTGTTGCGGGCGAGCGCCGCGTTCCTCGTGGAGGTCATCTCCGCGTTCGAACCGATCGGCGGCGCCGCACAGCTCAGACTCTGCCGCGTGATCGACACGATGCTCGCGACGCTCTACGCGGAGAACGACCTCTTCCGGGCCGAGGGTGAGGCCGGCCGGGTTCCGCTCCGGCTCCGGATCATCGAGCACATCGCCGCGTCCTTCGCCGAGCGGGAGCTGCGACCAGAGACGCTGGCGCGTCGCTTCAACATGTCGACCAGGTCCCTGCAACGGGTGTTCGAAGGCTCGGGCACGAGCGCCGCCGGCGAGATCGCCGAGCGGCGGGTGCAGCTCGCGCTCGCCCTCCTCTCGGACCCCGACCACCGGGGCCTGTCGATCGCCGAGGTCGCGGCCCGCTGCGGCTACCACTCGCAGGCGCACCTCCGACGAGCGGTCGTCGCGCACACCGGACTCAGCCCGAGCCAGTTCCGGGAGCAGACGAAGGCGGAGGACGCCTGACGTCGCAGCGTCGTCAGGCCGCCGGATCAGCCTGCGGTACGCCTGCTTCGACGCGGGGCCGTCAACCATGGACGCAGCAGCCTCGTGACGAGCGGTAGGAGCCAGTAGGTCATGATCGGCGTCAGGATGAGCGTCGAGATGAGCACGTGGAGGAACACGCCGAGCGGTTCCCAACCGGGCACGAGCGCCGTGACGAGGAGGGTGAAGACGAGGTTGAGCGGGAAGAAGCCCAACCAGATGCTCACCGCCTGCTTCCAGCGCGGCGGTGCCGGCGGGATCGGGTCCGGGTCGCCGGAGAGCTCGGCCTCCTCGACGCGGAGGATCCCGTCGGGCGCGTCGAACCACCCCTCGATCCCGCTGCGCCGCTCGACGCGGGACTGCTCCATGAACTCGCGGCCGCTCGAGAGCCACCAGGCGCGTTCCTTCGACTCCTCCCAGTCGGTGAGCGTCTGTTCGTCCGCGAAGCGGTAGAGCATGTACCAGACGTCGCTCTCGGCGCCGGCGCGCACCCAGCCGGAGCCGAGGAAGCCGGGGTATCGGTTCGCCAGGTTGATGCCCGCCTGGACCCAGATGGTGGCCTCGGAGATCGACGCCGGGTTGACGCGTCGCTCGATCGAGACGGTGATGGGATCGTGTTCCATGCGCCCAGTAGACCGCACTCGTGTTTCGATCTCGTGTCCCGCTGTGGCCCCCGTAGAGTCGAGGCATGGCGACTCCTGACTTCGTACTGGCCCTCCGCGAGCGGATCGGGCACGCGCCCCTCTGGTTGACGGGGGTGACCGCCGTCGTCTTGCGCGGTCTCGGGACGCCCGAGGCGGAGGTCCTGCTCGTGCGGCGACAGGACAACGGGGCGTGGACGCCGGTCACCGGCATCATCGACCCGGGCGAGGAGCCCGCGGTCGCGGCGGAGCGCGAGGTCCTCGAGGAGGCGGCCGTGGTCGCCGTCGCCGAGCGTCTCTCCCAGGTGCAGGTGCTCCCGCAGAACGTCTACGACAACGGCGACATCACGCAGTACATCGACCTCGTGTTCCGATGCCGCTACGAGTCGGGCGAGCCGTATCCGGCTGACGGCGAGAACTCCGAGGCGCGGTGGTTCCCGCTCGATGCCCTGCCCGAGCAGGTCTCGCAGAACTTCCGCACCCGGATAGCGCTCGCCGCCTCCGACACCCCTGAGGCCCACTTCACCCACTGACGTCCCTCCACCTGCCCGCGAACTGTCACTTGAGGCTAGTTCCGGGGCCCGTGACTAGCGTTTGGTGACAGTTCGCGGGCTGGCGGGGGTGGCTGCGGCGATGGCGTCGGCGGCTCGGACGAGAGTGAGGTGCGAGAGCGCCTGCGGGGTGTTGCCGACCTGCCGCGCCTGCTGCACGTCGTACTCCTCGGACAGCAGGCCCAGGTCGTTGCGGAAGGACAGCAGCCGGTCCATCAGCTCGCGGGCGTCGTCGAGTCGGCCCGAGGCCGCGTACTGCTGCACGAGCCAGAACGAGCACGCGAGGAACGGGTGCTCGTCGCCCGGCAGACCGTCGACCCCGCTCGTCGTGCGATAGCGCAGGAGCAGACCGTCCTGGAGGAGGTCCTCCTCGATCGCGGCCACCGTCGCGAGCATGCGCGGGTCGTCGGGCGCCACGTAGCCGATCTGCGCGAGGACGAGCAGCGACGCGTCGACCTCGGTCGTCCCGGCGTGCTGGACGTAGCACCCGCGTGCGTGGTCGACGTTCTCGCGCTCGATCGTCTCGCGGAGGGTCTCGCGCAGGGCCTCCCAACGTTCGACGGGCCCGTCCATGCCGTGCTCGCGAACCGCTCGGACGCCGCGGTCGAGCGCCGCCCAGATCATGGCGCGCGAGTGGGTGAAGTGCTGCTCGTCGCCCCGCACCTCCCAGATGCCGCGGTCGGGGCGGTTCCAGTGCTCCTCGAGGACGCCGAGCAGCGCGCGCTGGAGGCTCCACGAGAAGTCGTCGTCCGCGAGACCGACCGAGCGCGCCTCGTCGAGGGCGATCATCACAGACCCGAAGACGTCGCCCTGGTACTGCGTGTAGGCGCCGTTGCCGACGCGCACGGGGGCGGCACCGAGGTAGCCGGGCAGGCTGTCGAGCTCCTCCTCCACGAGGTGGCGTTCGCCGGCGAGGCCGTACATGATCTGCAGGTCGTTCGGGTCACCGGCGATCGCCCGGAGGAGCCACCTGCGCCAGTCGTGCGCCTCCTCGGTGAAGCCGTGCTGCATGAGGGCTTCGAGGGTCAGCGAGGCGTCGCGCAACCAGACGTAGCGGTAGTCCCAGTTCCGGACGCCCCCGAACGACTCCGGCAGGCTCGTGGTCGCGGCGGCGACGATGCCCCCGGTGTCCTCGTGCGTGAGGGCGCGGAGGACGAGTAGCGACCGCACGACCGCCTCCTCGTACTCGTCGGCGGGATCGCAGCGGGACGCCCAGTCGCGCCACCAGGCGATCGTGTGGTCGATGCGCGGGCCGACGTCGACCGGGTCCGGCACCTCGCGGTGCGAGGGGTACCAGGTGAGGGTGAGGTCGACGGTGTCGCCCGCGGAGACCTCGACGGTCGCCGAGTGGGCGTGGTCGGACGCCGTCAGGTGCACGCCGCGGACCACGACGGCGTCGGGGCCGGCGACCGCGACGATCCCGGATCCGTCCGGGAGCTGCCGCACCCACGGGATCGCGTCGGCGTACCCGAAGCGGAGGCGAACCTCGACGTCGACCGCGACGGTGCCGCTGAGCCCCTCGACCCGGCGGACCACATCCGCCCGGCGGTCGCCGTGGGGCATGAGGTCGGTCACGCGCACCTGCCCGTCGGGAGTCGTCCAGACGGTCTCGAGGACGAAAGTGTCGTCGAGGTAGGCGCGGCTCGCCGTCGCCCGAGCGTCGGCGGGCCGGACCGTCCAGCAGCCGTGGTCCTCGGTGCCGAGCAGCGCACCGAACATCGACGGCGAGTCGAACCGGGGGAGGCACAGCCAGTCGATGCTGCCCTCCGACGACACGAGCGCGGCGGTGTGGCAATCACCGATGAGGGCGTAATCCTCGATGGGGCTGGGCATGCACCCATGCTGCCACGCCGCCGCGCGCCTGCCTGGGAGCGATGCTCCGTGACTTCTCAGGGTGGATCGGGTAACGTAGATGAGTCGGCTCTAGACACCGCGTTTGTACCGCGGAGGGTTATGTCAGTCTGGTGGGCCGGTTTCGTCGGAGAGAACTCCGCGAACACACACATGATGTGGACGGCCCCGGCCAGTGATCGCCCGGGTATGAGCATGCCGCAGCGCAGCCGAGATTTCGGATGGCGCTGTGTGAGTCATGCAGGTTGTTCATGCGAACGAGTTATAACCCGGAAAGCATTTCTCCATGCCCAAGAACAACACCCCCGCCGGCAAACGCCCGGCCAAGAACTTCGACCCCAAGTCCAAGTACGGCGAGAACAAGCGGCCCTTCGGCTCACGCCCCGGCGCGAAGTCCGGCAGCAAGAGCGAAGGCCACCGCGGCTACCGTCCCGACGCCGGTGGAGCGCCGCAGAAGTCTCGCTGGAACGCAGACGAGCGTGCCGAGCGCGCCGCCCGCTTCGAGTCGGAGGAGCGCGGCGACCGCGCACCCCGCGGCGACCGCAACGAGCGTCCCGCGTACAACCGTGGTGGCGACCGCAATGAGCGTCCTGCGTACAACCGTGGTGAGCGGACTGAGCGTCCATCGTACGGCGACCGCAACGAGCGTCCTGCGTACAACCGTGGTGGCGACCGGAATGAGCGTCCCGCGTACAACCGTGGTGAGCGGTCCGAGCGTCCTTCGTACGGTGACCGCAATGAGCGCCCGTCGTACAACCGCGGCGAGCGGACCGAGCGTCCCTCCTACGGTGACCGGAACGAGCGTCCTGCCTACAACCGTGGTGAGCGGTCCGAGCGTCCCTCGTACGGCGACCGGAACGACCGTCCCGCGTACAACCGTGGTGGCGACCGCAACGAGCGTCCTGCGTACAACCGTGGTGAGCGGTCCGAGCGTCCCTCGTACGGCGACCGGAACGACCGTCCCGCGTACAACCGTGGTGGCGACCGCAACGAGCGTCCTGCGTACAACCGTGGTGAGCGGTCCGAGCGTCCCTCGTACGGCGACCGGAACGACCGTCCCGCGTACAACCGTGGTGGCGACCGCAACGAGCGTCCGGCCTACAACCGGGGTGAGCGCACGGAGCGTCCCTCGTACGGTGACCGCACCGAGCGTCCCGTGTACAACCGCGGCGAGCGGACCGAGCGTCCGTCCTACGGTGACCGCCCGGCCCGTCAGGGTGACCCGCGTCAGGCGAACCGCACCGACCGCCCCGCGCGTTCCTACGACGACCGTCCGAAGCGTTCCTTCGAGGAGCGTCCGGCGCGTTCGTACGACGACCGCCCCAAGCGGTCCTTCGACGACCGCCCGAAGCGTTCCTTCGACGACCGCGGCGCGTCCGACGCCGGCCGCGGCAGCGACTACTACCCGAAGCGCGACGCCGGCTCCTACACGCCCCAGGACGACGTGGTGCTCGAGCGCCTCGAGGCCGACGCGATCCAGGCCGGCGACGTCGAGGGTGTGACCTTCGAGAGCCTCGGCCTCGGCGGCAACATCGTCCGTGCGCTCGCCGAGCTCGGCGCCGACAGCCCGTTCCCGATCCAGGCGGCGACCATCCCGGACGTCATCGCGGGCCGCGACGTACTCGGCCGTGGCCGCACCGGCTCCGGGAAGACCATCGCCTTCGGTGCCCCGCTCGTCGAGAAGCTCATGGAGAACGGTGGCGGCAAGAACCGCAAGCCGGGTCGCAAGCCCCGCGCCCTCATCCTCGCCCCGACGCGTGAGCTCGCCCTGCAGATCGACCGCACCGTGCAGCCCATCGCGCGCGCCGTCGGCCTCTTCACCACGCAGATCTACGGCGGTGTCCCGCAGGGTCGCCAGGTCGGCGCACTGCAGCGCGGCGTCGACATCATCGTCGGTACGCCCGGTCGCATCGAGGACCTCATCGAGCAGGGTCGCCTCGACCTCTCGCAGGTCACGGTGACCGTCCTCGACGAGGCCGACCACATGTGCGACCTCGGCTTCCTCGAGCCCGTGCAGCGCATCCTGCGTCGCACCGCGCCCGACGGCCAGAAGCTCCTCTTCTCCGCCACCCTGGACAAGGGTGTCGCAGCCCTCGTCAACGAGTTCCTCCCGAACCCGTCGGTGCACGAGGTCGCCGGTGAGGACCAGGCGTCCTCCACGATCGACCACCGCGTGCTGGTGGTGGAGCACAAGGGCAAGGACCGCCTCATCGAGGAGCTCGTCAACCGCACCGAGAAGACCCTCGTGTTCGCCCGCACCCGGGCGTACGCCGAGCGTCTCGCGGAGCAGCTCGGCATGGCGGGTATCCCCGCCGTCTCGCTCCACGGCGACCTCAACCAGGCGCGCCGCACGCGCAACCTGGAGAAGCTCACCTCGGGTCGGGTCAACGTGCTCGTCGCCACCGACGTCGCCGCCCGCGGCATCCACGTCGACGACATCACGCTCGTCGTGCAGGCCGACGCCCCGGACGAGTACAAGACGTACCTGCACCGTGCCGGCCGCACCGGTCGTGCCGGCAAGATCGGTCGCGTCGTCACGATCATCCCCAAGGCCCGTCGCCGCCGGATGACCGAACTGCTCGACCGCGCTGAGATCGAGGCCGCGTTCGACGACGCCGCCCCCGGCGACCAGCTCGTCGAGGACATCGCCACCGCGTAGTCCGCACCGCATCAGGAACGCCCGCCGAGCTCACGCTCGGCGGGCGTTCTCGCGTGTCAGGCGGTGAGGGCCGCCCGTTCGTCGTCGCGCGGCGCGAGGACGACGGCGTCGTCGACCCCGTCGAAGGTCCGGACCGGACGGGTGGCGTCCCAACGCTGCCAGCCCGGGTCGCCCGCCTTCGCGAACGCGACCCAGGCGTCGTGCATCGCGGTCGCGAGCGACTGCGGGGCCGAGGGGCCCGCCATCCGGACGGCCTCCGGGGAGTCGAGGTGGTCGAAGACGAAGCCGATCTCCATCGCGTGGGCGGCTCCGAGGGCACCGTGCCCGTCCTCGCCGACGGGGCTCCGCCAAGCGAACTCGTACACCCACGTGTCCGCACCCGCGGCTGCCCGCGCGTCGGCGACCCGGTTGAGTGGCACGCGCAACAGTACGTCCGTCGCCATCGCGCCGAGGATCTCCCCGGTCGAGGCCCTCGGACGGTTCCGTCGGAAGGTGCGGACCGTCGCCGCGGGGATCCCGAGCTTGAGGCGTGCCGCGAGCAGATGGATGCGTTTGATCGTCGGGAGGAGTCCCGTCGGAACGAACCACAGTCGGTACTCCTCCGTCGTGCTGCCGATGAGGACGGGGATGCCGGCCGCCCGTCCGGCGAGCAACGCGTCGAACGGACTGTCCGGTACGAGTGGTGCGGCCGTCGCGACCGCGAAGCCGGCACCGCCGTTCAGCGGGTTGCCGCCCGCCATGGCCCGCTCCTGCGCGGCCACGAGCCCCTCCGGTGGAACACGTCTGAAGCCTGCTCGGGTGGTGGGGACCCCCAGATCCTTCGCCATGAGCTTCGAGATGCGGCCCGCCCGCTCGCGCGTCTGCGCCTCCAGCGGCCCGCTCTGGATGATCGCCCGGCGCATCACGGCTGGAGCGTCCGGGTGGGTGAGGAGCGTCGCCACCGAGGCGCCGCCCGCGGACTCGCCGAACACGGTGACGTTGTCGGGGTCGCCGCCGAACCGGGCGATCTCGTCCTGGACCCAGGTCAGGGCCGCCAGTTGGTCGGCGATGCCGAGGTTCAGCGGGACGTCGTCGAGCACCGAGAACCCCTCGGACCCGAGACGGTAGTTGACAGAGACGAGGACGACGCCGTCGCGAGCGAATGCGGTGCCGTCGTAGGCGTCGAGCGCGTTGGAGCCGTGGACGAACGAGCCTCCGTGGATCCAGACCATCACCGGGCGCAGGGCGGTCGACGGCTCGGTCGGTGTCCACACGTTGACGTTGAGGATCTCGTTCCCCGGCACGGTCACCGTGGAGAGGAGGTCGCCGACCGCGCCGGCATACGGGGCCTGCGGGGCGGTGGCGCCGGGCCGGGTCGCGTCCCGCGGCTCGTCCCAGGGCTCGACCGGCTGGGGGAGGCGGAACCGGTCGTCGCCGAACGGCGCCGCCGCATACGGGATGCCGAGGAAACTTGAGACACCGTCTGCGCTGCGTCCGGTGACCGGGCCGCTGCCGGTGTCGACGGTGATCGGCGTGGGCTGGTCGTCCGACCGGGTGTCGTCGGCGGCCGGTTCCAGCCCAGGGTCGATGCTCATACGCGTCCGTTCGTCGATGCTCGGGTGACCAACTGTATCGACGGCGGTCGTACGCGTGCCTGTGCATCGGACGGGAGACGGGTGCGGAAGACTGGAACGATGCAGATCCGTCCGTTCACCCCAGCCGACACCGACGCCGTCATCGCCCTGTGGAGCATCGTCGGTCTCACCCGACCGTGGAACGATCCGGCGAAGGACATCGAGCGCAAGTTGACGACGCAGCCCGAGCTGTTCCTCGTCGGGGCGGATGCCGACGGTGCCGTCGTCGGCACCGCGATGGTGGGGTACGACGGCCACCGCGGATGGGTGCACTACCTGGCCGTGTCACCGGCGCAGCAGGGTGGTGGACTCGGTCGGGAGCTCATGGCCGAGGCCGAGCGCCTGCTCATCGGACTCGGGTGCCCGAAGATCAACCTCATGGTCCGGACAGGCAACGACCGGGTGATCGGGTTCTACGAGGCGCTCGGGTACGGCACCGACGAGGTCGCGCTGCTCAGCAAGCGGCTCATCCCCGACGCCTGACGCTCTCGGTCAGAACAGGGTCGGCTGGACCTGCAGGCCGGTCGTGACGAACTCCGGGGCGCGCTTCCGCAGCTCGGCCCGCTCGCCGTACCCGTCGCGCAACATGCCGAGCGCCGATGAGCGGACACCTCCGGTGGCCGGGTCCTCGGTGCCGCGCTCGAGCCCGTGGTCGCGGATCATCGGGCGGATGCGCGCCGCCAGCCACTTCCGGTACTCCTTCGGGGCGTAGGCGCCGTCGGCGTACATCGAGGTGTACCGCTCGACGAGCTCGGGGTGCTCCCGCGACAGCCACTGCATGAACCAGGGTTTGACGCCGGCCTTCAGGTACAGGGTCGAGAAGAGGACGGTGCTCGCTCCCGCCTCGCGGATCCGCGACAGGGCGAGGTCGAGGTGGTCGACCGTGTCGGTCAGGTAGGGGAGGATCGGCATCATGAAGACCCCGACATCGAAGCCGAGGTCGGCAGCGGCGCGGACGGTCGCGAGTCTGGCCGCCGCCGTCGGGGTGCCGGGTTCGATCGACTGCTGGAGTTCGTCGTCGTAGATGGCGATCGACATGGCGAGGTCGACCGGTACGCGCTGAGCGACCTCGGCCAGGAGGGGCAGGTCGCGCCGGAGCAGCGTGCCCTTCGTCAGGATCGAGAACGGGGTTCCCGAGTCGGCGAGGGCCTTGATGATCCCCGGCATGAGGCGGTACTTGCCCTCAGCGCGCTGATACGGGTCGGTGTTCGTGCCGAGTGCCACCGGGTGCCTGCCCCAGCTCGCCTTCGCGAGCTCCTTCTCGAGGACCTCGGCGACGTTCACCTTGACGATGAGCTGCGAGTCGAAGTCCTTCCCGGCATCGAGGTCCAGGTACGAATGCGTCGGTCGGGCGAAGCAGTACACGCAGGCATGGGAGCATCCCCGATAGGGGTTGATGGTCCACCCGAACGGCATCACGGACTGGCCGGGCACGCGGTTGAGTGCGGACTTCGCGAGCACCTCGTGGAAGGTGATCCCGGCGAACTCGGGCGTCTGGACGCTGCGCACGAGGTTGTTCAGCTTCGCGAGGCCCGGCAGCGCCGACGTCGCCTCAACCCCGAGTTCCTGTCCGCTCCACCGCATGCCTCCATTAGAACATATGTTCGAGTCCGACGGGTGACTCCGGACGATCAGTTCCGGATGACGGGACCCGGACCGACGGTGAGGCTCCACCACAGGAGGGCGGCGCTCACGAGCCAGAAGACGATCATGAAGCACCAGTCGCGGGTGCGGAAGGGGATGCGTGTCCGCTCCGTCCGCTGCGGATGGGCGCCGAACGCGCGGGCGTCCATGGCGAGCGCGACCCGCTCCGCGTGACGAATGGCACCGGCCAGGAGCGGCACGACGGTGCCGGCGGCGCGACGGACGGCGGCGATCGGTCCTCGACCCTCGGCCACGCCGCGGACCCGGTGGGCGGAACGGATCACCTCCAGCTCGTGCCCGAACCGCGGCACGAAACGGTAGGCGGCGAGCGCCGTGTACCCGATCCGGTAGGGCACGTGCAGCTGCTGGATCATCGCGCGGACGAACTCCGGACCGGTCGAGGTGAGGCCGCCGATGCAGGCGAGGACGAGCAGGGCCGCGAGTCGCAGCGCCGTCGCGAGGCCGACGAGCAGCGCCCCGAGGAAGAACCGGTAGTCGCCGACCTGGAACAGCAGGACGGACTGGTCGACGCGGCTCGGGTCGGTCCACAGGCCGAAGCTGAAGGACATGATCGCGACGATGAGCGGCAGCGCCACGAAGAGCAGGAGGGCGACCGTCCGCGTGAGTCTGGCCCCGACGAGGATGACCACGATCGCGAGGGCGATGAACAGCGCCGGCGTGACCGGGTCCCTCGTGAACGCGAGCAGGATCATCACCGGGAGCGGAGCGCCGAGCTTCGCGAGCGGGTTCAACCGGTACAGGAATCGACCGGCCGGTGCCGTGCTCGAGGCGTACGGGTCGATCGTCGTGGCGCTCATCGAGCGGCCGCCCCGGGCAGGTCGTCGAGTCTCGACAGGTGCCGCCAGTCGGGGTGGTTCACCAGCGAGCGCATCGCCTGGGCGAGCGGTGGTGGGCGGAGCCCCGCGCGGCGCAGGAGCTCGTCGTCGCCGAGGACCGCGGCGGTCGTGTCGTGGGCGAGCAGGCGACCGCCGGCCATCACCGCGACGTGACTCGCGTGATCGGCGACGAGCTGGAGGTCGTGGGTCACGACGAGGACCGTGGTGCCCTGCGCGTTGAGTCCGGCGAGGAGGTCCAGGAGCTCGTTCGCCCGCGCCCGGTCCTGACCGAAGGTCGGTTCGTCGAGCGCGAGCACCGGAGCTCCGGCGATGAGGGCGCTCCCGACGGACAGTCGGCGCTTCTGGCCGCCGGACAGCAGGAACGGGTGCACGTCGCGTGCGGATTCCAGGCCGAACCGCCGCAGCAGGTCGTCGACGCGCCGCTCGATCTCGGCGTCGTCGACGCCCCGGATCCGCAGGCCGTGCGCGAGTTCGTCGTGGACGGTGTGGGCGATGAACTGGTGCTCGGGGTTCTGGAAGACGAAGCCGATGTGCGCCGCGATCGTCCGGACGTCGCTGCGCCCCGGGTCGATCCCGCCGACGTCGATGCGGCCGCGGGGAGGCCGGACCACCCCGGCGATCGCCTGGAGCAGCGTCGTCTTGCCGGCACCGTTCGTCCCGATCACCGCGAGGAAGTCGCCCGTCCCGACCTCGAGGCTCACCTCGCGGAGGATCGGGGTGCGCCGGCGGCCGCGACCGCGTTCGACGCTGAGCCGGTCGACGCGGACCGCCACCGACCGCTCGGCGGTGACCGGGGCGGCGGTTGCTGTCGGCAGCGCCGGCAGTGCGGTCGCGTCGAGTGCGGCGGTCAGCTCGGCGGGTGTCAGGGGGAGGCCCGGCAGCAGGACACCGCCCTCCCGCAGTCGCAGGGCCGCGAGCGTCGCGACCGGGAGCCAGACACCCATGGCGAGGAGTTCGTCGAGGTGTCCGAGCAGGACGTCGCGGGTCGGGCCGTCGAAGGCGAGCCGCCCGTCGCGATCGAGGACGACGACCCGGTCGACGAGGTCGATGGCGGCGTCGAGGTTGTGCTCGACGAGCAGGATCGCGTGCCGCTTCCCGACGCCGTCGGGTCCGGAGACGAGTGAACGGAGGGCTGCGTAGACCTCCTCGATCCCGGCCGGATCGAGGTTCGCCGTCGGCTCGTCGAGGACGAGGAGGTCGCTCCCCATGGCCAGGGCGCAGGCGATCGCGAGTCGCTGTCGGCCTCCGCCTGAGAGTCGGTCGGGGTTCTCAGCCCGGCGCTCCCAGAGCCCGACCTGCCGGAGCGCGCGCTCGGCGCGGGACAGCACCTCCTCGACGGGGAGCAGGAGGTTCTCCGGGCCGAAGCACACCTCGTCGAGGACCGTTCCGGTGACGATCTGCGCGTCGGGGTCCTGGAACACCATCGCCACGTGCTCGCTCAACTGCGCGACCGTCGAGGTGGCCGTGTCGAGCCCGCCGGTGACCACAGCACCCTCGAACTCGGCCGGGACGGCGTGGGGGACGAGGCCGTTGAGGGCCAGCGCGAGCGTCGACTTCCCCGAGCCGCTCGGACCGAGCAGGAGGACAACCTCACCGGGTGCGACCTGGAACGACACGTCGTCCGGGGTCCACTCCTCACGCTCGTCGTGGCGGATGCGCACCCGCCGGACGACGGTGGCGGGGTGCGTCGGCGGTACGGGGTCCACTCAGGCCCGCGTGCCGGCCGAGCCGCGGTCGCGCTGCAGGGGTTTCGCGATGGACCGCCCCACACCGGCTCTCGCGAGGGCTGCTGCGACCGCCCGCCCGAGCGCGGTGAAGGCGATCGGGCTGAGGACGAAGAGCGCGATGTAGACCGTCTGGGCGAGGGGTGCGAAATGCTCGATCCCGAGGACGACGAGCACGGAGCCGCCGAAGACGAGTCCGGCGATGCCCGCTGCCAGGTAGAAGACCCAGGCCCTCCAGACGCGGTAACGCGACACGGCGAAGGGGATCTCCTGCAGGAGCCCGATCGCGAGGCCGGTGCCGAAGTACCGGAAGAACCACTGCGGGCTGAACGCCGCTGAGACGAGGCCGGCGGTGAGCCCGGTCATGAGGGCCACGCCACCACGTCGGAGGAGCGCCTGCGAGACGACGCCCGGCAGGAAGTACACGCCGATGATGAGGCCGTAGAGCACGGGGGCGGTCGCGGAGATCGTGCCGCCGACATACCCGGAGACGACGAAGACGAGGCCGCCGCCGACGCCGATGGCGGCGCAGGTCAGCAGCAGTCGCGTACTCAGACGTTGCATGAGCCCACCTTCACGAGCAGCCGATCTCCTGAGGACAGCCTATCCTTTATCAGCCCGTCGAGATGCCGACCGACACCGCTCGGAACGGGGTCCCGAGCGCCCCGTCCGGGCGATCAGATCGAGCGTCGGCGCGGGGTCAGACGGACGTTCGGCAAGGGCGGCGCAGGGATGCGGTCCGTGCCGTGGCCGGCGACCGACCCGAAGCGCGGCGACCCCGCCTCCCAGTCCTCCCGGGCGGACGCGATGTCCTCGTGGCTGCGACCGACGAAGTTCCACCACATGACCAGCTCCTCCGGGAACGGCGTCCCTCCGAGGAGCACGAAGCGGGCACCGGTCGCGCTCCGGAGCTCGAGGCGATCGCACCCGGGCGCCAGGTAGAGCAACGGGCCGGAGCCGAGTTCGACGCCGCCGACCTCGAGCGCCCCGTCGATCACCAGGACGCCGTGCTCGAAGGACGGATCCACCGGCACCTCGACGACGGTGTCGGCCTCGATCGTCACGTCGGCACCGAGTAGTGGCGAGTGGACGGTCGCGGTCGACGTCACGCCGCCCAGCGTGCCGATGAGGACGGTCGCCTCCAAGCCTGGAGCGCGGTGGACGGGCAGGTCCGTGTGCTGCTCGAACGCAGCCGGCACCTGGGCGGCGGCCTCCGGGAGCGCCACCCACAGCTGGAGGCCGTGCATGGCGGCCGCCTCCTCGCCCACCGAGAACTCGGAGTGCGACACGCCTCGACCGCTCGTCATGAGGTTGAGCTCGCCCGGGCGGACGACCACGTCGCTGCCCACGCTGTCGCGGTGGCGGATGTCGCCGACGAGCGGCCACGTCACGGTCTGCAGGCCGGTGTGCGGATGCGGCAGCACACGCATCAGCGAGCGGTCCTCGTCGAAGCGGTCGAGGAAGCACCAGGCGCCGATCATCGGCAGCTCGCGCTGTGGGAGGGTGCGATGGACGCTCAGGCCGCGGACGCCGCCGAGGGGGACCTCGCGGGCCTCGAGGAGTCTCGTCCCGGATCCGTCGGGTGCATGGCAGACGCTGGGCACCGGGTCGGCGTCGAGTCTCGTCATGAGCGCCTCCTTATCACGGACAACGCTACTCCCGCGCGGCCTGACCTCGGCCCGCACCGACGTGGTTGACTGGGCGCGGGGCCCGTCCGGCTCCGCCGCTGCCGAGATTGGGGATCCCATGGGCCTGTTCGACAAGCAT
Source organism: Plantibacter auratus (assembly GCF_050587365.1). Classification (NCBI taxonomy): domain Bacteria; kingdom Bacillati; phylum Actinomycetota; class Actinomycetes; order Micrococcales; family Microbacteriaceae; genus Plantibacter; species Plantibacter auratus. The sequence goes on along the minus strand of NZ_JBOBFV010000002.1, from coordinate 4,237 downwards.
GAGGACGCACCGGAACCGCTCGCCCGCGGCCTCTGGCACGACCGCATCGGCACGTTCGCGACCCGGAGCATCCAGACGCTCGCCATCGTCGCGGTCGCCGCACTGATCGTCTTCGCGCTGACCCAGCTCTCCCTCGTGATGATCCCCGTCGTCATCGCACTCATCCTCGCCTCGGCGATCTACCCGCTCATGCGGTGGATGCGGTCGAAGGGGCTCCCGTCGATCCTCGCCACCTGGATCGCCCTCGTTTCGATCCTCGTCGTCCTCGGCGGCATCGGATGGCTCATCGTCTGGGCCGTTCGCAGCCAGTGGGACGACCTCGTCGACTCCGCCTCGAAGGGCTTCGGGCAGCTGCAGGACTGGCTCGGCACCCTGCCGTTCGACATCGACGAGAAGCAGATCGAGGACGCCAAGCAGACCGCGGTCGACTTCCTCACCTCGAGCCAGTTCGGCAGCGGGGCGCTCGCCGGCGTCTCCGCGACGGCGAGCTTCCTCACCGGCCTGGTGCTCATGGTCGTCGTCCTGTTCTTCTTCCTCAAGGACGGGCCGCGTCTCTGGGAGTTCCTGCTCCGCCCCTTCACCGGAACCGCGTACGACCGCGCCAAGCGCATCGGCGGCAAGACGGTGGACACCCTCGGCGGGTACGTGCGCGGCACCGCCACGATCGCGGCCGTCGACGCGATCGGCATCGGCATCGGCCTCGCGATCATCGGGGTCCCGCTCGCGCTGCCGCTCAGCGTCATCGTGTTCCTGACCGCCTTCATCCCGATCGTCGGTGCGACCGCCGCCGGCATCCTCGCGGCCCTCGTCGCGCTCGTCGCCAACGGTCCGGTCGCCGCCCTCATCGTCGTCGGCATCGTCGTGCTCGTGAACCAGCTCGAGGGCAACTTCCTCCAGCCCGTCGTCATGGCACGCTCGCTCAAGCTGCACGCCCTCGTCGTCCTCCTCGCCCTGACCGCCGGCACCATCCTCGGCGGCATCGTCGGCGCGGTCCTCGCCGTCCCGATCGCCGCGGTCGCGTGGGGCATCATCGGCGTCTGGAACGGGCCGGACCAGCCGGCCGAGCCCATGCGGCAGAAGCGACCCGAGTCCGTCTGAGGGAGGCCGTCCGGGTCGTGGGTCCGCTCGCCGGATAGCATGTGATCGTGGACCCCCACGATCTCCTCGGCCTCGTCTTCGAGGTCTTCACCTGGATCGGCTTCGGCAGCGCCGTCGTCGTGCTGCTCGTCATGCTCATCGCGCGGGCCGCGGACGGCAGCTGGGTGGAGACGCACGGGGTCATCGTGGATCTGCCGGACGACGCGGGCGGCGAGGACGTCGATCGAGGTCCGGGGCGCGAGGTCCGCTGGATGACCGAGGCGGCCGAGCTGTACTCACGACCCGTCACGGATGCGGAGTTCGACGCCCTCCGCGACCCCGAGGAGCCGAACGTCTTCTACGCCCGCCGGGAACCGTCGCGCGCACGCTTCCGCAGGACGGCCGATCACACGAGGGCGCTCCGGCTGCTCTTCGGCGTGACCTTCGGCATCGGCGTCGTCTGCTCCATCGCCTCGATCGTGCTGTTGTTCGTCGCCGACACCGGGGCCTGAGCACCCCTCCCCGGTCCCTGAGCACCCCTCCCCGGTCCCTGAGCACCCCTCCCCGGTCCCTGAGCCTGTCGAAGGGCGACGCTCGGGTAGGCTGTGTGCACGAGCGTCGACACCTGGTCCGCTCGCTCTCCCGGAGGCATCGCATGACGGAACGGTGGGCCCGTGTCGCCCGCGGCACCGCCGCAGCCGCGTTCGCCACCTTCGCCGCCGCCCTCTCTCACACGATCGGCGGGGCCGCCGCACCGTCCGCGTTCGTGCTCCTGGTCGGCGGCACCTTCGCCGTCCTGGTCTGCGTCCTCCTCGCCGGCCGCCGCATCACCGCACTCGGGGTCGTCGCCTCCGTGCTCGTGAGTCAGCTCGGCTACCACGCGCTCTTCACCCTCGTCCCGAGCACCGTCAGCGCCACGGTCGCATCCGGCGGTGCGACCGGCCCCGCGAACTGGCACCGGCACGGGGTCGTCGAACTCGCGACCGGCGGCGTCACCGCGGCGCACACCCACGGCGACACCACGATGTGGGCGGCGCACCTCGTCGCGGCCGTCGCGACCATCGCAGCCATCCTGTTCGCTGAACGCGCGACGCTCGCCGCGCTCGCCGCCCTGACCGTCCGGATCCTCGCCCGCCGTGCCGCACCGACGCACCTCGTCCCCGCGCCCCGCCGGGTGCGCTGGGTCCGCGTCAACCGTCGTCCCCGCAACCTCGGGGTGGTCCTGCTCCACCTGCGACACCGCGGTCCGCCGGCGCTCGCCGCCGCCTGACCGACGCACCACCCTCCGACCGGGACGGGTGCCGTGCGTGGCCGGTCGGCCCCGACGCAGCAGCACCCTTCGGCGCGCCATCCGGCGTGACCATCCCCTTTCCGCACGCTCGACGCCGTGCGGAGCAGTCGACAGGACGATCATGAACGCAACCACCCCCCGCCGCACCTTCCGCAAGCCCGCCGTACTCGGTGCCATCGCCATCGGCGCCGGAGCGCTCCTCGCGGTCGGCGCACCGCTCGCCGCCAGCGCCCACGTCAGCGTCACGCCGACCTCCACGGCCGCCGGCTCCTACACGGTGCTGAGCTTCGCCGTCGGTCACGGCTGCGACGGCTCGCCCACGACGAGCCTCTCCTTCGAGATCCCCGAGGAGATCAACGCCGTGACGCCGACGGTCAACCCGAACTGGACCATCGACAAGCAGATGGCCCCGCTCGCGAAGCCCATCACCGACAGTCACGGTGAGCAGCTCGCCGAGCGCGTCGGCACGGTCGTCTACACGGCCAAGACGCCGCTCGCCGACGGCTACCGCGACACCGTCTCCTTCCAGGTCCAGCTGCCGGCCGACGCCGAGGGCAAGACGCTCGTCTTCCCCGTGACGCAGACCTGCGAGGTCGGCCAGACCGACTGGACCGACGTCGCGAAGGACGGTCAGACCGAGGACGACCTCGAGTCGCCGGCGCCGGTCGTGGTCGTGACGGCTGCCGAGGCCGGCGACCACCACGGTGGTGCTGCCATGGACGACGACGGTGACGGCGACCACACCGAGGCCGCCGCCGCGACCGACGCCGGCACCACCGACGTGCTGGGCCGCGTGCTCGGCATCGCCGGTCTCGTCGTCGGTGCCGCCGGCATCGTCATCGCTGCCTCTGCACGCCGCGCAGCGTCCGACGCGAAGCGCCAGGCCTGATGACGGTCTCCCGTCGTCGCCGCCTCGTCGGCACCGCTGCGACCGCGTTCCTCGCGGTCGCGGCGGTGCTCGCCGTGGCCCAGCCGGCCTCAGCGCACAACAGCATCATCTCGACGACGCCGGCCGAGGGCTCGACGATCACCGAACAGCCGGAGCAACTCGTCATCACGACGAACGACAACCTGCTCGACCTCGGGGACGCCGGCCAGTCCAACCAGATCCAGGTGACCGGTCCCGGCGACGAGCGGCTCTACTACGGCACCGCGTGCGCAGCCGTGAACGGCCCTGCGCTCGTCATGCCGCTGCAGCTCGGTGAAGCGGGTGAGTACACCGTCGTCTGGCAGCTCGTCTCGACCGACGGCCACCCGCTGTCGGGCAGCTACACCTTCGAGTGGGCGCCGGCCGAGGGCCAGGAAATCGCCGCGGGGAGTGCGAAGCCCGCGTGCGCGACGAGCGGTGCTTCCACCGTCGAGCCCTCGTCGGAGGCGGGCGGTGTCGAGCCGGAGTCGTCCGCTGGCGGGCTCAGTGGCGATGTGTGGTGGATCGTCGGCGCGATCGGCGTCGTCCTGATCGCCGGCATCGGCGTGCTGCTCGTGACCCGGCGGAAGCCGGAGCCGACCTCGGACGACCAGGGCACGGACACCTCTTCGCCCTGAGCCGCACCCCGTCCGGTCCCGAGGGGCCACCCCTTCCGGCACCGAGAGGCCACCCCGTCCGGCCCCGAGAGGCCACCCCTTCCGGTCTCCTGAGCCGCACCCAGTCCGGTCCCTGAGCTTGTCGAAGGGCGGTCCGGTCGATGGTGTCCTCGGATGGCGAGGTGCTTCGTGGGCACTTCGACAGGCTCAGTGACCGGGGGAGGTGACACGCTTCGGTCCCTGAGCTTGTCGAAGGGCGGTCCGGTCGATGGTGTCCTCGGATGGCGAGGTGCTTCGTGGGCACTTCGACAGGCTCAGTGACCGGGGGAGGTGACACGCTTCGGT